>CANMSB010000004.1 GCA_947500445.1 uncultured Flavobacteriaceae bacterium | reverse complement strand
TCAAAGAATTTTCATTGGGGCTAGCCCCAATGAAAAAACAGGATTGTTTAACTTAGGGCTGTACGAAAACGGGTAAGTCTTCAATTGCAATAAATTAAAAAAGGGTTGCACTCTTGAGAATACAACCCTTTTCTAAAAAGCATCTTGATTAAAATGTTTTCTTGTATTCCGATGGCGTAAGCCCTGTATGCTTTTTAAAGACTCGGTTGAAGGATGCTTTGTTCTTAAAGCCGGAATCAAACGCTATCACTATCATTTTAATATCAGTATGTGCTGTTTGTTTTATTAAATTTTGTGCTTCTACTATACGATAAGCGTTTATAAAGTTGTAAAAATTTTGTTCAAAACCGTAATGCAGTACCTCGGAAAAATGATAACTACTAATACCTATTTTAGAAGCAAAATTGGTTTGCGTTAAATCAGCATCCAAATAGGGTTTGTCATTTTCCATGCATGCTAAAATTTTATTCTTGTAGCGTGTTCTATCCGCCTCGGTGAGCGAAGAGTTTTCGTAGGGCTTTTTAGTACTTGCGGCTTTTTTATCGGTTTCTATCAAAAGCGTACTCGACGTATTCCCAAGGTTCGATAAAGATGCCAATAGTGCTTTCTGTTGAGTACGTAACTTAGCGTGTTCTTTCTTGATTTTCCTTCTTCTGATCAGTAAAAAGAGTATGGTCAGCGTGGCAAGTACTAGCATAGTACCGCCCCAAAATTTTACTTGAGCACTATTTTCAGATAGGTCTATCAGCTCTTGTTCACTTGCTTCTATTTTTTTGTTTTGCGCTGCGATATTTGTATTTAAATCTTTTTTAGTAGCACTTTTCGTATCGTTTTCATGCCTTTCCTTTAATTGGGAATACTCTTTTTGCTCTGCATAAGAAGCTTCAAAATCTTTATTTTTCTCGTAAAGCATCGCCAAATATTTGTGGGCGTACATCTCTATTTCTACAATATTCTTTTTGCCAGAAAGCGCTTCGCAAGCCAACAAATCTTCCTTCGCGGCGGTTAAATTATTCAGGTGATAATTTGCAATACCCCTATTTAACAGTGCCCAGCCCCTACTCTTAACAGATTTTTTCAAAACGGATAGTTCCAATGCGGCCGTGGTGGCCTCAATTGCCTTCGTATACTGTTTCAGTTTAACATGGATATCGGCGATGTTGGTCAAAGATGTGGCAATAAAACTTTCGTTCTGTAATTTTTCGCCCAGGGCTTTTACTTGATAAGCATATTCCAAGGCAGGTTTTAAATCCCCTAACTTGTTATAACTATTTGATAATCCTATTAACGCCGCTGCTTTGATCTTATCGGGGTTTTTCAGTTTATCCGCAATGGACAACACCTCCTCCATTGTTTTTATGCACTTGTTCTGCGCATCGATATTCTGATAGGTATTTCCCATATTGACCAGAACAATTGCTTTGGAACGGTAATCGTTTGGAATAAGTTTACATTTCTCTAGCGCAAGATGATATCGTTCAATAGCCAATTGCTTCTCACTGCGATTATTGTAGTACACCGCTTGGTTGTTCAAGGCCAAAATATACATTTTGGTCAGGCCGTATTTCCCGGAAACTAAAAGAAGGGAGTCACTGTAGTTTTTATGCAATTGATAGTCGCCATTCGCATAATGCTGTTGAAGTACTTTTAGAAAGCTTTCCGCTTTTACTTTTCCAAGTTGGGTATCTTCTTTTATGGCTTTCTCCTGAGAAAAGTTCTTAACAAACCCGAACAGTAAAAAAAGTAAAACTAGTTTTGATTTGGTCATCATTCAAAGGGAAGATTAAATAGAAATTTGGTTTGTTTGTCCGAACCAAGTACATCGCTATTATTTTTAACAACGTATTTATCAAATTCGCTTAAACAAATCGATGTCCCTACTAGTGTCTAAGATATTGATTTATGACGAAATCGAAAGAGTAAAGTTTAGCAAGTATAATCCCCACGAAAATAGGACAGTGAGTTACGTTTTTAGAGTATCACATTCTACAGCGACAGACAAAGTATTCCTCAGTATGATAGTAAGGATAACCTTTTTAAGTGATAAAACGGTAACCTATTTGCAAACCGTTACAACTTTAAGGATTTTAATCCGGGAGAACTTGGCTTATTTATCTATACTTTTGAACATGTTCAACCCTTAAAACAATGTTTTTTGGGGCTATCTGACTCCAATTGTATGGAAATCAATAATCATTGAAAATAAAACTTTACATGAGAAAAATACTATTGACCATTAATACCATGGTTCTTTTAGGTATCGTTTGTTTCTTGGGTTATCAGCACGTAAAATCGCAGGAGATACCAAAAGAATTACAAGTGGAACGCTTGAGTATCGTCGGTCCTGATGGTAACCTATATGTTTCGATCAGCAATCCCGAACAGCAGGCACTGGCCACGACACATGGTGTACCGCATTATCCAGATTCCAAACGAGACCTACCCGGTCTTATTTTTTTCAATCGCGTGGGCGATGAAGTCGGCGGTATTTATTATGATGGCAATGACGAAGAAAGCTTTTCCGGCATCACTTTTGACCAGCAGAAAAACGACCAGATTTTGGCAATAATGAAAGATGAATACAAACATGGTGATGAATGGAAACGCTGGTACGGTATGTTTTTAAGGGAACGTTCGGATTCTATTCGCGTTAAAACGCTATTTGAACAATTGAAAGAGGATATTAAAGACCTTGGTGAAGAAGAAAAACAAAAAGCATACTTAAAATTCAAAAAATACATCGACTCGGAAATCAATGTGTATCGCATGTTTTTGGGCAGGGAAGAAAATAAAAACGTAGGCCTGTTTCTATATGATTCCAAAGGTAAGGAACGTATAAAAATATATGTGGATACCCTGGACGTACCGCGTATAACCATTATTGACACTTTAGGAAACGAAAAACGTATAGCGCATACCATATTGGAGTAAGAATCCGGCCCCAGACGTTTGTTTTTAGCTCTAGTCCGTACCCCAAATTACAGCTTTGGCTATCAAAAGTGAGCGTTGTATCGATTTTACCTATTTTTGGGTACAACAGCTGTTAAGCATTTTTCAAAAAATGAATTTTTCCAGTGAACTCCTTTTCTTTTTCAGCGCATTGGGTGTTTTTAACGCGCTGTTGATCAGTTTGTACTTTTTCTTTATCAAACGCCCCAGAACAATTTCCAACTTCTTTTTAGGTTTTCTGTTGCTCATGCTTGCCATTCGTGTTGGCAAATCGGTGTTTTATTATTTTAATGATGATTTGTCCATAATCTTTATCAAAATCGGTCTTACGGCATGCATACTGATCGGGCCTTCCCTTTATTTTTATATGAAGTCCGTTGTTTTGCCTGATTCCAAGATCCACTTATGGAAAATCCATTTTTTGGTACTGTTATCACTAGCGATCTTCATCGGAATATTGTTCCCTGAAACACACAATCCCTGCCTGGTAGGCAACATCCATTGGATGACCATTATCTATAGCCTTTGGGCAGGATATATCATTGGAACCGCTTGGATAATACGGCCTCTGCTAAAGGACCTTTTTAAGAAAAACAAAAAGGTATCAGGTTTAGATTTTTGGTTGTTGAGCGTTTTTATAGGAAACCTTATCATCTGGGTGGCGTTCAGTACGGTCGCTTATACTTCCTACCTTGTAGGGGCGTTGTCCTTCTCATTGATTTTTTATCTGTTTTTTCTATTACTTTATTTTCGGAGGACCAAAGGGGCACTTTTTACGCAACCCCATAAATACGCAAATAAAAAAATTGCGCCCGTTGAAGCCAAAAAACTCGTAGCGGCACTCGACCGATTGATGAAGGACGAAAAAATGTATACCAATGCCAATCTTAGACTTCCCGACGTGGCAAAAAAAATGAATATTTTGCCCCACACCCTGTCCCAATTGATCAATGATAATATGGGTAAGAGCTTTACCTTTCTAATCAATGAATACCGTATTGAAAAGGCCAAAGAAATGATCCGCTGCAACACACAGATCAAATTGGAAGCGGTAGGTTATGATTGTGGATTCAATTCCAAATCGACCTTTTATTCCGCCTTTAAAAAAATTGCCAAGACCACTCCCGCAAAATTTAAGGAAAGTATTGCCTGAACCTACACTTTGTAAGGTTCTCGATTTATAGATCCGTACTCCAGATTTATAACTGGTGTCCCCGTTTGCTTCGTTTTACCATAGTATTGTAGGGTACTATAGTACTTGTTGTCCAAACCACTTTGCATGTAAACTGCAAAGGTTTAAAAGAAAAGAATGAAATTCCTTTTCAGCATTGTACCAAAGTAACCATAAACCGTTGGCGCTACGCTATTTTGTAATCCATAAAAATCGCTGACCGACAAGTGCGACTGCCAACTGGCCAAAAATTTATAGCTCCGAATACTCGGAGGAAAGGCTTGCGTTACAGCGCATCCTTTTAACTAACAACTATCACCGATGAAAAGGATACCCTTTGCCATTCTAGTATTTTTAAGTTTTCTCTTGGGCTGCAAGGAACGATCCAAAACTGCGTACGGTAAAGAAAGTGCTAAGGAAATAGGGGAAAAAATACTGTTCGTTGTCTCCAACGCCCATTTTTATGGTGACACTGATTTAAGTACCTCCAACCATTTTTCGGAAATCGTACACGCCTACGCCGTTTTTCAACAGGCCGGTTTTTCCATAGATTTTGTGAGTCCTAAAGGAGGGGCTATTCCTATTGGATACATCAACACCTCCGATTCCCTACAAAAGCAATTTTTGTACGACAACAATTTCATGGATGCCTTGGAGCATACCTACCCACCGGAAACCATAGATGCGCAACATTATAAAGCGGTATACTATGGTGGAGGCGGTGCCGCCATGTTCGGAGTGCCTGAAAATGGGGCCATACAAAAAATTGTAATGGAACTATATGAAGACCACGGGGGAATTGTATCGGCCATTTGCCATGGGACGGCCGGAATCGCCAATTTAAAAACCCGGAACGGGGACTATTTGGTTGAAGGAAAGAAGGTAAACGGTTTTCCGGATCTTTTTGAGAACGAAGAAGCTGCATATTACAAAACCTTTCCTTTCTCCATCCAACAGCTAATTTCCGAAAGAGGTGGCGATTTTCAATTTTCAACTACGGGTTGGGACGGTTTCCATAAGGTAGACGGTCGTTTGATAACCGGGCAAGACCCCACTTCAGCTGCGGTAGTAGCCGAAATGGTCGTCAAGGGTATAGCGGAGCTAAACATTCAATAATACAAAACATATGAAAAGCGTACTTACAGTATTGGTATTGGCAACCTTGGTCGGGACCTATGGTCAAAAGGCCCATAAAAAACAGATTACCCCTGCCCAAATAGATTCGGTTTTTGCGACATGGGCGAATACGGATACGCCCGGAATCGCAGTGGGTGTCCTAAACAATGGTGAAGTGGTCTATACCAAGGGATATGGACTGGCAAACTTGGAACACCAAATCCCGATACGCCCCGATACAAAATTTCACATCGGTGACATCGCAAAAGAATTTACCGTTTACGCCCTTTTATTGCTTGAGCAGCGCGGTCAAATTTCCCTACAGGACGATATTAGAAAACACATGCCGGAACTAGCGTCCTTTCCGCATCCCATAAGCATTGAACAACTGACACACCATACCAGCGGGCTGAACAACTTGGAGGTCTCCAAAACCCTTGCAGGGTGGAATATGCAAGAGGTATTCAGTAAAGAACAGGCCTATAAAATGATCGGATACCAATCGCAAAATGCTCCGGCCAGTGGAGAAACGCAACAGTTCACCGATGCCGGATTCATGGTCCTTGAAGATTTGATCACCAAAATTGGAAAAACATCGTATTCCGAATTCGTGACCAAAGAAATTTTTGGGCCTTTGGGAATGACACATTCCGTATTTGACACCACAGGCGCTGTAATCCCCGCTATGGCCCAGGGATATGTTGCCCAAAAGGAAGGATATGCCGTCGCGGGAATCAATCACGAACACACCCTTTTGACCGACCTGTACAGCACCGTTGGGGATATGTGCCTTTGGGCCAAGGAGCTACAAAGCCCGACTTTGGGAACAAAACAGCTTGTTGCAAAATTTGACGGTCTTTCCACCGTCAACAATACTACGGTCAAGGAAACCAACTTGGCACTATATACCGGAGGACATCGTTTTTGGAATTTTCGAGGGGTCAAAAAACTATACCATATCGAAGTAGCCGGAGGTTATGCCAGCAAACTGATCCGATATCCCGAACACGACCTGGCCCTTGTGGTCATGGGCAACGATGGAGCGTACAATGGCTATGCGGCAACCGGTGCCAGTGCCCTTTACATTGAGAATTTTCTTGACCCCATGCCACAAGCGCCACCACCGATTGCCGTTAAAAAATTGGCGGGCCCACAACTAGCTAACTTTGAAGGGGATTATTGGGACACCGATAACCATACCATTCGCAAGATTCGTATGGTAAACGATACCCTGCGTTATGTTAGGGGGCCGGGTAATGAAAGTGCACTGGTGCCATTGGGGAATACTTCATTTAAAATGATCACACGGGGCGAGGTCATGGTACTTTTCGATACAAAGACGACGCCCAAAACCATGCAGGTCACCGTGGGAGACCAAACCTTTCGATCTCTCGCCTATGATCAGAACGCCAGTTGGAGCAAAGACCTTGAGGCGTTTACCGGCAACTATCACACACCGCTGTTTAAAACGCCCTATTCTATCGAGAACCATAACGGAGAACTTGTCATCGTACGCCCAAGAACGAAACCTGTTCAGCTTTCGCCTACCATACCTGATACGTTTATGGGAAACCAGGACCATTTCAGTTCGATTACCTTCCAGAGGGACCCTAAAGGGGAGGTCTCCGGGTTTCTACTGGCCACGCAAGGTGTTACCGATATCCTATTTCTAAAAGCGGCAAAGACCAATCAAAATTCAGCAAAAACCCGATAGCGGATTTTTGGACACAATAAGCAGTCATAATTATTTAAAAAAAAACACATGAGAATATACCACATCCTGATCACATTCATTTTTGTACTTGGAATGTCCGTTGCGAACGCGCAATCCGAATTGCATGCGATTACCGATACACTAATGGATTATATTGAAGGAACCGCCAATGGAGAACCGGAACGGGTAAAAAAAGCCTTTCATCCCGAATTGAACCTTTATAGCATCAACAAGGATAGCCTTAAAGTCTGGTATGGAAAAGCGTATATCGGAGGCATTTCAAAAGGAAAGAAAAGCAACAGGATCGGAAGAATTGTATCCATCGATTATGAGAACGATGCGGCCATGGCGAAAATTGAGATTCTAATGCCAAATGCCAAACGAATTT
This sequence comes from uncultured Flavobacteriaceae bacterium, assembly GCA_947500445.1. Taxonomy (GTDB): domain Bacteria; phylum Bacteroidota; class Bacteroidia; order Flavobacteriales; family Flavobacteriaceae; genus Pelagihabitans. The sequence continues at coordinate 248,478 of CANMSB010000004.1, read as the reverse complement.
ATACCGATTACCTGATGCTGTTAAAGTACCAGGGGAACTGGAAAATCATTCATAAATCGTACACTTATGTTTCCTATCCGGAGTAGCAATGCCGGAGATACGCCTTAACTAAAGTGAGTTCGACTTAAAAAACACCTATTTTGGTTAACGGATGTTTTTCCTTTTCGAAATAATGATAGCTATTAAGTTCCGAGATCCATACCGGAGGCCACGGAGTTTGCAAAACGGTTTTCGGTCGGAGACTGAAAAATCACTACGAAAAGTGTCTTTTCTTTGAATCGGTTGCTTTTGGACGAGCAAAAGAAATGAACGGAAGGTCAAATGAAAGGATAAAAAGCCGACCTAAAGCATTCAATTTATAAGCTGAATTCACGTTAAAGCGCTAAAAACCATAAATCTGGAACACCGGAAATCCCGGAACTTTCCATGCGGTCACTTTGGTCCATCTGGGTGCGCCCTTAAGACATAGCCACACAAGCAGGACCTTATCTTATCCATCGATATAACCCACTTCTTTAAACCAAGAGATCGTTTTCTGTATCATTTCGTCGATACCGACTTGGGGTTTATAGCCCAACTCTTTTTTAGCCTTGGAACCGTCTAAAAATTGACCTGCCGACATTACGGCAATGGCCGTATCGTCCAATAAGGGGAGCTCACCACCAAACCATTTATAGCGGGTCATTTTTACCTTTGACAGCAGTTTTGCCAAGGATAAGGGCACCTTTTTGGGCATATCGGTAACCCCGCCGATAATCCCAATTTTCTCAATAAGTGCAGTTATGTTTATGTTGACCCCGGTAATAAGGTACCGTTCACCCGGCCGGCCATTCATACACGCCAACAACATTCCCCTACCGGCGTCACCGGCATACACAACATTTCGATCTCCGCCTACATAGCCGGGAAGGGTTCTGTTCAAGGCATGTACGATCAAACGCCCGGTTGTTGGGCCATAGTCATACTCCCCAAAGGTCATGGGAGGTATCCCGATGACTATCGGAATTCCTTTTGCGCCCGCTTCCCGTACCTTTTTATCCATTAAGACCTTTACTTGTGCGTAGGCCGACGCGTTGGAGGGCAATGACTGATAGACCAAAGACTCGTGCCCAGGTCCGCTCGTTGCTTTGGGAATGGCAATAGCGCCTCCCAAATACAGTCCTTTTTTGATTTTACAGTGGGCTACGGCCTCAATAAAGTTCGAAATCTGCTTGTCCGCTATTGCCAGTTCTTCCTGCAAGGGTTTGGGAACCGTAGGATAATACGCCCCACAATTGAGCACATGATCCAGCCCGTCAAAAGCTTTAAAAAGACTGGACCTATCGGTAAGATCTCCTACCCTACTTTCGAAATCGAGGTCCTTGATATGCTCCAAATTGGACGTTGCCCGGTGTATCACCGTTAGCTGATGTGTCCCGGTAGCCAAAACGGCCTTTGCCGTGTGGTGGCCTAGCATACCCGTAGCACCGATAATCCCTATTTTTCCCATCTTTAAAAAGCTAATTTTTTAAATATAACCACATTTATTTCCCTTTGGAGAAAATAATGCCCGATAAAGGGAGAGAAATCCCTTTAACAAAGGTTATCAAAACTGTTTTGCCATAACGAGAAATTCGAAGGTTTCTTTACCAATGACAAATTGATGCGCTCCAACATGATTAAATTCATTTTTTTGGTAAAACCTTATCGCTCTTGCATTGCTCTTTAAAACAGATAACCAAACAGCGTTCGATCCTGATAGGGAAGCCGCTTCCACCAAAATATCTTGCAGTCGTTTTCCGATTTTCATGGATAAAAATTCGTGAAGTACATATATTTTTTGCAGTTGACCGACCTCGGTCGATACCATGAAAGGTGTTGGAGAGCGTAACTTTAACTTTGCATAACCTACCGGAAGCGCGTCCACAAAAGCCAGCCAGAAGGCATTATTGGCTTTATCCAAACTCCGTTCTATTTTTTTAACGGAAAAGGTGTCGTTCAAATATGCCCTTAAATCACCTTGGTCCCGAAATAGGGACCCAAAGGTTTCTTGAAACGTCGTTCGCCCCAAAAGAGCAATAACAGGAGCATCAACTATCGTAGCAGGTCGTATATGAATCATCTCGTAGTGTTCATTTTATATTGGCGACAAGAAACTATAAAACCGGGGCCGAATCACTCAAATTCCAAAGGATTTAAGCGATACCAAAGCATAATTTACCCAACGGCACTACCAAAAGTCAAGTCAATGGAACTATTCCAAAAAAGAGGTTTCAAACCGCTCGAAATGGCAGGTATACCCGTTCGGATTACGTACCAAATAATCTTGATGTTCCGGTTCTGCGGGCCAAAAGGTGGTGTACGGCTCTAAGGTAGTCACCACTTTTCCTTCCCATCGATTCGAATCCTCTACCAAAGCGATCATTTCGGTAGCAATCGCCTTTTCTTCCTCATCCTGGTAAAAAATCGCCGATCGGTAACTGGAACCCATATCGTTGCCCTGCTGATTTAAGGTCGTAGGGTTGTGGATGCGAAAGAAATAATCCAAAATCGCTTTAAATGAAGTAATCGCATCATCATACTCCAATAAAATACCCTCCGCATGACCGGGATGGTTCCTATAGGTCGGGTGCTCGTTTTTTCCCCCGATATAGCCGACCTCGGTATCCAAAATACCCGGACGAACGCGAAACAGCTCCTCCATTCCCCAAAAACATCCTCCTGCGATATATGCTTTTTTTATGCTCATTTCCCTTTATTATTTTATCGTTACGTTTTTTAAAAAGGCAACCACTTTTGATTCCTCCATTTCACAAGGCTTTAAAAGTCCACCGGAACGTGTATGGTAATAGTTAAGGCTGATAAAATCGGAGCTTCCAAGGGCTTTTCCAAAAACCTTACAGGACTTTCCCTTGTTAAAAGACTGCTTGGTAATGCCATATTTCCGTTTTTCATACATCCCCTCTATGTATCCCTCTGGGATTCTTTGTATTGCCTCGAATACCGTCATTTTCCTATAATAGTCTGTTTTTCTTCTTGTACATTACATCCGACCTATATGCAGTTTCACGAACTACAGGACAACATGGAGCAACCCACCTTATTTCTGGCCCATTCCGGTCTTTTGGCAAACCATTTTTGAAAGGAGGGTTGCTCGTCATAAGGTTTTTTAAGCATCGTAAACAACTCTTTCATCACATCGTAATCGCCTTCTTCCGCAGCATCAATGGCCATCTGCGCCATATAGTTCCGGAGTACGTACTTTGGGTTCACGGCATTCATGTGCTCGGTACGTTTTTCCTTGGTGGCAAGTTCTTTTCGCAAACGCTGCGCGTACAGGGCAAACCAGGAATTCCAAGTGTCCGCTACGGCGCCCTTCACTTCCCCTGGACTATAAAACGCTTCCCCTACGAGCGCGATGCCCATCTCCGGAGAATCGGGATCGAACTGCGATAGGGTGCGATAAAAAAGCGTCATATCGGTCTCTGTCGCCTGCAATGCGGTTTCTAAAGTGGTCACCAGTTCTTCGTCTTCCGGTTTCGCTTCAAAAAGCCCTAGTTTAGATCGCATCATATCCAATTGGGCTACCCCTACCTGCTTTCGATATTCATCTAAAATATCCTGTAGGGGCTCCACTGCTTCGATTAAGGGATATAGGGCATTTGCCAGTTGTACCAGATTCCATAGCACAAGTTCCGGTTGTGTGCCATACCGATAGCGTTTATGGGCACTATCCGTAGTATTCGGGGTCCATTCGGGATCATATCCCTCTAGCCAACCGTACGGTCCATAGTCGATGGTCAGCCCTAAAATGGACATGTTATCCGTATTCATCACGCCATGCACAAAACCAACGCGTTGCCAGTGGACCACCATTTCCATACTCCGAAGCGATACTTCTTTAAAAAAAGCCAAGTAAGCCGCCTTATTGGGTGCTCCCAAGTGGGAAAAATGATGGCGAATGGTATAATCGACCAAGGCCCTTAAGGTGGTAATATCCTTTTGTGCGGCCAAAATTTCAAAATTTCCAAAGCGTATGAACGAGGGCGCTACCCTGCAAACGATGGCCCCCTTTTCATACGCGGGATTCCCATTATAAAGAATATCCCGTAGTACGGAATCGCCACTGAGCATTAAGGACAGTGCCCTTGTTGTGGGCACGCCAAGGTGATGCATGGCCTCACTACACAAATATTCACGAACGGAAGAACGTAAAACGGCCAAACCATCCGCGTTTCGCGAATAGGGCGTTTCACCGGCACCCTTAAGTTGCAAGGTCCATGGCCCACCAACTCCTTCTACTTTCCCCAAGTTGATAGCCCGACCATCGCCTAATTGTCCTGCCCAATTTCCGAACTGATGTCCGCCATAACACATGGCGTACGGCTTTGAACCTTCGGGGGTTACGGCACCTGAAAAGATATCCGAAAACCGTTTTTCGTCATGCAGGTTCGATATTCCCAACAACTGCATCATTTCGGGGGAAGCATGTATCAAAGACGGATTGGCAGGGGTTTTTGGTTCAACATATGAAAAGCAGGCATTACGTACCTGTCGCCTTTCGTTTACCAACTCCTTGTCCGCCGGAAGTTCCGATGTAAAAGGCTCAAAAAAATCTAATGGATGTGATTTCAAAACGATGCGCTTCTTTTTTATGCAAAGATACTTCACTGGCCGGGTATTTCAACATACCCACAGGTTTTGAAAAAAAACACTCTCAAGTAATACATTTCAAAGTTAAAATGGTCTTACTTCTCCATACTCTTATTCAGAACTATTATGGCACGATATTTTCTTTGATACCTGTAGAAAGCGGTCAAAGCGTTTTCAATACAAAACACTAGCAAGAATAGTGGTATTTTTGCACCGGATAACCGACCAGTATGTTTCATTTCTTTAGTAAAAAAAGATTTCTTGTAGACCTTTTAGAGGGCTTTGTCGATATGCACAACCATCTCTTACCGGGAATCGATGATGGTTCCAAAAACGTTACCGAGTCGATTTCCCTCATCAAAGGTTTTCAGGAGTTCGGGGTAAAACACTTTATAGCAACGCCCCACATTATGCACAACTATCACCCGAACACTGCCGCCACCATTGGAGATGCCTTAACGGAGCTAAAAAACGAACTACTATCCGAAAACCTAATGGATGTCGCCATTACCGCCGCGGCGGAACATATGGTAGATGCCAACTTTGAAACCTTGCTCGAGGAGAACGGTGTTATGCCAATTAAAAAAAATTACATTTTAATTGAAATGTCGTATCTGCAACCTTCGATCAACTTCGATGTGGCCGTGCAAAAAATCGCCTCCAAACGGCTTTTTCCAATTCTTGCCCACCCGGAGCGGTACGTATATCTAAAAATGGGTTCGTCCAAATTTAAGCGGTACAAGCAACAGGGACTGCTCTTTCAGTTGAACCTGCTCTCCTTAGGTGAACACTATGGGAAGGACGTTCAGAAAAAAGCCTTTAAACTTGTTGAGGAAGGATTGATCGATTTTGTAGCTTCCGATGTGCACCATATGGGACACTTGAATAGCCTTAAGGAAATAAAGGTGACGTATAAAATGGCAGAAAATTTACTTCCGCTCATAGAAAAGACCATTTACAACTTTTATTGAATACCGGAGGTAGGTGATACTTTTTGAAGCTAAGACCACGACTACGAGCGACTCTACTTATTCTATAAAAAAGCAGTTTTTAACCCTTAAAATTTCCACCACTTTTTAGTGGTTTTACCGTAACCATAGCCGTACTTGCCACCATATCCCAAGTTAGCTTCCTTCACATCGTTTACCACGAATGACAGCCCTTTGAGCTTGCCTTCGCTTTTTAACTTCAACGGGAATTCGAGCACACGGGTCTCGGTAACCCCTGCACGGGTAACGTAAATGATATGATCGGCGTATTCACTGATGAGCAGCGTATCGGTAACCACCATCAAAGGAGCGGTATCCACCACAACATAGTCATAACGTGCCGACATTTCTTCGATCAGTTCCTTCATACGGTCACTCATAAGCAACTCAGCAGGGTTGGGAGGTATTTTCCCCGAATAAATGACATCAATGGTATTGGTATGGGCCAACATCGGATTGATTATATCCTTGGAAGTCAACGAATCGTCGTATAAAAACTCGGTAAGTCCCGCATCTTTATTTCTACTGGGCTTGCCCAATTTGTCCACATCCTTGCTACTGAAAAACGTATACAGCTTCGGATTTCTAATATCCGCACCGATCAATAGTACCTTTTTATCGGTATTGGCAAAAATCATGGACAGGTTGGAAGATAAAAATGTTTTTCCTTCTCCCGGTACACTGGAAGTGACGTAAATGACATTGTTTTTTCCGGTAGACTTGGATTTTATCAGATAATCCAGGTTCGTTCGCAAAATACGGAGCGATTCCCCAAGCACCGAACGGTCGTTCTTTCGCACCAGCGTTTCGTCCTTTTTACCCAATCGCGGCAATTCTGCCAAAACGGGCACATCTTTCACCCTTTTTTCAAGACTATTTTTGTTGTGTATCTTATTATCTAAAAGATCAACACCATAAATGATACCGAATGGCACCAATAAGCCCAACACCATACAGGCCAAATAAATAATTTTCTTTCTGGGCTTTACCGGTGATTTCCCAACGGCATAGGCATCATCGATCACTTTTGATTTGGGCGCGCTGGAAGCGAAGGTAATCTGTGCTTCCTCACGTTTTTGTAACAAATACAAATACAGGGATTCCGTCGTCTGTTGCTGCCTTGTAATGTTCCGTAACTCTGCCTGGTTTTTTGGTGCAGAAGAAATCGTTCCGTAATAGGCTCCCGTTTGTTTTTGTAGGGCGTCTACATTCATGGTCATGCTCCGCTCCATTTGTCCAAGACTCGAAGTAATGGAACTCTTAAGGTCGGACAATTGCTGATCCAAGTTTTTAATGATCGGACTCTTTTCGGTAGAGCTTTCCAACAACCGTTTTCGCTGTGCCGCCAATTCGTTGAACTTGCTTGTGGCCTGCGAAACGTTTGCATCGCTCAACGGTATTGCCGGAAGCACGTCATAACCACCTTCCGATTGCAGGTATTGTTTATACTGCCCCACCGTACTCAACTCATTCCGGGCCTCTTCCAAAGCCCTTCGACTCTGGGTGCTCATTTGTACTGCCGTACCTACCTCTACCCCACTACCGGTCATCCGTTTTTCCGTCATCAGTTCCTGCGCATCCTTGTCCACCGAGGTCAAGGTCCCGGAAATTAAATCGATACGGTCATTAATAAAACTAGAGGTCTTGTCGGCAATGGTCTTTTTATCCTCAACGGCATTCGTGTTGTAGGTATAGATCAAAGCGTTAATAATATCCACGGCCTTGGAACGAACGGCATCGTTCAAAGAAATGTTTAAAATATTGCTATACTCCTCGGCAAGGCTCACACCCAATTTGGACTGGTATTCCTCCGCAATATCCATTACCGGACTTACGGAAACCTTTATTTTCTTATCCTTAAAGCTCTTAAAAAACGGATAGTTTGGTGTAATTACGATATCCCCAATGGCGGTAGGCACCTTTTTTCCATATGAGTATTCCTTTAAAGGGCTGTCCTGCTCCAAACTATACCCAAAAGTTGTTTCGGACCCGATCTGAATAAAAAATTCAAATTTAGAAGCGTTTATTATGGAATCGTTTGCTATAAAATTGAGAATAAAAGGCCGATTTTTATATACCTCGGAGTCCTTTACATTACCTAAAGAGGTCACCTTAATATTCAACCCCAACTCCTTGACAACATCGATAAAATTGGCCCTTGAGTTCAATATTTCTATTTCGTCCTCCACATTGCTTTTGGACCCGCCCAAAAAGTCCAAATCTTTGAAAACGGAGAGCTCCGAAGAAGATCCTTTTTCGTCTAAAATTTGAATCTTTCCCTTTGCGGCATATTCCGGGGTGGCGTACCTAATATAAACGTAGGCCAGGGTCAACGCTAAGAGAACGGATAGTACGAACCATTTCCAGTGCTTGGTATACGCGCTGATAACGTCTTTCAGCTCGCCCGAATTGGACGAAAAATCATGGGATTCTGTGTTCATTATGCAATTTTATAAAGCTTGAACGGTACTAGTAAAAGTCGTTAGTTTCTGGTAATGATCAATACCGTGGAAGTGATAAGGACAGAGGCTATGGATACCCAAATGGAGGCCCTGTTATCCAAAGCGGAAGAGGTTACAGCAGACTTATTGGGTTCTACGTAAACTACATCGTTCTGGGTCAGGTAGTATACAGGAGAATTCAACGATTCTTTGGTCGTGAGATCGACCCTGTTATACACCTTGGTACCATTAAAATCGCGGATGACCATAACATTGTCGCGTCTTCCCTTTATCGTAAGGTCGTTGGCAAGCCCCAGGGCTTCCAAAACCGTTATTTGTTCTCCTACCACCGCATAGGTTCCCGGTCGGTTTACCTCTCCGAGTACGGTAACGGTGAAGTTTTTCAAACGGATGTTAACGATAGGATCTTTCAAATAAGTCGATAGTTTTTCTTTCAATAACACTTTGGCTTCTTCTGGAGATAATCCTGCAATTTTGATGGAACCTACCACCGGAAACTCGATTTCCCCGCTCTTATCAACAATATAATCCACCTGCTCGGCCCGAACGCCTCCTTCTTCTGCTCCTTTATAAAGGTTAAAGGGAAGGCTTGCCTGGGGATCCAAGGTAGAGACATGGATGCTCAATACGTCATCGATCTTGAACTTGTTCGTTTGTGAGTTACTACTTCTTATGGTTTCATAATCACTAGCGTTCTGAAAATAAACGATATCCTTTCTGGAAGCGCAAGAAGTAAAAATAAAACTGGCGATTACCGCTAAAACAGGTATATGTCTAAAAGTACTTTTGATCGATATCATCATGTAAAATTAAAAGGTTCGCGTTGCAAGATTACTGAAAATTTATGATTGAACTACCTTTAAGGTCGGTTTACCACCTTTTTCCGTCGCATCTTTTTCGTCCAACGCGCAAAATTCAGAATTTCGGGAAACGTACTCGGGAACAATGGTTTTCATCAACTTCACGGTATCGCCACTGAAGAACATATTGGTAACACATAGTTCGTCTATTTTAGAACGGACCGTTGCGTACTCCAAATCGCGTACCTTACTGATTTTAATTTTTTTATGGTAGGTCGGCAGCGTATTTTCACCGTTGGCCAACAGTTCCTCATAGAGCTTTTCGCCTGGGCGCAGTCCCGTAATCTTAATATCGATTTCTTCAGGATACCGAAGCCCGGACAGCTTGATCATGTTTTTTGCCAAATCGAATATTTTCACGGACTCTCCCATGTCAAAGATGAAAATTTCACCTCCATCGCCCATGGCACCGGCTTCCAAAACCAATTGTGAAGCTTCTGGTATGGTCATAAAATACCGCGTCACATCCTTATGGGTAAGTGTCAAAGGACCTCCCTTTTCGATCTGCTTTCGAAAGAGCGGAATAACCGAGCCGTTGGAACCTAAAACATTACCAAAACGTGTGGTAATAAACTTGGTTTTCTTTTCTTGCTGCATACAGCTGATGTACATCTCGGCAATACGTTTGGTCGCACCCATTACATTGGTGGGGTTGACCGCTTTGTCCGTAGAAACAAAAACAAACTTGTCCACATTGTGGGTCACGGCCAGATCGGCCACCGTTTTTGTTCCGGCAATATTGATCTTTATGGCCTCGTATGCATTATACTCCATTAAAGGAACGTGCTTGTAGGCCGCGGCATGGAATACCATATCGGGTTCGTGCTCCTGAAAAATGGCGTTCAACCGATTCTTGTCACGAATATCACCGACAATCGGAATAAAATTATGGTATCCGTTCAATTTAAGTTCTTGCTGCAGGTCATAAAGCGCAGATTCCGCCTGATCGATCATAATCAGCGATTTATACTGGTAACTGCATATTTGACGTACAATTTCGCTACCGATGGATCCCGCGGCACCGGTAACCAGCACCACTTTATTCTGCAGCTCTTTTTCTATCTTCTGGTTCTTGATATTAATGGGAGCGCGATCTAAAAGATCTTCGATCTGAACCTGTTTGATCTGTGATGCCTTTAGTTCGCCATTTATCCAGTCTTCTACCGGCGGTACAATTTTCACCTGAACCGGGTAATCGACGAGACCTTCTACCAGTTCCCTCAGTTTTTTAGGATCGATATTTTGAATCGAAAAAATAACCTCGGATATATTCTGGTTCCGAATGAATTCTTCCGTAAGTACATTTTTATGAAAAACCTTTACCCCGTTGATTTGCTTTCCAGTTTTTTTATTGTCCCGATCCACATATCCCACGACCCTGGACCGGCTCTTGGAATGGTTGGTAATCGCGTTATGGGTAAGAATACCGGACTCCCCCGCTCCATAGATCAATACATTTTTACTGATTTTCAGGTCGCCAAGTACGTAATTATGGTAAAGCGATTTAAAAATATAACGAGATGCGGTCAGCGAGATAAAACCAAGTAAACTGTGGATAACAATAATACCCAAGGGAATGGTAAAGTTTTCGATAAATACGAACTCCTTGTTCATTAATACCATGGTGATCATGATGATACTGGACAAACAAATGGCATTGAACAAATTATAAACATCCCGAACTCCGGTATGACGCACCACTCCTTTATAAGACCCCACTACCATAAAGGATATGATCGAAATAAAAGCGACCAACGGTAGCTGTATGAGCAACCAATTGATCTCAAAATCGAAACTCAGGTTGAAACGGATACAATACGATAGACAGAACGAGACACTTACCGTAAGGACATCGATACCAAGTACCAACCACTTGGACGCGAATCTGTTCACATTTTGGGTAATGTAATTTTGTATCATTTTAAAATATTTTCTATTGCGGTGGTAATTCTAGAAAGATCGGCCTCCGTGAGATTGGATCCACTGGGCAAACACAACCCTTTATCAAAAAGCGTTTCGCTTACGCCGTTCACGAAATGTTTACTATCCTTGAAAACGGGCTGTAAGTGCATCGGCTTCCAAAGTGGTCTGGATTCTATATTCTCGGCCAAAAGACCCATTCTTATCTTTTCACGAATTTCAAAAGATGGCGTAAGGATACAAGTCAACCAACGGTTCGAAAAATATCCTTCCCCTTCCTCTAAAAAGGTGATTTCTTCTTTCGACTCCAATCGCTTTCTATAGTACTCATGATTGAACCTTCTTGCGTTTACCCTATCGTCCAACACCATCATCTGTCCTCTTCCGATACCGGCCAAAACATTGCTCATTCGGTAGTTATGTCCGATAACGGAATGCTGGTAATGGGGGGCATCGTCCCTAGCTTGGGTCGCCAAATGTACTGCTCGGTCCTTGATTCCCTTATTTTTAGCTACTAAAGCACCTCCTCCGGAAGTGGTTATAATCTTGTTTCCATTGAACGATAATACGCCTATGGTTCCAAAAGTACCGCAGTTCCGATCTTCAAAACGACTGCCCAATGCTTCTGCGCTGTCCTCTAATATGGGAACATCATATTTTTCGGAAATCGCGTGCAAGGCTTTTACCTTATAGGGCATGCCATACAAGTGCACCGCAACGATCGCTTTAGGCTTTTTGTTTTTTGCGATTCCCTCGGTTATCGCTTGTTCCAACAATATTGGACACATGTTCCAGGTATCCGTTTCGCTGTCTATAAAAACCGGATTGGCACCGAGATAACAGATGGGATTGGCGGAAGCGGAAAAAGTAAAGCTTTGACAGAGCACATCATCGTTTTTACCTACTCCCAACAATTGAAGTCCCAGATGAATTGCCGCAGTACCGGAACTTAGCACCGCAACATTGGAGGAATTGCCCAAATAGCTGGAAATCGCGTCTTCAAAACCATTTACGTTCGGCCCCAAAGGAGCTATCCAGTTCGTGGCAAACGCTTCGTCCACAAATTGCTGTTCCATATCACCCATATGGGGCGAGGACAACCATATTTTGGGTTTTTCGATAGTAGTGATGCTCAAAAGTGATTATTTAGGGTTGCATATAGCAATAGTAAAAATACAAATACCGAATCAGTTAAAAACAAGAAAACCGTGTATTTCGTTTAAACTAATAATTACTCGTTTAAATACGTGATATATCGGGCTTAAAGATCATTTTCCCATTTAATTTTTAGAAAAAGTCTTTATTTGATAGGATTTTGATAAGTATCCAGCGGTCCAAAAAAACGATAGTAAAAATGATTTTTTTCTCCCTGTATGGCGTATTCTCAAGAAATAAGATCATTTATCAGAATCGTCTTTTTTAACTTTCAATAGCAATGCTACTGATTTCCATGTCTTACCCGTGAACCAAACACCCTAAAAACACGTATTACAAAAGGATAAAACATTTTATATTTTTTCATTCAAAAAAACGGGGTATTGAATTAGAGCGTATTTTTGCAAAAAATAGTAGGGAAATCAATATAAAGATTGTTACTATCAACGAGTAATCTTTCTGTTGGTCGTTTTATTGCATTAGCCTGAAAAACATACTCGTACCTTTAATTGGAAAAAGTTAATTAGCGCAGCATCACTATGAAAAGTAAATGGTTTGTTATCTGTATTTCCGTACTTTTTTTCGGAACATACTTCGCAGAACTGAACGCACAAAATCAAGATACGGAGGGGGAATGGAGCGACCCCATACCTTTTGGAATCGTGCCCGTTGCTGTGGCCAACCTCCCCGATGGTCGGTTGATCGCCTGGTCTTCCCAATTTCGCGATGACTTCAACGAAACGGGTGACGGAATGACGTTTACCCAAATTTTCGATCCCTCGACCAATAGCACACTTCAGGAAACGGTTACCGATACCAACCACGACATGTTCTGTCCGGGAATCAATAACCTGCCGGATGGTCGTATTCTGGCTGCCGGGGGTACCTCTAGTGAACGAACGAGCATCTACGACCCTGTCACCGACAAATGGAGCAGGGCCGCGGACATGAACATCAACAGGGGGTATCAAGGAAACGTCACCCTTTCGGACGGTTCCGTTTTTACCTTGGGAGGATCTTGGAGCGAGGGTGTAGCGATAAACGGCGGAAAAGATGCAGAGTTGTACAGTCCGCAATCCGGATGGGTAAATCTACCCAATATACAGGGAGAGGACCTTTACACCGCTAATGATCTTGGTTTTGAACAACAGGGACTTTACCGCGTCGATAACCATGCTTGGTTATGGGCGGCTCCCGATGGTCGTATTTTTCATGCGGGTCCCGGTGAAATGATGCACTGGATCGAACCGGACCTTGCTACGGGGGGATCGGTTACAGAGGCCGGGCTTCGAGGAACCGATACCTATTCCATGAAGGGTACCACGGTCATGTTCGATGTTGGAAGGATTTTAAAGGTAGGCGGTGCGGAAGGATATGGAACCGAAGCCAGTGCCGGTATTCCCGCGAAGGACAATTCGTTGATTATCGACATCAACAATCCCAATAACGTTACGGTAACCCCTACTGCCAATACCTTGAGTCTTGCAAGAACGATGCACAACAGTACCGTTTTGCCCAATGGACAAGTGCTGGTAACCGGGGGATTGAGTGAAGCAGAAGTATTTACCGATGCCGGTGCCCGACTTGAAGCAGAATTGTACGACCCCGTGACCAACGCCTGGACGACCGTTGCCGGCATGCAGGTGCCACGCACCTACCATAGTGTAGCCATATTGATGACCGACGGCCGTGTGTTCGTGGGCGGTGGTGGATTGTGTAACCTTACATATGGAGGAGAATGCGTCAACCATACCGATGCCGAGATCTACAGTCCCCCCTATCTGTTCACTGACGGCGGGGCGTTAGCGGCAAGGCCGAGCATTTCCGCTCCCGACGAGGCCGATTACAACAGTACCATTACGGTGACCGGAAGCCCCGGTATCACCGAATTTTCGCTGATCCGTTTTTCATCGGCCACCCACAGTACCAACAACGAACAGCGCCGTATACCGGTAGCCTTTACCGGTGGCGGCGGAAACTATAATGTATCGGTCCCGGACCGCAACCTCCTGCCCCCGGGCTACTACATGCTCTTCGCCCTCGACGGCGACGGGGTGCCCTCGGTGGCCGAGACCATCATGGTGGGCGATGCCCTGCCCCTTGCCACCAACCCCAACCTGGTGCTGCACCTGGAGTTCGAGGACGCCGAGGGCTCCAGTACCCTTTTGGACAGTTCCGGCAACGGCAACGACGGGCTCCTTTACGATGTGGACGACAACGGGGCCACAAAAGTGCCCAGTACCGACAACATCCCCGCCACCGACAACGGCCTCTTCGGCAAGGCCGCGGAGTTCGACGGTGCGGAGTTCCAGAGCAATACCATATTGGAGGTGCCCTACGATGCCACTTTCGATGCCACATCGAGTTCGGTCACCGTAATGGCCTGGGTCAACCGCGACGAGCTGGTGCACAACGTGGGCATCCTGAGCCACGACTACCCGGCACTGTTCTTCGGTTTCCACAACAGCCTATACAAATGGGAGTTCCCCACCACCGAGGGCTCGGTGAACTGTTATGCGGGCTATTCCCCGCAGGGGTCGTGGGTGCACATCGCGGCGACCTATGACGGTACCACCGCGCGCCTGTTCGCCAACGGCATAGAGGTCTGTACCCAGACCGCCACGGGCGGCTTCGTGATCAACGACGCCCCGGGGGACGCCAGCGCCTTTACCTCCTCGGGCTTCTACGAACAACGGGACCCTGCGGGGCCCTTCCTGACCGCTGCGGGATACAACCAGAGCGGGGTGACCGACGAAATCGATGGCCGTATCGACGAGCTGAAGGTATACAACAAGGCATTGGGGGCCGAGGAGATCAAGGCCTTCTTCGACCTGGGCAGCGGACTGGCCGGCGTACCGGACTGTCCCCAGGGGACCATAGCGGCGGAGTTCAAGATAGACGACGGCGAATGGACGCCCGGCAACAACGTGAACGCCCCGGAGGGCTCACGGGTATACCTCAGGGCCGTGACGGCGGGCACCTATTACGTGACCACCGCCCAACGGGACTTCGAGGCGCCGACATTGCGCTCGGCGGCGGATTTCGACCAGGCCGACGGCTATCAGGTCGATACCGGGGTGAGCGACCCCCAGAACGACAGCCCGGAGCGCAACGACGGACTGGTTGACCTTGAGAACCAGGGTAGTTTCGTGCTCACCACGGCGGCGGGATGCGCCACCGTAGTGAACGTCAACGTGGTAAAACAGTGCGACCCCGAGGACATCCTGATCAGCCCCGAATGGAGGATAGGATCAGGGGCCTATGAAAGCGGGAATCCCGGAGAGGACGTTCAAATTACCGCGACCGAAGGTCAAGAAGTTCGATTGAGCATTTTACCAAATAACGTGGGTGGCGCAGGTAGCGAACAACTCGGCTTCAATGTCACCTTACCAAGAGGAGGATTCGTAGACGATTTAACGGGTGATTATGTATTGGAAGCCGTCAGTTTACTGGATGCGGGCGCCTATGTGATGACCTCCGTAGAAGGATGTTCCGTAATCATTACATTGGAAGTGGAAGAAATCGATTGTAGCGACATCAAAGCGGAATGGTCATTGAACGGAGGTGGTTCGTACAGCAGCGCACCCGATGCCGAACCAGTTACCGTAGAGGCTTTTACGGGCGACAATATAAGAATCAGCATGCTTCCTAATGGAATCGACTACACCGTAACCTATGGAGGTGATCCCGTATACACCGGAAACACGGATTTTGTTTTAGGAATTGCCGAAATTGCGGATAGTGGCGCCTATACTATCACGACTCAGCAAGGGTGTTCGACCACTTTGAACTTAAATGTGACCCAATTCGATTGTACAGCCGACACGATTCGGGCAGAGTGGTCGTTGGACGGTGGAGGCTCCTACGAAAGCGCTCCGGACGATGGCAATATTACAGTAGCGGCCAATACGGGTGATAATGTTCGATTGAGCATGCTACCCAATGGTGTTGAATTTACCGTGACCTATGAGGGCGGAATTGTTTATGATGGATCTCAAGATTTTATTTTGGGTGTCGTCGATCCGACCAATAGCGGAGACTACATTATCGATTCGGACCAGGGCTGTACCACCACCCTTACCCTAAACGTGACCGACATTATATGTGACGCAGATGCGATAAGAGCGGAATGGCGCCTTAACGGCACTTATTTTAGTGCTCCCGACGAACAGCCTATTACGGTTCCCGCACTCTTTGGAGACGCCTTTGAAATCAGTATGTTGCCGAACAATACGACCTATACCATTACCTACGATGGAGATGAAGTATACAATGGGCAGCTCGATTATGACCTTGGAAACCTTACCAGCGAAGATAGCGGCGAGTACACGATTACTACAGTGAATGGCTGTAGTACCATATTAACGTTGGAAGTCACCTGCCCTAGCGGACCGTTTACCCCGGAATATACCGTTGACGGCGTAGCGAACAGCGGAGAAGAAATTCTTACGGTAGACGCTGGAAGCACCATTTCCCTTAGCACGGTCGAAAAAAATGTGCCTTATACGATAACACGGCCTGATGGAAGCGTCGCAACGGGAGATTTGGACCTTGGTGCCGTAACCACCGATGCGTCCGGGGTATACATTTTTACATCATCCGAAGGGTGTACCGCTTCCTTGAGTATAATTGTAATCAGTCCGTGTGTTCCCGGAACCTTTAATCCTAGAATTACGATAGACGGTGAATTACGTACAGAAGCTGTTGCCTATACAGTTGATTTAGGATCGAGCATTGATTTAAGCGTGCTACAAAACGATCAGGAATATACCATTACGCTACCGGACGGTAACGTTGTCAACGAAGATTATGAAATCGAATCGGCAACATTTGACGATAGCGGGCGCTATGTTTTTACATCCAGTTCAAATTCCTGTACGGCCATTTTGGATATCGAGGTAGTAGATCCCTGTACACCAGACCGCTTTACCCCGCAATACATTGTCGATGGCGTATCCGGAACCGAGGAAACCACAATAGAGGTAAACCAAGGTGGTTCCGTAACCCTATTGCTTGTTCAGCAAGATGTCGATTACACCATAACCGCACCGGACGATACTACCGTAAACAACACCCTTTTAGAGTTGGATGATATTACGCCCGAACAATCGGGCAATTATGTATTCACTTCGCCAAAGGGTTGCGAACGAGTTGTTTCGATAATCGTTTTACCGGTGGCAAACTGTTCCGACGAGGATTTTTCCGTTGCATTCAGCATCAATGGTACTGCCGGCTCGGGAGAGACGGGAATTACCGTGGACCAAGGAAGCGCCATTGTATTGGATATCGTTCAGGATATCCCTTTCACCATTACGGCGCCGGACGGGACCAATACAGAGGGAAGACAAGAGCTGGGGGCCATTACCTTGGAACAGGCCGGAAATTATGTCTTCTCTTCCGAATCAGGTTGTTCCGCCCAATTCTCCATAAATGTAGCCCCTTTGGCGCCGGTAGACCCCGAAGCCAAACTTGAAGATGTGAGGCTTTTTCCAAACCCTACTACGGACGGCGTCCTATCCATTGGATTGGAAAACTATATGAACGAAAGACTTTTCATCACGTTCTATGACATCTATGGAAAGTTTGTTTTTCGTGAGGTAGTTCCTGAAAACCATCAGACCGTGGTTACGATGGATCTTTATGACCTTAGTGTCGGAACCTACATCGTAGAGATAAGAAGAACGGCAGAAGACGAGAATACCTTAAAAAAGGTCATCAAAAGAAGATAACTAGTATACCACCAAAAGAAAAGACCCTGTTTAGAAAGCTATTCAGGGTTTTTTCATTTTTAAGAATATTGTTCTGATATTTGATAGAAATTTGAGCACTTTGAAGATACTCGTTACCGGTGCTGCCGGATTTATTGGATTTCATGTTTGCAAAAGCGTTTTGGAGTTAGGGCACCAAGTAGTGGGCCTGGACAACATTAACAACTATTACGACCCAAATTTGAAATATGCACGGTTGAAAGAACTTGGGATACCAAAGGACGATGCCATGCGTATGGACCAAAAAATCCAGAGCAGTAGCTATCAGGGTTTTATATTCATACGGGGCAACTTGGAAGATAGAAGGGAATTGCCACTGCTTTTTAAAGAAGAAGGATTCGATGTGGTCTGTAATTTGGCCGCCCAAGCAGGGGTGCGCTACAGTCTGGAACATCCCGAAACGTATATCGACTCTAATATCGTCGGTTTTCTGAACGTACTGGAATGCTGTAGAAACCACTCCGTAAAACATTTGGTGTATGCCAGCAGCTCCAGCGTTTATGGTCTAAACGAAAAAGTACCTTTTAGCACCACGGACCGCACGGACCGGCCGGTTAGTTTGTACGCGGCTTCAAAGAAAACGAATGAACTGATGGCCCATACCTACTCCCATTTGTTTCAATTACCGACTACCGGACTTCGCTTTTTTACGGTATATGGCCCTTGGGGAAGACCGGATATGGCCCTATTCCTGTTCACCAAGGCAATTCATGAGGGCAATACCATAAAGGTCTTTAATAATGGGGAGCTGGCCCGGGATTTCACCTATATTGATGATATAGTAGAAGGAGTGGTACGTGTTATTAGCAAGAAAAAAGACGCTGGTATTGTCAAAAATTGTTCAAGAGTATATAACATCGGCAATAACAATTCGGTAAAATTAATGGATTTTATTCAAGCCATAGAAACGCAGCTCGGAAAAAGCGCTGAAAAAGAATTTTTACCGATGCAGCCCGGAGATGTTTCACAGACTTGGGCAGATGTCAGCGGATTGATCGACGACTATGGCTATCGGCCGAACACCCCTCTGGTCGATGGGGTCGAGCAATTTGTAAAATGGTATTTAAACCATTACGGTGGCATACAAAACGGTTAAAACCACCACATAGGATACTGCCCAACAAAACGGGGTTCCCCATTCAACCGATTTATATACATCTAAAATGGAATCGATAGTGAGTTTAATATGTTTTTCCGACCTTTGCGGTCTCAAATTTCGATCGAATGGATCTGACCGACCTTAAGTTCAATGCCAAATTTACCGTTCTCGTTACCGGTGGAGCCGGCTTTATTGGCTCCAATCTCTGTGAAGCCCTGATCAAAAACGGCAATACGGTGATTTGCCTTGATAACTTCGCCACTGGAAAAAAGGCGAATTTGGATGCTATAATAGATCATTCGAATTTCAATTTCGTAGAAGGCGACATTCGCGACCTGGCCGTTTGCAAACAGGCCTGTAAAAATGTGGACTATGTACTGCACCAAGCAGCCCTAGGTTCCGTTCCAAGATCCATTAACGACCCGATAACCAGCAATGAAGTAAATATTTCCGGCTTTTTGAATATGCTGGTAGCGGCGAGGGACGCAGGTGTAAAAAGATTTGTTTATGCGGCAAGTTCCTCTACATATGGTGATTCCGTAAAAATGCCCAAAGTTGAGGACAACATTGGCAAACCGCTTTCACCCTATGCGATAACCAAATATGTAAACGAACTGTATGCCGGAATTTTTAGCAGCAGCTATGGCTTGGAGACCATAGGCCTGCGATACTTTAACGTCTTTGGGAGAAAACAAGATCCAAACGGGGCGTATGCCGCGGTAATCCCGAAATTCGTCATTCAATTGATGCGACACGAAAAACCGATCATTAATGGAGACGGTAGTTATTCGCGGGACTTCACTTATATCGACAATGTAGTTCAAATGAACGTACGGGCCATGATGGCGGAAGACAATGAAGCGATCAATACCGTATACAACGTTGCGTACGGAGAACGTACGACCTTAAATGAGTTGATGGACCTTTTAAAAGAGTTTTTAGGGGAATTGGACCCCGAAATCAGCAAATTAAACCCTGAATATGGTCCAAATAGACAAGGAGATGTACCCCACTCGTTAGCTTCTATAGAAAAGGCAAAACAACGGTTGGGATACTCCCCTGATTTTAATATTCGAAAAGGACTTAAAAATGCCGTTACCTGGTATTGGCAAAATTTAAAAATAGACTAAAGATGAATTTAACTGTAATAGGAACAGGTTATGTCGGTTTGGTAAGTGGCACTTGTTTTGCCGAAATGGGCAACACGGTCACCTGCATCGATGTTGACACCAAAAAAATCGAAAACCTAAAGTCAGGTATCATTCCTATATATGAACCCGGGCTAGAGCCTATGGTAAAACGGAACATTGGTACCAAAACCTTGCGTTTTAGCACCGACTTGTCGCAAAACCTGGAAAAGTGCGATATTGCTTTTATAGCAGTGGGCACTCCAATGGGCGACGACGGTTCCGCAGATTTAAAATACGTGCTTCAGGTAGCCAAAGAAATCGGGGAACATATGAGCCATTACCTGGTCATCGTGGACAAATCCACAGTACCGGTAGGAACTGCGGACAAAGTTCGTAAAACGGTACAGGATGAGTTGGACAAGCGCGGTCTGCAAATCGATTTTGATGTGGTATCCAATCCGGAGTTTTTAAAGGAGGGCGATGCGATCAACGATTTTATGAAACCCGACCGTGTGGTAATAGGCTCGGACAATGAAGAAGCATCTGAAAAAATGAGGGCATTGTACGCTCCGTTTTTCAGAAGTAGCATGGATAGGCTTATCACTATGGACGTTCGCTCTGCGGAAATGACCAAATACGTAGCCAACGCCATGTTGGCCACCAAAATTTCGTTTATGAACGAAATTGCCAACATTTGCGAATTGGTAGGTGCCGATGTAAACAAAGTACGGATCGGTATCGGATCCGATAGTAGGATTGGATACAGTTTCATTTATCCCGGAAGTGGTTATGGAGGGTCGTGTTTTCCAAAAGATGTAAAAGCACTTAAAAAAACTGCCCAAGAACACGGTTACACCGCGCAACTGATAAATTCCGTAGAAGAAGTCAATAACCGTCAAAAATTTGTGATCGCAAATAAAGTGGTCAAACGATTTGGGGAAGACCTTAAAGGAAAAACGTTCGCTATTTGGGGCCTAGCGTTTAAACCGGAGACCGACGATATGCGAGAAGCACCTGCAATATACATCATTAAGGAATTGGTGAAACGTGGGGCCAATGTTCATGCGTACGACCCAAAGGCCATGGAGGAGGCACAGCACTTTTATCTAAAAGAAGAAAAGAACATCACGTATTTTAATTCCAAATACGAGACCCTACCGGGAGCTGATGCCATGCTTTTGCTTACCGAATGGAAGGAATTTCGTTCCCCCGACTTTGAAGAGTTAAAACTTCAACTAAAACAACCGGTGATTTTTGATGGAAGAAACCAGTACAACCATGAGCGCATGGTCAAGCAAGGGTTCGAATATTTTCAAATCGGAAAAGCCTAAATATCACTATACCACTCTAAAGCTCTTCATATGTCAACAATTAAAATAGGGATAATCGGATTAGGATACGTTGGACTTCCCTTGGCCCGCCTTTTCGCCACAAAATATCCCGTAGTGGGTTTTGATATCAATACCGAAAGGGTAAACGAACTTATGCAGGGTATCGACAGTACCTTGGAGGTCGACAACGAAGAACTTAATGCTGTACTATCAAAATCCCCGAATATGGAAACAGGACTATACTGTTCCGATTCCGTTTCCCATTTGGCGGATTGCAACTACTATATTATTACGGTACCCACGCCTGTAGACCCTACGAAGAGACCTATCTTGACGCCCTTGTACAAGGCCAGCGAAACTGTTGGCAAAGTACTAAAACAAGGAGACATCGTTGTTTACGAGTCAACGGTATACCCTGGGGTGACGGAGGAAGAATGCGTCCCGATTTTGGAGAAAATAAGCGGTCTTCGCTTCAATGAAGGTTTTTTTGCGGGCTATTCTCCGGAACGGATCAATCCCGGTGATAAGAAACATACGGTCGAAAAAATATTAAAGGTAACCTCGGGGTCCACTCCCGAAGTTGGAAAAAAAGTAGACGAATTATACGGTTCGGTCATTACGGCCGGTACGTATTTGGCCACTTCCATAAAAGTCGCCGAAGCGGCCAAGGTTATCGAAAACTCCCAACGGGATATCAATATTGCCTTTGTAAACGAATTAGCGAAAATTTTCAATCTTATGGACATTGACACCCATGAGGTATTGGAAGCCGCGGGAACCAAATGGAACTTCCTCCCCTTTAAACCTGGTTTGGTCGGAGGACACTGTATTGGAGTAGATCCTTACTATTTGGCACAAAAGGCACAGCAATATGGCTATCATCCAGAAATTATTCTCGCCGGCCGACGGATGAACGACGGCATGGGGTCCTACGTAGCTTCGGAAATTGTGAAGTTAATGGTTCAAAAAGATATCAAAATAAAAGGTGCCCGTATTTTGGTTTTGGGAATAACATTTAAGGAAAACTGCCCGGATGTGCGGAATACCGGTGCTGTTTCCGTGATAGAACACTTAAAAAGTTACGGTGCCGACCTTAGTATCTTCGATCCTTGGGCCGATCCTGCCGAAGTTTTACGCGAATACAACCTTGACACTGTTCAACATCTGGATAAGGAGGGTCAACCTAAATTTGATGCCGTAGTACTTACCGTATCGCACAAAGAGTTTTTAACGGTAGATTGGTCCGATTACTTGAATTCGAACAGCATTGTTTACGATGTAAAGGGCATATTGCAAAATACCGATGGTAGGTTATAGCGGTCCATTGCTTTTACTTCGACCGTAAGGTTAAGGTACTTTTAAGTAAATAATGGTCCCTTAGGTTATGTTCTTTTTACTTACAGCAGTCGATTACGCAATTTCTCAGCGAACCGACCGTGGCCTCGCATCGAATCAATAGATAGGTATAGCCTTCTTCACACAAACTCGGTCCATTTTAAAAGAGACGTTTTTTAAAAAAATGCCGTAGTGGCCAGAGACCTCCGTCCCTATCGGTCTTAATTCATTGGGCACAACCCTTTTAGATAGCGCTTTTTTCTTAACAAATGCCCAATTTTCCTGAAATTTGTTAAAAAAAAGTGCATTTCATCGAATTAATTGGTAGTTCATCATCCATAGCTACGAAAACTGACGTAATTTGGGGTAAGATTTGTGATGCAGTTTGTCGAAAACCTGCTAACCATTCGTCGAAAAAATTTTTTTTGGAACAAAACTTTAAAAAATAAATTGGATTTTTGTTTTCCCGAATCTTATCAGAAATTAAATTAAACGTATTTAAACCTACTCCTAACTATGGTTCCCACCACTCCCAATGTCAACAAGTTGACAGCAAGTATTTTTGTGTTTTCACTACTCTTTTCCTGTAGTAAAGATTCCGATCTTTTAGAAGATTACAGTGTTAGCGACATCCCCGAAATCATTGAAAATGGCAAGTACGTAAAGGATGATGTTTTCAACATTAACGGCAATGAAAGCGTTATACTAGACGTACTTTCCAATGACAATTTCCCTGATGCCGAAAAGGTAAACATTATAAAAATATCAAATCCATCCCTTGGTATCGTTGAGATACAGGAAGATAAAACCATTTTGTACACCCCGGTAGCCTCTACTACAGAAGAAACCGACACCAATGAAAATGAGTCGGATAGCAGTAACGATTCCAGTGACACTACCGAAGATGAAACTACCGAAACTGAGGAAACCGAAAATTCAGGAACGGATAACCAGAATGGCACCGATACAGCGGAAGCCAGCGAATCCGATACGTTCGACTACACTGCCGAAACAGAAAACGAAGACGGCACCAAAACCACAGAACAAGGGACGGTAACCGTAGAATATACGGACGAAGAGGAAGAGGAAACGCAAGAAGAAGAGGAAACGCAAGAAGAGGAGACGGCGGGTTATGATCCGGGACCCATCCCAGAACAGGTATTGTACTGGAAGCAACGGTTTGATGATGGGTGGAGTTATTATTCCGACGAAATCACAAGGCTTACCAATAGTAAAAATAAGAATCAGGAGTATTACTATTTAGGATATTATATAGATGGCCTAACAAGCCTTTGGCAAGCGACCGGAGACAACGCTTATTTGGATACCGTAATCGGCATTGTTGACAAAACCATGAACGACGCCGTTTCGGTCAGCGGGGGATATAAAGGATGGCCTTCAGCCTCAGGACAACAGATTCCCTTATGGGACAGTTTCTATTGGAGATTTGTGGCCACACTTACCCGTATAATGCACCAATCGCCTAGTTTACGCTCCGATCAAAAGTATCAAAACGCTTATCAACGCCTTTTAAACTTTTCCGAACGAAACATCTGGGATCGTTATGCCGAAAATGAAAAAGATTACATCTACCGGATCAACACCCACATGGCATCACATTGGGCCCGCATCGCCATGGAACTGTATGTAATCACAGGTAAGGCAAAATATAAAAAAGTCTTTGACGAAATTTCCTTTGGCCCCAATCCTTATCGCGAGTCCGACCTAAGGAACCAACTGAAGTTCAACCCAAGCGTACCTACCGCATATGTGTGGAACATGAATTGGGACGACACAGGCATTCAAGACACTTCCCATGGAGGTTCAGTGGTCAGTTTCTGGGTTGCCGCAGAGGAAAACAACATGTACTGGAACAGAAGCGATATCAATGCCCTTGTATCAACGTTCAACAACGTGGTCTGTACTGGAGATCTTGTAGATGCTAGAGAGTTTGTTAACGGAACCGGTAAACTCAACCCTGCTCAAACCTATTTGAACGAGTGGTTACATCTAGGAAGGTATAATAGGGAAATACAGGATAAAGTATTCGATCACTATAGCAATAGAAACAACTTGGGCTATGTGGGACTGCAACCTGCCGGTATTGCCGCACTAAATGAAAGAGTATTGACCAATGGCCGTCCCGCCTATCCAGAAATCTGGTAAGGCCCTATTGGCTAAGACAATCAAAAAACCTCGATGGACCTAACCATCGGGGTTTTTTGTTTACATTTGCGTACTTAAATTTTTCGTTTGACAATAACCAAAAATAGTGCCCATTTAAGACTCCAAAACCGTTTGTAGTTCAACATATCTTCCCCTATTTAAAAAATATAGCTCAAAACCTAAAAACAATGTCTGCCCTATTCCGACGTTCTTTTAACGATGCCTTTTTTGGAAAACCGATAACGTCTAAGCAGAAGCACGCCACCGAAGAATAACGGTTCAAGTAAAAAAAACTCGATGAAGCATTTTGCGGTCCTTTATACCTGTTACAATCGCAAGGAAAAAACCTTGGCCTCTTTAAAAAGTTTATACGACGTTGCCCAACGGACGACTCCTACCCTTTCGTTCAAGGTATACTTGACGGACGATGGCTCTACGGACGGTACCGCCGAGGCCGTTTCGTTACAGTTTCCCGAAGTACAGATCATAAAGGGAGATGGCACCCTTTTCTGGGCGGAGGGTATGCGCAAATCATGGAAAGCCGCACTGGACCAAGATTATGAGGCCTTTTTACTACTGAACGATGATGTGGAACTTTATGAAAACCTGTTCGACCAACTTTTAAAAACACATAAATACGCTGTTGATCATTTGGGAAAATCGGGCATTTACATTGGTGCCACCGAAGATCGGTTTACCAAAAAACTGACCTACAGCGGCTCGATACTATTGAACCGCTTTCTGTATACCGCCAAAAGGCTAGAACCGAATGGAAAGGTGCAAAGGTGTGATATGGCCAACGCCAATATTATGATGGTTACTAAAGAAGCGGTAGCGCAAATCGGAATTTTATCGGAAGGGTATAGCCATGGTATGGCCGATTATGACTACAGCCTTATGGCCAATCGTAGTAATATACCGGTGCTGATCGCCCCGGCCTACTGCGGACATTGCCTCAATGATCACACCGACCATTATGAAGGTTTTGCCGAAAAGAGCTTTAAAGAACGTAAAAATCACCTTTACAAACCAAATGGGTTGGCATTGGGTTCCTATAAAAAATACATGTGGAAGTTTTTTCCGTTCCGCTATCCTTTCGTTGTTTTTTTTGGTTGGCTAAAACTCTATTTCCCCAAGCTATATTTGAATTTTTTTCGCAACCGTTAAGGAATCGAGCATATGAAATGTTTGCATATCTGTAATGATTTTTCCCTGACCAAAGTGCATAAAAACCTCTATAGCAATTTGGATGCCGAGGGAATGACCCAAATCGTTTACAATCCCGTTCGGGATACCACCCCTATTGGTAACAATACCATCGATTTTACCGACAAGGAATCGGAAATAGTATATTCAAAAAAAATAAAGAAATACCACAAAGTGTTCTTTCGGAACAAGATGAACTATCTTTTTCGGGACCTCAAAAAAAAGGCCGAACTTAACACTGTTCAGCTAGTCCATGCAACGACCTTCTTTACCGATGGCGCATTGGCCCTTAAAGTACACCAAGAATTCGGCACACCTTTTATAGTAGCCGTTCGCGGTACCGATATTTCGGTTTTTCTTCGTTTGAGACCCGATTTACGGGGTTTGGCCTTTAAAATTATCAAAAAAGCCGCCAAGATAGTATTCATCAGCAATTCACTGCGTACGGCCTTTGCGGAACATCGGTTATTGGCCTCCAAAAAAAATGAAATCCTAGAAAAAAGTGTACTGATTTATAACGGCATAGACGATTTTTGGCTTGATAACAGAAATGCTTCCAAAAGGGTTGCGCCCGACTGCATACTGTATGTAGGTAGGTTTATCCCCACCAAGAATATTCAAAACCTTATTGCCGCTATTGGGGTCTTGCGGGACGAAGGGCTGGATCTGTTTTTGAATCTAGTCGGTGCCGGAGGTGAAGAAGAGTCGATTATCAAACAAAAATCAAAAGAAAACGCAAATTTCGTCCAATATATGGGTGCTGTTCGCGATAAGGAAAAATTACGCGAGGTGTATGGCAACAATGCCATTTTTGCCATGCCTTCCTCGGCAGAAACCTTTGGGTTGGTGTACATTGAGGCGTTATCGCAAGGACTGCCCATTCTGTATAACGAAGCACAGGGAGTCGATGGAGTGTTTCCAGACGGCAGCGTTGGGGAAAAATGTGATGGCACCAATTTGGACAGTGTAATCGCCGCATTAAGAAAGATTATCGCAAACTATCACACTTATGGCATGGAAAATATTAATTTTGACCAGTTTTATTGGTCTAAAATCGCCAAGAAATACGTACAGCTCTACGAAAAGGTACTCTAAATGCGTAAACTCTATTTTTTGTTGAAACATATATTGCGGTATCCAAAAGATATGCTCAAAAATAACCGTGTACACCATACCGCGCGTATCGGATCGAACACCTTGGTTTCGAACACCACAGTGGGTATGGGAACCTATATTGCCGTCAATACCGTAATGAACATGTGCGAAATAGGCAATTACTGCTCCATAGCTGCCGCGGTCCAAATCGGAGGTATGGAACACTCCCATTGGTGGTTGAGTACCAGTCCCAGATTGACCGAAAAACAGGGAAGCACCGCCATTACAAAAATAGGGAACGATGTATGGATCGGTGCCGGTGCCATCATCAAACGGGGAGTAACCATAGGGGACGGTGCCGTTATTGGCGCAGCATCCTTCGTAAACACCGATGTACCGGAAAACACTATCTATTTTGGAAGTCCTGCCAAATTTTACAAAAAAAGGCTCGATCCGACCATTTTTGAAGCGATCAAAGAATCAGGCTATTGGACAATGAACGAATCAAATGCCCGTTTAAAACTGGCGGAACTGGACGCTAAATACTTTTCGAATTGAAGATACTCTATATACATCAATATTTTAGGACCCCTTATGAACCGGGAGGTACCCGATCGTATTGGATAAGCCGGGAGCTTATGAAAAACGGGCATGAAATTACCATGCTCACCACTACCGATAAGGTAATGGAACGGCCCATACAGCGTACGGTAGTCGATGGAATAAACGTTATTTACATCAATATCCCCTACGAAAACGATATGGGTATTTTTAAAAGGCTCCTTTCGTTTCTTCGTTTTATGTTCAAATCGCTTCGCCTTGCTTGGAAAGAGAAGGATGTCGATATGGTTTTGGCCACCTCTACTCCACTTACCGTAGGTTTTCCCGCATTGGTGCTGAAACGGATGAAAAAAATACCCTTTGTATTCGAGGTCAGAGATCTTTGGCCAGAAGTACCGATACAAATGGGTGCCCTGAAAAATGGGATTATCATCGGTATCGCCAAGTGGTTCGAAAGAAGAATTTATAAGAAAGCTACACGGATCGTAGCCTTAAGCCCTGGCATGGAGGCCGGCGTGCTACAGGAAGGTATTGATCCGAAATTGGTTTCCATGATTCCCAACATGTCCAAAATTGACGCGTTTTGGCCCCGTGAAAACGATACGGAGCTATTGCTTGAAATGGGTTTGAAAGAGGACTCTTTTAAGGTCATCTACTTTGGCGCGATGGGACTGGCCAATGCCATGGACTATGTTATGGACGGCATAACACTGTTAAAGGACCGTGAAAACATAGAGTTCCTTTTTTTGGGCCACGGCGCCATGGAAAAAATGCTCAAGGCGAAAACGGCGGAACTAGGCTTAAAAAATGTACACTTTTTTGGAAATGTACGTATGGAAAAACTATCCAAGATCACCAATTTCTGTAATGTGTCCTTGGTTACCTTTTCCGACCTCCCAATTTTGGCCACCAATTCACCCAACAAACTGTTCGATTCCCTTTCGGCAGGAAAAGCGTTGATCGTAAACTCTCCGGGTTGGACCAAAGATCTTGTAGAAAACTATGAATGTGGTGTTTTTGTTGACCCGAAAAAGCCCTCTGAATTTTCCGAAAAAATTATTTGGCTCATGGAAAACCCGGAAACCGTCGCTCGCATGGGTGAAAATTCAAGAAAATTAGCGGAAACAAAGTACGATAAATCCATTCTTTGCAAACAATTTGCAACGGTAATCGCGGCGGCCGAAAAAGAAATCAAAAGTAAAAAGGCCTGATAAAACGGATATTTTTAAAGTTCAACGGACCTGGCACGGCATCATCCTTGTCTTTACGTAAAAAATTAAGAACTTTACCGTTGTAAGTTCGATAGAACAAGCAAAACAGCTCCCCTGTAAATCAACGAAATTGAATCGTTTACATGAAAATCGTATTGTTACTCAGTAGAATTGAAC
Source organism: uncultured Flavobacteriaceae bacterium (assembly GCA_947500445.1). Lineage (GTDB taxonomy): Bacteria > Bacteroidota > Bacteroidia > Flavobacteriales > Flavobacteriaceae > Pelagihabitans. The sequence continues at coordinate 219,381 of CANMSB010000004.1, read as the reverse complement.
AAACGGGCGTCACCACACATACCATCGACCTTGCGGAGGGGCTTGTTAAAAAAGGGCATCAGGTGCGTTTGATTACCGGGGGTAAAATTGAAGGCGCGTCGAACAGAGTGGATGATTTTCATCAGGCCTTTGTGGATTTGGGTGTCGAAATTAAAGAGTTCAAGACCCCTAAGGGAAGCTTAGTACGCAAAGGCGTGGATGCCGTTGCATCGGTAATCGAAATTATGCGGGACATTCGGGCCTATCAACCGAATGTCATTCATTCACAATCGCCTTATATGACCTTTATACCTTGGTTTATGAGGCTAAAATTCACCACCACCATACATATACTGTATTTGAAAAAAAACTTCAAGTATAAGAACCCGAATCATATGATTGCCATCAGTCAGGAGTCCTACCAGTTCGCAAAGGAGGTATTCGGTATGCCGGAGAAGCATACCAGTCTGATACATCATGGGGTTTCGGAACGGTTTTCAAAACCAATAAACAACACGGACAAGGCGATGCTTTTGGATCGCTTGGGTATTCCAAAAGGAAACCTTGTTATTGGCTTTGTAGGGAGCATTTCCCTGCGCAAAGGGAGTGATATTATGATAAAAGCGCTACAGGGCCTTAACGACAGCGCAAAATCTAAAATCAATTTTGTTTTTTTAGGTGGTACCGCGGGAAGCGACGAACATGCTTGGCTAAAAGACCTGATCGAAAAAGCGGAAATTGAAAATATGGTACATATGGTACCCTTTGAAGACCCAAAACCATTTTACGACCTTTTTGATGTTTTTGTGCTCCCCTCAAGAATGGAATCCTTTCCTTTGGCTACCATTGAAGCGATGATGTCGGAATGCTGTCCGGTAAGAAGTAATGTAGAAGGGGCCTATGAGCAAATTGAGCATAAAGTTAACGGTATGTTGTTCGAGACCGAAAACGTTCAAGGGCTTACCGAAACATTGGAAACCTTGATTTTTGACGATACCCTTAGGATGACCTTGGCAAAAAATGCAAAGGAAAAAGCATTACAGGAATTCACCATTCCCGCAATGACCGAAAAGACTTTAAAAGTCTACGACAAAATTAAAATGAACTAGTATCGGCCATGTACACTAAAGTAGTAAAACCGCTTTTAGACTTTTTTGTTGCCCTGTTGGCACTAAGTTTGCTATCGCCCATTGTCATCACCGTAACCCTAATTTTGCTGTATTCCAACAATGGAAAACCGTTCTTTTTTCAGTTGCGCCCGGGAAAAAACGAGAAAATCTTCAAAATTATCAAGTTCAAGACCATGAACGATCGTAAAGATCAGAACGGTAATCTCCTTCCCGATTTCGAAAGAATGACCACTATAGGAAAATGGATCCGTAACAGTTCTTTGGACGAGCTGCCCCAGTTGTTGAACGTTTTAAAAGGAGATATGTCCATCGTAGGCCCTAGGCCCCTTTTGGTTGCCTACCTTCCCCGATACAATCGGGAACAAGCCCAAAGACATCTGGTAAAACCGGGGATTACCGGCTGGGCCCAGGTGAACGGAAGAAATGCGATCAGCTGGGAGGAGAAATTTGCACACGACATCTGGTATGTTAAAAACATCGGTTTTGTGACCGATTTTCGCATTTTATTGAAGACGGTGCATAAAGTATTTATTTCCGAAGGGGTTTCGGCAAATGAGACGGTAACCATGGAAATGTTTATGGGTACGGAGCGTAAAATAGATAGCCCTGATTAAATTTTAATGAGGGTACGCCCCATTATTTTTCTTTTTCTAAACACTTGGCAAGGCCGATAGAACGGAGAAAGCGTAAAAGAAACCACAACAATTTGTAACCTTTGTATAGCTAACATGATATCCCTAATTACAGAAAAAGAGGAATGGCGCAACGCACTGAAAGCGATAGGCGGCTATGATTTTTATCATACGTACGATTACCACCACTTATCCAAAAATGCTGATGAAACCCCGCTTTTGGTAATGTATAAAGATGAACACCTACATCTGGTCATCCCTTTTTTAAAGCGTACGATAGCGGACGGACCATATGTTGACCTAACGTCCGTGTATGGCTACGCCGGTCCATTGCAGAAAGGTACGTTGGAGGATGCCGACCTTGGCTTGTTTCAAACCATGTTCAACAGCTGTCTTGCCGAATTGAAGGTGGTTTCCATTTTTTCACGATTGCATCCCTACCTTAACTACCAAGAACCGCTTTTAGCAGGACTTGGCCAGGTAATCACCCTTGGAAAAACGGTAAATATCGATTTGACAAAAAGTGTGGACGAACAGCGCACGCAGTATGGAAAAAGCACCAAAAACAGGACCAATAAATGCCGGAGGCTCTGCAAGGTCGTTAGCGCAACCACTACGGAGGACATCGATACCTTTATCGATATTTACTACGAGAACATGAAGCGTTTGTCGGCCGCGGAAAGTTACTTTTTTCCAAGAAAGTACTTCTTCGATTTTTTGGAGTGTTCCGATTTTGAGACGGATATCCTATTGGTAATCCATGAAGAGGACCAATTGGCCATTGCCGGCTCCATGTTCGTAAAAACGAACAGTATGGTGCAATTCCATTTATCGGGAAGCAGAACGGAGTATTTGAACATTGCACCGGCCAACCTTTTTTTGGATGAGATGCGGTTAAAAGCGACCCAGGAAGGATATACCACCTTTAACTTGGGTGGCGGTCTCGGCAGCGAACAAGATTCCCTTTTTAACTTTAAAGCCTCTTTTTCCAAAGATTATCGTGATTTCAAAATTTGGAAGTACATTGTGAACAATTCGGTTTACGATACCCTGGCCGGAGAACGAAAACATTCCGATTTTTTTCCGGCCTACCGGGCAACCAGTTGATCGGTAACACGAAGTATCATGTGGTAAGAAAACCATAAATGAGCTCTGACACTACAAAAATAGCGATTGAAAACAAGCGAAAAGGGACAACTGATTGGCAGTTGAAAAACCCATCCTCAAGGCGTGAAATTGAAGGGTATGCCTCCTTGAGCAGTGTTACCGCAGGAGAAGAGATTCATTTTTTCGTACATACCGAAGCACCACAATACACCTTTTCAATATATCGCATGGGCTGGTACGGTGGCCTTGGGGGGAGAACGGTCTACGGACCCATTACCCGTAGGGGAATCCAACAACAGATTCCAAGGGCGCATAACGAAACGGGATTGATCGCTTGCCAATGGAACGACCCATATCGGCTAAAAATACCGAAAGACTGGCTTACAGGGGTATATGTGGCGAAACTTCAGGAAGAAACGCAAAAAAAAGAAAGTTACATCATTTTTGTGGTAAAGGATATGAACTGCGAAGCTACCATTTTGTTTCAACTACCGGTAAATACCTACCAGGCCTATAACTTTTGGGGCGGTAAATCCTTGTACGACTGGGGCAGTGGATCATGGGAAAAATGGGGGCAGCGCACCGGGAAAAGAGCGATCGAGGTCTCTTTTGACCGACCTTATGCCGCCAATAATGATCCAAAAGCCGCTTATGGTGTAGGAGCAGGTGAATTCTTCACCAACATTCAACCGGTTACCTCGCACTTTTACCCCATAAGCAGCGCGGCTTGGGACTACAACATGGTGCGCTGGCTTGAAAAAAATAACTATAACCTCTCCTACTGTACCAATCTGGATACGCATTCACATCCGGAATTACTATTGAAACAAACGCTTTTCATTGCACACGGCCACGACGAATATTGGTCGATGGAAATGAGGGAAAACTTAGAGCAAGCTCGGAATTCGGGAGTAAACTTGGCTTTCTTTGCCGGAAATACGGGTTTTTGGCAAATTCGATTGGCCTTTTCCGAAAAAGACAACAAAGAACCAAGAACAATCATTTGCTATAAGGATAGCACCGATCCCGTTCAAGGAAAAAACCTGACCATCAATTTTCGGGAACCACCGGTAAACAAACCGGAATCGGCCTTGTTGGGCGTAGAACATAGTATCGATCCGGTGGACGGTGATATTGTTGTGACCCATCCGGAGCATTGGGTCTTTAAAGGAACCCATTTAAAAAAAGGAGACCGCATCAAAGGGGTGCTTGGCTATGAAGTGGATCATGTAACGGAACAATCCCCAAAAAATATTACGGTACTGGCCGATTCCAAGGCAACAAATTTGTTATATAACAATTATGGTTACGCTATAAAGCAGCTGGTACAAAAGATTTGTAGAAGACTGCATTTTCCCAGTGATTGGGTAGCTAAAAAAAGTGGAAGTTTTCTCATCCTTTTTTTAACTTTTTTAATCCTCTTCAATTTTTTGCTGTATTCAGCCACGGGAAAGATGTTATGGTCCTTGTTCGGAATACTTCAACTTTTGGGGGTGTCCCTGTTGCTGTTTATACTTTGGAGAATGGTATTGCGACAAAACAGAAAAATAGTGACAACAAGTTATTCCCAAATGACCATTTACAGGACTCCATCGAACAGTACGGTATTTGCGAACGGTACCATACAATGGAGTTGGGGCCTGGATGATTTTAATGCACCACAACTAAGAAGCGCTAGAAAAAATAAAGTAGCGGAAATCATCACCCGAAATATCCTGGATACGCTGGGAACAAGAACCACACAAAAAAAATAAACCCCCAATTCGGACAATACACTATCATGAAAAATACTATTTGCTGCATTTTCAATATTGGCAGCCACTACCGTGAACCCATCTATAAATTAATGGATGCCGCCCTACCTTGCGATTTTTACTTTGGAGACACTATTTTTGCACCCATAAAAAAAATGGATTATGCCAAACTTAGCGGGTATAAAAAAACGGTGAAAAACCGCAAAGTACTTGGCAACCGATTTATATGGCAGCATTCCATTTGGCGATTGCCATTTTCCCATTACGATCATTTTTTGATCAATAGCTCGCCATATTACCTATCGAGCTGGGCAACTTTGTTATTGGCCAAGTTGCTTGGTAAAAAAACCTACGGATGGGCCCATGGGCTAAAAGGAGGAGAAACGGAAAAGACCAAAAAACTCGCCAAAACTTTTTTTAAGCTATTCGACCATCTCTTTCTATATGGAGATCGATCCCGACAACTGATGATCAAAGAAGGGTTTGATGCAAAAAGGTTACACCTCATCTATAATTCCCTCGACTATGACGAACAATTAAAAGTGAGGAGTCAACTAAAGTACACGGACATTTATAGAGACCACTTTAAAAATGACCTTCCGGTAGTGGTATACATCGGGCGCATCCAAAAATCCAAAAAATTACCGATGTTGGTGGAGGCGGTAAAAAAAATAAACACGCCCCAAAAAAGATGTAACCTAGTTTTCATTGGAAAAGAAACAGGAGACGATCCCGTTTCACAAATGGTTGACGAAATGGGCCTACAAGACAACATTTGGTTCTACGGACCCAGTTATGAAGAATTGGAAATCGGAAACCTGATGTACAACGCTCATGTTTGTGTATCACCGGGTCCGGTGGGCCTTACTGCCGTACATGCCGCAACCTATGGGACCCCTGTAATAACGAACGACCACTTTCCTTCACAAATGCCCGAACACGAAGTTATTGAAAACGGAGAAACCGGTGATTTTTATAAAAATGGGGACTTCGAAAATCTTTGCAAAACTATTGAGCACTGGATCGCCCTAGAAACAAGGGAACGGGATGAAGTACGAAAACGTTCCTATACGGTTATCGACAAAAAATATAATCCTCATGAACAGATAAAGACCATGCAACAAATAATTGGAAACTAATGTTGTTATGGTTTTTGAAAAAAAGAACAAGAAGTATTACGTGTAATTCGAATTATCTTTGACCAGAAAGTCGGAACAAAACAAGAGGGGCCAAAAAAGCGCATCATGAAAATTTTATGGATAACCAATACCCTTTTCCCCGATGCGGCCATAGCATTGGGAAAGGCTCCACCTGTGGTAGGAGGCTGGATGTACGGGCTTGCTAAAGACTTAACCGAGTCGAACGTAACGCTTAGCGTTGCAACGGTAACCAATTTTGGGAAGGACGAGCAGGTATCCGTGGCCGGTATTCAATACTACCTATTACAATCCAATAGACCCAAAACATTTTACGATCAAAGTTTGGTGCCCAAATGGCAAAAACTGATCGAAACGGTCGCGCCGGATCTGGTACACATCCACGGAACGGAATATGCGCAGGGTCTTTCCCTGTTAAAAGCCTATCCTAAAATGAAACACGTTATTTCCATACAAGGATTGATCGGGGTGATCGCTCGGTACTACACCGCAGGGATCTCCACCAAACAAATTGTAAAAAACATTACGTTTAGGGATGTGCTTAAACGGGATACCATTTTACATGCACAAAGCTCCTTTTATAAAAGAGCTCGACTGGTGGAAAAAGTATATTTACAAAATGCGAAGCACATTATAGGTCGCACACAATGGGATAAGGACCATATATCCACTATGGCACCCAAGGCGGCTTATTACCATGCAGACGAGTCGTTGCGCGATATTTTTTATACCTCCAAAAAATGGGATTTGAATAATGCGGTACCGCACACCATTTTCCTAAGTCAAGCGGGGTATCCCATAAAGGGGCTCCATATGGTCTTGAAAGCTGTGGCCCTTTTAAAACCATTCTACCCAAATCTGCAGGTCCGTATTGCCGGTAGCAACATTTTAATGAACGATGGTGATTTCAAAAAGAAATTGAAACGCAAAGGCTATGGAAAATACATACAATCCATAATAGACACCAATGAGCTGGAAAAAAATGTCAGTTTTTTAGGATTTCTTAAATCGGAACAAATGGTCGACGAATACCTAAAAAGCCATGTTTTCGTTTGTCCGTCAAGTATCGAAAACAGCCCCAACTCGGTAGGTGAAGCACAACTATTGGGCGTGCCTACCATTGCCTCATATGTAGGTGGAGTACCTACTTTCATTACCGACGGGGAAACCGGCCTACTATACCGTTTCGAGGAAGTGGAAATGTTGGCTTCTTGTATGCGAAACCTATTTGAAAATAACGATTTGGCACGTTCACTGTCCGAAAAAGAAATTGAAGTGGCCACTAAACGACACCATCGACAAAACAATTGCAAAAGGCTTTTTCAAGTTTATGAACAAATATTGAACGTTTCCTGAACCACTACACCTTTTAAAAGACATGAAAGTTGAAGGGAAAGAAGCAATATCTCTTTGGATGCCATATCAACGTAGCGTTATACGGTGGGTGGTAAGCCCCTCTTTAAGGAACTCGTTTCAATCAACCGATGTCGGGTATAAACGAACGATACTAATTTGATTCAAACTATCGGTAATGGTAAATTGTGCCGGTATAACGTTTTTTTATGCATATATGTGGACATAAAGTTTACTATTAAAGGGAACATCTTTAAGTTTGCCAAAATTTTGGTATTGCGTATCGGAAAGAAGAGAAAATTTCTCAAGTAAATGAACGTTATACTTTTAACATCCCGGACCATTGGCGGGAACATTTTTATCACTGTTCGACGATGTCCAGCAGTAATTGAAAAACAAATTTCATTTCATGAAAAAAGTAGCATTGATTACCGGGGTTACCGGACAGGATGGCGCTTATTTAAGCGAGTTTTTGTTAAAAAAAGGATATGAAGTACATGGACTAAAGAGAAGATCCTCTTTGTTCAATACCGATAGGATAGACCATTTATACCAAGACCCACATGTAGAGAACAGAAATTTTATCCTGCATTATGGCGACATGACCGATAGTACCAATTTGATTCGGCTGATCCAAGAAATACAACCTGACGAGATTTACAACCTTGCAGCAATGAGCCACGTGCATGTGTCGTTCGAGGTACCCGAGTATACCGCAAATGCGGATGGAATAGGAACCCTACGTATATTGGACGCGGTCCGGCTTTTAGGACTCGGTGAAAAAACCAGAATTTATCAGGCGTCCACTTCGGAACTGTATGGAAAAGTACAGGAAGTTCCGCAAAGTGAAACCACTCCTTTTTATCCAAGAAGCCCATATGCGGTAGCCAAAATGTATGCTTACTGGATAACCGTGAATTATAGGGAAGCCTATAAGATGTATGCCTGTAATGGCATTCTTTTCAATCACGAATCACCGATCCGTGGGGAAACCTTTGTCACCCGTAAAATTACAAGGGCGGCTTCCAGAATAGCGTTAGGACTTCAAGATAAATTTTATCTCGGAAATCTAGATGCAAAAAGAGACTGGGGCCATGCAAAGGATTATGTTCGTATGATGTGGATGATCCTTCAAGCGGATGAGGCCGAAGACTGGGTAATTGCTACCGGAAAAACGACAACGGTCCGTGATTTTGTACGGATGAGCTTTGCGGAGGCAGATATCGAATTGGAGTTCAAAGGGGAAGGTGTTAACGAAAAGGCTTTTGTAAAAGCCTGTAATAACCCGGACTACCAAATTGAAATTGGTAAGGAAGTCCTGTCGGTGGACCCCAAGTACTTTAGGCCAACAGAGGTCGAACTGTTGATCGGCGACCCCAGTAAGGCCAAAAACAAATTGGGCTGGATCCCAGAGTTCGAACTAAAGGATCTGGTGAAGGATATGATGCAAAGTGACCTGAAACTCATGCAAAAAGACCGTTTTTTACAGACTGGAGGATACCGTACCTTAAACTATTTCGAATAGAATTCAAACCCTATTTGTACAGCATAGCCTAATTTCATGCAAAAAGATTCCAAAATATATATCGCCGGACATCGCGGACTGGTAGGTAGCGCTATTGTGAAAAATTTGACCGCCAGGGGATATACCAACCTTGTTACCAGGAGGCATGCCGAACTGGACTTGACAGATGCCTTGGCCGTAGCTGATTTTTTTGATCGGGAGCGTCCGGAATACGTTATTCTCGCAGCCGCAAAGGTGGGAGGCATTGTAGCCAATAATACCTATCGCGCAGAATTCATTTATGAAAATCTGATGATCCAAAACAATGTGGTTCACCAGAGTTATCTGCATCAGGTAAAAAAACTATTGTTTTTGGGAAGCACCTGCATCTATCCAAAGGCTTGTCCACAACCGATGAAAGAAACCTATCTGTTAACGGATCCCTTGGAGTATACCAATGAGCCTTACGCCATAGCCAAAATTGCGGGCATCAAACTATGTGAGAGCTATAATCTGCAATACGGCACCAACTACATTTCGGTAATGCCGACCAACTTGTATGGTCCCAACGATAATTTTGATTTAGAAAAGTCACATGTACTACCGGCCCTAATTCGAAAAATTCACTTGGGAAAGGCCCTAGAAAATGAAGATTGGGACAGCGTTCGGGCGGATTTGAACCGTTTGCCCATTGAAGGGGTAAACGGAGAAGCTTCTACGTCCGATATAAAACGGATTCTTGAAAAGTATGGACTTCAACCAAATTTGGAAGACGGTGTTTCCGTTGAGATTTGGGGTAGTGGAAAGCCGATGAGGGAATTTTTATGGTCGGAAGACATGGCCGATGCCTGCGTCTTTTTAATGCAGGAAAGAGACTTTAAGGATACCTATTCCAATGATACCGCCGAAGTACGCAATACCCATATCAACATCGGTACCGGTACAGATGTTTCCATAGCAGATTTGGCGAACCTCATTTCGGAAATTATTGGCTTTAAAGGTACATTCGTGTTCAATACCGATAAACCCGACGGAACCATGAAAAAGTTGACCGATGTTTCAAAATTGCACGATTTGGGATGGAAACATAACATATCCTTGAAAGAAGGTATAGAAAAACAATACGATTGGTATCTAAAACAGTGATGCGCCCAAATAAATGCTATAACATTCGTCTCTTCCCCGAAACCCAACATAGCTCAAAATCGGTATCGGATGGGACAAGGTGATAAAATGTTCCGAGGTGCCGCTTGGAATGCTTTTGGAAGTATTAGTATTCAAGCGGTACAGTTCATATTAGGAATCATCTTGGCGCGGATTCTAGGTCCAAAAGTTTATGGGGCGCTTACCATCTTGGTAATTTTCACCACAATATCCCAAGTATTTATCGATAGTGGCTTCACCAAGGCGCTTATTCAAAAAAAGAACCGTTCAGAGGACGATGTTTCTACGGTATTTTTATTCAACATTGCCATTGCCGTTGTTTGCTACATCGTAATATGGTTTATCGCGCCCTTTGTTGCGGCATTCTATGACAATTCTGCCTTAACACTGTTGTTAAGGGTATTATCGCTATCACTATTTTTGAATGCCTTGTTTACCGTTCCTACTACGCTCTATACCATTGATCTGAACTTCAAGGTAATCACTAAAATTAACTTTATTTCTGCCCTAATCTCGGGAACGGTGGCGGTTATCATGGCCGCTTCGGGTTTCGGTGTATGGTCGTTGGTATGGCAAGCCTTGCTAAAAGGCCTTTTAACGACCCTTTTAATGTGGTATTGGCTACGATGGAAACCCAATCTTGTCTTTTCAAAAAAGTCCTTCAAGGAAATGTTCTCCTTTGGTTCAAAGCTACTCATCTCCTCGCTTTTGGGCACGTTCACCACTCAAATGAACGCTTTGCTGATCGGAAAATATATCAGCCAAAAAGACCTTGGACTATATCAACAGGGCATGCAATTTACCAATGTTGTGTTCAATCTCGTTACCTCCGCATTGAACGGAGTACTTCTTCCCGGGCTTTCACCGTTGCAGGATCAGCGAGAAAAATTAGTGTTTCAAACGAAAAAGATTATCAAGTCCTCCGCAATTGTGGTCGTGCCGATATTCTTAGGGTTGGCCACAATGGCGGAGCCTATTATTCGTATATCGATCGGTGAGCAATGGTTGTTATCCATCCCCATTATGCAAGCGTTTTGCATCGGTAGAATGATCACCATCATCAGCGGTATCAATGTTAATCTCCTTTATGTCCTAGGGCGCACCGATCTTGTTTTAAAGCAACAGTATGTCAGCATTGCTATAAAGATAGCACTGCTACTTGCCGCTTTGCCGTTCGGTATCGTCTATATTGCATTGGCCGAAGTTGTGGCTACCTCCATCCATTTCTTCATCAATACCTATTATCCCGGAAAACTAATGAATTTTGGAGCTTTACAACAACTAAAAGACCTAAGGAAAGTGGTTTTCGCGGGTATTGTAATGGTAGTGCCTTTGATCCTGATCAACCTGTGGATACCTTACGATTGGTTACGTTTGGTATTGGCGGGAATTATTGCCCCGGTACTTTACTACTTCATGGTGCGCACTTTAAACATCTCCGAATTGCTGGAACTCCAAAAAAAGGCACAATCTTTTTTAAAGAAAAGTTGAAATCACAACATAAAAAAGCGTGCCGCAAAACTTGGACACCATCGTACGAACGCATAAGAAATGGATATAGGTAACCGTAGTTCCCGGGTAAAATTTTGTTTTTCAACAAAATTATCATCCTATTTGGATCATTGGCAATCAATATTTATACTTTAGCTAAGCGTATTATTGGAAAAGGGTATAATGTAGTACGGAAATAGAAACTATATTTGAGTCGAATACGGGCTCGTAATTCCATAAACAACGTGTTGTCAAGGGCCATTTGAAAGTCACCTATATGTCCAAAATATTGAACTATATAAAAAGCATAGGAATTATTCACTCCCTTCTGCTTATTGCTTTTTTGTCCACCCCAATGAACATCGGTTTTGTATTTGGCTATGCGCTTTTTATTAGCATTTTTCTTAAAAAAAGCTTCATAAAAAAAAATCTGGATAAACACTTTTTTATGTTGTTGGCGTTTAGCGTTGTTTATGCGCTTTTCTACTTGATGGACCCCATTGGGGGCGTGCAATACTTCTTTATTTACCTGACGTTTCCGGTAACGCTTTATCTCTGGGGGAAATACATTGCCTATAGGCTTGAGCTAAGTGACTTCACCATGGCCTTCATCGTTATAGGGTTGGTGTTTTCCAGTATTGGAATGATTTCCATTTTATTGAACATTATGTCCGATGGCCTTGGACAATCTTCAAGGGACATCCCCTACTTCTGGGCGGAAACTTCCAGAAATGCTACGAACATGGCGGTCCTCTTCGTTTTCAATATGTGTATTCCCGCATATTTGATGACCAACGATAAGCGGCTATCGTTGCTACAAAAAGGAATATTAGGGCTGCTTTTCTTTATTTCCCTGCTTTGCGTTATAAGACTGGGAAGTAGATCGCAGCTCGCCATACTAATGTTCACTTTTGTCATTGGGCTGGTTTATTTGTTTCCCAGGCAACGAATTAAACAAAACGTTGGGCTTTTGTTAGCGCTTTTGGCACTTTCGGGAGTAATTTATAAAAACGTTTCCTTTGATCTTAATGCCAATTGGCTCGCAGCTTTCGAATCGCGATTAAAGAGTTCTAAAAATACCGTTGCCAATGCAGGCAATCGGTCGGAACGTTGGGAGGTTTCCCTCCAAAATCTGGTAGACAAACCATTGGGTTGGGGCTTGGAAGATATCGGGCATGCCCATAACCTCTGGTTGGACACCGCTCGGGTAGGCAGCCTTATTTCCGCGTTCTTGCTTTTGATTTATACGGTTTGGGCGTTGCTAAATTTAAAAAAGGCCGTTTTCCTCAGAAAAAAAAGTCTTTCCATAAACGTAGTTATGATCTGCTTCTTTTTGGCGTTGTACCTCTCTTTTATGGTAGAGCCGATCATCGATAGTTCATTTACCTTTTTTACCGCTTTTTGCCTTTTTAACGGGGTAATCTTAATTTACAGGAAAAAGATTTCTGAATCTAAAAAGGAACAAGAGCTTGTTCATACGGACACGGAGAACATTTCAGAAATTGTTCCCTAATGCATTCAGCACCGCAACACCTTTAATATGATTCAGGTATTAAAATCCATCTTAACTTTTCCATCACAAACCTGGAACGGCATCCATAATGCCGTAATGTTCCGGTTCAAAAGGGTTTTCTATGCGGCCCGACCCAAAATAACGGGAAAAATATATATTTATAAGACCGGAAAGGTGGTCTTCGGAACAGGTGTTTCCATAAATTCGGGAGCTACCAGCAATCCCATCGGAGGCGATACCCGAACCAACCTCATCGTCTCACAAAATGCCGTATTGACAATAGGGGATCATACGGGCCTGTCCAATTGCACCATTGTATGCCAAAACGGCGTAACCATTGGCAAACATGTAAAAATCGGCGGCAGTGTAAAGATCTATGATACCGATTTCCACCATTTGAAATACACGGAACGGGAAAATCGTAAAACGGACATTCCCCTTACCAAATCGGTCGTTATCGGTGACCATTGCTTTATTGGTGCACATAGCATCATTCTAAAGGGCGTCACCATAGGCAACAAGGCAATTATAGGAGCGGGTTCCGTAGTAACCAAATCCATTCCCGAGGGCGAAGTATGGGGTGGAAACCCGGCGAAGTTCATTAAAAAAATTGATGCTATTGGTTAATACCGCTTCATTTGATTTAGTGTGTTTGAAATCGGAAATGTATCACTTCACAACCCTAGACCCGTTATACTATTGCATTACTTTTATTGGTATGGAATGTTTTTTTCTTCAAGACCCCCTTGGCAACGAAATACTAGGCCACATTAAACAACAAGAACTATCGGACTCCCACCTAAAACGCCACAATACCGAATTCAGATCTGCGGTTTACACTATGCTTTTCTTCAGGGCAATAGGTAACATCATCACATTCGTTCAACAAACGGGTTTCCCCCAATGCTTCGCTCACGAGTTGCGCGTCCGGAACCCCATTGGCGATCAAGTAATCCGTAGTACGTAGTACGCGCCGGTCCGACAACCATTGGTTATACCGGGTACTCCCTCGGGAATCGGTATGGGAAGCCACCCTGAGTACAACAGTCGGGTTTTGCCGTAAAAAAAGGGTAAGCTCATCTAAAACCCTTTTGGACTCGGGGTTTAAGTAAGAAGAGTTCAACGGAAAATAAGCGTGGCCGATTTTATCAATTTCAGCGCGTAACCGTGCCTCCCGCTGTTCTCTTTCCGAGATTGCCCGTTCGGCGGCCAATGCCGCTTCTTTTTTAGCATTTTCCAATTCCTCGGCCAAGGCCAAAGCCGCTTTCTCTCGGGTCGCCTGGGCCAGGGAATCTTGGTACTGTTGCCTTTGCTTCTCCAGCGCATTGCGCAACGCTAACTTTTCTTCCCCTTTTTTGGATAACGCTTTCTCGATTCCAAAGCGATATACGGCACCCGCACCATATTGAACATGGTTTGTGGCATCCGTTTCCCCTATGGTCCATTTCGCCATGGTATTCAGGTCTGCCCCCCATCGGTCGGAAAACCAAATACGAAACCCGACCGTAGTGTTAAAAGTAACTCTAGAAATCGTGTTGGCCCTGGTAAACCCGAACCCAAGTCCCAAGTATGGATCGAACCAAGCGGTCTCGCCCACTATTTTATTAAGATTGTAGGATACGCCGGTATCCAAGGCCAAGTAATCCGTTTCTTGTTGGTTTACACGCCCATCGATCTGCTTTCCAACCTTGTACTTGTTATAACTGCCTACAGCCGATAACCCGATACCACTTTTGAAGTAACGGCCGATACTTATTCGCGAAGGATAGGGCAAGGCGTTCCATTGCGCATTTACGGAAAAAAGTTTGTCCGTTACATCGCCGGAATCGTCAACAAAGTTATATCCAAGACCAACGGTCCAAGCACTTACCACAATGCTATCCTTTGCGGCAAGTTCGGGAAGGCTATCGTTTTCCACATCAACTTGGGCAGTAACAATGCGTACAAACAAACAGGCCAAAAGAAGCAAGCATCCATTATTCATAGCGGTAGGATTTGGGTCAATACCGTCACAAAGTTATCCATATGTAATATTAGCCACAAAAAGTGCCCCTAAAGTGCCTTATAATTCGATACACGGGGGTTCTGCACCTTGTTTTGGGCGAATGCTCCAAAATCAGGGAGGCCAGTAAACGGAAAAATCAGCGGATGAACTTAAAAGAAGGTCCTTTCAAGGATTTAAAAGAGCATAGACCAAGGGCTGGAAAAGACAGAAACAACCAACAAAATATACAAATACCGCTATTCTTCGGGTTTAAAAACAATAGCTTTTTGGGTAGCTGGTATTTTGTAGACGCTAAACGGGCTTATGACAGCGGTTTCCGATGCTCCTTTTGGCAATACGGTCATTTGCTTACCGATTACCAATTCACTTTCGGTTTCCTTATCCATGGATAGGATTGGTATGCCGGAACCTTTTTGTTTTCCGGAACAATAGACCAGTACATACTCCTTTTCAAAGTCTACTTGAGGTAGGGGTATTCCGGGCTTTCGGGTACGGTTAATTTTTGAGAAAAATTTCTGGAGCGACTTCTGGTCCTTCACCACCAAGGTTTCCGCTGTATCCGTAGGCGCGTAGTTATCTTGTAAAATCAAGGTGAGGGGGTTGTCGGGGGTTGCGTCCGTTGTGCCCATAGTCGCTTTTTTTTGCCCGTTGCATGCCATAAGGAATATGGATGCCACCACCATTGCAGCGGTACCGTTAATTATAAACTTTATGAAGTCGCGCATCGTATGCTTTTTTATAGATCTGCTCGTATAAGGGCAACACCTTCAGAATATCAAAATTTTTCGCTTCCCTATGGGCATCTTCCTTAAAACGATCCAACACGGCATCGTCCCGCAACACTCGAATCGCATTTTCCGCCATATCGTCAATATCGCCTATGTCGCTCAAATATCCGGTAACCCCATGTTTGTTTACCTCGGGAATACCTCCGGCATTACTGGAGATAACCGGCACCTTATTGATCATGGCCTCCAATGCGGCCAGTCCAAAACTTTCGGACTCCGAAGGAAGTAGAAAAAGATCGGAAAAACAAAGGATGCGATCAATTTCATTACTATTCCCCAAAAAGATGACTTTTTCGGCAATACCGAGTTCATCGCACAGGCGCTCGGCACCTTCTTTTTCGGGTCCCTCCCCGACCATAACCAATTTAGCGGGTATGGACTGTTGTACCTTATGGAAAACGGCAATAATATCCGGGATCCGTTTTACCTTCCTAAAATTACTGATATGGGTAATTATTTTCTCGTCGTCATTGGCCATCAACGAACGCTGACAATCCGTAAAAGAAAGGCTGTATTTTTTTTCGTCTATAAAATTCGGTACTACCGCAATCTCTTTTTTGATATCGAAAAATTCCAACGTACGCTGTTTCAGGTTCTCGGATACCGAGGTTACAACATCGGATTGATTGATACTGAACGTAACCGCGGGCTTATAAAACGGATGTTTCCCTACCAAGGTAATATCGGTACCGTGCAGTGTAGTGACCATGGGAACAAAAATCTGTTCCTCTTCCAACATTTTTTTTGCCATATAGCCGGCATAGGCATGCGGTATGGCATAATGTACATGTAATAATTCGATACCGAAAAGTTTGATGGTATCCACCAATTTGCTCGACAAGGCCAGCTCATAGGGCTGGTAATGGAACAGCGGATATTCGGGAACGTTTACCTCGTGGAAATAAATATTGTTGTTCAGGAGTTCCAAACGAACGGGCTGTCGATACGTTACAAAATGTACCTCGTGCCCCCTATTGGCAAGGGCAATACCCAGTTCGGTTGCCACTACCCCGCTTCCTCCAAAGGTCGGATAACATACAATTGCTATTTTCATCTGTCAAATTTAGTGAAATCCAGTAGGTCTGTCGGTTTTACATTGGTATTATTACAACAAAGAGTGGTCAATATCGGGATTATCGATATGGCAAATGAACGGCTTGTTGGTCAAATTATCGGTCCGAAACAATGGCTTCGTATATGGCACCCTGAATACGGGTACGCAGGCCCGATTTTACCAATAGCGTATTGCTTGCCGATGGGTAGGTTCGGTTGGAAAGGAACACATAAACCAGCTCTTCTTCCGGGTCGGCCCACGTATAGGTTCCGGTAAAACCGCTATGTCCGAAACTTTTTCGCGAAACATAGTCGCATGCCGGACCGCCGCCATTGGGATTGGGCTTATCGAATCCAACGCCCCGCCGCACCTTTTTATCACAGAAATAACAGGTATTGAACTTTTTAATGGTACGCGCATCAAAAAAACGGTGTCCCCCGTAGAAACCGCCCTGTAGGTACATCTGCATTACCTTCGCCACATCGTTGGCATTACTGAACAGACCGGCATGACCCCCGACCCCACCTTGCATCGCCGCCCCCATATCGTGCACATATCCCTGAACCCGTTGGTAGCGATAATATTTGTCTTCTTCCGTGGGAACGATCAGCGATTTTTCAAACTTCTCCAAAGGGTTGTACGTAGTGGTGGTCGCACCCAAAGGACCGTACAAAAAATCATTGGCCAATTCGTTCAACTGCTGTCCTTTGCTATCCTCGACAAATTTTTTCATCACATAATAGGCCACATCACTGTAGCGATAGCGGTTCGATTTTAAGTCTTGCCGCCCTATTCTATTGTATATGGAATCGGTATAGGCATCTGCCAAATACAGTCCGTCGCTAACCTTTATGGAAAAACCGTCCATGGGCGCTTGTCTATAAAACTCCCTTGAGGGACGTCTTTTGCCATTCAGGGTACTTACGTAAAATGCGATCCATGCAGGCAAACGACCATAGTGCGATAATGCTTTTAACACCGTCACGTTTTTCAGTTCAGTAGTATCGTACTGGGGTATGATCTCTCCAAAGGTATCGCTCAAATCAACATCGCCATCTTCCTCCATTTTCATGACCATGGGAAGTGTGGCCAAAATTTTGGTTACCGAGGCCAAATCGTAAAGGTGTTTTGGGGTAACGGAATCTTTTGAGGTATACGTGGGCTTTCCAAAAGCTTTTTGATAAATAATTTTTCCTTTACGCGCAATCAATATCTGCGCCCCGGGAAACATTAGGGAGTCCAGTCCGTTTTTTACAAGAGTATCCACTTTTGCCAATGCCGTACTACTGATACCCACACGTTCGGGAAAACTGTAACCGAGACGTTGTAAGGACTTCAACCGTATGGACGTGCCCACCGGAAAGTCTTTATGGGCGCTTACCGGTAAAATACCATTCGAAGGAATGGCACCAAAAATCAACTGTGCCATTTTACGCTGTGCCATTTCGCTATTCTGATAGCCGACCACCACACCGTCCAAGGTTTTAAAGGAGGGTACATCCGACAAGGCATAGGGTTTTGCAAATAATGCCAGTATGGTATTGGACGTTCTTGCTTCTGAAATTTCCTTCAACCAGCTCAATTCCTTTTTAGAAAATCGGTATGCCTTCCAAGGGCTTTCATTGCTCTTATGATATCCGATGATGACGAGGTTAAACTCCGATAACTTTTCCTTAATACTCCCTATATCGGAGGCATTCACATGGGTAACCGTAGCATACTGATTTAACTCCTTTAAAAATGGGTCGCCATCGGAATCGCCCAGTTTCACGTAGGCTATTTTTTTGTTTTCCAATTTTTTGATGCCCATCAAGTAAAAATTATTTTTTACAACGGTAAGTGCATTTTCAATGGCCTTTTCATAGACAAGGTCGTCCTGTAAGGAGTTTAAATCGGCGTACAATCCTTTGAGGTCGATAGGCCGATAATTCCCGAGACCTGCTTGATATTTGGCCATCAATATCTTTTTTACCGAACGGGCCAAACGGTCCTCGCTAATTT
The DNA here is from genome assembly GCA_947500445.1 of uncultured Flavobacteriaceae bacterium. Lineage (GTDB taxonomy): Bacteria > Bacteroidota > Bacteroidia > Flavobacteriales > Flavobacteriaceae > Pelagihabitans. The sequence continues at coordinate 200,749 of CANMSB010000004.1, read as the reverse complement.
TACCCCGCTCATAAAACCGTAGCAATTTTTCTTTTGCTTTCACCACATCGGTAGGCATCAATAGAATATCGTTTCCCGCCATAAAAGCCTTCAGCGATACTTCGCCCTCATCGCCATAGTCTGTAGCCCCTTTCATATTCAGCGCATCGGTAAAAACAAGGCCTTTGAACCCCATTTCTTCCTTTAAAATTCCTGTGATGATCTGTTCGGAAAGGGATGACGGCAGATTTTTCTTTATTTCCATGCTGGGGACGTTCAAATGTGCCACCATGACGCTGGAAACCCCGGCATCGATGAGTTTCTTAAAAGGGTAGAGCTCTATACTATCCAAACGTTTTCTGCTTGCCTCGATTACCGGCAAGGCCAAATGCGAATCGGTCGCCGTATCGCCATGGCCCGGAAAATGTTTACCGCTGGAGAGTATGCCCGCACGATGCATGCCGCGCATATACGCCATTCCCTTCGTTGCCACATTAACGCGGTTTTCGCCAAAGGAACGATTTCCGATAATGGGATTTTTAGGATTGATGTTGATGTCGATATCCGGGGCAAAATTAATATGTACGCCCAATCGCTTTGCATGTAGGCCGATACGGTATCCTACTGATTCTACAATACTGCTATCCGCAATTGCCCCTAAGGTCATGTTCCACGGAAAAGCATAGGTAGAATCCAAGCGCATGGACAGTCCCCATTCGGCATCCATTCCTATAAGTAAGGGGGTTTTTGATTGCTTTTGATAATCGTTGGTGAGCTGTGCCTGTTTTATTGGTCCTCCAGTGGAGAAAATCACGCCTCCTATATGCTGATCCCGAATTAGCTTTCCGATTTTTTCATGACTCGCTTTTCCTCCGTCGGATGCGACCATCACCATGAAAAGCTGTCCTAGTTTTTCATTGATGTCCATTGCGTTGTATCGCGAATCTACCCACTGTGCCTGCGCCGCACTGTCCTTGGTCACCAAGGGATGCGCTTGCCCTAAAAGGGAAGCCGCGTACAGAAAGAACACAAGGGAGAAAAATACGGATCGCATAGTAAAACTTCTATCAAATAACTAAAAACAACGGAAATTATTGCATTTCATCGATCTTCCGTCGCATATCATTTATAGCGGTTCAACTACCATGCCATTTGGGGTGCCGCCTACAACCAATACGTGATTTTGGATTACATAAAACGGGCGTGCCAACTTTCGGAGGCCGGTACCTCCCAATGATCTAAATACTCCTCCTTTGTAGCGACCAAATTATTGAAGACCACCGTTTTTGCGGAAACGGATTTTGCCTTGGCCATCTTTTTAAACTCCGTCAAAGGCTTATAGGCTACGTACTCGCCTTGCTTATAGGATACGTTCATTTTGTCCAACAAAAGCACATCGTACTTCTGCTCCAATTGCTGAATAAAATGTACGGAGGCATCTATGGAACAACCAGAGGCCGAAGCATCGGTTTGATCTAACCCGATGACCAAAAATCGTTTGTACGGCATTTCGTAACCTGCATTCAATGCTCGGCCATGGGCCGTCCATGCTTTAAGAAAGGTATCGGTCTCCGTTTTGATCTCCTCAAGTTCGGTATCGGTAAAGGTCCGATTGGCCTGATAGATCCAAACACGGGAATCTCCGGGCAATTTTTCAAAATCAACTAGCATTTTTCTGTATTTGGGGATAGGCGTGTGGGCCTAAATTTCATTATTGTATGTAATCGATAGTCTTCCTATCTGGGGTAGCAAACCTACAATTCTTCGGCTTGGGCGATCAGTTCCGCAATATCCATAACCGCAACACTGGCCTCTTTTTCTTTGTTTTTGACCCCGTCGGTCATCATGGTATTGCAAAACGGACAGGCGGCGGCTATAATGTCAGGTTTTGTTTCCATGGCCTGCTCGGTCCGTTCTATGTTTACGTCTTTGTCGCCATTTTCGGGTTCTTTGAACATTTGGGCGCCACCGGCTCCGCAACAAAGTCCTTTTTTTCTGCAGTTCTTCATTTCAACGAGCTCTGCATCCAGCTTTTTGATCAACTCCCTAGGTGCCTCATACACTGCATTGGCCCTTCCCAAATAACACGGATCATGATAGGTGATGCGTTTCCCCTTGAAGGTTCCGCCTTGCAGACCAAGTTTTCCGCTTTCGAATAGTTGTTTTAAAAACTGGGTATGGTGCAACACCTCATAATTCCCGCCCAAGCCAGGATATTCGTTTTTTATGGTATTGAAGCAATGGGGGCATGCGGTAACCACTTTCTTCACTTCGTAAGCGTTCATCACCTCAATATTGGTGACCGCCTGCATTTGAAACAAAAATTCGTTCCCTGCGCGTTTGGCCGGGTCGCCCGTACAGCTCTCCTCGGTACCCAAAACGGCAAAAGATACCTCCGCCTTGTTCAATAGGCGAATAAACGCCTTCGTAATTTTTTTTGCCCGGTCGTCAAAACTTCCTGCGCAACCTACCCAAAACAAAACCTCTGGTTGTTCGCCTTTCGCGAACAGTTCCGCCATTGTAGGTACTTTCAACTCGTTTGACATAGTCGTGTATTGTGTCGTTATTAAGGGTTTAAGACTCGTTCGCCCAATTCAGCCGGTCCATTTGGTTAAAGGGCCATGGTGCGCCGTTGTTTTCGATGTTGCCCATCATATTGTTCAAGTCGGTGGGTGCCGCGGACTGTTCCATTACCAAATATTGTCGCATGTCCATAATTATGGAAAGGGGATCTATGCTCACCGGGCAGGCCTCTACACAGGCATTACATGAGGTACATGCCCACAGTTCCTCTCTTGTGATGTAGTCGTCCAGCAGTTGTTTTCCATCATCTACAAAACTTCCCTTGTTGGCGTCGATATTTTTCCCTACCGCTTCCAGACGGTCACGGGTATCCATCATTATTTTTCGGGGAGATAACTTTTTTCCGGTCTGATTTGCGGGACATTCACTGGTACACCGACCACATTCGGTACAGGTATAAGCGTTTAAAAGTTGTACCCATGAGAGGTCCGCTACATCGGAAGCACCGAACTTTTCAGGCTCGGGGGCATCCTCATCGGGAGCGGCAAAAGGGTCGGCCTCCGGATCCATCATCAACTTTACCTCGTTGGTGACCGATTGTAGGTTTTTAAATTGTCCCTTTGGCTTCAAGTTTCCATAATAGGTATTGGGAAACGCCAATAAAATGTGCAAGTGTTTGGAGTAATAGAGGTAATTCAAAAACAGTAAGATTCCAACAATGTGCAGCCACCACGCAGTACGTTCTACCAAAATAAGGCTTGAAATGGATAAATTTTCAAAAAGGGGCGCTATGAACCCACTTATGGGGAACGAACCCATAATTCCAGCTTCGCTAGCGTAATGTGCGGCTCCCTTTAACTGTAATTGGTAGTCTGCGGCATTCATTGTCAGGAACAAGAACATGAGCACCAATTCGATATACAAGATCAGGTTTCCGTCTTTTTTCGGCCATCCCTTCATTTCGGGCTTTAAAAAACGCTGTAATCGTATGACATTTCTTCGGATCCAAAAGATGATTACCGCTACGACCACTAAAAATGCCAGAATTTCAAAGCTACCGATAAGTACGTTATACACCGGACCCAAAAAGGCAAACAGCCGATGTGTTCCCAATAGTCCGTCCAGTATAATTTCCAACACTTCAATGTTGATGATTACGAAACCAACATAAACGATTATATGAAGTAGGCCGGCGATCGGCCGTACTACCATTTTGCTTTGTCCCAAGGCGATCATGGCCATATTCTTCCACCTTTGGGACGAATTGTCCGATACATCGGCCTCTTTTCCGAGCTTTATATTACGGGCTAGCTTTTTTACGTTTCGGGCGAAATACCCTATCCCTGCAATCAATAGCAGGGCAAAAAGTATATTGGGGAAATATTCCATAAATCGTTATTGGTCGTCCATTTTTGCCGCGGGATCATCCTCGGGGAGTTCATACTCTTTTTGTTTTTTGCCAAAGACCGAAACGTTTACATAGCGCTTCGGGTTCAGTCTGAAATCCTGAAGTAGCAATTCCAGTTCCCTGGATGCACCGTTTAAATTGGTATACAGTTCTTTGTCGTTGACCAACTGGCCCAAAGTGCCTTCTTTAGCGTCTATTTTGGCCATGACCTTATCCAGATTCGCCACTGTAGACTCCAAACTCTTAAGGGTCCTGGGCAGCCCGGCATTATTCAGGGAATCGGCCAATTTTGAAAAATTTGCCGTTAGGTCTTGAAAATTACGTAAGGAACTGTCCAATTTTCCGGCATTTTGACTTAAGATAGCGTTCAATGAGGATGCACTGCCCTGCAAACTACCGATCAACCGGCTAAATCCTGAAATCGCATCCCTTAAATCCCTTTTCGTTTTGGTATCGAGCACCTCGTTTACGTTCAATAGTACGGAATCGGCATCCGATACCGCCGATTCGAATTTTTTGAACAAAGGCGTCAATTTTTCTTGTGCGAGCTCGGTTAACCCAGGCCGGGTATCGGTGGCCAGCGTATCGCCGTTCTTTGCCGGGGCGGCACCATCAAAAATAGGATTTATCTGAAGTCCCTTGCCCCCGATGATCCCGGTATCGTACAACTCTACCGGACTATTTTTGGAAAAAGAAAAATCGCTGTTTACGGTAAATGTGACAAGAAGGTTACCGTCCTTATCGATAAAACGAATGTCGTTCACCTTCCCTACGTTCAAACCGTTTATCGATACCGGGGTACCTGGCTGTAGGCCGCCCACATTGGGATATACGGCGAACAATTGCCGGCTATTGTCGAATAATGGGGAGGATTTTAAATAACTAAAGCCTAATATAAAAAGAAGAATGCCACCTATTACGATAATTCCCGTTTTGATTTCCCTAGATAGCTTCAAAAGAATTGTTTTTCTGTTCTAAACAAAATTAGAAATAAATTTTACAAGACACCATTAATCGGAAACGTATTTCTGCGCCTCGGCCATAGTGATACGTTTGCCGTCCTTGTACGCCACGATATAGGAAGTAGGATATCCCTTGATATCGGCGTTGGACTTCAATAGCTTGGCCTCTTCGAAAGACGCGGTGCTCCCATACAAATATCGGAACATGTTTTTAACAGGCTCACGGGACAGTTTATTCAAACCGTTAAAATTGTCAGATCGTAGGGCGATGTCCTTTGAACTGGCAAGCAATTGTACTTTAAAGGTGATGTTGGCCTTTTCTTTCTTTTCCGCAGGCGCCACTACGGTAATGGGTTCCGTCGGTGTGGACTCGGGTTCCGCGACCGTTTCGGTCAGTACTTTTTCCGCAACCGCTTTTGGGGTTTCACGCTCGGCAACATCCGCACTTGGCGCTGCGACCCCATCGGTATCGATTTTGGTCACTTCTATTACTTCGGTTTCTACCGCAGGTGGGATTTCCTCCTTTACTTCCGTTGCCTGAGGAGATGCTTCACTAACCTCCACGGCTTCATCGGCCACGGCCGTATCCGGGACGGTCACTGTTTCCGGAAGTTCCTCCACCATTTCTGGCTTCTCGTCCGTATCGGGTGCTTTATCCACATCTGAAGGCAAAGTAGTATTTGTGGCCTTCTCAGCGCCGACCGGTACGCCGTTCTTGTACTTAAGAATGGCATTGGCAATGGCATTCCCCATTTCCTCCTGCCCTTTTTTCGAGTTCAAATAGGCTCCTTCGTTCGCATTGGTCAAAAAACCGGTCTCTACCAAAACACTTGGCATAAAGGTTTGATGCAACACGATAAATCCGGCTTGTTTTACTTTTCGATCGTTTCTCTTGAGCTGGCCGGAAAAATTATCTTGAATACCTTTTGCCAAACGAATGCTCTGGTCTAAAAACTCTTCTTGCATTATAGTCAACCCAATGACCGATTCCGGTGAATTGATATCGTAATCGGCGTACCGTTTTTCATAGTTATCCTCCAGATAAATAACGGAATTCTCCTTTTTGGCAATATCAAAATTCTGTTTGTTGGCGTGCAGTCCCAATACAAAAGTACCCGCACCGTGCGCATTGGACGAATGGGAGTCGCAGTGTACCGAAACAAAAAGATCGGCATTCGCCTTATTGGCAATTTCCCCTCGCACATAAAGATCTACAAAGGTGTCGTCATCTCGGGTATAGATCACCTTTATGTCAGGATCGTTCTCCAAAATCTTGCCGATATTCAATACAATATTGAGCGCTATGTTCTTTTCAAAATAGCCATTCCCCAGGTTGCCCGGGTCGTGCCCTCCATGCCCGGCATCGAGCACCACTACAAACTTATCGTCATCCCCGTTGGGCAAGTCGGGACCACCGTAAGCGCAAAATGATGTAACCAACTGCGCCATAAGAATTAAAAGTAATGGCTTCAACTTTGCACTATTCATAGTTTTTACAGTCTTCAAATTGGTTAAATTTATGGTAATGCCCCTGCCATGGAACAAAAAATATATGTAAGTTTGAGCCCGGAACACGGTGTATCACGCACACCCAATGATTACAAAAATAGGATATAAAGCCTTGCAATCAAACAAACATAATTTAGTTTTCCTTTTCCTGTTTTTGATCGGTACGTTTACGGTATTCTCCCAAGAAGATAAAATAGTGGTAATGCCCATTAAAGCGGTGAAAGATACCATTACCGCCCCACTGCTTTCTGCAGAAATGTTGCAGGACTCCACTTTGAACGATTCCACCAAAACCGACTCCCTTGGGAAAAAGAAGAGCATTCTTTTGGATAAAATTCGATACAAAGCCAAGGATTATGTACGATTAAGCCAAAAAGAGCAGAAGATTTACCTTTACAACGAGGCTGAAATTTACTATCAGGATACAGAGCTCAAGGCCGGAATCATTATCATGGACTATGTAAACAATGAGGTGTACGCGGGCAGATTAAAAGATTCGCTCGGCAATTATACGCAACTGCCCTTCTTCAAGCAGGGCACCCAGGAAGTGCGGCCCGACTCCATACGGTTTAATTTTGACACCCAAAAAGCGTTGATATGGAACTCCCGGACCGAACAACAGGCCGATGCTGGAAACTTGGGTAGTGACTCTATGAAAGTGTATGCCGAAATCACCAAAAAGGAAAACGATTCGGTCTACTTTCTAAGCGAAGGAAAATTGACCACTTCAAAGGACACCATCAACCCGGATTATTACATACGGATACGAAAGGCAAAATTTGTGCCCAAGAAAAAGGTCATCGCCGGGCTGAGCAACCTGTATATTGCCGATGTGCCTACCCCGATCGCGCTTCCCTTTGCCTATTTTCCCTTGACCGTGGGCCGAACGGCCGGTCTTATGATGCCTACCTTCGGCAATGACCCAAATCGTGGGTATTTTTTGCAGAACGGAGGATATTATTTTCCCTTCGGAGAGGTTGCCGACCTTACATTGACCGGGGATTTTTACACCAACGGTAGTTACGGGTTTCGAACGCAATCGGTATATGCCAAACGGTACCGATATCGTGGAAATGTAAACTTCCGGTTCGAAAACCTGGTCACTAGCCAAAGAGGGTTCGATGATTATGCACGAAGCACTATATACAACATCCAGATTTCGCATTCGCAAGATACCAAGGCAAGTCCAAACTCCCGGTTTTCGGCCTCTGTTAACCTGGGGAGTAGTTCGTATTTTCAAAACTCTCTAAACCAGTTAAATGTAGGGAACAGGCTCAATAATACGTTGAGCTCCTCCGTTTCCTATTCCAAAACGTTTCCCGAGTATCCGTCCGTGAACATGAGCCTTACCATGACCCATAGCCAAAATACCAGTGCACCGGAAGGGACCGACAATATTCAAATGACCTTACCGACCTTTCAGGCCAGTTTAGAACGTATTTTTCCGTTCGCCAAACGCGATGGTATTAAGAAGGGGGCAATTCAAAATATTAATTTACAATATGATGTGAATGGCCAGAATCGACTGGCCACTAATGACGCCGACTTCCTCACCGCCAAAATGTTCGACAATGCCCAAGTTGGGGCGAGACACCGCGTACCCATCAGCACCAACTTTAAAATTGCCAAGTTTTTCAGTGTTACCATGGGCGGTACCTATGAAGATGTTTGGGCGCTGGAAACTTTTGGCAGACGCTTTGAGCCTGGGGAAAACGGGGAACGTGGCGAAGTGGTCATCGATACCATGAAGGGCTTTGACCGCTTTAACCGATACGGGGTATCCACCAGTGTAGGTACTACCCTTTACGGAACCTTTTTGCTCGGGGAGGATAAAAAAATACAAGCGATCAGACACGTTATGCGGCCATCCATCAGTTATGGATACACGCCATCCTTCGATCAGTTTTTTGACGAGTATGTGAATACGGATACCGATGAAATAGTAGAGTACACCCGTTTTCAGGGGACACTCAATGGAGCGCCCAGTTTGGGTAAATCGAGCAGCCTTAGTTTTTCTCTGGCCAATACCCTGGAAGCAAAGGTACGTGACAGGGACTCTACAGTACTGGAACCCAAAAAAATACCGCTATTATCGAACCTTAACCTTAGTACGGCCTATAACTTTGAAGCGGATTCCCTTAAACTCAGTCCGGTCAACATCAATGGGGGAACCTCTATTCTGGACAATAAGATGAGTATTAACTTTGGTGCCGCGCTGGACGCGTATGCCATTGACAACAACGGCCGTAGGATCGACACTTGGAACATCAACAATGGAGGAAGTCTTTTTCGGCTTACACGGGCCAATTTGAACGTAGGCTACAATATCAGCAGCAAGATGTTTGGAAAAAAGGACGAGGAGGACGAAGAGGACGAAGAACCGGACCCTTATGATTACGTGGCGCAGAGTGGCGGTCGAGATGATGATCTTTTTGGAACGGCCGACAGTCTTTACGGGGACCAAGGTGCTTTTGAGGATGACGATGGCGCCGAAGATGTAGAAAACCCGGTATACGCCACCAAAATACCTTGGGATTTTCGGCTTGCCTATGCGGCCACTTATGCGAATACCGCACGACAGAACGAATTCAGTTCGCACTCCTTAATGTTCTCAGGGAATATCAGCCTTTCCCCACGTTGGAAAATTGGTGGAAATTCGGGTTACGACTTTAAGAACAAAGGTTTTTCCATAACCAACTTGCGTATACAGCGGGACTTAAAGAGTTTTGTAATGCGTTTTAACTGGACCCCTTTTGGTCGGTTTCGACAATGGAACTTTTTTATCGGGATAAAGGCAAATGTACTTAAAGACCTTAAATGGGAGAACCGCAGCCAACCCGTTAGACAATAATGCCCCAGAAGTGACATGAATTCCCATAAAACAGCTTAAGATTATGAAAAAAATCATCAATACACCCAATGCTCCGGCACCCATCGGACCTTATAACCAGGCGATATTGACCGGCAATACGCTATACATTTCAGGACAAATACCGATGGATCCCAAAACCGGGGAACTGGTGACCGGTGACATTAAAGCGCAAACACAACAGTCGATGGAAAACCTAAAAGCCATCCTTAGCGAAGCGGGCGCTTCCTTCTCCCATGTAGTAAAAGCCAGTATTTTTGTGAAGGACATGCACCAGTTTTCGGCAATAAACGAAGTATACGGAACTTATTTCGACATGGAAACCGCTCCGGCCAGGGAAACGGTAGAAGTAGCGAACCTTCCTAAGTTCGTAGCTGTGGAAATCTCCATGATTGCCGTACTATAGGCTACACCAAAGATGATTTGCCTTACACCCGTTGTATAAAATCAAAAACCCATTCTTGGGCAGATTTTGCTTAAGTTACCTCAGTACTTACAGATTTTCTTTATGAAACTCTACCAAACCATCAATAGGCCGCTGACGGATGACCCCAACGATCAAGTCGTTTCTTTCCAATACCGTAGTGAGCTCTTCCCTTAGGTAGTAGGCAATACTCCCTACAAAATTGATGGGTACTTTGGTGGCCAGCTCAAATTGCATAATATAGTTGTTTACGAACTGCTGAAACCCTTTGTCGATGACCCCTTTGCAATAGGGATGGTCTTTGTTTTCCACTAAAAACCGTGCAAAAGTAGCCAAGTATGTATTGGGGTTCGGTTGTTTGTATAAGTTTTCCTTAATGACATCGGCGTCAAGGTCGTAGCCCTTGGCAAATTTCATTCCAAGGTCTTGTGGCATTTTATGGAAATAATAATCGCGTATCAGCTTACGTCCAAAAAAGTTTCCACTGCCGTCATCCATTGGAATATAGCCCAAGGAAGTCACCTTCTGGAACAGTTGGTGTCCATCGTAATAACTGCAGTTGGAACCGGTACCCAGAATACATACGATACCTTGGTGACCGATTTTGGTGGTCGCAAAGATTGCTGCATAGGTATCCTCTTTGACCTCCGTTTTTGCTTTGGGAAAAAAGTCCTTGAAAATTGCGGTCAGAAACTGCTTCATACGGTCGGTACCGCAACCGGCGCCATAAAAATACAAGCGGGTCACCTTTTCCTTATTTTTCGAGATCTCAAAATTATTCGCCAAACGGTCTTCTATGACCTCACGGGTCAACACCTCTGGACTAAGTCCCAGGGTCTGCGTCAAAAACAATTGATCTCCTTTTTCATCCAAGGCGATCCAATCCGATTTGGTCGCTCCACTATCCACAATTAATATCATACACAAACGATTTAAAAAAGAATCCCGAAAATAAGCAAAAACACCTATTTTCGGGAAAATACTTTACCTATAATTACTTATACCATTTTAACTTTGAAATGGCACGTATAGAAATTGAATTATTTTTTAGGTATTCAAGGCGAAAAATCTAAGCATAGCCGTAGCTACGGTTATTTTTTTTAACGAAGAATAGCTGAAAAAGAAACCATTTATTAGTGTTATTTCAAAGTTAAGATGGTATTATCTACAGGGCGTTGACATACTGTGCCAAATCGATCAACTTATTGGAGTAGCCCGCCTCGTTATCGTACCAAGAAATAATTTTAAAGAACTTGGAATTCAATTCTATTCCCGCACCCGCATCAAAAATACTGGTACGCGCGTCCCCGATGAAATCTTGTGAAACTACGGACTCTTCAGTGTATCCCAAAACGCCTTTCAAATCGCCTTCTGAGGCATTTTTAAAGGTCTTTTTAATTTCCTCGTATGAGGTCTCTTTTTCCAAACGGACCGTAAGGTCTACAACGGATACATCTGCCGTGGGTACCCTAAAGGCCATTCCCGTCAATTTCCCTACCAATGCCGGTATTACCTTTGTTACCGCTTTGGCGGCACCTGTGGAGGCCGGTATAATATTGAGCATGGCACTTCTACCGCCACGGTAATCCTTTTTGGAAGGTCCGTCAACGGTAAGTTGGGTGGCCGTGGTAGCGTGAACAGTGGTCATCAACGCTTCTTCGATACCGTAGGTATCGTTCAGCACTTTGGCCAAAGGAGCCAAACAGTTGGTGGTACAGGAAGCATTTGAGACGATCATGTCCGATGCTTTTGCATCTTTATGGTTGACCCCCATAACGAACATTGGGGCATCTTTGGATGGTGCGGAAATGACCACCTTTTTGGCGCCACCGTCAATATGGTACTGCGCCGTTTCCAAAGTGGTGAATATACCGGTACATTCTGCCACGATATCGGCACCTGCTTCGTCCCATTTCAGGTTCTTTGGATCTCGCTCGGCGGTTATCCTTACTTTTTTTCCATTAACGATCAAGTGATTACCGGAAACTTCAACATCACCGTCGAACCTACCGTGAACGGAATCATACTTCAACAAATATGCGAGGTGCTCGATATCCAACAAATCGTTGATCGCTACCACATCTACATCGTCCCTGCGAACGGTAGCTCGAAAAACCATTCTACCGATTCGTCCAAAGCCGTTGATTCCTATATTCAATTTTGCCATTTTTCCTTATTTAAATATTAGTATTATGTTGTCATTATTTCGGATACCCGAATGAGTTCTTTGTCGATTTTCGTGTGTCCTTTGATCGCCTTGTTAATGGGGGTCAAAATAAGCCGGTTGTCCTGTACGCCCACCATAAGGTTCGTTTTCCCTTCTAAAATGGACTCTACGGCCTTAACGCCCATTCTACTGGCGAGTACGCGATCGTAGCAAGATGGTCCCCCACCTCGTTGCATATGCCCTAGAACAGATACCCGTACATCGTATATGGGCAAATGCTCTTCCACATATTCCTTAAGTTCAAAAACGTTTTTACCGGTTTTATCGCCTTCGGCAACAATTACGATACTGGAAGATTTTCCCGATTTTTTACTTCGTTTCAACGATTCGAGCAAACGTTCGAGCCCTAAATTTTCCTCAGGGATCAGAATTTCCTCGGCCCCTGCACCTACTCCGGCATTCAAGGCGATATGCCCTACGTCCCTTCCCATAACCTCAACAAAAAACAGTCTGTTATGCGAACTGGCAGTGTCCCTAATTTTATCGATGGCCTCGACCACCGTATTCAAGGCAGTATCAAAGCCAAGGGTGAAAGTAGTACCAAAAATATCGTTATCGATCGTACCGGGGATACCGATCACTGGAAAGTTATACTCCTGGTTAAAGATCATCGCTCCAGTGAAACTTCCGTCGCCACCGATGACCACAAATGCCTCGATACCTTCCTTTAACAGTTGGTCATGTGCAATTTTCCGGCCTTCGGCAGTCCTAAAATCGTCACAACGCGCGGACTTCAAAATGGTACCGCCCTTATTAATGATGTTATTCACGCTACGGGCATCCATAGGTTTAAAATCCCCTTCTATCATCCCCTGGTAACCACGATATATGGCTACGCAATCTACCTTCAGATAGGCACAGGTACGAACAACGGAACGAATGGCAGCATTCATCCCGGGAGAATCCCCTCCAGAAGTTAATACTCCTATTTTTTTTATTGCTGACTCCATCAAAAAAATGTAAGCTGCAATATTAACAAACTTATTTCAAATTACGAATTGTTGCCCTTCTAAAATTACGGCTCCCACAGCTGATTTTTGATGGATGGCCAAAGGGTTTCAAAAAAGGACACGGAACTGAGAACATCAAACAAATTATATTTCAAATAACTGAAAATCAATAGTTTAATATCAAAAAAAGTGATATGTTTCGAAAATCGAATCGATTTGGATACAAGATTTTAATACAATTCAAACGTTTGCGTTCACCCGAGTATTACGGGGTGTTATATGAAACGATTTTGAAAAATTGTGTGTTAAATTTATGGGAGCCCCTTTGTTCTGCTCTTGGGGGTGATGCGTATTAAACTGTCCCTTCCCATTACGGCGGTCGGCGAGGCTTTTAATTTGACCGGGGACGACGGGTTTTCTTCATCTTGTTTTTTATTTTTTTTACGGACCACTTTTCTAAAAAGTTCTTGAAAACTATCGAAGTCCACTTCGTACGACAGGCCTACCCCTTGTGTGGAGCCGATACGTTCGGCCAAAAACTCCTGTATTTCGCTCTCACGGCTAAAAAATTTGGCGCTTACGGTACCTTCCTCGTTCAATAACAACTGTATTTCGAAATCTCCCGCGACCACTGTGGTTCCTGCGGCCCCTACGGGCACACCCACTTTTCCGTTGAACAACAGCCGATCACTCAATTTGGAGGATACGGTGACCCCTAGCCTGTCCTCGACCTGTGTTTCGGCCAGCACGTCACCCTGTACATAGGATACCCCGAAGTTAAATTTATCGTTGTCCCCACTTAGCAACGAATTAAAAAGCCCCGAAGCCGATTGCAATAAATTGCCCGTTACGGCCTGCTGGTTGATCCCGCCTTGCTGGCCTGCGAAAGACCCTTGTGTTAACAGAAAGATGGCATTACGCTCTTCTACAGTAGGGTCTTGTAGGCTATACTCCAATTCGGACTGTATGATGGAATTGGTGCCGGGAAATTCAATATTGAAATCGATACCGGGATTTTGGATCTGTTCGGTAAGTTTGATGACCACGTCGACTGGAATCTGTCGGGTATAGTTATTGTTGACCAACAGCGGCGAGGGGTTGGCCTGCAGATTATACACCGCCTCCATGTTCAATAAGGCATCCAAAGGTTTGCCGTCCCAAACAATATTCCCTCCGGGACGTACATCAAAGACTTTGTTAACAATACCGCCAAAGCGGTAGTTATATTTTCCGGTAACCACTACAAATTCCCCGAACATCTCAAATGCGCCCCGAGTGTTGATCCGCATGAGCAACAGCCCCCGACCGGTACCCGAAAGCGTACTACCAGTTTCGGTATCGGTAACGATCTGCACCTCCGCTTCGGGTGTGATATCCAGGTCAAAGGTAAGTTCCAACCCCTGAACATCATTAAGGGTGCGCCTTACGGCAATGTCGTTAACGGTATTTTTATCGATGAAGTTGATAAAAGAATAGTCTCCTACACTGGCAACATCGCTCAACGGTATGGAAAGGGAAGTACCTCTTGCAGTGCTTCCTACCACATCGATATTCAAGCCTTTGGTCGGGCCATATATCCTTCCCGTACCGTTCAAGAATCCCGTACCGTAGTAAAGTTCGTCATCATCGGGCGGGGTATTCAGGATCAATAGTCGGTCATTATTGGTATCGACGTTCAGGTCCAACGCCCAATCCTTGAAAAAACTATGGGTTATGGTACCGTCCAAAACGGCCCGGGTATTTTCGGCCACATCGGTAATGGATATACTTTCAAAATCAAAGGTCTGATCGAACAAATTCACCCTGGAGTTGTTCGCAAAACTATAGTCGACATTTAAATAGGGAATTGCGATGCCGGCATCGTCCAAGGTGAGAAGACCGCTAAAATCGGGGTTATCCACCGGACCCTTTACCCGGGCATTTCCGTTCAAGCGGCCACGAATACGATCGATGACCCCTTCGCCCAATGGGTTAAAAGGTTCCAGATCAAACCGATTGAAATTCACCAGCAAATCGGCCGTAGGCATCTCCCCTTTTTTGCGCACGTTCCCAACAATGGCCAATTTTTCTTCTCCCTTGTCCGTAATTTGGGAGTTGACTATAAAGTCGGTCAGATCACGGTTTCCGGCAATACTTACGGCCAAGTCCCCCAAACGGATATCATTGACCGATAGATCGACAACATTCAGGTTGGAAGACGGAAGGTAAATGCCGTCTTTTTGAAAAACATTCAAGATCCCGTTTACCTCTCCCTTGAGTTTTAAGCTATCTATGGCCGGGGTAATCTTGTCGAGAGACACTATTTTAAACTCCAACTGTAAATCTTTGAAGGTAGAATCCGCCAACTGACCTTTTAACCTAATTTGCTCGGAAACCTCGTTATTCATTACAATTTCCTGAATGCTAACGCTGTCCAAGGAACGGTTAATGATAACTTTGTTCTTGCTATCGTTGAATTTGTTCAAAATCCACTTGTTCCCCTTAAAACTGACATCCGATTGCTTGAAACCGATGACCGATTTGTTCTGTTGATTAAAAGTGTGGTAGAAATTTAGGTTGTATATATCGTTATACTCACTTCCTCCGTTAAATTCTGCCCTGAAAAACAGCGTATCCTTTAGGGTGGTGTTTATGATGTTAAAGTCTTTCACATCATAATACGGGTTGGAAAGGTCCCCAACCGAAACGAAGGTGTTGAACAGGGGATTTTTATTATCGATCTGTAGATCGATATTTTCCGCTTTGGAACCATATGCCTGTATGAGCGGAGATTTGAAAGTCAGCTTAAAGTCCCCTTCGTCGGCCACGATATCTCCCTTGATAAAGGTATTCGGGTCAAAATTTACTTCAGGAAAGAACACCCCTACGATCTTATTGTAAATTTTAAAATTAAAGGCTAGTTTTTGTCCAGGAGAAATTTGAAAGGGCCGGTAGTTCGTATAAATGCTACCTAAGGAATTTTGTACCAGTTTGCCCAATTCCTTTACCTTAAAATTGCCCTGCATGTACCCCGTAATGATGTCGGGCGAATTGATATCGATTACTCTGGTGGAGTCATTTTCAAAGGTGGCCGATACTTTAAAGTCTTCAAAATAATAAGTGTCGTTCTTGTTCTGAAAGTTGGTTTTGGAGAATTTGATGTCCCCTACCAAGTTATCCAAGGTATTTCCGGTAACATCCATATTCACGTTACCTTTGAAAATGGAAACACTGTCCTTTATAAAATTCAGTTTTTTAAGGTCGGCATAGTCTACGTTGGCAATAAAGTTAAAATTGTTACGGTCGGGCGCGAAATCGGCCAATCCCTTAAAATTGAATTTTAAATTTTCATCATTGCTTATCAAGCTACCGTCGAAAAGCTGTTCCTTTAAAATTCCGGATACTTTTAAATTGTTATACTCGTAGTTGTTAAAAACGATGGAATACACCTCTCCAATAACTTCGGTATTGAGGTTCTTTGTCAAAAAACTCTTTCCTTCCACATTAAAGTCGAGCGTCGTTTTTCCCAAACGTTCGTTCTCCACAAAATCGCCAAGGTCAAAATCGATCAACGAAACAAAACCTTCGTAAGCCGCCTCATCGATATTATTAATGTTGGTCAAGGTCATATCGGTATAACTGCTTCCTATGGCCGTATTTACGTTTACTTTGGCATCGATAGAAGTTTCCGTTACCATGGCATTCCCCCTAATGGTAAACTGGCCCAGTTTTTTAAAAATGGAGGGCGGCAACGACTTGCCCAGAATATTGGGCATTAACGCGTTCAGCTGATAATAACTGGAGCTAACGTTCTTCATTTTGGCCTGCATCAAAAATGGACGCCGCTTGCTAAAAAGGTTTTTAAAATTAAAATCCCCTCGGATTCCCGTATTATCAGAAAGCAAAAACAGATCTTCCAAGTTCAGGTCGTTCAACACTCCGTTAAAATTGGAGGAAAACGAAACCTCTTTCCCCTTCCCAAACTGGTCGTACAACAAATTCACCTCGTCAAAGGCGAGGGTAGATTCATTAAAACTGGCATCGACTTTTACCTTGTTCAAAAAATCCTTGAAATCCTTCCGATCGTAATTGAATACCAAGGCCCCGTTCAGTTCAGATCCCGGGGTACGGATGGCCAAGGAATCGAAACGCATTTGTTGTTTGGTATACTTAAAGTCCGTTCGCAGCGTATCGACCTGTACGCCCCTGCCGCTGTGGAACGACATAGTCTCTATTCCTGTAGTCACTTCCGGACCAAGGATTTGAAAATCCTTTGCGGCAATATCAAGGCTACGAAAATCCAACGCTACGGGCCGTTGTAAATTTTCGTCTATCATTTTAAAACGACTGTTTCTTACGGAAATGGAAGAAGATGAAAAATAAAAAGGGGGCGTACCGGGCGCCCTAGGTTTGCCATCGTCCAGTTTATCGATAAATACCTCTAAATTGGTGCTGCTACTGTCCTTGTAGGTCGTCAACTTAAAATCGAGCTTATCCACCTCGATATCTCCAAACTCCAGCTTGCCCTTTACCAGGTTCCTCGCATTCAAAATTGAAGTGCTCAGTTCGTTTACATAAAACAGGGTATCCTTTCTAAAATCTTCGATAAGCACCCCTTCCAAGGAAGTATCCCAGGAAATCAGCGAGATACGGAGCTTTTCAATATTGATATTGGTCCCGAACTCGGTATTGATGGACTCCGTGGTATACCGGGCCAAGCGGGTCTGCACAAAGGGAAGCGATAAAATAAGGGTTCCGAACACACAAAGCAGTACCAAGACCAGTACCGTTCGAACCACTATTTTTTTCAATTTTTTGATAAGGCCTTATGTTTTACCTTTGAGCATCCAATTTTTATTCCAAACCCGGTGGAAAAGGAAACTATTTACATTCTTGCTATCGAATCGTCTTGCGATGATACTTCTGCGGCAGTTTTACAAGGCGACAAGGTACTCAGCAATGTCGTTGCGACCCAAAAAATTCACGAGCAATATGGTGGAGTGGTTCCCGAATTAGCATCAAGGGCGCACCAGCAAAATATTGTTCCCGTAGTTCACCAGGCATTGGCCGAAGCAAATATCGATAAAAAACTAGTATCGGCCATAGCTTTTACAAGAGGTCCGGGACTTATGGGCTCGTTATTGGTAGGAACCTCCTTTGCGAAATCGATGTCGTTGGGACTTGGTGTTCCCTTAATAGCCGTAAACCATATGCAGGCCCATATTTTGGCCCATTTTATAGCCGATGAAAAAAGTACTCCCCCAAGCTTTCCTTTTTTAGCGATGACCATCAGTGGTGGACATACCCAAATTGTGCTGGTGAAGAACTATTTTGACATGGAGATCATTGGGGAGACCTTGGACGACGCCGTTGGTGAGGCTTTTGATAAAAGTGCCAAACTGCTAGGGCTACCCTACCCGGGAGGACCATTGATCGATCGCCATGCGCAAGATGGAAATCCGAATGCCTTTGTGTTTCCGAAGCCAAAGGTGGCGGGGCTCAACTTTAGCTTTAGTGGACTAAAGACCAGTATTCTATACTTTTTACAGAAAAAAACGGCGGAAAATCCCGATTTCATCAAAACACATTTAAATGATATTTGTGCCTCCATTCAGCATCGGATCGTTACCATTTTGATGGATAAACTGCAAAAAGCGGTAAAAGAAACGGGCATCAAAGAAATTGCCATCGGTGGAGGAGTCTCTGCAAATAACGGAATTCGAAAAGCACTTATGGAAATGGTAGCTACCCATGAATGGCGAACCCATATCCCTCGATTGGAATACTGTACCGACAACGCGGCCATGATCGGTATCGTAGGATACTACAAATTCAAGGAAAACGATTTCTCGAAACAGACCGTTAGTGCCAAGGCTAGATTCTCCATATAACGGCCATGTCCGGTTGAAACAAAAATGGCAGGTTAACGATTTTTAGTGGCTTGTTACGCAGAAAACGATTACATTTAAAGAGTACAATAGTAAAATCGATAGGATTCTGGCAAACTTTAAGGTTATCGAACCGACCGACCACAACACTTCAAACATGGCAGGCACCACAGCAAACCCGAACAAGGATTTCTACACGGAGCACATGGTAGATAGTACCGTGAGGCGCGAAGGTGTTTGGCCAGAAGAAGCGGCCATATTAAAGAAGTATTTGACCGATGCCGACAAAACTGTTGTAGAAGCAGGTGCCGGAGGGGGACGACTTACTTTCTTTATAGAAGAATTGGGATTTGATCAGGTTACCGGATTCGATATTGTTTCAGAAATGATGGCCATTGCTCAAAAAAAAGCTACCGAGCGAAATTCAAAGGTACATTTTTTGACTGGGGACGCCTCTAACCTAGATTGCTTTCCCGATGCCAATTTCGACTATTTGGTGTATATCCAACAAGTACTATGCTTCGTTCCACAACCACTTTTTCATAAAGCTCTTATGGAAACCTTTCGCATTGCCAAAAAAGATGCGACCGTTATTTTTTCTTTCTTGGATTATCACTCCCGTTTTTATAATCCCATGCTGAGTTTTTTGAGTAATACCTTACGCTATCTTAGAAAAGAGACGGTGTCGAAACATCATCTCCCATGGCTTAAATTAAACGACACCGAATTCAACTGGAAATTGTTCGCTAAAGGACAACCCAGCATCTACTGGCCTACCAAGGATAGTATAATAGAACAGCTCAAAGCGGTAGGGTTTCGAATCGAAGAAGTAATCAAAGGAAACGAAATCCATAAAAAGGGGAATAAGGGGGCGCTTTATATCGTGTGTAAAAAGTAATAACGTACGCTTTAATGGCTAACAGGACGCCATGCAAAGATGATATCATTTTCCTGTTTTGGTGCCGTTTGGACGGCACCGATCAAATGACCTATTAGCGAACTATTTTTAGTAGTATTTTTGTTCCATGCAGTTATTCTATAATGCCGATATCGTGAGTACCGCCGGCACCTTTTCGTTCACAAAGGATGAAAGCCGACATATTGTTAAGGTGCTCCGAAAAAAAATCGGTGACCGCTTCCACATCACCAACGGAAAAGGGGAGCTATTTGAGGTGACCTTGCTCGTGGCGGACCCAAAAAAATGTCAAGTCGATATCTTACGTACCGAGCATACGCCCAAACCGGCTTATCGGCTTCACATGGCCGTAGCGCCGACAAAAATGAACGAACGATACGAATGGTTTTTGGAAAAGGCCACTGAAATAGGGGTCCATGAGATTACCCCTATAATCTGCCAACGGTCCGAAAGAAAAACCATCAAACAGGAACGTTATGAAAAGGTGGTACAGGCTGCCATGAAACAAAGCCTGAATACCTACCTCCCTAAACTGAACAGCCCGATTACACTTGAAGCGTTCTTACAAAAACCGTTTTCGGGCAACCGGTTCATAGCCCATTGTGAAGAAGGGGACAAACGGAGCCTACACAGCTTATCACAGGGAAAGACCAATACCGAGAGTATTGTTTTGATCGGACCCGAAGGTGATTTTGCGCCTCAGGAAATTCAAGCCGCCATGGAACAGGGCTATGCACCTATTTCCTTGGGAAAAAGCCGTTTGCGTACGGAAACGGCCGCAATTGTGGCCTGCACATTGGTGCAAAGCGTTTTTGAAGTATAAAAAAATCCGAACGGCCCATGAACAAAAAGACCGTTCGGATATAAACACCTAACAAACAAGAATTTTAAATCGTACTATTTTGTAGCGCGACCTTTGCAGCGCCGGTAATTTCATCTTTGGCGTTCGATATCAAAACCATTAGATAAAGTCGCTCGTCCTTTTCAACAATATCGGGAATCGCGATGGCACCCGTGCCCTCGTCCTTTTCCAGGTTGCATTGGTTTTCCGAAACCACAATGTTACTATTGGTAACGGTCCTATTTCGGTTTTCTCCCCGCTTCACATCGGTAACCCGTTTGTCCAATACCAATACCGTCCTAACTTTTTTATTGGCGACACCGCCCGTTACGGAATACCGAAAGTCGATTTTTTTGTCGGTTATCCCTATGTCGGAAAGCTGAATGCTATTGACACCTTCGTCCTGTCCATAAGTAGCAACGGCATGCTGCATTTTTCTGGAGTCGGATCCTACAAAATGATTTTTTCCATTGACCACTACCTCTGGGGTATAGTTTCCCCGGTACCCGAGTTTTTTATTGTAGCGGCCTTGTTTTGTCGTATGCTCCGGCTTACTATAGGGATCTTCCCATCCGATATAGTTCCAATAATCAACATGGTACGATAGTGCATAAACATTTTCAGGGTATTTCTGTTTCATTTTTTCCAAGAGTACATCGGCGGCAGGGCAGCTCGAACATCCTTGCGACGTAAATAACTCTAGCACTACGAACGAGGTAGCTTCCTCCTTCATGCCATCGGGTTGTGCGGACATCATTTTTGGCACAAGGTTCCTGTTCCCGAAGGAAAATGCCGTGATAAAAAATCCGCTGAACACCAAAATAGCAATTGTAACTTTTTTAATCATGAGAATCCTTACTTTTGAGTACTGTTAAACGAACAATGCACCTGTCCTTTTAGTACGCACTGCCATGAAGCAACTTACATCCGTTTTTTTCTTTTATGCTTTTTTTATGAGTATGGTGGTCCAAGCGCAGGAAATTGCCATTTTAAAATACAATGGGGGCGGTGATTGGTATGCGAACCCTACTGCTATTCCCAACTTGGTCCGTTTTTGTAATACCAATATCGGTACCGCCCTAAACGAAAAAGTGGTTTCCATAGCGGTAGGGAGCAGTGGCATTTTCCAATACCCTTTTTTACATATGACAGGGCATGGCAATGTGGTTTTCAGCGATGAAGAATCGCTCAATTTAAGAAACTACCTGATGTCGGGTGGATTTCTTCATATCGACGACAACTATGGAATGGAACCTTATGTGAGAAAGGCGTTAGAATCGGTTTTCCCGGATAAGGAATTGGAAGAATTGGGTGCCGATCATCCCCTGTTCAAACAAGAATACGATTTTCCCGAAGGACTTCCCAAAATTCATGAGCATGATGGCAAAAGGCCCCAGGCCCTGGGAATTTTCCATGAGAACAGGTTACTGCTCCTATTCACATTTGAAAGTGATCTGGGGGACGGGTGGGAAGACCCATCGGTGCATAACGATCCCGAAGCTGTTCGACAAAAAGCATTAAAAATGGGTGCCAACATTATCTCTTACGTTTTTAAAAATTGAGGTGGTACCATTTTCTCGAAGAAACCAAAACCGGTATGGGAATAAACTATTATTCTTTTTTGGAAACATAATGATCGTTTCAACCATATCATGAATTGAAACTATGACAGTGAAAGCGAAAACGATTGCAAACGGTATTCTTAGGGCCGTCGGCATTCTAGTAGGAATTGCCCTAGTCGGGTATTTTCTTTATAAAATACAGTCCGTTTTGGCATATTTGTCCATTGCGGCGGTAATAGCGTTGATCGGGAGGCCCATGGTTCTTTTCCTAAGAAGGAAACTTAAATTTCCCAATACGTTGGCCGTAATACTGACCATGCTCATCATGGTAGGGGTATTGGTCGGCATTATTGCGCTTTTCGTGCCATTGATATCGGAGCAGGGCAAAAACCTTTCGTTGCTCAATATTGATGCCCTTCAAGGAAACCTAAATGCGCTGTACCGGCAATTGACCGAATATTTGGGCGCATCCCCAGTGGTGGTCAATGAAATTATTGAAGATACCGAAATCGAAAAAAATATTTTGGAGGGGTTGGACATGGGTTTCATTCCCGACTTTCTGAATTCCTTTCTAACGCTCTTAAGTACTGCCAGTATTGGGTTATTTTCCGTATTGTTCATTTCCTTTTTCTTTCTAAAGGACAGTAAATTGTTCCAAAATGGTCTTTTGATGTTCGTCCCTAAAACAAAGGAGTCCGGTACTGTAAAATCGATCGATAAAATCAACAATCTCCTTTCCCGATATTTCGTTGGGTTGCTACTGCAACTCTTTGTTCTTTTCATAATTTATACCATAACCTTGTTGGTGGTAGGGGTAGAAAATGCCGTGGTCATCGCATTTTTATGTGCACTTTTCAATATCATTCCATACGTGGGACCCATTATCGGCGGGGTTTTGATGATCGTTCTTACAATGACCAGCTTTTTGGGCATGGACTTCAGTTCCGTAATACTTCCCAAAACAGGATATGTACTCATCGGTCTCGCTATTGGACAGCTGATCGACAACTTCGCTTCCCAACCCATTATTTTCTCCAATAGTGTGAAATCGCATCCTTTGGAAATCTTTTTGATCATTATCATTGCCGGACTACTGTTCGGAATCATTGGGATGATCGTTGCCGTACCTGGTTACACGGCGATTAAAGTAATTCTTAAAGAGTTCCTTTCCGAAAACAAATTGGTGAAATCGTTGACACAAAACCTATAATACTTTTGAATGTAGCGGTACTTAACGAAGAGGTGCAGGACTATATTGAACGGCATCACCATAAAGATGCCACTCCATTACTGTTCAAGAAACCCATTTTTGAAGGCGTTTCGAATACGGAATTATTGCAACAATTGGTAGGGAAACAGAAATGTAAAAAAAAGCTTCCCCTGTGGTTCGGTACACCAGGTATCTACTATCCACCAAAATTAAACCTCGAACAGACCTCCTCGGAAATAACGGCCCGCTACAAAGCTGAAATCGTTTCCGGAGAACGATTGGTGGATATTACGGGAGGTTTCGGAGTGGACACCTATTATTTTGCCAAGAAGATGGATACGGTAGTCCATTGCGACATCAACGAAGAACTTTCCAGAATTACAGCTCATAATTTCTCGGTTTTGGGGACCAACAACATTACGGTACTTCCAGCAAACGGATTGCAGTTCTTAAAGGAAGATGCCGAAAAGATAGATTGGATCTTTATCGATCCTTCGCGGAGAAATCCTGAACAGCGCAAAGTTTTTCGCTTGGCCGATTGCACCCCTGACGTTATAAGCCATTTTAAACTACTGATGGGGCGTACCGACAATCTATTGATAAAAACTGCACCTTTATTGGATTTGTCTCAAGGAATCAATGAACTCAAATGGGTGAAGCAAATCCATATTGTCGCCATACAAAATGAAGTGAAAGAGCTGCTATGGGTCATTCAAAACGGATATCAGGGAAATGTCAGTGTAAAAACCATAAACTTTACCCATTCGGGTGTTATGCGCTTTGATTTTGATCGCGAGGAAGAATCAACGGCCGTTTCAACATTTTCCGGTCCGCAACACTACCTTTATGAACCCAATGCGGCCATATTGAAATCGGGGGTCTTTAAAAAAATAGGGGAAACGTACGGGCTTTTCAAATTGCATAGGAATACCCATCTGTATACCCATTCGGAACTGTGCCCGTTTCCCGGCAGACGCTTCAAAATAAAACAAACACTGCCGTACTCCAAAAAAGCATTAAAAGCGTTACGCCTCCAAAAAGCCAACATCAGTTGTCGCAATTTTCCGGAAACGAGTGCGGTTATCCGAAAAAAAACCAAGATCAAGGACGGTGGTGAGCACTACTTGTTTTTCGTCAAAAATTCCGAGGAAAAACAAGTGGTACTTCACTGTGAAAAAATCGAGCGATAAAACTTCTTTTGCTTTTAGGACTACCATGAAAAAATAGATAAAACTCTTCCTTAAAATGCTACCGGCCATATTTCTTAATTTTATGCTAATTTAACATAAGAAAAACTAAAAATTGGACGTCACTTCAAACGTTATAGTTGGCCGATTCAGAGCTAATTTCAGGGCCGTTTTAACGATTAAAATCAGTCTAAATTAGGCTTTAGACTATTGGGTATTTCGTAAAAAACCAATAAAAAAAATTAAAAAAGCATAATAAATACGGGGCATAAATAAGATAAAAGCAATTTAAAACCCTATTTATCCGATTTATTACTGTCAAAATATTATGCTTTAAACGATACTATCTCCCAGAAATTTGGTATTATTATCACGATTTTAAGTTTTCTTAACACTTAAAAGCCGAAAATGTCAAGGAAAACTTAAATCCGACAAGACAATTTTAAACTAACAAACAAGAAGGATTATGAATCAAAAACGAGATTACTACCTGTTGCGCTGCAATAGGGGTTTAACTTTTTTCCTTACCCGTCTTTTGGGTATAGGAATCATCCTAGGTACGGGTTTTCTGCATGCAAAGCCCAAGATAAAAGGTGGACCAATGCTTTATGAAATGGTTCAATCTACGGTTTCGGGTACCGTTTTGGATGAAAACGGATTACCGCTACCGGGAGCAAACATTGTGGTCAAGGGAACCACTACGGGAACCCAGACCGATTTTGATGGTAATTTTACCATTGAAGCCAGCTCCGATGCGGTTTTGATCTTTAGCTATATCGGCTACAAAACCCAAGAAGTTTCTGTGAGCGCACAATCGACCCTGCAGGTAAGCATGGAATTGGATGCAGCGGAACTGGAAGGGGTAGTTGTTACGGGGTATTCCAAACAATCGACAAGGGATATTACCGGAGCGGTCACCGTGGTAGGGGCCAAAGAGTTGGAAGCGACCGCCCCAACAAGCATAGAACAGGCCTTACAGGGTCAGGCGGCAGGTGTTACCGTGGGTAGCGAAGGTGGACCAGGTGGTTCGGCCGCAGTTCGTATTCGTGGTTTCGGAACCGTAAATGGTAACGACCCCTTGTACATCATCGATGGAACACCGTCAAATGCAGGTCTGAACGATTTGAATCCGAACGATATCGAATCGATCCAAATTTTAAAAGATGCCTCCGCGGCTGCCATCTACGGTATCCGAGCAGGTAACGGGGTAATCATCATTACCACCAAATCGGGAAAAGTAAACCAGAAAGTACAGTTTTCGGCTAATGTATGGACCGGTGTCAGTTTTATTCCAAATTCCGTTTTTCCGAACATCGCTACCCCACAACAACATGCCGAGGCTTTATGGCGTGCAGAAATCAATACCAGTGGTAACTCCCCGAACCATCCACAGTTCGGTAACGGCCCTACACCGGTATTGCCGACCTATATTATTCCGGCGGGTTCCGGAGATCCCGGTGCCGAACCTTATAATTTGGAGACCAATCGCATAACACGAGGTAATGCTGTCGGAACCGATTACTTTGATGAATTTTTCAACTCCGCATTGACAACCAATTATAGTATCAATGCCTCGGGAGGTACGGAGAATTCCAAATCGTTCTTTTCCTTAGGGCTTTTGGATCAAGACGGTGTGGCCCTGGGTACCGACTTCTTTAGGGTCTCTTTAAGAGCCAATACACAGTTCAACATCACAAATCGATTTCGGGTCGGAGAAAACATTACGGTGTCATTGACCGATAGAACCGGTTTAAATGGAAATCAAGATACCAATGGATCTATAGCAGCATTGACAAGAATTCACCCTTTTATCCCTATTTATGACGAAGGTGGCAACTTTGCCGGTTCCGGAGCGCCAGGGCTGGGAAATGCCAATGCCCCGATAGCTCAGGCCTTGCGGTTCAAGGATAATAGTGCACAAAACTTTCGTGCCCTGGGTAACTTTTTTGCGGAATACGATATTTTGGAAAACTTGACGTTTAAGTCCAACATGGGGTTTGACATCAATAGTTTTAACCAATCGCGATTTTTCCCCGCGGCTCCCGAAGGCGAGGTAGTCAACCTTACCAATCGTTTGGAAGAACGATCGGAGTTCAATAAGATTTACACATGGTTCAACACCTTAAACTACGACAAGGACTTTGGAAAACACTCCTTTAATGTACTGGCGGGTACCGAATTTAACAATACCAATCGCCGGACTATTGGAGCTAGTAGAACAGGTTTCTTGTTTAACGATGTACTGAATACCAGAGTTCTTGATTTGGGTACCGAAAACATCGCTAACTTCGGATTTGCCTCACAAGTAAACTACTTTTCATTATTTGGAAAGGTCGATTATAAGTTTGACGATAAATACTTACTGTCGGCCACCCTGCGTAGAGATGGTTCCTCTCAGTTTACCGAAGGAAATAAATATGGTGTATTTCCATCCTTTAGTGCAGGTTGGAGGGTGAGCAACGAATCCTTTTTACAGGATTCCGAGGTGTTTACCAACCTTTTGATCAAAGCAGGTTACGGGGTTATCGGTAGTAATGCGAGCATACCCGCCGATAACGTAGCGGACATACTGACCCCTAATACGGAGTTTAATGCCTACCCTAGTGGTAACGGCTCGTTGGATATCGGTTATGGGCTTCAAAGTAGGGGTAATGAGTCGTTGACTTGGGAAACCACTACAACCACCAACGTGGGTATTACCACACAGCTTTTCAATAGAATAGGTTTGGACGTGGATGCTTATATTGCCACAACAGAGGACCTATTGGTAAACGATCCCGGCGATGCCACAATTTTGGGTAGTACGAACGTTATCCGAAAAAACCTTGGAGAGGTCGAGAACAAAGGTATCGATGTCAACTTGAGTTATTCCAACTCACCGGATAACAAATTTACCTATACCATTGCGGCGAATGTCTCGCACTATAAAAACGAAGTGAAGTTTTTAGACCCTAACAACTTGGACGATTTTATTGATGGTATCGCATTTAGAAGTCAAAGACCGAATAGAACCATTGCCGGACAGCCGTTGGCAGCCTTTTGGGGCAAAAAGTTCCTTGGTTTCAACGACGAAGGGAGAATGTTGTTCGAGGATATCAATGGCGATGGAGCCGACGATGCCGAGGACAGGCAATTTATTGGAAGTCCGCACCCCGATTTTACTTACGGCCTAAATTTCTCAGCGAATTATGGAAACTGGGACATGGCCATGTTATGGCAGGGGTCACAAGGAAACGATATTTATAATTTCAACAAATTTTTCCTTGACTTTAATACCTTTCCAGGAGCGAAAAGTGTAGACTACGTACAGGAAAACAATCTTCCTGCCTTGACTACCAGTGCTGAAATCATTAATAGGGAATCGGATCAGTCGTCCTTTTATCTTGAAGATGGTTCTTATGCAAGAATGAAGAACATCCAAATCGGATATACCCTTCCTTCCCAAACCGTTGAAAAATTAGGGCTTGCGGGAATTCGGTTTTACGTTCAAGGAAAAAACCTGATCACCATAACGGATTACTCCGGTCTTGACCCGGAAATTAGCCTTGCTCGCTTCGGAAATGAAAATCAAAACTTGACCATCGGCGTTGACGGCGGTGCCTACCCTATTGACAGACAAGTAATTGTTGGGTTAAATGTTAATTTTTAAATAAAAAAACTATGAAAAAAATGTATAAATATCTTAGTATTCTAGTTGCCATATCTATGGTGACCATGGGATGTGAGGAAGACCTCAATGTTCCCATCGAAGGACAAATAGCGGGGAACAGTGTTCCTTTAAATTCTACATTCATCGAAACCCAAGTTGTTTCGGCATATGCCCTTTTGGACGGGTTTCGCCCGGGTACCGGAAATGCCATTGCATCTTCCCCATCGAATTGGACCTATGGTGGTGTGACCTCGGATAATGCCTACAAAGGCAGTGAACCTAACGATGCCGCGGTAATCACCCCGATCGAGTTTGGAAATACGACCTCGGTAAATGGCTATTTGGATGGAAAGTGGAGGGCGTTGTACGAAGGTATCGCCCGGACCAATATTACCTTACTATCCATAGCTCAAGGAAGGGAGTCGGGAGATCTTTCAGAAGCGGAAGCCAACCAGGCCGAAGGGGAAATGCGTTTCTTAAGGGCGCACTATCACTTTGATGCCAAGCAAATCTGGAACAACATTCCCTATGTAACCGAGGATATTACGGAAAGTACCACCAATGTGGGTGTCGATTCGTGGAGCGCCATCGAGGCCGATTTTCAGTATGCGGTAGATAACCTGGATGAAGACCCCACCCGTACCGGTGGAGCGACCAAAACCGCTGCGCAGGCGTATTTGGCAAAAACCCACCTATTCCAGTCGGATTACGCGGCCGCAAAACCCTTGTTGGATGCCGTAATCAATAGTGGCAAACATAGTTTAAACGGTAGGTTCAGAGATAACTTTGATCTCGCAACGGAGAATTCCCCCGAAGCGATTTTTTCCATACAATATAGCGTAGGTGACGGAACACCCCAAGATCGAAACGGGAACTGGGGCGATATCCTCCAATTTCACCATCGTGGACCGGTATCTTCCTGCTGTGGGTTTTATCAGCCTTCCCAGAATTTGGTGAACGCCTTCAAGACCGATGCTAGTGGTCTTCCTCTTTTGGACACGTTTAACGCTACAGATGTGACCAATGATGAAAGTGTTGCCGCCTCGGATCCTTTTACGCCTTACACGGGACAATTAGATCCCCGTTTGGATTGGACCGTCGCGCGCCGTGGCATTCCTTTCTTGGGATATGGTGAATTCGCCGGTGTAGCCTGGGTAAGGGACCCTAGTAACGGTGGGCCCTATAACCAAATAAAGCAGGTATTCTCCGCTGCCGAAAGGGATAATGCTTCCTCTACCGCAGCTTGGACTCCCGCAGTAAACGGGCTTAATACCAATATCATCCGTTATGCACAAGTGTTGCTATGGCGTGCCGAGGTTGCCGTTGACGAAGGCGATTTGGCAAAGGCGTTAAGTCTGGTCAACGAAGTACGGAACAGAGCGGCACTTCCCGACAATGTTGTTCGTTTTGATAACGGCGTTCCTGCAGCCAATTATAATGTTCAACCATACAGCACGTTCCCGGACGCTGCGTTTGCCTTAAAAGCGGTAAAGTTTGAAACCCGATTGGAACTGGCATTGGAAGGACATCGTTATTTTGACCTTGTACGATGGGGCGATGCCGTTCAGGTAATGAATGCTTACCTCGACGTGGAAAAAACCAAAAGAGTACACCTACAGGCGGCTCCCGGTTTTACCGAAACAAGCAACTATTTTGCCATACCACAAGCGATCATTGATCTTAGTGGCGGGTTAATTGAGCAGAATCCAGGATATTAAACGTACATTAACCAGAAAAAAGACATATAATGATTTATAATAAAAAGATAACCACCTGGTTATTATCACTATTAACGCTTTCGGCTTTTTTAGTTAGCTGTGAAGACGACGATACCAACGATGGTACGATTTCGGACAATAGTACCCGTAACATCGTAGAGGTCGCACAAAGGAGCACTTCCTTAAACTCCCTGGTCGCGGCATTATCGCAGGCTGACGGTAATTTGGTGCAGACCCTTAGTGGAGACGGACCGTTTACGGTTTTCGCCCCGAACAACACCGCTTTCGACAATTTGGGAAAACAACTTGGTTTTGCCGATGCTGCTGAACTTTTGGCAAATGTTGACAATGCGTTGCTATCGGCGATCCTGACCTACCATGTGGTGCCGGGAACGAACCGAGCTTCCAGTTTGAGCGATGGCGCTTCGTTTACTACGGTACAGGGAGAGAATATTACCATATCCCTTGCCGATGGCGTGCAGGTACAGGATAAAACGGAACTTTCGTCCACCTCCACTGCAGCGAACGTTACCGCCCAAGATCAAAATGCCTCCAATGGCGTAATTCACTTTGTTGACAAAGTACTGATCCCACAGGCCTTAATCGATGCTGCCAGTCTCGATATCAGACCTAATCTACCAGAATTGGTAGGTGATACCGAGGCGCTTTCCACTTTAAACAGTGCTTTGGCCCAGGCCGGGCTCGTGGACGTTGTTTCCGGTGCTGGACCGTTGAACGTACTCGCCCCTACCAACGATGCTTTTGCACAATTGTTGGAAGATTTGGGTGATGATTATACCGGTCTGGAATCCTTTGACAACAGCGTAGAATTACAGTTATTGGCCGATATATTGTCCTATCACGTACTTCCTCCGGCTACCATGGGAATGGGAGATGATGAGATGGATGTGCTTCAAGAACTTGCCGCTGGTACGGTCGAAACTGCAACAGGAGCTACACTGGATGTAGCAGGTGCTCCCGGAGCGTTTACCATTACGGATAGTTTTGGTGAAACGGCCAATGTTGGGGTCGAGCCTATCAGTACGACCAATGGGGAAGCCAATATTATTGATAAAGTTTTGAAACCGGCAGCTATTCAGGAGTTCCTTGACCTTTTGGCCTCGGACGACCTAGCGACCACGGTCGGCAACGTTGCTGATCTTTCCATACTTGGTGAAGCCCTTGCGGCAACGCAGCTTGACACCTTGTTCATTGATGTTACCAATGATACTACGGTCGTAAATGGTTTTACCTATTTCAATACCGCAACCGTTTTTGCACCGACAAATGCGGCGTTTACCGCCCTGTTCGATGCACTAGGACCGAATTACAATGGTATCGGTGACTTCCAAACGGATGCCGAAATCGCTTTGTTGGCCGATATCCTTCGGTATCATGTGGTTGTGGGCACCGTTACCGCTGCTGACTTAGCGCCCGGATCGGTAGATACGGCTCTGGAAGCGGCTTCCTTGGAAATCATTGCAAGGGGCAATGCCTTTGTTATCGGTGACGCTACCGACGACATCAATGCGGAAATATTGACCGCGGACGTGACAGCAAGAAACGGGGTGGCCCATACTATCGATAAAGTGTTATTGCCCGCCGTGGCACTGGCCTTTATCGACTCATTGGAATAACCTTTTGACCATACCGTTGACCGTATTCAAAACCGGTCAACCCAAAAAGGCCGGTACTAGTACCGGCCTTTTTTATACCATTTATGGTGTTAAATTACGAAAATAAAAACCAGGGATTTTTTGGGTAGACGAAAAAGAAAATCCAGGCATAGCAGTAGCTATGGTTAGATTTTATTTTGAAGTAAACACGGAAAAGAACAATTTTTAATGGGTAATTTAATACCAGAAACGGTATTATATTCTAAAAACAGTTTTAACATCGTAGGCCGCCTGCTATATAGGCTTACACTTAAAAAGTGATGCATACGACCATACTATCATCACCTAACCACCCATAAAAAAGCGACAAAAAGGGAATTGCTTAACCCGTTTTAAGCAATGGAACTTCGTCATGAGGGTCGAAAATGCTATAAAATTAAGATGTTCTTCGGGTTTGCGCATCACCGCAAAGCATTGAGACTGCCGTCAAGCCCAAAAGATAGTGAAGCCTTCGGTTTTACAGTAGTTTCGAACCGCAATGGATTTTCTCAGATATAATCTGGGTTCAATAACAATCAGGTTGTTTTAACTTTTGGTTGAAGCCGAAAATTCATACTTTACCACTTCTAAGCGGGTGGTCCTGCTATCTTGGAATATCAGTAGCCTTTCTATGTTGTTAAATTGGAATTTATTTTAAGAAATGCCGTATCATATGTTCTCTTTTTTTAATCGATGTACTTTTTTTAATCCAAGAGCATTGAAACTGCTTGTTATGGTAATTATAGGAATTCTCGGCTCCTGTACCAAAAAAGCTGCGGACCCGGATAAGGAACGCTCTATAAAAAAAGTATTTCAGGAAATTGCTTCAAGCGCTTCTGACATTACCTTTACCAATACCCTTACCGAAACCGATTCCTTAAATTATTTCACCTATGGATACCTGTACATGGGCGGCGGTATCGCAGCGGGCGATATTAACAACGACGGGCTGATCGACCTTTATTTTACAGGAAACATGGTGCCCAATGCCCTATATCTGAACAAAGGCAATCTTCAGTTCGAGAATATTTCGGTTTCCGCCGGGGTTACCGGAGATGATCGATGGTATACCGGAGTAACCATGGCAGATGTCAACAATGACGGCTTTTTGGATATTTATTGTTCCGTAGGTGGCCGATCCGGCATCAAAACCAATCAATTATTTTTGAATAATGGGGACAAAACCTTCTCTGAACAGGCCGAACAATTTGGGTTGGCGGAAGACGGCAATAGTGTACAGACCACTTTTTTCGACTACGATAAAGACGGTGATCTTGATGCCTATGTGGCCAACTACCCCCCTACACCATTCGACGCACCGAACCAGTACTATAGCTATAAAATGCAGTCGCCCAAAACAATCGAAACCGACAAATTGTTTCGAAACGATAATGGCCGGTTCACCGACGCTACAGAAGCTTCGGGGGTAACATCATTCGGACTATCGTTAAGTGCCACCGTGGGGGACATGAACAACGACGGCTGGCCGGATATTTATGTATCCAACGATTTTAGTACGCCGGACCTTTTTTACATCAACAATAAAAACGGGACCTTTTCCGAGGTGGTGAAAGAAGTGACCAAACAAACTTCTTTCTTCGGGATGGGTACCGATATCGCGGACGTTAACAACGATGGTTGGCTCGATATCTTTCAGGTCGATATGACGGCAAAGGACAATAGGCGTTCCAAATCCAATATGGCCAGTATGAATCCAAAGCTGTTTTGGAACACCGTCGGCTCCGGATTTCATTATCAATACATGCAGAACAGTTTTCAGCTGAACAACGGAATACTGAACGACACCCTACCCGATTTTAGCAATATTGCCCGACTGACCGGAACATCCTCCACAGATTGGAGCTGGGCCCCTCTTTTTGGGGATTTCGACAACGACGGGCATAAAGATCTGTTTATCACCAACGGTATCCGAAGGGAAATCAATAATCGGGATTACTTTATCGGATATAAAAAGGCCGGAAAACCTAAGGACAGACTGCTAGAGCGCAGCTTGGCCATTCCCTCCGAAAAAATAGACAACTTCATGTTCCGTAATACGGGAAACCTCGATTTTGAGGAGGTAAACGACGCTTGGGGCATTTCACATAAGGGCTTTTCCAATGGTTCCGTATACGCCGATCTTGATAATGACGGCGATCTTGAAATCGTGACCAACAATATTGACGAACCGGCCAAACTCTACGAAAATTTAAATCCGGATGCCAATAATTTTTTGAGCCTCGACTTTAAAGGTAGCGTAAACGATGTTTTTGGGAGCAACGTTAAAGTGTATCTCTATTTGGAGGATGGGCACTTTCAGTTTCAGGAAATGACCTTCACCAGAGGTTTTCAATCGTCGGTTGCCCCGCGGTTGCACTTTGGGGTGGGTAAGATAGCGCAAATCGATTCGGTAGCGATACAATGGCCCAATGGCGACACCGAAATTAAAACAGCGGTAAAAACCAATCAACTTTTGACCGTTTCCCAAGAGGATGCCAAACGTCAGAACCTCGTCCAAAATAGTCCAAGCCCTTTGTTATCGAAGCCAATTTTTAAAACCGAAAGCGATACTGCCTTCCTAAAGCCCTATCGCCATTTGGAGAATTATTATAACGATTTCAACAAAGAAATTTTACTTCCCTATCAGACCTCCATGCTCGGGCCCTTGACATCGGTTGCCGATTTGAACGGTGATGGTTTGGACGACTTTGTCGTGGGAGGTTCTCACAACAATACCATGGGCATCTTTCTCCAAACGGCTACGGGTTTTGAACGAACACAGATAGCCACCATAGAAAAAGAACGGGCCTATGAGGATATGGACATTGTAATTTTTGACATGGAGGGCGATGGCGATAACGACCTCTATGTCGTTAGCGGCGGAAATGAATTCACTCCGGAATCCGAGCAATTACAAGATCGTATTTATGTCAATGACGGAAACGGCCATTTCCAAAAAGCAGAAGGGAGCCTTCCTGAAATTACGGCGAGCGGACTTGTTGCCAAACCCCATGATTTTGATAAAGATGGCGATCTAGATCTTTTTGTGGGAGGCAGATTGGTACCCGGTGGCTATCCCGAACCGGCCAACAGTTATATCCTGGAAAATAGAAGTACCCCGAAAAAAATCCTTTTTAAGGACGTAACCGCTACCGTCGCCCCGGAGTTACTACGCATTGGAATGGTCAGCGATGCCCTATGGAACGATTACGATGACGACGGTTGGGACGACTTGATCCTGGTAGGGGAATGGATGCCGATTACCGTATTGAAAAACACAAAAGGTACGTTTAAAAATACCAGCGAAAATTTAGGTATAGCAGACACCCATGGGTGGTGGTACCATATCAATTCAGCCGATTTTGACGGAGATGGCGATATGGATTATATTGTTGGCAACTTGGGACTGAATTACAAATACCAAGCTACCGAAGCAGAAACCTTTGACGTGTATTATAGGGATTTTGACAACAACAGCTCCAAGGATATCGTATTAAGTTATTTTAACGAAGGAAAACAATATCCGCTGCGCGGACGGGAATGCTCCTCACAACAAATGCCCGGAATTAAAAAGAAGTTCGAATCCTATCAGTCCTTTTCGGAGGCTACCCTGGAAGAGGTGTATACCGAAGACTATTTGAATAAATCCCTCAACTACAAAATAAAATCGTTTGCTAGCGTTTATCTCGAAAATGACAACGGAACGTTTCGACTTTTCCCCTTACCCAGAGCCGCTCAAATATCGAATATCAACAGCTCTATAATCCAAGATTTTAATGGTGACGGAAAACTAGATGTAATGATTGCCGGCAATTTGCATACCGCAGAGGTAGAAACCCCTAGAAATGATGCCGGTAACGGGCTGCTTTTGTTACAGGACGAAAACGGATCCTTCCTGCCCATTAGCGGAAGGGACAGCGGCTTGTTCACCACTGGTGATGTACGCGATGTTGCCAAAATTACATTTCAAGAAAAGGAATACCTCATTGTGGCAAAAAATAACGATTACCTTCAATTGGTTTCGATACGCGCTCCAAAATCACCAAGTGCCGCACCCTGAGTATCGGTAGTGGTATTGTCCAACAGAACAAACTGTATTCGCTTGCCCATTCACAAGCATTATTTGTTCCTCTTTGGTAACTGCACGATTCCCTTACGACATAACGACCATTAATATTCGTTTTTATGTTTGTAATCCCCAAAGCGATATTTTACCGTTTTTTTGAGGGGGATGTTCATACCATCCGTCCCCTCTAACCATTCATAAATTGCGGAGGACATGGATTTGATCATTTCCTGCTTATCGGGTTCCGCTATGAGGTTGTACTTTTCATCGGGATCGTTCTTAAGGTCATACAACTCGCTTCGGTCCCATATGCCGTGGTACCGAATAAATTTGTAACGATCGTTTCGCATACCGAAAACGGTGGGCGTCATCGGAAAATCGTGTTCCCAATAATACTCATAGAATACCTCTTCCCTACCCTTCCCTTGGTCACTTCCGGTTAGGACGGGGATAAAGGAAACACCGGGCATATGTTCCGGTTGTTTCACTCCGGCCTCTGCCAAAATCGTAGGGGCAATGTCGATACTTTGTACCATTTGCTGGGGTGTATCGCCACCTTTAAAAAGTTCGGGACATCGCACAAGCAACGGTACTTTTACTGACTCCTCGTAAAAATGGCGTTTATCGATCAAGCCGTGTTCTCCCCAACTAAAACCATTATCGCCCATGTAAATGACCAAGGTGGAGTCATCCAAACCTTCTTTTTCGAGGTATTCCATAACGCTCCCCACACTTTCATCGACCCCCAAAAGCGTTTCGCAATACGCCACCACCATTTCATGGATGTCCCTATTATCGTGATACATAAAATCTACCCCATGCCAACTTATCCGTTGATCCGCTACCCATTGCGGCCATTTTAAATCGCGGTATTCCCCTGTTTTGGTCTGTTCGTAAGTAGCTGGAAGCGTAATTTTTTTTCCTTGATAGGTTCCCTTATGTCTTCGGGCGGGTTTGAACATCCCATGCACTGCCTTATGGGACAAATACATAAAAAAAGGCTTTTTTCTATCGCGCTTGTCCAGCCAATCGATGGCGTGTTCGGTCAGCAGATCGGTGATGTAGGTAGAATCCTTATAGGCTACGCGTTTTCCATTGATATTTATTGTGGGATCGTAATAGACCCCTTGACCGGGAAAACTTTCCCAATGGGAAAAACCGGGTTGCGGTTCATCTCCGTGATCTCCCATATGCCATTTTCCAAAAAAACTTGTTTGATACCCTGCCTTTTGAAGGTACTGAGGAAAGTAGGTCAAATTACCGGGATCCGGTGAATAGTTATCGATAATCGTATGGTTGTGCGAAAACTGTCCCGTTAAAATACTGGCTCTACTTGGTGAGCATAACGAGGTAGTTACAAAGGTATTGGGGAGATAGGCCCCTTCTTTAGCCAAACGGTCCATATGGGGCGTTTTCAGCCAAGGAACTTTCCCGGTAAAGCCCATATAATCGTAACGGTGATCATCCGTAAGGATAAAGATGACGTTGCGAGGTTTCTTTTTTGGCTCCGGATTTATAGCGTAAAGGCCATTACCAAATAAGAGCCCCATATAAAAAAAGAGCAGAACGGATTTAAACTTTATGTACATATGATGCGTATATTAAGAGAATCTGGATTAATCTGATTCGTGTTCCAAAAAACCTAAAACGTAGGTCATCGGCGCATTCCAATTTAAACAAATTTCATTGCTGGCGTAACTCGGTTCCTGATCTACCCAACTTTGCATGGGTGCGGGATTTTCAGGATATACCGCGCCACCGGCCACATCCTGTAATCGACTATTGGGACCACCGGACAACAGCCCAGGTACCGGATCTTCCAAACCATCGGCCGCACTTTGCCGGTGGTGGATGAACATAGGCGTCTTATCGCCAAAACCGGTAAGATAGCTCACTCCCATGGCATTATTGCCCAAAATATAGTCCATTGCCTGCTGCACTCCGATCAAATATTTCGGACTTCCCTTTAACCGATACGCCTGTGCCATTACCATTGCGGCATTTAGCACATCACTATTGGATCCCCAATGAAAATCATCGATCGGTTGAAAATAATCCAGTTCTTGGGCACTGGTCACCAAACGGTCCGCCGAGGCAATTATTCCGTTTTTGATACTGTTATAGAAGGGTTCCGAAATGGCCTCCTTATTGTCCAACAACGTAAACATTCCCAGAAAACGCATATAGGCCGTCCAGCTTTCTCCCGCCTTAAAATTAAAATCGATAGCCTTCTTTTTTATGTTGTTGCGATACACACTATCCTGGGTGGCGACCAACAGTTCCGCATTGGCCCAAAACCACTCGTCCTCAAAATCGGCGTCCCCGTACTGCCCGGTATGCACATCCTTAGGATTGGTAAAGGCGACAGCGGGGTTTTCCATGGCCCAATCGAAGGCTTTTTTGGCCGCTGCGAGGCACTTTTCCGCATAAGCGCTATCAACGGTCTTAAAAACCCGATAGGCTTGGGCCGCACAAGCTGCAAAATCCAATGTGGCCGTTGTTCCTTTCCCAACGATATACCGTTGGCTCGTGGCTGCGGAAGGCATCACCATTCCTTCAAAATTCTTTGTAGTGAGTTTATGAAAAAGCCCGCCATCCCCATCTTGCATCGTTAGGGCCCAATCCATTTCATACTTTAACTCGTCAAGATAATCGCTTCTGCCGTTCCCACTTTCAGGGATATTGAGCATATTATCGGACACAAGCTCCGGATATTGCTCTTGCAATAGGTAAAACTGCCCTAAGGGAAAAGCGGCGTTTACGATATATTTATTATAGTCGCCCGCATCGTACCATCCCCCTGGGGAACTGATGTATCCCGATGTTTTTCCGGTAGAAGGATGAAACGGTATACTGTCGTCCAAATGGGCGATGTCCCGATGCCATTTCCCTGCATGTTCTTTTTTTAACGAGATGCCCACGCGTTGGTAGTAAAGCCCTTTGATCGAACCTAAAAACGCCTCGTGCAGTACATTTTTCTTGATTTTAAAAGGATAGGAATATCCTAAATCCGGTACCAATAACAGGTACGTTCCCGGAGTCGTCAGTTTTGTAAAATCCGCAATGCGCACCGTTTCCCCTGCCAATTTCCAATCTTCCGCGGACGATAGCGTGCCGGTCAATAGTACGTTCATGGCCACGCTATCCACTACCATGAACTTTTGGGTTTCGGGACCGTCGACGATGACGGCTTTTTTGATCGCAGCCGGATAATACCCGATTTGGTTAAGCCGTATCTGTTCAGAAAAGGTATCGGATATTGGAGGTAGGGATTCTTCACAACCCGAACATAAAATGAGCATGGCCGTTGTACAGCAAAGAAAAAGAAGTTTAACAATACCTTTCATGGGTTTCAGATTGATTATCCTGGTAATTTACTAAAAAACGGTCACTATCGATCACTTCGATTGTATCATTTGAGTACCTAAAAATATCATATCATCAAAAATAGGGTACGATATTTCGGTTAGCCGTAAAAATATTTTAGTTTTCAATCGGCATGGATAGAAAAACATCAAAAAAGATAGGCCTCTGGGTGGGGTTGGTTTCATTTTTAATAGTACTTGTAGTTCCTTTTCCCGAAGACTTCCCTAGTTCCGGTCAACGTGTTTTGGCGGTAGCGCTACTGATGATCGTTTGGTGGATCGCAGAGGTAGTGCCCATTTATATGACGGCCTTTTTACCGGTAATCCTGTTTCCCTTTCTTGGTATAATGACCTCGGCAGCGACCGCCCGTAACTATGGCCATAATTATGTGCTCATGCTACTTGGCGCTTTTATCTTGGCAAAAGCCATTGAAAAACAGGGGCTTCACAAGCGTATGGCTTTATTTACCATCACAATTTTAGGGTCCGGAAAACGCGCAATGGTCTTGGGGTTTATGGTCGCAACCGCCTTTCTTTCCATGTGGATCACCAATATGGCGGTCGTGCTTATCATGTTGCCCGTTGCGACCGCTTTGATACAGAAATTACCTGTTGATGAAAGGCATAACTTTGGACTTGCCCTGCTTCTTGGTATTGCATATGCCGCTAGCATTGGAGGTACGGGAACCTTGATCGGCACCCCTCCAAATATGGTTTTCGCAGGCCTGTTCAACAAACTGTATCCGGACGCCCCGGAAATCGATTTCTTTCAATGGATGAAAATCGGGATTCCTGTGGTAACCTTGTTCGTACCGCTGGTTTGGTTTTATTTGGTATGGTTTTTTAAGGTAAATGGAAAAATTAAAGGGGGAGCGGCTTTCATCACAGCGGAACAACGACAACTGGGGCGTACAACCATTGGCGAGAAAAGGGTGCTATTGCTTTTCTTGTTTACCGCCTTGGGATGGATCTTTAAAAGCGACTTGATATTGGGGCCCCTAACCATACCCGGTTGGAGCACTATTCTGGGAATTTCCGATTTTGTACATGACAGTACGGTTGCCATGTTGGGCGCTTTTTTATTGTTCGTGGTAGGGGATGGAAAAGGGTTTCGGCTAATGGACTGGAAAACTACCCAGAAAATACCTTGGGGCGTGGCCATGTTTTTGGGCGGGGGACTGGCATTGGGTGCTGCTTTTAAATCGTCGGGGGCCGCTTTTTGGCTTGGAAGCGCTTTTCCCGATATGGGGCATCTGCACAGTTTTTGGATCGTTGTTTTGGTGGTCACCCTGATCGTTTTTGTGACTGAGGTCAACTCCAATACCGCTACGGCCACCATTTTTCTGCCATTACTGGGAGCTATCGCCGTTGCAGGAGAAATACACCCCTTATTGATTATGATACCCGCAACTTTCGCTTGCTCTTTTGCTTTTATGCTGCCATCGGGAACCGGAACCAATACGGTGATTTTTGCCAGTAATCGAATTACCGTTGGAGAAATGGCAAAAACCGGTCTTTGGCTGAATTTGGTTTTTATTTTATTGCTATCCTTATTGCTGTACTTCTTTATACTCCCGGTATTGGGAATCGATGCTTCGGTACCCGAATGGGCCGGCACGATGGGCAACTAAAACAAAAACCATATTATTTACGGGCCTGTAACATAAACCATTCGTAAAGTTCCTCGGTATTGTACGCAGGAATCCATGAATCGTGTGCAACACCGGGATATCTGGTAAAACGCACGTTGTACCCCATGGAAAGTAGACGCTCCACCATGGTTTCCGACTCCGAAATCGGTATTGATTCGTCCTCTTCGCCATGAAACACCCAAATCGGCATTTTTTTATCGATCCAAGCGGCATAGGGCACCGGGGTCATACCACACACAACAGCCATTGCCGCAAAGGTTGTGGGATACTGCACCGCCATTTCCCAGGCCGCACCACCTCCGCGACTGAGTCCGGTGAGGTAAATACGGTTGGGGTCTACATGATTGTTGGCCACGATCGTATCCAACAACTGTTTTACGGCCACGGTATTCCACCACTTTTTTTTGTGCGGGTTTTGAGGAGCCAAGATCAAGAAAGGAAACTCTTTTCCCCTAGCGATCAATTTTGGGGGTCCGTTGCGCTTTACGGCGACCAAACTATCTCCCGATTCGCCTCCCCCATGCAAAAACAACAGCAAAGGAAAACGCTTTTCGGCCAGGGTATCGTACCCCTTTGGATAATAAAGGTAATAGTCAAAGTGTTCTTTGATAACGGTCTCTTGATGGGAATCGATCAATTGCGCCTTGGATTGGGCCGCGCAACCTTGCGTCAAAAATGCTATTAAAAGACCGTAAAAAAAATGCTTCAAAATATCAGATTTAGTTCGCGAAGGTAATCAACCTTTGCGGTTCCACATTCGACTATGCACTGCAATTATAAAATTGGCACTAATCGTTAATGGTATTTTCAAGGACAAAAAAGTCCGTCGCTTCATGGTTTGGATATCTAAAAATATCCATATCCCCATCCGCATCGTAGTCCACTGCCTGACCGTTGTATATGCCATTGGTGTCGATAACCATTTCCTCGTATTCGTTATACCCGCCTTTGTTCAAAAATATGGATACATCGAAGTTTTTTTGATCAAGGTTTACGGCCCGAGCAAAATTGATTCCGGCCAAAACATCCAAATCGCCATCAAGGTCAAAATCATACACCTGTAGCGTATGGCATGCCGGAATACTATCCTTGATGATTCGACTTTGCCACTCGTCCCCTATCTTCTTGTAAGCGACCAATGGATACCCTGCCCGTTCGGAATGCGCCATAAAAATTTCTACAAGGTAATCGTTATCGACATCTACCATAAAGGTTTTTGTCCCGTTTCTGGACCAATCCCCCTCTTGATCGTTCCACATTTCATCTAAATTTTCGGTCTGCCATTCCTTGGTAAGATCGGCCCCTGGGTTGTAATAGACCAAACCGGTAGCCACGATATCCGGATACCCGTCATTATCGACTTGGCCGACAGCCATACCTTCATGTAATACGTCGTTTTGGATGTACTGTACCCGTTCCCACGTATCGGGGCCGTTTTGCTGAAAAATACTGAGGGTGTGCTCATCAAAAGTAAGAATGGCGAGGTCCATAACCCCATCGGTGTTAAAATCGGCAAAACTTACGTCTTTTACGGTATCGGGAACGGTACCGATGGTGTGGGGCTTCCATGCATTCCCGGTGTTTTCATACCAGAACAATTCTGCAGTGGCCCCGGCATCGACCCATTCGCCCGGGTGTTTAATGGCAATAACGTCCATATCCCCGTCACCGTCAATATCGTTGGCTTCCAGATCGCCCCCGGCAAAAAGTCCGCCCGTTATCGGTTTTTCGGCAATAATATGCCGTTCCCATGGGCCCGCTTCTTTTTTACCTTCATAGTAGCCCAAATACCCGCCCGCGGAGTTATTATTGATGAATACCAGGTCTACGATACCATCGCCTGTAACATCGGCCGGGCTATGCGCCCACCAAAATTTAGCACTATCCACGATCTTCCGCTGTTTAAAAGCCAGTGCCTTAAGGGGGGCTTCCTTTTTTTCGGGAGTAACTTGTTTTTTTTCTTCTTTGCAGGACTGCAATGCCCCACCACAAAGCAAAGCGACCGTTAGTAAGAGAATGTAGCTGTTTTTTTTCATGGTACTAGTTTAATGGCTTGATTATACTATTAATTTGTTTTGCAATTTTATCGTGTGTTTCCTGATTCTCGACGCCGTAGTCGGTCCAACCCAAAACGAACGAATTGGGCCCCGTTAAAAGCGGTTTGGTATTCTTGCCCCTTCCGAAACCGAATACCGTCATCCCGTTTTTGCTAAGCGCGCCTTCTTCGGTATTACCAAGATAGGACATCATGTCCGTATGTGTATCGGTTTTCTTTTGGGAAACATAGAAAGAGGTGGCTACTCCAGATCGTGAAAAATACGCCCATTGGTAATTTCCCCAAGCCACGGTTCCTTTAAAAAAATCGGGTACGTTGTCCTGAAAACCGGTACTATCGGTTCCAAAGTACGATTTTTCCGGACGGTAGGACCCGCCCGGGGTTCCCTCGTACAAAAACCAATAAGGAGTGCTTTGATCGGTTTCCAATACGTTCAGTTCAACATAATTGTCATAAAAACGCCATTCCCACTTCCATTTTCCACTTTTGGTGGTCGTAGTAATGACGGTATCGCCCGAAACAACGGAAGTACACTTATCATGACCGGGGTGCCCCGCCCCACCGTCGGTTTCGGAGCCAAATACCAGATTGGGAACGCCGCGAAAGGAGGAGGCCGCCGAAGCGGGATACTGGTCCCAGGGTTCGGTCCGATAGGCTATCCAATCATTACCATAAGTATCGATCATTCGTGAAAAACCGCCCCCTGCCCGATCTAAATAATAGGTTGCCGCTTTGGTGTAAACGATATAATGCGGTCTCCCTTCATACTCCCCTTCACTGATCTCAACGGCTCCCCTGCCCGATCCGGAGTGTTTTACCTTTAGCATGATACCGGGCCATTGTACTTCCATACCATGTACCATTTCACCATCGTGTAAGGGAGTTTTGAGTGTTTTGAGTACATTTTTTCCTTTTTTTATGCCACCAATTTCCGCTAAAAGCCAGTCATGCCAATGCGCATCGTAACAAGGAACCTTCTTATCGGCGGCCTGAACGGTTCCGTTCAGTTCGATACCCTCGGAATAACAAGGGCTCCAACTATTCCAAAACAAGCTGGCCTCTTTCACCTCCGATCCGGATACCGGACTATTGAAATATTGTTCGTGTTCTCCATTTCTGGTGGTCCAAAAAGGTGGTTGTTTCCACGGTTTCAAAAGCGTTACCGAATGGTTTCTTTTGATTTTTAGGCCATTATCGACTGGAATAACGCGGGTGAGACCATTGGTATCTGTCGCCAACGCGATGATGCGTACAGGATCCAGTTGATCGGGAAGGATATCAGGGTTCAAGCGCATTTCAAATGGTGCTTCGTACCGAATGCCCAATTGCCCTTCCCGTTTTCCACGATGATGTCGAAACTGCCATTGCCGGTATTTTCCATCGCCCTGTAGGTTCACATCTTCAAATAGGCCGATATATTCCACGGATGCGATATCCGGCGCATCGATCATATTGTAAATGACTTCGGAAAGCACCTCTTTTTGATTCGTTCCATCAAACACCCTTTTCATACGGGCCGATTTTTGCACCCCATACGCAGTTGCCCGATCTGAGGCATAATACAGCCGGAGTACCACTCCATAAATCAGATTTTGGGGCCAACCCCAAGCCTGGTCCTTGTTTACCTTAAGTTTAAAGGTGTTTTGGTTCCCCGCTTTTAAATCTGCTATAGCAACCGGTACCCGAATATTGCTATGGAACATATAGTCGGTAGCAGGTTTGGAAATCAAAACCGGTTCGGGAAGGGGAATCGGTTTTCCCCCATTAAACTGAATGGTCAGATTTTTGGTATCCTCATGCGATTGTACCCTTTCCACGATGACCTCGGCACCGATAACCTTGGACAGGTCTACATCGGCATCCAAGGTGATGAACCCGTCTCGATGCAAATCTTGGGGGAAATGGTCTTCATTTATGGTATAATCGAGTTTTCCCCCTACTCTTAGAAACTTGCCTTCATCTTTTGCTTGCTCGGGAGTCCATGGGTACTCCCTAAAAATCATACCGGTCTTCAGGGAGCGTATGGCGTCGTTTCGCCAAAC
This sequence comes from uncultured Flavobacteriaceae bacterium, assembly GCA_947500445.1. Lineage (GTDB taxonomy): Bacteria > Bacteroidota > Bacteroidia > Flavobacteriales > Flavobacteriaceae > Pelagihabitans. Next base: position 156,112 of record CANMSB010000004.1, on the reverse strand, counting down.
ATGCATATATTGGTGACGGTCCCATCCCGAACCGATAATGTCCAAATCACCATCCGCATCCAAATCGACCCATTGGGTTCCCAAATGGTTTTCCTTTCCGGTATCCAGGATGCTTTTTGAAAAAACACCAGCACCGTCGTTTTTCCAAAGCTGCAGTTCCAATGCGGTTCCCTTGTGTTCGGCGGTAAGCAGATCAATGTCCCCGTCCTTATCGATATCGGTAATATCCAGATTGTTAATGGAGAATTGGGTAACGATCTTGTTTCGGGTCCACTTGGCCGTACTTTCTTGGGCGAACCACCAAAAATTAGCGTCCGGTTCAAGCCCCGGATACCGTTCTTCCGTAATTACAATATCCGCTTTACCATCCCCATTAAGATCGGCAACTTCCACCCGGTCAATGGGATGCACGCTCTCCCCTACCACCGTAGGCTTCCATAAAACGTCGATATTTCCTGGGTTTTCATACCATACCAATATTTTAGGCTCGCCCTCTCCTTCCGGTCTTCGGCCTGCCGCAATATCCAAATCACCGTCCCCATCGATATCACCTACCCCGATGCCCTCATCGGAGGTATTCTCACAAATCATTTTTACATTCCAATCAATACCCCCCTTTTCATTTTTCAGGGCTTGTACCGCATAAATATCCCCGTCTCCGGCGATTACAAACTCCTTTGGGCCACCGGGTATCAGTTGGGCCTTTTCAAAGCCCTGACTATTTACATGGCTGGTAGCCGGTACCTCACCTATTTTTGTGCGTTGATATCGTGTCCCTTCCAAATTGGTTGCTTCGTACCAATAGAGATTTGGTAATGCCATGGCTACAATATCGGCATAGGGGTCGCCATCGACATCCATCATAAGGATGCCGTCCACATTATCATCAAGAACGGTGCGTCTCCAATTGCCCTCCATCGCTCCGCCAGGGTTATGATACACATACCGGCCCGAAAGAATATCCATATTACCGTCACGATCTACATCGCCTGCATCCAGACCAAAATAGCGCAGCCATTCCGGCTCCGCCCAATCGCCCCACATTTGCTTGGTACTGTCGATTTGAATATATGTAAAGTCATCCTCGGGTTTTAGTTGACCGAATACCTGTACCGTGAATAACAACAGCGCTCCGATACTTATTTTATATATGCTTTTGATCATAAATGAGTTTGTTTAAGTCGTAATAGCGCTCTTTCTTGCCTATTGCATGTGCCGGCGGAGGTATTATTAGTTCAATCCATATTTTTTCAAAAAAGGACGCATTGCTTTCGCCCATTCCGGATAGGCGTTGGGTTTCAGGTGCGTATTGTCCTCCAAAACAAATTCGTCCAATATATCCCCATCTTTGCAAAGAAAGGGGCGCAAATCCATAAAGTCGTACCCTTTTTCGGTACAAAATGCCTGCATACGTGCATTCAAGGTATCAATTTCGAGGTTACGTTCTTTTTCTCCCCTTTGATATAAAGTGGTCGTAAAAATGGGTTTGGTTCCCAAGCCCGATATGGAATCCATGACCATGGTCATGTTTTGATAGATACGGTCTGTGCCGATGCCCAAGGTATAGTCGTTGATTCCCCCTTTTAGGAAACATAGTTTGGGACGGTGGGCCTCTATAAAGTCATCGATTACCCAAGATAATTGTTGGGTGGTCCAACCGGGCTTACCGCCGTTAAATACATCGGTCCTGTTCAACTGCTCCTGCCAGTCCCCTACGTAGGTAATGGAATTTCCCAGCATTACGATAGTGACGGTATCGACCGTCATTCCTTTTTCGTCGGTAATCGAAATGGTATCCGTCGCTATAGCTTTTTCCATTTGTGGGGGGGCGTTATTCGGTTTTTTGGCCTTTCCCCACAACAGGATATAAAGTACCAAAACGATATTTAGCAGAAGGGATAACGGCAATACATACTTTTTCATCTGGAATCCGGTTTTGATGTTGTTCGGAAAGATAAAGAACGAAGTCCAGAATGCGTACTATGATTTTATCAATAACCGTTAAAAATTCGATCTAAAGCAGCGCTATAGTTTTAAAAACCGCCCTTTTCATAAATCTGGTCCAAACGGGAACAAAAAAGCTCCCGATTTTCGGGAGCTTTTTAATATGCTAGCATAAGATATACATTAACGATAAAGGGTAAAATGCCCTACGAATTGTGTGTTATCCTGGCCATTTTGATTTACGACGTACCAGTAGTCTCCCGATGGCAATTCTTTACCTTCATAGGTACCGTCCCAATTTTTAACTTGGTCCAACTCAGCGACTACACGACCGTATCGGTCATAGATCTTCACCTCGATATTCGGGAAAAACTCTCGATTACCAATTTCCCATTCATCATTCTCCAGATCATTATTAGGGGTAAAGAAGTTGGGAATCTCCAACATTCCGGTGAAGGTAAACTCAATGGCAGCGCTTACTTCACAGCCCAATTCGTCAACGACACGTACAGTAACCGATGCATCTTCGTTCGATAGGAATATGTTATCGGTTCCTTGGGAGACCCCTTGAAAGAAATACTCGTAGGTGCCGAACCCTCCGGTTGCCGTTGCGGTAACCTGGTTGGGACCTGTCGTTTCTAAAACGACCTCTAAGTTTTCATACATTTCAATCTCACGGACTTCACTCAGCTCGGAACATCCATTTTCGTGGAACAAATAAACTTGATAGCTGCCTGGCGGCAAGTTGCTCCAAGCACGTTCCCCAGTGGCCAATAATCGGCGTTCCGCATTTTGTTGGTCTTCCGGTAAGAGCAATATTTCCGGGGCTATCGCATTTATATCTTCCAAGTAAAAAGTAACACGCGGTAGTACGCTCTCATCGATCATTTCCACACTTACGCTACTGTTCGGAACATTACCGGAACAGCTGTATTGTGGATCGATAAAGTGATCCAAGAGTACCCCTGGCTCTATTCGGAACGCTCCAAAATCCGGACAGCCATTGGCATCCCTTACTGAAATCAGGTATTCATGTTCGGTGATGAACGCGGTTCCCTGATTATCGGTCAAAACCTCACCAGGATAATAGTCGAAATAAGGTGTCGTATCGCTTTCCTCATTATCGGGGAATACTTTTTCTATTTTGATTTCATAATACTCGACACCCAAAGCATCTATCAAAGGTGTACCACCATCAATAGGTATGTTTATGGTACCGTCATTGGCGCCCAAACATATTTCATCGGTCACAATGGGATCGGAAACCACCAATTCCTCGACATCCGGAACGGTAACATCTCTTCGCTGGGTACAACCCAATTCGTCAACGATGTTGACCTCATAATCTCCTGGAGGAAGGTCCCTGAACACAATAAGGTTGGGGTTTGCGGGGTCTGTCCCTTCATAGAACTCGCTTAAGGTCTCGGATATGGAGAAGCGAATGGTTCCCGTACCCCCGTCGGCCTCTATAGTGATCGTACCATCTTCCAAGCCGAAACAACTGATCGGTGCTCCCTCGGCCTGTAGTACCATCAACGGATCTTTCGGTGAAATTTCGATCTGCTCGGTTATCGCGCTACAGGCGCCACTCTGCCCATATACCCAATATGTTCCTGGACCTAGATTTCTAAAGATACCCGTATCGTTCGTGCCTTGAACGATATCTGCAGGTGTGGGTATCGTAGGGTCGTTGTACGGTCCGGTCGGGGAATCCACATTACTGCCCAAATCATTATTCACCAAAGTATAACGGTATTGACCGATGGCATTATAGCCTTGTGTTCTGATGATTCCCGTGGCTTCACCCTCACATTTAATGTTGGCATCGACCAAGTCGGGTATCAGTACCAATGGTAGTGCTTTTTCCATTACCAGTTCCGGAGAAGGTACGGGCGGACAGCCATTACTGTTTTGAACCTCGTACCGATAGGGACTTGGATCCGTTGTTACATCCGGAATGGTAATCACCACGGAGTTCACATCAGGTGAAGTATCGCCAGCGGACCTAAAGTCGGTAAAGGGTCCCGTATCGCCAAGACGTCGGTAACTATAATCCATTCCCGAACCTATCACATGGCTTTCCACGGTCAAGCGTAGGGCGGCACTATCACCACAGCCTGGTGGGGTTACTTCATTGATATCGATCCGCAAGGGTTCCGGATCTTGAATGGTAATCGTAGATGTTAGTCCGTTACAATCCCAACCATCGAAAATAGTAATAGAATAATTTCCGGCCGAAAGGTTCGAGAACACTGGGGACTCCTGAAGCGCATCTGGATCACCAATGGTGTTTCCATCATTATCGATACGGTTCAATTGGTATAGGTATTCTTCCCCATCACCATTGTCATCTTCGCCACCGGTCACATTAAAAGCCCTAATAACACCATTATTATCTCCTGGACAAAGTAAGGGTTGTACCACCTCGATTTCACCGGTAATGGCCGTTGGCAAGTCCAAAGTAACTTCCTGATCTATAGGACAGCCCCGATCATCTTCCACAAATACACGATAACGCCCTTCGGACAATTCTATAAAACGATTATCGGGTCCGAAACTATCATAGGGCACGTATGCCTCAAAAGCACCTGAAGTTATATTGAACATCTCCAAACGGTATACATAATTACCCCAACCGCCTTCATTGGTCGCGGTGATTTCACCTCTTCCAGGGATAAAACAAGTTACACTCGCCGTTTGTCGAGCATCTATGGTAAGCGCCTCGTTCGGCTGCCTAACCGTAACAATGTTACTGCGGGTATCACAGAATGGTGAATCCAAGGCTTCAACTCGTACCACTAAGTTTCCGCCAGGAACATTGTCGATTAGTTCCGGGGTGTTGATCGGTGCGGCGGTATCAAAATCTTCAACTCTTCCGGTAGTGGTCTCGACTCCTGCAGCATCTACAGTGAATACCTCAGCGCGATATCGTCCCACATAGTTGTTTACTTCTAAGCTAATGACACCATCGGTTCCCAAATAACAGGTGACAGGAGTTACCTCGGCTATTACCGCTTCAATATCATTAAAATCGTCAAGGGTGTACGGCTGGGTTACATAAAAACAACCTCCGTTGCTATCATCACTTACGGCAAAGATATAATCACCAGGTGTGCTTAACGGGAATGTTGCACGATCTGTACCTCCGGTTGAAAAGGACACTCCGGTGGAGAAGGGTAAAAGATGTATAGTATAATTGCCAGGCCCTTCAAGAACGATGACCTCAAGGGTTGCTGGATCGGTGCCGCTTCCCGTGGCATCACAAGTAAGTGGCTTGGTAAGTGCAAAATCAAAAGTCAGGTTACTTGGTGGATCGATATTCCTTTGAACCGTCAGCTCACAACCATTGGCATCACGAACGATAACCGTTGCGTCCTGTACACTACCATTATCGATTACCTCAAAGGTATTGGTGGATTGAAAGGAAGTACCGTCATAGGTGGGATCCCCAGCGATCAATAGACTGTAGCTATATGGCGCGGTACCCGTTGGAGTACCAGAACCATCCAAATTACTGTCGGTAAATACGGTTATTGTAGTCGTATTAAAGGTACTGTTACTCGTATCACAAGCATAGGGGGATGCCTCCCAATCCATACTTAATGAAGTGGTGGGTTCAGGAACCACTACCGTTCGTCTTGCGGATTCACAGCTGAATTCTGAACTTATCCCAACTTGATAGGTTCCCGGTGAAAGGTCTTCGAATAAATCTTCTACTTGAGAGGTAATCAATGTACCCCCAGCATTGTAAAGGTTGTAGGTAAACGGACCGTCGACCGCTGAAGCGGCATCTATGGTGACCAAAATGCTACCATCGGTCCCACTACCACCAACACCACCGTTACATGAAACTGTAGTTTCAACGGTTGTATCGATTACCGGTGTGGTCAAAGTAGCGACTTCCACGGTAGCGGTATCGGTACAATTAGGAGTGGTATTGGACCCTAGATCCTCCACCTCAATATCATAATTGCCCGGGGCGATACCTGTAAAAATATAATCGGCTCCTGCATCTTGCTGCTGTATCAATGTGGCCCCTTGCCTTAAAAAGTATCTGAAATTACTACTTCCTCCATCGGTATTTACTAAAATACGACCACTTGCATTGTCACAAGAAGGTTCGGAGCCTGCGCTCAAATCGATAGAGAAAAAGTCGAAAACCTCCGCTATTACAGTACCCTCACAACCATTTCCATCCCTTACGGTAATGACATAGGTACCTGGGTTGGCAACAGTAAAGTTAGGGCTGGTCTGAAATCCGTTTCCACCAATATCGTATTCAAAGGTCGTTTCCGGTGCGGGACCTGTTGTAAGTGGGGACGTGACGTTAATACTATAAGAGGATACGGCAACACATTGGTTGATTACATCAATGGTAGGTGTTCCTACACCACCTTCCGTATCGATAACCACATCTTCCAAAACGGAACCGCAAGTACGACCGGTAGCACTATCTTGAATATATACATCATAGGTGCCGGGCGCAAGATCATAAGAGGTATCGGCACTGTAGGCTCCTGCACCGGGTGCCGGATCGTTGGCCGTAACAATTGCAAAAGTATATGCGGGCGTACCTCCGATACCACGAACTACCAAGCGACCTAAAGGATCGGTACAACTGGCGCTGCTATTGACATCTATTGCCACCGTAGGGACATCTTGTATAACCGATGCCAAGGCACCTCCATCGCAATTACTTGTTGGATCTTCTACCAATACTTGGTAATTGCCGGGTGGCAAATTAGTGAAATCCGGGAAAGGACCTGCTGCAGGAACCGTATTTGGACCTGCCACTACGGCACCAGTATCCGTGTTTACCAGAGTAACTTCAACATTGGCTCCACTAGCACCCGATACGGTGTACGCTATTGTTCCATTTCCAGTCAGGTCACAAGAAGTTTCCGTGCCATTCGCTGTAACTCCCAAAGAAGGCCCCGTAATGGGGGAAATTTCCTCTACATAGCGGCAACCAGAGGCATTGATCACTTCAACAAAATAGGTGACTCCTGGTTGTATCTGACCTGTAAAATCATGGGTATCTACATCTACGTTCGGCGCCGTCAACGGCCCTCCCAGCAAACCGATTTGATAAGGGGGATCGAGCGCCGGAAGCTCCACAATATCCACAATGTACACTGGATCCGTAGAACAGTCGGGAGGCGTAGTTGTGGTAACGGGAACCAGGTCCAAGTTTAAATCGTTGTCGATGATTACATTTTCACGGTCCTCGCAACCCAAATCATCGGTTACCACAACAGTATAGGTACCTTCGGGAACATTTGGGAAATTCGCAGTTGTAGCCGGTATTGGGCCTACGGTCGCAAAAACGTTTCCAGCAGCATCCAATACGGTATAGGTAAACGGTGCAGTACCGTCTGTGATCCCGGTAACGTCAATTTCACCAAAAGTACCACCAGCACTACAGGTTGCATCCGTAATGGCAACGGTCGCATCCAACGGAGGACCTGCCGGACCTATGGTAAATGGAACCGGCACAAAACATCCGCGGCTGTCCCTGACATAATAGGTATAATTACCCGGAGCAAGATTTCCAAATATTGGCTGGCTACCGTAGTTTACATTATCCGTACTGTACTCATAAGGAGGAATACCCACCGACGTATCGGGAACCAATTCCACAACCCCGGTATTGGGATCACCACATCGAGGATCGGTAGGAACGGCCGAGGCCACGATCGATTCGATCGGTGCGATCACCACTTCGTTGGTTTCCGTGGTACATGAGGCTCCAGAACCATCGGTGCCGGAATCGGAGACCCGAAATTGATACGTACCATCGTTTGGTGTATCGAAAACGAAGGAATTTCCAGTTATTGCCGTTGTGCCCGAATAAGGCGCACCGTTAAAACTTACTTCATAATTTAAATAGGGTGTGTATCCATCTGAAATATTGACCCGAATTCGTGCATCCCTAGTTCCGGTAAGCGTACATTCCAATTCCCTTACAATGGTAATGTTGGTGGTCAACTGTGGCTCAATAGTACGGGTTATCGATGCGGGACATTCGTTACCATCTCGTACCTGAATGGTGTATGTATCCGGAGCCAGACCACTAAAGGACGGACTTGGTCCCCAAGGCCCCCCATTGATACGATACTCGTAATTACCATCGCCACCTGACGCCACCACGCTCAATGAAGCCGCGTCGGTACTATCGAAACAGAAATCAGAGGTTCCCAACGTAATCGTTGGAAACTCTAAAGCGGTAAATGTTTTTCCCGGGCTTGATGTTACCACACAACCCAGATTATCTTCCACACGAACGAAATAAGTTTCCGTAGTACTGGTAAGACCGGTAAAATTGGGGTTGCTCCTTGGTCCTGCGATAATCGAACCGTCGGCCCGTACAAGACTATATCGGTTACCGCCCCAACCACCTGATGCGTTGGCATTGATGGCCCCTCGGTTATTGTTCTGACAGCTCATCTCGGTATAAATGGGATTTAACGAGAGTGGTGCGGAAGGCTCGGCAATCGTCAAAGTTGCCGAATCAACACAGTTCGTATCGTTATCCGTTACCGTAATCGTATAACTGCCTGCGGTAAGTCCCGTTAAACTGATCAGGTTATCGGTCTGGTTGGTCACCACAGGATTAGCGTCAATTTGGTAGTTGTAAGTTCCAGCAAAACCGTCAACGACAAAACGTCCCGTTCCGTTAGATTCACCTACACAAATGACCTCTGAAAGGGTCTGTGCCGAAACGCGAATCGATGAAATATTATCAACGGTGTAGCTTTCCTCATAGGAGCAACCTTCATCATCCGTAATCTGGAATACATAACTACCGACCGTAAGCCCTGCAAACGTATCGCTACCTCCGTTGTCTACAACGGATGGGGATATGATACTATAATTTACTATAGGATTCGTCGACGTTGGTGTCAACTGTACAGTGGCAGAGTTCGTAGAACAATCCAGGGCAATCTCGGCAAAATCGATATCGGTGGGTTTGTCCAAAGCGGCGAATACCACTTGGCCCGCGTCGGCAACACATCCGTTTTGATCCCTGACCTGCGTATTATAAGTACCGATAGGCAGATTGCTAAATACTGTTTGACCAGCTACAAAACCCGAACCGATACTGTAGGAATATGGCCCTACCCCCCCAGTGGCGGGTGTAAAAGTAATTTCACCGCCGGTTTCATTCGCGCAGGAAGGGGTTGAATTACCGGTTGCCGTAGAGCTTATGGTCGAAGGAGTACCTACCGTTTCGATCCGTGGAGGATCATTTACCGGAGGGTCCGGATTGGGAAGTGTACATACAAAGGAGTCTTGCTCGTAGCGAACCACCATATTATACGGTCCTGGCGCCAAGTTGGCAAAAGTGGTACTATTTTGAAAAGTAGTACCACCATCGTTACTAAAGGTTAGCGTATATCCATTACTGTTCACTACATTTGCCACAATACTACCATTGTTGGTACTACCACAAGCCGCGTCCGTAACGGTATAATTTACGACTGGAGCTGGAAGGTTTTCCACGTCAACAGCTGCGTCTTTAGTACAACCACCAGCATCCCTAACGATAATGTTGTAAGTACCAAAAGTAGAAACATCAAATGTGACATTATCCGTAAAAGAACCTGTAAATGGTGCACCATCCACACTATAAGAATAGGGTGCGGTTCCACCACCCGCTTCCAAGAATACGGGAACAGAAGTGGCGCCACAACCAAAACTATCGGTAGCATAAGCTGCCGCATCAATAGGGGAAACACCATCTCCTATGGTAATCGGTACTGGACCACTTCCTTCATCAATGGTATCGACCAAGGCTGTACAGCTACCGGCAGCCGAAACATCGACCATATAGGTACCTGGACCCAAATTACTCCATGTTTGCGTACTTCCTGCTTTTGGCCCTGCTGTATTAAAGGTAGAACCATCCTTGATTAATCGGAAACTATAAAATTCCGGGACATCAAAAATCTCTACCGAAATGCTACCAAACTCCCCATCACAGGTGATATCGGTTCGGGATACCTCCACACGGATGTCCAATTCGTTAACGGTGACCGTGTTCGATGGAAAAATACAGGAACTTGCCGAAGCGCCGTCCAATTTTGCATGTACTTGATAGGTACCGGGAGTTGTGATCGGAAAGTCAGGGTTTGCCTGATATCCAGTGTTATCCGCGGGATCTCCTATGGTATATACGTAACCCGCAGGAAGATTGTTGATTTCTACCCTTCCAGGGTTTCCACAAATAATATCCGTCTTCACGAGGTTTGGACTAACGGGATTGGAAGTTACCCTAAAATAGAACCATGCTCCACCGTTCACCCGAACCCGATACTCTCCTGCAACATCTGGATCACTGGCATCTAAAGGAAAACTGTTGCCCGTAAAAGTAGATCCACCAGTGGAAGGCCAACAACTCGGATCGATAACCGGGCAGTTGTCGGTACCGACCAAACTACAGCTCCCTAACTGTTGCTGCCACTCTACCGTTCCGGACTGCGATACCGTAACATTTCTATCATCATTTGTACCACACAGAAAAAATTTGGCCATAAACGAGCCGTCTACGGAACAAAACACTTCTTCATCGGAATTTTGGACAATGCTCATAAACATTGGAGCACTAGTAATACCGGTAGCCAAATCGGCACCGTTCCGGGCAGCCTTGCTGGACAAAATATCCAACGTACCTGGACTTAGGGTGCTTTTCTTTTTTTCGGAAGACTTATCTAAAGCGATGGCTTCTATGATACTGGTGTAAACAGCACTGTTCGCAATAGCGGAGGTACATACAACGGAAAGGGCCAGTAACACTGTGGCATACACAAGATGCCTTGTTTTTTTTGGGAGCATAGGTTAAGTTTCTTTGGTAAGAACACAGGAGCTTTGGGATCTCGGAGTATTCTTTAGCGTAATTGTTTAAACTTATAAAATCTCTTTATATTTAGGCGTTTCAGCCACCTTAGTAATATTCATCTAACGTAATATTGTGAAAAATAGTGTACTCTTTGTTTTGACCCTTCTTGCAACTATTCAAGCAAAAGCATATCAATTACCTGAAAATGAATTGATTACACCTAAAAACTTACCATTCACCGCAACCCTAATAATCGATGAACTGCACAATCCGTGGGGTATGGCGTTTTTGCCCGACAAAACGATACTTGTTACCGAAAAATCCGGAAAATTGATACACTGGAAATCTGGTTCAAAAACATTCATTACAAACCTGCCGAAAGTATATAACCGAGGGCAGGGAGGGCTTATGGACATTGCCGTTCATCCCGATTATACTACCAATGGCTGGATCTATTTTACCTATGCCAGTACCGAAGGAAAAGCCAAAGGTGGCCATACCGCGCTCATGCGGGCCAGGATCGCGAACAATGCCTTAATCGATAAGGAGCTGCTCTACAAGGCCGCACCGAACACTACCAAGGGACAACATTTTGGTTCCCGAATCGCTTTCGACGATCAGGGCCATCTCTATTTCACCATCGGCGAACGGGGCGCCCGCGACGAAAATCCACAATCGTTACAAAGGGACGGGGGCAAAGTATACCGGTTGAACGACGACGGTAGCATTCCCGACGACAATCCGTTCGTTGACAATACGACCGCCAAATCGGCCATTTACAGTTACGGTCACCGAAATCCACAAGGTTTGGTAAAACACCCGCGAACGGGAAAACTATGGAGCCATGAGCACGGGCCACGTGGTGGGGACGAAATCAATATTCTTAAGGCAGGCGCCAACTATGGATGGCCGTTGGTAACCTATGGGATCAATTATGACCGGACGGCCATTACCCCCTATACCGAAAAAAAAGGCTTGGAACCGCCATTGCATTATTGGGTACCGAGCATTGCCCCTAGTGGCATGGCCTTCGTTTCCACCGATACCTACGCCGCATATGGCGGAAGTCTATTGGTCGGCTCCTTGGCATTTCAATATCTGGAACGGCTTGTTATCGAGAACAGGCAAGTGGTAAGACGCGAAAAACTGCTGGATGGCCTGGGTCGCGTTCGGAACGTTAAAGAAGGGCCCGACGGGTATCTTTATGTCGGTGTTGAAGGGAAAGGCATCTACAAGCTAATTCCCAAAAAATGAGGGTATTGCCAAACACCAATATCAGCATTTCTTCAGCTATTTAAGGGAGGAAATTGAATCGATTTTACAAGGTTCTACAAGCAAAACATCACTAGACTAACGCCCTGCGTCCAACGCTTTTTTTACCGACCCGTGTTTTTTGAGGAGCGTCTCCGCCGTCTCATAACCAACACCGAGCCCCTCCATAACGTAGCGCGTACCGCGATCTACCAACTTGTCGTTGCTCAGTTGCATGTTGACCATTTTGTTTCCCTTTACCCGCCCGATACGGATCATTAGGGCCGTCGAAATCATATTCAATACCAGTTTTTGCGATGTTCCACTTTTCATTCGCGTACTACCGGTAACGAACTCGGGACCCACATTGACTTCAATAGCTATGGTAGCTACCTTGGACAACGGTGATCCAGGATTATTGGTAATACCACCGGTCAAAAGCCCATTGGCGTTGGCATCGGCCAACCCTCCCAAAACGTAAGGCGTGGTTCCCGAAGCGGCAATACCGACAACCACATCGTTGCTATTGATATCGTGTGACTTTAGATCCAACCAAGCTTGGGCTCGATCGTCCTCCGCGTTTTCTACCGCTTTACGAATGGCGCCATCGCCTCCGGCGATCAATCCCACAACACGGTCGTGGGGCATTCCAAAAGTGGGGGGTATTTCCGAAGCGTCCAAAATTCCTAGGCGACCGCTAGTCCCCGCCCCGATATAAAACAAACGCCCTCCTTTTTGGAAACGTTCCGCCAAAGCATCGACCAAACGGGTTACTTCGGGAATAACGTTATTTACCGCTTGCGCTACCTTTTGATCTTCTTGGTTCATGGCCGCCAGAAGCGTAGCCGTGTCCATTGTTTCCAAATGTTCATGATTGGAAGATGTCTCGGTAATTTTTATATAGTCCATTTATGTTTCATCAATTTTAAATCCCGGGCGAAAAAGTAATACATTATTTAAAAATCACCATGGAATTTCGAGAAATGTATTGTTTAAGGCAAATATTGTTATAACAACCGAATGTCATGGTTCCTAAATAGGTTCAGCAGATTATTGTTGGGGTCCAACTCGGTAATCATGGTGTTTATCATGTTGATATCACAGGTCCTATACCGGTGTTGGGAGTTCAGTTTCTCCGATATGCACAGCAACACCGTTTTTTTTGACGCCTTGATGACCGCCTTTTTTAATTGTACGATCTCCCAGTCGAACTCCGTAAGCCCGTGAAGGGAATCTACATACCCGGTTCCGGTAAAACAGTAGTCGACCATTATCTCGGACAATTGCTGTACCGTTTGGGCACCTATGGCGATCTGGGAATCGGCCGACAACTGCCCCCCGATAAAAATAACCGTTACATTAGGCTTTCGCAGCAACTCGATAGCCACGGGCAAGCTGATGGTAAAGCAGGTCAATTTCATATCCAAGGGAAGCATCCGCGCCATTTCCAAACAGGTAGTTCCGCCATTGATAAAAATGACGCTCCCTTCTTTGAGAAGACTTATGGCCTTCTCGGCGATAATTGTTTTTTCAGCAAGCGCATATACGTTCTCGTTGGTCCTTCGCTGACCCGTAAAGCCCATAGAAATGGCCCCACCATGTACTTTTCGTAATTTCTGCGCTCCGTCGAGCTCCTTCACATCACGCCGAACAGTATCGATGGAGACGTCCAATGATTCGGCAATATCGCTTAGCAATACCCGATTGTGCAATGCTACCTCGTTCAAAATTACCCGCTGCCGTTCTTCTTTTAACATCGATTACCACGCTTTAACAAGGGCAAATATAGAAAATTAAATCAAATGCGTTTTTTTGCCGCTTATCAGGCTAAAAAATAACTATATCATTTAAAAACGGCATTAAAAAGCAAAAATAACAGCACAAAACCGCAAAATTGATTTATTTGTGTATCTTTGGTCAGTTTGCAAAAACGCGTATCGCATTAATATCAACGTCCAAAAACGCACGAAAATGAATGAAATCGTAGACGAGACATCCCGAAAATTTGAAAAAATACACACGGTCATCCACAACAGTTCCCAAGAAGCCTCGCTTTCCGTCGCCAATGAAATCGCATCCTTGATCCGCGAACATCAAGCAAAGGGAAAAAAATTGGTACTTGGTCTGGCAACCGGTTCGACCCCCACTAAAGTATATGACTACTTGGTACGGTTCCATCAAGAGGAGCAACTCAGCTTCCGTAATGTGGTTACTTTCAATTTGGACGAGTATTTCCCTATGGAACCCGATTCCATACACAGCTATGTGCGTTTTATGAACGAACATCTGTTCGATCATATCGATATCAAAAAAACCAACATCCATATTCCCAAGGGTACCTTGGAGAAAGAGGACGTTCGAGAATTTTGTCAGGATTACGAAAAAAAAATTGCCCGATATGGGGGAATCGATATACAGATATTGGGGATTGGGAGAACAGGACATATCGGCTTTAACGAACCGGGATCATCCTTGAAAAGTAGTACGAGAATGGTGCGTTTGGACCGTGTTACCAGACTGGATGCCGCCAGTGATTTTTTTGGGCTGGAGAATGTACCCTCCAAGGCGATTACCATGGGCGTAGGCACGATCATGGCCGCAAAACGGATTATTTTGATGGCATGGGGCGAGGGAAAATCCGAGGTCATCCAGCAGGCGGTAGAAGGACCTATAAAGGAATCCGTGCCCGCTACTTTTTTACAGCACCATTCTAATTGTGATTTTATTATCGACGATGCCGCAGCATCGTCGTTAACGAGGGTCGCGACCCCTTGGCTGACCAGTGAATGCAATTGGACGGATAGCTTGATAAAAAAAGCCACTATTTGGCTTTCGGAACAATTGAACAAGGCCATTTTAAAACTCACTAACGAAGATTATAACGAACATGGAATGGGAAGCCTTGTTGCTGAAATAGGCTCCGCAGAGCATATCAACTTAAAAGTATTCAATGGTTTGCAACATACCATTACCGGATGGCCCGGTGGTAAACCGAATGCGGACGACAGCCAAAGGCCCGAACGCAAAAATCCCTATCCAAAAACGGCACTTATTTTTAGTCCGCACCCCGATGATGATGTTATCTCCATGGGCGGTACCTTACTTCGATTGGTGGATCAGGGGCACCAGGTACATGTGGCCTATCAAACTTCGGGCAATATCGCCGTTTTTGATGATGAAGTGATCCGTTTTATGGATTTTGCCACGGACATTCAACAAGAAAACGCCTCCTTGCAACAAAAATTTACCGAAGTCCGCACGTTTTTGAACAACAAGCTCCCCGGACAGATCGACAGCCCGGAAATCCAACGGTTCAAAGGATTGATACGAAAAGGGGAGGCTTTGGCAGCTTGCCGCTATTGCGGGGTAGAAGAAAAAAATGCGCACTTTCAAAACCTGCCCTTCTACGAAACCGGAACGGTAAAGAAAAACCCGTATTCCCATACCGATGTTCAGATTACCTATGACCTGCTACAAAAACTACGCCCGGACCAAATTTTTGCCGCCGGGGACCTTTCCGACCCGCATGGTACCCATAGGGTATGCCTGCAAGTCGTTTTCGAAGCGATCGACCGCTTGGTAAAGGAAGGGGCGGCATGGATCAAGGACTGTTATGTATGGTTGTACCGAGGGGCATGGCAGGAATGGGACATCGCCGATATGGAGATGGCCGTGCCGATAGGACCGAAGGATATGGAGCGAAAGAAAAATGCCATATTCAAACACCAATCCCAAAAGGACGCCGCCATGTTCCCGGGTAATGACGAGCGGGAATTTTGGCAACGGGCAGAACAGCGCAACAAACGGACCGCCAGTAAATACAATGCCCTGGGAATGGCCGAATATGAAGCTATGGAAGGTTTTGTACGCTATAAGTTCAGCTAAAGCTGTAGCTTTACCGTAACGGTCAACATTAAAACCGATATACCGGGCTAGGATGCTCTTGCACCTCCGGTAGACTAACTTGTACCAAATTGAGAAAAGGGACCATCATTTGTTATGTAGCTATTGCGTTATTGATGCTTGCCTCCTGCGCAAGCGTAAAAAACAAACACCCTAAAACCGAATTTCGTGGTTTTTGGGTAGCTACGGTCGTAAATATTGATTGGCCAAAGAATGGCGATGATTCCGTAGCCAAACAAAAAGCGGATTTTTTAAGGGTACTGGACTTTTATGCGCAAATGAACTTTAATACCGCCATTGTGCAGGTACGAACGGCCGGTGATGCATTTTACACTTCGGCATATGCCCCGTGGTCCCGCTTTCTCAATGGTACGGAAGGAAAGGTAAAGACCGAAAAAAATGACCTGTTGAATTGGATGATCGATCAGACCCATAAAAGAGGGATGGAGTTTCACGCCTGGTTAAACCCCTACCGGGCCACTTTCGACCTAAAAACAGAAGTCTTGAGTCCGACCCACGACTTTCACCTGCATCCCGAATGGATGGTCAAATATGGAAAGAAATACTATTACGACCCCGGAAACCCAGATGCACGGCGACGAATGGTGCAGGTAATCGACGAAATTGTAGCCAATTTTGACATCGACGCTATTCATTTCGATGATTATTTTTACCCTTACACCATTGCCGGCGAAGTATTTATGGATAGCGGCACCTATGGTTATCATAAAAAACCGGGACAATCCTTGGCTGATTGGAGGCGAAGCAATATTGATTCCTTGGTAAAAAATAGTTTCGAAACCATAAAAAAAAGAAAGCCTTGGGTCCAGTTGGGGATAAGTCCCTTTGGCGTATGGAAAAATAGTTCTTCGGACCCCAGGGGATCGGATACCAAGGCGGGACAGACCACCTATGACGACCTGTATGCAGATCCCTTGCTGTGGATGAAAAACAAATGGGTCGATTATATGATACCGCAGGTTTATTGGAGCATGGACCTCCCCGTAGCCTCCCATCGCAAAATAGTACAATGGTGGAGTGCCAACAGCCTAGGCACCAACCTTTATATCGGGAACGGCCCCTATAAAATTCGAAACAATAGCGACAAAGCATGGGACGACAAAAAGGAACTTCCAAAGCAAATCGATTTTGGCAGAAGTTTGGGTGCCGTTTCGGGGAACGCTTTTTTTAGCGCGAAAAGCCTAATGGACAAGCATTCCGATGTGGTAAGCTACCTAAAACGCAAACAGTATCGATTCAAAGCGTTGACCCCTGTATCCCATTTGGTAGCGACCAACACGGTTTCACCACGGATTACATCGGTCAATGAACTTAAGGATACCGTACAACTTCTATATGATAGCGATAACACCTACCGCTATGCCGTGTTGTATGCAACAAAAAAGAAAAAGGTCGAACATTCCCCGAAAAAAATTAGCGCTATTGTACCTGTATCGGATGTCGGGCGCTTGACCATAGCAACGGAAAAACTAAAGGGCAGAAAGAAGTTCCACTTGGTTTTTATCGATCGGTATCGGAGGGAAACCCGGCCGATTCCCGTACATTTAAAACGCTAAGGGAGTGGCATGGCGGTTTCCGTTCGGGATGGTTCGGCTTAAGCGTTAGCGTTCCATTGTTGCTAGGGCCACATTGGCAGTATTTAAAAAAGGACTATGACACAAAAAGACAAAGGAGCCTGGGTTTGGGTACCCCTACTCTATTTTACACAGGGGCTTCCCTACGTTTTAGTGGTGACCGTCTCGGTCATTCTTTATAAAAAACTGGGTGTAAGCAATGGCGATATCGCCCTATACACCAGTCTGCTCTACCTGCCATGGGTGCTGAAGCCGTTATGGAGCCCGTTCATCGACTTAAAAAGCACAAAACGAAAGTGGTTTTTAAGCATGCAGCTCATTATTTCCCTGGCTCTTTTTGGCGTTGCGTTGAGCATCCCCACAAACCTGTTTTTTGTTGCTACCCTTGCCTGTTTTTGGATGGCGGCATTTGCATCGGCTACCAATGATATTGCGGCCGACGGTTATTATATGTTACGATTGACCCAAAAAAGCCAATCGTTCTTTGTAGGGGTCCGGAGTACGTTTTACCGTTTGGCGATGGTTACCGGTGAGGGGCTTATCGTTGTACTGGCGGGCTATTTGGAACACAAATATGGTGATACCACCAAAGCATGGAGTATTACCATGGCGGTAACGGCTTTTTTAATGCTGCTATTGACCGTATCCAATTTCTTTTCCACGGAGGAAGAAATTCCGGAAACCGCGCAGACGGAGAAACCGGATAGTTTTCTAGCGGTACTTTCCTCTTTTTTCAACAAACCGGGCATCGGTATCGCGCTCGCCTTTATCCTTACCTATCGTTTGGGAGAATCGCAATTGGTAAAAATGGCCGCACCTTTTTTATTGGATGCACCTGCTGACGGGGGACTCGGTTATTCAACGGAAAAACTTGGAACCATTTTCGGGACCGTAGGGGTCATTTTTCTGTCCCTTGGAGGAATATTGGGCGGTATCCTTATCTCTAGGGACGGGCTTCGCAAATGGATGCTCCCCATGGTACTCTCCTTGAACCTGCCCAATATACTTTATGCTATTCTGGCGTTTACCAAAACCACAAATATCATATTGGTAACGGTTACCGTGGTATTTGAAAAGTTTGGTTACGGTTTCGGATTTACGGCATTTTTAATGTATCTCATCTATATCGCCGAAGGAAAATCAAAAACGTCGCACTACGCCCTCGCTACCGGATTCATGGCGCTTGGCATGATGATTCCGGGCATGTTCAGCGGATACATACAGGAGTGGCTGGGATACCCTGGCTTTTTTATATGGGTCGTAATAGCTGCCCTACCCGCGCTCTTTTTATTGAAACATATTGTTTACCCTGCCGATTTTGGTAAAAAATCCAGCACCGATGACCTCTAAACCTATAGCCTATGACCAAGCAAGGAACACACTTGGTCCAAAAGAAAAAATAGGACAATTGTTTATGCCCGCTGCATTTATCAATGATAGCGAGGAAGAAATTCAAAAGCTAGAGCTCCTCATCCAGGAACAATGCATCGGAAGTATTTGCTTTTTTCATAGCAGGGCCAGTGCCGCGACCAATTTTGAAGGAAAAAAACAGGTGGAATTCAACACCAAAAGTTTTGAGGTACTCAAACAGCGTATTGTCCGATATCAAAAAGCGGCCAAATATCCTTTGCTCATCGCCATCGATGCGGAATGGGGACTCGCCATGCGCATTGAAAATACACCGCAGTACCCTTATGCGATAAGCTTGGGAGCGATCCAAGATGGGCCCGAGCTTATTTTTGAGGTGGGAAAACATATTGCGAACGACTGCAAAGCGGCCGGCATCCATTGGAATTTGGCCCCGGTCGTGGATATCAATAACAACAAGAATAATCCCGTCATCGGATACCGTTCCTTTGGAGAAGACCGTTCCTTGGTAACCAAAAAGGCAAGCGCCTTTAACAAAGGAACCCAAAGTGAAGGGGTATTGACCAGCATCAAGCATTTTCCAGGGCATGGCGATACCGCCACGGATTCCCATTTGGGGCTTCCCCTGATTGAAAAGTCGAAAGAAACGCTTGTAGCGAACGAGTTATATCCCTTCCAGGAACTAATCAAAGAAGGGGTCGATTCCGTAATGATCGGGCATTTATCGGTGCCTAGCTTGGCAGATGGCAAGAAAACGCCCTCAAGTATATGCAAGAAAATTATAACAGGATTATTGCGCACAGAAATGGGATATGATGGGGTCGTTATTTCCGATGCGCTGAACATGCATGCCGTCGCACAACAATACCCTGTTAAGGGGCAATTGGAATGGTTGGCCTTCGATGCCGGAAATGATGTACTGTGTTTTGCCGAACACATTGCGGAAGGTATCGAAACCATAGCCCGAAATGCTTCCAACGCCCAAATTGAGAATGCGTTCGCCAGGGTATGGAAATTAAAGGAGAAAGCGTTTTCCAATATTCCGAAAGTCGCACCGCAGCTGTCGGACGGAACACTTTTGAACCGGAAGATAGCGCTCCATAGTTTGACCATGATCAAGGGAACGGAAACTATTTTACAACGGTTTCGGGAGACCGCTTTTAAGGTATTCGGGAACATACCGAATGCCAATAACGGCTTCCTTAACGCAATTGGTGCAGGACAATCAATAAACGTGTTGAAAAAAGATTCGGAAATGGCACCGGACCTCCCCGTTGCCGAAAAAGGGCAGCCAATGGTATTGGCCCTGTTTCCGCCACAGGTAAAGCCCAACAATACCTTTGGCTTTACCGAAAACGAACTGAACGACATCAATACGTTGATCTTGGAAAACGATGTGGTGCTTTATCTTTTTGGTAATCCCTACTGTTTGGAACATATCGCATTTGAACGTACCAAGGTGACCGTAGTGGCGTATCAGCGATTTGAGACCTTCCAAGAACATGCGGCACAACATTTTTTGGGAAAAGCAAAGGCATTGGGAAAGCTTCCCATACAATTGTAAAGATGTGCACCATTTTTAATCGACGACAGCTAACAAAACTAACTGAACAAGAATTTAACCCATTCTATTAGAGAAGCAGAAATTTTTAGTTTCTTCATTTTCAGCAGACCACAAAATTTTAAATAAATGAAATGAGCCACAACAATTCTTGATACCAACCGAAATGATTATTGGCGAATTACATCTGACCATTAAAAAACAATAAATATTAACAGATGAAAACTTATAAAATAATAGGCCTAATGTCGGGAACCTCCTTAGATGGTTTGGATATGGCCTATTGCCATATTAGTAAAGCGGCGGATGAATGGTCTTTTGACATTTTAAACACAAAAAGCATTGCCTATACCCCCGAAATGCAGTCGGAATTAAAAGACGCAATTTTTCTGAAAGCCGATGCGCTATTGTCCTTTAGCAATGAATATGGTGCTTGGCAAGGCACACAGGTAAAACAGTTTATTGAAGAAAACTCCCTGGAGGTCGATTGTATAGCGAACCATGGCCATACCACGCACCACCAGCCCCAGAACGGCCTCACCTATCAAATCGGTTCGGGCCAACATTTGGCAAATGCTACAGGATGTAAGGTGGCTTGCGACTTTCGCTCCAACGACGTCGCCCTGGGTGGCCAAGGAGCGCCTTTGGTCCCAATAGGAGATCGTCTTTTTTTTGGTGAATATGACTTTTGTTTGAACCTAGGGGGCATCAGTAACATTTCTTTTGAAAAGAACGGCAAACGCATCGCCTATGACATTGGACTGGCGAACATGATCTTAAATTACATCACACGAAAGATCGATCTTGATTTTGACCGTGGAGGTGCGCTAGCGGCCAAGGGAAAGATCAATAACGGAATGCTGGAGCGGTTGAATGCCCTGAAGTACTACCTACTACCCTACCCAAAGTCCATCGGATATGAATGGTTTGTAGAGGAGGTGGCCCCTATCGTCGATAGTACGGAGGACGAAATTGAAAACCTATTGCATACCGCGGTCCATCATATTTGCGAAAAAATTGCCCAACAGTTAAAATTGAACGCTACGAGGGCAAAACAACGGTTGTTCATCACAGGCGGTGGTGCCCTTAACCATTTTCTCATTAAAACCTTAGGTGATAAAATAGGAAAAGACATCGAAATAATAGTACCGGCCCCTACCTTGATCGAGTTTAAGGAAGCATTGGTTTTTGCCTTGATGGGCGCGTTACGTATTGAACGGGAAATAAACGTGTTATGTTCGGTAACGGGTGCAAAAAGGGATTCCTCCAGTGGTGTTTTGTACTTGCCAAATTGACCTTTACCCGGCAATTACCTATCTTGAAACCCAAACCAACGTATTTTTCAACCATACAACTATCATGTACAAATGAACGACAAACAACAAAAAGCCTCCGCCTATTGGAAAGAGAACATTCGCTATTTGGGCATTTTGCTCGCCATTTGGTTTGCGGTGTCCTACGGGGCCGGAATTTTGTTCAAGGACACTTTGAACCAATTCAAGATAGGTGGGTTTGAATTGGGATTTTGGTTTGCACAACAGGGCGCCATTTATGTCTTCGTCATCTTGATTTTTGTATATGTACGTCTCATGAACCGACTGGACAAGAAGTACGGATACGATGAATAAAATCAAAAACCTAACGAAAAGAAATAGTATCTCCGGGGCAGCAGTCCTTTTGCTGTTTAGCGACCAAACGCCCATCAATTCACAACTATTATGACCGTTCAAACATGGACCTATCTTTTGGTAGGCATTACTTTTGCTTTATATATCGGCATCGCCATATGGTCCCGGGCCGGATCTACCAAAGATTTTTATGTTGCCGGTGGAGGGGTATCCCCCTTGGCGAACGCCATGGCCACTGCGGCCGACTGGATGTCCGCCGCCTCGTTCATCTCCATGGCGGGAATCATTGCTTTTGCCGGATATGACGGATCGGTATACCTTATGGGGTGGACCGGAGGGTACGTACTTCTTGCCCTCTTATTGGCGCCATACCTGAGGAAATTCGGAAAGTTTACGGTACCCGACTTCATCGGAGATCGCTACTATTCCAACACTGCCCGTCTGGTGGCGGTGTTCTGTGCTTTTTTGGTATCCTTTACCTACGTTGCCGGTCAAATGCGGGGCGTAGGTCTGGTATTCTCCCGCTTTTTGGAAGTCGATATCAATACCGGCGTGGTCATCGGAATGATCATTGTTCTTTTTTACGCGGTATTGGGAGGGATGAAAGGCATCACCTATACCCAAGTGGCGCAATATTGTGTATTGATCTTTGCCTTCATGGTACCTGCTATTTTTATATCTATACAAATGACGGGAAACCCGATACCCCAATTGGGTATGGGAAGCACCTTAAACGATGGCTCGGGAACTTTTTTACTGGACCGGTTGAACAGCCTTTCCACCGATCTCGGTTTCGCAGAATACACTTCCGGCTCCAAAAGTACCATTGATGTTTTTGCCATTACTTTGGCCCTCATGGTCGGTACGGCCGGCCTTCCCCATGTCATTGTTCGCTTTTTTACCGTAAAACGGGTAAAAGATGCCCGAAAATCTGCCGGACTGGCCCTATTGCTCATTGCTATTTTATATACGACCGCACCAGCGGTAGCCGTATTCGCCAGGACCAATATGATCAATACGGTAAGCGATCAGGAATATAGCGACATGCCCGAGTGGTTTACCAAATGGGAACGGACCAAGCTGATCAGTTTTACCGATAAAAACGGTGACGGCAAAATTCAATATGTGGCCGATAACGCTAAAAATGAGCTTGTGGTCGATCAGGATATTATGGTGTTGGCCAATCCCGAGATCGCAAAACTTCCTTCCTGGGTAATCGCCCTGGTGGCCGCCGGTGGTTTGGCAGCGGCCCTATCGACCGCGGCAGGCCTGTTGTTGGTCATTTCGGCCTCGGTTTCACATGACTTGATCAAAAAGATATTCGTTCCCAATATCTCTGAAAAAGGGGAATTATGGGCGGCTAGGGGCGCTGCTACGGTAGCCGTGGTAATTGCCGGGTATTTTGGCATCAACCCGCCCGGTTTTGTAGCGGCGGTAGTTGCACTGGCCTTTGGTCTGGCGGCCGCTTCCTTTTTTCCGGCGATCGTTTTGGGAATTTTTTATAAAAAGATGAACAAAGAAGGGGCCATTGCCGGTATGGTGGTCGGTATTTTGCTGATGCTTTTTTATATGCTAAAATTCAAATTTGGAATTTTTGATGGAGGAAAGGAAGCCGTAACCGCACTTAAAAAAGACTGGTGGCTCGGTATTTCGCCCGAAGGTTTCGGAACGGTAGCGATGATCGTAAACTTTGTGGTATCCATTGTTGTCATGAAGTTTACCCCGCCACCACCAAAGGAGGTACAGGAAATTGTGGAGGATATCCGAATCCCCAGCGGTGCCGGTGAGGCCAGTGGCCACTGATTTTTTAATTATTTTTAGTCGTAGAAATCCTTTTTCATGAGCAATTATCACATCAAACATTTAGAAGAATATTTTCAGGTATATCGTAAATCCGTTCGCAATCCATCGGCATTTTGGGAAGAAATTGCGGAAGAACACTTTGTATGGCGCAAAAAGTGGAACAATGTGCTCTCCTGGGACTTTGAAAAACCCGAAATCAAATGGTTCGAAGGGGCCAAGTTGAATATTACCGAAAATTGTTTGGATCGGCACTTACCAACACGTGGGAACAAAACGGCCATCTTGTTCGAACCCAATGACCCTGAGGCCGAGGCGGAACACATCAGCTATCAACAGCTGCATGAGCGCGTATGCCGTATGGCCAACGTATTGATCGAAAATGGCATTCAAAAAGGGGACCGTGTCTGTATTTATTTGCCCATGATCCCGGAGTTGGCGGTATCCGTACTGGCATGTGCCCGCATTGGTGCCATACATTCGGTGGTGTTTGCCGGATTTTCGGCCAACGCCTTGTCGGCACGTATCAACGACTCGGATTGCAAAATGGTCATCACCTCGGATGGGTCGTTTCGCGGTGCAAAAACAATCGACCTGAAGGGAATAGTGGACAAAGCACTAAACGACTGCCCTAACGTAAAGACCGTTTTGGTGGCAAAACGCATCGATTCGGACATTACAATGGTTTCGGGTAGGGACAAATGGTTACAACCGCTTCTCGATAACGCCTATGCCGATGCTACGGCAGAAGTTATGGATGCCGAGGACCCTTTGTTCATCTTGTACACCTCTGGGTCTACTGGAAAACCGAAGGGAATGGTGCACACTACCGCCGGTTATATGGTGTATACCGCCTACACCTTTAAAAATGCATTTCAATACCGCGAAGAAGATGTGTATTGGTGTACCGCCGACATCGGATGGATTACCGGCCACTCCTACATCATCTACGGCCCATTGGCCAATGGAGCGACCACCGTCATGTTCGAGGGCGTGCCTTCATATCCCGATTTCGGTAGGTTTTGGGAGGTTGTGGAAAAACACAAGGTAAATCAATTTTACACCGCGCCAACGGCAATACGTGCCCTGGCCAAGGAAAATCTTGACTTTGTAGAAAAATACGATCTGTCCAGTCTAAAGGTACTCGGCTCTGTGGGCGAACCCATAAATGAGGAGGCCTGGCATTGGTACAACAATAATGTGGGCAAAAAGAAAAGTCCGATTATCGATACGTGGTGGCAAACCGAGACCGGGGGCATTATGATTACCCCGATACCCTATGTTACCCCTACTACACCGACCTACGCGACCCTGCCCTTCATCGGAATCCAACCTGCGCTTATGGACGGGGACGGTCAGGAAATCCATGGGAATCAAGTCGATGGTAGGCTTTGTATCAAATTCCCTTGGCCCTCCATGGCACGTACGATATGGGGAGACCATACACGGTACCGGGAAACCTATTTCTCGGCCTACAAGAATATGTATTTTACAGGAGACGGGGCGTTGCGGGACGCTGTTGGGTACTACCGTATTACCGGTCGGGTAGACGATGTAATTATCGTTTCCGGACATAACCTGGGTACCGCACCGATCGAAGATAGCGTAAACGAGCACCCCGCTGTTGCGGAGTCTGCCATTGTCGGGTTTCCGCACGATATTAAGGGCAACGCCCTTTATGGGTATGTCATTTTAAAAGAAACCGGCGAAGGAAGAGATCGTAACAACTTGCGAAAAGAAATCAACCAACAGATTACGGAACAAATAGGCCCTATCGCAAAACTGGACAAAATACAGTTCGTAAGCGGACTTCCAAAAACACGAAGTGGCAAAATAATGCGACGTATTCTACGTAAGATCGCATCGAAAGACACTTCCAACCTAGGGGACACCAGTACCCTTTTAAATCCGGAAGTAGTAGCGGAAATCATGGAAAATGCTTTGTAGGTGTTAATGTTACAAAGCAGTACAGGCCGATTTGATCTTCAAGAAGCGACCATTGGTCGAATCGACCCCGGGATTAAGGACCAAACCGAAAAAATTCCTTGAAATTTGAGACCATGAAACGGAACCTAACATTCTTTGTCTTTTTCGTTTTAAATGCCATAGGTGCACAAGAACGCTTTGTTCACCATCGGGAACACCAAAAGGAGCCCTATGCACAATGGATCAGTTCCGAAGCTACTACCGGAAAAGAATATTCGGTATTGTTGTTCCGAAAAAGTTTTGAATTGTCCTCGGTTCCAAATACGCTGTCCATCAACATTTCGGCCGATAACCGCTACGATCTTTACATCAACGGAACACCTGTACATCGCGGACCCTCTTTTGGCTCGTTGGAGCGGTGGTATTACGATGTTCTGGACATTTCAAAATATCTTAAAAAGGGCGAGAACACCATTGCCATAAAAGTCTGGAATTTTGGTCAGCACAATGCCCAGCGCCAACAATCGGTACATACGGCCCTTATTGTACAGGCCCAGCTTCCCGAATACGGAGAACAGTTGAATACCGATGACAGCTGGAAGGTTGTACAAGATACCTCTTATCGTCCGGTATTGCTCTCGAACGAAGCCATCGGTGGCGGGTACATCGCTTACCCATCCGATCACGTTCTGGCGGAAGGCCAGCGTCCGGATTGGTATCGTTCCCGTTTTGAGGATGGGGAATGGAAAAACGCGATAAGCCTGGGTTACGGAAACGAAGTTGGGGTCAACTCTTGGAAAACCACTCAGTGGAACCTTACCCCTAGAACCATCCCAATTTTTCCTGACTCCATCGAAAATAATTTTCAAATCAGAAGAATCGAGGGTATCGATACAAAAGGTATCAAAGACCTTCATATTCCACCATCTAGCAAGGTGACGCTTTTGTTGGACAACCAGCACCTCTCCATGGGCTATCCCTTGCTTTTGGTTTCGGGCGGAAAAAGGGGAAACGTTCAGTTGCGTTACCAAGAGTCGTTGTTCGACACGGAAACAGAAGCGAAAGGCGACCGAAATACAATCGAGGGGAAAAAGATGAAGGGCATTAAGGACCTATTCGAGCTTACCGGAAAAGATAGTGTTCGCTATACTCCCCTATCGCTAAGGACCTTCCGTTATGTGGAGTTACAGATCACGACCGGAGAAGACGCGATCATCCTACATGACTATTACAACCGGTACTCGGCATTCCCTTTTAAAAAGACGGGGACGTTCACCACTGAACATCCGAATATTAAAGCACTTCTGGAAGCCTCGTGGCGAACCGCCCGACTCTGCGCCCACGAAATTTATATGGATTGCCCGTATTACGAGCAATTGCAATACATTGGCGATACCCGCATACAGGCATTGATCAGCCTATATACTACCCAAAACGAATCGTTGGCCCGAAATGCCATTCAACAGTTCAACGACTCATTTTCGGCGGTAGGCCTTACGCAAAGTCGCTACCCATCAAGGGTAAAGCAGATCATACCTCCTTTTTCATTGCTTTATATATTGCAATTGCACGATTATTTTATGCTTCGCGAAGACCCTGATTTCATTGCGGACAACATCCATATTGTGCCCTTGATCTTAACTTGGTTCGAGCGGTATTTAAACGATTCGTACCTCATTACGGGAATCCCGTATTGGAACCATACCGACGGTGGCGCCAAAGGTTTTGTGATAGGGGAACCGCCTTACCTCAACCAACGCCCGAATGCCCAACTGGCCCTTTTATTAGCCTATGGTATCGATTCGTATCTGGAAATGGCCCAATCACTTTCCCTAGAAGTCAATACTGCACACTATAAAGAAATATCGGACCGTATTAAGGCGAATGTGCTCGAACACTGTTTCGATCCCGAACGGGGACTACTGGCCGAAAGCCCTAATAAAGAAGTGTTTACGGAGCACACCAATTCCCTAGCTATTTTGACGGATGTTCCGGGCATCGACCCCTCGGAACTGGCACAAAACATGTATACCGACAAGAGCATTTTAAGGGCCACTACCTATCATAAATTTTATACGTTTCAGGCATATGCCAAAGCGAATAACGGTCATCTGATCTTGGAGAGCTTTCAACCTTGGGAAGAAGCGCTTTCGCTTGGCATGACCACTTTTCCGGAACACGGCACCGAAAGCCGATCGGATTGCCATGCCTGGAGCGCACACCCCTTGTACGACCTTCCCGCGCTGGTTGCCGGTATAGCCCCTTCCACACCGGGTTTTAGAACGATTATGATACGGCCCCAGGACGATAATTTGAAAGCCTACTCCACAACGGTGCAACACGCGAAAGGAACGATACGGATGGTAAAGAAAAAACCAAACCGATACAGGATAACCTTGCCAGAAGGGGTGGCGGGCAGCTTTGAAAAAAACGGAAAAACGATTGCCTTAAGGCCGGGGGAAAACAACATCCGTACGGACCAAAACTAGACTACTGTCAAAAGATATCAGCCTTGCCCGGATGTAAGGCGCTTTTTGGCGGTACTACGCAGGGTCGCCTGAAAAATAACCAGAGAAATACAACCACAAACGGCCAGCCCCAAGAACATGGGCCATATGGTCTCTTGTACGAAACCTCCAATAAAATTGGCCAAAGGTACGGACAACAAGGTGCTAAAACAGCCGTTAATGGCCGCTCCGATGCCGGCAATATGCCCAATAGGTTCCATGGCGATAGACCGAAAGTTTCCCCATAAAAAACCCAAACAAAAAAACTGTACCGACAAGAACGCCATGAGCAAGGGAATACCGGGGTTCGGCTTTCCCCAAAAAACCACCACATACAAAATCGCTACCAAACAAAAGATGCACAACGCGGCCATGGCCAATTTTCGCATACCAAAACGGACCACCAGCGTACCGTTCAACAGGGTCGCCAATCCAATAGAAATAGCCAGACCGGCAAAAATATACGGAAACTGCTCCGGCATTCCGTATTGATTCTCAAAAATGTGTTGGGACGCACTCAGATATACCAAAAAGGCACCCGTTATAAAGCCCGAAATAAAAGTGAACGCTACGGTTTCCGGATATTTCATAAACTCCAACAGACCGTTTCGAAACAATTTTACCGTAAACCGCACCTTATATTCCGCACGCAAGGTTTCTGGCTGACGGCGCCAAAACCAAAGGCATACCATAAAACCAAAAATCATTTGGGCATAAAAAATAGCCTGCCAACTGTAAGCGTCCATGATCCATTTGCCTATCGCCGGGGCGATTATGGGAATCAAAATAAAAAATGCCGTCACAAAGGACATTACCCGTGCCATATAATCGCCCTTGTAGGTATCCCTGATTATGGAAATGGCCATAGTACGCGGAGCCGAAAGGGCAATACCCTGAAGGATGCGGCCAATGACCATAACGGAAAGCGAGGAAGCAAAAAGGCAAATGCCGCTAGCGATCAAAAAGAGTACAAATCCGGCATACACCGTTGGTTTTCTACCATAACTATCGGACAGCGGACCAAAAAAAAGTTGTCCAACGCCGAGCCCTAAGAAAATCATGGTGATCAACAACTGGTTATCGGTGGCATCCAAACTGTTCACGGCAATGCCAATTTGGGAAATTGCGGGTAAAATGGCATCGATCGCCAAGGCCACGATGGACATCAGCGCCGCCATTAAGGCCACAAACTCAAAGGCAGGTTTGGAATCGTTTTCGTGCATCCGGCAAAATTAGTCATATCGGATGGAAGGGTCCTCACCCATTAGTCGATAGTTTTACATCGAAAGCATGGACAAGCTTTTTTGATACGATACCAACTTACCTTTGCTATGCTTTATGCATGCCCCGGTTTTTATTAAAAAAGGGTTTTTGTAAATGCCCTTGTCCTATGAAGAAGCAAAATCGACCGCATGGACAGTACCCATGGATTTACCCCAAAACTATAGCGGTATATTGCCGTGTTTTCTATCCGGAACCTTTTCAACCTTTGTTTCGAGCATCGCAAAGGCCTTGATCAACTTACGTCGCGTGTTTTTGGGGAGAATGATCTCATCTATAAATCCGCGTTGTGCGGCGCGATAGGGGTTGGCAAATTTTTCGGCATAATCGGCTTCTTTTTCCGCCAGTTTGCCCACGGGGTCTTCGGCCTCCCCAATTTCTTTTTTAAAAATGATCTCACTGGCCCCCTTGGCACCCATCACCGCTATTTCGGCCGCGGGCCATGCAAAATTGAAGTCGGCACCGATGTGTTTGGAGTTCATTACATCGTACGCCCCGCCATACGCTTTTCGGGTAATTACCGTAACCCTTGGTACCGTAGCTTCGCTAAAGGCATACAACAGCTTCGCGCCGTGCACGATAATACCGTTCCACTCCTGATCGGTACCGGGCAAGAAACCGGGAACGTCGACCAGTACCAATAGGGGAATATTAAAAGCATCACAGAAGCGGACAAAACGGGCCGCTTTCCTGGAACTATTGACATCCAGCACTCCGGCGAGGGCCATTGGCTGGTTGGCCACGATGCCGATACTGCTGCCGCCCAAACGCCCGAAACCACAAAGCATATTTTCGGCATACGACTTATGGATCTCAAAAAACGAATCGGTATCGATGATTCCGTTAACGATGGCCCGCATATCGTACGGTTTGTTCGGATTTTCGGGCACGATACCCTCCAAAACCTCGCGAACCTCATCCTGAAGTTCATAGGCAAGATGGGGCGGTCGCTGTGTATTGTTGCTCGGCAGGTACGATAAAAGTGTTTTGATGTCCTCCAGGCAGCTAACATCGTTTAAGGCGGTCCTATGGGAAACACCTGATTTTTCGGCATGGGTGGTGGCACCGCCCAATTCCTCTGCGGAAACCGTTTCATTGGTCACCGTTTTCACCACATTCGGTCCGGTAACGAACATATAACTGGTCTGCGCTACCATAACCGTAAAATCGGTCATCGCCGGGGAGTATACGGCACCACCAGCACAGGGGCCCATAATTCCGGAAATCTGGGGCACTACGCCAGAGGCCTGAACGTTCCGGTAAAAAATATCGGCATATCCGCCCAAAGACCGCACCCCCTCCTGAATACGCGCACCTCCAGAATCGTTCAACCCGATAATGGGAACCTTTACCTTCAAGGCCAGATCCATCACCTTGCAAATTTTCTCCGCATGGGTTTCCGAAAGGGCTCCCCCGAACACCGTAAAATCCTGTGCATACACGTATACCGCCCTGCCATTTATAGTGCCATGTCCGGTTACTACGCCATCCCCATAAAAAAGTTGGTCTTCCATTCCAAAGTCGGTCGTTCTATGGGTCACCATCATGCCCATTTCTTCAAAAGACCCTTCGTCCAAAAGGTAATGAATACGCTCCCTGGCGGTCAACTTTTTTTTGGAATGTTGCTTTTCTATGCGGGACGGTCCACCGCCCTGTTTGGCCAATGCTATTTTTTCCGCTAACTGCTGTTGTTTCAAATCCATAATTATGCTGTAGGTAATCTGAGTGTCTTTTGGTCCTTTAAATACGTTTTCAAGGCGATGAGGGCCGCTATTTTTGCTTCTTGGGTATTCTTCTCCGTTAACGCCTCGGGGGCATAATGCTGTTTTACAAAATGGGTGTCGAACTGTCCGGAACGAAAAGCGGCGTGTTCAAAAACGAACTTCCCGAACGGCAGGGTCGTTTGCACACCTTCGATCTTATACTCCTTTATGGCCAGCAGCATTCGTTGTATAGCCTCTTCCCGGGTAGCACCGTAAGCAATCAGTTTTGATAACATGGGATCATAATAAATGGGTACTTCCATCCCCTCCTCAAAACCATTGTCTACCCGTATGCCCTCCCCTTCCGGCAAACGATAGGTTTCCAAGGTACCCACGCTGGGCAAGAAATCGTTTAGGGGGTCTTCAGCATATACACGTAGTTCCAAGGCATGTCCATTGATCTTTAAATCTTCCTGTCGCATGGGAAGCGCTTCGCCACGGGCCACCTTTATCTGTAATTCCACCAGATCTACCCCGGATATCAATTCGCTGACAGGATGTTCCACCTGAAGCCGGGTGTTCATTTCCAAAAAGTAAAAATGATGATCGGCATCCAATAAAAATTCGACCGTACCTGCCCCGATATAGTTACACGCTTTGGCCACTTGTATTGCGGCGGCTCCCATTTCTTCCCTTAGCTGCGGCGTCAATACCGAGGAGGGCGCCTCTTCCACCACCTTCTGGTGTCTTCGCTGTATACTACATTCCCGTTCAAAAAAATGCAGGTAATTCCCATGGGAATCGGCCATTACCTGTATCTCGATATGTCTTGGGGAGGCCACATACTTTTCAATAAAAACGGAACCGTCACCAAAGGCCGATTTTGCCTCGCTAATGGCGCGCTCCATTTGAGATTCCATTTCGGCCGCGTTGGTAACCACTCGCATTCCTTTACCGCCGCCGCCAGCGGAAGCTTTGATCAAAATGGGAAAACCAATCTTGGAAGCGATTCCCTTTGCTTTTTCCACGTCGGTTATGGCCTCATCGATACCCGGCACCATGGGGATATCGAACTTTTTTACCGCTTCTTTGGCAGCAAGTTTGCTCCCCATCACCCGAATTGCGGCTGCTTTCGGGCCAATAAAAACGAGCCCATTTTTTTCGACGGCCTCTGCGAATCCCGCGTTCTCGCTCAAAAATCCATAACCCGGATGTATAGCATCCGCACCAAGTACTTTGGCAGCTTCAATGATTTTTTCCCCTAACAGATAGGACTGGGAAGAGGGTGGCGGACCGATACATACGGCCTCATCGGCAAACCGCACATGGGGTGCGTTCCGATCGGCCTCGGAAAAGACCGCAACCGTTTTGATGCCCATTTTTTGTGCGGTCTTCATCACACGGACCGCTATTTCGCCCCTATTGGCGACCACTACTTTTTTCATATCGGTTTATTCAAATTCGATCAGTACCTGTTTCTTCTCAACGGTATCGCCCGGTGCTACCGAAATGGACTTAACCAGTCCGTCTCGCGGCGATACGATGCTATTTTCCATTTTCATGGCTTCCAAGATCAACAGCGTATCGTTCTCCTGTACCTCCTGTCCCGCGGTAACATTGATTTCTAGAATGAGTCCCGGCATTGGCGCTTCGATCGCGGTAATACTTTCAGCCTCGGAAAGCGCGAACCCCATTTCTTGGATCAAAACGTCCAGATCATCCGCAATAGCTACCTCATATCGGGTTCCGTTCACGATAAGGACATACCGTTTTCGAAGAAAATCGGAAGTCACCAATCGTACATCGTAAGACTTATGGCCCGCAAGCGCATGAAAGGTGTTTTCCGACACTTCCAACAGGTCGGTTTCCGCTAGGTCGGCCTTCGTCAAATCAAATTGCAAGGCTTCGTTTACGGTCAATTTAAAGGTGGGATCCATAAGCACAACTATTTTACTATAGGGGTGAAGTTACGTAATTTCTTTTGTTGTTTTCATTTCAAAAAAATAGAAAAAAGGCATGCTTACCGGTAGGGTTTCCTTCAATTGGGAACCGATGTGGTAACGCTATTCCTTGGGAAACAAAAGACATCTGGCAATTGATACCGAGGTGCACAGCTGTCGTTTACAAAGCACCGCGGCACCCGAAAATAGTTTGCCTTCGGATATGGACGATGACGCCCCGTTTTTAAAGTCAAATCGCTACTTTTGCAAAAAAGAACACCTATGCTGATTATCGGGATTGCCGGGGGCACCGGTTGTGGAAAGACTACTGTGGTGAACCAGATCGTGAACGAACTGCCCAAGGGTGAAGTCGGGGTCATTTCCCAAGATTCCTATTACAACGATCTTTCGCATCTCAGCTTGGCCGAACGTAGAAAAACGAATTTCGATCATCCGCAGTCCATCGATTTTGAACTGTTGGAAAGCCATTTGACCGCCCTAAAGGCCGGGAAAGCCATTGCGCAACCGGTGTACTCTTTTTTGGAATGTAACCGTACGGATCAGACCGTTCCCGTTCTTCCCAGCAAGGTAATGATCGTAGAGGGCATCCTGATCTTGACCAACCCCAAAATACGGGACATGTTCGATATTAAGATTTTTGTTCATGCCGATTCGGACGAGCGACTGATACGACGGCTCAAAAGGGATGTCAACGAAAGAGGATGGAACCTTAACGAGACCCTGGAAAAATATCAGAGCAACATCAAGCCGATGCACGAGCAATTTATAGAACCTTCCAAAGAATATGCCGATATGATCATCCCCAACAACAAATACAATACCGTTGCCGTTGCTATGATGCGGAGCGTTATCGATCAAAAACTGAGATAAGCCTTATGGGTTGGAGCAATTTCAAAAAAAGCAAGTGGTACCCTTTGCTAAAGGTCTTTAGCAGTCTGTATGTGTTGGTGCTGACCGCTTTCCTCATATGGATGATATTTTTTGATACCAACTCCTTGAAAATACATTTAGAACTCAATCAGGAAATTGAAAAACTGCAAAAAACACAGGAATTTTTAAAAGAGGAAATCGCTAAGGACAAAAAAATAATCGAACAACTGTCGGACCCCAAGCAACTGGAAAAATTTGCCAGGGAACAGTATTTCCTCAAAAAGAAGAACGAAGAAATTTACCTGATCGAATATGAGGATAGCCTTAGGTTGCTATCCGAAGAGGAGCGATAGGGAGTGTCACCCGTTACAGTACCGTGAACATGGGATGTTCATTTCTTTAACCTACTTTAACACAGGGCACTACACTTATTCACTTCATGTTAACAATTTCCATTTTTTAGCATTGTAAATAATCGTACTTTTACCCTCTAATTTTGGTAGGACAATGGGCAAGATTATTGCTATAGCGAATCAGAAGGGAGGCGTTGGAAAAACGACCACGACCGTTAATTTAGCGGCATCGTTGGGCGTATTGGAAAATAAAGTATTGCTTATAGATGCCGATCCCCAGGCAAATGCCACTTCTGGACTGGGCATCGATGTTGACAGCGTATCGGTAGGCACCTATCAATTGTTGGAACATACCAAAAAAGCGATGGATGCCATCGTTAAGACCGATTCCCCGAATGTAGACCTTATCCCGGCCCATATCGATCTTGTGGCCATAGAAATCGAATTGGTGGACAAGGACCAGCGGGAGTATATGATGAAGCTGGCGATAACGGAGCTAAAGGAGACCTACGATTATATTCTGATCGATTGTGCGCCATCCCTAGGGCTGCTTACCCTGAACGCCCTTACCGCTGCCGATTCGGTCATTATTCCCATACAGTGCGAATACTTCGCCCTGGAAGGTTTGGGCAAACTACTGAACACGATTAAAAGCGTCCAAAAAATCCATAATCCGGACCTGGACATTGAAGGGATGCTTTTGACCATGTTCGATTCCCGCTTGCGTTTGTCCAACCAAGTGGTGGAAGAAGTACGAAAACATTTTGCCAATATGGTATTCGATACCATCATACAACGAAACGTTCGGTTGAGCGAAGCGCCCAGTTATGGCGAAAGTATTATCAAATACGATGCAAGTAGTAAGGGTGCCGAAAACTATCTGAACTTGGCCAACGAAATGATCAAGCGCAACAAGCAAACAGTATAATGGCAAAGGCAACCAAAAAACAGGCTTTGGGCAGAGGGCTATCGGCCCTATTGAACGATCCGGACAACGATATCCAATCCGTTTCCGATAAAAATGCGGATAAGGTAGTAGGTAATATTGTTGAACTGGATTTGGAGACCATTGCGGTGAATCCCTTTCAACCACGTTCCAATTTTAACGATACCGCACTCAACGAATTGGCTACCAGTATCCGCGAATTGGGAGTAATACAACCCATTACGGTACGGAAAATGGATTTCAACCAATATCAATTGGTTTCCGGGGAGCGTCGTTTTCGGGCTTCCAAGTTGGTCGGGCTTCAAAAAATACCTGCATACATACGGATCGCGAACGATCAGGAATCCTTGGAAATGGCCTTGGTCGAGAACATTCAACGGCAAGATCTCGACCCCATAGAGATTGCCCTGAGCTACCAACGCCTTATCGATGAAATACAATTGACACAAGAGCGATTGAGCGATCGGGTGGGCAAAAAAAGATCGACCATTACCAATTACCTGCGACTGCTGCGATTGGATCCCATCATACAAACGGGCATCCGCGATGGTTTTACCACCATGGGACACGGTAGGGCCTTGGTGAACATAGAAAAGAAAGAAGAGCAGATCGCTCTTTACGAACAGATCATAACCGAAAATCTATCGGTTCGGGAGACCGAAAAACTGGTCAAAGCGTTCCACGAAAAACCGGTATCCACCAAAAAAACCAGTGCCGAAACACAACGTTCCCCTTCCTTTATTACGGGCGGAGCAGGGAAGCTTACAAAAAAACTTTCCGTAAACGTGGCGGTAAGTGCATCGGCAAAGGGCAAGGGCAAGATTACGATCCCGTTTCATAGCGAAGCGGAGTTCGACCGAATTCAAAAACTGATTTTAGGTGAATAACGACCTGCGTATACTGCTATTGCTATTACTGTTTCCGCTGACCGGGCTAATGGCCCAAGAAGCCGAAACGGAAACAGCGGTAGATTCCTTACAGCAGGATTTAAAGCAGGAGGGTATCGTTATTCAAGACACGATTATTGCAGAAAAAAAAATCATCAATCCGTTGGCCCCAAGTAGGGCCGCCTTTTATTCGGCCGTATTTCCCGGTATGGGCCAGATCTATAACAAACGTTATTGGAAAGTACCTTTGGTTTACGGAGCCTTAGGGGCCAGTATTTATTGGTACACTTGGAACGATAATAATTATGATCGGTTTCGGACCGCTTTCAAAAGGAGACGCGCCGGTTTTACCGATGATGAATTTTATGACCCCAATGGGGACGGTAATGGTCCCGATTTTGATGAAAGTGTGTTACAAAACCAACAAGAACGCTACCAACGCGACCGCGATCTGGCACTGGTGGTCACCATAGGGCTTTATATTCTCAATATTGTGGATGCCAATGTGGATGCGCATTTAAAACAATTCAATATTAGCGACGACCTTAGTTTTGATATGCAACCCTACCTTAATTTGAACGCCGTAACGCGAGATCCCAACTACGGCATGGCTATGATCATTAAATTTTAACGGCGGCACAAAACATTCCAAACAAAAATCCAAACTCATGAATATTGCGCTTTTCGGCTATGGAAAAATGGGAAAAATGATCGAACAAATCGCCGTTGAAAGGGGGCATACGATCGTTGCAAAGATCGATGTGGACACCCAGGACATCAATTTCGGTGAAATGGACGTGGCTATCGATTTCAGCATGCCCGATGCCGCCTTTGGCAATATCAGCAACTGCTTTACCAACGGCGTACCCGTTATTTCGGGAACTACGGGATGGTTGTCAAAATATGAGGAGGCCGTAGCACTATGCACGAAAGAAAAAGGAGCCTTCATTTACGCTTCGAACTTCAGCCTGGGCGTGAACATCTTTTTTGATCTGAACGAGAAGCTGGCAAAAATGATGAAAGCGCTTACGCAATACTCGGTATCCATGGAGGAAATCCACCATACCCAAAAACTGGACGCCCCCAGTGGTACCGCCATTACCTTGGCCGAAGGCATACTCGAACATACGGCATATGAAACTTGGAAGCTGGGGAAGGACGTCAAGAAACATGAAATCGCAATCGACTCCAAACGCATCGGAACGGTGCCGGGAACGCATACCGTAACCTATGAAAGTGAAGTCGATGGTATTGAAAT
This sequence comes from uncultured Flavobacteriaceae bacterium, assembly GCA_947500445.1. Taxonomy (GTDB): domain Bacteria; phylum Bacteroidota; class Bacteroidia; order Flavobacteriales; family Flavobacteriaceae; genus Pelagihabitans. Next base: position 118,531 of record CANMSB010000004.1, on the reverse strand, counting down.
AAAGCATACCGCCCATAACAGAAAAGGATTTGCATTAGGGGCCGTCATTGCCGCGGAGTGGATCAAGGGCCGTACCGGTATTTTCTCCATGAAGGACGTGCTGGGACTGTAATCGATTAGAACGTGTTAATTTTACAATAAGCAAAAAGAAAACCACCAACAATATCATTTCAGATGAACGGAACGCATTGGATTATTTTTATTTTGATCGTTCAAGTAATCCACTTTGTGGGCACTTGGAAATTATATGTTAAAGCCGGCAGGAAAGCTTGGGAGGCGGCGATACCGATTTATAATGGTATTGTATTGATGCAGATCATCAAGCGTCCGAAATGGTGGGTCATTTTGCTTTTCATTCCCATTATCAACCTTTTGATGTTTCCTGTGGTTTGGGTAGAGACCATCCGCAGTTTTGGACGCAATAAATTGTGGGAAACATGGTTGGTCATCCTTAGTCTTGGTTTTTACATCTATTACGTAAATTATGCTTTGGACGTTTCCTATTTGGAAGACAGAAGTCTTCAACCGAGATCGGGCTTGGGAGAATGGGTGAGTTCCATAGTATTTGCGGTGGTGGCCGCTACTTTGGTACATACCTATTTCATTCAACCCTACGTTATCCCTACCCCATCGCTGGAGCGGACCTTGCGTGTAGGGGATCTTTTGTTCGTCAGTAAATTTCATTTTGGGGCTCGGGTACCGATGACCACTATTGCCGCGCCGATGGTGCACGATACCATCCCCGTTCTAAAAACCAGGTCCTATGTAGCCGATGTCAATCCTGAAACCGCCAAAACATCGTGGTTGAACAAAACACATTTGCCCTATATGCGATTGCCCGGGATCAGCAAGGTAGATCGCAACGATATTGTTGTTTTCAGCTGGCCGGCAGATACCGTGTACCGCTTTTTTCAGAAAGAAAAAGGAGTGATCAAACCGATCGATAAAAAATCGAACTATGTAAAACGTTGCGTTGGTATTCCAGGGGATTCCCTAGCGGTTATCGACGGTTATGTATACATTAACGGAAAACGGCTGCAGTTGTCGGACAGGGCCAAGCCGCAATACGATTATATCATTTATGCCAATAAGGGCGTTTCATCAAAACTATTACAAGAAATCGGCGTTACCGGCTTTCAGCGAAAGTATATCACCGCCCAACTGAACCAACAGCAGGCCGATGGACTACAGGGCTATGTAATGGGCTTTAATAGGGACCAGAAAGGTAACTTGGAAATTTATACGAAGGAAAACGGTATTCCCGCAAGCTTGGCCCGAAAACTAAGGCTCTCCATAAAAGAGGAAACCGGTAGACAACGAATTGCCCCGCTTACCGACGATATGGTAGCACAACTCAGAAAAAATGCAGCTATCGACTCCGTAGTACGTCAAATACAACCTAAGGGACAAGGTGGGGGCAACCTATTTCCCCAGAGTACGGACTACGCTTGGAACTATAGTCAAATGGGACCGATATACATTCCCGAAAAAGGGAAGACCGTACCATTGAATTTAAAAACATTGCCCCTTTATAAAAAAATCATCAAACACTATGAGGACAATACGTTGAGTGTTTCGGGCAATCAGATCAAAATAAATGGCGAGCTTACGGATAGTTACACTTTTAAACAGGACTATTACTGGATGATGGGCGACAACCGCGATCATTCCGAGGACAGCCGTGCCTGGGGGTATGTGCCTGAAAACCATATTGTGGGAACACCCATATTCATTTGGCTCAGTTTTGATAACTTTAATGAAGGAATTCTAAATTGGCGCCCCCGATGGGACAGGATCTTTACCACAGTTCATGGAGATGGGGAACCAAGATCGTACCTAAAGTTGTTTTTAGGGCTGCTGGCCGCTTATTTTGTGGGAAGTTGGTTATGGAAACGAAAAAAACAAAAAAGTGAAACCGGAGCGTAACTGTTCGCAGCAGGACCGTAGAAACGGGTACGCCGCTATTTTTTTATTTTGAAAAGTCTTTTCCATCCCTCCTATTTTCCCGGTATTGCCACCATGTCGGCCATGGTACGGCGCGAAGTGGTTTGGGAACTGCACGACAATTACCAAAAACAGACGTATCGCAACCGTTGTTACATCTGTACGGATTCCGGAAAGCACCTTTTGAGCATCCCCATACAACACGTAGGCGGCACCAACGGACGGCAACGCTACCAAGCGGTACATATCGACAATTCGTACCCGTGGCAGCGACAGCATTGGCGCACCTTGGAAACCGCGTATCGTACCTCGCCCTTTTTCGAATATTATGAGGACGATCTGTATCCGTTGTTCCATCAAAAGTTTGATTCCCTTATCAATTTCAACCTTAAAACGATTTCGTTTGTATACGATGCGCTACAATTGGAAACCCCGACAGCGGTTACGGAAGCATACGAGATAGCCCCAAAGACATACACTGACCTAAGATTTTTGATAGGAGCAAAAAAAGAACCGCAGTGGGCGCCTGAACCCTATGTGCAGGTTTTTGGGGACCGCCATGGGTTTATACCCAATACCAGCACGCTGGACCTGCTCTTTAATGAAGGGCCGAACGCCCTTTCTTATTTAAAGGCACAACATATTCCTTTTTTGGATGCTTAGGTTTCTTCTTCATTACGGCATCCATTTTATCGTTCCCATAGCACTTGTGCTTTTATTTTTCAAGGAAAATAGGGGCATTGTTCTGTTGCTGCTTTGGGGAGGTATAATCATCGATTTGGACCATTTATGGGCAGACCCCATTTTTGACCCCAACCGGTGCAGTATCGGTTTTCATCCCTTACACCGTTATTGGGCCATAGGTGGTTATGTTTTACTACTCTTTTTTAAAAAGACCCGGATTATCGGTATTTCCCTTTTGTTGCATATCGTGGCAGATACCGTGGATTGTTGGCTAATTTTCCGATAATCGAAAGCTGGCCATGACCGGAAAGTGATCGGAATACCGTACTTCATAGCTCTTGTACGCGCTAACCTCCCATTTGGGGTCCGAAAGGATAAAATCGATGCGCAACGGTATGCCCAAAAAATTATAGGTCTCCCCCAAACCGTTGCCCTTTTGGTTGAACGCATCTTGCATATCCCCTTTTATAATGCGGTAGGCATTGGAAAATTGATTGTTGTTAAAGTCCCCGCACACAATGGAACTGTAGGAAACGGGTTCCCTATGCGCCCTAAAAATTGTTGCCTGTTCGCTCTGTTTCTTGAACGCTTTTACCAGTTTTTTATACACATTATCATAGGGTTGCGCTACAACGGCCGCTTTCTCAGGTACGATTCTTAGCGATTCCATATGAAGGTTGTATACCCTTATGGTATCGTTTTCCAAAGCGATATCGGCAAAGGCGGCATTGTTGATGCTATTGGGCCAATCAAGCGTACCCTGATCCACAATCGGATATTTAGAAAAGATGCCCAGCAATACCCGATTGGTATTGTTGATGTATTTCAGATGTTGGTACGGATATTTTTTAAAATCTCCCCGTTTCAAATAGTCCACTTCTTGAAAACAGATGATGTCCGGATCTTCCATGGCAATAAAATCGAAGATTTTGTTATAGATGTTCGATTCCGCAATGGCCCTCCACTTGTTAAACCCACGAACATTATAGGTCATCACCTTTAAATCTTGGGGACCGTTTTCGCCGGAAGAAAAACCGACCTTGAAAAAAGACCCCATAAAAAAGTAACCGAACAGCAATAAGACCACAGAAAGCCACAGCCGTCTTTTCCATTGTACCGCCCAGTAACACACAAAAAATAGGTGCAGTACCACCAATACGGGAATACCAAGGCCCAAAGGGGATAGGTACGGAAACACGTTGGCGGGAACGAGCGGCACCAAAAAAGCAACAAGCATCACAAGGGCGAACAGGACGTTCAACAGGTATACGAATACATTCCACTTGCTAAGGCCTCTAAACACTATTGGTCTTCTTTACCGGCTTTGAACAAAAAATCCTTTTCGGCCTTGGAAAGGCTCTCATAGCCCGACTTTCCAATCTTGTCCAGTATCTCATCTATTTTTCGCTGTTGGCTCGCCTTGTCGCTATTTTTCACTGTTCGAGACCCGGTATTCCGTTGTTTTCGATAAACCGTTTTCAAAGGCGCTTTTTTTGCTTTTGGCTTAAAGAGGTTTCCGATACTGTCCAACATTTTTGCGAATCCTTCCCCGATATCCCTCCCTCCGGTCAATTGGCGCGCATACACATACCCTAAGAGCGCACCGCCCAAATGGGCCAAATGTCCGCCGGCATTGCCGCTGCCCATCTGTATCAAATCGAGCAGGACGACCGTTAGACCGACCACCCAAAGCCGTACGTTAAAAAAGATGAGGCGTACCTCCTGCTGTGGAATATAGGCACATACAAAAATCAACACGGCCATTACCCCTGCCGAAGCGCCGATCAGTGCGGAATTGGCATTGTAAAACACCGGAAAAATATTATAGCTTATCAAAAAAGTAGCCCCGCCCGCAATAATGCCCAAGAAATAAATATTGATGAACTTGCGGTCGCCGAACAGGTTGAGCAATATGCGCGATGAAAAATAAAGCAGCAACATGTTCCAAAAAATATGTCCAAAACTACCATGAAAGAACGCATAGGTGACCAACGACCAAGGTTGGGAAAGAAATCGCGAAATTTCCTTTGGAAGTTCGAACCAAACCGAAATCGCTTCTCCCGGTAATTTCAGGAAAAAGGGAATCAACAGATCCAAAAGAAAAACGGCCACATTAATGACGATCAGTTTTTCGGCGATACTTAATCGGGTGTATTGATATCGAAGTCCGGTAGTTCCCATACTTAGTTCCAGCGTTTGTCGTTAAACTGATTTTTTTTCCAATACCACATGATGATAAAGCCGATTACCGCACCCCCGACGTGTGCCATATAGGCCGTGTTGCTCGGGCTAAAGAAGGATTGCCCGGTAACGGCAGAAATTACGTCCAACAAAATAATACCGGGGATAAAATATTTCGCCTTGATCGGAATCGGGAGAAAGATCATCATTAACTCGGCATTGGGGTTCATCATACCAAATGCAGCCAAAATTCCCATAATACAGCCGGATGCCCCTACCATTGAGGCATTATAAATTGGAAATGCTTCTTTTAGGTTGGCCAGTTGTACATCGCTCAGGTCCATCGAAATTTGATTGGACTTCAGCATTTGTAAAATTTGACTTTCCGTAAGGCCCGACCCCAATAGCTCTTCCATTAAGGGGAGGTAATTAAAATAATAAAAGCCAAGTTGAAACAACAAGGCACCCAAGCCTGCGGAAAAATAGATAAAAAGAAACTTTTTACTCCCCAAACGTTGTTCTACGGGCGTACCGAACATCCAAAGTGCGAACATGTTAAAACCGATGTGTGCCAGCCCACCGTGCATAAACATATGGGTCAGAAGTTGCCAGAACTGAAAATTCCCGTTTTTAGGAAACCATAAGGAGAACCAATCGTACATTACCTCGCCAAAAACAAAACTGGTGGCGATAAAAAACAGCACGTTAATGATGATCAAATGTTTTACCGTATCGGATATTCTAAGCATCTAAATAAATTTTTTATCGATTTCGTTTTCGTCGATGGTGACGTAAACCGGTTTATTGAACGGACTGATCAAGGGTTCCTTGCAGGCAAAAAGATCATTGACCAAGGCAATTTGCGAGGCCGCTTCCAACACTTCGCCCGTTCTAACGGCCAAGGTTTTGGCCAAGGTTTTCGATAGTACATCGGACTGGGAAAAACTCTCGGTAGCCACTTCTTGATGGCAATCGGCAATGAGCTGATCCAAAACCATCCCTACCTCGCTTTCCTGTACCAAAAGCGGTACACCGCTAATGCGCACGGTTTCGCCCTCCAGGCTATCGAACACAAAACCCACGGCATCCAATGTCTCCTTAATATCCTGTAATACCCTAACATCGGAAGATGAAAAGGATAACGACAGCGGAAAGAGCAACTGCTGGCTTACCGCTTGCTTTACGGTACTATTTCTTAAAAACTTCTCGTACAATACACGCTGGTGCGCCCTGCTCTGATCAATGATCACCATACCGGATTTGATCGTGGTCACCACGTATTTTCGTCGTAACTGAAAGGTGGTCGCGGTGGATTGCACCGTTTCTTCCGCGCTTTTTTCAAAAATAGAGCCCGTAATGGCATCCGATTCGAATTGTATGCCCTCAAAAGCCTTTTCTTGACCCATATCCGATTCCATACCTACGTATAACGCTTCCCAAGAAGCCGTTTCCGAAGGTTTTGAAACCATTGTGCGATGTTTACGGGCGACACCGGCACCTTGCGCCTGCTCTGCAAACGGATTAAAAGTACGGTCTACCGTCACGGATGGATGCTGGGCCTCCTTATCTTTAAAAACATAGGGCGTTTCCAAGTTGGGGTCTTTTTCAAAATCCAACGATGGCGCAACATTGAACTGTCCCAAAGCGTGTTTTACCGTTGCCCGTAAAATAGCATATAGCGTATGTTCGTCATCGAATTTGACCTCGGTCTTGGTCGGGTGTATATTGATGTCGATACTTGCCGGATCGATTTCCAGATATAAAAAATATCCGGGATGACAGTCCGTTTTTACCAAACCTTCAAAAGCGGATAGTACGGCATGGTGCAAATAAGGACTTTTAATAAAGCGGTCGTTTACAAAAAAGAACTGCTCTCCCCTGCTCTTCCGGGCAAATTCCGGTTTGTTTACAAAGCCCGAGACTTTTACGACCTGGGTTTCCTCGGTTACCGGAACCAACTTCTGATTTGTTTTTTTTCCGAATATATGCACGATACGCTGCCGAAGATTCCCTTCCGGCAGGTTAAAAAGTTCGCTTCCGTTTACGTAGTACTGAAAACCGATATGGGGATGTGCCAAGGCAACCCGGTGAAATTCATCGGTAATATGGCGGAGTTCTACCGTATTGGATTTTAAAAAATTGCGTCGGGCGGGAATATTAAAAAACAAGTGTTTTACCGAAATTGAGGTTCCTTCCGGTACTACCTTTACTTCCTGGAACGCCAAATTACTACCTTCTATTTTCAAATGGGTGCCGAGTTCGGCAGCTGCCGTTTTGGTCTGCATTTCTACATGGGCTATCGCGGCAATGGAGGCCAATGCCTCCCCACGAAAACCCTTTGTCGAAAGCTTAAAAAGATCTTCGGCCTTTTTTATTTTGGAAGTGGCATGGCGTTCAAAACTAAGCCGTGCGTCGGTCTCGCTCATCCCCGAACCGTTGTCCACCACCTGAATCAGGGTTTTGCCACCATCCTTGATAATGAGTTTGATGGTGCTTGCCCCCGCATCGATGGCATTTTCCAAAAGCTCCTTGACCACGGATGCCGGCCGTTGTACGACTTCACCTGCCGCAATCTGATTGGCGACATGGTCGGGCAAAAGTTGAATGATATCTGCCATTATTTCGAAAGAAAGATTGAAAAATCGAAATCGATGATATAGGCAAAAACAAGGAAAAGCACTGCTAAAATAATCAGGAAGCGAATTCTAAGATTGCGGTCGCCTTCCCGTCGCAAATCGGCCATGGCAGAACCTAATTTTCGTTTCAGGCCACGTTGGCTTCCCACAGTAGTCCGATATTTTTCGAAACGTTGTTCCAGTTTAAACGGACTTTCCCCACTCTCGTTTTTGTAGTAACGAGGGGTGTAATCATAGGTACGATTTCGCTTTAATTTCGTTATTTTATCAAATACACCCATAATATCAAAGTTACTCAAAATCAAAAAACATGCCGTAACATGACTCCTAATATTTGTTAACGAACTCGTCTTGAGTTTTTCTTTTACCTACCCCCGACGCTTCGGGGTCGCATTTTGCGCCATAATTTCGACATTTTTAGCTTCCGTAGTCCCGAACCCTCGGGAGCTATGCAATCTAAAAATGGCTTCATCATGACACAAAAGCCTTCATTCTCGGTTCCAAACAAAAACTCAAGACGAGTTCAACACCTTTTCGATCTGTCCCAATTTCAAAAATGGCAACGGCCCATGGGCAAACATGACATTTTATCGGCTATCAAAAATCGAAAAAGCGCGTGCCAGAACAACCCGATAAAACGAATTGGGAAAGAAAGAAAAAGGCAAAAAAAGACAAGCCCCGTAGCGTTTGATTCGTACCAGGAATTACTTATGTTTTTTTGAAAAAGCAATCGAAAAATTGAGGATAACGTGCCTCCTTAGCCCATGGGTCAACTTCCTAAGACTGCCATTTTTATTGCGGCGATAGCGGCCTCGGCACCTTTGTTGCCATGTTTACCACCACTGCGGTCCTTAGCCTGCTGTAACGTATTGTCCGTCAATACACAAAATATCACAGGGGTATCATATTGTACGTTCAGGTCTTTTATTCCCTGTGCCGTAGCACTGCAAACAAAATCAAAATGTTTTGTCTCCCCCTGGATAACGCTTCCTATGGCGATAACGGCATCTACTTTCATGTCCATGATCATGCGCTTACAACCATAGGTAAGCTCAAAACTTCCGGGTACGTTCCAACGGCTTATGTTATCGGATGCCACCCCACAATCGACCAATGCTTCTATTGCCCCGTTGTAAAGGCCTTCCGTAATTTCATGGTTCCATTCGGAAACGACCACACCGATGCGGAGTTTTGAAGCATCGGGAAGTTCGGTCTTGTCGTAAACAGAAAGATTTTTATGGACGGTAGCCATTAGTCCACACTTTTGGCCATTCCGATAAAGGCATCTATGGTACGTGCCTCGTCGGCGCTGGAAAACTCTTCCTTGATGCGCTCAAAGTATTGGAGCGCCTTGTCGTTTTGGTCCAGTTCCATAGCCGTTACCCCGGCCTTATACAAAAATCTTGGCGTAGTATAATCGTTGGTACTATGGGCAAAGGCACCTTCATAGTAGCCCAAGGCCTCCGTTGGCTGGTTCAATTGCATAAAAGCATCACCAAGTCCGCCTTTCGCCATTGCGCCCAAAATGGCATCGTCCGAAGAAAAATCACTTAAATGACTGATGGCATCGTCATACTGTTGTAAGTTTAAAAATGCCATACCGGCCGAATAATTGGCCAAGTTGGCCGCTTTTGTTCCCGGGTATTCCGCGATGATATCAAGAAAACCATACTTTCCCTCTCCTCCGTTCAAGGCAAGATTGAAAAGGGAATCCTTTTCGGTGGTACTGGTCATTGCCTGATCAAAATATTGTTGCGGATAATACAATTCGTTGGCGGCGTTGGCATCTTTCGGTTTTTGTACGAATTGGGTATAGGCCAAATAACCGATAAGCCCTACCGCGATAACACCGATGACCCCTAAAATATAGCTCTGGTTTTTAGATACCCAAGCCTCTGTTTTTGAAGCACCTTCATCCAAACTACTAAAAACTTCGGCGGTCGTACTTTCCTGCTCATCGAACTGCTGTTCCTCTTCCTTGTTTTTAGGTTTGTACCCACGCTTTTTATATGTTGCCATCGTATTATTTTATTGGTCGCGCAAAAATAAAGTTTTTATCCAAAACCGAAAGGGTATTTATTCGTTATTTTTGGATATTTTACCGACCCCGGTATCCTCCGAATACTTGAAAACCAGACCTTGTATCAATGTTCCTAAAAAAGTTATCGCTAGTAAATTACAAAAACGTTGCTTCGAGCGAATTTGAGTTCGATAGCAAGATCAATTGTTTTGTAGGTGCGAACGGAATCGGGAAAACCAATATTTTGGACGCCATTTACCACCTCTCGTTCGGTAAAAGCTATTTCAACCCTATTGCAAGTCAAAATATTAGGCATGGTGAGGCCTTTTTTGTCATCGAGGGAGAATTTGAGAAATCGGAACGAAACGAAAAAATTACCTGTACCCTAAAAAAAGGCAGTAAAAAACTAATCAAACGAAACGGAAAAATATACGATAAACTATCCGAACATATCGGTTTTTTGCCCCTTGTCATCATTTCGCCTTCCGATCGGGATTTGATCATAGAGGGCAGTGATACCCGAAGAAAATTTATCGACGGCGTCATTTCGTTATCCGATAGGGAATACCTGCAAGACCTACTGCGCTACAATAAAATTCTTTCGCAGCGGAATTCCTTATTGAAGTATTTTAATGTCAACCAAACGTTCGACGGGGACACCCTATCGGTCTATGACAAGCAACTGGAACAATATGGCGTCCCCATATTTGAAAAAAGAACCGGGTTCCTAGAACAGTTCGCCCCCATATTCCAAGAACAATATCTTCGTATTTCTGGAGGCCGCGAAACCGTGACCCTCACGTATGACAGTAAACTGAACCAAGTTGATTTTCCAGCACTCCTAGAGCAAAATAAGGATCGTGACCGTGCGCTGCAGTATACCAGTGTAGGCATCCATAAAGACGATCTTGGGTTTGAAATTTCAGGATTTCCCATAAAAAAATTTGGTAGCCAAGGCCAACAAAAGTCTTTCTTGATCGCCTTAAAGTTTGCCCAGTTCCAGTTTATCAAAGCCCGCGCAAAAACGACACCGATTTTATTACTGGACGATATTTTTGATAAATTGGACGAACATCGCGTAGGCCATATCATCTCGTTGGTCAACGATGCCAACTTTGGCCAGATCTTTATTAGCGATACCCATGCCGAACGGACCGAAAATGTAGTAAAGGAAATCCACCAATCGTATAAAATATTTAAATTGTAATGATGTTATCCGAAGTTTTTCCCGTCATTAACCGATGGGCGTTCCATACCGATTCTTTTTCGTTGTCCGGACCACGGCCCGTTGGCGCAAAAAAGATTTCTGCCCGCCCACAACTGCTCCGTTTAGGTGCGAAGCTTTTACTGCCGGTATTGGTATTGTTGCTGGGCGGTTGTAAAGAAAGCGTTTCATCGGACAATCTTTCCAAACTGGGCGGATATTGGGAAATCGAACAGGTCATTTTTTCCAACGGCGAAAGCAAAACCTATACTGCCAGCACGGTAATCGATTTTATCCATATTGAGGCATTACAGGGATTCCGGAAAAAAGTACAACCGAAATTGGACGGTACCTACGGCACCTCCAACGATGCGGAAATGTTTACGGTACAAGAACGGGACGGACGTTTCTTTTTAGCATACCGTAACGACCTCAGCAATTGGGAAGAGGAACTGGTCGCCCTCGATAACGATGCTTTTTCGCTTCTGAACGAAAAGGGAATTCGATACGATTACAAAAGATTCGAACCAATTTCCATAACACCATAATGGCGAAAAGAAAAAAAGACAATTTACAATTGGGCGATGCCTTAAAGGCCTTTATAAAGGAGAATAAGCTGGAAAAAGGAATGAACAAGGTAGCTGTGCGCGATGCCTGGGCCGCCTTAATGGGAAACGGCGTAAACAACTATACTACAGCGGTAGAACTTCGTAACGACACCTTGTACGTATCGCTGTCTTCGTCGGTCCTGAGAGAGGAGCTAAGCCATGGAAAATCAAAAATCATTACCATGTTGAACAACGAGCTGGGCGAAGAGGTCATCGCAAAATTAGTACTACGGTAGTCGGTATGGAGGCACTAGGGGAATATATACGGTCCTATTTTGGCGTTTCGTCCGATGCACTCCATCAAATACTGCCTTTTTTTGAAATACAATCCCTTCCCAAGGGTACTTTTTATACCAAACAGGACACTTATTGCACTACCCTGAGCTTTGTAAAAGAAGGCTACCTACGCATATTTGCCGAAACGGAACATCGGGAAGTTACCCAATGGATCGCTTCTTCAGGATATTTTGTTACCGATATGTCCAGTTTTATGTTCCACCAAAAAGCCCGGTTCAGCATTCAGGCGCTTACGGACTGTGAAACCTTCACCATAAAAAGGGCCGACTACCAAAAATTGCAGGAAACCGTTGACGACTGGCCGATGCTTGAAAAAATGTTTTTGACCAAATGCTTTGTCACCTTGGAGAACAGGGTGTTTGAACTACTGTCGCTACCCGCCGCGGAACGCTACCGGCTCTTTTTTGAGGCGAACAAGGAAATGTTCCGCCATGTTCCGTTGCAATATATTGCCACCATGCTAGGGATGACCCCTGAAACCCTAAGCCGCATACGCGCAAAAAAAACTTCTTGATATTTGTCAAGCGATACCGTTTTTGTCCATTGCATCTTTGTATAATACCATTTTAACTTTGAAATGGTATGACAAAAACAAACTGGGATGACAATAGCTACAGAAATCAGTATCGAAGCCCCTGCAGAGAAAGTATGGGCCGTGCTTATCGACTTTGACAACTACCCCAACTGGAACCCATTCATCACGAATATTTCGGGAACTCCCAAAAAAGGTGCTGTTTTAGGTATTCAGATAGGCACGATGCGCTTTCGGCCACAAGTGTTGGAATGCAATAGCCCTAAAACCTTAAAATGGTTGGGAAGTTTATGGTTCAAAGGCATTTTTGATGGAGAACATCTGTTTGAGATACGGCCCGAAGGCCCCGAAAAAACAACATTTCGTCAAGTAGAGACGTTTTCCGGTCTTACGGTTCCTTTATTCAAACGAAAATTGCAACACGATACCAAAAATGGTTTCATCGCCATGAACAAGGCGCTCAAATTGCAATGCGAAGAACAGCAGTTTTCTTAAGCTGGTCCGATACCCAAACCTTCACATTCACATTTTGTAGCTTGGCTCGAACATTACAGGCTTTGGCAGTCAATAAGTGTTAATGGCAACGCAAGCAAAAAACAACTTTCTTCCAAACTCCAAAGAACAGCGCGAGTGGTATTCATAAAAAAGGCAGCGTTTCCGCTGCCTTTCTTTTGTGCTGTTGGTTCTTTAATCCGTATTAATAAATTTCTCTACCGGCAAAATGAAATGCACCTTCAATGGCGGCATTCTCATCGCTATCCGATCCGTGCACGGCATTTTCACCAATATCCTTCGCAAAAAGTTTTCGAATGGTTCCTTCCGCTGCTTCCGCAGGGTTGGTTGCCCCGATCAAGGCCCGAAAGTCCTCAACGGCATTGTCCTTTTCCAAAATGGCCGAGACGATAGGCCCTCTGGTCATAAAACTGACCAAATCGCCAAAAAATGGACGTTCTTTATGTATGGCATAGAATGCTTCGGCATCTCTCTTGCTCAACTGTGTGTATTTCATTGCAACGATCTTAAAGCCGGCTCCGCTAATTTTTTCCAAAATTGCTCCGATATGTCCATTTTCAACGGCATCGGGCTTGATCATTGTAAACGTTCTATTTGTTGTCATGCTTAAAAATTTTGCGCAAAATTAAGCTTTTCCTTACAATGGACAACTATTTATGGGATTGCCTTAGATGAATTTATCTATACCATGAAATACGGAATTGCCTAAATCGTTAGCGGCCATCATCAAATGGTCGTGCTTACCTCTTAATGAACAGTAGGCTTTGGCCAACATTTTGGAAGGGTTGGGTTTACCAGCGTCATTTACCGCCATAAGATCGGTCCAGCTCATGAAGCGTTTGGCCATTGTCCCCGATCATTTTCATAGAAACGGTATTGTTTAAAAAATCGAAACGCAACAGCCCGAAACTCTCGTCCGATACCACGCTACCGACCCGGAAAGGGTTCGGCTCCCCTTTGAAATTGGAAACGGCATGGGTAAGACCACTACTCGTGAAGTCGACCAAAGGATAATCCAAATCGGCGACCGAGGTCTGTGAAAATTCCGAAATATGACGGTCTCCCGAAAGAATAAGGACACCAGCGGCCCCGGAGTCAGCAATTGTTTTTTTCAAACGGTCCACCTCATGCGGAAAATTGCCCCATGTCTCCCAACCGTGTTCGTTCGAAAGCACTTGAATACTGCTGACGATAACATTAAAATTGGCATCGGAGGCATTCAACTCCTTGGTGAGCCATTCCCATTGTTTATCCCCTAAAATGGTACCATCCCCATACGCATTCGATTTGGTGCGCTTAACGGTAACCGTATCCAAGGTCAACGGCGTTCTAAAATACCGTGTATCCAAAACGATTACTTTTACCCTTCCGTCCGGCAACCGATACTCGTGGCTGGTATAAATACCTTCTTGGGTACGTCTGGGACTGTCCATGGGTACGTCCATAAAATCTAAAAATGCCTGTTGGCTCTCTTTCTTTACCGGAAACTCACTCCCGCCATCGTTCACACCGTAGTCATGGTCATCCCAAGTGCCGATTACCGGTATGGCGGCCCTCAATTCGCGGTACCCCTTCAATCCCTTTTGCGCCCCGTATAGTTGTTGTAGTTTTTGAATATCCTCGGTATCGGCATAAATATTGTCGCCCCCCCATATCCATAGGTCGGGTTCCAATGCAATAATATCGTCCCAAAGGAAGTTTTTGATACTGGTTTTATTGCAGGACCCAAATGCTATGGTAAAAGCTTCGGCATCGGAAGTTTCCTTTTCCTCCAAATCATTTTTTGCCGTAGCATTACGGTTCGCCTTACAGCTACCCAAAATACAACCCACCGCCAATACCCACACCAATATATTTACTTTCATCTGTTTAAAATTTTGTAGTTTATTGAAAATGAAGAAACTAAAAATTTCTGCACTTTCAGTAATTCGCATAAACTTGTTTTAATCATCTCGATAGAGTATGCTTAAAACAAGTTTATGCCCATTTCATCTGTTAATATTTATTGTTTTTTAATGGTCAGATGTAATTCGCCAATAATCATTTCGGTCGGTATCAAGTATTGTTATGGCTCATTTCATAACAATACAATTTCTTTGTCCTAAAAATAGCACTTTTCAGCAATACCACTATGTTATTAAATTGTATCTTTGCGCCCATGAATTTTGAGGATATTAAGACCGTACAAAAATTACTCTCCCAACCACAAAAAATCGTTATCGTACCCCATAAAAACCCCGATGGTGATGCTATCGGCTCTACTTTGGGACTGTGCCATTTTCTAAATTCACTGGGGCAATCCGCAGCTGTGGTGGCCCCTAACGATTTTCCAAAATTCTTAAAATGGATTCCGGGTAGTGAGGGCGTAATCAATTTTGAGAAACAGAACATACAGGCCAAAGAAAAATTGAACGAGGCCAGCTTGATATTCACTTTGGATTTTAACCATTTGGGAAGGGCCGGCCAAATGGAACCGCTTTTAAAAACGCTGGATGTACCCTTTATCATGATCGATCATCATCAAAGTCCTGAGGATTATGCCGCGGTCATGTATTCCGATGTCACCATGAGTTCCACCTGCGAAATGGTCTATAATTTCATCATGTCGCTCGATGGCGGGCAAGCCATTACCGCGGATATTGCCAACTGCCTTTACACCGGCATTATGACGGACACCGGTTCCTTTAAATACGCATCGACTACCGCAAAAACACACCAAATCGTCGCCGATTTGATCGAAAAGGGTGCCGACAACACCAAAATACACACTCAGGTGTTCGATACCAATGCCCCGAGCAGGTTACATATTTTGGGATGTGCCCTCAAAAATATGGTGATATTGGATGCCTATGCCACCGCCTATATCACCCTAAGTCAAGAAGAGTTGAACCAGTACGATTACAAAAAAGGCGATACCGAGGGCATCGTGAACTATGGCCTTACCTTAGAGGGTATAAATTTCGCCGTAATCTTTATTGAAAACAAAGAGGAAGGCATTATAAAAATATCGTTCCGTTCCAGCGGGGATTTCTCCGTGAACGAATTTGCCAGGACCTATTTTGAAGGGGGCGGGCATAAGAACGCCGCGGGGGGAAAAAGCGATTTTTCTATGGAAGAGACCATAACGCGCTTTTTGGATTATGTAAAAGCGACCAGAAAACCCCTTGTAAAAAACGTCTAAAACCCTTTTGGTTTACGTACCATATAAACGAAAAGCGCTTGGAAAGCCGTATGAAAGCAATACCGATTTTTTCGACTATTTTTAAAGTCAACTTTTGTCTATCGTTACTTTTAATGTTCTTAGCGGTAAGTTGCGGACAACCGGAACCCAGAAGACCAAAAGACGTTAAGAGCGGCAGTTATTACGAAGAGTCCATAGCAAGGAGCAAGGAAATTTTAGCGGCGGAAGAAGCGCTAATGCAAGAAATTATCAAAAGCGATACGCTGCACAAATACCGACAAAGTGCCAATGGTTCGTGGTACTACTATGATATCAAGAACGAGACGGCAACATACCTTCCAAAACCGGACGATTTAGTGACCATGGCCTACAATCTCGTTAGTTTTGAAAACGACACCCTATACAGCATGGAGTCCAAGGGAGTACAGGTGTACAAAGTGGACAAGCAAGAACTCTTTCCCGGACTTCGAAATAGTATAAAAATCTTAAAAGAAGGGGAAGTCGCCACATTTTTGTTTCCCTCATCCCTCGCATACGGATATCCCGGAGATGGGGATAAGGTGGGAATAAACATGCCGTTAAAGGCGACCATATCCATTCTTAAAGTAGTACCTGCTCCAGAAGAAACACAACAAATTCAATAACAATTTTAATATTAAATGAAACCCTTACAAATGAAAAACCTATATCTATTACTGTTCACGGTGGCCTTTGCCCTAGCGAGTTGTAAATCGAGCAAATATGCGGATTTGGGCGATGGGCTTTTTGCCGACATCAAAACCAATATGGGCGACGTGGTCGTAAAACTCGAATATGAAAAAACGCCGGTTACCGTTGCCAACTTTGTTTCCTTGGCAGAAGGTAAAAATACTTTTGTTGCGGAAGAGTTCAAAGGTAAAAAATACTATGATGGACTTACCTTCCACAGGATCATGAAAGATTTTATGATCCAAGGGGGAGATCCCACCGGAACGGGAAGCGGTAGTCCGGGATATAAATTCAAGGACGAATTCCACGATTCGTTAACACACTACAAGGCGGGAATTCTCAGCATGGCAAATTCAGGGCCTAAGACCAATGGCAGTCAATTTTTTATTACGCATAAAGAAACGCCTTGGCTCGATGGAAAGCACTCCGTTTTTGGGGAAGTGGTAGAAGGCATGGCCGTAGTCGATTCTATTGCCAATGTCACTGTAGGAGCTCAAAACCGACCCGAATCGCCGGTAACCATGAATACTGTGGAAATCATACGCAACGGGCGGGATGCCAAAAAATTTAAGGCGGACAAGGTATTGACTGCCTATTTTGCCGAGGAAGAACGGATATTGGCCGCAAAGAAAAAGCTCCTGGCCGATACGGCAGCAGCCTTCAAAACAGATGAAGAAAAGGCTACTGCACTTCCTTCAGGGCTAAAAACGTTAACCCTTACGGAGGGTACGGGCACCAAACCTGCAGTGGGCCAAAAGGTAATGGTGAAATACGCAGGTTACCTGAGCGATGGTACCTTGTTCGATAGCAATTACGAAGATGTGCTTGTTAAATTCGATAAGTTTGACGAGCGTATGAAAGCGGCCGGTAGATACGAACCCACACCAATGGATTACAGCCCTGACGCCAGTTTGATCGCCGGTTTCAAGGAAGGCTTGATGACCATGAAAGTCGGGGATAAAGTGCGCCTGTTCATCCCCCCACATTTGGGTTATGGCGAGCAAAATTACGGTCCGATTCCCGGTGGTTCCAATTTGGTTTTTGATATCGAGATTACCGGTATGGCGGAAACCAAAGAGTAGCGGCCGTTACCACTTTAACCTTGAAATGATATAAAGCATACGCTTACGGGCAGATATTTGCTACCTACATAAAAAAGACCCTATCCATAACTGGATAGGGTCTTTTTTATAAGGAACATCACGGTACTACAATATAGCAGGACCGTTATGCCGTTATTTTGCGTCTTGCTCTTCTGCCCACTTTTTGGCCCGCTCCGCACGTTTTGCGGATCCTGGATGCGAGGAGGTCAAAGACCCCTTACCGCGGTCGCCGCTTAAGTCGGCCAGTTTTTGAAAAGCGCCTTCCATGGCATGGTAATCATAGTTATGCGCCACCAAAAATTTAAACCCGTACGCGTCCGAAGCGGACTCGTTCGACTGTGAAAATTGGGCGTTGAGCACATTTTCAACAAAACCGCCCACCTCATCGTCGGCCAGTACTTTTCCGGCACCGGTATTGGCTACCGCTACATCTTTGGCAGCGGAAATGGTGTATGCGGATTGGTAGCGTTTTTTGGAATGTCCCAGTTTCACATGTCCGATTTCATGACCGATTACGCTTAATATTTCGGCGTCGGTCATCAGGTCCATGAGTCCGGCCATTATCCTAACACTGCCATCAGGTGTAGCAAATGCGTTAACATCTACCACCTCGTATACCTTAAAATTCAATTCCAGTCCATCCTCGGTCTCCAATCCTTCCACCAATTTTGCCAAACGGTCGCCGTAAGGGCTTCCGACCGCTGCTATGGGGTTGTTTTCATCCATCCATACAACGGATTGTAAGGATAGGGCCGCCATGTCCTCATCGGATAACGTAGCCGCCTTGGTCACCTTTTTGGCAGCATCCACATTGCCCTTTTTCAATAATTTTTTTCCGAACTGTGCCTGTACAGATACTCCTGCCATAACGATAACAAGGAGCGTAATCACTTTTTTCATAAGATACGTTTTCTTCATATTTGTTAATGCGCTAAAGATAGTAGTTTCCCTAGGCCGGGTATTCCCCCTTTTCAGGGAAATAACGTTTATTCCCATCCAAAATTGTCCATCCACATTTCGGTATTTTTCTTGCCGGGAAGGTAATTTAGATCCAACCGCAGCTCATACACTTCCGAAATCGGGCTTACCTCGCCTTTCACCAAACGAAGGTCCAAACTGTCCATATAGATTTCCGCCCTTTCCCAAGAGCCCGTTTTAAAACCTTTAATAGCACTGGAATCCTTTAAAATCTGGCCCCAATGCTGCCCGGTAAGAAAAAGGGTGGCATCTTCAAAAGCATCGCTTTCCTCGGTAAGGTAATAATCAAAATATATTTTTTTCACTTTGGTAAAATCTACGGGACTGCCCGTCACCTTATCGAACATGGGAAGAAAACAAGTGAATTTTCGTTTCACATCATTACTGTTCTTTAAGCGTACGGCATTGGTAGGATTTCCAAATTTATTTTTCCCAAAAGCCTGGCCTGAGGACTCAAATCCCCGATAGGCCAATATTTGTCGGAAATGCGGGGTATCTTCAAAATCCATTACAAATGGGCTGGTGATGGTATCGGGTTTCGCGGAAAGTGCCGCAACAAAATCACCGGCAGGGAGGTCGTTGCCCACCCATATCCGGTGTACATAAATAGCCGAGCTATCCGCTTGATGGGTATTATAGGGATTCAAAGAGAGGCTAGCAGTATTCGGGATAGGGCTCTTGTCGCCCACCCAATTTTTACAGTCGGCCAACGCTTCTTTTAAATCTACTTTTACCTTGATCCACCGATCGTAATTGCCGTGAAAGTTATTGGCGATTTCGTGGCATCCTCCAAAATTCCCCTCATCATCCTTGTAGTTGAACTTTAAAGCGGTAATCCAACTATCCTTGGGCACGTAGAGTTCCAGTTCCAAATAATCCGCTTCCCTAAAATTGATCGGATACCCATATAATTTTTTGAGATCGATAAAACCGTCGGAAAACTCTTGATCGGTGGTAATGCCGATTGCCGGCTTCCCCGCAATGGATTCCAACGAAACCGAACAGCCTGAACAGGATAGGGTGCCATCGGCGATCATGGACTGGTCCAAAGCATCTTCCCCGAGTTCAAGAACGAAGGTAGCGGCGTCGGTACTTTCGATTACGTTTCCGGTATCGTTCGTAGTTTTACAGCCAACAAGGACCGTCAACAGTAAAAAAAAAGCGATTTGTTTCATATTAATGTAGTTTAGGTGTCTTTTTCAAAACGTCCAATAAAAATCCCCAGAACTTTTGTACCGAAGAAATTTGAACACGCTCGTCAGGGGAATGTGCTCCCAAAATGGTGGGGCCAAAACTGATCATATCCATTTCGGGATAATGCCTGCCCAGAATACCACATTCCAATCCGGCATGGCATGCCACAACCTTGGGTCGTTCTCCGAATCGTTCCGTGTAGGTTTCTTCCAGCACTTTTAATATGGGCGATTTCGGATTGGGTTTCCATCCCGGGTAATCTCCGCTGAAGGTTACTTGGTATCCCGCTTTTTCGAACGTTTCCCGCAAGTTGCCGGCCAATTCCATTTTGCCCGTCTCCAACGAAGAGCGGGTCAAACAACTTATTTGGATACGGCCATCCCGAACGGTTACCCTGGCAATATTGTTCGAAGTTTCCACCAAATCAGGAATTTCGGCACTCATGGCATATACGCCATTATGTGCCGTTTTCAATGCTTCCAATAGCGCAGCTTGGGCTTCTTGTTTCATTGGAGGACCGGAAGCGGTTACCAGCATTGTTCCGATATTCATTTCGGGGTCTAATTTTTTATGGGTGGTCACAATCGTCTCGGCGGACCGATGCATCCTTGCCTCAAAATCGCGTGCCTCGTCTTTGGGTACCGCAACAAGGGCTTTGCTCTCTCTTGGAATCGCATTTCTAAGGCCACCGCCTTCTATTTGAATGATTCGCATACCTGAGGGACCACTTTCCGCAAACAACAAGCCGTTCATGATCGTATTGGCATTTCCCAATCCTTTATGTATCTCGATACCACTGTGGCCGCCCGATAGCCCTTTTACGGTAATTTCATACGTCACATGATCCCGTAACGGCAGATCGCTTTCGTAGGTACCTTCGGCCGTGACATCTATTCCCCCTGCACATCCGATATCCAGTTCATCATCTTCTTCCGTATCCAGATTCAGTAGAATAGTTCCTTGAAGCACGTTTGGCTCCAATCCCAACGCTCCGGTCATCCCCGTTTCCTCATCGATGGTAAACAAGGCTTCCAACGGTGGGTGCGCTATTTCGGTACCCTCTAAAAGTGCCATTATCGTAGCCACTCCTAGTCCATTATCGGCGCCCAAAGTAGTTCCTTTGGCCTTTACCCAATCCCCGTCGATATACATCGCTATCCCTTGGGTGTCGAAATCAAATTTGGTATCGGCATTTTTTTGGTGTACCATATCCAAATGGGATTGCAAGGTCATCATTTTACGGTTTTCCATTCCCGGACTGGCCGGTTTTCGGATGATAACGTTCCCTATGGTATCGGTAAACGTCTCCAACCCCAGCGATTTTCCAAAGTTGACCATAAATCGGATTACCCGCTCCTCTTTTTTCGACGGTCGGGGCACGGCATTAAGATTGGCAAATTTGTTCCATAGCCTTTGAGGCTCCAAGGATCGTATATCAGGGTTCATCCGTAAGAAGGTTTTCCCAAAAATAAGATTTAAAAATCGGCATGTAGGTTAAATAGCTAAATTTGATATTTTAGAATCCATGTTTGTAAAATTCATATGAAGGATAACCTGCGTAAAGGGATTGCGCTTGCCATACTACCTCAAATTTTGTTCGTTAAATGGTTCGGAAACCGCCCGGAATGGGTAGAACAGTATTATAGTAAGGGACTTTACCCGGAAATAAGTGGTCTGTTTCGCTGGGCGTTCGGGTGGATCCCTTTTTCCATCGGGGAGTTGGTATACAGTCTGCTGTTGCTCAGCATACTGTGGTACCTTGTGCATAAGTGGCGCCATATCAAAAGAAAACCCTTTCGGTTTCTGATCAATGTCGTGGCCGTACTGTCCGTTTTTTATTTCACGTTCCATTTGGTCTGGGGCCTCAATTACTACCGTCGCCCAATTGCCGAAAACTTGGCGATAACCGATAGCATTACCAAGCCGGAATTACTGAAACTGACCGAACGATTGATCCAAAAAACGAATACCCTACAATTTTCTTTGACCGGCGACAGTACCCAAATGGTAAACGTTCCCTATCCCCAAGAGGAAATTTTTCAAAAAACGGTATACGGATATGCAGAGATAAAAAAAAGAATTCCTTTTTTAACCTACACCAACCCGAGCATTAAGGCTTCGGGCTATAGCACCTTATCGAGTTATCTGGGTATCGGGGGCTATTTGAACCCTTTTACCAACGAGGCCCAAGTAAATGCATTGACGCCCGCTTTTAGACTTCCCGTAATCAGTGGACATGAAATTGGCCACCAGATCGGGTATGCCGCTGAAAATGAGACCAATTTTATTGGTTATTTGGTAACCGTGCGCCACAAAGACCCTTACTTTCAATATTCGGCCTATGCCTACGCGCTCAGCCATTGCTTAAGTGCCATCGCCAGGGAAAATGAAACGGAATTCGAACAATTGTACAGCACCCTCAACAACGGTGTGAAGGCCAACTACCAAGAACTCCGTGATTTTTATACGCGTTATGAAAATCCTTTCGAGCCTATTTTTGAATCCGTTTTCAGTACGTTTTTAAAGGCCAACAGTCAGGCAGATGGCATACAAAGCTATGGAAGGGTGGTCAGTCTTATGGTCGGTTACCATAAAAAGCATCCGATATAGCCCCGTTGCACCCCCAGTATCCTATAGCTTATCAGAAATGGTAGAATACCAATTTAACTTTGAAATAGCACAAATAAATAGTTTCTTTTTCAGTTATTATTCGTTAAAAAAAATAACCATAGCTACGGCTATGCTTCCGTTTTTTGCCTTGAATACCTAAAAAATAATTCAATTTCTATACGTGCTATTTCAAAGCTAAATTGGTATAAAATCATCGTTGAAACGTTAAAATATCCCGACAAGAGGATAAAATTACGCTACTTCCCCTATTTTTAACGGGACTAATAACCTGATACCTTACCAGATGAAACAAAGAATGCTTGCCCTAACCTTTTTTTGGTGCGCAACGGCCGTTTTTGCCCAAGAGTACTTTCCAAAAAACGATGGCGTAAAGGCTAACGACAACAACTACACCGCTTTTACAAACGCCAAGATCTATGTGACACCGGACGAGGTCATCGACAATGGAACACTTTTGATACAAAAGGGAAAAGTGGTCGCTACGGGAAAAGCGATAGCGATTCCAAAAAATACGGTAACCATCGATTTAAAAGGAAAACAGATTTATCCCTCGTTTATCGATTTGTACTCCGACTTTGGAATTGAAAAACCCGAAAAAGCCAAGAGCGATGGTCGGTCCGCGGTTTACGAACCGTCGCGGGAGGGCTTTTATTGGAACGACCATATCATGCCCGAAAATGATGCGGTCACAAAATTCACCTATGACGATAAGAAAGCGAAAGCGCTTCGAAACCTAGGTTTTGGAGTGGTCAACGCACATATCCCGGACGGAATTGCCAGGGGTACCGGGGTGTTGATCGCCCTCAACCCCCATGGAAATGAAGCGGACCGTATTTTAGAAGACCGCTCGGGCCATTATTTTTCTTTCAAAAAGAGTATCGCCAAACGACAGTCGTACCCAACATCCTTAATGGGGGCCATGGCCTTGATGCGACAAATGTATTATGATGCCGATTGGTACGCCAAGGGCAACGTAACCACCAAGGACCGTTCTTTGGAGGCGTTGAACGCCAATAAGGGCCAGGTACAAATTTTTGAGGCCGGCGACAAGGGCAATGTGATCCGGGCCGATGGAATCGGTGATCAATTTGGCATTCAATATGTAATTGTAGGTGGTGGGGACGAGTACGAACGGGTAGCGGATATCAAGGCAACGGAGGCCACATTAGTATTGCCCTTGAATTTTCCCGAGGCCTACGACGTGTCCAACCCTTACGACTCGGAGTATGTGTCGCTGTCGGACATGCGGCATTGGGACCAAGCACCATCAAACCCAAAAATACTTGCCGAAAACAATGTTCCGTTCGCATTTACGCTTCATAAACTAAAGTCTACCAAAGCGTTCGACGCAAAAATAAAAAAAGCTTTGGCGCGAGGATTATCCAAAAAAGAGGCCTTGGCCGCCCTTACCACCGTTCCCGCCAGAATTTTGGGAAAATCGGCCGAAATAGGGTCGTTGAAAAAAGGTAGTCAGGCCAACTTTATCGTTACCTCAGGTGATCTGTTCGCCTCCGGTACGGTACTCTACGAAAATTGGGTACAAGGACGTAAAAACGTAATCAACGATTTTTCCAAAAAAGACCTAAGGGGCGACTATACACTCGCTATCGGGAATCAGCGTTTTTCATTAGCGATCAAAGGAACCGCTGCAAAACAAACGGCCGAGGTAAAAAAAGACACCCTGGTATTGACTTCCAAATTTAACCATGCGGGCAATTGGTTCGAATTAAGTTTCAATGAGGCGAAAAAGGAAAGTTACCGGCTTGTGGCCAACGTCCTTGAAAATACAACTGATATAAGCGGTAAGGCCGTTTTGCCAAAGGGAGCGGAGCGTTCGTTCACCGTGACCCGGACAAAAGCCTTTGAGGATACTAAAAAAGAAGATTCCAAAACGCAGGAAACGCCTGGCCCGATTTCGGTCAAGTTTCCCAATGTCGCCTATGGCTATGATGCCATTCCGAAACCGCAAAACACCCTTTTCAGGAATGCGACGGTATGGACAGGAGAATCGGAAGGTGTCCTAGAAAATACCGATGTTTTGGTCAAAAATGGAAAAATCGTAAAAATCGGTAAAGATTTAAATGCCGGTGGCGCCCAGGTCATCGATGCTACCGGAAAACACCTGACAGCGGGTATTATAGACGAACACAGCCATATTGCCGCACTATCCGTCAACGAGGCCGGTCACAATTCCACCGCAGAGGTAAAAATGGAAGACGTGGTCGACCCCGAGGACAAGGGCATCTACCATGCTTTGGCCGGTGGCGTGACCTCTTTGCAGTTGTTACACGGATCGGCAAACCCCATAGGGGGAAGATCGGCCATTATGAAACTTAAATGGGGCGAAAGTGCCGATAACATGATTTATGGGAACAC
The DNA here is from genome assembly GCA_947500445.1 of uncultured Flavobacteriaceae bacterium. Classification (GTDB taxonomy): domain Bacteria; phylum Bacteroidota; class Bacteroidia; order Flavobacteriales; family Flavobacteriaceae; genus Pelagihabitans. The sequence continues at coordinate 93,741 of CANMSB010000004.1, read as the reverse complement.
GCCAAAGTTCATCAAATTCGCATTGGGCGAAAACGTAAAACAAAGCAATTGGGGCAGTTTTAATCGATTTCCACAGACCCGGATGGGCGTTGAACAGGTATTCACCAATTACTTTCAGCGTGCCAAAGAGTATGAAATACGGAAGAAGAGCGGTCAACCGTACCGAACGGACGAGGAAATGGAGACCTTGGTAGAAATTTTAAACGGGGAACGTTTTATCAGTTGCCATTCCTATGTACAGAGTGAAATAAACATGATGATGAAAGTTGCGGAAAAATTCGGATTTCGCATGAACACCTTTACCCATATTCTAGAGGGGTACAAAGTGGCCGATAAAATGGCCGAACACGGTGTGGGCGGCGGTACCTTTAGCGACTGGTGGGCCTATAAATATGAGGTGAACGATGCCATTCCCTACAACGCGGCCATCATGCAAAGCCAAGGGGTTACGGTAGCCATCAATAGCGATGATGCCGAAATGATCCGGAGATTGAACCAAGAGGCCGCTAAAATTGTCAAATACGGGGGCCTTAGCGAAGAGGAGGCTTGGAAAATGGTGACCATAAACCCAGCAAAATTATTACATCTGGAGGAGCGTACCGGAAGCATCAAAAACGGAAAAGATGCCGATTTGGTCCTGTGGAGCGGGCACCCTATGTCCGTTTACACCAAGGCTGAAAAAACGATGATCGACGGCGCTATTTTCTTTGATCTGCAAAAAGATGGGGAACTGCGAAAATCGGTCCGCGAGGAGCGCAACCGCCTCATCGGAAAAATGTTGACGGAAAAAGACAAAGGCGGTAAAACGCAACCTCCGAAAATGAACAAGAAAGAACAAATGCACTGCCAATCCCGATAATATGTCACTATACCAATTATACCGATATCCCATGAAAAAAGTAGTTATAGCGCTGATTGTCCTTTTAGGCGTGTGCCTGCAGCACAATGCACAACAAACACCCGCTCCGGCGCAGGACGGGGCAATTAGCATTACCGGGGCTACGGCACATTTAGGTGATGGCACCCTTATCGAAAATGCCACAATAGTGTTCGAAAACGGAAAAATAACCGCTATTGCCGCCGATGCGACCGTTAAAGGAACCGAAATCGATGCTTCCGGAAAACACGTTTATCCCGGGTTTATTGCCCCTAACAAGTCTTTGGGCCTTATTGAGGTCAATGCCGTAAGGGCCAGTAACGACCAGGATGAAATTGGTGATATCATTCCACATGTCCGAAGCCTCATCGCCTATAATGCGGAATCCAAAGTAGTGGAAAGTATGCGACCGAACGGTGTGTTGATCGGACAGATCACGCCGCAGGGAGGACGCATATCGGGCACCTCTTCCATTGTACAGTTCGATGCATGGAACTGGGAAGATGCCGCGATAAAAGTGGACGACGGCATACATTTGCGCTGGCCGAGTACCTTTAGGGCCGGTCGGTGGTGGATGGGCGAAGACCCCGGATATAAACCCAACGACAAGTACGAGGAACAAGTGACCGAAATTACTACCTTTTTGACCGGTGCCAAGGCGTATGGAAAAGGCGCCTCAAAAGAAATGAATCCTGCGTTCGCGGCCATGAAAGGCGTTTTTGACGGGAGTCAGAAACTATACCTTTATGCGGACAATGAACGTCAGATCATCGATGGCATCCAAATGGCAAAAAACCAGGGGGTTTCCCAGATCGTTTTGGTCGGTGGATACCATGCCCATAAAGTGGTAGACTTCTTAAAAGAAAACAGTATTCCCGTGCTGGTGCAGTTTACCCACCAATTGCCCGTTTTCGATCATGAGGATTATGACCTGCCCTACAAATTACCGAAGCTATTGTTGGATGCCGGTATTCTGGTGGCCCTTCAAAATGGGGAAGCCAGTAATTTTCAAACAAGGAACCTCCCTTTTTATGCGGGACAGGTAGCGGGACAAGGCTTGGATAAGGAGCAAGCGGTTCAATTGATTACCGGAAACTCGGCAAAAATCTTAGGAATAGACGATACGTATGGAACGCTAGCCATAGGAAAAAGTGCGACCCTCTTCGTTTCGGAAGGCGATGCGCTCGATATGCGCAGCAACCAGCTGACGCACGCTTTTATTGACGGACGTGCCATCTCTCTGGAAACACACCAAACGAAACTTTGGAAACGGTATATGAAGAAGTACGAAGGGAAGTGATGCCCTTTTCAGGGTTTAGTAGTTTAGTATTCAGTGGTGAGTGGTGAGTGGTGAGTATAAAGTAATAAGTAGGAAGTAATAAGTAGTCAAAAAAAAACACGATTTTGAATTTGTGTTTGACATTTGTGTTTGAATTTGACATTTGAATTCGATCCTTCTCAAAAGTTGCCAATCGAAAGAAGACCGCCGCCTTAAAAAACGCCTAGACCATTCTTTAGCAATACCCGGATACCTACTATAAATACCAATAGTGCGGTGACCATTTTTATCGCTCTTGGGGTCATTTTCTTAAGACCGATACGAATGCCAAGTTGGCCTCCCAAAAAAACGGTCGCCATCAATGCCACAGTTTCCACAAAAGGCAAGGCAAGGGTTTCTGCGGCAGCAAGTCCCGCCAAACTTGAAAGGGAATTCACCAAAATAAAAAAACTGGCCAAGGCGGCAATTTTTAAGGAAGATGCCCAGCGCAAGTGGTTCAATACGGGCGCTAGAAAAATACCGCCACCAATACCCACCAAACCCGATAACAATCCAATGGATGCTCCCAAACCATAAGAAACCCATTTGGGATACCTTCGGCTAAAATCCTTTTTTGAAGCCGTATGAAAAGTCTGCCAGGCCAAGGCAATCGATGAGACAACCAAAGCGCCGCCCAAAATAATAAAGAATACCTCCTCTTTCAATCGAAAAGAGGCCCCAATAAACGCCAATGGAACGCTGGCGACCACAAAAGGCAAAAAGTCCTTTAAATTGGCATGGCGATTTTTAAAGTATAAAAAAGTACTCGTGGAAACCACCATCAGATTACAGACCAAGGCCAAAGAGCGAATGCCAAAAAAGCCGATTACGGTTAAGGACAATAGTGCCAAGTAACTAGATCCCCCACCGAACCCTACAGAAGCATATAAGGCCGCAACAATAAAAAAACCAAGGCACAGCAGTACAAGGTGCTCAATGGGTAGCAGCATAGGAACGAAGTTGGTTCATGCCACCGGTAACATTGATCAATGTTGCTTTCGGAAAATAGGACGCCAATAGCGAAATGCCTTTGGCACTACGGATACCCGATTGGCAAAGGAAATAAACGGGACGCTTAACATCGATCTCATCCTTACGCTGCTCCAGCTCGGTCAAAGGAATATGGCGGGCCACCGAAAGCCGTTGTCCTTCATATTCCGATAAGGTACGTACATCGATTACCTGCGGGTTCCCCAACTCCAGAAGTTCCTGAAATTCCAGTGCAGTAACCGAAGTAACGGGCGCCACGGCACATTCTAACTCATAATTGTCCCGTAAAGCCGTTATTTGGAGGTTCTCCGGTATCGCGGAAAACCGAATTTTACGCAGTACGGTACCCAATCCATCGAACAGGGCCAATTGTCCAGATAACACTTCCCCTACCCCGGTGATCAATTTAATCGTCTCCAAAGCCTGTAAATTACCCACAATGCCCGGAAGAATGCCCAATACCCCATTTTCGTTGCAATCGGGTACCTCATCGGGTTTGGGCATGTTCGGAAACAAACAACGATAGGTAGGGCCTTTTTGGTAATTGAATACGCTCACCTGCCCTTCAAATGCATGCAACGCTCCATAGACAAATGGTTTTTTGAGTAGTACACAGGCATCGTTTACCAGGTAACGTGTGGGAAAGTTATCGGATGCGTCTACGACAATATCGAACTGCGCTATTGTTTCCAATGCATTGTCCTTTGTCAGAAAGTAGTTGTACCCTTCTAAAACGGTATTTGAATTTTGTGCGGAAAGCTTTTCCTTGGCAACATCCACCTTCGAAAGGCCGACATCGGACTCCACGTATAAGACCTGCCGATGAAGGTTTGAAAACGAAACCGTATCACCATCCAAAATTCCGATGCGCCCGACCCCCATGGCATTCAAATAGGTTAGCATCGGCACACCGAGTCCGCCCGCTCCAACGACCAAAACACTGGCATTTGCCAGTTTCTGCTGTGCCGTTGCACCAAAGCCTTTTAAAATAAGCTGCCGTTGATACCTTTCGTTGTCCATGGAGTGCTTTAAGAAGAAATAGATCCGCCCATTTTGGACAATGCAGCGTTATAGTCCTCCTTTGAATTTGCGTTCAACAATACATTTTCGTTTTTGGGAAATACCAATTTCACATCGTTATGGATCAGGAACTTTCTTGGGCAACTGCCCTGCCCTGTTTCCAAATAGTCCATGGAAGCGCGTAAGGCGTTGGGCTCCCATATTGCGCATAATGGCTCTGGTAAAGGATCTTCCCTTTGTGCAAATGCAGTGGCCATTTTACTATCATCCCTCTCGGAAACGAGTTGTTCCAATGCCTCTACATCCATTAACGGAAGATCGCAGGCCAAAACCAACCAGGCCACATCGGGAAATGCTTCATGGGCGGATAACAATCCGTTATAGGGCCCCTTATATCGGTCGCGATCGGTAATCGAGGTCATGGTTTTGGGCAAGTCGGGCAACTGGTCCGAACGTACGCTTATATAGGTCGCTTCACAGACCTGCTGGAGCAGCCGATACAAATGATCTCTTTGAGGGCTATCGTGATAGGTGATCAACCCTTTATCGGTTCCCATTCGGGTGCTTTTTCCTCCGGAAAGGACCAAGCCATATAGTTTAGCGGTTGAAGTCATTTTTACCTCCTGTTTTTTGTTCGAGCCGAATGTCGGTAATCGTAATATCATGGGAAAGTGCCTTGCACATATCATAAATGGTAAGGGCACTTACCGAAACACCCGTCAATGCTTCCATTTCAACACCTGTACGTTCGTTACATTTGACCGTACAACTGATTTCCAAATGATGGGCATCGGGTAAAATTTCGATATGGACTTTTGACAGGTTCAGTTGATGGCATAGTGGAATTAAATCGGATGTTTTTTTAACGGCCTGTATTCCGGCGATGACCGCCGTTTGTACGATACTCCCCTTGGTTCCCAAAAAGTCCCGATCGGCAAGGGTATCGAATACCGCTTTGGGAAACGTGACCCTACCCGTGGCAGTTGCCGTCCGCACCGAAATGTTTTTGGAGGAAACATCGACCATATTGGCCCGGCCGGAAGTATCGATATGGGACAACGCTTTCTTCATTCTTACCATTCTTATCTTATGGATGGGCGGACACCCAGACGGACTTGTTCTTAAAAAATTCTTTTTTCCAGATCGGCACTTTTTCTTTTAAGGTATCGATCAAAAAACGGCATGCCGCAAAACAGGCCTCTCGATGCGCCGAAGACGCCCCTACGACGACTACCGGTTCCGCGACCGATTTTACACCAACGGCGTGTTGCAGCAGTACTCGATCGAGCTTCCATTTTTCCGATGCCGTATCGGCGATCTTTTGCATTTCCTTAAGGGCCATTTGTTCGTAAGCCTCAAATTCAAGGGATACCACTTGTTCGCCTTTTGTAAACTCCCTTACGGTACCCACAAATACACATATGCCTCCACTCTCGGGGTGCGAAAGGGTTTCGTATACCTTACCCAGCTCGATCTGGGGCACAATTTCGACGTTCATTTCCTTCATTAACCACCACTTACCGGAGGGATGATCGCAATTTCATCACCAGAACGCAATTGGGTGCCTTCCTCCGCATATTCGCTATTTACGGCTATGGCCAAGGACGAAAGTTTCCCAAAATCGGGAAAGGAACGTTCCAACTCCTGTTTCAACTCCTTGACGGTATCTGGCCGCTTTTCAAAGCTTTCCATTGCCAATACCGAAGCGCCGACAATGTCTTTTGCAATACCAAACAACAACACCTCCATTATCCGTTTCTTTTATGGTACAAGGTACTTAAAAATTCACAATCCTTCCACATCGTCCACTACCGTTCCTCCTTTGGGAAGTGCGTAAAATGTGTCCGGTTTTTCCGTAGTATCCAACCGAACATTTTCAAAAATACGGCTGCTTTTTGCCGTTTCCATGGTTTGCCCCGTATTGGAATACCATGTTAACTTTTTAGGGAGTCTCAATCCGGAAACTTCCATCCAATCCTCATAACGGATCCATTTTACGGTATCCGACTTTTCCCCGGTTCCGTAGGTGACGGTGTATCCCAACCATTCCATTTGAAACGTTTTGGGATCGTAGTGCAAAAAATATTCGTCCTTTGGCGATGTACCTACCCCATTGTTATAAGCAATGCGGATACCGGGATAAGTGTAATCTTCGAAAATGATAGGCTTGGCAGAATCGTATTGGATTCCTTCATCGGCCAATACAAAGGGCATGGCATAAAAATAAAACATTAGGTTGTGGTAAAACACCGCGTCGCCCTTAAAATTGTTTTTCTCGTCCAACACCCAAACATCCGTACCATCGAAACCCATGCTCACGTCCCGCATCGTCACTTTATCCTTTCTCGTGCGCAGGTCTATCGTATGCACCTCACCGCCCTTATCATTGGGAAGTTCGAACTGCAGGGTCCTTTTTTTGTTCCAGGCCTCAAGCCCCCCGTGCCCGTTCAACACGTTTACCAAAGCTTCCGGAAACCTACTTTTGACAACTTCGGTTTCCGCTACGGTCATCGTTTCTTCTTTCCGCTTACTTGGTTGCTCTTTACAATTCAAAAAAACAGCGGTGCAACACCAAACCAGCAGCCATTGTATTTTCTTTTTCATTCGTTTTTGGGCCTTTAATTTGTGTGGAGGGAATCCGATCCGACCACTTTTATTTACATTTGTCCGAATGAACGAAATTAAGCAAATAACCAGTCTCCAAAACCCCTTGGTAAAGAAAATAGGGTTGCTGCGAGAAAAGTCCAAGGAACGGAAAAAAAGTGGGCTATTTGTTTTGGAAGGACTGCTCGAACTAGGGCTCGCGATCAAAGGGGGTTACGTCATCGAGAACCTGTTGTTTTCTGCCGATCTTATTTCTGAACGAGAATTGAACGAAATCCTGAAACCATACCCCAAAACCGTTGAAATGATACAGGTCAGCAAGGAGGTGTACCGTAAAATTGCCTATAGGGAAAGTACTGAAGGTGTGGTTGCCTTGGGCCAAAGCAAACCACATCATTTGGACGGTCTAGAATTACCGGAAAAGAATCCGTTCGTTTTGGTTGCCGAAGCTCCCGAGAAACCCGGGAATATTGGGGCGTTGTTACGTACCGCCGATGCCGCCGGGCTCGATGCCGTTATTATTGCCGATCCCAAAACCGATCTGTACAACCCCAATATCGTTCGTTCGAGCGTTGGCGGCCTGTTTACCAACGCTATTGCCACTGGTAGCAGTTCGGAAATTATCCAATACTTGACCAAGAAAGGAATCAAAATTTATGCTGCGGCCCTGAGCGCCTCCAAACCCTATACCTCGATCGACTTCACCGGTGCCACCGCCATAGTCATGGGAACGGAAGCAACCGGACTTTCCGATGCTTGGTTGACCGGATCCGATCAGAATATTATCATTCCCATGAACGGGGAAATAGACTCCATGAACGTATCGGTGTCCGCCGCAATCCTTATCTTTGAGGGAAAGCGCCAACGAGAGAAACAGGTATAAACGAATGGGTATCGATAACCAAGCAAAAGCGTTTATGCTATCTTTTGCTGTTACCATGGTTTATATTTAAACGATTAAAATTCCGCCACACCAACATCCAACATTGTTTTGAACACCCTTTTCTACACCATTATCGGTATTCTTCTGCTTCAATTTCTATTGGAAACGCTATTAAAAAGCTTGAACGCAAAGCGCTATAACGACCCCATACCGGAAGAACTCGACGATGTTTTCGATAAGGAAGCCTATCAAAAAGCGCAGGAGTACAAAAAAACAAACCATCGTTTTGGCATATTGCGCAGCTCGTTTTCGTTGGTATTGACACTTGTTTTTTTGATTTTCGGTGGATTTGAATGGGTAGACCGGCTCGTACGGCAGGTCACCGAAGCGCCCATAGGAATGGCGTTACTGTTTTTTGGCACCATATTGTTGGGCAGCAGTCTGTTGACCCTTCCGTTCTCCTATTATGCAACCTTTTATATTGAGGATAAATTTGGTTTTAACAAGGCCACCAAAAGCTTATTTTTTATCGACCAATTAAAGACATGGATCATGAGCCTCATTATCGGTGCGGCCATTTTGACCCTTGTGATGTTGTTTTATCGGTGGGCCGGACAACATTTTTGGATATACGCCTGGTCGTTGATCGCCGTATTCAGTATTTTAATGAACCTGTTTTACAGCAAATTGATCGTCCCCCTTTTCAATAAACAATCTCCGTTAGGGGAAGGAACGTTAAAAAACGATATTGAACATTATGCACAAAAGGTAGGATTCGATCTTAAGAATATTTTCGTTATCGACGGCTCCAAAAGGTCGACCAAGGCAAACGCCTATTTTTCCGGTTTTGGAAAGGAAAAAAGAGTAACCTTGTATGACACCTTGATCTCGGATTTGGAGGAAAAAGAAATCGTGGCCGTTTTGGCGCACGAGGTAGGACATTACAAGCGTAAGCATATCGTTTTCAATATGCTGTTATCACTTGTTTTGACGGCTCTTACCCTGTTCGTTCTATCCCTCTTCATCAACAACCCACAAGTATCCCTTGCCATTGGGGTCACCCGACCGAGTTTTCATGCGGCATTGGTCGGTTTTGCAATTTTGTATAGTCCCATTTCCGAGTTAACGGGACTGTTCATGAACCATCTTTCCAGAACTTTTGAATACCAGGCCGATACCTATGCCAAGGATACCTACGGTGCCGATGCCTTGGTAAGCTCGCTCAAAAAACTCTCCAAAAACAATTTGAGCAACCTTACCCCGCATCCCGCCTATGTGTTCGCTTACTACTCCCATCCTCCGCTGATCGATAGGATCCGAAACCTACAACGGTCGAAAAAAACGACCGATACCCGTATCCCGACTTCATAAAACCAACAATGGGAAAGACCGCGCGCATCACTGACAATTAGGGATGAATGGCCCGTAAACCCGATAAACAGGCATCATTTTTGTTGTGTAGTCAAACAGATTATGGTAATTTTAATATTGTATGACCGAGGCGGCATTAGAAATAGAAAACAAGGAGATTACCAGGCAGTATAAAGAACTGCTTCGTATCAGCTATCAGACCTTGACCCCAACGGATAAAAAACTGATCCGCTCGGCTTTCGAGGTTGCCCTGGACGCGCATAAGGACCAACGACGAAAGTCCGGCGAAGCCTATATCTTTCATCCCATTGCGGTAGCTAAGATCGTCGCTTCCGAAATCGGATTGGATGCGGTATCGATTGCATCGGCGCTATTGCACGACGTGGTGGAGGATACCGAATATACCCTGGACGACATCGAACAGATGTTCGGGGAAACCGTTGCGCGCATCGTTGACGGGCTCACCAAGATCGCGCATTTAAAAAAGGACATGAACATCTCCCAACAGGCGGAGAACTTTCGAAAGATGCTGCTTACCCTGAACGACGATGTTCGTGTCATTATCATAAAAATAGCCGATCGTTTTCACAACATGCTCACCATGGACGCCATGCCGGAGCACAAACAGGTGAGAATTGCATCGGAAACCTTATACATCTACGCACCGCTCGCACATCGTATCGGGCTTTACAATATCAAGACCGAACTGGAGGACCTGAGCTTAAAATACACCGAACCGGAAGTCTATGCCGATATTCAGGGGAAAATAGAGGAATCCAAGGAAGAACAGCAGGAATACATCGACTCCTTTAAAAAGGTTATCGAAAATTCTCTGGACAAGGAAGGGTTGAATTACAGCATTAAGGGCCGTATGAAATCGATTTTCTCGATGCGCCGAAAAATGAAGGCGCAAAACGTTTCCTTTGATGAAATTTACGACAAGTTCGCCATTCGGATCATATACGCCTCGGACCGACAGAACGAGAAGTTTTTGGCATGGAAAATCTACTCCATCGTTACCGATCACTTTACGCCGAACCCGGTGCGTTTGAGGGACTGGATATCATCGCCCAAATCTACCGGGTATGAAGCGTTGCATATCACCGTAATGGGACCTGGGGGGAAATGGGTAGAAGTACAGATACGAAGCTACCGCATGCATGAAATTGCCGAAAAGGGCTATGCGGCCCATTTTAAATACAAACACGGTGATCAAAAGGAACAGGGTATTGAAATTTGGCTCAACCGCTTGCAGGAAGCCTTAGAAAATCCGAACACGAACGCCGTGGACTTCGTGGAAGAGTTCAAACTCAACCTGTACGCCAAGGAAATATTCGTTTTTACCCCCAATGGCGAGTTAAAATCCCTACCAAAGGGCGCCACTCCGTTGGACTTTGCCTTTACTATCCATACCGAGGTCGGCATGCACACAAGGGGGGCCAAGGTAAATGGAAAATTGGTACCGCTCAGTACCGTTTTAAACAGTGGCGATCAGGTAGAGATCATTACCTCCGACCAGGCCAAACCCAATCAAAACTGGCTGGACTACGCCACCACGGCACGGGCACGGTCAAAAATCAAATCGTCCCTCCGGGAAGAGCAAAAAGCCATCGCCCTTGAAGGCAAAGAAGTGTTGCGGCGCAAGCTAAAGACCCAAAAAATTACCTTGAACGAGGATACGGTAAACAAAATGGTGGCCCATTTTAAGTTAAAGACCAGCTTGGACTTGTTTTATCGCGTAGGCATGGGCGCTATCGACAACCTCATGATCAAGGATTTTGCTTCCTCGTACAGCAATGCCTTTATCAGTTTTTTTAAAAACAAGATGCGTCGCAACCCTATTCCGGAAGACGTCAATAAAGAGGAAATCACCTCCAAATATGACCTCTTGGTATTTGGCAAGGAAGAAGAAAAACTGGATTACACCTTATCCCAATGTTGCAACCCCATACCCGGAGATGACGTATTCGGTTTTGTGAGCGTTTCGGAAGGGATCAAAGTGCATAAAAAGAATTGCCCGAACGCCATTTCGTTACAGAGCAATTATGCCTACCGGATTATTTCGGCAAAATGGGTAGACTCGTCAAAAGAAGAGTTTCGTTCCGAAATTCGACTCACCGGAATCGATAACCTCGGTTTGGTCAGTGAAATTACAGCGGTCATCTCCGACAACATGCACGTGAACATGCGGAACATCAATTTCAGCACCGATGGCGGCACATTTACGGGAACCATAACGGTGGTGGTAAAAAACAAGGGCATCCTCAAAAAAGTAATGGAACGTTTGAAACAGATCAATGGAATCGAAAAAGTGAGCCGTATCTAACCTAGGCTTCAATTGGTCCAACCATCGGTCACATAACGGAACACCTTCGCGTCAGTTCCGAAAACCGTTCAAAACAATAGCCTTTATCCGATATTTTTTGCACCGTGGATCATGCATTTCCCGAATGGGAATATCTTTGGATAATTGCCCCTTTTAAAGGTTTCATCAATCAAAATTTAACTGTACATTTGCGAATTGATGCAGCGATATCAACACTATGGCAACAAACAAGGACCAAGAAATCGTAAAAAACGTGTTCACCTCATTTCTAGAGGATAACGGGCACCGAAAAACTCCGGAACGCTACGCGATCCTGCAGGAAATCTATGAAAGTGACGACCATTTTGACATTGAATCACTTTACATAAACATGAAGGTTAAAAATTACCGGGTAAGTCGTGCGACCCTTTACAATACCATTGAACTTTTATTGGAATGCAAGTTGGTCCGCAAACACCAATTCGGCAAAAATCAGGCGCAATACGAAAAGTCCTATTTTGACCGGCAACACGACCACGTTATCCTTACCGATACAGGAGAGGTCATCGAATTCTGTGATCCACGTATCCAATCCATCAAAAAGACCATCGAGGAGGTATTCGATATCAAAATCAACAACCATTCCCTTTATTTCTACGGCACACGGAATGAGGAAAAAGAATCATAAATACAACCAATAACCACAAAAATACGTTTAATAACATGGCAGTTGATCTACTTTTAGGATTGCAATGGGGAGATGAAGGAAAAGGAAAAATAGTTGATGTACTTACCAACAACTACGATATTATCGCACGTTTTCAGGGCGGGCCCAATGCCGGTCACACGTTGGAATTCGACGGGATCAAACATGTACTCCACACCATACCTTCGGGAATTTTTCATAAAAATGCCATTAACGTGGTGGGCAATGGCGTAGTTATTGACCCTGTTATCTTTAAAAAGGAACTGGATAATTTGGAACAGTTCCAGCTTGATATTACCAAAACGCTCTTGATATCCAGAAAAGCACATTTGATATTGCCTACCCATAGGTTGTTGGATGCCGCTTCTGAGGCTTCAAAGGGAAAGGCTAAAATCGGATCCACGCTAAAGGGTATCGGCCCTACCTATATGGACAAAACCGGCCGTAACGGCATACGGGTCGGTGATCTGGAGATGAGCGATTGGGAAGAAAAATACCGCGCTTTGGCGGACAAGCACGAATCCATGATTGCCTATTATGACGTACAACTTGAGTACGACTTGGAAGATTTGGAGAAAGACTTTTTTGAAGCCGTGGAGGTTTTGAAAAAACTGACGTTCATCGATAGCGAGGAATACCTGTATCAAGCGCGTAAAAACGGAAAAAAAATACTTGCGGAAGGCGCCCAAGGGTCCCTTTTGGATATCGATTTTGGGACCTATCCCTTTGTAACCTCTAGTAACACTACCGCTGCAGGAGCATGCACGGGCCTTGGTATTGCCCCCAATCAAATCGGGGAAGTATTCGGTATTTTTAAAGCCTATACCACGCGAGTGGGAAGCGGGCCTTTTCCCACGGAACTGTTCGATTCGGACGGGGAAACCATGGGACGCGTCGGTAACGAGTTCGGCGCAACGACCGGTAGACCGCGACGTTGTGGCTGGTTGGATCTGGTAGCGTTAAAATATGCCGTGCAGGTGAACGGGGTAACCGCTTTGATGATGATGAAAGGCGATGTGTTGAGCGGCTTTGACACCATAAAGGTATGTACCGCCTATGTTTACAAGGGAAAAGAGATTACCCACCTACCCTATAACATTGAACCCGAAAATGTAACGGCGGTTTATTCCGAAATGAACGGATGGCAACAGGATTTGACAAAAATGGATCATATCGACCAATTTCCAGATAGTTTAAATGCCTATATTGCTTTCTTGGAAAAAGAATTGGAAGTACCCATAAAAATTGTTTCCGTAGGTCCGGACCGTACGCAGACCATACACCGTTAGAATAACTATGGGTGGTTTTCAAGTTCTTCGAAACCAAAGAAAACATTGAAACCCATACCTTATGAGATTTTCGTTTCCCAACTGTATTTTACAGCTATTGGTGCTTGTGCTTTTAGCGAGTTGTGATACTTCTAAAAAAGAGATGGTCCCTTTGGAAAAGGGCAGTCGAATTGTATTGTTAGGAAATAATTTGGGTTCCCGAATGGGGAACTACGGTCATTTTGAGACCGAACTGCATCTTCGTTATCCCGACCATAATCTTTTTATAAGAAACATGTGCGACGGTGGGGATACACCCGGCTTTAGACCACATTCCGCGCGTATGGACGCCTGGGCCTTTGAAGGGGCTAAAAGTTTCCAGAACGAACTGGCCATAAGTTCCGGTAGCGAAGGGCTGTTCGAAAAACCCGATGAATGGTTGCAACGACTTTCCGCCGATATCGTACTCGCTTTTTTTGGTAACAATGAAGCGTATGCCGGTGCGGACGGACTGGAGAATTTTGGGAAAGAACTGGAAGCTTTTATAGTGCATACCCGATCCCAAAAATACAATGGCTCCGTTCCGCCCGAATTGGTAATCGTTTCCCCGACCGCCTTTGAAGATCTTTCCGCGGTAAGGGACCTGCCCGACGGTGTTGCGCGCAACAAGGAATTGGAACGCTATACCCAAAAAATGGCAGCGGTCTGTGACACCCATAAGGTTCCTTTTGTTGATGTATTTCATAGTTCCAAAGAATGGTACGAAAAAGATGGTCCGTTTACGATCGATGGTCTTCAATTGAATTCAAAGGGCTATCAAAAATTGGCCAAACAATTGGCCGATGTGATCTTTGGCGCACGTGAAACAAGCAGTTCGATACCGCTCGACCGCTTATCAAAAGCCGTCAGCGACAAGAATTTTTATTGGCAAAACGACTATAAAATGCCCAACGGCGTTCATGTTTATGGTCGCAGACATGCTCCTTACGGTCCGGACAACTACCCGTTTGAAATCAAAAAAATACGGGAAATGACGGCAATTAGGGATACCGCAATCTGGTCTATTGCCCAAAACAACGCCTATGATGTTGCCGCGGCCGACAAAAATACCACAGCGTTACCACCGGTAGAAACAAATTTTACCATGGGCGACCCCGATCAGGCCGTACGCTACCTTTACGGAGAGGAATCCCTAAAAACGTTTACCATGGCGGAGGGGTACCACATCGATCTTTTTGCTTCGGAAAAAGAGTTTCCCGATTTGGCCAATCCGGTACAAATCGCTTTTGACGACAAGGGAAGGGCCTGGGTGGCCGTAATGCCATCATACCCGCACTACCGGCCAGGAGACCCTAGACCAAACGATAAATTACTCATACTGGAGGATACCGATGGCGACGGGAAGGCCAACAAACAGACGGTGTTTGCCGAAAACCTGCACCTACCGATCGGTTTCGAATTTGCTCCGGAAGGCGTTTATGTAAGCCAGGGGACCCATTTAAAGTTATATACCGATACGGATGGGGACGATAAAGCCGATAGGGAAGAAATTATATTGAGCGGTTTTGACGACCATGACACCCACCATGCGATTTCCGCCTTCTGTGCAGACCCTTCCGGGGCCATTTATATGGGGGAGGGTACCTTTTTACATTCCAATGTAGAAACCCCCTACGGAACGGTACGTGCGACCAATGGAGGCTTTTATCGTTTTAGTCCCCAAAGCAACCGATTGGAGCGCAACGCCCAAATCAGTATTCCGAACCCCTGGGGTATCGCTTTTGACCATTGGGGGCAGGATTTTTTCTTGGAAACCTCTACCACCAAAATGCGTTGGATGATGCCCAGCACCTTAAACCCGATTTACGGAGTTGCCGCTCCCCTAACAGAAGACCTTATTGAGGAAGCACACCGTGTTCGGCCCACATCGGGCCTTGAATTTGTTTCGAGCCGGCATTTTCCCGAAAACGTACAAGGCGATATCCTTTTGGGCAATACCATTGGGTTTTTAGGTATCAAACAACATCGGGTACAGGAGAACGGAACCGGTTACCGTACCG
Source organism: uncultured Flavobacteriaceae bacterium (assembly GCA_947500445.1). Classification (GTDB taxonomy): domain Bacteria; phylum Bacteroidota; class Bacteroidia; order Flavobacteriales; family Flavobacteriaceae; genus Pelagihabitans. Next base: position 78,339 of record CANMSB010000004.1, on the reverse strand, counting down.
AGCACCGTCAAGATCTGCTCACCAGTACCGACGCCAACTTTCGTCCCGTGGATATCGAATTCGCACCGGACGGTTCATTATACCTTGTCGATTGGCATAATGTTCTGGTCGGCCATATGCAACATAACGCCAGAGATCCGTTACGCGATCACGTACACGGCCGCATTTACAGGGTTACTTATCCATCAAGGCCATTGGTGACCCCACCGAAGGTTGCGGGTGCCAGTATCCCGGAACTGTTGGAAAATCTGAAATTACCGGAGTACCGCAGCCGTTACCGTAGTAGAAGGGCCCTGAGGGGAAAGGACAAAAAAACCGTGATGCAACAACTGCGGGAATGGGTCGCCACTCTGGACAAATCGGACTCCGAATACGAACACCACCTTCTTGAGGCCTTATGGGTATCCTGGGGGATGAACGAGGTCGACCTTACTGTTTTAAAGGAAATGCTTTCCGCCAAAGACCATAGGGCCCGCGCCGCAGCGGTACGGGTATTGCGTTATGCCGGCCACGACATCGCGGAGCGTAATACCTTGATGAAAAAAGCGGCGAACGACCCCCATGGCCGTGTGCGATTGGAAGTAATCGCAGCCGCATCATGGTTGCCCTCGGAAACCGGACTGAATATTTTGGAGTCCGCAGCGGCGCACCCCCTTGACGATTGGATGAAAGCCTCCTATGAATTTGCCCATGCGACACTATCCGGTACCTTTAAGGAAAAAGATGCCGCCGTGGTTCTGGCATCCCACTTGAAGGGAGACGACTTTGAACAGTTTAAAAAGGGAAAGGAAATCTACGAAACGGAAGGCTACTGCGTTACCTGTCACCAAGAGAATGGCGGGGGGCTTCAAGCCGGCGGGTATCCCACCTTGGTAAACCAAAAATGGGTGGTCGGCAGCCAGGAACGATTGATCAAGCTAACCTTGAACGGACTATATGGCCCAATGAAGGTATTCGGCAACCATTATGAAGGACAAGTACCCATGCTGGCCTTTCGGGATATTTTAAAGGACGAGGAAATTGCCGCCGTATTGACCTACGTGCGAAATGCCTTTGGCAATAAGGCCACTGTGGTTACCCCCGAAACCGTAAAAACCGTACGGGATGCTACAAAGGATAAAAAAGGATTTTGGACCCCGGACGAACTTTTGGAACTGCATCCTATGGAATAACGACCGAACAGCATATCGATATGAAACGTTATCACTGAAAATAATCAGCACTCTTAAAAGGAAATGTCATCAACCCTCGCCTGGTAAAATGAGGGGACCACAACTAACAGAGGTTAATCTATACCTGTGAAAAAAGCAATTAATTTTCCAAAATTCCTAAGGTATCTCGGTATCCTGTTGCTGTTCGCTTTTGCAACGGTAAGTGGTCAGGAAGAAGGTGTTACCAACGATACGCTGTTGCTGCGTAACTTTAGAAATGAGTTTATTCTTAGCGAAAGCGACTCTTTACCGATGGATGTTTTTCATAAATACGTAAATATCCATAAATCCCTGAAAGGAAATGCGTATTTCGAAAATCTTCTGTTGTATATTAGAAAGTCTACAAAAGAGTCTATAGGATTAGACCCGGACAAATACGAGATAAACTTTTTTATCTCACATAATGATTTATTCGCCCTGCATCCGGAGCTTTTCGAAAATGAAAAAAGACTACCCGTGAGTTATGGGCACATGGAAAACGTATATTACGGAGTAAACAATGGGAAAAATAAAACCAACGGAATCTTTATAATAGAAAAGGGAAAGATTATTTCTTTCTTTCCTCATATTGCTATAAATCCAAAAGAAATCCATCCGTTTTTGCTCAATGAACCAGTAGATATGGAACTGCTGGAAACCATTAGCAAGTATGCCACAATGGATTAATCGTTTTGTAAATTCCTAAAAAACGTCTTCCCTGCTTCACCGCAAGGAAGACGTTTTATCTTAAATGGAACTCATTTAGACTTTTTTAATTGGCTAAAAAATTGTCCTTTACAGCCCTGTTTTTACCTTTTTTTCCTCTCGTAGCCCTGCTATGAAACTCAAAAAAGTCTTTAACAGGCCTTTAAATCACTAATTTTCGCTTCAATCCAAAAAGTCTAAATGGGTTCATGGTTTTTTTTACCCTAAAGAACGACCACTGATTTTTAAATTACCTTACACGAAACACCTCCATAAATCGGTACCATTCTTTGCCGCATATACCATACCCCGATTGCCAATTCTATCCAAAAATGAATAGGTTCTGCCGGCAAAAGTGGTATTTTTGAACAAAATCCAGACGTTGAGAACCGGGTATGTTTTTCTAATGCTATTGCTCACCGCCCACTTGGGATGGGCACAAGAAACTTCGGAACAAGAGGTGGATACCACACAAATACGCGTGGTGTACGGTGCCAATTTCACCAAGGACGAAATACGGTTTCCCGGAGCTTTTATCTTCAGTAAGGACCAAAAACAGGTACAATTCCGCCATCAGGGCGCGGATCTTTGGTGCGATATTGCCATACACTATCAAAAAGAAAATCGCTTACGGGCCATTGGCAATGTGCGTTTGCAGCAGGGAGACTCCGTAGAATTGACCAGCGGCAAAATCGATTACGATGGCGAAATCCAACTCGCAAAGGCATACGAAGATGTAATCTTGGAAAACAAGACCACTACGATAACCACGGATACCCTATACTTTGATCGGGAAAAGCAAGAATCGTACTATCAGGATTTCGGTACGGTAGTCGACTCGACCAACACGCTTACCAGCGAGATCGGAAGGTATTTTATGGAAATTAAAAAGGCGCAATTTCTGGACAGCGTCCATATCGACAATCCTGAATTTACCCTGGATTCGGAACAGCTCGATTATTATACCAATTCGAAAAATGCCTATATGTACGGGCCTTCGACCATTATCGGGCAAACGTACCGGATGTATTGCGAGCGTGGTTTTTACGACACCAATATTGAAAGCGGTTATGGCATTAAAAACACCCGTATCGATTACAACAACCGCATCATTGAAGGGGATAGCGTTTATTTTGATAAAATTACCGAGTTCGCTTCCGCTACGAACAATATAGTAGTCACCGACACGGTGAACAAAGGTATCATTCGCGCGCATTACGCCGAAGTGTACAAGGCCAAGGACTCCGTTTTTGCAACGAAACGGGCCGTATCAATAAACCTTGTCGAATTGGATTCGCTCTATATGCATGGCGATACGCTAATGGTGACCGGTCCGCCCGAGCTTCGTATTCTAAGGGCGTTCCGCAACGCAAAATTTTATAAGACGGACCTCAGCGGTAAATGCGATTCCATTCATTCCGAACAACGCACGGGAATTACCCAATTGGTCAGAAACCCCATTTTATGGAACGGCGAAAACCAAATGACCGGGGATAGTATTCACCTCTTGTCCGATTTAAAAACAGAAAAACTCGATTCCTTAAAAGTGTTGGAAAATGCGTTTATCATATCCCAAGATACCATTGGAAAAATCGGTTTCAACCAAGCCAAGGGAAAAGACCTTTTTGGAAAATTCATCGACAACGAACTCAAGTACATCGACCTGATAAAGAATACAGAGGTCATTTATTATATGTACGATGAACTGGATCTTATCGGCGTAGACCAAACGGTGTGTAGTAAAATCAACATCATCATGGCCAATAACGATGTGGAAGACCTCACATTTTTCACCAATCCCGATGGGGACATCACCCCACAGGACCTCTTGGAAGAAGAAAATCCGAAACTCAAAGGATTTATCTGGCGTGGCGATGAACGTATATTAACGAAGGACGATATTTTTGACGAGGACGATAACAACATCGAACTGGTAGTCATCAAAGGCGTTAACAATCCGATAGACACCGACGCGGAGGAAGACCAACGTGCGCTGAACCCCATAGACCCGGTAAACAATATTAAACCAAGAGATTCCGATATTCGGGAGAAAACAAGAAAGCCTAGCGGCATCAGAAAAAAGAAGAACATAAAAAAATCGGTGCAAGCCCCAAGTCCCTAAGCAACTGTTAGCATGACGATTAAGAAAGCCGCGAAGCGTTATGACTTAAAATCATACAAAAAGGGAACGGATAACGGTACCAATTATCCGCTTTGCAGTACGAAACTGTTTTGTATTTAAAAGGCATACAACCAAAGAATGAAATTCTTTTCCGTAACGTACCAAAATACCGATTACCTGTCGGCGATAGGCTGGTTTGTATGGCATTTGCGACGGAGAACTTGTTATAAAAAGCAATTGCCCAGAGCAAACGGGAAAGCGTATACCATTTTAACTTTGAAATGGCATGTATAGAAATTGAATTATTTTTTAGTTGTTCAAGGCAAAAAGCCCGTCCCCGGCTTGACCGGGGATCTAAGCATAGCCTTAGCTACGGTTCTATCCCCGGTCAAGCCGGGGACAGGCTTTTTAACGAAGTACAGCTGAAAAAGAAACCTTTTATTAGTGCTATTTCAAAGTTAAAATGGTATTAGTACCAAGGTGCAACCTTTCAACTAACGATCGTGACCAATGAAAGCGACCCTTTCGGAACCAAAAGTTGTTCGATGAAAAAAGAGTTCTTTGCCCATCAGGCACAAACGACCCCCCATCCCCTAGCGATGGAGATATCCCATGCTACTGGAAGTTATATTTACGATACCAATGGCAAGGCACATCTCGACTTTGTCGCCGGAGTATCTGCCTGTAGTTTAGGTCATTGCCATCCGAATGTTGTAAAAGCTATTCAAGAACAAGCGGAAACCTATTTGCATGTTATGGTATATGGGGAATACGTTCAGGAACCTGCCGTTCGCTATGCGGAATTACTGGCTTCCCTGCTTCCCGAACCTTTGGAAACGACTTATCTGGTAAATTCCGGTACAGAGGCGATCGAGGGCGCCTTAAAGCTGGCACGGCGCTATACGGGGCGTTCTGAACTCATTGCCGCACACCGGGCATATCACGGCAATACTATGGGAAGCTTGAGCGTAAGTGATTACGAACCGAGAAAAGGCCCTTTTCGCCCGCTGATTCCCGATGTCCGTTATATCCACTTCAATGCCCCTATCGCACTGGAAAACATTACCGAAAAAACGGCGGCCGTTATTTTGGAGACCATTCAAGGCGGTGCCGGCTTTATCTGTCCCGAGGCCGATTACCTTCAAAAAGTCCGAAAACGTTGCGACGAAACGGGTGCCCTGCTCATCCTTGATGAAATTCAACCGGGATTCGGTAGAACGGGAAACCTTTTTGCATTTGAATACTACGGCTGTGTACCCGATATATTGGTCATGGGAAAAGGAATGGCCTCCGGCATGCCCGTAGGGGCGTTCACCTCTTCCAAAGAGATCATGGATAGTTTAAAAGACCATCCAAAATTGGGACATATCACCACTTTTGGCGGCAATCCGGTTATCGCCGCGGCCAGTCTGGCCACCCTAAAAACCATAACCGAGTCAAACCTCATTTCGGATACCCTCGAAAAAGAAAAGCAATTTCGGGAACTGTTGCAACACCCATCCATCCTAGAAATACGGGGTAAAGGGCTCATGCTGGCACTGATCATGAAAACTCCAGAAATGGCGGATTATGTTGTTTTGGAATGTGCAAAAAAAGGGGTGCTTTTGTTTTGGCTGCTCTTTGAAAAAAGAGCGGTACGCATCTCTCCTCCCCTAACCGTTTCCCAGGAAGAAATTGAAAAAGGGTGTCGTATTATAACAACGGTTTTAACAGCATATGAGCAATAAACTGTTAACTAATTTGTTAATAATATAGCCCTTATCAGCCATTGAAAATAGGCGTAATAGACTACTTTTAATTCTATAGTTTAACCAAAACGTTCCTATGGCATTCCAATCCGAAGAGAGACCTGGTGAATCTGTTACCAAATTCGAATCGATGCTCAAAACAGACGATGTCTATTTTTTTGATGCGGAAGATTTTGAAGAAATTATCCATTATTACCTCAACCATGGGAAAATCGCCCTGGCCAAAAAAGCCATTAAAATCGGACTTCAGCAGCACCCGGCTTCCATTGCCTTAAAACTGTTGGACGTTGAAGTGTTGGTCTTCGAGAACAATCTGGAGTTGGCGGAACGCCTGTTGGACGAATTGCAAGTATTGGATAGCAATAACGAGGAAATTTACATTCAGCGTGCCAATATTTACTCTAAAAAGGACAACCACGAAGCTGCGGTAGCCTTATTGGAAGAAGCATTGGAACTTACCACGGACAGCTTCGATATTCACTCCTTGCTTGGTATGGAATACTTGTTCATGGACGATTTTAAACTCGCCAAGGACAATTTTATGAAATGTGTCGCCTTTGACCAACAGGACTATTCATCCCTCTACAACGTCATTTACTGTTTTGAGTTTTTAGAGGATTTTGATGGCGCCATCACCTATCTTAACGACTATTTGGATAAAAATCCGTATTGCGAAGTCGCTTGGCACCAATTGGGAAAACAGTACTATTCCAAAAAAATGTACCCCGAAGCCTTAACGTCCTTTGATTTTGCCATCATATCCGACGATACCTTTATCGGCGCCTATTTTGAAAAGGGAAAGGTGCTCGAAAAACAAGGAAAATTTGCAGAGGCGATCGAAAACTATGAAACGACCTTAAAACTGGAAGACCCCACTTCCCATGCCTATTTGCGCATCGGGCGATGCTATGAAAAGGAGGGAAATGATGAAATGGCCAAATACCACTATTACAAAACGGTTCATGAGGATCCCTTACTGGATAAGGGGTGGTTGGTCATCACCGAGTTTTACTACAAAAAAAAGAACTACAAGAAAGCCATATACTATATTAACAAGGCCCTAAATATCGATGGTGACAATCCGAACTACTGGAAAAAATGCGGAAAGATCCATACGGCGCTCAAGGATTACGACAATGCCGATTTTTCATATAAGCATGCGGTAGACCTTGGCAATTACGAGCTGGACACTTGGCTTTCATGGGCCGACGTTACGGTGTTGGACCGAAGACATTCCGATGCACTGGAGATATTGCTCCAGGGGCAACAGTTTTATCCCGACCGGGCGGAACTTTCCTATCAAATGGCAGGAATCCATCTCTTGCAGGACGATCGTATAAACGGCCGTATCCATTTGATGAAAGCGTTAAAACAAAACCTTGAAAAATTTGAAGGGTTTCATCAAGCGTTTCCGCAATTTGCTACAGAAAGTTGGGTGCTAGAGTTGCATTCCGCATCAAAAAGAGCCTCGTAACTTTATGGGGGTTTCGATACGGTTTTATTTCTAAAATAAAGATATTTGCAGCGCTCCATAGGGCACCGTACCAACCAACTTTTTGTAAACAACCTGTATTATGGCAACGCGCAAACCGATCGATTATATTTTTATTGCACTTAAGGGCATGGCAATGGGCGCGGCCGATGTTGTTCCGGGGGTCTCCGGTGGAACCATAGCCTTTATCTCCGGTATTTACGAAGAACTAATTTCCGCTATCAACCAGATCAACCTGGATACCTTTAAAGTATTGCGGAACGATGGTTTAAAAGCGGCATGGAAACAGTTGAACGGTAATTTTCTGGTAGCGCTCTTTGCGGGTATTTTCCTAAGCCTTTTTTCCTTGGCAACTTTGGTCAGCTGGCTTTTAGAGCATGAGGCGATCCTCCTCTGGTCCTTCTTTTTCGGACTTGTTTTGGCGAGTATTTTTTTTGTCGGGAAGGAAGTGAAAAAATGGAATATCGCCACCATTGTCGTACTCCTTTTGGGGGCACTCGCCGCATACTACATAACTACCCTGCCCGCGAACGAAAATGCTGATAGCCTACCTTATTTGTTTCTTTCCGGGGCCCTCGCCGTTTGTGCCATGATACTGCCCGGAATCTCGGGTGCCTTTATACTGGTGCTCTTGGGTTCGTACAAAACAATTTTGGATGCCGTTCACGAATATGAGCTGAAAACCGTTGCCGTGGTCGCTGCAGGGGCTATTTTTGGGCTTTTAAGCTTTGCCCGACTGCTAAAATGGATGTTCAAGCATTATAAAAATATCACCTTGGCTATGTTGACCGGTTTTATTTTTGGTTCATTAAATAAAATTTGGCCTTGGAAACAAGTACTGGAAACCCGTACCTACGGGGATAAAGTAATCGTCATTCGGGAACAGAACATTCTGCCCACCGCTTTTGACGGCGAGCCTAAAATACTCTTTGCCGTTATTGCGGCCCTCTTTGGTTTTTCCCTTATTTTTATGCTGGAACGTTTGGCTTCCAAAAAGTAACCCTATGAACGAACCAAGGAGCATTATGGACAAGTGCTTTCTTGTCCTGAAAGGATTGTGCATGGGCGCCGCGAACAAGGTGCCCGGAGTATCCGGGGGAATCGTTGCCTTTGTCGGTGGTTTTTATGAGGAGTTCATTTACTCCTTGCAGCGCATCAACCTAAAAGCGTTCAAGCTTCTTGCCAACGGTCGCTTAAGAAGTTTTTACCGTTACGTGAACGGCACGTTTCTCACCCTACTCATCTTTGGGATGCTAGTCAGCTATTTCAGTGTTTCCAAACTCTTGGATTATTTTTTGGCAAAAAAAGAGCTCTTCGTATGGTCCGCCTTTTTTGGTATGATCTTAGGCTCCATCTATTATATCGGAAAGGACTTTGAACATTGGAACAAACGTACCATACCCGCAGGGTTGATAGGGCTTTTGGTGGGAGTATCCATAAGTTTTTTGAGTCCGGCCACTGAAAATGATAATTTATGGTTCGTATTTCTTTGCGGCATGATCAGCGTTTCGGGAATGACCCTTCCGGGACTGTCCGGTTCGTTTATTTTGATTCTGTTGGGCAACTATGTACTGCTGCTGGTGGATTCCGTAAACGCGCTTTACGATACCTTTTCGGAAGTGTTTCGGGGCGATTTTAGTTTTGTTTCCAATGAAACGCGCTTGAATACCCTTACCATATTGGCCGTGTTCACGGCCGGATCCGCTACCGGGCTCGTTAGTTTATCGCATCTACTGTCCTTTGTACTGAAGCGCTACAAACACCTGACCACCATTACCATACTTGGTTTTATCACAGGATCCTTGGGCGTGGTTTGGCCTTGGAAAAAAACCATATACAAAACGGCGGAAAACGGAGCGATACAGGTGGACACCAATGGCAAAGCGGTGATATTGAATTACGAACGATACCTGCCCGACTTTACCACAAGTGAAACTTGGTGGGCCTTTATTTGCGTGGGTATTGGAATAGGAATCTTATTAGTTTTGGATTGGTATGGAAAAAAAAGAAGCAGCACGCCATAGGTACGGTTTGATCGGGAAGAACATCGGATATTCCTTTTCCCGAGGTCATTTCACGAAAAAATTTCAGGAACTGGGTCTGGACGGGCACTCCTACGAAAACTTTGACCTCCCGGATATCTCCGATTTTGAGCGTCTAAAGCACGATTTAGGGGACATTCAGGGGTTCAACGTCACAATTCCCTATAAGGAGGCCATATTCCCCTACCTTACCGAAATCGATGAAAAAGCGCTGCAGATCGGGGCGGTCAATACCATAAAAGTAGCGGGAACCACATTGCTTGGCTACAACACCGATGCTTATGGGTTTCAAAAAGCACTGGAACCAAAGCTTAAAAAACATCATCAAAAAGCATTGATCTTAGGCACCGGAGGGGCTTCAAAGGCCGTTGCCTACGTATTGGACCATTTGGGCATTTCCTTTTCGTTCGTATCCAGAAATCCAAAACCCGGACAATTTGGTTACGGACAGCTGAATTCCGATGTCATTAAAAAACATCTGGTACTCATCAATGCAACACCATTGGGCACACAACCGAACGTAACCGAAAAACCGCCCCTACCGTATGACGACATCACTGAAGACCACCTCTTGTTCGATTTGATCTACAACCCTGAGAAAACGGCTTTTTTACAAGAAGGGGAACAACGCGGCGCCATTATTAGCAACGGACTTCGTATGTTGGAACTACAGGCCGAAAAAGCCTGGGAAATATGGACCGAACAATCCAATGAAAATCGATAAAAAATGCTCCGTTAGCCTTCCTGCCATCTCAATAGGAAATACCTTTTGGAAACCCTACCAAAACAGTGCCATTAACCCGCCCATAGCTTTCATGAAGTGTTGACCCGGTCGGTAGATTTCCATACCGGTCGCTTCTAGGGCTCCCCTACCGGATATGCAAAAGAAAAAAGACTTTTACAATCACTTTGCCATTAGCAGGGTTGTTACTATCTTGGGTTAAACAAACGTATCAACGTTCGTTTTTGTTCCGATCTGAACGAATTCATTACAGCGGTAACGCTAATGAATACTGCGCATGAAGCCCATTATGCTCAAATAGAACGCACACGCAAAGAACGGGACATTACGGCAACAGGCACAAACAACAACCGGTAAATACAACTAAAATGCCAGAAGATAAAGAGCAAGAGGTACAACATGCCTCCGATGGAGCAAACGAAAGCAACGAGCTACCGGAAAATATAGCAAAAGAAGGGGGGACTTCCGATAAGGAACTAACCGAACCTTCCGAAGGATCGGCAACCTCCGAACCCACAGTGGCAACAGAGACAACAACGCTACCGGAGAACGCTGAAAATTCTAACGATGTCGATTCCTCAGAGGCGGCAACGGCTACAAATGATTCCCAGGAAACGCCCTCCGCGGATACCGCCAAGGACCAAGAGGTAACGGTCGAAAATCCTACGGAAACCACCAGTGATCCGGTCGTTTCCCAAGAGGTTGAAACCGAAGTGAAAAAGGAAGCTGTTCCCGAATCTGACGCTACCCGATTCTCAGAAACGAACGATGCCGAAATTTCTGAAACGGCCATAGCACCAACGGAAAAGAAAAAACCCGAGGAAGAAGAGGCCGTACTTGCAGAGATAGATGAGGAAAACGCCGAGGACGCCGAAGATTCGGAAAACCAACAACGGCATCAAATCCCCATTTTGGACTACCATGCCATGTCCATGGAAAATTTGGTGGGAGAGCTACAGCGATTGGTGCGAAACGAAAAAGTTCAGGCAATAAAAAAGCATGTGGACGGCATTAAATATGAATTCGATCAGAAATTCCAAGAGTTCATAGACGGTAAAAAACAGGATTTTGTGGCCAATGGTGGCAACGAAATCGACTTTCATTACAATTCGGTCACCAAAAGGCAATTCAACGAAGTATTTTCGGATTACCGTGAAAAACGAAACCAGTATTACAAAAACCTGGAAAACACCCTCAAGGAAAACCTTTCCAAAAGACTGGAGATCATTGAGGAGCTGAAGGGGTTGGTCAACGTTGAGGAAGATATCAATACTACCTACGCCAACTTCAAAAGTATTCAGGAGCGCTGGAGAAATGCCGGGCCGGTCCCCCGAACCCAGTATAATGATGTGTGGCGTACCTACCGGCATCATATGGAGATCTTTTATGATTTTCTGCATTTGAACCGGGAATTGCGCGATTTGGATTTCAAGCACAATCTGGAAGAAAAAACCAAGTTGGTCGAAAAGGCGGAAGCCCTAGCAACGGAGGAAGATCTGGGAAAAGCCTTTCGAGAGCTCCAAATGCTCCATAAAGTTTGGAAAGAAGATATCGGTCCGGTCGATAGGGACCATAGAGATGCCATTTGGGATCGTTTCAGCAATGCTACCAAGGTTCTCCACCAACGCCGACAGGAATATCATAAGGTACTGGAAGCCAGTTACGGGGATAACCTGATTCTTAAAAACGAACTCATTTCCAAAATACAGGAAATCGGGTCCAATGCCGCTACCAACCATCGTGGACTACAACAGCAAATTAAAGAGGTCGCTCAATTACGGGAACAGTTTTTTGCTGCGGGAAAAGTACCCCAACATGCGAACGAGGCAACTTGGGCCGCCTTTAAGGACGCGGTACGGACCTTCAACCACAATAAAAACACCTTTTACAAGAGCCTAAAAAAGGAACAACAACAGAATCTGGACAAAAAGCGGGCATTGCTTGGCGTTGCCAATGAACTCAAGGATAGCGATGAATGGGATACCGCTACCCAAGAAATGAAACGCATCCAGAATGAATGGAAACAAATAGGGCATGTTCCCCGAAAGTACTCCGATAGCATTTGGAAAGATTTCAAAAATGCCTGTAACCACTACTTTGACCGGCTACATGCACGAAAAAACAGCGCGCACCAACAGGAGGAAGAAAACCTAAAGAAAAAACTCGCTTTTCTAGAAAATTTACGCGCATTCGAACTCGGAGGGGAAAAGGAAAAAGACCTGGAACGTATCAAGGGATTCGTTTCCGAATGGAAAGGTCTGGGCAGGGTACCTTACAAACAAAAGAACATTGATCAAAAGTTCCAAAAAATCTTGGATGCGCTTTTTAGAAAAATCGGATTGAGCAAACAAGAGGCCGAACTGTTGCAATATGGGAATAAAATCAATCAACTGTCCACTTCCGAAGACCAAGAGCGGGCCCTCGGAAACGAACGCCAATTTGTCCGTAAAAAGATTACGGAGAGCAAAAACGAAATTCGACAGCTGGAAAACAACCTTCAATTCTTCTCCAATGCCTCGGAAGACAATCCTTTGGTAAAAGATGTCATCAAAAACATCGACCGTCATAAAAAGGCGTTGGAAACCTGGCAAGGGAAACTCAAAAAATTGAACATCATGGTGCATCAGTTGCACAAAACCGAAGAAGAGGGGACAAACGAAGCGGATACCGCCGCGGAAGACACCAATGAAGAGGCGTAGTTTTGTATCGGATGTGTTACTGGGTACCATGGCCGCTGCGATAGGTACCGAAATCGTATTCGGAGCGAACATGCCTGCGGATTATGTTCCGATAGCACTTCGGACCACCGATCCTTTTAAATTGTTCGAAAAACATTCGGAGATGACGGTATTGAACAAAAGGCCCCTTAATATGGAAGCCCAAGCCCATCTTTTGGACGATAAGATCACTCCAAATTCAAAAATGTTCATTCGGAACAACGGGCTACTTCCCGAAAAGACAGTACCTGAAAAATGGGAACTACAGGTTACGGGTGCCGCCGCAATACGGCCACAGCGCTATACCTTAAAAGACCTGAAGTCGCGCTTTACCAAACATACCTATCAACTTACTTTGGAGTGCGGCGGGAACGGCAGAAGTGAACTCTCCCCTCCGGCAAAAGGGAACCAATGGACGGTAGGTGCCGTTTCCTGTGCACGATGGTCGGGGGTTCGTTTGAGCGACATTCTTGATGATGTCGGGTTTAAAGAGAATGCGGTCTACATCGCCTACCATGCCGCTGACATCCATTTGAGCCGAGACCTCGACAAAGAACCCATTTCCCGCGGTATCCCTTTGGCAAAAGCACTTCAAAAAGAAACCTTGCTCGCTTATGAAATGAATGGTGGACCGATCCCAAACGTTCATGGATATCCCTTGCGCCTTGTTGCCGGTGGTTGGCCGGCATCCGCATCCGGAAAATGGATCCAAAAGTTACGTATACGAGATCAAGTACATGACGGGGCCAAAATGACGGGCGCCTCTTATCGGGTGCCCTGCGAACCTGTTGCGCCGGGAGCAAAAGTAGCGGACAAGGACCTTTGTATTATCGAATCGATGCCGGTGAAATCATTGATCACCTATCCAAAAACCGGGGCCATGTTTCCTATGGATAAAAAATTCAGCATTCGAGGGCATGCATGGGCAGGGGAACTTCAGGTTTCAAAAATGGAATACTCCATTGACTTTGGGGCCAATTGGCAAGAGTGCATGTTGGAAAAACCCGTCAATCGTTTGGCTTGGCAACAATTTTCGGCCGCTGTCAGCTTCCCTAAAAAAGGCTATTATGAAGTATGGGCGCGGGCTACGGACGCCAAGGGAAATAGCCAACCCATGGTGGTTCCGGGCTGGAATCCCAAGGGGTACCTCAACAACGCCTGTCACCGAATTGCCGTAAAAGTAACCGCTTGACCAACCACTACGATGCATTTAAAAGGTATCGACTTATGGGAAAAGAAGAAAACGTTTTTTCCACATGGCATTAAAGTAGCGGTACACAGTTGCCGGTAATACGATTTGTAATCCGTTAAGACTACTGACTACAACCTGTGACCGCTGACTTGTTGAAAATTTGTAGCTCCAACCACTCGGGGCAAAGGCTAGTACTACAGCGTATTTTTTTAACCAACGATCGTTATTAATGAACGGCTTAAAAAATAAAGGAGGGGATTCCAAAAAAAAGGGGACAAACGGTTTTCCGTTCCGATGGATCGCCCTTGTATTCCTATTGCTTGCCATCGGCCTGGTCATCCATCAAAAAAACACCTTTGTTTCGCGTACTGAAGAACTGCCCCCGACCTTAGATCAGGATACGAACATTGTGGACGGTATTCATACGCCCACCGGTCTCATAGCGGCCGACGGATTTACCGAGGTAGTCAATAACTGTACTACCTGCCATTCGGCACAATTGATCATCCAAAACCGGATGGGACGCGAGGCATGGGTTTCAACGATACGATGGATGCAGGAAACCCAAAACCTTTGGGACCTGGGTGCGCAAGAAGAAATCATCCTTTCCTATTTGACCGCTAATTATCCTCCCAAAAAAACCGCCCGCAGGCAACCGCTACAACAGAAGGAATGGTATCCGTTGGAATGACCTTTATTTTATACCGGGTATTTGTATCGTTCCGTCTTTGGAAATAGTAGCCTGTTGCCAAAATACGATCATCTAAAGCTATTACAGCAGTACGTTACTGCCGCAATATGAGTATATTCGAAATGCAATCGAACGCTGAACATGTTACACCTCATTGAAATAAACGAAAATTCCAAAATACCCAAGTATCAACAGATCGTAAACTCGGTCCTATCGGCCTTGGGGAACGGGCAAATGAAGGTGAACGATAAACTGCCCTCGGTCAACGACCTATGGTTGGAGTTCGATATTTCCCGCGATACCATTGTAAAGGCTTATGACCATTTAAAAACCATGAAGCTTATCGATTCGGTTCCCGGAAAAGGATACTACGTAACCAATGACGATTTAAAGTTACAAGCCAAGGTGTTTTTGCTGTTCAATAAACTCAGCGCACATAAAAAAATCATCTACGATGCATTTTCGAAAGCGCTCGGCGACCAAGCTACGATAGACTTCTTTATTTATGACAACAACTACAGACAGTTCAAAAACTTAATAACCGCCAGTAAGGCCCGTAATTATTCTCATTACGCCATCATTTGCCATTTTGAAGAGGGTGGCGAAGATGTGCTGGATTTTGTTCGCAATGAGATCCCCGAGGAAAAACTGTTGATTTTGGACAAACATATTGCCGCGTTCAAGTCCGTTCCCGCAAGTGTTTACCAAGATTTTGAACACGATATTTACGCCGCCTTGGAACAATTGAACCCCCAGCTAAAGAAATACAAACAACTAAAACTGTTGGTTCCCAAAAAAACCTATCATCCCGTTGAGATCAAAAAGGGGTTTTTTAAGTTCTGTGGAACCTACGCCTATGATTTTAAAATTATTGATGCCATTGCTGACGAGATTATAGAAAAACACACCGTTTACATTAACCTAAGGGAAAAGGATTTGGTAACCCTCATCAAAAAAATAAAGGCTACCGATTATCGGCTCGGTAAGGATGTCGGCATCATTTCCTATAACGACACCCCCATAAAAGAGGTATTGTTGGACGGTATTACAGTAATTTCTACCGATTTTGAAAAGTTGGGCCAGCAGGCCGCTCAACTCATACTCGACAATAGGAAAGAGCAATATAAAAACCCTTTTTATGTAATTCCCCGGAAGTCCCTGTAAGAGTACCTGTTAGCCCATATAAAGGCATTCCATCAGAAAATACGCAAGCTTATCAATCTTGAAGCAATACCTGGATCGGAAAGGATATCGTCTTTTTCCGATTTGTAAAGCCTCCGTTTTCTCCACACAAGTTGATTTTGCGGTAATGGGGATTTCTCACCATTACGAAATAGAAATTATCCATACTGGTCAATGTAAGAAAGGGTTTCAAACACTACCGAACAATGCCATCTTTAACGATACGAACGAACCTTTTAACGGTTTTTAACGTAAGTATACTACTCCAATTCAATTTTTCGTGAAAAGTTGATATCGCAAATGAGAAAATCTCTTTTTTATTTGGTTGTCCTTTTGTTTTTCCTTCAGCAAGGAATGGCACAAGATTTTGTATTCAAACCTTATGGGACCAAAGACGGCCTGTCGCACAGCTTGGTAAAATGTTTTCAAGAAGATGACAATGGGTATTTGTGGATCGGTACCGAGTACGGTCTGAACACTTTTGACGGTCTTTATTTCGATACCTTTTTACCTGATCGGACCGTGGAAAATGCATTGTTGAAAGCGGATGTTTCGGGACTCTATAAAACATCGGACGGAGACCTGGTCATTTCCTATGCCTATGGCGGTTTTTCGCTATACCGTACAAAGGCCAAACGGCTTACCAACATGGATGGGGATGCCAAAACCATAGACGCAAAGGCAGCTATAGTACAAGCAATTACCGAGGACTCCGAAGATATCTGGATCGGCACCTCCGATGGCCTTTTTAAAATCGACAAAGAAGACCATAGGCATGTAACACAAGTACCCGTGACATCGAACAAGGCCATGGGCATCTCAAGTTCCGAAGTAAACGCATTGCTCCTTGATTCATCGGGAAACCTTTGGATCGGCACGGAAAATGGGCTGAACCTGCTCAGAAAAAAATCGGGTCGTTTCGAACAGTACTACAACCAACAGCACAACGACCATTCACTATCAAACAACAAGATTACCGCAATTGCGCAATCACTTGATGGTCAAATTTTTATCGGTACGGGTTTTGGACTCAATCAAATTACCAAAATACCGAAAGGTTCCGATAGCAAAAAACTGTGGTTCAAACGCACGCTAAAATTCGCTGAAAACAGAACCGCGGCCGGTATCCAAAAAATTAAATGTAGTGCCAATGGTACGGTATGGGTAGGATATGAAAAAGGTGTTGCCAAAATCTCAAAAGAGGGCATCTGCTGTTTTTTGGATTCCGATAGCTTTTTGGACGTTACCGGTCACAATTTTATAAATACGATCGTTGAAGATCGCTGGGGAAGGGTCTATTTTATCAATCGAGCGGCCCCCACCAGTCTTTTTGTCTACCATCCCCTAACCGATCAAATGAAGGTTTATGACGAAAATAGCCCAGACCAAATTGGCTTGAAGGGGAATCAAATTTCTGCCGTTTACATCGATTCCAATGATTTTCTTTGGTTGGGAACCATCAAGGACGGCATGCTAAAATGCGATTTAAACGCAAAGCCTTTTCGCAAACTTTCTTTGGGCAACGATGGCACTGCCCCCACTCCCGGGAAGGACATTTATGCAATACATCAAACGGAGGACGGTACGCTATGGGTCGGTACCAATACAGGATTGGTACGCAAGCACCCTTCTAAAGCCAACACCCGTTTGTTCGATAAAAAGCGTACGGAAACCTTGACCGGTAACATTATCGGGAGTCTTTTGGAGGATAGCGAAAAACGCCTTTGGGTGGGATATTATGACTATAAGGTGAGTCACCTTCATTCGCAAACGAACCGGTTCAAACATTATCCGTATCGTTTGAACGATTCCACGGCCTTTCCACTTTGGTCGGTCCGGGATATAATACAAGGGAAAGATCGAAATCTTTGGTTTACCGCTACCAGCGGGTTGTTGGCCCTGTACAAGCCAGAAACGGATGGTTTCGAAAAAATAGTACCTACGGGGTTTGAAACCCTATTCAACGGTTTTGGCAATGCCCTTGAAGAAGGAAAAGATGGTACGCTATATATCGCTACCAATCAGGAAGGCTTGGTAGCCTATCACCCGAAAACCGGGAAGGTACAACAGTTTCTACATAAAGAAAACCGTTCTTCAAGTATTTCGTCGAACTTGGTGAACGCTCTTCACTTAGACACTGAAAATCAATTATGGATAGGCACCGAAGGGGGCAGCCTGGATCGCTTCAATAGTAAAGACGATACTTTTGAGCACTTCCACCTGAACGGCCCAGGTAGCTATTATGCCATAAACACCATTGAGGAGGACGACAAGGGATTTCTTTGGCTGGGAACCAACGAGGGGCTCATCCGGTTTCATCCTAAAACCGGTGCCAAAAGGGTGTTCACCTTTGAGGATGGCCTTGCCGATGATGAATTTAACCGGGGCGCCAGCTATAAAGCAAAGGACGGCAGCTTGTTTTTTGGTGGACCGGAAGGGGTAACACATTTTCATCCCAACGGCATCGAAAGCAATCCCCACAAACCAAGGGTCATATTAAATGCGATTTCTGTTTCCGGTAATAGAACCGCTCCGACCGATAAGAACGGGGTATTGACCATTTTGCCAGATACCCTTGCCGTAAAACGGACTTTAGAACTGGCCCATGACCAAAACGATGTTACTTTCCGGTTTACCATAATACATCATGCGGCCCCCGAAAAAAACGTTTTAAAATACCGTCTTGTCGGTTTTGAAAACACATGGAAAACGGCCTTTTCGGGGCAACAATTCGTAGAATACACCAACTTGAACCCTGGGGACTATACGTTTGAGATCATTGGCGAAAATGGTGATGCAGAAGCTTCTTCGGAAAACATCGCTTTCCATCTTCATGTTCGTCCCCCGTTTTGGAGTACCCTTTGGTTTCGTTTTCTTCTTCTCGCCGGTGTACTTGCCCTAGGGTATCTTTGGTTTAAATATAGGACAAGGGCCCTTCGCGACCAAAAATTACTGTTGCAACGAGAGGTTGCCATGCGTACCGAACAACTAGAGGCCAAAACCGAAACCCTGTTTCAGCAAAAAGAAGAAATTTCACAACTTGCGGCCGACCTACAACAGGCCAATGAAAGCCGATTGCATTTTTTCACAAACATCTCGCATGAACTAAGAACGCCGTTAACCCTTATCTTGGGGCCTGTGACCACAATGTTAAAAAGCGGTGCGCTTTCCTCGAATATTCGAAATCAACTTTCGATCGTACAACGTAACGCCAATCGCTTGCTGAGTCTAACCAATGAACTGCTCTACATCCGAAAGTTGGAGTCGGGAATCGTACGGTTACAGATTACACGCTGTAACCTCCCTTTGACCATAAAAACAATTAGCACCAGTTTTCGTCCTTTGGCAACAAAAAACCAAATCGCTTTCGATATTAGTATCGACGCTTCCGTAACCTTCGGTTTTATCGATGTTGAAAAATTGCATAAAATACTGAACAACCTTTTATCCAACGCCATAAAATACACAAGGCCTGGAGGAACGGTAAAACTGTTGGTATCCCAAACGCGAGGCAAGCTCCATATCAATGTAACGGATACGGGAATCGGTATCGCCACGGAAAACATACCCAAGCTGTTCGACCGGTATTATAGAGCGCAAAACGCTGCTTCCAAAAATCCGGACGGGGCCGGAATCGGACTGGCTTTGACCAAGGAGTTGGTGGAACTGCACAAGGGGACTATTGCACTTGAAAGCTGCCTGGGAAAGGGCACCACGTTTAGCGTACGCATCCCGATCGACCAAGCTGCCAATACCGAAGGGGAAATGCCTGTCACGGAAACGAAAACGATATTAAATGGTCCTACTAGTAGTTACGGGACAAATATTCCAACCGCTACGGACATCACCACATCAAAGCTTTCCCAGGCCAATATTTTACTGGTCGAGGACAATGAGGACATGCGCAATTACATTGCCTCCCTCCTAACCAAGACCTATAAGGTGATGGTTGCGGCAGATGGCTTTCAGGCTATGGAAAAATTAAAAAAAACGAACGTAGCCCTTGTTATTAGCGATGTTATGATGCCCAATATGACGGGCCTTCAATTGTGCGAAAAACTAAAGTCCAGTATGGACACCTGCCATATACCCATACTCCTTTTGACTGCAAAAACCGCCAATACGGCCAAACTTAAAGGTTTGAGTGCAGGGGCCGATGATTACCTGACCAAGCCATTCCATGCCGATATGTTACTGCTTAAAATCGGTAACATCCTAAACACCCGGAACAAACTCAAACAACGATTGAGGCGAGAGGTGCTTACCCTGCCGTCGGAAATTGCGCTACATGAAAAAGATGCCATGTTCTTAAAAAAGGCAATTTCGGCAGTGGAGGCCAATATTTCGGACAGTACTTTTAACGTAGTTCAATTTTGTAAGGCAATGGGAATGAGCAAACCGGTGTTGAATCGAAAATTAAACGCGTTGACGGATCTGGTTCCCAGTAAATTTATACGGCATGTACGTTTGAAACGTGCTGCCGTTCTGCTCAAAAACAACCAGGGTACCATTCGCGAAATCATGTATGAAACCGGTTTTTCCAACTCTTCATATTTTGCAAAAGTATTCAAGGAAACGTTCGGGGTGAACCCCACGGAATATGCAGACCCTACATTGGGCTAAGGGCTCAAACAGTTTACAAAAGGATGTATTTTGGCCCCGAACTACCCCATAAACAAGGGCTTACAACACCTTCTTTCCAAAATTGTCCTATTCCGTTTTAAAATTGTCCTGCTTGTATGGGGGCATCCACTACATTGGTTTTCGAAACAGCAATACTTGTAGAAAACCTAAAATTCACCCCAATGAAAACAAAAAAAAGCTTTCTTCTTAAAACGGTACAATGCTCATGGATCCTTCTGTTTCTAATGGCATTTTCGGCAACCGCACAGGACTATACCTGGAAACGGGTAAAAATTGGGGCCGGTGGCTGGGTTACCGGAATGGACATTCAAAAAAATGGGCGTTATGCCTATTGCCGGACCGATGTGGGCGGTGCCTACCGATTGGACTTACAGGGCAATTCCACCGAATGGAAACAGCTATTATCGGTAACCTCCATGCCCGCTTCAAAAGTAGGCTTGGGCCGGGCTTTTGAACCGGACGAATCGAGAACGTTTAAAGGGGTGGCAAGTATCCGCCCTGCTACTTCGGACGAGAATCGAGTGTATATGATGTATAACGACATTATGTACCGCAGTAATAATAAAGGTGATACATGGACCCCTACCACACTTAATGTAAAAACCCTCTCCAATGAAAGCGGTCAAGATTCCAAGCTTGTCGGGGAGCGCATAACCGTAGACCCCGTAAACAAGGACGTAGTATATTATGGTTCCAATGAAAACGGCCTTTACCTCACTTCCAATGCCGGGAACGATTGGACCAAGATCAATGCTATTCCCGACGGAACGGCACCTTTTGGTATAACCGGTATCGAAATCGATGCTTCCAGCCCAACCACCAATGGAAAAAAAACGACCATTTATGTAGCGGTGCGCGACCTCGGTATTTACCGCAGTACCAATGGGGGTTCCAATTGGGGAAAAATGTCGGCACCGAGTAGCAGTTATCAAATAACCGATACCGCAATAGACGCCGACGGAACGTTTTATTATACCACTTACAATGGCGGGGTGTTTCGTTTTAAAAATGGCAACTGGTCTACCCTACCCTCTCCTTCGAACTTCCTCATCGATGTCTCCGTCGATCCTTTTGATGCCAATAATGTAGTGATCACCAACATTTCCGGTACCTTATATGCTTCCAAGAATCAAGGTGATGGCGGATGGATAGCGACCGATGACGAGAAGAGTATTACCGCAAATGACATTCCTTGGTTGGCCTGGGCAGATGAAGAAAATTTTCTATCCGTTGGCGAAGTGGTCCATGATCCAAAAGTCAACGGAAGGCTATGGATGTCCAACGGAACAGGGGTATACTATGCCGACTACGGGATGACGGCAGGTGAAGTAAACTGGATTTCCAGAAACGTGGGAATCGAGGAACTGATCTGTAAAGACGTTATAAAAGCACCAGGGCAAAAATTGGTACAACTGAGTATGGACCGACCCATTTTTGTTATCGAGGACGAAGATGAGTTTCCGAACAGGCATTTTCCGGACGATCAATTTCAATCGGCTTGGGACGGCGATTATTGTGCCGGAACACCCCAGTTTATGGCCGTCATCATGTCCAATGAAAATTTCTTTAAAGAGCATGAAACAAGCGGATGGTCGGACGATGGTGGCCGTACCTGGACCCGTTTTGCATCCATGCCCGATTGGCCCGGCAAAAAAGAACAGAACAAGCTGGAACAAGGTTATGGTTCCATTGCCGTTTCGAGTACGGACCCAAATAACATCCTAATGAACAATACCGGACTTTTTACCGGTGTGGCACCCTCGGAAGAAAATCTGACAAACCTGTATTACACCGCCAACCGAGGTGTCAGCTGGCAAAAATCGCAGGGTATTCCGGAACGGAACGGACACCCGGTTCGTTATCATAATCGAAAAAATATTTGCGCCGATGCCATTTCGTCAAGTACCTTTTATTTTTACCACTGGATCGAAGGCGGCTTGTTCAAATCTACCGATAAGGGACAATCCTTTACCAAGGTAAACAGTACTTTGCCGGCCTCTGCCGTTCACTTGGTATTGAAACCTGTATTGGGAAAGGAAGGCCATATTTTATGGTCCGCAGGTTATGACAGAGACTCCCCCTTAATGCTATCTACTGACGGTGGGGTTACCTTTACCAGCATTTCCGGGGACAATGTGGTTTACAACTTCGGCATCGGAAAAGCATTGAACGATTATCCGACCATTTTTGTACAGGGCCGGTTCAATGGTCAGGACGGATACTACCGCTCTACCGATCGTGGGGCCAGCTGGCAACAAATAGGGACGTTCCCCTTGGACACTTATGGTACCATAGGCGGTATGGACGGTGATAAGGAAGTTTTTGGCAAAGTATATGTCGGTACGGAATCGTTCGGAGTCTTTTCCGGTACTTCCGGCGGAGAAACGACCGTAGCCGTAAATGGAATCGTATTGACCCCAAGCACCGCAAGTGTTCAGGTAGGCGAGACCGTGCAACTTCAAAAATCCGTTAGCCCGGCAAACGCCACCAACAAGGCAGTAACCTGGACATCGGACGATACCGCTGTTGCCACGGTCGATTCCAATGGAAAAGTAAGTGGCATCGCTCCAGGGAACGTAACGGTTACGGCCACCACACGGGATGGAAACAAAACGGCAACGTCGACCATTACTGTTACCGAAGGCACGACCGGAGGCAATGGCCAAAATTACGGGTTTGAAACCGGTAATCTGTCCGGTTGGGGTACCACGGGTACGCCAGGTATCGAAACTTGGGCGGCACGGACCGGAAATTACGGGGCCGTTTTGACCGCTTCATCCGATGTGCTTCGGAAAGACTTGACCGGACTTTCGCCCAATACCACCTATGCCATTACGGTTTGGACCTATGTTGACGGTACTTCCGGTTCGCTGTCCGTTTCGGCATCGGATTTTGGAGGCGCTACGGTAACCAAAAACAGTGCTACCACCTTATCCTGGATAAAGACCGATATTACGTTTTCTACCGGGGCTTCGAACACCACCGCAACACTGACCTTGAAAGCATCTGAAATGCCTTCGGGATGGATTTGGCTCGATGACATTTCGCTGGAGACCATAGGAACTATCAGTATACCCCCTATCGATATCACCGCTACACCAAACGAAACAGAACTCCTGGTGGATGCCACACAGGCCATGACCGTTGTCGTAAACCCGTCAAACGCTACGGACAAAACGGTTTCCTATAGTTCCAACGATACTTCCATCGCTACGGTGGATGCCAACGGAACCATAACCGCCGTATCGCCGGGCAATACAGCAATTGTTATTCGGGCGGTCCTTGGCAATGCCACCGCAACCGTAAACGTAACCGTATTGGAGGAAAACAGTGCAAATCTCATCCAAAATCCCGGTTTTGAACGAAATACGCCTTTGGAGTTTTGGGGCGCCTATAATGCCGCGGTACGGGTGAGGAACCGAAAAACCGGAAAGTTTGGGGTACGAATGGGAGGCAATGCCAATACCGACGGATACCTGTCGCAAGTAGTTACGGATTTAACGCCAAACACCACCTACACCTTAGGCTTTTGGAGCAAAACCAACAACGGGAATACGATGTATGCCGGGGTAAATCGTAGTGGGGACGACCAACAGCTCGCCCTAACTGCCACGACATGGACAGAAAACACCCTGACGTTTACTACGGGAGCCAACAATACCGAAGCGGAAGTTTACCTATGGATCGGTAATGGACAAACCGGCTTTGCCGATGATTTTGAATTGACACAGGGCGGTAGTCCGCGTTTGACCGGTACGATTTCGGATAATCAAGAAATACGGATCTATCCCAACGGCACCAAGGGCGATTTCACGGTTTCCTTAGGCAAGGAAGGGGTATCCAGAGCCCTCCAAATTTTTGATCTTCAAGGAAGGTCGGTGTATCAAAAATCGGTCACCGGTTCCGAAATAACCTTAAATACTTCAACATTGCGGTTACCATCAGGTCTTTATCTTGTAACTGTTAGGGATGGAAACACCGAACAGACAACTAAGCTGATTGTAGAGTAAATACCCACCGGTTAACTTCGCAAAAGATATTTGACAATCAGGGTCTTACCAAAAGTCAGGCCCTGTATTTTTTTAAAAGCTATAAAATCCCTTCCCTGCTGTTGATAGTGTTATTTCGTATTTGGCCTGCCACATCTTCAATACCACTACTGCTTCTGTCCCAAATGTTTAGCTACCTACCGCTTTCAAACTGCATTGTAAAATTTTATTGTTGGTAATCTTTTCTTTCGTTTTTTACGTATATCAAACAGCGTTAATGCTCGACCAAGCACAGCTACTTCAAGACAAGTTTTCATACTCGGCGTTATACTCACCATTAAAATGCTTAAAATGAAAAACAGTTACCCCTCGAAATTACATCTTTTAATAAACCCGGTTCGTTTGCTAACGTCATATAAGGTGTTTCTCTATTAGTATACGATAGACCAGATGTTTTTCCCTTTTTGTATGCAAAATTCCAGCGTTTTTTGAATAATACGAAAGAGTGATTTCTTTACGTTTGCTTTACTACTAGATTCACTGCTCAACGGTACCGATTCGTTTTTAAAGAAGGGACATAATATCCACCGAACATGTTCCGAATGATGTCATCGTAATACGCCTATTGAACAGGCTATCCAAGAGATCAAAATAAGATTTCAATACGGAACACTATCTAAGACTCCCTAAAACCGAAGCTCAATACCTTTTATTGGAATGAAAGTCTTCATTTTTCGGGCTATTCATCACAAATGAAGCAAAAAATACCCTTTAAACTTAAAAACAACTACAATCTATTAAAAAAGACATGAAAAAGTTATCACATTCCGCATTACTAGCATTACTTTTTGTCATCACCAATGGCACCTTCCTATCCGCTCAGAATGAAACCTGGCGCCACAAGGGCAATGTCATCCATAATGGGGAGGCTATCTTTCCCATAGGATACTGGATGGAGTTTAATGAGATAGAAAAAAAGGAATCAGCCGTTGAAGTTTTGGGAAATTCCGGTTTTGATATGATTACCTACGGGGTACCTAAATCACTTTTCGGTCGTTTGACCAATGTTTTTAATACCGCCGATGCGTATGACGTCAGAGTGGCCTATGGGCTTTTTGGAAGTACAGCACCTATATCTCCCAACTTAAGTCCGGCCGATGACGTGATATTTACCGATCAAGGAAATAACATTAGAAACAACCCCTCTTTTTTAGGATATTATCACAGTGATGATGTATTTAGGCTAACTGCGAAACAGCTGAATGATAAACAAGAGTTGGTGAAACGTTTAGATAATGACCACCTTACCTTTCACAGCTCTTCCGCAGCTATATTCAGTACCGATCCTGAATATGTGTCCTCGGCTGATGCACCCGGAGTACAAAGCTATCCTGTTAGCAGCGCGTGGTTACACAATACCTATGTAGGTACATTGACCTTGGTCAAGGCAAGTCGGTTATGGGATAAAGTTCCCGTACTCCACGGACAAACTACAAACAACAACGACTTTTTTAAAGACGGCCAACGTTGGCTGACTCCAAGCGAATTTGATGCTCATACGTATTTAGGCGTTATCGCAGGGGCTAAATCAATTTTTTACTACACTTTCGGGAAAACAAATGTCGCCACCGAAAACGGTTTAAACATTGACAAACCGGACATATGGGAAAAGTCGATACAAATTAAGAACGAACTGCGCAGTATAGAACAAGTATTGCTCTTTGGTCAATTGCATTTTTCACCATTTAATCCCAATTATGACGTGTATTATGGCTATTGGATTTTTGGAGACAAAGTATATGTAATCGTTGTAAACTCTTTTCAGGAAGTACGAGGAAACGCTGAGCGATATATTTCTATCGAAGATCTTCCAAACAACGTATCAAACCTAAAACCATTATTTAAAAAAAATGGACGAAGACATACACTAAGCTTAAATGGAAATATATTGGAGGGACTACTTCAACCTACTGATGTACAAGTGTATACACTCGATTACAAAGACCCAATTGTTTTGAATGGTAATTTTAACGACAAACCTGTGCATTGGGATATCAGTGGAACTGCCGAAATACGTACAGAAGGCAAAAACAAGTTCTTAAAAGCGAACGCAACTCCAAACGCTACTTCCATAAAGAGAGATTTGCGCTATCGCATTCTACCCAACCGGAATTATACCCTGAAAGCAGATCTGAAATCAGATCGGGCCGATGGCGGGGTAACAGTTTTTGTTCAGTTTAGGGATTATAAAGATAATATTATCGCTACTCATAGTATTGGCGCAACAACTCGAAATTGGAAAACAAAATCGGTCAGTTTCAAAGCACCTAACGTCTACGGTACCGCCGTTGTGGGAGTCTGGAGACGCAAGAACAGTACAGGGGACGCTTTCGTCGATAACATTTCAGTATTCCAAGGTGCAAGTTCAAAAATAGTTGCCTCCGAAAGTGTCGTAAAAAACTCCGACACGTCTTTATTAGTATTTCCCAACCCAACGAAGGACGTTCTTCAACTGAATAGCGAACTGTTTCAAAACACTATCAAAGAAATCAACATTTTTAACTTACAAGGCAAAATTGTCCGTCGGTTCACGGCAAATGACCTGCCCGCCGTCACTGAACCTGTACTGGATGTTTCTGCCATGGGAGCAGGAATGTACATTCTTAATATCACTTTTTCACAAGGCACCACCAAGAGTACCCCATTTGTTATCAAAAATTAAAAAACACCACCTATATAAACAATTAAACATTGGTTATGACTTCAATGATATCATTTCTAGAACGCTTTACTTATATTCCCAATACAAATAGCGCTTTATCAAAGTACAAAAATGAAATACTATCACTTTGTGCTCTAATCTTCTTCATCGGCATACAGTTTGCCCATGCAACGGACTATTATGTTTCTACATCCGGAGATGATGAAAATAACGGTAGCTTTTCCGCTCCCTGGCGCACTATAAATTATGCCGTTAATTTTCAAAACCTTAAAGGAGGCGATGTTGTTTACCTTAGAGGTGGAACTTATGTGGAAAGCGTCACCATGTTTCGCTCGGGAACTTCAAACGCCCGTATACTGGTAAAAAACTACCAAAGTGAAATCCCTATCATCAATGGAGACGGTTTGGCCTATAACTATTTATGGACAGAGTCTACGGGTTTGTTCAATGTTAGAGGTAGCTATATTACGCTGGACGGTCTTAAGGTCATGAACGCAAACCCCGGTCCAAATGCAGGGAATGCCACAGGTATTATCGTGCGGGGACCTAATGTTACCGATGTGACCATCAAAAATTGCGTTACCGAAAATACTCGCTCGTCCGGTATTGCTATTTGGGGGCAAACTTTTGATGACGATTACACCGGTTGCCGTAATATAATCGTTGAAAACTGTGACATATCGGGGGCGGTAAACGATGGATTTAATGAACATCTTACCATTGCCCTTGGCGTTGAAAATTACATTATACGTAATAACAAGGTTCATGACCAAACGGCTGTGGGCAGGGAACCCAATTTACCAATAGGTATTGATTCTAAGATTAACGTAAGAAACGGTAAGGTGTATGGAAACGAAATCTATAATCTAAGAAAGTCCAATGGTATTTACGTCGATGGTTGGGATAGCGAAGCCTATAATATCGAAATCTACAACAATATCATCCATGACATTGATCACACCGGTATTCCGATCGGAGCGGAGGAAGGCGGTACGGTCCATGACATAAAAGTATACAATAACCTCATCTACAACACCGGGTGGAACGGTATTTCATTGAATTCGGCCAACAACACCATTGTTGAAGGAGACAATAATCTCTATGCCATATCCATATATAACAATACGGTGTTTAATAGTGGACAGTATGCCATGCACGTATTCAATAAAAACATTTCTGACATAAGGATAGCCAATAATATTTTTGCGGAAAACAGATGGAGCAACTCGGCAACCTTGTACCCCGAAAACAAGGGAGCGGTAACCATGGACAACAATATTGTATTTGGCGAGCAGAATGCTTTTTTACCCGGTATGGAAGTATTTTTGGGAACCAACGCTATTGAGGAAAATCCGTCGTTCGTGAATAAAGGAAATCAGAACTTTCGTTTGAAAGATGACTCCCCGGCAATTGATGCCGGTACCAATTCATTATCTTCCGTCGTAGACTTGGATGGAAAAAGTCGTTCCAACGGCACTCCCGATATTGGAGCGTATGAATTCGGCGAAAATGTAACGCCCTTGGACGTAATAAACGCCATAGACGCCGTGCGCTCAGTAAACAGTGGTTCCAGTTATGATATTGAAATTGCCTATGAGGCTGCGGCCGAAAGAGATATTATAGTACTATTTCAACTGCAAGATACCCCTTTTACAGAATATGGATATCGTAAAACAAGGGTTACCAAAGGAAAGGGGTCCGTAACCATAAGGGTGCCCATCGCATATGAGACACCGGTTGCCGAGACTGCTTATAAATGGAGTAGTTTTATAGTACCGATCGGAAAAAATTTTAACGATAACTTGGCCATTAGGGACTTGTACGACATTAGTGTCGAACCCAAATTTGAAGGCATCTGGGAAATAAAAAACAAGGCTACCAATAGTAAATTAGCAGTTAAAAGTTGTGCAAAGGAAAATTTGGAAAACACCCCTTTGATTCTTAGTGGTACAGATAGCCAAAACTGTACGGTATTTGAGTTTGTTCCAACAGAAGATGATTATTTTTTTATACGGAACCAGGTTACTAAAGGGAAGTACCGTCCAAAAAATTGCGATTCTACAGCAAACGACACCGTCGAAATTGTACAGGTAGGGGAAGCTTCTTTTGGATGGTGCGAACAATGGCGATTAATTCCTACAACAGAGGGATATTACCGAATAGAAAATCGACAGACCGGACAATGGTTCCGGTCAAAAGGGTGCTCTGGATCAGCAGGCAATACCATAACCCAGGTAAGTAAGGATTTTACGGGCAATTGCACGCAATGGAAGCTGGAAGTACCAAATAGCAATAGCACAGGGCTTAAAGCTAATGTGGCCGATGAACCCGTAATTAGCATGTATCCCAATCCAACGACTGGGACACTAAAATTGAATACCTCGGATATACCGGGAAATGTCTCCTTAATAAGCGTATTTGATCTCAAAGGACGTGTTGTTTTAGAATCAACACTGACAGTACAATTTGCGCTAAAAGAAATGAGTATCGACGTATCCGGTATTGCAAAAGGAACCTATATTTTAAAGCTTGATTTTACCAGCGGAAGAGCATGGAGTTCCCGATTTATAGTGGAATAACCTACTAGGTTTAGAAAGCGGAAACATACTATTTTTCAGTATGAGCCCTATTTAAACCGAAAGGCTAAAAGTAACTTTTGAACGCAAAAAAGGAATTAAAAAAATGATACCAATAGCTATTGTTTAAAGCGTACCGCATCTTTGCCCTTAATTTAAACTTTTGAAATATGAGAAGTTTGGTGCACTTAAAACGCTCGATGATTTTAGTTCTACAGATTTAAAACGAAACTGAACCAGATCATAAAACACATCAAAAACGTGCAAAAAATGAGTAATCATTGACAAGTTGGAATGATTACCATAACAGCATATGTGAAATCTTTTAGTGTATTAGCATGGCGACATTCATCCTATACTTATTAAATGGGCTATCCATTTAAAAGCTGTGTGATAGTATCATATCGATGAAAGATTTTGAAAAAAAACACTCTTTATATTTCAATATCTTAATCTTTTTTTTCAACGGCATAAGTCCTCTTTCGTTAGTAAATCTGGTCATTTTGAAGTACCAAAACCTCTTCCACTAAACTCCAGAGTCTTGAAATTCATATCGTTAAAGAAATTCCTGTACCGTAACATTAGCATTACAAGTAACCGGAAAAGACATCGGTAACACACCACAGGGCACTTTCTCAACACATTTGGGGCACTTCACAACATTAATAATTACCCATTTTAAAATTGTAGTAATATTACTACATAGTTAATTCATTATGATTACATATGAATTTAGTAAAGGGAGCTCTTTTAGTCATATTGTTGCTACCGCTACAAATGGTATCGGCCCAAGAACACGATCCTTTGGTCGTAGGGGTCGGGTTTAACGTGGTCGATAACTCGGGAAGTCGGTTTAGCGGCTTGTTGAACGCCAGTGAGAATTGGAACATTTCAAAACTCATTATGGTTTCGGCAGAACAACGCTTTCGTTACGATTACGGCCTAAAGGCCATTTTTGCCCTTAACCGGTTTAACGAGGGCAAGGTAATCAACAGTCTGAACAATACGAACAACACGAATTACTATTCCATGGACCTACTTTTTAAAAACTACACTACCAACTATTTTTTAAATCCCAGAAGAAGTTGGTTCACCGGTTTTATCGTTGCCGGGGCGGGCGGCAGCTACTTTAATAAAAATATCAACAAAACCTTAAACACCGGTTTTGGCTTTAATATTAAAATTGAACATGAACTGCGATTGAGTTTCCAGACACTGGGAAAATTCTCTATCGATAATGCCACTCCCGGCAATGCAAATCATTTACAACATTCCGTATCACTAATAAAATGGTTATGAACAAAACAATGGACATCCAAACCGAAAACAATCCTTTTATTCATCAAACCGCCGTGGTCGATTCCGGCTGTGTTATAGCGCAAGGTACCAAAATATGGCACTTTTCCCATATCATGTCCGATTCGAAAATAGGAGAACGCTGTAACATAGGACAAAATGTAGTCGTTTCCCCGCAGGTGGTTTTGGGAAACAATGTAAAAGTACAGAACAATGTTTCCATCTATACAGGGGTCATTTGCGAAAACGACGTGTTCCTAGGGCCTTCCTGCGTATTCACCAATGTAACAAATCCCCGAAGTGCGGTCAACCGCAGGGGCAACTATGCAAAGACCCATGTTGGCAAAGGTGCCACCATTGGAGCAAATGCCACCATCGTTTGCGGTCATGATATCGGTAAGTACGCCTTTATCGGTGCCGGGGCGGTAGTCACAAAGAATGTCAAGGATTATGCCCTGATGGTAGGAAACCCCGCCACGCAAATGGGGTGGATGAGCGAATACGGTTGTCGGCTCAATTTTGATGAGACCGGTACGGCGATCTGCGAAGAAAGTTCAGAAACCTACCACTTACAAAACGATACAGTAACCAAATCATAACCCCATGGAAAACAAGAACTTTGCTATTTTAGGTGTTGGCGGGTACATTGCTCCCCGCCATATTCAGGCCATAAAACATACCAACAATACCTTGCTCGCCGCATTGGACAAATCGGACAGCGTCGGTATTATGGACAGTTACTTCCCAAAGACCCATTTTTTTACGGAATTCGAACGTTTTGATCGCCATATCGAAAAACTGAAAAGACGAAAGAACATCCAGTTGGATTATGTGAGTATCTGTACACCCAACTACTTGCACGACGCCCATATTCGCATGGCACTTCGTAGGGGCACCAACGCTATTTGCGAAAAGCCCATTGTGATCAACCCTTGGAACATCGATTCCTTGGTAGCGATCGAAAAGGAGTCGGACAAAAAGGTGAATTCCATTCTGCAATTACGATTACACCCCAGTATGATTGCGCTAAAGGAAAAAATTGAAAATGGGCCGACGGATAAGATTCATGAAATAGACCTTACGTATTTGACCTCACGGGGCAATTGGTACCATAACTCCTGGAAAGGGGACGTCTCTAAATCCGGGGGAATCGCCACCAACATCGGGGTACACTTTTACGATATGCTTTCCTGGATCTTTGGTAAGGTCACCCGAAACAAGGTGCACTTACTGAACAACGAAAGTGCGTCGGGTTATCTGGAATTTGAAAAGGCCAGGGTTCGCTGGTACTTGTCCATTGACTACGATACCATTCCCGACCCCATAAAGGTAAACGGTAAGCGTACCTACCGTTCTATTCGGGTAAACGGGGAAGAAATTGAATTCAGTACGGGCTTTACCGAGTTGCATAACAAGAGTTACGAGGCCATTTTGGAGGGCAAGGGGTTCGGACTAATGGATGCCAAGCAATCGATTGAAATCGTACATGCGATCCGAACCGCACCCATCGCCAAACTCAAGGGGGATTATCACCCCTTTATGAAACCGAACCGCATGCTGCATCAAGCATCTTAAAACAAAAAATGGGGGCATTAGAAAACAAGGCAAAAAAAGGACTTTTATGGAGCAGTATCGATAAGTTTTCGACCTTGTTGATACAGTTTTCCGTAGGAATCGTTTTGGCTCGAATATTAGCCCCTGAAGATTTTGGGTTGATCGGTATGATCACCATATTCATTTCCATTTCGCAATGCCTGGTCGACAGTGGTTTCTATACGGCCTTGGTACAGAAAAAGAATATTTCGCATACCGATTATTCCACCATTCTGTTCTTTAATATGGGCGTTGCCCTGCTGCTATATGTACTACTCTATAGCACCGCCAAGTACATTGCGCTTTTTTATGGGGAACCCTTGCTTACGGACCTTGTAAAGGTAGTTTCCCTCAGTGTCATCATCCTTTCCACCACAGTGGTACATAAGGCGATGATGGCGCGACAAATAGATTTCAGGACGCAGGCCATTGCCCATATTACATCGTCGGTCATCAGTGGCAGTATCGGTATTTATGCAGCGGTCAATGGCCACGGCGTTTGGGCCCTGGTCTATCATTCCCTTTCCAGAAGTGTACTTCTTGCCCTGTTGTATTGGATGCTAAACAGATGGCATCCCACCCTGATCTTTAACAAGACTTCTTTTCGATCTCTCTTCTCCTTTGGATCAAAACTAATGCTCTCCGAACTGTTGAAAATATTCTTTAGAAACCTGTTCCTGATCATCATCGGCAAACTTTACAAGGCGGAAGAATTGGGTTTTTATACCCGTGCTTCCTTGTTCAAACAAGTTCCCGGTACCTTGGTGGGCAATATTTTACAGAGCGTAACCTTTCCGTTAATGGTCAAGGTTATCGATGATACCGAAAAGTCCAAACACGTTCTGGTACGGAGCACAAAGCTTACCGGTTTTATTCTTTTACCGGTCATTTTATGGTTGTTGTTCTTTGCGAAACCGCTCATACTGGTATTGCTTACCCAAAAATGGCTGCCGACGGTGTTATTGCTACAAATTCTTTGCCTGGATATTTTGTTCCATCCGATGCAATACATCAACCTCAACTACCTGAACGCCAAAGGAAGATCCGACCTTTTTTTAAAGCTGGAAATGATCAAGAACGCACTAACGGTTGTCGCCATAGTACTGACGTACAAGTTCGGTTTAACGGCCATGACCTTTGGCTATATCAGCGTTTCCTGCCTTAGCTTTTTCATCAATTCCCACTATACGGGAAAGGACCTTAAATATGGCGCCTTTAAACAGTTGGCGGACCTATCACCCTATGCCGTTGCCGCCTGTTTGGCGGTTATCCCAAGCTTTTTTATTTGTTTTTTGATACCGAGCATCGCCCTTCGCCTGGTAAGCGGGGGCGTACTCTGCGGCATTTTTTACTTGGGTATTTCCCACATCATGAAATTTCAGGAACTGTACGAAATAAAACGAATCATCTCAAAAAAATTATAAACCCAATTTTCTACCCTAACGACCATGAAAAAACAACTGCGCAAATCCACCGAATTTCTGGTTAACACCATAGCGGCACTTTTTCCGAAGAAAACACAGAAAGCACGCTTTTTGAGTATGGTAAGTAGCGTTCTCATCCATAAAAACAATACCATCTCATACGACCCCGAACACGATATGTACTGGCTAAAAAGTAACGGAAGCCATTTGTACATGGTAAAAGAGCCCTATTTCTATTTCAGTAAAACCAAACTATACAATGGAATAAAACGAATTGCCTGCAAGCATTACCTACCGCAAAAAGGGGACGTCATCGTTGATGTAGGTGCCGGAATCGGAACGGAAACCCTGTTTTTTAACGAACATGTTCAAAAAGAAGGTAAAATATATTCCATTGAAGCCAGTAAGGCCAGCCATGAAAAATTACAGGAATTGTGTGTGAAGAACAACATTCAAAATTCAGAAAACCTGCATATGGCCATTACCGACCATAACCAAGAAGTGTGGATCGAAGAAAGTGATCGGTATCAGGTAGATGCGGTAAACAAAAATGCCAAAGGAACAAAAGTGGACGGCATTACCCTGGACCATTTGGTAAAGGTCAAAAACATCGATAAAATCGATTTTTTAAAAGCCAACATCGAGGGTTCCGAGCTACCGATGATCGATGGCATGCGAAACGCCATAAAAATAACCAAACATATCGCGGTCTCCTGTCACGATTTTCTTTTTGAAGATAACCGACAGATCAAGGAAAAAATGTCGCAATTCCTGGTCGCGAACGGATTTGAGGTTTTTTACAACAATACGGGTCATCAGGTAGTGGATAGCTGGATCTATGGGAAACGTACCTAAATGAAAATCGTTCATATCATATCGACCTTAAACATCGGGGGCGCCGAGAATTTTGTGGTACAACTGGCCAACAGCCAGGTGTCGCAAAACCGGGTTACCGTTCTGGTTCTTGGACATACCGACCCTGAGAACAATTATATTGCGGCACTGCATTCGGATGTGGCCTATTTGGAATTGGGATGGAACGTGAAGTATAGTCTGCGCCAGTTATACCAACTGAACCGACAGTTGAACAACATAGGCCCCCATGCCGTACATGTACATTTGCACAACCCGTTCTATTACGTTT
The DNA here is from genome assembly GCA_947500445.1 of uncultured Flavobacteriaceae bacterium. Lineage (GTDB taxonomy): Bacteria > Bacteroidota > Bacteroidia > Flavobacteriales > Flavobacteriaceae > Pelagihabitans. Next base: position 43,128 of record CANMSB010000004.1, on the reverse strand, counting down.
TTGCCCTATCCTTTTTTAAACGGAAGCCTAAGTACATCCATACCATGCACAGTAGTTTTGGGAATTGGAAAAGAGTGCTAGGCATCATTTACAAACTCCGTTTTCTCAACAACCGCATCGTACACGTTTCCCTATCCAAAACGATAACGGACGCCATAAAAAAGGATTTTCCAAAATTCCGGACCACCACCATCGCCAATGGCATTCGACCTTACGTTCCGAGTAGACAAAGAGGTGCGGTAAAACGGTTCTGGCACGGGTTCGGCGTTCCACCGACGAAAGGGTTTCGGTTTTTGGCCATTGGCAACATCAGTGATAACAAAAACTACGCCCTGCTTGCACAAAGTTTTAAGGCCTTGCGCGAGCAGTTTCCCGAACTGATGTGCATACAGGTAGGGGCCCCTTCCGACAAGGCGCTTACGGAAGAGTTAAAACAGATCAATGCCCCGAACGTCTTTTTGGCGGGGGCCGTAAGCAATGCTGCCGATCTGTTGACCGAGGCCGACGCACTGGTCATCAGTTCGGTTCAGGAAGGCATGCCCATCGTCGCCCTTGAGGCACTTTCGATGGGCGTTCCCATTATTACCACCCCTGCCGGGGGTATGCCCGACATTGTAAATCCCTCCATTGGGTTCGTCTCCGATGATTTTGAAGTGACCTCCTTTAAAAAAACACTACGGCAATTTATGGCCTTATCCTACTACAAAAAGCGTGAACTAGCCGCTAATGCAAAAAAAATGTTCCGCGAAAATTATGATATCACCATTGCCGAACGGCAATATAAATTGCACTATGGCCTGGAGTAAGAGACATACACAGATCGCCCTTTTTTTCACCCTTGCGGTGTTGTTGTGCCATATTGTTTTCTTTCCGAATTACATTATGCCCTTACCCATACTATTGGTCGGCTTTGCCACGGTACTCTTTTTCTTTTTGGGGGTCAGGGCCTATGTGAACGGTTGGAAAAATAGAAGCGATTTCGCAACGAGGCTTTTCTTCCATAGCTTAATGTACCGACTACTTGCCGTTGCCGCCATGTACGTACTGACAATGGAATACGACCCGGCCAACCTACCCTTTGAAATTGCCGCCTCGGATGCATGGAACTATCATTACTCCGGAGTAATCGTAGCGGACGCCCTCGATCAGAATAGAAATGTGTTTCAAGCGCTATCCCATTTTTGGAAGAGCGAGGCCGATTATGGGTTTTCGTTGTGTATCGGGTTTATCTATACCATATTCGGCAAAAGCGTAACCGCTGTCAAAATCTTAAATGCTATTCTTGGAAGTGTTACGGTACTTCGCATCTACCAGATCACCCAATTCGCTTATGGCGAAAAACAGGCCAGGATAGCGGGAATACTCACCATGTTAATGCCTCCGTTATTATGGTTTACCGGTATGTTGCTAAAGGAAACATTACTCATTTTTCTTATAGCCAATATTGGCTATTACTGTACAAAAATCATAAAAACAAGCGCCTTTAGGATTGTCAATACCTTAATGGTTCTGTTGCTTTTTGGTTCCATTTTCTTTTTTAGGACCGTTTTGGTGCCCCTTTTGGTCGGTTGTGTTTTGTTACAGATCGTATTTTACAGGACCCGGAATAAAAATTATCGGGTGTTTGCCAGTTTTATTACCCTGATCTTGATTTTCGGAAGCTTGTTCATCACGTATGAACTTTCGATGGACAAGCATATTGAATCTGCCATAGAAGCCAGTTCGGAGCAGTTTGGAAACGAACTGGACAAAGCTTCCAAAGACAGGGGCATCAACTACACTGCGGCATTAGTGTCGCCCTTGTTGATCTCGGGAGCGATCATTACCCCGTTTCCCTCTTTGTTGGACTTTGAAGAACGGCAGTTGGGTATCTATGCCCATTTTCAAAACGAGATCGTGCGGAACATCATGTACTTTTTCGTTTTTATAGGGTTGTTCCGTTTTATAAAGTTCCGAAAGGCAACGGCCATATTTCCCGCCAGCTTTGCCGTGCTGTACATCATGATCTTAGCCGTTTCGGGAATATCATTTCAAGATCGTTTCCAAATTTTGGCCCTTCCCTTCCTGATCGTTTTCATGTCGGACGGTATAGCCGTGGATTACCACCAAAAAGAAAAGCATTGGTTCGTATACCTGGGCTTTATTTTTTTTGCCATCCTGGCGTGGAACATGTTTAAACTATCGAACAGAGGTCTTTTTTAAAAAGCAAACCATGAACGAATTTATATTACTACATAGCCAAACACCACAGCGGTCCACCGTTGGGCATACTATAGTGCTTTCGAAAGAATGGAACGTGCTCATCAAAAACGATGACTACTCCCATTTTCAAAAAAACGGAAAAGAGTATTTTGTTTTTGGAGATCTGATTGCCCCAAAGGAAACGCTCTTCCAAACAAAAGATAAGGATATCCCCAAACTGAAGGGCAATTTTCACATTATCGTCATAGCGGGTTCTACCATCACCGTCTTTACTAGTTTTTTTAGCATACTTCCCATTTACATGTCACGGGATAAAAAACAGATCAGCTCCTCCTTTTCATGGATCGAAGAACTGGCCCCCTATCCCTTGCGCCTGGATAAAAAGTTTATTCTAGAGCAACTGCTTTTCAATTACGGCCTTTTCAATAGAACCAAATACCAGGAAATACAATTGTTACCCAGCAACAGTTTTGTACAGTTACAACATGGCACGCTGAGCGTTTTAAAACATTTTGAGATTACCGACTTCTTTAAGGGAACGGCAAAGCCAAAAACCGCGAGTCAACTAAGCGAACTGTTCATAGAGACCTCCAAATCCTATTTTCCGGACACCCACTTTGATATTGCTTTTACCAGTGGTTTTGATGGAAGGACCCTAGTGAGCTGTGCGCACTACCACCAAAAGAACTTCGCTACCTTTTCCTTTGGCAGGCCAGAAAACGATGACGTCAGCATCCCACAAAAAAATGCCATGGCCTTGGGAATCCCATACCGCTATTTTGATTTGGGCGCACCCGAGTATTGCAACAGCGGCTACCTTAAAAACGCCTATGACTTTACCAACGCCAACGGTATTGGAAACGGATTTATATATGCACATTTCCCGTACAGTGCCAAGGCCATTGCGAAAAAATCGAAATACCTGTTATCGGGTATCTGTGGTAGTGAACTTTTTAGGGCGCTACATTCCCCTGGTGCCGTAACCTCACAGGCCATGATCGATATTTTTAAATGTGATAACGATAGCGTACTGCGAACACAGTTAAAACAATCAAAAACCCTGGTTGCCCTACACCGACAAGAATTTGAAACGGAACTGGACGAACTTGTGGAAGAAATCGTTGCTTTTAAGGCTGGACTCCCACAGGATATCTCCTTAAATCAAAAGTTTTATACGGTCGTTTTTGAAGAAATATTCCGAAAGTTTTTTGGACAATGGGTAGCGGCCCAGCGGCAGCAACTGCATATCAGAACGCCATTTCTGGATTTTGATTTCGTTACCGCATTGCTCGGATCCAAATACGCCGGAGCCAATAACGACTTTTTTACCAACAACCCTTTAAAACGGATCAAGGGACAGCTCATTTACGCCGATATCATCGGAAAAACGAACCGTACCATTTACCGTCAAAAAACAGGAAAGGGCTATACCCCCCGAGACGTCAGTAATCCGCTGTATCGCATAAACATCATTTTGCCCTTCTTTAAAAAACGACTTCAACGAAAGGTGAACAAAACCTATTTGGATAACCTGGGTATCGTTTCGGGCATCCGACAAAACAAGGCGACCCTCATGGACCTCTTAAACGAAACCACCTTATTCAATACCATGGAACTTAAAAAACGATTGGCCGACCTCTCGGATTTTACCCCGGAAAAAGAGCGGGACATGCTGCTCATGAGCTTGGCCATAGTATACAACATCCGAACAAAAAAAACGAACCTAAAACTCCAAAGCGCATGAAAACCGTATTCGCACTAGTAGACTATAAATCAAAATTTGGTTCCAAACATTTTGACACCCCTTACAGAAGCGGGATGGACAAAAAAAAATTGTCCGAATATTTTAATGCCCTAGGCATCGATATCGTATACCGGTATTTCCGTGAGATCGATTTTAAGGACAACTTTTATAAGGGAAAGGATATTATTTATACCTCCTCGGAAGATAATGGCTATCAATACAAATCCTATATCGAAGACCTCATTTATGCACTGGAACTTTCCGGAGCCAACGTAATACCAAGTTACCGACATCTAAAAATGAACAACAATAAGGTGTTCATGGAGCTCACGCGGGACTATTTGGGCATCACCGATAACGTGCATTCCACGGTTTTCGGGTCATTGAAAGATCTAAGAATGAAACTGGACGAAATTCGTTTTCCGATCGTCTTTAAAGCGTCCGGAGGAGCCTCAGGTACGGGTGTCGCCCTTATCGAAAACAAACACGCGCTCATAAAAAAAGTAAAGGAAATCGGGAAAAGGAACCTAAAGAGCGACCTACGCGATTACCTCAGATCGTTTCGGCACAAGGGGTACAAAAGAGAGTCGTTGTACCGGCAAAAATTCATACTTCAAGAGCTTATTCCCAACCTAGTAAACGACTGGAAGGTATACTTTTTCGGAGAGAAACTATACATATTCAAACGGCCGATTCTCAAAGGGCGCGGCATAAAGGCCAGCGGAGGCGGGTATGATAACTATTTCTATGGACTGGAAGCCGAAGCACCGGAGGGTCTTTTCGATTATGCCTTGGATATCTTTAAAAAAATGAACGTTCCCCATATCTCGATCGATATCGCCTTTGATGGCAAGGCCTTCTATCTCATCGAATTTCAATCGCTCTATTTCGGTACCGCTGGTATTCCCTATTCCGATGGTTACTTCTCCAAAGCATCCGGGCAATGGGAATTTATACGACAAAAGCTGGACATCGAAAAGGCCTACGCCGACAGTATAGCGGCCCATATCCATAACGAAGCGGTTCCCGTACTAGAGCCCAATTTAAAACGCATCTCTTAAACCGACATCCGATGAACATTCTTTTTGTTAGCAGTGGAAATACAAGCGAGGGCATTTCCCCCATCGTCCGTAACCAAGGGGCCTCCTTACAAGGGCTGGGCCATGACATCTCTTTTTTCACTATAAAGGGAAAAGGCTTAAAAGGCTATTTAAAACACATTTTCATCCTGAGAAACTTTCTAAGGAGCGGCTCCTATGATGTGGTACATGCCCACTACTCCCTAAGCGCCATTACCGCGGCCTTGGCGGGCGCCAAACCTTTGGTGGTATCCTTAATGGGAAGTGATGTAAAGGCCTCACCGATATTAAAGTACATGATCAAATTTTTCAAAAGACTGTTTTGGAAAAAAGTCATCGTAAAATCGGAAGACATGCGGCTTTCAGCTCAACTGAAAGATGCAAAAGTACTCCCCAACGGCGTGGATTTCAATACGTTTAAACCCATTCCCCGAGAAAAGGCCCTAAAGGTTACCGGCTGGGATCCGGATCAAAAACATGTGCTTTTTGCCGCCAACCCCACGCGCAGCGAAAAAAACTTTCAACTCGCCAAGGACGGTTTTCAAGCCATGGATATCAATGTTCCCGCTGCCCTGCATACTTTGAACGATGTTCCCAACGCGCTTATGCCCGCCTACTTTAACGCGGCGGAAGTGGTGTTGCTCACCAGTCGGTGGGAAGGATCGCCAAACGTAATCAAGGAAGCAATGGCCTGTAACTGCAAAATCGTAACCGTTGACGTGGGCGATGTAAGGCAGGTAATCGGCAACACCAAAGGTTGCTTTATTGCCGATGCCACGGTTTTCGATGTTTCAAAAAAGCTCGAAAACGCCCTGCGGCTCGATACCAAAACTAGCGGAAGAACAACAATAACACACCTGAGTTCCGCGCTTATCGCGGAAAAATTAGCCTCCATTTATACCAGTATAGCATGACACAGCCTACCCTACAAATTGAAACGGACAGCCATTCCATTTCCGAAACGGAATGGGAAAACCTATTGAACTCCCCTACGGGCAACTTTTTTCAATCCCCGGAAGCGATCGCTTTTTTTAAGGCTTCGGGACTGGAGACCTTTACCTATGCCGTTCGACAAAATAATATGGTCGTCGCCGTTCTTTCGGGGACCATACAAAAGGAAAGCGGTATCAAATCGAACTTTACCAGTAGGGCAATTATTTATGGCGGTCCTCTTTTTTTGGACCAAACAGATTATGACGAGCACACGGAATTACTCCGACACCTCATCCAAGAATTAAAGCAAAAGGTCATTTATATCGAATTCAGAAACCTGAACGATTATAGCCCTTATCACCGAGCGTTCGTAAAGGCCGGCTATACCTATCATCCCCATTTGAACTTCCATTTGGACTGTTCGGACGAAACCTCGATGAAAAAGCGGATGAGCAAGAGCAAACTGCGACAAGTAAAAAAAAGTATCGCTACCGGGGCGACCATCGTTGCGGCCAGAAACATCGACCAAATTACCGCCTTTTACACAATTTTAGTACACCTCTATACCACCAAGGTAAAGACCCCCTTACCCGCTCTTGACTTTTTTGAACAACTATGGCTACGGGATGCCGCCAAATTTTTGTTGATACAATATGAGGGCGAAATTATCGGCGGCATCGTTGCCCCTATCCTACCGGGAAAAGTCATTTACGAATGGTTCGTTTGCGGTAAGGATGGCCAATTCAAGAATGTATACCCGAGCATTTTGGCCACTTGGGCCGCTATGGATTATGCCCTACAGAACAATATTCCACGTTTCGATTTTATGGGAGCGGGCAAGCCGGACGCGCATTACGGTGTGCGGGAGTTCAAATCAAAATTTGGGGGCGACCTCGTGGAACACGGACGATACTGTTACGTTACCAAGCCCGTTCTGTTTGAAATCGGAAAAAAAGCGGTACAACTTCTAAAAAAAACAACATGAGAATACTCATAGATATCGGACATCCCGGACATGTTCATCTGTTCAAAAACTTCACCAAACAAATGCAGAAAAAAGGGCACGAATTTCTTTTTACCTGCAGGCAAAAGGAGTTCGAAATCGAACTGTTGAATGCCGAGGGGTTTCCGTTTAAATCCTTTGGAAGCAAGTTCAATACCACCATAGGCAAACTTTTTGGTTTGCTGAAGTTCGATTTCCTCTCGGTAATCCAAGGGCTTCGATTTAAACCGGATGTGTTTATGAGCCATGGTTCGCCCTATGCGTCCCATGCGGCGGCAGTACTTCAAAAACCACACATTTCCTTAGAGGATTCGGGCAATTGGGAACAAATGAAACTGTATTTGCCCTTTACCGGTGCGGTACTCACGCCAGATGTGTTGTTCGAAGATCTGGGGACCAAACAGATCCGATACCGATCGTACCATGAGTTGGCCTATCTGCATCCAAACTATTTCCGTCCGAAGGGAGATGCCGCCACCATATTAAAACTTCGGTCCGATGAAAAGTATGTGATCCTAAGGTTCGTTTCCTGGAACGCTTCGCACGACAAGGGACATGGTGGCATTTCGGACGGCGAAAAAAGTAAGATCATCGACTACCTTTCCGGAAGGTATCGTGTTTTTATCACTTCAGAGGGGAAACTCCCGGAGGCGTACCGTCCGTATCAAATAAAAATTGCACCGGAGCAGATGCACGAGGTATTGGCCGGAGCGGAATTCTTTGTTGGTGAAGGCGCCACCATGGCGGCCGAATCGGGCGTTCTGGGGATACCGGCAATATACATCAACTCCATTCGAAGGGCCTATAACGAGGACCAAGAAAAGTACGGTCTCGTTTTTAACTTTCAGTCCGAAGAGGGCGTATTCGAAAAAATACAGGAACTAGAGGCCACCAAAGACTTTAAAAAAACATTTCGGGACAGGCGCGAAAAGCTGCTGGCCGATAAAATAGACGTTACCGCCTTAATGGTATGGTTTGTTGAAAATTACCCGGAGAGCAAAACCATTATGATGGAAAACCCCGATTACCAATACAACTTTAAATAGATGGATTTTACTTTAGCCACATACAAAACCCTCATCGGATCGTTGCTTACGGCGCGTTATACCTTTGAAACCTTCGACACTTTTGTGCGGTCGACCGGAAATAGGACCATTGTACTGCGACACGATGTTGATCTGCTGCCCCATCATTCGTTGGAGTTTGCTAAAATTCAGGCCGATCACGGAATTAAGGGCACTTATTATTTTAGGGCGGTACCCGATAGTTGGGACGAACAGGTGATCTTGGAAATTTCAGGTTTGGGCCATGAAATTGGCTATCACTACGAATGCCTTAGCACCACTGGTGGGAATCTTGAAAAAGGGATTTTGGATTTTGAAAAAAACTTGGGCGAACTGAGAAAACTGGCTCCGGTATCGACCATTTGTATGCATGGTAGCCCTATGTCCAAATACGATTCGAAAGACCTTTGGAACACTTATGATTATCGGGAATATGGTATCCTTGCCGAACCGTATTTTGATATCGATTACGACCGTGTTTTCTACCTTACCGATACGGGCAGACAATGGGACGGCCATAACGTAAGCGTTCGGGATCGCGTTCAAACCTCCCAAAAAAGAACATACCACACCACCTCGGAGATCGTTGAGGCCATAATAACCGACCATTTTCCGGAAAGGGTAATGTTTACATTTCATCCGCAGCGCTGGAGCGATAACATGATGTTATGGGGCAAGGAACTGGTTTTTCAAAACGTGAAGAACGTCATCAAAAAACATTTTTTTGTAAAAGCCTGACATATGATTTTCAACTCCCTCGATTTTGCTGTTTTTTTACCCATCGTTTTTGGGGTCTATTGGTTTTTAGCAAACAAAAATCTGAGGCTACAGAACTTCGTCATCGTTTTGGCCAGCTACTTTTTCTATGGCTGGTGGGACTGGACCTTTTTATCCCTGATCCTGTTCAGCACCATTGTGGATTACCGGGTGGGAAACACTATGGTCAAATGTACCAACGAACAATATAGAAAGCTCCTGTTAGGCACCAGTATAGTGGTCAATCTCGGCCTTTTGGGCTTTTTTAAATACTACAACTTCTTTCTGGAAAATTTTGTAACCGCTTTCTCCTTTTTGGGCAATGCGATCCAACCGAACACCTTGAACATTATACTGCCCGTGGGTATTAGCTTTTATACCTTTCAAACGCTAAGCTATTCCATTGATGTCTATCGTAAAAAATTAACGCCTACCAAGGATTTTGTAGCCTTTGCGGCATTTGTATGCTTTTTTCCACAATTGGTGGCCGGTCCCATAGAGCGCGCCACCAATCTGTTGCCCCAATTTTATAAAAAAAGGACGTTCGAGTATTCCAAAGCAGTGGACGGACTTCGCCAAATATTGTGGGGACTCTTTAAAAAAATAGTGATCGCGGATACCTGTGCGGAATACGCCAATACCATTTTTAATAATTCGGAAATGTATTCGGGAAGTACGCTGGTACTCGGTGCCCTGTTCTTCACCTTTCAAATTTATGGGGACTTTTCCGGTTATTCCGATATTGCCATTGGAACATCGCGTTTGTTCGGTTTTCATTTGAACCGTAATTTTGCCTTCCCCTATTTTTCCAGGGATATTGCCGAGTTTTGGAGGCGTTGGCATATTTCGCTTTCTACCTGGTTCAGGGACTACCTGTACATTCCCTTGGGAGGCAGTAGGGGCGGCACCTGGATGAAGGTACGCAATACCTTTATCATTTTTATCGTAAGCGGGTTTTGGCACGGCGCCAACTGGACCTTTATTGTTTGGGGCGCGCTCAATGCCATTTACTTTTTGCCACTGTTACTTTCCAATAGCAATAGAAAAAACATGGATACCGTTGCCAACGAAGGGCTCCTGCCCTCGATTAGGGAATTGGTGGGAATGTTCGCCACTTTTTGGAGCACTGTTTTGGCCTGGATCTTTTTTAGGGCAGATACGGTCGGTCACGCGGTATCGTACATAACAGCAATATTTTCGGGTTCCCTTGTTGCCTATCCCGAGGTTTTTCCAAAAAAGGTACTATTGCTTTTGGCCGTGTTTATGGGAATTGAATGGCTAGGCAGAAAACAGGAATATGCCGTCGAACACATTCGCTATCAAATACCGGTTTATGGTAGATGGGTCGCGTATTGCATGCTTACCGGGATAATTCTCTATTATTCCGGAAAAGAACAACAATTTATTTATTTCCAATTTTAGATGAAAAAGTTTCTATTCAAATTAGGTTTGTTCGTTACCGTTACGCTTCTAGTGTTATTATCGCTTCCCTTATTGGACGGTAACGCAGCAACGTCTTCAGAATTTATGGCGGCGATGAGTGACAAGCACAAACGCCTTGCATCCATTGATCGGCCCAAACTTATCCTTGCAGGTGGCTCGAACTTGATTTTTGGCGTGGACAGTGAAACGCTGGGAAAAAAGCTGAATGTTCCCGTGGTCAATTTAGGCCTGCGCGCACATTTGGGACTCGATTTTATACTGAACGAGTTAAGGGATGTTGCCGATAAAAATGATTTGGTCTTGCTCTCCATGGAATATTTTATGGATACCAAGGGGGATGAAGATCTCCATCGGCTTGCATCGTACTACAATCCCCAGGCATTGGCATACTACACACCAAAATCGAACTCCGTTTTCAAACAATTTTTCGAGTATCGCCATATGTTGTACAAAAAGTTGATTAGCGATTGGATCACCAAAGGTGGGCCTGCCTATAACCGTAATGATTTCAACCGTTTTGGTGATGGGGTAAAGCACCTTACTATGAAGGCTCCATCCGTTTTAGGCAGCAGATACATCATAGATTCAAACAAGGAAAATGAAATAAAGGTCCTAAACGATTTCTATCGATTTGCTCAAGAAAAAGGCATTACAGTGCTGTTTACCTATAGCCCATACGCCCGATCGGAGTATACGTTAAACCAAAAAGAGCTTATTTTACTTCACGAGAAGTTCAAAGACCGGATGCATATCAAAATGTTGGGCAAACCTGGGGATCTCGTCTATCCCGATAGCCTATTTTTTGATAATGTGTATCACTTGACCAAATCGGGAAGAGACATCCATACTAAAAAATTGGTCCAAATGCTGTCCGGGGAAACCAAAACAACCGGTGTAAACGTCCGGTTAGTTCCAGCTGAATAGGGACTTTTTCTTTTGCTTGGTGCCATAGCCGTAACCATAACCGTAGCCATAACCATAACCATAGGTTTTTTTATAGTCCACGTCATTGACCAAAAGGGCCATACTGCTAAAACGTTTCTCTTGATGCAGGGTTTTTGGAATATCCAGCATGCGTTTGTCCGAGTAATTGAACCGGATTACATAGGCACATAAATCTGCATATTGGCTCAACAATAGCGTATCGGCAACCAAACTCACGGGAGGCGTATCGATAATGATGTAGTCGTATTGCTCCTTTAACTTTATAAAAAGGTTTTTCACCCGATTGCTTTTTAAAAGCTCCGCCGGGTTTGGTGGCGTGGTACCCGAAGTAATCACATCGAGGTTATTGAGGCCTTTCATTCGGGTCGTAATGTCCGATAGTTGCAAGTCGGTATCCTTTATGTAGTTGGTGAGTCCCGTTTTCGCCCTGATCCCTAAATGCGATCGTATCATTGGCGATCGTAGGTCCATTTCCAATAGGGCCACTTTTTTTTCCGATCTGGCAAGGGTAATGGCCAAATTACTCGCTACAAAGGATTTACCTTCCCCTTTTCTGGTGGATGTAATCAAAATAGTTTTACTCTCGTTTTCAATATTGGTGAGGAGGAAATTCAGGTTAATATCCAACAATCGGAACGATTCGGCCACATCGGAGCGATCTTCGCCCAAATCCTGTACTTTACCGAGCTGTTTTGAGCTGGGAATATCACCAAGCAACGGAAGGGGCAATACCCTTCTCAGGTTTTTAAGATCATGTACCTTGGTATCCAACGTATCCTTTATCAACAATAACAGCACTGGAATGAGAATGCCGGCAAGAAAAGCGGAAATATAGGTCTTATTTTTTTTGGGGTTTACCGGGGTAGACGATGTAAAGGGCCGCTCCACAATTTTGGCGTTGGTGGCCGTTGCCGCCAACGATATGGAAGCTTCCTCGCTTTTTTGTAAAAGGTAAAGAAACAGCGTTTCCTTTATTTGTTGTTGCCTCTCGATATCCCTAAGTTTTCGTTCCTTCCCGGGAATTTCCCCTTTTTTCAGATCAAAACCGCCATCAATACGTTGTAGTCCCGCATATTGGGATCGAAGGGTTATTTGAAGGTTGTGCAAGCTTTGTTTTAAACTCTGCTCCTGCACTTTCAGTTTTTCGTCAAGCGCTATAATGATTGGGTTTTTTTCACTGGAACTTTTTGCAATACGGTTGCGCTCTACCACAATGTCATTGTATTTTACGATAAGGTTGGCCACCACATTATCGTCGAAGCCCAAAGTTGCGGGTAGCAGATCGCCCTTTTTACTATCCAAAAAATCCAATACCAGTTTCACCAACTCCTGTTGTACGGAGTTGTCGATCATGGTCCGTTCGTTCTCCGATTCGCTCTTCAGCATCAACGCCGCCTCCGTCTCGATATCGGTTAGGTTGTTGTCGATTTTAAAGGACTGTAGGTTGCCTTCCAAGCCGACCAGTTCTTGGTTAATGATATCGAGTCGTTCCTTTATAAAGTCGGATGTGTTTTGTATGATTTCATTTTTATCGTCGACAATGTTTTGGTTGTATTCGGAAATCAGGGCGTTCAAAAACAGTTTGGCCCGCTCTCGTGCCTTTGTTTTTACGGATAAAATCACTACCGTAGATTTGGGGTCGTTGATCCCGATGTTCAGCTGGGATTTATACCGCTCCACCGCAGCGGGCAATGATGTCAATCGAACATAGATCGGCGTATTCAGATAGGCCTTGGCCTGGGCATCCTTAACGGTTACCTTAAAGTTGCCGTAGCGGGTTTCCAAAGTATCCCGAACCTGGTGTTTGCTTAAAAAGCTACCGTCGTTATCGTAAAGCTCGTATTCCTGTGCGGAGTTTAACTTTACAATAAAGTTTTCATTTTTTTGATACTGCGATGGACCAAAAAACGTTACCTCCAAGGGTATTCCTTCCGTAATTTCAACGAAGCGTTTGGTGTATTTCGTTTTGGTAAAATAGGAGACGTTCAGGTTCAATCCTTTTACCACATTTTCTATAAGCGGTCTCGATCTTAAAATTTCGATCTCATTTTCGACCTCTTGGTTGGCATTTTTGAATATCGATAGATCTTCCAACGCGGAAAGTTCGGAAAAAATACCGTCCTTTTCCACACGGATCAGAATACTGGCGCTTACGTTATAGGTTTTTTGGGTGTACCGCAAATAGAAAAAAGCCAGCAGAAAGCTCAGCAGAAAAAACGCGAGAAACAGTTTCCAATGGTATACATACTTCTCCAGTAAGTCTTTGATAATCGAGTGTTCCTGATTATCGATATCTTCATGCTCCATTGAACTGACTTTTATTTATGAACCCCCACAGGGTTGCTATGCACTTCTGTTTCCCTTAAAAACGATATTGACGATAATTTTAAAAAAATACACCATGTCCGTCATAATGGGGTTTTTCATGTAGAGGTCCAGGTATTTCTCTTCGGATTTTATGATTTCGTCCAACGTTTCGGGCATGTCTACATAGAAAGGGGGGAAAAGTCCGGGTTTTACCTGGGTCCGTTTTTGTTGTAACTCCTTAGGATAAAGGCTAAAATAGTGTTCACTCAGGGGCCTTACACCAATAAATTTCATTTCGCCCTTTATAAAATTGATCAGCATGGGCAGTTCGTCTATCCAGTATTTTCGGAACAACCTGCCAAATCTGGAAATTCTAAAGTCGCTTTTTATCTTGCCGCCGGTCTTTAAACTGTTCCTATTATAAAGGTATTGCTGCAGGTACTCCGCATAGGGGTGCATGGTGCGTACTTTAAAGACATTGATGATCTTCCCGTTTTTGCCAACTCTTTTTAAGGAAATCAAGGGACCGTAGGTAGGTTTGCTGTCATAGGAAGGGGCGGCACGTTTTCTCGCCACAAAAAACAGGCGACCATCGATCACCATATCGTCGACCATCTCAAAACCGCAAGCATACAACCTGCCAAAGGCCTCTGCCTTGGTCAATACGCGATTATAACCTCTGGTCAACTTAAAATATAATTTTTTAACGTGGTTCAACTTGGGGCATATTCTATGGCATACGAAATCCAAAGTATAGTATGCCCCTCGTAATAGGGAAGGAACCTTTTTTAGAATACGGTTTTTCCGCACCGTATGGGTTTCCACACTGGATATGAAGAGATCGTTGTTTTGTAGCAAACAATTGACGTCCTCAAAAAAGCGATTGATTTTTCTGTAGTTGTTGATCCGCTCCAAGTTTACAATGGCCCGTGTTTTTGATGGGGTATTCAAAATAACCTTATCGCTGCTCCGGGTATTGAAAAAGCGAATTTCATCGTAGTCGAAATTCATGGTATATTTAGAGATAAATTCCCCTATCTCATAACTCAAATGGTAATCGGCCTGCTCCTTGCGAAAAGTAGCCACGGCACGCTTTTCCTTTTGTTTTGTTCTTGTTTTCTTTTTGACTCGAATGGGAGCATCTGCCCTGGTCAGGGTAAATTCTGGCGATGCAGAAAGTAGTTCAAGCATTTTGGTACTATTTGAGGTTAAGTTTGAAATATAGACTCCGCTATATCCAAATAAGATTATTATAAATATATAGTAAGTAATTACTTACATTAATTTTATGTTGTGAAAACCCCACTTTTGTAGCTGAATGCTCTTAATTTGTGGTTTAGGTCGATGAAAATGGTCGTTAAACGGAAAAAAAAGGTTGTAGCTGTTCTGCTCGTGTTAATCAATAATGGAAAAAACATCCCAATATGACGATGTTTGACTTCTTAAGCGAAGTAGTGGTAGGTACTACCCATTATTCCGTACAAACGAACTTGTCTTACTTAAAACATCGCTAAAAAAAGTTTAAGGATCACCCTGCATTTTTCCAGGCTTAAAACACAGGATTTTCCGGGTTTTTACGGTTTGGTCGCTCGTGAACAGTTTACGGCAACGTTATGATTGGAAGTCTACAGCATAACGGTATTACGCCAGGTCCCAACAAAACACATGTAAGGGAGCGCCCACGGTAAAAAATCATAAAAAGAACACTATTAACAGTATTTTCGGAAACAAGGTTCAGCAAATTTTAATTTCCTTGCAGCTGTTTCAACGGAATTGTTGAAACAAACAACGTTAACGCGCTTTAGCGCAACGCCCCAACAATCGGTTTTAACCTAAAAAAAACAACGATGAAAAGATGTAAGGCCTTTTTACAATGCGCAGCCATTCTTATGGTGGTGTTCTCCTGTTCCCATGAAGAAGTAGGATACCCTGACGAACAAGAAGTAAAATTAAGAACTACCGGAGTAGTACTGGACGAAAAGGAATTCAACGACAGTTTTGCGGGAAACCATACGGTTGCCGTATGCTTGGCCGGTAGGCAAGATGAATTCGAACAACTTCGTTTTTCGATAAAGAACAAAAAGAACAAACTGCAACTTATCCGTTTTCAAGATCAATCGTATCGCTTAAATTTTGAAACCGATGTAAGCGGCAATCAAATTCAATTGATCGGTCCCTCTTTTTCTATTACGGGAAGGTTGGAAAATGACGTTCCCGTTTTCGACGTATTTTTTGATGAATATAACTATTGTTCCAATCCGCCAACGATACAAGCGCTATTGACGTTCGATGGGGCATATACGCTAGCGCCATGTACCGGTTTTGACGAACCCATTTCCTTTACGGTCAATACTTTTGAAGGAGGGGAACTTGCGCTCATTCGGCTCAATGGTGATCAAGTACCTTTTGAATTCTTCACCAATAAAGAGGGGGGAATCGTTAGCTTGGAATACGAGGGCTATTCCTTTACCGGTAAATTAGTGGATGGTGTTCCCCAGTTTCTGGTAGCGTTCAAAGATATTACGCGGTATTGTTCCACATCTTTGGATGTCGCTAATCTGCTTCCGTTCAAGGGAAATTTTGATCTATCGCCCTGTTTGATTGGTGGCGAAGTCATCAATATCGTTACCGTATTACAGAGTTCCGGGGATTTATTGCTGTTAGAATTGAACGGGGAAAGGGTTTTTGAAACCTTCGCTGCGGACAATGGTGAGGTATCCATAGCAGTAAACGGGGTGGCCATAGAGGGAAAACTCGTAGACGGACTGGTCACCTATCGGGCAATTGCGGACAATGTGCAATACTGTCAATCGGACAGGAATGTCCCTGTACTGTTCAAAGCCAATATCGGTACGAACCTCAGTTCCGAAAACGGTTTGGCGGCGATGGTCAGTACCGGAAATGCCGACCCTGCTCTTGAAGTTTTCGAATTGCGCTTTCAGGACGATGGTAGTGTTGCCCTAAAAGCCAACAATGGCCTTTTTGTAACCGTGGACGGTACTACACAATTGATGCGGGCCACCAGCGCTACCATTGGAACCAATGAAAAATTTATGCTCGCGGTACTACCCGATGGAAAATTCACCTTACAGGGTTTTAACCAAAAGTATGTGAGCTCGGAAAACGGACAACGGGCCATACGTTGCAATCGCAATAGGGCGAAACGGTGGGAGCGTTTTGATGTCTTGCTCCCCTTTTAAAAACGATAAAATACGGGTCCTACCAAAAGGGCCCGTTCTTTTCTTGGGTCAAAACCCAAGACGGACACGACAAAGCAATAGTGACTTCTGGAACTTTCCTGATAACACCTTTGCCCATCATACGTATGGGTAAAAATAGTATCCGAAAAATGTGACCCTATCATCATTATAACACAATGGCCTATAATAAGGTGGCGGACGTTACCGCTCGACATCAAGGTCCCTTAAAAAAGGTATAACCATTACCACTGCATCAATATCCCAATTTCGCAGCACAAAATTATCCGCAACATTCTCGTGCAAGCTCCCTTTAGTGTCCTAATCGTATTTCCAAAGCTGCTGTACCTTGCCTTTGTTTGCAGACATATCATCTACGGCAAAAAGTATATTTTAGTGTTATGCACCAATATCGTTCGAACAACAGCTACGCCGTACTACTTTTAGCCCTGATCTGGAGCTGTGGCATGGTGCGAACGATAGCGCAGCATCGCAAAATAGACAGTCTAAAATCGGTCATACGCTCCGCGCCCAACGATACTACCAAAGCCCTGTTATACGCCCATTTATGGTCCGAATATCAAAAAACACGCCCCGATTCGGCCGGTTTTGTCGCGGACAAGGGAATCGCCTTGAGCCAACGGTTAAACTATACCAAAGGGCTCGCCTACAATTACCATAACAAAGGCTTGTCCTTTACCCATTCCGTGCAACTGGACTCTGCACTTTATTTTTACAAAAAAAGCTTATCGCTCAATGAAAAGTTAAGGGACAGTAGCTTACTCGGTCTCCTTCAATTGAATATGGGCAACATTTACTTTAGGAAGGACCTGCCCGAAAAGGCCATTGCCTATTTTAAAACCTTCCTCGCTATAAGCGAAGCCCTGGACAATCGAACGCATATGGCCTTTGCCAACAATTCCATAGGTATGGCCTATTTTGATAGTGAGCAATATGATACGGCCATCACGCATTTTCTCATCGCCAAAAAATTGTTCACCGAACAGCACAATCCGCTCGGCATCAGCAAAGTCCATAGTAATCTGGCGCTCCTATATATGAATGCCAATGATCAGTACGACAAAGCGATTGCAGAATTCAAAAGGGCGCTTGCCATAAACAAGAAAAACCATTTCAAAAAACAGGCAGCCCTTAACTTAAACAATATCGGTACATGCCATATCAAACAAAAGAAATACCAAAAGGCGATCGAAGTCATTAAAAAAAGTGAAATAATCTACCGTGATATCGACAATACCACTGGGTTGGCCTATAATGCCATTGGCTATGGAAATGCCTTCAAGGGTCTTGAGCGCTACACCAATGCCATTGACCAATTTGATTTTGCGTTGCGGTCGCTGCCCAAAACCAATCAGGAAGAACGCGTGAAAGCCCTAATGGGTCTTGGCGCCTGCTATGAGGGCCTAAAGCATCCTTCACAAGCAAAAGCAATGTACGCAAAGGCCTTGAAGGCCGCTTACCCAAAATCGTTGGTGGAGTACCGTATCGTCATTTTGGAAAAATTGGCCGCCTACCATGCCAACAAAGATGAATTTGATGCGGCGTACGGGTATACAAATACGTTATTGCACCTTAAGGACAGTGTTAACAAGCTTAGAAACCTTAAAAGGCTACAGCAGCTTCAAATAAAGTATGAGGTAGCAGAAATTGAGCGGAACAATTCCAACCTGGCCTTGGCCATGGCCTTGAAGGATAAGGACATTGCCCGAAAACGAATGCAGATCGCCCTTGCAGCGGGCCTTTTAGTCTGCTCTTTATTGGCCACCCTTGTGTGGTATACCCGTTTTAAGAGCAAAAAAAGGGTCATAAAGGTCCTAGCGGCTAAAAATGCGACCATCCACAAAAACAACAAAACACTCGAACAACAGGGTGCAGTACTTCAAAAAGCACTTACGGAAAAAGAACTTTTACTTCGGGAAGTCCATCACCGGGTAAAAAACAACATGCAATTAATCTCTAGCTTTTTGAACATTCAGGAGCGCACAAAGGCAGATTTGGATATTAAGACCTTTGTTGAGAACGGACAGTTGATGATCAAATCGATGGTTTTGGTCCAAGACACCCTCTATGCCTCAAAACGATTGGATAAAATACCGCTCCAATCCTATTTGGAAAATCTAACACGGGGCATAGCGCTCAGTTTTAAAAATGGTACCCATAAAATCGATTTCCAAATAAATGCCGACGGTATTTTTCTCGGTATAAACAAAACAATATCGATTGGCCTTATTGTAAACGAATTGGTATACAATGCGTTAAAACATGCCTTTAAAGGGCGTGAAAACGGAAAAATAACGCTTTCGATGTGCCGTACGGAACTCGATTCCTATAGCTTGACGGTAAGCGATAACGGAACCGGTTTTGTAAGCGAAAGCCCCTTTAAAACGGGTTTGGGCCTAGAGTTGGTTTCCCTAATGGCAAATCAATTAAGGGGGGTGTCCACCATAAAGGGCACCAAAAATGGTACACAGGCCAACATAACGTTTAAAATGAAATGAGATGGACAAAGGTTCCGTATTAATTGTGGAAGATGAACTATGGATCGCAAAGGACATCAAAGACAGCCTGTTGTCCGAGGGGTTTGCGGTAACCGATATTTGCATGTCGGTAAAAGAGGCTTTGGCAAGTATACAACGAACAAAACCCGATTTGGTATTTATCGATATCAATCTTTCCGGAAAAATGGATGGAATCGCCTTGGGCGAAGTTTTACAGGAGGACGACCTTATCCCTTACGCCTATATTACATCATATACCGACCAGCTTACCCTTGAACGCGCAAAAAATACGCGCCCTAGGGGTTATATCGTGAAACCGTTTCGATCGGTGGACATTACCACTACCGCCGAGATCATCTTGAACAATTTTCACAAATTCAACACGGTGGATACACAAGGTATCCCACTACCAAATACTACAGAAGTTCCCTTTAAAATCAGAAAAACGCTCCATTTCATCCACAGACATCTTGAAGACAAAATATCGGTGGCCACACTTGCCAAGATATCCGGATGGAAAGAACAACACTACATCCTGAATTTCAAAAAATACGTTGGCGCCACCCCCTACCGATACGTACTATTGGTCAAAATAAATCGCGCCCAAGCACTGTTACGGGAAACCAAAATGCCGGTCGTACAAATAGCCCATGAGCTCGGTTTTAGCCGGCATAGTAATTTTAGCGTCAATTTTAAAAACCAGGTCGGCATATCCGCGCAAGAATATCGAAATAAACATAGTACCCTTTAAAGGAGCAGTAGTGCCAGGGTCCACTCCCTTTAAACCCGTGGATGCATTCGAAACCCTCCCGTAAAAATTTCCTTTTAGAATACCTCTCGATTATCTTGTACTTCCTCCTTTTTTATCGTAACCGGCGTGTTTACGGACCGGAAGGCTGATCTTTATCGGTGACCTTAAAAACATATGTGGCGATAATATCGTCATTCACTTTTAAATGGATGTCAAAAATACCCTTACGCTTAAATTGATGACTGAAGGACACCGTACCATTGTTCCATTGCAAATTTGAAATGGTCAATGTTTTTTCCTCGTTATTGCTATAGTAACTCATCGATAACTCTTGGTCTACCACTTTCGTAAGCGTTTTAAGTGAAAAGAATACCGTTTCGTTCTTGAGGGCCACGGTCTCCATTTTTTTTGGAAGCAACGGAATTACCCGATGTGCAAAGGTGTTCCCGTACACCAAAGGGGAAGCTGCAAAGTCCTCCTGTGCAAAAGTGGTTTGCAACGACCATTTTTGTTCCAAGGGATAATGGTTTTTGCCGAACAGCACAGGATCCGTTAAAAAGTACCCGTCATTGTAATCGCTTACAAATCCCCTGCCCTCTTCCATATATCCGCTGGACCAGGTAGCGTCGCATAAGTACCACTTATCGTTCAAGCGTACGGCATTCCAGGAATGGTTGGCATTTTCCAGTTTCGTTACGTTGGCATCGACCGTTCTTCCATAACCATCAATAATCACCGCTTCGATACCGGCCAAATAACAGAGCTCTTTGATCAAATAGGCGTAACCGGTACACATGGTCTTCTTCTTGCGCTTTAATTTTGCAAAGGCCTCTTTTTTGTATTCGGCATTCCAATCAACGAGTGCGAGGCTATCATTTTTTAATTTTTTCCGCATGCGACCTACCGTATTGTGTTGCGCCCTATCGCCCTTGATATTCGTACAGACCCAAGTATAAATGGCCCGGAACTTTTCTACTTCGGTGGGCAACCCCTGTGTCAGTCGGTGCGCCAATATTGGAAGGTTGTCCAAAGAGGAACCCTTGAGCGACCTTACCCTGTTATCGACCCGTACCAAATCCAAGGACTTAAAATCCGAAACTTGTGCTCGCAGTGCGTGGGTTTTCAATACAATAAAAACCAACATACAAAGGCAGTTTTTGATATAAACGCCCATCGATCAGTCTTTTTTGGATCGGTATACCTTATTTACCGCTACTTTACCCATAAGTATGCAGGAATCTACATTCAGATTGATTTCCATAGCAATGTTCTGTGTAGCGGCGCGATCCTGAACGGTTACTTTCTTCGATTTAAAACCGATATAGCTCACCACTAAAACAGTGCCTTCCTCCAGTTTTTCGGGAAATTCAAAATACCCGTCAAAATCGGTGACCACACCTATTTCGGAACCTTCCAAATAAACGTTGGCCCCTGGTAGCGGAACTCCATTTTCGGTTACGATGCCTGTGACCGCGATACGTTTCTGCTGTATCGTATCCTGAACCTTCGGATTTCTTTGATCCATCTCTTTGGCTTCTTTCGCCACGGCCTGACCGTTCATTTTACCAAAGGAAAAAAGTGCGATACAGGCCGCCGCCAACCCACTGGAAAAACGAAACCTGTTTCCTTTCCGAATGTTGTTGTGGTAGGTTGTCAGTTGCCCATTTTTAAACCTGCCACAAGTATTTTGGGTGGTTTCGGTTTTAAAATAGGTGATAATCTGTTCGGTATCCATATCCGTGAAGTCGATGACCTCTTTCTTACAGGCACCGCAAAAACCTCCTTTATCCGTAGTAGAAAAATTTTTGAAATCTTGGGCACAGGGGCTATCGATCTTTAAGCTAAATTGGTTTTCCATCGTTCCGCTTTTTTTGGTTATTCGATAAACATAAGACCGAAATAGCCGAAATAAAACTCCGATCGAGGGAACGCCGTTTGTCACTTAGTTAACGCGACCCGTGGCAAAACCTGACTCAAAAATCCATAGTCATCGTACTCAGGCCCGATACCACAAAATTCCCGAGCACCAATTTATCCGTATTGGTATCGGTAACATTGCCCACCAAGTTTATAGGCAAAAACAAGGACGCAAAATCCAGTTCATCATCACCTCCAAAAACATTCAGGTAAAATTGAAATGTGGTAAAGTTGATATTGAACTCATTTAGACTTTTTGGATTGAAGCGAAAATTATCCATTTTAAGGCCTGTTGAAGACTTTTTTGAGTTTCATAGCAGAGCTACGGGAGGAAAAAAAGACAGGGCCGAAAGAAAAAGCCAATGATTTGGCTTTTGATGAGGAGCCGGCCGGCGCGTCGAGCGAAAAAGGGCAATTTTTTAGCCTCCCGACAGTTCGGGGAAAAAAGTCTAAATGAGTTCATTAAATTATTTAGATTTTTCGTACGCATTGATGTTCCGTGGGCCGGATACGTTAACTTCTTAAACGTCGTATCGCTTGTAGGGTGTTTCGAACGTTTTCTTCTAAGCTCTCGAAGTCTTGGGTATCCAAAATTTCCTTACTGATCAGTTTTGATCCCATGCCAACGCAGGTTACCCCGGCATCGAACCATCCTTTTAAATTTGCTTCATCGGTACTTACGCCACCCGTGGGCATAACACTGGTCCAGGGTTGGGGGCCTTTTATGGCCTTTACGAACGCGGGACCATAAGTGGCGCCCGGAAATAGTTTTACGATTTCGCAACCCAGTTCTTCCGCTTTGTTTATTTCGGTCAACGAACCGCAACCCGGCGACCACAACACTTTTCGTCTGTTACAGACCATGGCGATGTCTTCCCGAAGCGATGGCGTAACGATAAAATTGGCGCCCATTTGCATGAACAGGGAAGCGGCGGCGGCATCCGTTATGGAACCTACTCCCATAATCATTCCCGGCAACGTTTTTATAGCATATTTGTTCAGTTCCAAAAAGACTTCGAAGGCGAAGTCGCCACGTGCCGTAAACTCCATCAAACGTGCCCCACCATCATAACATGCTTTTAGCACCTTTTTACCCAAAGCAATATCGGGATGATAAAACAAGGGTACCATGCCGTTTTCATGCATCGCACTTGCCACTTCCAATCTTGAATATTGTGCCATAGTTCTCCTTATCTCGCTACCCTTCCGGAAGCATCGCCTCCCATTAATTTTTCTACTTCGGCTACGGTGGCCAAATTGGCATCCCCTTTTATCGTATGTTTTAAACAGGATGCCGCTACCGCAAAATTCAGGGCGTTTTGATCATCGTCGGGATATTTTAACAAGCCATAGATCAGTCCGCCCATAAAGGAATCGCCGCCGCCTACCCTATCCACAATATCGGTAATTTGGTATTCCGGCGATTTAAACATGGTTTTTCCATCGTAAAGGACGCCCGCCCAACTGTTGTGGGAAGCCGATATCGAACCGCGTAAGGTAGTGATCACCTTTTTGGCCCGGGGAAACTTTTTCATCATCTGTTGGCATACCGATAAAAAGGCCTCCGCCTTCACATGTTCTCCTTGGGTAGTAATGTCCAAGCCCTCGGGTTTGATGCCAAAGTGTTTTTCGGCATCTTCCTCGTTTCCTAAAACAATATCACAATATGAGGTAAGCTCCGTCATAATGGCTTCCCTATCACCACCATACTTCCAAAGTTTGGCCCTATAATTCAGGTCCGTTGAAATGGTGACCCCCATAGCGCTGGCCACTTTTACGGCTTCCAGACAAGCATCCGCGGCGCCTTGGGAAATGGCCGGGGTAATACCGGTCCAGTGGAACCATTTTACCGCTTTAAAAACGGATTTCCAATCTACCATTCCTTTTTCTATTTCGGCTATGGCAGAATGCGCGCGATCATAAACTACTTTACTCCCCCTGCTTACGGCTCCGGTTTCCAAAAAATAAATACCAAGGCGGTCACCACCATAAATGATCTTGTCGGTACCCACTCCCCGTTTCCGCATTTCCATGAGGGCGCATTCCCCGATGTCATTTTTGGGCAATCGGGTAACAAAATCCACGGGTACCCCATAGTTTGCCAAAGAAAAGGCTACGTTGGATTCGCCACCTCCATAGACCAAATCAAAACTATTGGCTTGTGAAAACCTTAAAAATCCCGGAGGTGCCAGTCTGAGCATAATCTCTCCAAAGGTCACTACTTTATTCATCTATTTAGATTGTTTTATGGTACGTTTTATTTGAAGGTCCGCTCCCTGGGAACAGAAACCGTTCTTGTTTCCCTTGTGCCAATATGGTTTTGGGACCTTCGATCGTATACATCATTACATATGGCCTTAGGCCGATATGCATAGTTATCGGATTAAATGCCCAACGCTTGTCCTCCTCCTATTTGGATGGTCTCCGCAGTGATAAAGGAAGCGTCCTTACTGGCCAAAAATGATATGACCCCCGCCACGTCTTCAGGTTGCCCTAGTCTTCCGAGCATAATGTTATTGGCCCAAGAAGCAAAAACTTCGGGTTTGGTCGCTTTAATTTGCGCATGGAACGGGGTATCGATGGTTCCCGGGGATACGGCGTTCGCCCTGATCCCATATTCCGCCAGATCCTTTGCCAAGGCCCGGGTTATGGCATGTACACCCGCTTTGGATGTTCCATAGATCCCGGCTCCAGGTCCGCCTGCGGTCCACCCGGCATTCGAGGTATAATTAATGATAGAGGGATGTTCCCCTTTTTTAAGAAAAGGGATTGCCGCCCTGGAAGCAAAAAAAACGGAATCGAGGTTTAATGCCATGACGCCCCGGTAAAAATCGGTCGACATTTCTTCAAACCTGGATCGGCCCCCTAGACCGCCAGCATTGTTGACCAGAACATCTATTTTTCCATATTTTTCACCAATTTTGGTGATGTTGGTGGTTACGGCCTCTTCCTTGGTTACATCAAAACCATAATATTCCGCGGTAATACCTTGATCGGTAAGTTCTTTCAAACGTGTCGCTCCCGCTTCATCGTCGATACCGTTTAATACCACCGTGTAGCCATCATGACCCAATCTTTTTGCAACTTCGAAACCTATACCACCTGTTGCTCCTGTTATTATAGCAACTTTGCCATTATTTTCCTTCATCTTTTAGTGTTGTATTATTACGTATTATATGTTTAATTTTTACTTGTCAAGGGTGCTATTTTAGGGCATAGTACCCATATACTGGCCATTGCGATAATGGCCAACGCCGCCCCGATCACAAAGGCCGGGGTATAGTTTCCGCCGGAAGTAAGCCAGGGAACCAATGCCGTTAGACCGAATGCGCCCAGTTTGGCCGCCATTCCCGCAAAACCTGCAAGGGTACCTACCGATCGCCCCCCTAACAAATCACTGGGCAAGGTCTGCACGTTTCCGATCGCCGTTTGAAAACCGAATAGGATCACGGCCATTAAGATTACGGCCGTTTCCGGACCTCCCGGAGCCGACATTGCCAACAAAGTGGGGAGCATGATCAGGCATCCCAAGGTAATCACCAATTTGCGCGTTTTGTTTACGGACCACCCCGCTTTTATTCGATTTTGGGCCAAAAGTCCGCCAAACCAAGCCCCGACCATGGCGCCCACATAGGGTACCCAGGCATAAAAGCCGATTGCTTTTACATCCATACCGTACACTTCATTGAGGTAAATGGGTATCCAAAAGATGAACAGCCACCAAATAGGATCGATCGCGGCAGAGGCGATGATTACCCCCCAACTTTCCTTGTGCGAAAGCAATTTTAGGGTATCGGGATTATAACCTTCGTCCTCCTCATCATGACCCGTTGTGTTATGTTGCTGTCCGCTTAAAATATAGTGCCGTTCTTCCTCCGATATCCAGGGATGTTTGGAGGGTGGCGACTTTACCAAGATCCACCACGGAACGAGCCATAACAACCCCAATAGCCCCACGATCAAAAAAATGTAGCCCCATCCAAAATAGGCCGAAAGCAGCCCAATGGTAGGAAACGCGATGATGCCCCCAATGGCGGCACCGGAGTTAAAAATACCCTGAGCAAATGCCCGTTCCTTGGTAGGAAACCACTCGGCATTCCCTTTTGCCGCACCGGGCCAGTTTCCAGCTTCGGAAATACCCAATAACGAACGAAAAATACTCAGCCCTACCACGCCTTTGGCAAAGGCGTGCAATGCCGTTGCAATGGACCAAAAACCAATGGATAGGGTAAACCCCAACCGCGTACCGACCTTATCAAAAATTTTCCCGAAAATGGCCTGTCCAAAAGCATAGGAAAAGATAAAAATGGTCGAAATAATGGCATAGATGCCCTTGCGCTCATCGGCCGTTTTATCCGGATACAAATCTTCGGCCATATCCGGCCAAAGCACGGGAAGCGCCTGTCTGTCGATATAATTGATTACCGTTGCCAATGCGATCAACGTAATCACCCACCATCTTAATCCTTTTATTTTCATAATAGTATTCTAATTACGACCAGTACGAACGGTAGCGGCAGGGCATTGCTTCCCATCATCGGTTGTTCGACTTCGATCGTTACTATAAAATGACTGTACAATACCGTTCGGAAAACGACCGGTATGGTATTCATCAAGTTTTACTCCCTCCTTTTTTATTCGTTGAAAACAGAATCGTGCACTTTCCGTTTTCAGTACGCTATGCTAATTATCCGTATGATAACAGTATTGATATAAAACCTTAAAATGAACTTTCATCATTTCTTTGGCCCGCTTAGGATCTTGGTCCTTTATGGCCTGAAATATGTCTTCGTGCTCTTTGATCCCGATAAACGACTGATTGGAATCGCAAACATGATACTTTTCAAAATTGGTAATGATCTCAGGGGTAATGATCAACATAAAGGTGTTCATGGAACTGTTCTTGCTCGCCTTGGCAATGGCCAAATGGAACAACAGATCCTCTTCAACGGCATCTTCCTTGTTCAGTACTTTCTTTTTATAGGCATCCAAAGCGCTTTGCAAGGTTTTCAGATCTGCTGCCGTTCTTCTTAAGGCCGCCAATCGTACGGTTTTTAGCTCCAACAAGATCCTCGTTTCCACCAATGCCTTAAAATCGGGTTCCTCCAATCCAAGAATATCCTCCATCATACCGCTCATGGCAACACGCCCGATATCGGCGATAAAGGTTCCGCTCTGTGGTTTGGAATATAGAATACCGTAAAACTCCAGTTTTTGAATGG
The DNA here is from genome assembly GCA_947500445.1 of uncultured Flavobacteriaceae bacterium. Lineage (GTDB taxonomy): Bacteria > Bacteroidota > Bacteroidia > Flavobacteriales > Flavobacteriaceae > Pelagihabitans. Next base: position 16,046 of record CANMSB010000004.1, on the reverse strand, counting down.
CTTCCCTAATATTGCTCCTGCTTACGCCAAATTTTTCCGAAAGCATCCGTTCCGAAGGCAATTTATCGCCGGGCTCCAAATTTTTATATTCAATTAAATCCCGAAGTTTCGCAATGATACTTTGTTGTACATCCCGCTTTTCCTTGTTCGTCAACACCTCAACTTTCATACTATTTCTTTAATCGGCCAAATTGGTTAACCAGATTGGTTTGTTAAATTTAGGAAAATAACTTTAACTTTTCGCTATTGCCCGCGATTATATCGACATAATTTTTTAGACGGTTTACAAGCGGGCACAACACTGGTCAACCGCATGTTCCGCACCCTTACCAAGCCTAACCCTGCGACCGTTAATGAACGACTTCCAAGGCATAATAGCTCACCTTTGCAAATGCCTCTGCATCGGTAGTCTGCAAATAATTTCCCGCCTTAAAATAATTTTCAAAAACGCCCCATTTTTGCATGTGAATATCCTCAAAGGTTTTGGAATCGCTCTCGTTCAATATCACCTCAATTTTTCCATCGGATGCCTTTATTTCAATGGTACACTTTTCAAAATCGATCTTTTCGGAAAAGGTATGGCTTTCCCCATCTTGCCACGCATCGGTATGCAATAGTTCCGTGTCGGTAACGCTTAAGTCTTTTAAGGCCTTGGTTACCGCCCTTATGTACCCGTTTTGCCAATAGATCTTTAGTATAGGGGGCGCGTTGTTGTCGTTCTCACCGATACGATCGCGCTGCTCGTTGGTCAACCTTCCGTGAATCTGCATCACCATGGTGCGGTGATACTTTCCATCACCATCCTTTGAAATCTCGTCCAAGGAAAATGTTCCCTTCATACTTCCCCCTTCACCGAACGTCCAATTTGTAGTATTGCTACCCGGATCCATTTGTTCCCTTAGCTCTGTTCTGGAATACTTGGTGTTGGTGGTGGTAGATCCCGGATAGGTATAAAAAACAAGTGCCCCATTCACGGAATCGTTATACATGAACGGCTTTAGAACGGTATTTGAAGCGTACTCCAAAATTGCGGGTGGCTCCACTTCTATCGGTTTGCCATTCTCGGAAATGGGCAATGTTACTTTCCAATTGTTCAAATCGATTTCGGGAAGGTTGAACGTATCGTTATCCTCCGCTACCGGATCTGCTTCGGGAACCACTTCTTCTTGCACCACCTCTTCTACGTCCTTGGTACTTTTTTCGCTACTACAGGCATACGTGAGCAGTAGCAAAAAAACAAGACCAATCCTTTTCGACCCGATCATATTCCCTAAACGCAATTTTACATCTGTCTTCATTTCGGTATTTTAATGTTCCACATCGAGTTCATACAACTTTACCTTGGCAAACGCCCCTTTATCCCGAGATTGGAAATAATTGCCGACCTTAAAATAATTTTCAAAAACTCCCCAGCGTTTTATGCTCATGTCATCATAAACAAAAAACTCACTTTTATTGAGGGAGACCACCATTTTGCCATCGGTCACTTTTACTTCGATGGTAAACTTTTTAAAGCCCACTTCCTGTTCAAAGTTTCTTCCCTTATCATCGGTCCATGCCTCCTTGAACAAAATTCCTTTTTGGTCGACCCCGGCATACTTTAGCACTTTTGTTTTGACCCTGATCTTTCCGTTTTGCCAATAGATCTTTAAAATGGGCGGCGCGTTGTTGTCCTTTTGCCCTATGAGCTCGCGTTGCTCATCCGTTAGCCTACCGTGGATCTGGGCAATAATCACCTTATGGTACTTTCCATCATCCGTTCTGGAAACTTCGCCCATTGCCATTTTGGCCCGTAAGGTACCGCCTTGTGCAAATGTCCAATTCACTTTATCGTTCCCAGGTTCCATCTGTTCCCGAAGTTCCGATCGTGAATATTTGGTATTCGCGGTGGTGGCGCTGGTCGGATATGCATAAAAAACCAAGGCCCCGGAAGTAGAATCGTTGTACATATAAGGCGTCAATACCGAATCGGTAGCGTAACCCAGAATTTCGGGCGGCGAAACGCTTACAGCGCCCCCTTTTCCCTTTCCCTCGGGAATGGTCACCTTCCAATGGCTCAGATCAACTTTTGGTAACTTAATTTTTCCTTTACCTCTTTTCTTTTTTTTAACAAGCTTGGTTTTTACATCCCCGGCACTATCGGTCTTTTCCTGAGCAACGGCACCGACCGTTAGAAAGGCCATGACACCGATCCATATGGATTTCGCTATGAGCGTTTTCATCTTGTACATTGTTACTTCAGGATATGTTTTACCGAAAGGTTTTTTTATATAGTTGCAATATAACCCCAATCAAACGAGGTCTCGACTGCGCTCGACCTGACATTCCAGACTGATTCATCTTCCCACAAGGTCTCGACTGCGCTAGACCGGACGTTTCAGTGGATAACCTTAGAACCGCCCGGTACCGAATACGATGACCGGGCGATTCACGATGGTTAGTCAATTTACTAATTGGTGATCGTAATGTTATCAAAAAATGCTTCGGCAACACCATCTACTACATCTATGTTTCTAACATAAATGATGATCTGATTGGTCGATGCCGTAAATTCAAAAGTATTGGTAGCATAGGCATCCCCATCCGTCGCAAAAATATTCGGAATGGCATAATACGCGTCAACAGCGGAATCGGAGGTCGATACGTTGATTCCGGTTTCATCGGCAATTTCCGTATTCAATAGAAACACTTCGGAGGTAATTCCCGCGGCCGTGGTACGTGCATCAATGGAAAAGGTATAAGTAGCCCCTTGCTGTACGGTCACCACCTGATACAAACGGCGGCCCGATTCATCCAGTTTTGCCCCTCTGGTACCATTGTTTCCATCGCTGGTAGAACCTGCTTGTTCACTACCATCGCCATAGGCGCCTTCCAACCAACTATCCAACGCCCCGTTATCCCAAAGCGGGTCATAAGGACTCGGAATTTCGTTACCGTTGTTATCGACAACCGTACTGTTGGGGGTCATGTCCCAAGCATCGGCATTATCGCCCGTATTTACAGTAAACTCGTCAAAGGTTCCGTTGAGCACTTGAACGACAAACCCATCGGAGACCACAAGTTCTTCCGTGGCCACATCGGTATTTCCGGTAATACTGGTCGCCGTTAAGGTTACCGTATAAATACCGTCCTCCGAATAGGTATGGGATGGATCGGCTCCGGCAAACTGGAATCCGTCCCCAAATTCCCATAACAACATTTCCGCACCTTCAGAGGCATCCATAAAGCTAAAGGTTCTATAATCGGCGGCATCTACCTGAGACGTAAAGGCTGCGGTAACCGGTGCCAAAATTTCAATAGACTGTGTCAGGCTAGTCGACAGGCCGGACGCGTTGGTCGCCAATAATGTGACGGGATACATGCCCGCGACCGCATATACATGTGTCGGTGATTCTTCTGTAGAAGTATTTCCATCGCCAAAATCCCATTCATAGGTAACGGCCCCTGTAGATGAATTGTCAAAGGTATATTCTAAAAAGTCGATCTCGCTTTGTTCAGGCGTAAATCCGGCAGAGGGCGGTACGGCTCCTTCGGCACCGATATCGATCGTAAAATCGTCCAATCTGGCCTCTACATCCCCGTTCGTGAAATAAATGGCGACCGTGTTGTTGACACCGGAGTTAAAGGGCAACTTTTGTTGTACATACACATCGGGTTCCGAATCATCCGTTACCGTAACCGAGGCGATCGTAGCATCGGCGACTTCTTCCGTGGTAGTAATGGTACCGCTTTCGGTAACCCCCAATATGGAAACGATGACCCGTGCATCCGATGAACCGCTAAGCATGGTGTACCAAAACCTTAGATCATAATTGGTGTCCGGATCCACGGTAATTTCCTGATAACCGATACGATTTCCGGCAGGAATCGGCAGTTTGGCGCCTTGATCTCCAAAGGTTACCGGACTACCGGTAATTTGGATCACCCCGCCCAGGTCGCTGTTCCTCCAAGAGTCCCTTCCATCACCACCGCCCTCCGGCAGGGTATCGTCTTCAAAACCGGGCTCTAAAATGATGGGCTGGAACGGGCCTTCCGCAACGATAACATCAATAGTGGTCGTTCCCGTTATCCCATTGCCATCCGTAGCGGTCAAGGTTACGGGATAGGTGCCTTCACCATCTGCAAAGGTAAACGAAGGGTCTTCTTCGGTAGCGGTATTGCCATCGCCAAACTCCCATACAAACGTTATCGCCTCCGAAGAAAGGTTGGTAAAATTGATTGTCATAAAATCGTCCGCAGAAGACGCATAGGAAAAATTGGCCTCTGGAAACACCTCATCTGCCTTGGAGTTCGAATCGGGCAACTCCTCCCTAAAAGCTTCGTCCCCGACACAACTTGCAACCATACCGGCGGCAACCCAAGTGAGCAGTAGCAGTTTTGTCCTTACCCATTTATTTACTGTATGTTTCATAATTTTTTAGCTTAGTATTAATACCCTGGATTTTGTGTTAACAGCCCATCGCTCAAATTGATTTCCCTATCAGGAATCGGGAGCAACAGGGCCCTAGGTGAAAAGACATATCCCATTTCATCGGCATGGTCGCTCAGTACGTTGTCCGCCTCATCGAAGCGCAACAGATCGAACCAACGCTGGTTCTCGAATGCTAGTTCTACCCGTCTTTCCGTTAAGAGTTCTTCTTTTGATACGGTTGTTAGGGCGTTTGGCGCAGTATCAGGGAAAGCCCTGTCGCGAATCTGTAAAAAGGATTGTACGGCCCCCGCATCCGTAGTACTGGTTCCGGGTCCGATGGCCGCCTCTACGTGCATCAACAACACATCCGCATAGCGCAGGGCGATGTAGTCGTTACCCGCGTTCCGTGGATTTTCACCATATGTTGGCGGTGAAACGGTGATGTCCGATCCCTCGGGCAAAAACTTGGTAACTTCGATCGAACTGCCCAGATTGATAAACGACTGTGGTCCGCGAACACCGCCAAAGGCGCTAAAGTCGGCAACCAGATTATCGTTTACGATGTTTTGGCCGTCTTCCCGACCTTGACGTACCGAGGAGGTGAACTCCGAAGAAAAGCTCTGGCTTTCCAAGGGGTTTCCAAAATCGTACTGTAGGGCGAAAATAATTTCATCGTTCAATTCATTGTAAAACACATCGCTAAAATTGCTTTGCAATGCAAAATCCCCACTAGCGATAATGGCCTCGCACAGCTGTTGCGCCGCAGTATAGTCGGGATTTGGCAGGGACAGATAAACCTTGGCCAAAATACCCTGTGCCGCTGCTTTGGACGCCCTTGATTTATGGGTATTGTCCAATACGGCTACCGCTTCCTGCAAGTCTTCCACGATTTGGGCGTATATCTCCGCTACCGGTATTCGGGTAAAAAGTGCTTCTTTGTCCTCAACACCCACCACTTCGGTAACCAAGGGAACGTCCCCGAACAACCGTACCAATTTAAAATAGGCGTAGGCCCTTAAAAACTTGGCTTCGGCGCTGTACCTTGCCTGATTGCCGGCATCCGCGATGGGAATAAATTTGAAGATGTTGTTGGCCCTAAAAATGACCTCGTACATCGATTGGTAAAAATCTTCGGATTCCACGTTGTTGGCATTGACCACATACCTGTGAAAATCGGATTTAGAACCTTCCAAAGTGGCATTTCTGGTATTGTCCGTTCTGTGCTCGGTCAACAAATGTTCAAATTGCATCCCTCTGTTCGCCCGACCGATATTGGTCGTCGTATTTTCATTAACGCCCTGAAGCGCATCATAGATTCCCAATATGCCCGCTTCCACATCGGCATCGGTCTGGAAAAACGATTCCTCTACGACTACGGTGTCCGGTATCGGATTTAAAAACTCGTCAGCGTCACACGACATAAAAAGTGTCGCCACTGCAACTGCTATATATTTGATGTTTTTCATGATCATTTTTTTTAAAAGTCAATGTTTAGGCCTAGTGTAAGTGTTCTAAAAATAGGGGTGCCGGCCCGTTGCGAACCATACGCCCTAGGGTTCGCACCATCGACGTGCTCTGGGTTGAACCCGTGATAATCGTCCGCAGTAACGTACAACAGGTTTTGACCGGTAGCATATACCCTTAGGCCATCCAAACCGAGACGCGAAACGGTGTCCGTGTCAAAATTGAAGCCAATGTTCACATTTCGAAGCGAGAAATAGTCCGCGCTGGCGATAACCTCGCTTGTCAATACTTTTTCCTGAATAAAGGAGGGATGGGAAACCAAACCGTCGGCAACCGCCTGGGCCTCTCCCCCACTTCTAGTTCTGTTGCCGAACCAGTTATAAAAGTATTGATCTCCAATGTTGTTTACTTGGGCCCCCAAACTGCCCTGTACCATAAAGGATACATCTACTTTTCCGATCTGAAACTCATTGGTAAAACTATAGATCAGATCTGGATAAGGGTCCCCTAAAATGGTTTTGTCTTCCTCGGTAATCAGGCCATCACCATTGAGATCTTTTACAATGGTATCATCGGCCTCACCGTTGATACGGTTCCAGGGATTGTCTACGTATGTGGTCCTGAAGGAGGTTTCGTCATAGGCGTCCGTATCCACTACATATCCCCAAAAGGAAGAGATAGGCTCTCCGACCCTATTGATCCATTGGGAGTTTCTACCGTAGGTATCCTCGATCAAGGCGTTGTTGGAATCACCAAAGCTCAATAGTTCATTTTCGTTGGTAGAGGCGATGATCGTGGAGTTCCAGCGAAAATTTTCTTTGACGATATTCTTCGTTCGCAGTTCAAATTCCACACCCCTGTTCTGAACTTCGCCCAGGTTTACGATTCCGCTTGAAAATCCTGTAATGTATGAAACCGGGTTTTGCAACAGCAGCTCGTCACTATTTCTTTGGTAGTAATCAATGGAGCCCGAAATTCTATTGTTCAAGAAACCATAGTCCAAACCGACCGTAAATTCCTCGGAGGCCTCCCATTGCAATAGCGCATTGGCGATGTTCAAGGGCGATATGCCCGAAACGATGCTTCCGTCCACAATGGCATTACTATTTTGCAAAAGCGCTAGGTAGGGCCATGTATTCACCACCTCATTGCCTACATTAAAGTTTTCGGCACCTGTAAAACCATAACTGCCCCTGAGTTTAAAGTTGCTTATGACATCACTGTTCAATAGAAAATCTTCCTTGGCCACGTTCCAACCGACCGAAACCGAGGGGAAATTACCCCACTTGGAATCTAGACCGAAAACGGAACTACCGTCCCTTCTAAAAGAGGCGTTGAACAGGTATTTGTCCTTGTAATCATAATTTATCCGAGCGAACATCCCAATTTTTTTCAGCTCGGTATTGGACTGAAATACGGTGGTATTGTCAGGGTTGGCGCCTTGTACATTTCTGAGTCGATCGTCGGTAAAACCGTTTGCATTTACCTGACTGGTCTCACTTTTACGCTGTTGTACCGTAAGCCCCCCTAACAAGCTGAGTTTATGATCGCCAAACATTTTGTTGTAGGACAGGGTATTATCGGAAATTAGCCTGGTACGGAACCTGTTCTCCAAAAAGTAGTTGGACCTTCCGGCACCGGCCGCATGGTAATTGACACCATCGTAACGATCTCTTTTCCGTTGTTCCAAGGTAACCCCCAAAGAGGTTTTGGCAACAAGGCCATCGGCCAACTTATAGCTCAAATAGGTAGAACCGAACAATTTGGTATTAAATTCATAATGTTGCCGCTCTACATATTGTTGATAGGGGTTGGAGTCGCCCGAAGTTCTTGGTCTTTCAGTGTTTCCATCATTATCCAGATCTAGATTGACCAAATGGTTCTCAAAAAAGTAATCTCCTACGCCAACATCCGGGTATACGGACCGATCGATAAACTGAAGGGTCTCTTGGGTATGAAAGATGGGCAACCATGGCGACTGCCGTGTGGGGTTATGGATCGAGGTAGGCAATCTTCTCTGTTTGGTATATGACGGGGATGCCCTAAGTCCGAATTTTAATTTCCTCCCGATCTTGGTATCAAATTTCAAGTTAGCGGTATACAGTTGATAATCATCCGTAATGACCACCCCTTCGTCGCTCAATGCGCGTAACGAAGCACTAAAACTGGTATCTTCCGTTCCCCCGCGAGCGGAAAGCGAATGGCTGGTTACGGTTCCCCCATCAAAGAAAACATCCTGCCAATCCCGATCGATACCGGTTGTGGCCACCAACAACTGGGCATATAAGGTCTCCCCGGAAAGGGTTCCGGTCGCCGCTTGCTCTTCCCGGGCCCAATCGGCCACACTTTTGCGGTAATCGTCGCTTCCATGGGCCTGTTTGTATCCGGTATAGGTTTGATAACTAAATTTTGTTTTTCCTGCCCTACCGCTTTTGGTGGTAATCAAAATCACCCCATTTGCGCCTTCACTACCATAAATAGCCGCGGAGGCGGCATCTTTAAGAATTTCAAAGGACTCCACATCGTTCATATCGATATTGGCAAAAAATTCCGAACTGACCACGATTCCATCGATCACCAAAGCAGGACCGGAGTCGGCGGTAACGGAACCGACACCCCTAATAGTAATGGTCGGGGCCCCTCCCGCTTCGGCGTTGGTCGCCTGAATGTTTACACCGGAAACCTGCCCTACCAAGGCATCGTCGACACGGGAAACGGCAATCTGGTCCAAGGATTCGTTGACCACCTTTGAAATCGATCCGGTTATCGTTGACTTCTTTTGGGTTCCGTACCCGATGACCACCACTTCATCCAATTGGCTCGTATCTTCCTGTAGTACGATGTTCAGACTGGTCTGTCCGTTGAGTATTACGGTTTGTCCGGCATAACCGATATAAGAGAATTGCAATGCCTCCCCACTGGAGACCGTTAAGGAAAAATTCCCATCAAAATCGGTCTGGGTACCGCGCGTGGTATTCAATACAATCACATTTGCTCCCGGAATGGGCACGTTGTTCGCATCTTTGACCGTTCCGGATACACTATAGGTATCCTGGGCGAATAATTGCAAATTGACCAACAAGGTCGCAATTATCAATAGTTTCGTTTTTAAGTTCATTTTCATTTCGTTAGTTTCAAAAGTTCAATTCGCTCCCCCAAAAATTTGGGAATGCTACCGATCGCGTTTAGTTATCGCCTATATGCAGCAAATTTTTGATAAGAAATCGTTACTTTTGAGTTCTTCAAATTTGCAGCAATGCGTGTTTGTCGAGTTTTACTTCCCTCCAAAGAAGTAAGTTTTTTTAAAAAGGATAGGCGTGCACCTATCCTTTTTTTATTTCTGTGTTTTTTTCATGTACGCTTGTTTGATTATCTGGTAAACCAAATTGGTTTACCAGTTTGGATTACCAAATATATGTGAAGTAACAGTTAAAAAAAAATGAAATTTTCATTTAAATGTTAAAATTTTAGGCTACTGACAGTTTTGTTTGATGATTATCAAATAACTGTAAACGAAAGTATTACTATTTTTCTTTGGCTTCCATAAAGTCCTCCCGTATGGGACTGAACACATCGATCAAAATTCCTTCTTTGGCGCAAATGGCACCGTGCAGTGTATGAGGTGGTATGTAAACCGTATCGCCACCTTTTACGGTTCTGGTCTGTTCCCCTATTGAAAATTCGAACTCTCCACTTTCCACATAAGTAACTTGGGAATGGTAATGCTCATGCTTGTACCCGATACCGCCTTCTTTAAAATGAACTTTTACCAACATGATCTTATCGTCATATCCCATAATCTTGCGTTGTACCCCTTCTCCGACCGTTTCCCAGTCGAGCTCCTGGTCCAATATAAATTCTTTACTTGCTCCGAATGTTTTCATCCTGTTATTACTATTTATTGGTTATCAAATGTTCTTGTTGGGTTGTGTTCCCCAGGTTCCGGTAGGCTCTCGATCCATGTCGATTATGGTTTCGACCAATGGTATCGTTTTGGCCATTGCCACTTCCTTTTCCTTAACTCCTTATTTCGGTGCCAGCCCAGGGCCCACGGTGGCTTCCCTAAACCATACTTCGGTAAAACAACCGTTTTCATATTGTTTGGCGATATCGCCCCCGTAGGTTTCCGCACCGGCGCACCATACCATACTTTTTTCTGGGTCTTTTCCGTTGGTCTGGTTATAGGCGCCCTGTTTGAAAAAATTGAGTTCGCCCTTATAGGCCTCTGCCCGTTCGGTACCATCTTGCCCAATCGGCACAAACAGTTGCCGTACCTGTTCCGGCATATTTGACGGGTCGGTATACTCCGATGCAATAAGGTTTTTGGTAAAGGTTTTGGTTTTGTGGGTATCGCTCTTAAAGGTAAGGTACATAATACCCTTGTACACGTTTACCTCGTAACTGAATTCCTCGCCCAATGCTATTCCATCCTCCGGCTCTGCGGGATACGCGTTTTTCCCCGATCCGACAACGGACATATCGTGCCCCCATACCGCACTGGAATAATCCCATCTTTTGTCGTTGCTGCCTTCGGTATTGATTTCATAATTCCAGAATACCGAGCCTTTTTCGTGGCCCGGAAATTTTTTGTAAAATATTTTTAAGGGTTCATTTTCATGGCCTTCCCCACTGTGGATCTGCCCTACTACGGTAGCATAGGAAGCGGCAACCCTGGCATCACCGGAAACGGATACCTGCATTACCTTACAGGTACCGGTGAGCCTTCCGCCCTCTTCGGGCGTCCATTCCCGTTTTTCGTGCAGTTCCGTTCTGGTATTACTGGAATTTTTTGAGGTGACCCCGGAATTAGGGGTTTTATACACGACCCATCTTCTGGTACCATCTATAACGGTATAGAAAAAATCCGGGTGTTCGAAACCGACCAAATTTTCCACATTGGTACCATCGCCCATCAGCATTTTAAACTTATCCATAAAAGGGATGACCTCGCTCGGATAAACGGTTTTTGCGCTCAGGCCATCATTGGCCCGAAAATATCCGGCATTGGATATCGCATCGTCACTAATGCTGATTGCCGCCGATCGGAACCAAACTTCGGCGTAATTCCCGTCCGCGTACTGCTTTTGAAGGTCTCCGCTATGGGTTTCGGCCCCCGAACACCATACCTTGTTGACCTTAGGGTCTTTTCCGTTCGTTTGGTTGTAACACCCCAGTTTAAAAAAGAGTCCTTCATCGGCATAGGCATTCTTGCGTTCTACCCCATCTTGACCAATAGGCACGAACAGGCTGTTTACTTGGTTCGGTATTTTTGAGGGTTCGGAATACTCGGAGGAGATCAGGTTTTTGGTAAACGTTTTCGTCTCGTGCCCTGCACTCGTAAAAGTAAGGTGCATCATCCCTTTTTCAATCTTAACGGCGTAACTGAACGCTTCGCCTAAGGCGATACCGTCTTCAGGTTCGGGCGGAAAACTATCTTTATCGGGACCTACCACGGAAAAATCATGGCCCCAAATTGGATAGGAATAGTCCCATCTGCGGGAGTTATCGTCCCCTGCCGTATTGATTTCATAATTCCAAAAAACGGAGCCCTTGGTATGGCCCGGAAATTTTTTGTAGAATATTTTTAGGGGTTCGTTCTCATGACCGTCGGCACTGTGGATCTGCCCCACCACAACGGAGCACGATGCCGGAACACGGGCATCTCCCGTAACGGCTACCTGCATTACCTTAAGGGTGGCATCCATTTGCGCCTCCGTAGTCGGCAACCATTTTTTCAGTTGGGCCAGTTCCGTTCTGGTATTGTTCGAGGTACCATGGGTATTTCCCGCATTGGGTGTTTTAAAAACCACCCAATCACCGGCGTCGTCCGAAGCGGTATAAAAGAAATCGCCGTTCTCATAGTCGGTCGCTTCACCGGCGTTGGTGCCATCGCCCAAAATAAGGTTCCAGTGCTGAAAAAATGGGATCACATCGCTTGCAAAAGCCTGCTTCCTTTTTCCCTCCGAACAACAATTGAGAAGTACCAAAGCACTTGCCGTTAAAAAGAATGGGACAGCCTTTGCAGTCATTTTTTTGATTTTCATAGTAGCTCTTATATCGGTTGTTGCGTCTCGCCCATGGAAAACCAATTTCACCTTTTGGCAAGTTGAAACCTGTATTCATTTAATTGGTTAACCAGTTTGGTTTACCAAATATACGTATATTTACAACTTATGCAAATAATTGTTTTCATCCACTAAGAAACTTATGGAAAATTCAGCATCCCTAATTCGGGAACACTTCAAGAAAACCGGTACGGCGACTATTGCGACCTGCCTGTTTAAAAAAGGGCTAAAAAATCAATATATACAGCATGTGGTTCCCTTAAAAAAGATGATCGAACCTATGGTCGGACAGGCGTATACCTTGCGTTATATACCCGCTCGAGAGGACCTCAACACCATTGATGTATTTAAAGACCCAAAGCATCTGCAAAGGGTGGCCGTGGAAACCTGTCCGAAAGACCATGTATTGGTCATCGATAGTAGGGCAAATGCCAGAGCGGCCTCCGCGGGCAGTATTTTGGCCAACCGTTTGATGACCCGGGGCGTTGCCGGTATGGTTACCGATGGCGGTTTTCGGGATGCTGCGGAAATTGCCGACTTGGACTTTCCTTCCTTTCACCAACGACCTTCGGCCCCCACCAACCTTACGCTACACCAAGCCATTGCGGTCAACGAACCTATTGGCTGTGGCGACGTAGCGGTCTTTCCAGGGGATTATATCGTTGGCGATAACGACGGTGTTATGGTCATTCCCCAACATTTGGCAAGGGAAGTTGCCGAAGAATGCCTGCTTATGGAAGCCTATGAGGCGTTCGTTCTGGAAAAAGTGACTTCCGGGAGCCCGGTAATCGGGCTCTACCCTCTTACGGATTCCCGTTTGAAAGCAGCCTTTGAACAGTGGCTAAGGCAAAATCCTATATGAGGGTGTGCATTAAAATGCTTACTCTTCGGTAGCTGCAAGATGCAGAACATCGACCCTAGGATATGGCTTGCCCAGACCCTTGAGCGGTTACCTGACCACAGCATTCAAAAACTGGAAGAGCTGCTGCCCGGCTATCAAAAACTAGAGGTGTAGCTGCTCGGAGGCTTACTTATATTTTGCTAATCGAATTGAATCTAATTTTGATTTAGCAGCTTCGTATGTTTTTTTCAAACTTACATTATTTTTAAACCGCTTTCCAAAGGTATGCGCCTTTTCGATAGATTTTATTGTTTTATTGAATAGTCCATTTTTATAATACACCATATGCTCATACTCTGCATAATAAATATCATTTTTTGTGTTTGCCCCATATGTTTTGGCTAGTTCTAGGTATTCTAAAGCTTTTTTATACTGTCGCATCGGGAGAACCTGCCATCACATACGTTACAAAACAAAAAAGCCAGTTCATAAGTTGAACTGGCTTTTGTCGGGGTGGCAGGATGAAACCAACCACCACCCTATACTTGTAAATCAATTAGTTACAATTAACAAAACATAAGTGTTAACCGAATTGTAATCATATCTATTGAATTTGATTAATTGTAAATGAACTTTCGTACTTAATAAAGATAACTATTTTAAGGTTCTAATCCTATACAAATCGTATCAAATACTATGACACCTGCTATAAATATTGATTGACTATTTCTTCTTTGATACCGCTGTATTCAGCGAATTCTTCTGCAGTAATAAATTGATATGACTTCTTACCAAAGTGGGCTTTAATGTCATTTAAAAGCTTGCGTCCGTAACGCTCACTTCTTCCAGTGATGCGTTGGATGTCTTTGGGATATATACAAGCTCTTACTATTCTCATTGATACTCTATCCATACTTTATCTATACCTCATCTGTATAGCGTCTATATGACTTCTTTTGGCATAAAACGTATCAATCGGAATAGGTGCATGTGTGTTTTTGATTTCGAATATAAATCTACTGTCTTTTGTTTCATAATCAAAATTTTAGAACATTATGGCTAAACAAACAGGTATAATTAAATTGAAAGGAACTATCGGTGATATTTCCTTCTACAAAAGCGCAGACGGACACCTTGCGCGTTACAAGGGTGGTGTTGATGCTAATCGTATTGCCAACGACCCAGCGTTTCAGAGAACTCGTGAAAATGGTTCTGAGTTTGGACGTGCTGGTAAAGGCGGTAAAGTTATTAGAAACGCGATTCGTGTGCTTTTGCAGAATGCAAAAGACAAGCGAGTTGTAAGTAGACTAACAAAGTCTTTAGTGGCTGTTACCAAAACAGATACTACAAATGAGCGTGGACTTAGAACCATCCAAAATGGTGATATGAATACCTTACTTGGATTTGAATTCAATGCTAATGGAAAGCTTGGTGCAACCCTTTTTGCTCCATTTACGACTAGCTTAGACCGAGCTGCTGGCGATGTAGGTGCTTCTTTAGCACCGTTTGCTCCAACCGTGAGAATTGCTGCACCAAGTGGTACTACTCACTTTAAACTTGTTATGGGTGCTGCAGAGCTTGACTTTCCGAATGAAAGCTCCACTTTTGAGAGTGATGAAACTGCAGTTCTACCTTATGATGGTGCAGATACAGCTGCCATTGATTTGAGTGTTTCCTTAACAGCGAATTCTACACTTCCTATTCTACAAGTTGTCGGTGTTGAGTTTTACCAAGAGGTAAATGGACAAATGTATCCGCTTAAAAATGGTGCATTTAATGCTTTATCCATTGCTCAAATGGATACTGTCTAAATGGAACTTGTATTACATCGAACCTATTATGAAGAGGGCACCAATAGTGCTCTCTTCTACAATAGCAAATTTTTAGGTTTTGCCATTGAGTTGTCCTGGTTGAATAACCAGAGAAATATTTCTTGTATACCAGAAGGTAAGTATGAACTTAAAGCTAGGTATTCCAAAAAGTTTAAGCATCACTTACACATCTTGAATGTAAAAGGCCGTAGTCTTATTCTTTTGCATCCTGCAAACAATGCAAAGCGTGAGCTTCGTGGCTGTATTGCTCCAGTTACGCAGTTAAATGGTATAGGAAAAGGAAGTTATTCAAAACCATTACTACAGAAATTAGTGTCTCTATGTTATCAAGCCTTTGACAGAAACGAAACTGTATTATTAACTATTAAATCTTAACATTATGAATATTGTAGAACGTTATAAAAAACCAACGCCTAAGTTCTTTAGGACTTTACGCAATATTGGAATAGCATTAGCCACTTCAGGTGGTGCTATTATTGCAGCTCCTGTAGCTTTACCTGCAGCCGTAGTTACAGTTGCCACTTATATGACAGTTGCGGGAACTGTAGCAACTGCCGTAAGTCAAGCGGTAACTGTAGATGAAGAGAGTGAAATTCCTAAGCATACTACTCAGTAAAAAACAAAGTAATGCCTCACAGATATGCACATATTAAAGCATCTGTTATTGGTGGAACGGTTACTTCTGCCTGGGTTCATATTACATCAGAAGACCTCATCAAAACAGCTGTAATGGCAACATTTGGTGCTGTTGTCAGTTATTTGGTTTCGCTACTGATTAAGTGGATTCATAAACGGCTCAGGGAACAGCAGCAATCATAAGAAAGAGAGCTTCAGTAGAGGCTCTTTTTTATTTAGAGATAATTTTAATTGTAACACCAAACCCTTCCAACATATTTTTAAAAAGAAAACAAAAAAAGAAAACGATGACTCTGTGGGCGTGGCAATGCTGTCAAGCTTTTTGGAAAAAATCGTGCGCCTAGGAAAAGGTTTATGAAAAATAGTGCTGCCTTTTGGCGCACTATTTTTTTCAAAACCTGTGGCTTGAGCTTTATAGCATTTTGGTGATGGTCATAGGAAGCCAACTATATTTGTGACCTTTTTTTATTTAAAAGACTAAGAACTTTTGTCCAGAAAGGAACAAATACATAAACCATTAATGGCACCAATACAATGGTTAAAATCAATGTTCTAGCTAGTATGGGTAACTCAGGACTATCTCATAAAGTGTGTAAGTAGCAAAATAGCGGGGGCATGCCCCCGCTATTTTTTTTAACTTTAAATATTTACACCTTATGAAAAAAGAGGAATTATTCAACGATGAATTTTTAAAACAGTTCAAGACCGGTGATGAACTCGACGGTTTCTTAAAGGAACTGCAAAAACGTGGCATCGAGAAGATGCTCGAAGGTGAGCTGGATGGTCACTTGGACTAT
>CANMSB010000003.1 GCA_947500445.1 uncultured Flavobacteriaceae bacterium | reverse complement strand
TCGCCTCAGGAGTCGATTCTACCTGGGCCTCGAACAGGGAAACGATCGTCTCCCCCTTGGGGTATTCCACATCCGTATCATTAAAAACGGTAAGCAATCGGTGTTTTTTATTATCGGATAGTAATTCAATATCGGCTATGGATGTTTCCGAATCGTTTACTATCCGATCAATCAAATGTTCATAAGAATCCAACAGTTCCTTGATCAATACATTGCTGAACTTGGATCTAAGAAAATCCAAACTCAGTACCAGTTCTCCCGATTCTTCAATAACGTTCAAAGACAGGTCAAAGTCGACATATAATGGTTTATGCTCCTCAAGTTCGAGGTTTATCCGATGCATTTCTGTATTACCGGCACTAACGTCAAAGTTAAAATTGACATTGATATTGTCCCCGGCAATCGTTTTCCCCTCTCTGCTCATCAAGTCTATGAAATGCGCATAGGGATAGTCTTGGTGATCATAAGCATCGAACAACCTCTTTTTAAGTTTATCAAGGTACGCTGTGATCAATTGATCTGCATCAAATTTGGCGGCCAGAGGAACAATGTGGGAAAAATAACCTATACTTTTATCGATATCGGGCATGGTACGTCCTCCATGAAGTATGCCGATAACGATTTCTTCCTGCCTGCAAATTTTAAACAACAACAACTCAAAAGCTGACAAAAAAGTCATGAAAAGGGTTAAACCATTTTGGCTGCTCCAACTTTTTAGTGCATTGGTTTTTTCCTCGGAAATACGTTTTTTAAGAGAACTACTCTTTGCTTCCGTATAGGACAAATTTTTATCGAACGGTAATTCTACAAGAAAAGGTTTATTGGCAAATTTTTCTAAAAAATACTTTTCATGGTCTTCCCATGTTTTTTCTTGTTTATTGGTTGCCAACCAATTTTGGTATTGCGGAAATTGTACTATAGGTTCTTTAACGGTATTCCCGCCTTTTGCAAGCACATTGTAGTTTTCTATGATCTCCCTCACTAAAAGAGCGCACGACCACCCGTCGGCGATACTATGGTGTACGGATATTTGTAAAACATATCTGGCCTCGCCAAGTTTTATCAGCCTTGATCTAATAAGTGGCCCATCGATAAAAACAAAAGGGGTATTCAGGTCATCATTGACAATTGAGAGATAGTTATCATGCCGTGTATTCTCATTATCCAAGGACAAATCGATTTCCCGTATAGGAACCGTGATCGAACCATCGTATATCAAATTTTCCCCATCTTCGGAAAACCGGCTTTTTAATATCCAATGCCTATCCAAAACTTGATTTAAGGAAGCGTATAGCCAAGTCATGTCTAGGTTACCTTCCATTTTCATACTGAAAGACAACATATAGGCCAAAGATCGCTCCGTATCTATTTGGTCCAGTAGAAATAGTTGCTTTTGTGCCAAGGTGGTCGGGCACACATTATTTTTTGATGCTCCCTGTACAATTACCTGATGCTCCGGTTTATAAATTTGAGTTAAACTTTTACAAAAAGCCCCGTATAGTCTCTCGATATCATCCGATGTATGGGCAAAGGATAAGAAATAGTTGTTCGATGATAAAGTATACACTTTCTCTTCTACCAAATGAAAAGCAATGATATCGGCAATATTCTTGTTCTTAAATGCAAACAGTGAACCGAAACAAACCATTTCCACTGGTATGGCTTCTTGCTTAAAATAGGCGTTCAAGCGTGTCACTAAATCTTGAGTACGTTGATTTAACCGCTCAAAAGCTACTCTTCCTATTTTTTTTATTTGCACTAAAACCGCTTTTGAAGTGGCCATTGTTAAAGGATGCCGTGTAAACGTACCAGCTACAAAAGTTCTTGATGTTTTTGGATAAGAATCATCTCCATAATTCCAGGTCCCACCATCTATTGCATCTAAATATGTACTAGTACCTGCAATAACACCTATGGGCATTCCTCCTCCCAAAACTTTACCGTAGGTAACGATATCTGCTTTAACACCAAAATATTCCTGAGCTCCTCCCGGCATAATTCTAAAACCGGTAATCATCTCATCGAAAATCAATGGAATGTTTAATTCTTGACTTAATTTTTTAAGCTTCTGTATTAATGCTTTGGGCTGAACATCTGGATATCTACTACGAACAGGTTCGATCATAATACCTGCCAAATCAGTTGCATTTGCCCGTATCTGTTCTGGAATATCATCATCGGAATAATTCAAGACAATTAAATCTTGAACCATACTTTGTGTAATTCCTGAAACCATAGGTACTGGCCCCTTATCCCCTTGCATCCCTAAAACGGTATCAACATGACCATGGTAAGCCCCTGAAAAAACGACTAGTTTTTGTTTGCCTGTTACCGATCTGGCCAAACGCATGGCAAAAGAAACAGCTTCACTTCCCGTATTTGCAAAACAAACACGCTCCATTCCCGTTAATTCAGCAACCAATGTCGCTACTTCCCCGCATAAATCAGCTAATGGGCCAACGGTAAAACTCTTGTCCAATTGATTCTTAGCAGCTTCAACGATAAAATCGGGGCGATGACCAAATAAACATGACCCATACCCCATGATAATATCGATATAGGTATTTCCATCAATATCTGTGAAATGGGCTCCAGAAGCATGGTCACATACTATCGGGTATACCATTTCTTTGGTAGCCATGTTAAATCGAAAGGCCGACCCTGAATCTGCTAATACTTTTTGATATGTTGTCGTATATGATTTTGACGCTACCGTCTTTTCGGTATAGTTTTCTATAAGCAACGAAAAATCTTGCGCTACGGGCAATTCTTTAAAATACATCGCCTTTTGGGCGTAGAAGGGCAATACCTTCTCATCGGGTTTTGAAATTAATTGAGTAGTGGTATCCGCTGTATTTGCGGCACCCATATCTACTGCATTTCTTTTTTTATGACCTATATCGTCAGGTGTTGGCGCGCTGTCCGTTGTCCGTTCCAAATAGTTGGATAATATTCTATTTTGTTCTGATATAGTTCTATTTTGTTCTGAAAACTGATTCAAAATGAGTTTTAATGTACTATCGTCAGGGTTTATTACTTTCTGATTACCCACTTTTTCTTTTCCTTCCGTTATTGGATCATTAGGTACAATACCATTATTGCTATTGGGTAATGGGAGGGTAGATTGTTCTTGCTCTTCACTTTGTTCTATGATATAGGTCGCTATAGCCCCTAAATTGCTGAGATCTTCAAATATCCTACGGATAGGAAGTATGATTTTATATTCCTTTTCTACTTTCTTGGTCACCTCCATTAAAATAAGGGAGTCAGCTCCTAAGTTCAATAAAGGAGTTGTCGACGATATCTCCAAAACATTGATATGGAGCGCAGAAGAAACAATTTCTTTTAAACGCTTTTCTATAGTTTCAAAAGTTGTTGATGACATTTTTTTTTGATTTTCTTTTGGTGGCGTTGAATTGAAATAGTCTCTTTGGGTCTTATGCTGCCCTTCTTCTACCCAAAATCTTTTCGGATCAAAAGCATAAACGGGAAGCGCTATCTTTGTACCGTCTTGATGGGAATAAAACGATTGCCAGTTTACATAGCCTCCAGCGGTATACCACGCCCTTAAAGACGTTAATATTTCTACACCAGCTATTTCATCCTTTTTTAAAGAAGCTAACCAGATTGCTTTTCTATCTTCACGAACACACTGACCTCCCATAGCAATCAGCACCGGACTAGGGCCTATCTCCAGATAGACAGTAGTGCCTTGTTCTTCTAATGATAACATCCCTTTTAAAAAGTCAACAGGCGCAATGATATGAGTTGTCCAATAGTCCGGAGTGCTCATTCTTCCTTCGGCAAGTGCTCCCGATACGGTACTCATTAATGGATAGATCGGCACATGATAGGTAAGCGTTTCAGCAACTTTTCTAAAATCCGATACCATAGGTTTCATCAACGGAGAATGAAAAGCATGGGAAACTTGTAATTTTTTATGCTTGATCGATGTTGATGAAAGTAATGCACATAAGCCTTCAATAGCTTTTTTATCTCCAGAGACCACCGTTTGGGTAGGTGTATTGATCGCTGCGATAGCTATCTTATCTTCATACCCTTGTATCAGCTCAATAGCTTTGGCAGCATTGCATTGTAAAGATACCATCGTTCCCTCTTGGGATAGCTCTTGCATCAAACGCCCTCTGGCCGCGGCTAACTTTAGCCCATCTTCCAAAGAAAAAACTCCAGCAACGCAAGCTGCTGTAAGTTCTCCTATACTATGCCCTAATACAACGGAAGGGGTTACTCCCCAATATTCCCATAACTTGTATAAAGCATAGCCCAAAGCAAATAATGCTGGTTGCGTATATCTCGTTTGATCTATAAGGTGTGATTGTTTACTTCCTTCTTCCGCAAATAAGATAGCCAGCAAATCTTTATCTAGATGCACTTCTAATAATTGTGCACATCTATCTAGGGCTTCTTTAAAAACAGGCTCACTTTGGTATAGGGAACGTCCCATGCCGATGTATTGAGACCCCTGGCCCGTGAATATAAAAGCGGTTTTTAAAATTTTCTTTTGACGGGTAACCGAAGTGATTGAGGCTGTTTTAAGGGTAGTTATCAATTCTTCTTTATCCTTACAAATAATACCTATTCGATTTTCATAGTGGTCTCTAGTGGTTGCTGCACTATAGGCTAAATCCTGTAAGGTTATCCTTGGGTTTGCCGCTAGGTAGTTAAGTAAATTTGTGGCTTGGGACCGTAACGCAAAAACCCCTTGAGCCGATAAGGTTACTATTTGGGGTTGTAAAGGAGCTATACCAGTGGTTCTTGGCCTATTTTGCACTGTTTGGATTTTCTCTAAAACTATGTGGACATTTGCTCCTCCAATTCCAAAAGCGCTTACTGCGGCTTTTTTCGAATCTCCTTGTTTTGAATTCCAATCAAGCAACTTGCCAGGTATCCTTACATTGTGTTTTTTCCAATCAATATGAGTATTAGGCGTATTATAATGAATCTGTTCCGGTATTTGACCGTGATTCATACACAGTATCGTTTTTATAAGACCGGCAATTCCTGCAGCGGTTTCAAGGTGGCCAATATTTGCCTTTACCGAGCCGATGACCAAGGGCTTGTCCAATGGTCTATTAGTTCCATAAACTGCATCTAGCGCTTCAACTTCGATCGGATCTCCTAATGCCGTACCTGTTCCGTGTGCTTCTACATATTCGATGTCACGGGGTTCTAGGTTCGCAACGCTCAAAGCAGATCGAATCAAATCTTGTTGCGCCAATCCGTTTGGTGCCGTTAATCCGTTACTACTACCATCTTGGTTCATTGCCGACCCTTTGACTACTGCTAAAACGTTATCTTGATCGGCCATTGCTTTGGACAAAGGCTTAAGAAGTACCAAACCACAACCTTCACTTCTAACATAACCGTTTGCAGCATCATCAAAAACCTTACAACTTCCATCTACGGACATCATATTCGCTTGAGATAATGCTATTGTTGCATCTGGGGTCAGTATGAGGTTGATCCCTCCCGCTATGGCCATGTTGGATTCCCCGCTGCGGATACTCTGGACCGCCAGATGGATACTGGCAAGAGAAGAGGAGCAAGCCGTATCAATAGACATGCTCGGCCCTTTAAAATCATAATAATATGATAGTCTATTGGCCGCAATACTTAGCGCTGCCCCGGTTCCAGAATAAATGTCCTTAGGAAAATCTTTTGAAAGATTTATGTAATCGTTTTGCATTATTCCAATATAAACACCCGTTTTGGTGCCTTTCAAGGACGAAGGGGCATAGCCCGAACTTTCTAGTAAGGTATGGCTCAATTCCAATAAAATACGTTGTTGGGGGTCCATTCTTTTTGCCTCTCTAGAAGAAATCCTGAAGAACGAAGCATCAAATTTATCGACATCCCCGATAAATCCTCCCCAACGGGTATTCATGCGGTTATTATCAGCTTCTTCATTATAAAATTTGTCTATATCCCATCTATGGGGAGGAACTTCCGTAATACTATCCTTGCCCACTTTTAGATTTTCCCAATATTCTTCTATGCTATTCGCCCCGGGAAATTTACCTGACATGCCGATTATTGCGATAGCTTCGTTTTTTGTGGTCGAAGGGCCATCAACGCTTGATAGTCTTGATTTGTCCGTCCCTATCTGGATTTGATCGAAATCAAAGACATTGTCCAACAAATGATCTGCGCAAAGCTCAATAGTCGGATAGTCAAAAAATAATGTGACGTTTAACGGCCGACCGACCATGTTCGACAATCTATTTCGTATTTCAACGGCCATTAACGAGTCTATACCCAACTCCATTAAAGGTTCGTCCATAGGAACGTGGGATGGGTCGGACACATCCAATATTTTTGCTATCACTTTTTGCATTTCGGCTCGTAAGTACTTTGGCCTTCCGGAAATGGGTAACGACCATAACTTGGATTTTAGCTGATCGACCTTAGGGACCGTTGCCCTTGAAGAGGTATGTTGATCGAGTAAGACCTCTCGGTAGAAAGGGGGAACCGAACCCCAGATATTCTCTAGCGCGGTTCTCAGTTTATTCTTATTCAACGAAGCCACTATAGTTTGTGGTGAATTTCTATGTATAGCGGCATCTATGATGGTAAGACAATTGGCAACGGGCAGGTACATCATTCCGGACGATTCCATTCGCTCCCTGTTTTTTTTATGGACTTCGGCCAAACCGGAACCCTCCCATGGCCCCCAGTTAATATTTTGTACCGATAGCCCATTGTTATATCTGTACCTTGCGAGCCCGTCCAAGAATGCATTGCCGGCCGCATAGTTACTTTGCCCGGCAGAGCCGAAAATTGAGGATATGGATGAAAAAAGTACGAAGCACTCAAGGGGCAGGTCCTTGGTTAGTTCATGCAAGAACCAAGCTCCGTCAACCTTTGGAGAGATTGCCTTATTGAACAGATCCTTGGTCTGACCAGCTATTGTACCATCTGCCAATACACCGGCCAAATGGAAGACCCCTTTAAGTGGATATTCTTTAGGGATGCCCGATATAACCTCTTTTAGTCGATTTCGGTCAGTAACATCCACGTTTTTTACGTTCAATAGGGTATCATGTCCGCCAAGTTGTTTTATTTTTTGAACGGTTTCATCGGATGGTCCGCTTCTTCCAAGTAAAAGGATATGTCCTATTTTTGAGTTTTGGACCAACCACTGCGCGACTTCGAGACCAAGGCTTCCCAAACCACCCGTAATGAGAACGGTCGCCTTTTGCGATAGTTGTACCATATTGGACATGTCCGACTTTGCCCCAATAGCATTCAAACGAAGTGCCCTAACAGATCCATCGTGTAGTTTCAGTTGGTTTTCATCTCCATAGGTGCCATTAAAAATTGATGCCATATGATCAAGTGGGGCATCGGCCTTATCAATATCCAAAAGGCCCAAAAATAAATTTGGATGCTCCTGAACAAACACTTTTCCCAAGCCCCATATTGGGGCCATACTTAAACCTATATCTTGATTTTGTGCCGAGTTATTTGCAAAAACCGATTTGGTAACCCACCACAATCTTTTAAACTTGGGTAGTTTATTATTTGAAAGAAGTTGTAAAAGACCCTGTAACTGGATCAATCCTTGTTCCGCATTCTTTTTTGCTTGACCATTGACGGTAATAGAACTGTCCCAAACCTCGGGCCAAAGGACTACCAGGTTGACAACATCGCCTAAATGCCGATATTGGATAAGATCTTCCCATTTTGTTAGTTCGGACATCCAATTATTTTTATTGATGTCCCTTCTATCAATGGTGCTATTGAATTTTTCGTCTTGGGGGTTTATTATTACCGTATGCCCTCCGATTGTGCCGGCGCCTTCCTTGTCAACTCCTTCCAGGACCTTCCAGTTGGTCTCGTATAACCAGTCTGCCCTAATATCATCGGATCGTTTGATGATCTCCGATATTTCAACTTTTTTGAAAGTGACCTTGAGAATGGAACAAACAATATGGCCGGAGGCATCCCTGATTTCAACGGACGCGCTAAAGGTATTCTCGTTTATAGTACTCTGATCAACTTGTTTTACAATGACCCAGGCTTCCCTTGATCCGGTTTGTCGTATGGACAGACCTTCAAAAGAGGCGGGCGAATAGAGGTCGTTCGACCCTTTGAAATCAAATAGTAGGCCCGCTATTGGTAACGTACTTTCGAGTAAAACGGGATGAATTTTATAAGTATCGAACTTTGAAGAGATTACATCCTCGCCCAAGCTAACGTATGCTATAACCGAATCTCTGGTTTTATAAGCATTTTTAATACCCCTGAATGATGGCCCATAGTCCAATCCAATGGCAAACAAACTCTTGTAGAATGTGTCAATATCAAGAACTTGTGCCTGTTGGACTGTTGATTCTAGATCAATTACATCGGCTGGAACCGATCGTGCTATGGTCAATTTACCGCTTACATGTCTAAGCCACTCCCCTTCTGCCAGAAGACTATCGCGACTGTAAATAGAAAAGTTCAGTCCGTCCTGTTCCTCCGGGTGTATGATCAACTGAAGTATTCTGCCGTTTTTATCGAACACCATTGGTTGTAGAACATCCAGTTCTTCAATTTGGTAATCATTGGGCTCGATATAAGTAACCGCCTCTAGTACCGATTCTATAAAAAAAGCGCTCGGAGCTACCGTTTTTTCAAAAACTTTATAATCCTTTAGATAATGGATCACATCGGGATCCATGTGCGATTCAAATATCCTATCGCCGCCTGCCGTAACCAACTGTGGGCCCAAAATCGGATGACCGGTATCTTTTTCGCTACGTGGGCCAAGATTGTCTATGGGAAGCCAGTGCTTTTTCCTTTGAAACCGATAAGTGGGCAGATCGATTTTAGTGCCATTGACACCTTTGTAAAAACCTTCCCAGTCGATCTCTCCTCCAGCAGTAAAATATTTGCCCAAGTTATCAAAAATCGTTTTAGAATCGTTAAACCCCTTTCGCAATGAAATCAACCATGAAATCCCTTCTTTGTTACCTGCATATGCCCCTACCATACTACTGAGTACAGGTTGGGGACCCACTTCAATGAACATATTGATGCCCATGTCCATCAGTGAATCCATCCCTTTGTCAAATAAAACTGTGCCCCCAATATGGTTTACCCAATAATCGGGCGTGGAAATGGCACTCCCGGCCAATTCGCCCGTGAGGTTACTTATAATCGGAAACCGAGGGGAATTAAAAGATATCTTTTCGACATGCTGCCTGAATTCATCTAATATGGGGTTCATTAAAGGAGAGTGAAATGCATGTGATACCTGCAAATATTTATGTTTGATGTTTTGCAAGTTCAAATTGTCACATATTGCCTTGACATGATTTTTATCTCCTGAGATTATTGTTTGGTGAGGAGCATTGATTGCCGCAATAGCTACAGATTTTTCATATCCCTCCAGTGCTTTGATTGCAGTATTAGAATCACATTGTAAAGAAACCATTGTACCTCCTTCTGGAAGTTGTTGCATTAAAGCTCCTCTTAATGCAACCAATTTGATCGCATCGGAAAGCGATAACACCCCGCTAACACAAGCCGCCGTGATTTCCCCGATACTATGGCCGATTAAGGCCGTGGGGCGAATACCCCAACTCAACCACAATTTGGCAAGGGCATATTCAATCGTGAAAATGGCCGGTTGCGTATATTCTGTTTGATGGACATGTTTAATATTCGATTCGCTGCCATCAAAAATTACTTCAAGGAGGTTATACTTTAATAATGGTCTAAAAAGGAACACACATTCATCGACTACCTTTTTAAACTCGTAATTGGATCGATAAAGTACTGCTCCCATTCCTGTATATTGAGAACCCTGGCCCGTGAACATGAATGCTGCCTTTATAATTTTTTGGCGAGTTGTATCCTGCTTTATATTGGCAGCGGCATTGATCAACTCATCTTTCATATCGGCGTTGTCCTCCAAGAGCAGTACTTCCCTATATTGATAATGCTCTCGAGTTGTGGCCAGGTTATATGCGAGATCGGCAATGCCCAATGCGGGATTTTGAACGACAAAACGCTCATAGGCCTTTAACTGATTTTTTAACGACCATTGATTTTTGGCCGAGAACGGAAGCAGATTGAATCTTGATTTTATTGTACCCTGTTCGGTTTTAGGGACTGAACCAACTACTTGGCTTTCTAAGATTATATGGGCATTTACCCCTCCAAATCCAAAAGAACTGATACCTGCTGTCCGAGATCGACCGTTCCCGGTCGGCCATGGAGTGGGTGCTGTTGGAATTTTGATATTAATCGTATCCCATAAGATATGATGGTTGAGCTCTTTTAGATGTAGCTGATTTGGAATTTGCCCGTATTTCATACAAAGCAACACTTTAATGAAGCCGGCAATCCCTGCCGCAGACTCTAAATGGCCAATATTCGCCTTTACCGATCCCACCATCAGTGTCGAAGATCGGGTATTCCCCGTTCGATATGCATTTTGTAATGCGTTAATTTCAATAGGGTCCCCTAAAGGAGTACCCGTGCCATGGGCCTCCACATAACTTATCTTTTCAGGGGACATTCGTGATGCGTTTAGGGCTTCCTTTATTACCATCTGTTGCGAAATCCCATTAGGCGCCGTAATACCATTGCTATAACCGTCTTGGTTTACGGCCGAACCTTTGATGACACCAAGAACTGTATCTCCATCTTCCATGGCCTTGTCCAAAGGTTTTAATAGGACAAGTCCGCAGCCTTCACTTCTTACATAACCATTGGCATCATTGTCAAAGGTTTTACATTTTCCATCAACAGATAACATTCCCGCTTGAGAGAACGCAATAGAAGCTTGAGGCGTAAGGATAGCATTCACCCCACCGGCCAACGCCATATCGCTTTCTCCATTGCGAATACTCTGTACGGCCATATGTAAACTCACCAATGAGGAGGAACACGCAGTGTCTATGGCGATACTTGGTCCTTTAAAGTCATAATAAAACGACAAGCGGTTGGCAGCGATACTCAGCGCTCCACCAATACCCGAATAGACATTTTGATTAGATAATTTAAGAAGATCGCTATAATTGCTTTGACTAATGCCCAGAAATATACCGATATTGCCCCCTCTCAAACTAGAGGGCCTGTACCCCCCACGCTCCAACAACTCATGACTGAGTTCAAGCAGCAAGCGTTGTTGGGGGTCCATGTACTTGGCTTCACGGTCTGAAATGTTAAAAAAATCGGCGTCAAACTTGTCCAAATCGGAGAGGAACCCTCCAAAACGAGAATTCATTTTATTGATATCGGGTACCTCGCTATAAAAATCATCGATATCCCAACGCGTGCTGGGCACTTCGGATATTGAGTCGATTCCATTTATCAGATTATCCCAAAACTCTTCAGGGGTATTCGCCCCGGGAAAACGGCAGGCCATACTGATAACGGCTATCGGTCCATTATTATTTTGAGGTTCGCCACGGTTTGGCATTACACTTTTTTCTTCTCCCAATAGGTAAGTCGACAAACTGATAATATCCGGATAATCAAAGAGCGAAGTCGGGGAAACCTCCCTACCTAGGTAATCGCCCAGCTCTCCAGCCAACTGGACAGCATGAATAGAGCTAACGCCCAAACCCGAAAACGGTGTGTTATACGCTATTTTATCAAGGGGCATACACAGTTTGACCGCTATTTTGTTCCGTATCCAGACCGAAAGGTCATTTTTATCAAATTCGATTTCATCTTTCGGTTTGTCCGAGTCGTCGACATCCAATGTATCCCCTACCTTCCATGTATGAAGTGGTCCCGTTAAAGAGTTTTCTTCATAGTTCCTTTTACATAGTACCCGCTTTATTTTACCGCTTGAAGTTTTAGGAATACGACCAGGACTAACCAATACAATGCTATGAACAGCCAGTTCGTGCGCTTCCATTATAGCTTTACATATTAAAGGGATAAGTGCATTTGATTTGAAAGTGCGCAAACTGGTTCTTTTTATCTCCTGAACTACGACTAACCTGGGCTCACCATTGTAATCAACACTGAAGACCGCTCCTGCATTTTCTTGTAAATCGTGGTGTGACACCTGTACGGTACGCTCGATATCCTGTGGATAATAATTTGCACCGTTGATGATGAACATTTCTTTTAAACGTCCTGAAATAAAAAGTTCTCTATTGTGTAAAAAACCCATATCACCTGTTCGCAAATAGGGCCCATGGTTTTTATTGACTTTTGTGTTTGCATACTTGGTATACGCAGAAAAAACCTCTTCGGAAAGGTCTTTGTTGTTCCAATACCCCTTGGTAACACTCGGACCGCTGACCCATATCTCTCCCTCAACCCCTTTTTTACATACGGTATGGGTTTGTGGATGCACGATCTTTACCTTCAGACCGTCCAATACAGGTCCGTTGCCGATAAAGGACATATGGTCAGTATCGAGATCGGTCGAATCGGTAGTTGTTGCCCGGCCCAAAAGAAAATCCTCCCTATCTATCGTAAGTTCTGTGGGAGGTGTATTAAACCTGTTCCCGCTTACGATCAAAGTTGTCTCCGCCATACCGTAACAAGGAAACATTGCCGATTTACGGAAACCATATGGTGCAAAACGTTCGGAAAATCCATGTACCGTACGTGGCCGTATGGGCTCGGACCCATTAAAAGCCACTTCCAAGGAACTAAGGTCGAGTCCTTTTAAATCCTCCTCCTTAATTTGGCCAACACATAAATCATATGCAAAGTTTGGCCCGCCGCTAGTAGTGGCACCGTATATCGATATGGCCCGCAACCAACGAATTGGCTTTTGAATAAAGGCGATAGGAGGCATTAAGATACATTCAAAACCTACAAAAAATGGCTGGAGCATATTTCCTATGAGTCCCATATCGTGATAGATAGGAAGCCAACCCACAACTTTTGATTTTAGGGTATGCCCAAATGACTTTTGAATTAATTTACTGTTATGGATTAGATTGGAATGCTTTATAACAACACCCTTCGGGTCTCCGGTAGAACCAGAAGTATATTGTAAAAAAGCAATCGTATCGGGAGTGATAACGGGAAAAGTTTTATCCGCTATGGCCTCCAATTTATCTGAAGAAAGCCATGCTACCTCGGAAAACGCCTCATTATTGAACCAATCTTTGGTCTTGGTATGTAAAACAGATGTAGTCAATATCAATTTAGCGTCACAGTCTAAAACTATTTTCTCCAATCTTTCAAGTCTTCTTTTTCCACTTGGGGGAAATACGGGAACTGCGATGACCCCGGCCAACAAGCAACCGAAAAAAGCATCTACGAACTCTAGTCCCGAAGGATACAAAAGCAATACTCTATCGCCAGGGACAGCGTTTTCCAATATATGAAAGGCAATAACTCTAGACCTGTCATATAACTGTAAATATGTCCTGGAATCACTTTCTTCCTCCCCGTTCCGCAAAAACCTGTACAAAACTTGGTCAGGTCTTCGGGTTAAATGACTATCCAATACCGATACTAACGTTTTCGAATATGTTTGAAACTGGCTTTGCTTTGACATGTAATAATTTTAGCATTAGATTATAATATCCCAAGGAGATAAATCTCTCATGTTCGCAAAATCACATCGGATTTGATACAATAGTTAGCGAGAGAAACGGAATTTCTACATCAAATAACAGGGCTGCCCATGTAAGTATCGGAGTCTAATTTATATATCGTCCTAGCGATAACAATACCTGAAGATTTCATAGAATCACCGAATTTTCGTTCATCAAAATTATACCCAAAAATCAGCGCCTTGAGAACTAAATGGGTAGTCCTATCAAGTAATATTATTAAAAATCTTATCGGTCTCAAATCAGGCTCAAAACCCTATGATGTTACTAACCATTTAAAAATATATACATATGGGGCCATCAACCATAGGTGTTAACACTCAATTTTTATTTCTTTCGCAGAAGATGCCTTTGAATTTGAAACCATTTCTTAATCACAGGAAATTCATCTAGTAATTAGGCTCCTTTCTTTGTAGATACCTCTAAAAATATAAATAGGTATAATTGATCAGGGTATGGAGAAATTTTCCAAGAATAGGTAGAGGGGGAATATTTTTCCATCTAAAAGCAAGGAAATTGATAAAAATAATGGTCTGCTTATAAAATTAATCAAAAACCAGAATCACCACATCGGCTTATTGACTCTCGACATATAACTTATTTATAAAGAGATAGTTAATAGAATGTTTTCATTCAAAAAGTTCGAACTTTATCTTACTGAGTTCACAAATTTGTCAGAACCTTGTCACTAAATTGACAAGGCTTTTTTATTACAAAGTGTTTCTGCTTACAGTCCGATTAAAATTACCCCTATAATAATGAGTTTGACGTTACGTGAAATTTTCCTTCATGCTCCGAACTTGAAAAGAGCTTTGTGGGTTTTAGCAGAGAAGAGGTGTTTTTAAAAACTTACTAGTGACTTCCTCCCGTTAAACCGGAAAGTTTTACCATCGCTTTTTTTAGATGTCTTTAAATACCAACATAAAGAGGGTTATCACCCATATGTATTGTTTTGCTAACCTTATATTATTATAAACGATTAATTACACTCAAAGAGTGTAATTGCCATATATTTTTAATCACAATTTTAGAAATTTAAGATGTTCAATACAGAACATTCTTTTTTGGCATTGTTATTAAAAAATGAGATATGAACTTAAGTAAATTTCATTTATCGGAACAAGCAAACATCAGTACCCCTCAAGTTCTAGGGTGTAAATCAATAATTTTGCTTTCTTTTCAGCAGAAAATAGAAGGCCGCATTTTTTCTTACCTAAAAAATATGCCCATTTCAATAAAACGCCCAAAAGGGAGTATTATAAAAGATGTTGACGGTAATCATTTTATAGACTCTTTTAGTGGTTGTGACGTGCTCAATGTAGGTCATTGTAATGAACAACATGTGTTTGAGTACGTTTCATCTCAACATAAAGAATTAATACATGCCCTAGGTTTCCCTACCGATAATAAGGTGAACTTAATAGTAGAAATTTTGGCACACTTGCCAAATGAAATACAGTCTCAATATAAAATTGTTTTTGGAGGACCAACTGGCTCCGATGCTGTTGAAACAGTCATAAAATTAGCAAAAATTAAAATTGGCAGGAGTGGAGTTTTAGCCTTTTCAGGTGGTTATTATGGTATGACGTCGGGGGCTCATGCCGTGAGCTCTGACACTGCATTTATGGGTAGAATAACCTTATTGATTCCTGATGTACATTTTGTTCCTTATGGTTATTGTTATCGTTGTCCTTTTGATAAAGAGGCTAATTCATTTGATATTGATTGTGTGAAACACTTTGAACGGCTTCAGGAAAATTTACATTCAGGAATAAAAACCCCGGCCGCTATAATTATTGAACCATTACAAGGAGAAGGTCGAAATATGTTACCAAAGGAAGTATACCCTAAAAAAATTGTAGTGATTTTCGATGAGATTCAAAGTGATTTTTTAAGAGCTGCTTCTTTCTTAGAATTTATGAATACCGAGGCAATTCCAAACATTATTACTTTTTCAGAAGAGTTTGGTGGTATCGGATTTCCATTATCAGGGTTAATATATAGAAAAGATATTGAGGCGTGGACATCTGGAGCCCATATCGATACATTTAGGGGAAATCAAGTAAGTATTGTAGTCGCCAGAGGTGCTTTTAGTTTTATAGAAAAGTACAATATTATAAAGCATATTTCTGATATTAGCAGTTACCTTTTTGAAAAATTGGAGAAACTAAAGGATCAGCCTCCTTTCATCGGTGATGTTCGAGCCCGTGGAATGATGATTGGGGTTGAATTTGTTCTTGATAAGTTTTCGAAGCGTCCCTACTCACAGTTTCTTAAGACGATAAGGGCGTCATGTTTTCAACGAGGACTTTTGTTCGAAGTTCGTGGCCTTTATTACAATGTTATGCACATAATTCCACTCTTAATTACTACCCACAAAATTACAGATAGAGCCAAAGGAATAATGAGGTTGTCTACTGAGGAGTCTATGTGGCAATTTGAAGAACTTAAAGTCTATTGAGTAAAGTCGATAAAAAAATTAAAATAACAATTTAGTTTAACTATTATGGATAAAATGTATTTAAAATTAAATGTAGCCTTAGAAGCTTTGGCAGATAGATGGTACGCTTGGTCGCATATTGTATCACCGGCTACATCAGCAATGAATATTAAAGAAAGACATTTGAAGATTATGGAGTCTTATATTAAAAACCCAAAAATTCATGCAGCTGCGGTAAAGAACCCAAAAATGTTAGGAGGACCTTTCATCGATTATGCTGGAGGTAGAGTTGAAGAAATTAAAGAATTATATGATAATACGTTAAGTAAGAGAGCAAACATGTTAGCTTTATACGATGCAATTAGTGATTTAAATACTTTACTTAAAAAAGAGGCTAAAGGTTTTTCATTGGATTCTTTATATCAAAAAGTACCTAATATATTAAAAGGCTTGGTAGAATTATATTATGATTTAAACAATCAACCAAATTATAGATTTTTTGAATCTTTATTATTTAGGAGTGAGTTTTATGATGAAACTGCACAATCTATTTCTCTTCAATTGGTAGAGTCAGACACTTCCAGATCTTTTTGCCTTAGTACGCCTAGATTAGACGATGATAATTTGATCCATTTGGATATTCCTTTTAGGAAAAGTGTAATTGATGATTTATTTAAAATGAAACGTCAAGCGGGAGATTATAAAGAAATAAAAAAAATACTAGATATTAAACCCCATCAGGAAGAACTTTTTAGCACTTTCTTTACGGAAGAGCCCCCAAAAAAATATCAGCCTTATTTGGGAGATGGTATTCGGACACGATATTTTGGGCATGCTTGCGTTTTAGTTGAAACAAAGGAAATTTCAATTCTAGTAGATCCAGTAATTAGTTATGACGGCTATGATTCAGATGTTAATAGATATACAATAAGTGATCTTCCAGAGGAGATAGATTATGTTTTGATTACGCATAATCATCAAGACCATGTTTTGTTAGAAACATTATTACAATTACGTCATTCAATCAAGACTATAGTAGTCCCTAGCAGTGGGAAAGGAAATTTACAAGATCCATCTTTAAGATTGTTGTTTGAAAATATTGGTTTTAATAATATCATTGAGCTTGACGATATGCAAACCATTAATTTAGAAAAATGTGTAATTACCGGTTTACCTTTTTTAGGAGAGCATTCGGATTTGGATGTCAGAAGCAAACTATGTTTTCATGTATCCCTTCATAACAAATTTAGAGTCATATTTGTTGCAGACTCTCGAAACATAGAGCCTAAGCTTTATGAAAGAATACAACGTATAGTTGGCGACATTGATGTTCTTTTCTTAGGGATGGAGTGTGACGGAGCACCCTTATCATGGTTATATGGCCCATTATTGTCAGAACCCTTGCCAAGAGAACAAGATCAGTCACGTAGATTAGCAGGTTCTGATTTTAATCAAGGAAATAGCTTAATAGAAATATTTAAACCTAAAAACGTATTTGTATATGCAATGGGACTTGAGCCTTGGTTAGAGTTTATTAGTTCAATTAAGTATACAGATGAATCTAAGCCTATTATAGAATCAAATAAACTTATTGATAAATGTAAGGAACTAGGAATAGTAGGTGAACGCTTATTTGGGGAAAAAACAATAGAATACTAATTGAAGACTTACCCATTTTGAAGGCTTACCTGGCTATATCGGAGTGATGGTGCCACCCATTTCGGTCAAATGGTGCCACTTTGAGAGATGTTCCAATAATAGTTAAAATTAGGTAACTAATCAGTTCAAATAAAAGTACCGAATAATTTGGATCTTATCTAGTATTGTCGGATCTTGTGTTTATCGACAATTCCAAGGCCATATCGGAACTATTAGTTGGTTTGCAACAGCTTGAGCATCGTATAGAAGTGCTCGAAAGTGACAACCTTCTATTGAGCAGGGAAAACGCATCATTACGCGAACGGCTGTCCAAGTATGAAAATCCCAAGAACAGCCGCAACAGTTCCATTCCCCCGTCCAAGGACGAGAACCGGCCGAGGAATACACTACTCCCAAACCTTGTAGCCTTCCCTAAAAAGTGAAAAGTACCTCTAGGCGCTTATTGTCGAAGCACAAAAGCTCTTTAAAGGTATAACCGCTCCCCTTGAAAAGGCGCATGTAGGTATTTACCGTGTTGCGGGAGATACTAAGGGCAATCCCTATTTTACGGTTGCTGTAACCGTCCAAATGCAAGGTGATGATCTGTTTCAGGTCCATTGGATCAAGTGTGTTGGCCATATCGCTTTTTAGGCGATAAGGTTACTCGATCTCTCAAAGTGGCACAAAACCAACCGTTTTATCCGTGTCCCAAAATCAACCGGCACAAGTCGAACCTAGATTATTGGCAAGGTTCGAACCGAAACGACTGGCACAATGACTCCGAAACAGGTGGCACAAATCGAACCGAATTAGCCAGCTTACCCTTTTGTAGCCTTCGTTTTTAGGGAAGGCTACATTAACAGGAGGAGGTCAAATCCAATTTCTCAGTTGTTCCTGAATTTTTAGAGGGTGACCATTATTCATCTTGGAACAACCTGAAACCGTTGCAAAAAAAAAATTGTCATGTTTTTAAAAATAAATTATTTTTTTTAATGGTATTGTCCAAATTTCCCTAAATAAACCCATCTCTTTCAAATTATGAAATGACAATAAAGCATCATAATTAGTAAAAATAATAACATCTATTATCGTCAATTTGTTCGTAAATAAGGTATGAGAAATTTCGTTATTACAGAGCATTTTCTTATTTCAATACATCAAATACTTTACTTATTTTATAAGAAATAACCTGTATCGCAATTTGCTATTATAATATTGGATGTTTTCGCCCACTTCAATAATATAAGCTTAAACCAAAAGTGTTTTTTGAGGTTATTAACCTTGCAAGGTATACTATGCTCTAAATTTAAAAACATGTCTAATAACCACAGTGGAGATATCATGAAGCGTTTATTTCCTTTAAAAAACAAGCGACATAACGGCGAACGGTCGAAAGTACATTCCAATTTGATTCTTATGCAATTCAATTAAAAGATTCTAATCTACTGAAAAATATTTAAATAAATCGCGTATTTAAAATAGGGTTTGAAATCAAACAAAATTTTATGTTAACTAAGAAAAAATCAAAAACAGATAAAGTTCCAACGCTTTTTTTAATTGACGATCACGTCATCATAAGATCTGGGCTAAAATCAATATTCGATTCGTCAGCGGACTATCAAGTAATCGGCGAAGCAAAAGATGGACTTGATTCCGTAAATAAAATAAAGACACTCAAGCCAGATATTGTAATTACCGACCTCGAAATGCCAAACTTAAGTGGTCTCGATGTGATAAGGAAATTTAGAAAACTAAACTATCCAACAAAATTTGTGATTTACTGTAATTACCTTTCAGAAAGTGATTATAACAAGGCCGTGGCATTAAAAATTGATGGCCTTTTATTAAAGGAGGGGCTTTGGAGAGAGACCATGGTTTGCCTGCAGCATATTCAAAATGGAAAACAATACATAAGTAAAGCTTGTAAAAGCGTCTTCCACAGGATAGAAAATTTTGGCATCTCCAATCATCGAAAAGGAGCCATTCTTTCAAAACTCACTAATAAAGAGGCTAAGATTTTAAAATTAATTTCAGAACAAAAAACCACTAAGGAGATTGCCGGTCTTCTTTTCAAAAGCCCTAAAACTGTGGAAAATGTTAGGTATTCAATTTGTCGTAAAATGAAAATTTCAGGGCAAAATAGTTTGACCATATTCGCAATCAAAAATAGAAACATATTCGCGTAAAACAAGCTTACTGCCGCCTATTAAAAATATCTATTCCCTCATATGCAGCTCTCCTACAAAATAATTATTATATCACTCTTTTATTTTTTTTCAATCCTTGACAACCCATCTCTATTCATAAGTTCGAAACCACTTACGATGGGTAATAAAATCAATCCTTATTATATACCAAATAAGACCCAAAAATCTGAGACAACTTATAGTTTTAAAAATAACCTCTTCTTAATCCCCTCGGTTCTTGTTTTTATTATTAGTCTATCCTTAATCGTAATTTTAATAAAATTAAAAAGGATTTTTTACAAACTTCAAGTCTCACAAAACAATCTGAATATTCTTGAGAAAGAAAAACAAATGTTGCTACTAAGTAATTCGACAAAAGACGAATTTTTATATGTTATCGCCCACGATCTTAAAAGTCCATTGAATGCCTTGTCTATGATGATATCAACAGATGGGTCTAAAAAAAAATCGAAACTCAACTCGACATATTTGACGGATATTGAACATGATATAAATTCAATTAATCATTTGCTAAACTGTCTCCTGCATTGGGCATTGGAAAAAAAAAATAACATAGAAAGCAAACTGTCTCTATTAAATATTATCGATTTAATAGCAGAAAATTTATCTGCGGTAAGATCTTTTGCACGTCAAAAGAATATCAGTTTTAGAATCTCATGCTTGATCAAAAACGATATTTATATCGACAAGGAGATTACAAGTTTAATTATCAGGAATTTATTATTTAATGCAATAAAATTCAGTTACCCTGAGGGTATAATCAAAGTTGCTTGTTTTTTAGAAGATTCAAACATTATCATTTCGATTACAGATTATGGGAAGGGAATGGATTCTGACGCTAAGCTGAAAATTTTTACTGAAAAAACCTATCAGTATCAAAGTAGTCCTATGAAAGACGGAACGGGAATAGGCCTATTAATGTGTAAAGACTTTGCTGCCAAAATTGATGCGGAACTTAAAGTAGAAAGTGAAATAAATGTAGGATCAACTTTTTCACTTATCCTTCCTAACTATTCTATGCTATCAAAGATAAGTTATAGGTAACATACTTTTTGAGAATGAGAGGAAGTCAAATAGTCCCGATGCTCTTGTTATGGCCAATACCTAATCTTGGGAAGAGATCAGGTGGATTATAATTACCCCCATCTCTAGGACAGTTTTTTTTCAAAAATAAATGTGATAATGATGTTGAAAAGAGGGGGTCCGGGGGAGACTGACAACTCCCTTGTTTTGTTGAAAACTCTGTTTTTCATTGGCATCATTACGCTTTTTTCTTTTTCTGTTGATATACCGTGAACGGCCTCTGTCCATCGATTTGTAGCCTTCCCTAAAAATGAAGGCTTCCCTGTTTTTGAAGGCTTCAGCGTAAAGTACTATGACCGCGAAACGGAAAGGACACTGGTCTTTTTGACCAACAACTTTGAGCTGGGGGCCATGGAAGTGGCCATGCTCTAAAGGCATCGATGGTTCGTCGAGACCTTCTACAAGTGGATAAAACAGCACCTGAAGATCAAATACTTTTGGGGAACGAGCGTAAACGCCGTAAAGACCCAGATCTGGCTAGCCATCTCGGTATACGTGACCATCATGATCCTAAAAAAGGAGCTGGAGATCGAACGCTCGATCTACGAAATCCTACAGGTTTTGAGCGTCAACATATTTGACAAAGAGCTTATAAACCAGCTATTTGACAAAACCAATCTACAAAATTTCAAAGAACGTGATTATAACCAATTGAAAATGTTTGACTTATGACGCAACGCTAGTGGCTTAATACATTACGTAAAAAATTCATCCATAATATCTAAAGTCAAAAGACAGTCGATTGAAAAAGAGATGGCCCGGTAGCGTCTGTCTTTAGAAGGGTTCTCTGCCCGTCAATAAGTTGTAACCTCGGGCCTTTTTGGTAGCAGGCAATTCACTGTTAATATGGGGGTACAAAGTTTACTTAATTGCTATCAGACTAAGTTATTTAGTGATTTTTTGCAGAATGATGACGCTTTGAACTTAGGCTCAAACAGGCTCAATATTCACGCTGGTATGGTAAGCTTACCGGAAAATACCCTCGGTCCTGGCAATGTTTTACCATCATATCAATATGTTGTTGTGCTAGTGGGGGCCAGTCAAAGCCAAGTTGTTTCAATAAAGTAAGCGTACGGCCTGATGCTAACCTGAAATAGGTAAAGGGCTGATCTGCCTGGATAAACTCCTGATACCTAAACAACAACTCATCGATCACCTCTTGATATTTTTCGTGGTGGTCCAACAGAAAGCGAAGAAAATCGGGCAGACTATTGAGTGTTATCTCATATCCGCAATTTGACAAGAATGTTACAAACTGCGCGGTGTCGGGTGTTTCAGGGTTGTAAAGATGGTGGGTCATACCATGCAACGATTGCTTATCAAACAATCGCAATACAGCCTCTGCTACCTTGTCTACATAAGAAAATTCCATCATCAGGCCGATAGCCGGAACATGCCCCATATCTATAAAGTGTCTCAAAGAATGATAGAAGGCATTGTCTGCCATATTTTCCTGAAACCGGCCCGTACTGGAATCAAACATCACCGATCCTACCCGATAAAAGGTCACTTCTGGTTCATTGGCCAACATCTTTTCAGCGGCAAGTTTGGAACGTACATAAAAATTGCCTGCCTCTTGCCCTACGTCGCGGTCATACTCGGTATACAACATGTAAGGCTTGCTGGGCACCTTGCCACCAGCTACACTCATGGTAGAAATATGGTGCATACTTTTTTGCCTGCCTTCTCTGCAAAACGCCAAAAGCCTGCGGGGTCCATCTACATTGACCGATTCAAAATCGGCGTGTGTGCCATAATGCCGTACGTTGGCCGCCGAATTGATAATACAATCTACAGCACTAGCCAACTGCACGTAGGTTGCTTCATCAAGGCCTAGTTTTTCGGAGGCTACATCACCTGCCAATACTTGTACGCTATCTAGTTGACTATTGACCCAATCATTGCCAAAGTAGTAAGTCATTTTATCCTTTAGCCGCCCAAAGGCCTTCGCCGGGCTTTCACCACGCACCAACACTGACACTTTGGTGGTGTGATTATTCAACAGCCCTCTGAGCAAATAGGCTCCTAAATATCCTGTAGCACCCGTGAGTAAGATATGTTGATAGGCTGCTGTTGCTTGCAGATCAACCCCTGATAGCTCCTCCTGATACTGGCTATCGTATGTCTGAATGGCTGTTTCAAAGTAATCTTCAAAACGCGCCATCTCTTCTTCGGTGATCTCAGGCTGGGCATCTAGACTTTCTTTTTCCAACAACATGCCCAGCGTGGCTACCCGGTCTTGCGCGACTGCCCGTAGACGTTGTGACATATCAGATAGTTTTGGGTAAGCAAACACATCGTTGATATGCAGCATGTATATGCCCCTGAGTTTGTTCACCAGCCTAATGGCTTTGAGCGAGTTGCCTCCCAACTCAAAGAAATCAGATTCCACGCCCAGGCCACTTGTTCCAAGTACTGCTTCGCATGCTTCTACCAGTGCCTTTTCTTCCTGGGTTGCTGGTGGCCTATCCGGTTGCTTCTCATCCTCATTAGTGAGTGGTGTATTTTGCAATGCAGCACGGTCTATTTTTCCTGATTGGTTTTTGGGCAATACATCAAGCAAGCGCCAGCGCTCAGGCACCATGTAAGCAGGGAGTTTTTCGCGCAGTTTGGTTTGCAAAGCAGCACTTTCCAAGGCTTTGTTACCAGCAACCCATGCCACCAATTGCATAGCTTCACCCTCGCCCCATGTGGTTACGGTTGCTTCGCGCACTTCCGGTAAAGTACCAAGTGCCGTAGCCACCTCGTCCAGCTCTATACGGTAGCCCCGTAGCTTTACCTGATGGTCACTACGCCCGATGAATACCAGCTCACCCGTTTCCAGCCAATACCCCATATCGCCAGTGTGGTATACCAGGCCTTTGGTCAGGGCAGGATGGGAGGTAAATCGTTGCTGCTGTAGTTGCGGGCGGTTCAGATAGCCCAGCGCCACCCCACGCCCCGCCACACATAGCTCGCCCGGTACGCCAATCGGTACTGGCAAGCCGTTGGTATCCAGTAGCCACACTTCGGTACCCGGCAGTGGCTTACCTATACTGTGGGAATGGGCACGGCGATCGCCCACTTCTTCAAAGGTACTATTGACAGTAGCTTCGGTCACGCCATATACGTTGACTAAACGGCTGTCTTTGGGCATTACTTTGCGAAAATCTGCTATCAGGCCATCAGTCAATGCCTCACCCCCTACCAGCACCATCTTTACCGGAGGCCGTAGGCCTGCTTCAAGGCAATGGTCAAGCACCAGACGTAGATAAGCAGGCGTAATGTCGATGATATCAGCACCAAAGTCACAAAGTGCCTCAGTGTAGGCCACCGGGTCACGCCGTGTTGCCTCATCAATCATTACCAGCGTACCACCATACAACAATGGCGCAAACAACTGCTGCACCGAAGCATCAAAAGTATAGGCCGCTGTCAGCAGTGCCCGTGGCGTACCTTGAAAATTCTTGTAGAACAACCCATCAAGCCAGTTTGCCAAATTCAATACAGAACCATGGCATGTGAGGCTTGACTTAGGCAGGCCGGTAGTGCCACTCGTATAGAGGGCATAAGCCACCGTCTCAGCAGTAGTTTGGGGCATCGCCTCTATATCAGGGGCAGCTGTGGATACCCAATCCTCTATATGGGCTACTGGCAAACCAAAACCCTCCATGGAGCGCGGGCCATCGGTTAAGATCAAGCCAATGCCTGCATCCGATAGCATTTGTTGTTTTCGTGCGTCGGGATAGTCTGCACTCACGGGCACATAAGCCGCACCCGCTTTCAAAATACCCCACACGCCTAATGGCAGCCACCGCGAACGCCCACACACCAGGGCAATCCGCAATGGGGCTGGTAATCCCATCGCCAGAATATGTTGGGCAATACGGGTGCTTTGTGCATCAAACTCACTCAAAGTGAGGCTTGATACCCCATCAACCAGTGCAACTTGGTCTGGGTCTTTGGCAACCTGACTGGTCAGCCTATCAACCAAACTATGTGTAATAGTAGACTCAACTGGTACACCTGTGCTAAACGTTTTAATGATTGCCGCCTCCTGCTCAGACAACATCGAAATCGATTTCAAAGGCTTTTCAGGATTCGCGGTAACTGCCAACGCAAGGGCTTCCAGGTGATGCGCCATCCTGGTTACACGCTCCGGGCGAAACAAGGCTGTATTGTATTCAATGACCAGCAATAGGCCTCTGGGTGTATCGTTGAAGATAAATGATAGGTCAAACTGGCTCGCTTCATGCTGGTCTTCCACAGGTTCGGCGGTCAAACCGTCCATCTGCAAACTGGCCGTGTCGCCAGCTGCCTCGGTATTGAGCACTTGCATCATCACATCAAACAATGGCGACCGGCTTGTATCACGCTTCAGGCGCAAATCGTCTACCAACTTGTCAAACGGGTACGATTGGTGTGTAAGCGCTTCCAGTGTTTCGGATTTCACCTGCGACATCCATTCGTTAAAAGATCGTTCTGGTGCTAACTGGCTGCGCAACGCCAGTGTATTAAGGTATAAGCCTAATTGCGATTCAAGTTCAGGGTGCTCTCTGCCTGCCACTGGCGTACCCACGATGAGGTCTTGCTGGTTGCTATATTTATATAGCAACAATTTGACAAGCGCATGCAGTGCCATAAACAAGCTGGCCTGTCCTTGCTGGCTGAGAGATTTGAGCTGGTCACTCACCACACCGCCCCAATCAAAGGTCACTTTGCTACCTTCATAAGACTTCACCGCCGGGCGAGGCTTATCAGTGGGGAGATTGAGTGGTGCCACTGGCCCGGAGAGTTGTTTGAGCCAATACTGCTGGTGGTTTTTCACGCTAGCACCGTCCAATTGTAGGTTTTGCCAGGCTGCTACGTCTTTGTATTGCAAACGTAGGGATGGTGTTTTGGGGGTATTGCCAGCTTTAAAATCGTTATAAGCCTGCGTTAGCTCACGTGCCATGATGTTGAGTGACCAGCCATCACTAATAATGTGGTGTAAGGTTAGGGTCATCAGGCAACGCTGTGGCCCCAACGTTGTCATACGGCAACGCCAGAGCGGCCCTGATTGCAAGTCGAATATTGTCGCTGCTTCTTGCCTGGTCAACGCCAACACTTCCTGGCTACCGGTATCGGCACCTTCCAGTTGGTCCCATGATAGGTTGGGAGTAAAGTCATCTATGCTTGCAATCACCTGTCTTGGTTCCCCCTCTAACAGCACAATGGAAGTACGCAGAGCATCATGTCGTGCAGCTACGTACCTTATCGCCTTTTCGAATGCTGCCTTGTCCAATTCGCCATGTAACACATAGGCCCACGGGATATGATAGGCAACGCCCGAAGCCTCATCGAACTGACTCAATACCCACAATCGGTTTTGCGCATGTGAAAGTGGATAACTGGCAGCTTCTGGTACCAATGGTATTTGTACAACCTTGCTTTCAGTATCTCCTGTCTGTGCCTTCTTGTCTATCAAAGTCGCCATTTGGCCTACGGTGGGGTTCTCCAAAACATCTTTGAAGGCCAAGGCCACTTTCCACTTTTTCTTCACCCTGTTGATCAGCCTGCCTGCCAACAGTGAGTGCCCACCCAGGTTAAAGAAGTTATCTCTCAGGCCAATACTGGGCGATTTCAACAAGTCGTACCATATCTTAAGCAATGCTTTTTCCTGTGCACTAGCAGCTGAGTCAATATGATAATTGGGTGATTGCTTTCCGTGAGCATGTTTATGGGCAAACCCTGCTGCTCCCTCGTTTACAGCAAAAAATGGGTTTTGCGCAAACTGTTCCAGGCTTATATCGCCAATCAGTACCTGCGCCCCCTGGTTATGCACGGCCATACACAAAGCCTGAATGCCCTCTTCGGTTTTCCATGCGCGCAATGGTGCCATCCTGTTTTCGTAAGATTCCACCGCTACCCTTTTGCCCATGCCTGTTTCGCCCCAGACACCCCAGTTGATCGCCATAGCAGGTAGCCCTTCGGTACGCAAGGTAGCGGCATAAGCATCTTCAAATGCATTGGCCATTGCGTAATCTGCCGTATTGGCTTGCGGCACGATCGCATTGAGCGATGAGAACAGGATGAAAAAATCCATAGGTTGCTTCTTCGCCCATTGCCCTAAAACAACACTGCCGGTTACTTTGGGAGCGAGTGTGTTTTTAAACCCTTGACCGGTACATTTGTTAGCCGGGCGTTGTTGGCCAAGTACTCCAGCGGCGTGGATCACGCCATTTACGCCATCTAAGTCTTTCAATACAGCTTGCAACCCTTCCGAATCGCCCATGTCTACAGCATGATACGACACCTCACTGACCTGATCGCACAACGCTACCAACCGGGCAAACTTTTGGTTTTGATCGGCAAGCCCCCGCCATGATGCCTGCTCAGGCAATGCAGACCGTCCTAAAATGACCAGTTTGCCTGCTCCATCACGCGCCAATTGCTCACATACCGCCAGGCCAATACCTCCGGCACCACCAGTAACCAGGTAAGTACCTTCTGGTTTACCCAATGGCAATGGATCCTCCGTTTTGGACATGGGCAATGCATCGAGCCGTGGCACATACCGCCGTCCTGCCCTGTAAGCTACAAAACGGTGCAATGGATCAGCAGCAGCTTCATTGACCAGGTAACCTACCGCCTCATGGATTGGGCAACCCTCCTGAACATCTATACCCGTGACCTGCAATTGAGGAAAATCACTTTGCATAGCCCTTAACCATACACCCTGTGCATGTTTAAAGGGGGAAGCTAGCTCATTTTCCAACACCGCCTCCGACTGACTAGATAATTGCCATAGTACAAACCCCGGGGTAGCAAAACGGTCGTAAAATACGTTTGCCAATGCCTGACGGGCCAACAGCAGTTGATTTTGTTGCTGCTCAATGCTTTCCATGGTACCTGTACCATCCACAGGAGCCATCTCTACCATCGCAATGCCACCGATCTCTACTGCCTGTTGCCGCAGGGCACCGTAGAGCTTACGCACTTGCGTTTCACTGGCCATATCCAATTGATAACTCACCCCATGGCCTGTTGGTTTTTCAAAAGCAGTGCCATGCATCACCCGTACTACTTCATTGCCTGCATCCTGCAACCGTGCATGAAGCATATCGGTAGCCTCATCATGCTCTCCCAACAACAGCCAGGCCATATTTTGTGGTATTTCGCCCTCCGGCATCGCAGTACCTTCTAACCAGCC
Source organism: uncultured Flavobacteriaceae bacterium (assembly GCA_947500445.1). Classification (GTDB taxonomy): domain Bacteria; phylum Bacteroidota; class Bacteroidia; order Flavobacteriales; family Flavobacteriaceae; genus Pelagihabitans. The sequence goes on along the minus strand of CANMSB010000003.1, from coordinate 284,778 downwards.
AGGTTTGTAAAACCACTCCTCAGGGCCACTCCGTTGCAGGCTGTCCGCTCCTTTAACCCAACAGTGGGTACGCTCAAAAGGATAACCGGGCAAGCCTATGCGTTGGTAATTTTTGAAACTATACAATGCCTCCCAATGAATGACCGCCCCTTGCTTATAGCAAGCACCCAGCCATGCCATCATCGGTGCAAAACTATCATTGTCTAATGCATGTACCGGAAGCTGTGCATCGAGCAACTGAAGGGTATGGGAAATCTCACCCGCGCCGCCTGCCTCTACCACTTCTTCGCCTGCAGCAAGTTTGGTATCGATAAAGGCTTTTAGCTTTTTAGGCAACGCCTTATCAGGCGTGTAAGCAAACCCCTTCGCGTCATCCAATGCCTCTTTTAACCCTTTTTTGCCTTGTAGTACTGCTGTAACCAATTTTCCGACACCCGTCCCCATGATTTTTTTGCTGCCCAACCCAAGCTGGTCGAGCAGCTTATAGTAGCTGTAGCGAAATGCAAAGCCTCGTTGCACGGCATCTTCCAGCTTGCTGCCTGTTGCCTGGCAAGCCTCCCAAGCCACTCGGAAAGCAGGGAAATGCAATGCCTGTTTTATCAATGCATCGCCCGGCTGCCAGTCCCCAGAAAATACCACCCACCGTCCGGTAACGGTCTTGGTTTGATTATCAGGCACAAAATCCCGGAGTTGGGCGACCAACTCCGGAATATGTTGTGCTACCAACACACCACGGGAAGTATAGTGTGTACGGCCTGCCGACAACGTAGCGGCAATTGCTGACATCTCAGTGTGGGGGTTGCCTTCCAGCCAATCGGCCAAGCGTGTTGCCTGGAGCACAAGTTGTGCCTCTGTATTGGCAGAGAGTAGTATTGGCCCAACAGGCAAAGCCCGTGTATCTTCGTCTGCTTTTTGGGTTTCAGGTGCTTCTTGCAGCACTACATGACAATTAGTGCCTGATATACCAAATGAATTGACACCTGCCAACCTGGTTTGCCCCTCAGGCACGTCCCAATGTTGCAAAACCGTATTGACATAGACCGCTGAATTGATAAAATCGATAAATGGGTTGGGTGAAGACAAATGCAAGCTTGGGAACAGCTCTTTATGATAGAGTGATAGCACTGCCTTGATCAATCCGCTAATGCCAGCGGCAGAATCTGTATGCCCAATGTTGGTCTTGACTGCCGATATGGCACAAAACTGTTTCTTGTCCGTCAATGTGCCAAAAGCCCGGCTGATGCCCTCCACTTCTATGGGGTCGCCTAGTTTGGTACCGGTGCCGTGCGCCTCTATATATCCTGGCAATTGGCCTTCCAGCCCTGCTTTGCGCCAGGCTTTCTGAATAACCTCGGCTTGCGCATCGGCACTAGGCGCAGTGAGGCTACTCGAACGCTGGGCATCTTGGTTAGCTGCCGAACCCTTGACTACCGTATACACCGTGTCGCCATCTTCCAGGGCTTTCGCCAATGGTTTGAGCAACACCACCCCTACCGCCTCACCTGCAGCAGTGCCGTTTGCAGATTCATCAAAGGTTTTGGCCAGCCCATCGGGCGACATGATATCTACTTCGCTCACCACACCTTTGGTAGCAGGGAAAAGCAATAAGTTGACCCCACAAGCCAAGGCCAGCGACGCATCTTGTTGGCGCAGTTCGTTGCAGGCTAGGTGCAAGGCCAGTAAGGAGGAAGAGCAAGCTGTATCCACCATCGCCGCAGTACCGCAAAAATTGAAAAACCGGGATACTCGCCCCGCAGTAGTAGGATTGCTGGTACCCGTGATCAACATCGGGTGCGGCTCGTCGCTCAACTGGCCGTAAACCTGCTTGGTACTGCCTACAAACACCGCAGTATCGGTACCCGAAAGTGCCTCTAGCGCATAGCCAGCATGCTCAATAGCCTCATGTGCTACTTCTAGCAAGAGCCTTTGGTGCGGGTCCATATAGCGCGCCTCCCCCATCGATATGCCAAAGTAATGATGGTCAAACTTGTCAATATCCTCTAAAAAGCCAATCACCTGATAGTCTAAGTGCGGCATCAGTGCAGTGTCCCGCTTACGATCGATAGAAATTTCACGTACGCTATTACACCCTCCCCGGAGGTTTTCCACGTAAGCCGTAATATCAGCAGCTTCCGGAAACCGCCCCGCCATCCCAATAATCGCTATGTCAGTGTCCTTGATATTCATCATAATTTAGGCAATTGATTGTTTTAAATAAACCCTTAATATTCCTTCGCTGGCTTAAGTTACGCTGCGCTAAACTTAAGCCAGAATTAGCCATATTTGATTGAAAAACTGACCTGAATCGCCAGTTTACAACTTGCATACCACTCATCTGTCAACAAGCGCCATTTTAGCAATTCATTAGTCTGACAGCTAAGAAGCTCCACCTAAGACTTTGCCATAGAACCAAGGCTGCAACACGCTGATTATACACAGGCTGGCACAAGTTAGATCCTGATGACCATCAGGACATGCTCGTGCCTCCCGTAGCAGATCCACCCAGACAGAAAACCAACAACTCAAATCAAAACCCGAACCGCCCTTGCGTACCCGTCTTCACTAAATAATGATCCATCAAAGCCGTACGGTTGGCAGTCGGCACAGCTTTTCCGTCCCATACTTCAGTCAATGTCTGGTAAGCATCCATCACCATATGATCGTCTGTACTTTCAGGAGTAGCAGCCCGCGCCTTCGCTTGTAACCGCTCGAATGGTACCCCTACACGCTTAGCATACCCTTCAGTATCGTCACCAAAATCAGGGGTGCTGATCGCCATCACCTCAAATGCGCGCATGAGAGCGTACAAGTTCGGGCGGGTTTTGCCTGCTGTAGCATATAGCATGTCCACGTCCACGTTATTATCAAGACTGTATGCGGTAGCGCCGGTCAGTATATGCTCGGTCATTTTCTCCAACACCTGACGAGGGCCTACATCGGTATAAGTTTGGTACCCCTGTGCCTGCATGTACCGCATCGACTGCTCCCATCGTACCGGCGCTATCATATGCGTTGTTAAAGTATCAATGACCGACTCAACACCTTGATAAGGTTCGCCAGTAAGGTTCGCCACCACGGGCACCTTCATGACACTTGGGGTATAATCTTCCAGGGCGTTCCTCATATGGTCGGCTGCCGTTTGCATCAATGGACAGTGCGACGGAGTATTGATGGGCAACATATTAATATGCCCTCCTTCAGCCTCCAAAAGGCTCCCGAGGTTTTCCAAATGCTGCCGTTGCCCCGACACCACGACTTGAAACGGGGCGTTGTACACAGCCATGTATATCTGGTCTCCTGCTGCCTGGCGTACTTTCACCATCGCCTCTACTTGTGCCACAGGCAGTTTATTGACAGCCATCATGGTGCCATCTGCATCAATGCCTGCTGCTTTGAGTAGCTCCCCACGTATCCCCACAAGCTGCAATGCGTCTGTCAATGAAAAGACCCCGGCTGCACACAGTGCCGTATACTCTCCCAGGCTATGTCCTGCCAGTATACCCGGCACCTTGCCCAACTCCTGCGTATATACCCGGTAACTGGCCAGGCTCACTACGAATATCGCAGGCTGCGCATATTCCATGCTACTCAAGGTATCCAGCGGGCCTTCAAAACATGTCTTGGCCAGATGGAGCTTTAGCAAGTCTTCCGCCTCTTCAAAGGCTTCCCGGGCCATGGCAAAATTGTCATAGAGTGCCTTGCCCATGCCCACATACTGACAGCCACCACCGGGAAATAGCCATGCCTCTTGAGCAGGCTGTGTTTCATTATAGGTCAAATTCATCAAATTCATCGTTATTATATACAAGCTCCGGCGCCTGATCGTCTCCTATGCGGCTGCGCAAAAGCACTGCCAAGCCTGCCACCGTGTCCTGGCTAAACAAATCCATTACTTTTAGTGCCCCACCATATTCATCGCCCAAGAGCGTAACCAGTTCCACTACTTTGAGTGAATTGCCTCCAATGGCAAAGAAGTGGTCGTTGATGCCTACCTTGTCACGTCCAAGTATTTGTCCAAAACATCCGGCTAACTTAGTTTCCAAACCATCGCGCGGGGCCACATATTCCGCCACTTCGCCTAGCATCGGCACCGTGTCGGTCATCGCCTCCAATACCTTGCGGTCTACCTTACCGTTGGCATTGAGTGGTAGGGATGGCAACCAAGCAAAACTTGTAGGGACCATATAGGCAGGCAACGTTTGTAACAGTGTCGCAGCCCACGAAACTTCCGGCACAGTCCCACTGCCACCAGAGTCATCCGCCTCTTGGTCAGCTACCAAGTAAGCTACCAATTCAGGTTCACGCTCCTTTATTTGTCTCAAACAAGCTACCGCACGACTCACCCCTTCCAATGACTCAAGCGCACTTTCTACTTCACCCATTTCTATGCGGTATCCCCTTAGCTTCACCTGTGTGTCTTTTCTGCCAATAATTTGCAAGTTTCCATCGGGCAACCAACGCGCCAGGTCACCAGTCTTGTAGAGCTTGTTTTCTGGACAAAGTGGATGGTTGACAAACCTTTCGGCGGTAAGTGTCTCACGTTTCCAATACCCATTGGCGACCCCTGCACCGGTGATGCAAAGTTCGCCGGCCATTCCTTCAGGTACCAACTGGCCCGCTCCGTCCAATAGGTAAAAGTGGGTGTTATCAACCGGGCGGCCTGCTGGCACGATATCGTGACCGTCATCGGTAAAGCGGTAGCAACTGCTATACGTAGTGTCTTCGGAGGGGCCATAAAGATTCCGCACCTCCATATCGTGATAGTTCAGGCTTGTTTTGAAATAATTGGGCACCAACTCACCCGCCATGTTCAGGGCGGACACTCCTTGCCAGTCAGCCTTTACATTGAGCAGGCTTTCCACTACAGAAGGTACCGTGTTAATAAACGCCCTTTGTTCCTCGCCCATCACCTTGCCTAACTCCAATGCCGAAGGGAGTATACGCACTTGTTTTCCTGAAACGAGTGGATAAAACATTTCAAAAACCGAAAGGTCAAAGCAATAAGACGTGACCGCCAACATTGTATCATAGTGCGTATTGCCAAACTCGTTGGCACACCAATCCATAAAAGCGGCTACGTTGCAGTGCGTAATCATCACCCCCTTGGGCTTGCCTGTAGAACCTGATGTATAAATGAAATAAGCTACATCGCCCAGGCTATACGTTGCTTCAAGGTTTGCTGGTGGTAAGTTAGCAGTGTTGGTAGTCAGGCTGTCTGTCATCAAGGTGGGTACATTACCATCTACGGCCTCCTTATTGGCTTGATGCAATTCCTGATCTGCAATCAACAGTAGGGGTTCCGCATCGGTCAGCATGTACTTGATCCGCTCGGCAGGGTACGCTGCGTCAATCGGCACATAAGCAGCACCTGTTTTCAATATCGCAAGCAAGTATACGGGCATCATGGCATCACGCCGTACCAGCAGTGCCAATCGGGTACCAGGCTTGGCACCATGCGATTGCCGCAGATACGTTGCATACTGGTTTGCCAACCGATTGGCCTGTGCGTAGGACAATTGCATTTCCTCGTCTCTCAGCGCGATTGCATTAGGTGTTTTTGCGGCTTGTGTCTCTATGAGGTTTGTCAAGGCGGTTTGACTTTCAGTCGATTGTCTATCGCCCGCAAGTTGACTCAGTAACTTATCTTTTTCTTCCCCTGTGAGGTATTCCGTATGGCCAATTGGCACAGCAGGGTGAGCCGTCATTGCTTCTGCCATTCGCTGCCAATGCGCTGCCATCCCCTCGATCGTACTTTTATGATACAAGGCGGTGTCATACTCAATGGTCAGGTGTATCGGTGCTTGCACATCGGCATCTGCCTCTTCAAAGCTCCAGGTAAGGTCAAACTTGCTCACCACTGCCTCGGCGGGGTAGTGCGACACAGCCAGTCCATCCATAGCGGGGATTGGCTGACCACCTTGTTGGGTGTTTTGTAAGATAACCATCACATCAAAAAAGGGCGAACGGCTTGGCTCCTTAGGCAGGGGTATTTCATCTACCAGTTGCTCAAAAGGGTACGCCTGATGGTCCAGTGCTTCGAGCACCGTATCCTTGACAGCAGCCAGCAGCTCAGCAAACGATAGTGCCCCATTGAGGTGTTGTCTTAAAACAAGTGTATTGACAAACATGCCTAGTTGATTTTCCAGCGCGGTATGCTGTCTTCCTGCTACCGGGCTACCCACTATAATATCTTCTTGTGTGGTATATCGATGAAAAAGCGCATAGGATACGGACAATAAAGCCATGTAGAGGCTGACACCGTGTTGTTGTGCTACATTGTACAGTGCCTTGCTCAACGACGGTCCCAATTGTAAATGATAGGTCGCCCCTTTATAGCTTTTGACTACCGGGCGCGCATGGTCTGTAGGCAAGGCCAACACCGGTAGTGCTCCACTTAGTTGCTGGTGCCAATAACTTTGGCTTTTGGCAAAGCCTTTGCCTGCCATCTGGTTGTGTACCCAGCTGGCGTAGTCCTTGTATTGTATGGACAAGGGGCTTTCTTGAGGACTTGTGTCACTAAGAAAGGCATTGTAAACCTCAAACAGCGATTTGATGAGCAACTGCATACTCCAACCATCGGCTATGATGTGGTGAATGCTGAAAAACAACAGATACTGTTGGCTACTATGGCGTATGAGCGCAGCCCTGAACAATGGACCTTGTTCCAAGTCAAACGGTATGGTCATTTCTTGGCGGGCACGTGCTGCTATTTGGTTTTCAGCGTCTGACTGCCCCTCCAGGGCGCGTACGGGTATCTCAAACTCAAACATCTTGGCAGGGATGACCCTTTGCACTGGCTTTCCTCCTACTGTTTCAAACACTGTGCGCAAAATCTCGTGCCGGTCTACCAAATAGCGAAAAGCATCATAAAATGCATCTGTATTCAGGCTACCGTCGAGCGTGTATACGCCCGATAAGTTATATGCAATACTGTCTTCTTCGATCTTGTCCAATAACCACATGCGCCGTTGTGCGGGTGACAACGGAAAATGCGGGTGCTCTCCTGCTGGTGGTATTTCATCCTGGCCTACTTCCTCTACCTGCACGGCTTTTAGTGCTTCGGCCAGGGCTGCTACGGTAGGGTTTTGAAATAATTTACGTAAGGGCAGCTGCTTTTGAAAATGTTGGTAGATACGTGTGATTAGGCGTGTGCCTTTCAGCGAGTGCCCGCCTATGTCAAAAAAGTTATCGTGGATTCCAACTGGTTTAATGCCCAGTACTTCTTCATAAGCCGCTACAAGGGCTTGCTCTACTTCATCGCGAGGGGCTACATACTGGTCTCCACCCAATACCGAAGCAGCCGTCGGCGCTGGCAAGGCGTTCATATCCAACTTGCCATTGGTAGTGTAAGGCAGCGCTTCGACTTGTACGATGTGAGCGGGCACCATGTATTGTGGCAACACATCGGAAAGCCCTTCGCGCAACTGGGCTATTGGTAGTGAATCCTTGCCCGTCACATAAGCTACCAGCATTTTATCCCCATCGGTATAATCGCAAACAGTGACCGCAGCGCCTGTCACCTCGGCTTGTACCATCAAAGTATGGGCAATCTCCCCTGGCTCTATCCGATAGCCGCGTACTTTCACCTGTTGGTCTTTGCGCCCTACATACAACAGGTCGCCTTGTTCGTTCATCACCCCCAGGTCACCGCTCAAATAGAGTCGGCTACCTGGCTGATGAGGATCCTCTATAAATCGCTCGGCAGTAAGTTCAGGGCGGTCCAGGTAGCCCAGTGCTACCCCTGCACCCCCCACCGCGATCTCTCCTACCGCACCCTGAGGTGTCAACGCACCGTCTGAGGCCAGCAAACATATACGTAGCGTGGGCAACACACGCCCGATATTAGAAAGCCCTTCGGATATCTCCTTCGCTTCAATCTCTTTATAAGTTACATGTACGGTGGTTTCGGTGATTCCATACATATTCACCAATCGTGTAGCAGGGTAAGCCTTTTTGAAGCCTGCAAGCGTGGCAGGCTGCAAAGCTTCGCCGCCAAATATCACATAGCGCAATGCCAGGTCAGGGCTGTTTTGCCGGGCAGCCAGTGTTTCCCACAACTGTGCAAACATGGTAGGCACCTGGTTGAGCACTGTTACCTGTTGCTCCATGAGTACCGTGAGCAATGCTTCCGGATCAATCGCCGTTTCGTGTGGCAACACAACCAGCTTGCCGCCACGCAACAAAGCGCCCCACAGTTCCCATACCGAAAAGTCAAAGTGGGTGCCATGAAACAGCGTCCAGGTATCTGATGGACCAAAATCAAAGTCAAAGCTTTCGCAAAATAATAACCGTGCCACCTGCCGGTGCCCTACCATCACGCCCTTGGGCTGTCCAGTAGAGCCAGAAGTATATATAATGTATGCCAAGTCATCGGGTTGGGGGCTTTCAGGCATCGGAGCGCTTGGAAATACCTCATAGTCCAATGTATCCCATCGCAATACCGGTATGTCACTCACAGATTTTTCTTTAGCAGCGTCCACAATGTCAGCGATGATACAAGTAGGACAGGCATCACCCACCATATAAGCCAGCCTGGCCACAGGCAGTGACGGGTCGAGTGGTACATAGGCACACCCAGCCTTCAGTACCCCCAATATAGCGATCACCAAATCGCCCGACCGCGTCATATGCACCCCTATCTTCGCACCGGATGCCACCGCTTCATGTGCCTGCAATGCATGAGCCAATTGGTTCGATCGTGCATCCAATTCGGCATAGCTCATTTCGGTTCCTTCAAAATGAAGCGCTACATGGCTACCGTATGTCGCCGCTGCTGCCTGAAAGAGGCTTATAATCGTCGCATCCCGGTCATATTGCAACCCTACACGGTCATGCCTGTCAAGCAAAGCTGCTTTTTCCGTTTGCGAAAGGATATCCAACTGACTCAAAGACTGGTCAACGGACTCCAATAACTGACACAATAAATAAAAGAAATGACCTGCCAATCGCCGTAGCAAGGATTCAAGATAGCCTACTCGGCTAGTCAATATTAGCCGAACGCCCTCCGCACCATCCACTAAGCAAAACATCAAGTCAAAACCTTCCCTTGCATTGGGCAGCAGCGCTTCGCCTCCTACATACAAGCCAAGATGTATCAATGCCTGGCCCTCACCCAGCCCCAAATCCATATACCTGCTGGCAAAGCGGTGTGGGTCAGCTACGCAATAGGGTTTTGCCTTGGTCCATTGCCCGGATGTCTGCCCTATTATTTTTCGAAAAGGCATATCGCCCGAAACTTGTTGCCTAAAGAAACGCCACGGAGCCGTGCGCTCGGCATCATTGTCTGTAGCCATGGCGACTACGCCATCCTCATGTCGGGTATAATGCCACTGCAATGCCGCCAATCCACTCATAAGCAAGAAACATTGACTCAACGCGGTACCGTTCGACTTCGCTTCCACCAAGTCTTGTGCTTTGGCAGGCAACGGTACCGTGATGCTTGTAGGGTCGCTGGTATAAGCTGATGATAGCAACGGCACATGCGTAAGCCCCTTCAGCTGTTCCGACCAGTACTGCTGACTGGCCTTTTCTTGTACATTGGTGTTGTTCGTGGTCATTCCAGCATTCATATTATAAGTTAAAACCAAGTTCGTCGTCCGCCGTTTCTTCCTGTGCCTCCTCCAGTTGATAGGGCAGCGCATCCAGACGGGTATCGGGTTGTTCATAAAGCGCCGTAAGCAACCGCTTGAAACGTTCGTACATTAATAAGATGGTATCGTGCTCAAAAACGCCAGTACTGTAGATTAAGTTGACGGCCGCCTGCCCCGGAGCTAGCTTCCATTCGATGGCCAGGCTGTACTTGCTGGCCTGGGTTTCTACGTTGAGCGCTTCCACCCGAAGGTCATTACCAAACACCCCTATTCCCCCTTGTGTAGTTTCAGGCTGTTCTTCAAACACCTCGTCAAACACTTCGATGGTGCTCGTTACGTTAAATATCGGATTGGCCTGCCCGGCAGGTATTCCCAAATCTTCTACTAACTGGTCAAAAGGATATCGCTGATTGGCAAACGCTGCTATCGACGTATCTTTCACTTGTGAGATGAGGGGTAGCAGCCCGGTCTCAGTGTCTGCGTTTACCCTGAGCGGAAGCATGTTGACAAAGAAACCAATCAAGTGTTCCAGGTCGGCGTGTTCCCTGCCACTCACCGGCGTACCGATGGTGAGGTCTGCACTACCCGTTTCCTTGTATAGCCACAGGTAGTTGATGGCCATCAATACGGCAAAAGGCGTAGCTCCTGTATCCTTGCGCAAACCCTCTACCCATTGGCTAAACTCCGGACCTAACCGGAATGCATGTACACCACCTTGATAGGACTGACCCACCTCACTGGGTGCCCTATCGCCTCGAAGTGGTACCCTTGGAGGGGCACCTTGCAAGGCTTTTTTCCAATATTGCGCCATAGCTGCCTGCGACTGTCCGACCACGCCTTCTTGCCATGCGGCATAGTCGCGGTATTGGATACGCAGTGTAGGCAATGTAGCGGCACTTCCCGTCCGGGCAGTTGTGTATAGTGCCTGTAAATCACTTAGTAATACTTGCATAGAAGCTCCATCAGCTACAATATGATGCAGTGTGAGCAAAAACAAAGTGCGTTCGCCCTGCAAGGACATCAAAGTAGCTCTGATGAGCGAGTCGTTGGCCAGGTCAAAGGGTGTGATCGCCTCTTGCTTTACTAACCGCGCGATGGCTTTTGCTTCCTGTTCCCCAGCTTTGGGGCTGGCTGTTGTCAAAGTAAAAGTAACTTGATCAGTAGCATGTACTTTTTGGCGCGGTGCCCCGGCTACTTGTACAAAATTGGTGCGCAATGCTTCGTGCCTTTGTACTAACCCCGCCATGGCCTCAGTAAATGCCGCTATGTCGAGCGGGCCTTCGAATATATAGGCTCCAGGCATATTGTAAGCCAGCAATCCTTCTACGCGCTGGTCAAGCAACCACAAACGGTACTGTGCCCTTGACAAGGGATAGTCTTCGGCATCCGCCACCTTAGCAATCTCATTACCTCCCACATGGTCGCTTTCGTCCATCGAGGCGACCAACCCTGCCAACTCCTCTACGGTGGGGTAGGCAAATACATCGCGAATGGGTAGTCGTAGCCCCTCAGCCCGCTCAAGCCTGTTGACAAAACTCCCCACACTCAGGGAGTGCGCCCCTAGCTCAAACAAATTGGTATGAATATCCAATACATCAACCTTAAGAATATCCTTCCATATCTCCGACACCTTTACCTCATGCTCGGTGGTGGCTTCGATCATACTTGTTTCCCTAGGGGGCAATTGGTCGGGCTTCGGCAATGCCTTACGGTCTACTTTCCCATTACTATTGAGTGGCAGCGCCGACAAAGCCACATACTGTCGCGGGATCATATAATCAGGCAATGCTTCTGCCAGATAGGCACTTATGTCATTTGGGTTTAATGATTCGGACGACACCACATAGGCGACCAGATAGTTTTGACCTGCTTCGTCGTGTAGTGCCGCCACCACAGCCTCTTTGATAGCTGGGTGTTTGTATAGTTGGTTTTCGATCTCGCCCAGTTCTACCCGATAGCCACGTATCTTTACCTGGTGGTCTTTGCGCCCGATAAACTCCATTTGCATATCGTGGCGCATCCTGCCCAGATCGCCGGTACGGTACATGCGGCCACCGAGTGTTTGGCTAAAAGGGTCTGCCACAAATGCTGCATCCGTCTTTTCGGAGTCATTGGCATAGCCCACAGCCACGCCTGCGCCACCAATGTAGAGTTCACCCACTACTCCCTTAGGCAAAGGTTGCCGCTCCTCGTCCAGTATATAAAAGAAATTATTGTCGATAGGACGGCCATAGGGTATACTCGGCCAGGCAGGGTCTGTTTCCAGAAGCGGAAAGTAGTTGGACCATACGGTACCCTCTGTGGCACCGCCCAAGCTCACTACCGCCGCACCAGGATAGAATGCCTTAACCCTGTCGGGAAGGTTCACCGGAATCCAGTCGCCGCTCATAAACACCACACGCAACTCAGACTGGGTATACGTATCCGGATCGTTTTCCAATTCGGTAATCAGGTAATTCATCGTAGTAGGCACCGAATCCCAGAAGGTAATCCGTTCTTGTACCATCATCTTTTTGAGCGTAGGGAAGTCGCGCACTTCTTCTGGCGTAGCGATGACGATGCCCGCCCCTACTGCAAGCGTACCAAAGATGTCGTAAACCGACAAATCAAAGCACATGGAAGTAATAAACAACAACCGGTCGGCAGTACCTACTTGGTAAGTTTTGTTCACCCAATTGATCAGGTTTACCGCACTGTGGTGGTTGATCATCACGCCTTTGGGGCGGCCCGTGGAGCCACTGGTATAGATCGTGTAAGCCAGCGCATCGCCACTGATGGATACTTCGGGGTTACTACCGGGCGCTTCCTGAATCGCTACATTACCCAGTTGTAAACAGGGTAGTCCGGTAGTATCCTGGCGGTCGTTTTGATCGGTGATCACCGCAGCAACCTTGGAATTTCCGATGATGTACCGCTGCCTGTCTTCGGGGTATTCAGGGTCTACAGGTACATAAGCCGCCCCGGCTTTGAGTATACCCAATAACGAGGCTACCATGCCTGCATGCCTACCACAAATCAAGGCCACGTTTTGCCCGGGAGTTACCCCCAGCTCAATCAAACGGTGTGCTATTTGGTTGGCTTGTTGGTTCAAATCTGAGTAAGACACCGTTTGCCCATGCTGTCTGATGGCGATGGCCTCTGGCGTACGTACCGCTTGTGCTTCAAACAAGCCATGCATGGTTTGTCCGGTGTCATAGGGTGTTATTGTATCATTGAAGGTGTATAAGGTTTCTGCTATTTCTTCCTGGGTCAACAAAGCCGATGGGGTGGCCTCTTGCTCGGCATTGCGTACAAAATGTGACAATACCCGCAGGTACAAACGCAGGGCATAAGCCATCTCCTCATCGTCAAAATAAGCAGGGGTATACTTCACTCGCGCCATCAACTGCCCTGTGTTATCTACTTCCAGATCAAACAAGGTATTGGTCATTTCGGCACCGCGCTGCAAGAGTTCGTCTTCAAACTGCTGGGTAGCAGCTTGCTCCTGATGAGTGTTTTCTGTGAGTGGTTCAAAGTCGGTAAAGTTAAAAAGGCAATCAAATATAGGGTTGCCCACAGTGGTTTTTTCCCCCACAGCCGCAGCTAAGGTTGCCAGGTGCAGTTCGTGTGGCTTAATCTTGGCAGCTTGGGTTTCTACAGCTTTCATAAGTGCCAAGGGCGATTGTCGCGACCCTACAGTCATACGAAATGGCACCGTGTGCAAGAAGCACCCCAATATGAGCTCACTACCCTCCAACTCAGGGCGGTCGTGCGATACCAGGCCTGTGACCAAGTCCTGCTCGGCACATATCAGACGCATCAGATAGAGGTAAGCGGCAAAACAGACATTTTTGGTCGATATACCATGGGTTTGCGACAACTTAGCCAAATCGTCACTCAATTGTTCATCACCAAACAGCCACTGTGCTTTCATGCCGCCCGTATCCCTTTTTTTCTTGCCTGAATAGTTAAAGGGGAGTTTGCAACGTGTGTAACCTGTCAGATAGGTTTTCCAAAAATCCAGGCTTTCGGCAGCTTCCTGGCGTACCATTTGTACCGCCGTATAGGATTTATAATCGTGCGGCATCGAGGGCAGTTGCGCCTTGGCAAAGCCTCCGGGTGCACCTAACAAATGGGTCATCTCTTCCATAAACCGCGACACACTCCACCCATCGAGTATAGCGTGGTGTACCGACCATACACAGAAGTATTGCTGATTGCCTAAGTGAAATAGTTGCATTTGCCATAACAAGCAGCCATCAAAATCCAGGCGACGTTGTTGGTCTTGCAGCATATATGCCTTGATATGCTGCTCTTGTGCCGCTACTGTCATTCCCTCAAGGTCTTCTGACTTGCATGGCAAATCGCTTACAGGGGCTATAGCCTTGACCGATTCCTCAAAGCGGCTCATGTAAAAACGGGCGCGTAGGTTTTCATGACGGCTGACCACCATGCTCAGTGCCTCATGAAAACGCTCCGTCGATTCCATCTCAAACTGCATGAGAAACTGGTCATAATATACAGGTTCTTCCTCACGCAACATGGATGCGTATACCATACCACTTTCGATGGCCGATAAGGGGTAAATGTCTTCTATGCCTTCCGGCAATATGGCTGTTTGATTTTCCGTCGCCAATATGGCTTGCTTTAGGGTATCCATCCTGCGCAACCCTTCGATGAGTTGTGCTTCGATATCAGGCCCTTCGTTACCAGCAGTCTCCAAAACCTGTGCCAACCTGGCTATGTCTGGGTTTTCGAACAGGTAGCGTACTTGCATACGGGTATCCAATACTTTGTTGACGGCCGTGCTGACCCGTACCGCCTTTATAGAGTCTCCTCCCAGGGCAAAAAAGTTATCATGTATACCGATACCTTGCTGCCCCAAATGCTCCTCCCATATGCTTACCAGCTTTTCCTCAGTAGCATTGCGCGCACCCACAAAGCCACTACAATCAACATCCCGGTCACTTTCGGGCATTGGCAAGGCTGCCGTATCGAGTTTACCATTGGTGGTGTAAGGCAAGCGGTCTATTTGTAAAAATCGTGATGGTACCATGTAAGTGGGCAATACTTCGGACAGCCCTTCCCGCAAGCGTTCCGTCGATAAGGATTCGCCACTTACTATATATCCTACCAGCACTTTGTCGCCAGTGGTATCGGTACGTACGGTCACTGCTGCGTTGCTCACACCAGGTAGCCCCAACAAGGCACTGGTGACCTCACCCAATTCTATGCGGTAGCCACGTACTTTTACTTGTCGGTCTTTTCTGCCAACATATACCAATTCTCCTTCTTCGTTCAATACGCCTAAGTCGCCGCTCAGGTATAGCTTTTGTCCTTCATGGTGTGGGCTTGCGATAAAGCGTTGGGCTGTAAGCTTAGGGCGGTTGAGGTAGCCACGGGCTACGCCTGCCCCTGCTACGGCCAACTCACCGACGGTACCTCTTGGGGCGAGCTGACCGTTAGTACCTAGTAAGTACAAGCCCAAGGTAGGCAGCGCCCTGCCGATGTTTGACAAGCCCTGGGCTATCTCCTCTTTCCCAATCTCTTTATAAGTCACATGCACCGTCGTCTCGGTGATGCCGTACATATTAACCAGCCGTGTGTTTGGATACCGTGTATAGAAACCTTCCAACATAGTGGGCTGTAGTGCCTCGCCACCAAATATGACGTATCGCAATGCTAACGATGGCAATGAAGACGCCTCGGCAATCGCCCCCCACAATTGCCCAAACATGGTAGGCACCTGGTTGAGCACTGTCACTTGCTGCTGTACCAGTTCATCCAGCAAGGCCTGTGGGCTACGGGCTGTGTCCTGTGGCAATACGAGTAGTTTGCCCCCATATAGTAAAGCTCCCCAAAGCTCCCATACCGAAAAGTCGAAACTGATGGAATGGAATAGCACCCAGGTATCCGTCGGGCCAAAGTCAAAATCGAAGCCTTCACAGTACAGCAAGCGGGTTACCTGACGGTGCTCTACCATCACCCCTTTGGGCTGGCCCGTGGATCCGGAGGTGTAGATCACATATGCTACGTCTTCCGGCATTGGGGCAGTGGTTAAATGCGTAGCAGGGTGAGGCGTCAGATTTTCCTGGCTTAGGCAAAGTAAGGTAGTATCGCCCAAATCAAAAGGTGCTGCCGTGGCCTCACCGGCCACAACCACAAGTACCGGTCGCGCATCGTTCAATATATAGCTAACCCGTGAAGCGGGCAGCGATGGGTCGAGTGGCAAGTAAGCTGCTCCGCACTTGAGCACCGCCAGAATCGCAGCGACCATATCAGCCGAGCGTTCGTACATAATCGCCACCAGTGTATCGTTATCCAAAGGGCCATTGACAGCCTGTATAGCGTGTGCCATCTGGTTGGAAAGCTCGTCCAATGCTTGATAGGTCAACTCCTCACCCTGGTATGTAAGTGCGACACAATCACTATGTGACTCGACCGCTTGTACAAACAGGCTCACAATCGTATCGCCCTGATTCCACTCCATATGGGTCCGATCATGTAAGGCCAACAATGTTTGCTGTTCTTCCTCTGAAGCCATGGGCAATGCAGACAACGGCTGGCTTGGATTGTGCAGGATACCCTCGATAAGGCATACCAGATGCCCTACCATACGCTCCATGCGCTGGCTGTCGAAAAGCCCGGTATTGTATTCGAGGTTTAGTTTGAGCCCCTCTTTTTGTTCTGTAAAGTTAAAGGTGATGTCAAATTTGCTAATGACACGCTCGGTATGGTAGGCTTCCATTTGAAAACCTCCCTCCCCTTGCGGCACAGTACTGTTCTGCTGGTTTTGCAACACGACTACTACATCAAACAAGGGTGAACGGCTCATATCACGTTGGAGGCCCAGCCCGTCTACCAGCTTGTCAAAGGGATAGGCTTGGTGTTGGTAAGCATCCATACACACTGCTTTAACCTGTGCCAAAAATTCGCTGAATGGCTGCCCACTGTCAACGGTAGTACGTAAAGCCAGTGTATTGGCAAAATACCCTATCAAAGGCTCCAGTGCAGGGTTGTCTCTACCAAGCACCGGAGTGCCCACTACAATATCTTCTTGTAAGGTATACCGATGGAGTAGGGTCTTGGCCATCGCTGTGAGCAGAATGAACAAACTGGTGTTTTCCCGTCTGGCCAACGTGTTGAGGTTGTCCAGTGCTTGCTTCGGTATCATACGTTGCAAGGTAGTACCATCATAAGTCATTATGTGGGGCCGGGGCCGGTCGGTGGCTAAGGCCAGCGGCTCTGGCAGGCTGGCAAATTGTCCCTCCCAATAAGTTTGCGCAGCCGAGTCGCCATTGGCTCCCAACAATCCGTTTTGCCACGCTGCGTAGTCTTTGTATTGTATGCTCAAGGGAGACAATGAGGCCCCTCGATAATGATTGATCGTTTCTTCAAATAATATGTTGAGCGACCACAGGTCGGACACAATGTGGTGCATGGTAAACAACAACACGTACGTGGTATCGTCCAACTGCAGCAATGACACGCGCAACAAAGGTCCTTTTTCCAAATCAAAAGGCGTAGCGGCTTCCTTGTTGGCCATGGCCATGCTCTGTGCCTCTTTGTCTGGTTCATTGCGCAGGTCATGTATTAGCACTGCAAAACCGATGTGACCAGGAGCATGTATGTATTGTACTGGCTCCCCGGCTTCCATGCCAAAGGTAGTACGGAGGCTTTCGTGCCTGTCCACTACTGCTTCAAAAGCCTTGGCGAGCCTTGATACGTCTAGCGTTCCATAAACTTTAAACGCCCCCGGTATATTGTAGGCGATCATACCTGGCTCCATCTGATCGAGCAGCCAAAGCCGCTTTTGGGCGTGCGACATGGGGTAAAATGGGCGTTCAGGTGTTGGAGATATGACCTCCACCGCTTCGCTATTGCCCGACAGCAACCCTTCTACCCGTTGTGCCAACTCGCCGAGGGTAGGGTATGCAAACACTTCGTCAAAGTCTATTGGTACTTTCAGCCGTTCCTGTATCTTGTTGGCAACCTGCATGCCACTAAGCGAGTGGCCTCCCAGCTCGAAAAAGTCATCAGTCAATGCCATGTCCTCAGACCGCAATACTTCGTACCAACATGCGGCTACGGTGTTTTGTGTCGCTGTCCAGGCAGGGTTGTCTTCGTATCGGCCTATTGAAGCATTTTCTGTATCGGCTGCTCCCATTAAGTCCCTGTTATCAGGCATATGCCAAAATGGGTTAGGGGGCATCTGTGCTGGTGCAATTTTAGAGACTACGGTGTTGGGTTTTGTTTGTCCAATGAGCTTGAATATAAGTCGAAGTCCTTCCTGATTTCCCAGTAAGCTCTCTTGGTAACTTTCCTGATGGCCAGGCACCAACGTGCGGGCCAGCATGCCTGTCTGATGCCATCCAGGCCAATTGACCGCAACGAAGGGTTCCCCCACTTGGCTTTGAGCATTCGCATAGGCGTCCATCCAGGCATTGGCTGCGCCATAGTTGGTACCTCGCTCGTGTCCCAACCAGGCATTTTGTGACGAAAAGAGCAAGTAGAAGTCAGGCCGGTGCGCCTGAAGTACTTGATGCAAATGGATTGTACCTTGTATTTTGGGTTCTAATGCCTCCATGAAAGACGTTTCGGAATGATTGCGCAAGTATTTTTTGCCGGGGGCACCTGCAGTATGAAATACCCCTGTTACAACACCTGCTTTTTCTTTGGCGTTGGCTATTGCCTTACTCACCGCCTCATGGTCACCGAGCGGCGCACGGTAATAAGACACTTGGCTGCCTTGTTGTTCCCATTTTGCAAAAGTGTCGTAATATTCCTGAAATTCTCCCTGGTCAGCTGCCAATGTAGCCCAAGGCTTATGAGTATCCAGTTTTTTACGGCCTAATAGGGTAATATGGGCTATACCTTGTGCAGCCAAAGCCTCACCGATCAACATCCCGATGCCGCCCGTACCGCCTGTGATCAGGTAGTGTCCTCCTACTGCTATAGACACTTCGTTGTTTTCAATCTGTTCGCGATGAACCAAAGTCGGTACAAAGGCTTCGCTCCCCCTAATGGCTGTTTGCGTTTGTGCAGTAGGCGTAGCCAATACCTGCACAAAAGTCTCAAGCGCGACGGATGCCGCTAAGTCTATACAGCGGGTTTCCAATGCAAGGTACTCTTGTGACAAGCTGTTGAACACCCCTTGCATGGCCGCATGGGTAGGGTTGGGCTGTTCACCGGCGCTTAAGGCATGTCCTTGCTTCGTTACCAAACATAGGCTGGGGGTGCCTTCAGTCATCCATGCCTCCAAGCCCTGGACGATATGCATCATACTTTGCAGTGCCTCTACCGGGGCTATACGATCCGGAGCCACGACCAACACCTGCACCGGGGTGATTTCCTGTCGCTGCCAATGTGCCAGCATCTTTTCCCAGTCTGCCATATGTGCCTGACGTAGCCTATAACGTCGCCAATCGTCACAAGTATAGGCAGTCTGTCCTAGCTGTACGTGCGTTACGTTTACCCCTTGTTGATGGAGCGTGTCTACCCATTCGGGCAGCACTTCTTCCAGGGTAATCATCACAAGCTCTGAAGCAAGTCCTTGTGGGTCGATAGCGGTTGATTCCCAAACCACATCGTACAGCCAATCCGTTTCAGGCCTTGACGTAGGTGGCTTCAGCCAAAGTCGCTTGCTCTGAAATGGATATGGAGGCAATAGCTTCAATAGTGGGGCTTTGGTCATTGGGGCAATCCCTACACCTTCCATAAACAGCCCTGCGAGCAGTTGTGCCAGCATGCCTTCGCCTATTTCCGGGGCATGAAGCCGTGCTTTGGGAAAACCGGGCAGCATAGGGCTAAGCCCTTCGGCCATGTTGCTATTAGGGCTAAGCGCGATCAGCCCAAGCGTATCGGCGGTGGCTTCGGCTTGCAACATTTTTTCCATGCGCAGTTGGATTTGCGCAAGTGTACCCGGCACAGCACTTTCGGTATCCGCCATGGCCTCTACCAAGGTTTGTTTGCCTTGCAGTACGGCAATGACCAGCTTGCCTACCCCGTCGCCGATCAAGTAGCGGCTGTGTACGCCTTTTTCTTTTAGGCTGTGGTAGAGGGCATATTGATAAGCCAATAATACGGTTCCTTCGCCAGGCTCACGCTTGAAGTGCATAGCCGCTTGCTGCCAGTATTGTGCAAAAACCTCGTCTTGATCACATAACTGCCCTGCTAATTGTTGGTTTACGTTCCCTGTACCGGGAAATAAGATGAAGTATTTGGCCATGCCCTCACTAGGGGCTACGGCTGTATCGGCAACTTCTGCCAAGGCCTTTTGAAGCGTCGCTACACTATCGGCTACGGTGCACCATCGATATGGAAACTGGCCTCGTCGTTGTAAAGTAGCTGCTAAAGGAGTCAGGTGCGTATCTGGGTGCTGTGCTATATATTCTAGCAAGTCTTCGGCTTGCTGCTTTAACGACTCAGGGTGATGGGCACTAAGTAAGACCAATTGGGGAGTGGCAATTTCGTCCGTCACGGCTTCGGGTGCTTCCTGCAAAACCACATGCGTATTGGTACCCGTCAGTCCAAACGAGCTTACGCCACATCGTCGCAAGGTAGCATTATCGGGCAAAGGCCAAGGCTTGAGGCTTGTATTGACAGAAGTCACCGACTTTTCAAAATCTATAAAAGGATTCAACGCCGTTACATGCAAAGAGGGCATCAGTTCCTTGGTATGTAGTGACAACACGGCCTTGATCAGGCCTGCCAGCCCCGCTGTACTGTCCGTATGGCCCAGGTTTGACTTCACCGACGACACTGCACAGGTATGGCCTTTTGGTACGCCTCCTGCTTCAAACGCCTGGTCGATGCCATCGATTTCGATTGGGTCGCCCAGTTTGGTACCGGTACCATGGGCTTCTATATAATTGATCGTAGCAGGGTCAATGCCTGCTTTTTGCCAGGCTTTGAGGATTACCTCGGACTGTGCTATACTGTCGGGAGCGGTAAAGCTTGCCGAAAGTGCCGCATCCTGATTCACTGCCGCACTTTTGATAATCGCATACACCGGGTCATTGGCTTCCAGTGCGGAATCCAATGGTTTTAGTAACAAACATGCGACCAACTCACCGTTGCTCGTGCCATCCGCTTCTGCGGAAAAAGCCCTTGCTTTGCCGGTAGGCGACTCTATGCCCATGCCTGTATTTCTCGATTTTTCAGGCGGAAACAACATCAGGCTCGCACCGCCTACCAATGCCTGGCCGACATCACCAAGCAGCAGGGAATTGCAGGCATGGTGTAGGGCGGTCAGCGCCGAAGAACAGGCAGTGTCTACTACCTCGGCCGTACCGCGCAAGTTGAAGAAACGGGCTATCCTGCCAGCCATGGCGGCATTGTTATTGCCCGTGACCAATGCCGGATCGTAAGCTTCTGCATGTTGATAGTAGTCCAGTTTGGCATCGGCCAGGAATACCCCAGTATCGCTACCCTGCACAGCATTGAGTCCCTGCCCTGCCGACTCAAAAGCATGGTAAGCTGCTGCCAGTAACAAACGCTGCCGTGGGTCCATGTGTATCGCTTCGCCTTCTGCCATACCAAAGAAGGGTGCATCAAATTGGTCTATGCCTTCCAAAAAGCCCATGATTTGGTAGTCTTTGCCAAAGGGTATAGCGGTTTGCGATATCCTTTCAGCACTCAGAGGGCGCACCAGGTCTTGCCCTATGCGCAACAATTCCAAAAAACCGGAAAGGCTGTCTGCCTGGGGATACTTGCCCCCAATACCGATAATCGCTATGTCCCGTTTGTTAATTTTCATGTTGGCTAATTTGTTTTTTACTATTGAAGCCCTATTGGCTTAGTAAGTTAATTCAATCAATTCTTCCGAAGGGCCTTCGCCTTCCTTACCATTTGTGCCTTGCCCTCGGGCAAATGCTGCCTGACTGGCGATGGTCGCCCTGCTAAACAGGTCTGTGACTTTAAAGGTGTTGGGGAATTCGCTGTCAAGGGCTTTGAACAGTCTTATTGCCTTGAGCGAATTACCACCAGCTTCAAAGAAATTGTGGTGTATGCCTAGTTCATCGGCCCCGAGTACAGCTTTCCAGCAAGCCATCACACGCGCCTCTTCTTCATTGGTAGCGGCAGTTACTTCTTGCGCCACCTTGGCTTGTGGTGCTGGTAGGGCTGTCCGGTCGGTTTTGCCGTTGGTATTTCTGGGAAACACTTCCAATATCACCACATAGTCGGGGTGCATGTATACGGGCAGTTGTTGTTTGATGCGCTGCTGTGCAGCTTCCACCAACTCCTCGTCTGTGGCTTGTACATAAGCTACCAGCTTGGGGCCTTGATCAGGGCTATCCCACACGGCCACCAAAGCTTCGCCAATACCATCGTGAGCGGCCAGTGCCTTTTCGATCTCCCCCGGCTCGATCCTAAAGCCTCTTACTTTTACCTGATTGTCGATCCTGCCGAGGTATTCCAGCTGCCCGTCAGCCCTCCATTTACAAAGATCCCCCGTCTTGTACAGGCGGTTGCCCGGGCGGAAGAGATCTTCGCCAAAACGTTCCCTGGTCAGTGTCGGGCGGCCATGGTAGCCTCGTGCCACTCCCGCACCTGACAGGCATAGCTCTCCTGCCACCCCAGGAGGTGTAAGCTGCCCGTTTTCATCCATCAGGTAACAGTAAGTATTGGCAATTGGGTAGCCGATGGGAATCACATCGTCTGTTTGCACAAAGCGGTAGCAGGTGCTGTAGGTAGTATCTTCGCTGGGACCATAGAGGTTGCGTACTTCCATTTGCCCAAGGTCAAAATGCTCCTTAAAGTGGAATGGGATTGGTTCTCCTGCCATATTGAGCACGGCGATAGGCGACAGGTCAGCCCCTGCGGCAATGAGCTCACCCACTACCGATGGTACCGTGTTGACCAGCAGTGGTTCGGTTGCAGTTTGCAGCACTTCTATAATCTCAACCCCTGAACCTAGCACCTGTACTGGTTTACCTACGGTGAGCGGAAAGAACAATTCGAAGACGGAAAGGTCGAAACAGTAGGAAGTCACAGCTAGGGCCAATTGATAATCTGATTGGGCAAATTCTTGTCGACACCAATGCATAAAGGCGGTCACCTGACAATGCTCTATCTGTACGCCTTTGGGCTGTCCGGTGGACCCACTGGTATAGATCATATAGGCCAGGCCTTCGGGACTAGCCTTTTCTGGCAGGCTATCCGTAGTTTGGGTAGTAGCCCCCTCCAACAGTGTTTGCAAAGACAATACAGTCAGTTCAGCCGGAATGCCTCCCGATATCGCTGCCTGTTCCGCAACTAACAAAGTAAGGCCTGCATCTTCGGTCATAAAAGTGATTCGAGTCGCAGGGTAGGCAGGATCAATGGCGACATAAGCCGCCCCTGTCTTTAGAACCCCTAACAGCAAGGCTACCATTTTTTCATCCCGGTGACACAGTATACCGACCTTATCACCTGGTTGCACACCCATTTCATCGGTCAGGTAACGCGCTACCTGGTTGGCCAGCCTTTCCAATTCCCCATAGGTAAGCCACTTGCCCCGACATCCTATTGCCGGAGCGTCGGCGGTCAGGACTGCTTGCTCCGAGATTAAGCTATGTAGGGTACCCTGGTCGTAAGCAACCGCTTTGCCTGCCAGTGTATCTATCAAGTATCGTTCCTCTGCCTCGTCCAGCCATGGTACCTGGGCAATAGGGGACTCCGGCTGCTGTGTCATCCCCAGCAAAAGCCGTTCAAACCGTTCGCACATCGCATGGACGGTTTCGGGATCGAAAAGATCTGTATTGTACTCCAGCGTCAAGGCCAGTCCTACGGTAGTTTCGGCAAAGTTGAAGCTCAAGTCGTATTTGCTCAGCCCTATGTCCTGGTTATACGGCTTTACTTCAAGACCGCCCGCCGTAGTGGTACCCGCTGTCATGTCTACCATGTTTTGCAGCACTAATAGCACGTCGAACAACGGCTCCCGGCTCAGGTCTCGCCGAACGTTGAGGTG
This sequence comes from uncultured Flavobacteriaceae bacterium, assembly GCA_947500445.1. Lineage (GTDB taxonomy): Bacteria > Bacteroidota > Bacteroidia > Flavobacteriales > Flavobacteriaceae > Pelagihabitans. Next base: position 261,258 of record CANMSB010000003.1, on the reverse strand, counting down.
TTCAACCAACTCTTGAAAGGGTAGGTTTTGATTGTCGAGCGCACCAAGTGCTACTGTTTTGGCCTGGGACAGCAATGCCCCGAACCCTTGTGTACCATCGGGCTGCACCCGTAGTGGCAACGTATTGAGAAACAACCCTATTTGGTCTTTCAACAAAGGATGTTGCCTACCCGCCATGGGCGAGCCAATTACCATATCGCGTTGCCCACCAGTATACCGATAAAAGAAGGCGGACAATGCCGCGAGTAAGCCCATATATAGGCTTCCCCCTTCCTCTTTGACCAAATGCCGCAAGCCTGCGACAGCACTGTCATGGATCACTGCCTTGTAAACCGCCCCTTCGTAAGTCTTGATATTCGGCCTTGGGCGGTCGGTGGGCAAGTTCATCATCGGGAGTGGCCCGGCCATTTGGCTTAGCCAGTAGGCCTTTTCCTTATCACCTGTACCAGACGCCAGCAGATCGCGCTGCCAAACCGCAAAATCCGGGTACTGTATTTCCAGTGCAGGGAGGGCTACCGACTCGCCTTGGGCCAATCGCCCGTAAGCGGTCAGCCATGTTGTCAATAATACTTGCATTGACCACCCGTCGGATATCATATGTGACATGACCAGCAGTAAGAGCGCCTTGCCTGACTGAGGTTGCTTCACGAGAGAGACCCGCAGCAATGGACCGTTTTCCATGTCAAAAGCCCTCTGGGCCCTCTCTAGTACCAACTGATGGGTCGCCTCACTATCCAAGGATTCCCCAGACAATTCTACTTCTTCCCACACTTGTTGCCACCACGCTTCGCCCGGCTCTATGATTGCCTGGCGCGGTTCACCGTCTTGCTCAACGAACACAGTACGCAGGCTATGATTCTGCTTGATAACGCTGGCGAGCGCTTGTCGCAACATCCCCTCGTCGGGCAACGCTGACAACTCAAATATCCCCGGCATATTATAAGCGGCCATATCGGTGCCTAGTTGCCACAATACCCACAAACGCTCCTGCCCAGGTGAAAGTGGGTAGTCAGCAGCTCCGGCAAGGCTCTTGATTGGTGGCAGGCTATCCACTCCCTCCTTTTCTAACAAGGACGCCTGTACACGGATGGTCGGGTGCTCAAACACTTGCCTGACGGTAAGCTGCTGCTGTAGCCTGGCCTGTACCAGGTTGCCCAGCTTGATGGCTTTGATGGAGTGCCCGCCTAAATCAAAGAAGTCGTCAGTTACCCCTATTTGCTCACATGCCAATACATCTTGCCATACTGCTTGTAAAGCCTCTTCGAACCTACCCACTGGTGGTTCATAGCCTTTTCTGGTTACCATCGTCGCCATGGTACTCACCAAAGCACGCTTGTCTACCTTGCCATTGGGCGTAAGTGGAAAGGTTTCGATCTGCTGCATGTTTGCAGGAACCATGTACACTGGCAAAACCGTTGCTAGTTGCTGCTTGGCTTTTGTTTCGTCAAACTTTTCCCCTGTCACTACAAATGCCAACAAGGTTTGTTCTCCTGCTTGCTCACTGGCAACGACCATGGCTTTTTGTATACCCGGCAGCCTCAAGACTTGCGCTTCAACTTCACCCGGCTCTACCCGGAAACCTCGGATTTTCACCTGATCATCTATGCGGCCAAGGTATTCAATTTGTCTGTCAGGAAGCCAACGGCCAAGGTCTCCACTCGCGTACATCTTTTCACCAGGGTAAAACGGATCGTCCACAAACCGCTGTGAAGTCAATGCCATCTTGCCAAGGTAGCCTTTAGCCAAGTACTCGCCAGCAATAAAGATTTGCCCGGGCACACCTTCGGGCATCAGGTGGTACTGCTCGTCAAGTACGTATAGGCGTGCATTAGTGAGTGGGTAGCCTATGGTCGGTCGCTCGGTTATGTTGCCCATAGCCGCGGACAGCTTGGCGGCCGTGACCACATGCGTCTCGCTAGGACCGTAAAAGTTGTGCAAGCACACCGCAGGGTTGGCTTCCAAAAACTGCTTCAGCGGTGTGTTTACCAACAATTGCTCCCCGGTGCTAATCAAATGTTTGAGCTGGTGGCCCGACAAACCACTGTCACCATAAATTGAGAAGAAGGCATCCAATGCCGAAAACGGTACGGAAAATACTTCAATCCCTTCTTGCACTACATAGGTGGACAGTGCTTCAAAATCGGTACGTAGTTCATCAGTTGCTACGTATAAGGTACCGCCATTGCTGAGCACAAACCAGGCATCGTGCAAACTGGAATCAAAACCAAATGCGCTGTATTGTAACTGCCGCAAGCCACCCGCTATGCCTGAGTGATCTATGTCCCAGCGAATCAGATTATGAACAGTACGATGGGTTTGTGCAACGCCCTTGGGGGTGCCTGTAGAGCCAGAGGTGTAGATAATGTAAGAAAGGCTATCTGCCTCAATTTTAATGTCCGGGCTTTGATCAGCGAAGTCTTGCCACTCATGGCCCTCCACCATGCACAACCGGTTTTGCCATTCATGTGGCAGCGCTGCTTCACACGCTGCCTGGGTAAAGATGACCACGGGCTTTGCGTCATTTACAATGTAATCGATACGCTCGGCAGGCAGGGTCGGGTCTATCGGCAAATAGCAAGCCCCTGTTTTGAGTACGGCATTCATCGCGATGACACTCCACGCGGAACGATGCAACATCACGCCTACGCAAACGTCGGGACCAATATCATAGCTGGCCAGCAGATAGTTTGCCACTTGATTGGTCAGTGCCTCAAGCGCCTGATAGGTGTAGCGATCCTCTGCGCATACCAATGCCAGCTTGTCGGGGTTTTGACTAGCACAAGCTTCGAGGAGTACCGGTACATTTTCTCCATCGGGATAGCTGACAGGCTTTGGGTTATGTGCCAGCAAGGCTTTTCGTTGACTGTCGCTTAACAGCCTGAGGGATGCGATGGGGGTATCGGATGTTTCGATGGCTTGCTGTGCCAAACGCTCGAAGCAGCTACTTACTTGTGCCATTTGGGCATCGGTATAGGTAGCTTTGTCATACTCAAACCGCACCTCAATATCCTCTCCGGGCACTACGATTACAGTAAGTCCATAATGTGTTGCTTCTACCAGTCCCATGCCCACCACTTCGGGTAGTTGATCTGCCTGTTGGCTAATTTGCTGAAGCTGATCGGCTACTGGGTAGTTATCAAACACCATAATATGGTCGAACAGGACTTGCTTAGCCCCACGCATGGCTTGAATATCAGCCAGTGGAAAATGATGATATGGGGTAGCCTCGATGGCATCGCCTTGTAGCCGGGCTGCTACTCCCCACACCGTGTCTTCCTGGCCAATCTGCAGCCTTACAGGCAGAGTATTGATAAAAAGCCCTACCATTTGCTCCACACCGGGCAGTTCGGCAGGGCGGCCTGACACTACGCCCCCAAACAATACGTCCGTTTGCCGCACAAGCTTGTGCAATAGTACCCCCCACAATGCCTGGATGGTGGTGTTCAGGGTTACTTCTTGCTTTTGTGCCGAGGCTTTGAGTGCCGTGCTTACTACTTTGCCCAACCGCAAACGCTGGCTACCTTGTCCGTTTGCACCGGTCTCTTTGTGCATGCTCAAGGTGCTGGCTTCCCCAAAACCATTGAGGTAGGCATTCCAATACGCTTCCGCCGCCTTTCGGTCTACGGTATCCAGCCAATCGATGTAGGCTGCATAAGGTGCTACGGGCGACAAATTGCCCAAACTCGGCGTACCCTGCTGCCCATAGAGTGCAAACAAGTCGCCCAGCACAATACCCAGGCACCAGCCGTCCATGATTATATGGTGGTGGCTCCAGACAATCTCGTGCGTATCCTCGGCTATCTTGAGGATACCCAGTCGGGTAAGTGGCTCGCTATACAAATCAAAGCCTTGTTGGCGGTCAGTTTGTTTCCAGGCTTCTATGGCTGCTTGCTGATTCCCTTCGTCACGAAAGTCTTCTTGAATCACTGGCAAGGGCCGTTGCGCTGGGATGATTTGCAGGGTGGTGCCACTTGCTTGTCCCCATATACGTGCTTTGAGTACCGAATGCCGCTCACCTAACATTTGGAAGCATACGGTGAGGCGGGCTATGTCCAGTTTTCCCTGTAGTGTCATGCTCACTTGCTCAAAGTATGCCGCACTGTCGGGTGCCATCAAGGCATGAAACAGGATACCTTCCTGCATAGGGCTTAGTGGCATAACCTCCTCCAATGCTTCAGTTTCTCCAAGCTCGCTGGCTTGTTGCAAGGTGAGTGCTTTGTAGCGAAAATCTGTGGGTGTATAGATACGTCGCTGTTGACTTGCTGCCATATTGGCCAAAGCTTCCAACGAACCTTTGATCTGGTCCAAAAGCTGTTCCATATCCTGCTGCGTATGGTATAGCCTGTTGTAGGCCAACGCTAACCTTAGTCGCCCTTCTACTACCACCGCTGATACTTCCAATGCAAACTGTCGGGGGCCGTCTGGTGCTTGGATAGGCCCTACTGGCACATCGACAAGCTTAAATGCTCCGGTAGGTTGGGTGACCCCGTCAAAACTACCCAAGTAATTGAAAGATACTGGGTAACGCACTGCTTCAGGGGTGGCTGCTTCGCCCAGGTATCGCTCCATACCATAGCCCATGCCTTGAAACGGTACACGCCGCAGGCACTCCTTTACATGGATAAGTTGGTCTTGCAGGCCTGTTTGTCGGGTGAGGTATACTGGATAAATACTGGTAAACCACCCGACGGTACGGCTCAAATCAACCTCGGCAAAACTACCCCAGGTTTCCCTACCGTGCCCTTCGAGCATAATCGGCAGGCTTTGGGCTCCCACCCACACTGCAAGCACATCGCTTACCGCCGCCAATAGGAAGTCTTGCAAATCGGTGTTGAACGGCTTATTGAGCGGGCCACGCAATGCCTCGGTCATGTCTTGGTCAAACAAGACATGACAGTACGCTGCGTCTCGGACAAGGTCTGGTGCTGCCATTGCCTGTCCCGGCAACGCTGGCATGTCTTTTTCCTTTGCTACAGGCCAGTATTCTCGCGCCACTTCCTCAAACGTTGCTTGCCCTGCTTCTTCGTACAGTTTTTCCACCCAATCACGGTACGAAAAAGACTTGTTGGGGAGCACTCCATCCTTTAAGTCCGTTGCTTCGGGCATTTGCCAAAGCGTATGCAGGTCTTCTAATAGGATACGCCACGACACCCCATCGATAATCAGATGGTGGGCGATCAACAAAAGGTAGTCTTGCGTTGTAGACCGCACAGCGATTGCTTTTAACAACGGGCCTGATTGCAAGTTGAACGAAGCCTGTGCCTCGGTCACCAACTGCTCCAGGTCCTTTTGCTCGTCAGCCTCGCTCTGTAGGCTTGCCTCCAAAACTTCTGGTATGGCCTGCCCGTCGTGGATATACCCATAGGGGTAGTTGTCTTCCACATGGTAGGTAAACCGGAGCATATCGTGGTGCTGTGCCAACTGCGCGAATAGCTGCCTTAACCGGTCTATTGTAGGCAAGCTATCCACCGCGAGGGACATCACTTGGTTAAAATGATGCATATGAACACCATTGTGCACCACCAGGTGCCACTGCATGGGTGCTAACCGTGACCGGCCCGTCACCAATGCTTGTGAGGCCATGTTTTGCCGCCGCTCCATGATCTGCGCCAACCGGTCGATATAGGGGTCTTTGAGCAGTTGCTTTACTTGCAACTGGTAACCTGCCGCAGCCAACCGACTCACTACTTGTATCGCTACGATCGAATCACCGCCTAAGTGAAAGAAGTTATCCGTAATGCCCACTTGCTCTTTTTGCAATACCGCTTGCCATACCTCTACGAGCAGCTTTTCCTCATCTGACTGAGGGGGTGTATATTGCCCGACCATGCCTCCGCCTTCCTCCAAACATGCCAATGCTTTCCGGTCTGCCTTGCCAGAAGGGGTCAGGGGCATCTCTGCTATATGCACCAATTGGTGCACTACCATATACGCTGGCAAATTTGCCTCCATATGGGCATGGAGATTTTCCTCCTGCCCTTGGCCAGCACCTACAAGGAATGCTACCAGCCTGTCCGGGCTAGCCTTCAATAATACCGCGCATGCATTGACTGCCTGGTGACGTAGCAGTACGCTTTCTATCTCGCCCAACTCTATGCGGAATCCACGCAGCTTGACTTGGTGGTCTGTCCTGCCCATGTAAGCGATTTCTCCATTGGGCAGCCACCGCCCCAAGTCGCCAGTGCGGTAGGTTGTTTCCCGTAAGGGTAAAGCCCCAGCCACAAACTTATCTGCTGTAAGCTTGGGCTGGTTCACATAGCCATGCGCCAGCCCGATACCGGCAATATTGATCTCCCCAACAGCCCCGGCAGGCAACAACCGCCCGTTTTCATCGCATATGTGAAGCTTGATATTTTGTATCGGTTTGCCAATGGGCACTACCGATTGCCCCGGCTGGGCTTGGTGCCACGATACGTCTATAGAAGCCTCTGTGGGGCCATACAAGTTGTGCAACGGTACACTGGGAAACTTATCATAATGCTTATCTACCGTATCTGCTTTGAGTGCCTCGCCACTGGTCACGATGCTTCGGAGTGTTTTGGTTTGGCTTAACTGTTCCGTGTCAAGGTTTTCCAAAAAAGCCTGAAACATAGATGGCACAAAATGGAGGTTGGTGACGTGATGCCGCTCGATGGCCTCGCACAGCAACTGAGGGTCGTGGGCGGTGACCGTTTCGCAAGCCACAGCTCTTGCCCCAAAGGCGAGTGGCATGAACAATTCCCACACAGACACGTCAAACGTAGGAGTAGTCTTTTGTAACACTACGTCGTTTTGTCCATACCCCAGGGCTTGCCATTGCCAAGCGATCCTGTTTACCACACCCCGGTGCGCTACTGCCACGCCTTTGGGGGTGCCCGTGGAGCCGGAGGTATATATAATGCATGCTGTAGCATCAGGGCTGACCGGTTCGAGTTGGTTTTCTCCGCCTTGATGCTCCCATTCGTCCGAGTCCATATACAAGGTGGGAATCTCAGTATCAGAAAACACCTCGGAACTAGTGGCAATCATCGCCTTTGGCGTAACATCTTGCAGGATGAATTCGACTCTGGAGTCTGGAAAGCTTGTACCAATGGGTACGTATGCTGCGCCAGTCTTTAATACAGCCAGTAAGGCTACCCACAGCGGTACACCACGATCCAGCATGACTGCTACACGATCGTTGCGCCCCACCCCATAAGCCTCGCGCAAGTGACTGGCCAATTGATTGGCTGCATGGTCCAGGGCTTGATAGGTAAGTGACTGCCTGTCATCGGCTACGGCGGTTCTGCTCCCATTGCTTTTGACTTGCTCTTCAAACAATCCGTGTAACGTGGCTTTATCAGGGTAATCAACCCCAGTACGGTTCCACACATTGAGCTGTTGGAGTTTTTCTTCTTCAGACAACAACGGCCAGTCTACAATGGGTAGGTCGAGCCATTCCTTGAAACAGGCCAGTGCCTTGAGATAATGCCCAGCCCACTGCTGCATGTATACTTCGGGGAACTTGACGGCATCATATACCCACTCGAATACGGCTCCCTCCTCACCCAACAATGATAGCCCTAAAGCCGAAGCGCTCATGTCATGCTGCTGGTGCAACCGCTCGTCGAAGTAGGCTACTTGCCCTATTCCCTCCAAGCTGAAACCACGGCTTGCCAACAATGCCGCTAACTCCTCACGCTCGTACGCTGCATGTTGGTAGGCAGCTTTCCAACCTTCACTGCAAGCTTTGAGTATATGCCGCAATGTAGTGTCGCTATTGACCGAAAGCAGTAAATACACAGGTTGCTGCTCTTCTTTGCCCTTTTGAGGCGGTAAGCAAGTGACCCCGTCTACATCCCGGAAGTAATGATAGCGCAATGCCCTGAATACCGTAAGGTATACCATGGAGGAAGCCAAGTCACGCCCTTTTGCTACATGGCTCACCAGTGCTTTGGTAGTGGCTGGCACTTGGCCGGCAAGCCTGTCACTCCCCTCCTTATCACCTATGCCCAACGAATAGGTTGGTATGGTGATATCCTGGAGCTTAGACATCCAATAATCGTTGGCTGCTTTGTAGGCAATGCGTGTGTTTTGGCTTGTGGTATTCATAGCAGTTTATTAATCAAGGTCAAACTCTACAGACTCATTTTCTATGGCTTGCATGCCAGTAGGCGGCACTGCGGTATCTATGATGACATCGCCTAGCTTTTGGTCAGGGCTATCAGCTACCGCATGTAGCAGTTGGTCCCATTGTTCCAAATACAAAGCGATGGTGGAGGCTTGAAACACCTCGGTACTGAATTGCAGGCCTATGGTAAGCCCTTCGTCAGTTTCTATTACCTTAAAGATGAGATCGAACTTGCTGAAGCCCTCTGCTTGTGGCAATGGCTCAACTTGCAATGTTTCGCCAGACGCACCAACGCCCGCTGATCCCGTAAGCTTTTGGTATTCGACAAACACGTCGAACAGCGGGGTGCGCCCGTTATGGGTTTTGGTAGCACCTAAGTCTTGTGCCAACAAGTCAAATGGATACCCCTGGTGCGTATGAGCCTCCAACACGTTTTGCTTCACCGCTTGCATCAGTTGTCTAAAGGTAGTATGGCTATCAATCTGCTGCCGTAACGGGAGGGTATTTACGAAGAATCCTATAAGTCCTTCCAAGGCAGGGTGCTCCCTACCATCGACTGGTATGCCAAGCACCAGGTCGTTGTTACCTATGAGGCCGAGGTACCATGTGTAGATGCTGCTCAGCATTGTCATAAACATACTGGCACCTGCTGCCTGGGCTTGTTGCTGCAGCTTTTGATAGATTTCATCATCCACCGATAGTTTTAGCAATTGTCCTTGAAAAGACCGCTTATCGGGATGTGGAAAGTCTGTGGGCAAAGATTTGGGTGGCTTCCAGCCTTCGAAGCGGCTCAACCAGTATTGTTTTTCCTGCTCGCCTTGCTTATCCCGCATTTTTTTCGACTGCCAATGGCTGTAATCCGAATATTGTATTGCTAAAGGTGCAGGGAAAGGCTCCGCACCCCCCGCTATAGCATGATAGGCCTGCCACAGTTCCTTGATGAACACATTGAGTGACCAGCCATCGCTGATAATGTGGTGTATGCTGAAGGATAGTGTAAAACCGTCTTCGTTGGATTGCCAAAGGTTTACCTGCCACAACGACCCTGCCTGCAAATCAAATGGCAATGAAGCTAGTTTGTGTAAGTCCCCTTCTTCAAAGTCCGCATGATATACGAAAATGTTCTGTTGATTGCCAGAAGGTAATATTTCCTGTCTAGGCTCACCGTCTATTGCTACAAATCGTGTGCGTAAGGATTCATGCCTCGCCTCCATAGCTTTGACGGCCTTGCCCAAGCACTCGGGCTGCAAAGCCCCTTTGATACGATAGGCTCCAAACAGGTTGTACGCTGCCTGTCCATCGCCTTGGTGCCATTGCAACCAAAGCCTTTTTTGTCCATGCGACACAGGGTAGTGGATGTTCTTTGGGGCTTTGGGAAATGCTTCGTGGGCGTGTGGCCTGGCAGCATCGATCGTAGCAGCCATATCTTGTAGTACCGGGTGTAAAAATACCTCTTGCAATGGGAGGCTTACCCCTGTCTGGTTATGGAGTTTTGCCAATAGTTCGCTGGCTTTCATGGAGTGTCCACCAGCCTCGAAAAAGTGATTAAGCCTCCCCACTTTGGGTATTCCCAATATTACTTCCCAAAGGGATGCCAGCATCTTCTCGGTGTCGGTTACGGGTGCCTCATATTCCCTGCCCATCGCCGAAGCAGTAGGCTTTGGCAACCGGGCTCGATCGATCTTGCCGTTTTGGTTGCGGGGGAATTGCTCCAATTGGACCAACGCATCGGGAATCATGAAAGCGGGTAGCTTATGTGCCAGGTGTTTTTTGATCACTTCGGGCGTTGGCATACCTGCTCCTTCCAAGTACGCGACTAAAGCTTTGTCTCCAGATGGGTTTTCGGATACCGTGATGAGTGCCTCTTTGATATTTTCGATGGTCATCAGGTTGGTTTCTATCTCGCCCATCTCTATGCGGAACCCCCTGATCTTCACCTGCTGGTCTTTTCTGCCCAGAAATTCCAGGTTGCCATCAGGCATCCAGCGGGCGAGGTCGCCGGTACAGTATACCCTGCCCTGCCCCCCAAAAGGGTCAGGCATGAAGACTGCTTTGTTGAGCACAGTCCTGCCTCGATAGCCTTTGGCCACACCTGCGCCTCCCAACCATAACTCTCCTACCGCACCACGGGGTACTAATTGGCCTCTTTCATCGCATAAGTAGGCTTTAGTGTTTGCGATGGGTTTGCCAATCGGTATGTTTTGATGCTCGCTCGAAAAAAGGTAGCACGTGCTGTAAGTGGTGTCCTCGGAAGGCCCATATAGATTGCGCGTCTGGATTGGGTGCCGCGACAGGGCCTGCTTGATTTGAAGCGGGATCGGCTCGCCTGCCATGTTGATTGCCGCCACTTTGTCGAGCGAGGCTCCGCTATCCAATAAATGACTGATCGCTGACGGTACAGTGTTAATAAGCGATCGCTGTGTTTTCTCTACCCATGTAGGCAATTCCAGCGCATTCTCCAGCAGCCTTACCGGCCTGCCACGGCTTATCGACACAAAGATTTCAAAGATAGAAAGGTCGAAGCAATAAGAAGTAACCGCAAGTACCGTTTCATCCGGGCAATGCTCAAATTCCACCAGTGCCCAATCTGTAAAGGCTGCTACGTTGCGGTGCATGATCTCCACTCCTTTGGGTTGGCCGGTAGAACCGGAGGTATATATGATGTAGGCGGTATCTTCAGGCTCGCATAACACTTGCGGGTTTTGAGTTGGTTCATCCAGCCAGAGCCTATTATCCGCCATCTGGCAAACTTTTGTTTCTTCTCTTACCCATTCAGGCAGGTTACTGCCTTCCAGGTTGGTCAGTACACAGGTTGCGCCTGCGTCCTGAAACATAAACTTTGCACGTTCGTCAGGATAGGCCAGGTCTATGGGCACATAGGCTGCCCCACTCTTCAATACTGCCAACAGTGCGATGGGCATATCAATAGACCGGCTACACAGCACGGCCACATTATGGCCTCTGCCCACCTTATAGTTTGTCATAAGGTAGTGCGCCAATTGGTTAGCCTGCTCATTCAACTCACCATAGGTAATCGATTCCTTCCCAGCCATAAAGGCTGTTTTGGCAAGTGCACTTTCGGCCATTTGCTCGGTATGCCCATACATGGGACGTGCCGCATCATAAGGCATTGCAGGCGGATTGAGGCCGTTGATTAGTTTATTGACTTCCTGCTCGCCTATGAGGTTAAGTTTACCAATGGACTGGGCGGTGTCAAGCGGTATTTTCTGAAGTAAACTGGCCAATACTTCGACCATTCGCATCATGGTGGTTTTGTTAAACAACGCATCGTTGTACTCCAATGCGATCACTAGTCCCTCGCCTTCTTCTGCAAAGGCAAAGGTAAGGTCGTATTTTGCCTGCCCTGTTTCCAGGTTCCATGGTGTGGTATCAACACCGGACAAGCCTGAGTTGTGTCTTTTTTCAAAGTCGTTGTAAAGTACGAGCACATCAAACATTGGCGAGCGGCTCAAATCCCTTTCCAGACTTAGTTCCTCCACCAGGGCATCAAAAGGGTATACCTGATGGGTATAGGCCTCTACCATTAAGTTTCTGACCTTGTCCAAGACTTGCTCAAAGCTGTCGTTGTGATTTATTTGGTAGCGCAGCGCCAGTGTATTGGCATAGAAGCCTATCTGATCTTCCAGCCATGGGTGTTGTCTGCCGGCGATAGGCGTACCCACTACCATATCGTCTTGCCCGGTGTACTTGCTGAGTAGCACATATACGGCAGACAACACTACCATAAACATGCTAGACTCCTTTTCGCTTGCCAATGACCTGAGCAATTTTGTGGCGGAGGCGTCCAGTACATGTTTATGTATGCGTCCCTGGTAGGTTTTTATTGCTGGGCGGGGCTTGTCAACAGGTAGTTGCATCACCGTTTGGTTACCGGCATGCATCGTGTACCAAAATTGGCGATGACCTGCCAGCGCTTCACCCGACAGTTGTGCTTGCTGCCAGGCCGTATAGTCTTTGTATTGTATAGGAAGGCTATCTACCCCGTCCCATTGCTTCCCTTCAATGCATGCCGCGTAAGCCTGTACCAAGTCTTGCCGCAGCACTTGTACCGACCAGCCATCGGCAATTATATGGTGTAATGCTATGCACAATAGCCATCGTTTATCGCCCAACCCGAATAAGGCCGCACGGCATAATGGGGCCCCTTCCAAATTAAAAGGGGTATTAACATAGGCAGTTGCTTGCTGCTCTATAGCACCCGCTTCGAGGCCTTCGTGGTGTGCATTGAAGTACTCCAGCGCTGGAAAATCTTGCTCAGGCAACACCCGTTGCCATGGCGCTCCTTCTTTTTCTTCAAACACGGTACGCAGGCTTTCGTGCTTTTGCCCTAAGCAATACCAAGCGTCTTTGAGTGCGTCGGTATCTAACTCGCCAGTCAGGTATACGCCCCATGGAATGAGGTAAGCCTGCTTGGCCTGCTCCTCAAGCTTGTCCAATAGCCAAAGCCTCTTTTGTGCATGCGACACCGGGTACAACGTCGCTGCCGGGACCTGTGCTATCGGGATAAATGCTCCTTCGGTATCCATTTCGTCCAATTTGGCGGCTAGTTCCCGCAACACGGGGTAAGTAAATAGGTCCCTAATGGGCAAACGCATACCGCTACGCTGGTAGTAGCGCTCCGCTATCCGGGTAGCCGACAGCGAGTTGCCGCCAATGTGGAAGAAATTGTCTTCAGCACCCACACTTTCTTTTCCCAGCACGTCCGACCATAGCCCTGCCAACAACGATTCTGTAGGCGTAACGGGTGCTACATAACTTTCCTCTGGCCTTGCATCCATTGAGGTTGCGGCTAGTGCCTTTCGATCTACCTTGCCGTTGGCGGTTAGTGGCATTGCCTCAAGTACGGTGATTGCAGCAGGAATCATATAGGAGGGCAACTGCTTGGCCAACCCGTCCCTGATGGTCATGGTAGTGATGGGCTGTCTGGACTGCACCCATGCAGCCAGAGAGGCCTGCTTACCGTGTGATTGTAGCAGCACTACTGCATCCTCCACACTAGCAAGGTTGCGAATGGCCGCCTCCACTTCACCCGCTTCGATGCGGTATCCATTGATTTTGACCTGATTGTCAGCCCTGCCCAAAAAGGCGACTTCCCCTTGCGCAGTAGCCTTGGTCAAATCTCCGGTACGGTATACTTTTTCCGGCAAAGCACCTAACCGCACAAAACGTTCCTCGGTCAATGCATCGCGGCCATGATAACCTTCGGCAAGGACTATTCCTCCGATACATAGTTCGCCAGACATCCCCATGGGCAACAACTGCCCCCACTGGTCTACCACATAGGCGTTGGTGTTGGGCATTGGGACTCCGATACTGTCGAGATCCTGTTCACTTCGCACATTTTTCACTATACAGCCTACGGTGGCCTCTGTGGGGCCGTACTCATTATAAACCTCCGCCTGGGGGGCGATCATTTGTAAAGCTTTGTATTGTGCTACGGTAAATACATCGCCGCCGACAATCACTGTTTTTACCAGGCTACCCTTCATACCTGTATCAGCCAATATGGTTACGTGTGCAGGCGTGAGTTTTACCATTCGTACAGGGCTTACTGATGCCATAATGTGTGGCAACTCTTCGCTGGCCTCACCTGTATAGATATGTAAGGTATCTCCTCTCAATATCGTACCCAATAGTGCTGTTATGGTAAGGTCAAACGCCAGGGAGGTAAACAGGGCACCGGGCACATCACTACTTTGCTGATTTACGTAAGTTTCGTTGGCAGATATCCAATAGTTGTGCAAGCTTCGATGCGTAATCCTAACGCCTTTGGGCTTGCCAGTAGAGCCCGAGGTATATATTAAGTAAGCTAACCTTGTGGGTTGGTATGCTAATGCGGTCGTTTCAAGGCCTGATTGACTTGACAACGTTGCTGTTCGGATGATGTCTGCGTCTGTAATTTCCGACAAATCGTTGGAGATGATATACCTGGCACCAGCATCTGAGATCATTAACTGTATGCGTTCTTTTGGTGTGTCTGCATCGATGGGCAAGAAAGCTGCACCGGCCTTCATCACTGCGAAAATACTAACAACAGCCGCGATACTTCTAGGCATGGCCACTGCCACCACGTCACCTTCCTCAACACCCAGCTTGTGTACTAGATAAGCAGCCCACTGCGCTGATGTACTGTCCAACTCCCCGAAGCCGACCACTTCCTGACCATTGACCAGGGCTTGTTTTTCCGGGTACTTTGTGGCGGCTTGTTTCAAAGCCTCCTGCCAATTGTTCTGTGAATCACGCGGTCGGCCTGGTCCTTCCCATACCGATAATGGTACCCCTCCCTCAGTAATCCATGCAATATTTTCAAGTTGCTGGTTCTCTTCAGCCACAAGCTGTTCCAGTATCATTAGGTAGGCTTGTTGCAGCATCTCTAGTTCATGACTGTCGTAGAGCCCTTCGAGTACAACAAATTGTAGTAGGTGTTTGCTGTCCATTTTGTAGGCCACAAAGTCAAACAGCGTATTGTTAAGCGTATAGCTCTCTGGGTCTTGGCCACCACTTTCGAATAGCCCCTTTATCTGCCCAGTCACATGAAAATCCAGGTAAGTAAACAGGGTATCAAACAATGGGTTTTGCCCATGAGTCTCTTCCCCGGCAATACCTGCTATTTGTGCGAGACTCAGTTGGTCGTAACCCTTGAGCTCATTTGATTTCGCATTGATTTCCTGCAAGAAATCGGCTACTGTATCGGCTTTCCCATCGTTCCTGAAGGTCACCGAATTGAGGAAGCAGCCAAGGATTTTGTCGCCATCGGCTATTGGCGGACGGCCATGACTCAATATCCCAACAGCCACTTCGCGTCGGTTGACACTTCGCTGCATAAACAGTACAAATGCTGCAAACAGCAGGTTTTTGACACTGATATCCTTTTGTTGTGCGCACTCGTCTATCTGGCGGGTCAAATCTGCCGGTAGCTCCCACTGTATCGTGTGTTTTTGAAACTGTGTAGGGAGCTTTCGCACCTGCTTCTGCAATGGCAGAGGGGTACGCTCGTAGTTTTCCAACTCAACGGTCCACCACTGGCGTACGCTTTCGTCTTGTTGTATGCGTAACTGGGCTGCCACATAGTCTTTGTAGCTTGCCTTCAAGGGCGGCAAACCGTCTGTATCTCCTTTGGCCAAACGAGCTTGTACCATCGCCAGTTCGGTGACCAGCGACGCATTGCTCCAGCCATCTATTATGGCATGGTGCATGGCTTTCAACAACACATAGGAGTCTTGGCCTGTCTGGAATACACAAAGTCTCCATAGGCCTGCTTCGCGCTCGTCGAACGGTTTTTGGCGGTCCGCCTGGGCAAATGCCTGCATCGTTGCTTGCTGTTGCTCTTCGTTTTGGCCTTGCAAGTCTTGAATAGGTATGCTTATGTCCACCATTGTTGGCGTATGCACTACTTGCATGGGCTGCGCAAAACCATCAAGGTAAAAGCTGGAACGGAGTATTTCATGACGTGACACGAGAATCTGAAAAGCCTTGATTAGCTGTGTGAGTTTAAAGTTTTCGTCCTTGAAGCTGTAGAAAAATTGGTCATGGTACATCGCTGCCTCTGGGTAGAGTCGCATATGAAAAAACATGCCTTGTACAATATCGGCCATAGGGTACACATCTTCCCATCCTTGTGGCAATCGTTTGGCATATTGGCTATTGTCCAATATCGCCACTTTGTTATCGGTTAGTTTTTGTAGCCAGGCTTCATGATGGTTATCATTGGTTTGTGCCTCGCCCAGGTATGCTGCTTGTTGCTCGATGGTGGGGTGCTGGAATATCGCCTTGATTTCCAATTCCTGGCCAAATGCCTCTTTGATGGCACCGGCAAGCCTAATGACCTTGATGGAGTCGCCCCCCAGCACAAAGTAATTGTCGCGAATGCCGATGTCCTGTACCCCTAATTGCCGTTCCCAAACCTTCACCAGGCGTTTCTCTATTTCATTGCGCGGGCCTACATAGTCTTTCGTCCCACGTAGCTCCCCTTCTATCTGGGATAGGGCTTTGGTATCTAGCTTGCCGTTGCTGGTATAGGGCAGTGCTTCTATTCGTACGAATCGGGCTGGGAGCATATACGGTGGAAGCGTGGCCTCCATTCCTGCTTTCAACGTATTGGCATTGAGTGCAGCCTCCCCGGTCACATAGGCAATTAGTGTCTTATCTCCCTGATCGTCTGTCTGCACCAAAGTAGCCGCACTTGTCACGCCATCCAACTGTAGCATGGCATCTGTTATCTCGCCCAATTCGATACGGTATCCCCGCACCTTTACTTGTTGGTCTTTGCGCCCCATGTACACCAACTCGCCAAGTTCGTTAATCATAGCAAGGTCGCCACTTAGGTAAAGCCTTTCGCCCGGCCGGTAGGGGTCTTGTACAAACCGCTCGGCAGTGAGCATTTGACGGTTGAGATAGCCACGCGCCAAACCAGCACCGCCAATAACTATTTCACCCACTGCTCCTTGTGCCACCAACTGCCTGTTGTCTCCCAACAAGCAAATGCGCAGATTGGGCAGTACGCGCCCAATATTGGAAATACCCTCCGATATCTCCCTTGTACCAATCTCTTTATAAGTTACGTGGACTGTGGTTTCGGTAATGCCGTACATGTTGACCAACCTGGTGTCGGGGTATTGAGCGTGAAAACCCGCAAGCATAGAGGGCTGTAGTGCTTCCCCGCCAAATATGACATAGCGAAGGGCTAATGCCGGATGACTATCACTGGCTGTTATAGCGCCCCATAGTTGACCAAATATAGTCGGCACCTGGTTCAGCACTGTGACCCGGTATTGCACCAGGGCATCCATCAGTGCTGTCGGATTTTGGGTAGTTGATTTAGGCAAAACCACCAACTTGCCTCCCCGCAATAGCGGCCCCCAAAGTTCCCATACAGAAAAGTCGAAACTGATCGAGTGAAACAGTGTCCATACATCCTCGGGGCCAAAGTCGAAGTCGAAGCCTTCACAAAATAATAGACGTGACACCTGGCGGTGTTCTACTTCCACGCCTTTTGGCTTGCCTGTAGAGCCTGAGGTATAAATGATATAGGCCAAATTGTCTGGGGCTACCGTCACCTCCAATGCACTATCAGGATAGTGCCCCCATTCAGTTTCCTTAAGGATTAACCATTGCTGACTGCTTATGGACAAATCATTGAGGGTGCTTTTGCAATCGGTAATGACCAATGTTGGCTGTGCATCGTTGAGGATGAAGTCAATCCTTGCGGATGGTAAAGAAGGGTCTATCGGTAGGTATGCACCGCCGCTTTTCAATACTGCCAGTATGGCCACGACCATATCAGCCCCACGTTCAAATAATATCCCCACTGGCTTTTCAGCTCCTACTCCCCTTTCTCGTAACAAATGTGCCAGTCTGTTAGACTGTTGGTCTAGTGCACGATAGGTGATCTCCTCATCACCAAAGGCTAATGCTATCCGGCTATCATGCGCCATCACAGCTGTATGAAAGTGGCTGAGCAGGGTAGCCTCCTGGTCCCAAGCCTTCTCCGTACGGTCATGTAAAGATAATAGTCGCGTGATTTCATCATCGCCCAATAAATTCCTGGATGTAAGCCCCTCATCGGGATTGTGGGCAAGTGTTTCCATAAACCGCAGGAAACAATCCCCTAATTGCTTGATTTCTTCTTCCTTGAATAGGTTTGAGTCATAATTAAAAGACAAAAAGGCTTGTTCTCCTTGCCGTGCCACCGCAATATCCAGGTGGGTATTGGTGATGGCCGTACCGTCAACAATTGAACCAGCTTTGTCACGTTGCCCCTCTTTATGCTCATTCTCCTGCAATACATGAAAATCGAGATAGCTGAATAGGATATCAAAGATTGGGTTGCCAAGGTGCTTACTTTCTTTGACCAGCTTTTGGATTTGCAACAGGGGTAGTTTATCGTAGCTCTTCAGTGTGGCAATATGTTCGCCAATGGATTTTACCCATTGGCCCACACTGTCAAAACTGGCTGCGACCCTCACGGGTACCGAATTGAGAAAGCACCCCATCATACGTTCTGCCTCAGGCAGTTCAGGCCGGCCGTGCGACATCATACCGATCACTAGGTCATGGTGCCCGGTGTAGTGGTAAAGTGTGGCAAGGGTAGCAGCCAGGGAGGCTTGCTTGAAGGTAAAACCGAGTTCTTTGCCTAGTTGCGTAACCGTGTCTATGGTCTGCTGTGGCATCGGAAAGCCATATCCTCGCTTTTGCTGCGTCAACTCAGGGTTTGGCCTTTTGTAAAAAGGTAAGGGCATCCGTTCAAAACCTTCAAAATGGGTAGCCCACCACTGCTGTACGAAAGGTGCTTGCTGATAACGCCACTGATCCAGCACGTAATCACGATAGCTTACTGGCAGCGGTAAGGGCTTATAGTCTGGCGTGGATTCAAGTGCTAAATAGTTTTTCCACAGCTCCGCCATCAGGGTGGCATCGCTCCACCCATCCATGATCGCGTGGTGAAACGTCAATAATATTGAGTATTGGTTATTTCCTAAGGCAAAAACTCCTGTGCGCAACAGCCCAGGCTTGTCTATTTCAAAACCTTTCCGATGGTCTTCTTTCATATAACTGGTAAATGCCTCTTTTTGGCTTTGCTCTGTCAGCGTTTCCAGTGACTCAAACGTCAGGTTGACTTCCAAATCTTCCATACTATGCACTACCTGCAATGGTTCTTCAAAAGCCTGCAGGTGAAAACTGGTACGGAATATGGCATGACGGGCCAACAGCATGCGATAGGCTGATTTGAATCGACTGATGTCAAAATTGGCCATCTCCCAATGGTGAAACTGCTGAACATGATAGGTACCTCCGCCGGGGTTATACAGGGTATAAAACAACATCCCTGACTGTATATCACTTATCGGATAGTAGTCTTCAGCACTACTGAGCAAGTCGTAATCACTCCCTTCCCCTTTGTTGAGGTTGCTTTTCCAGCTTTGCAGCCACTGCTCGGCATCCGCTCGGCCCGGCAGGCCTGTATCGACTGGCGGTGCATCCATGAACCCTGCAAATGCTGACAATGTCTGTTGTGAGAATAAATCTTTCACTTCCAGCTCCCTGTCGGTCGCCCGGTTTAATGCCGCGATTACCCGAATGGCTTTGATCGAATCCCCACCCAATGAAAAGAAGTTGTCTCCTCTCATGACATTTTGGACAGATAGCTCATCTTCCCATATTCCTGCAACTAGTTGTTCTGTTGCACTAGCAGGCGGCTTACTTAGTGCCGTTTTGTGTTCGCCCCCCTTCTCTGGTTTCGGAAGGGCTTTTTTGTCTACCTTGCCATTTGGGTTCAAGGGCATTGCTTCAAGTGACATTAGGCTTACGGGAATCATATATTCAGGCAGTTGCCCTTGCAAATACTTCCTCATTGCCTGTTCACTCACCGCTTTCTCTCCACTATAATATCCCCATAGCTCCCGACTGTTTCCAACTTCACTGACCACGACGACGGCCTGGCTTACGACTGGGTGCAGGGATATCTGGTGGGCAATCTCATCTGGTTCAATGCGGAAGCCCCTAATTTTGACTTGTTGGTCTACCCTGCCTATAAATTCAATATTGCCGTCTTGCAACATCGATACGAGGTCGCCAGTGCAGTACACTTTTCGACCGGGATCGAATGGATCCGGAAGGAATCGCTCCTTGGTTCCTTCGTCATTGGCCCAATAACCCGCAGCCAAACCATCGCCTCCTACCCAGAGTTCGCCGACTAAGCCCTTGGGTTGCAATTGCCCTTGGGAGTCCACCACGTACATGGTGGAATTTGCGATGGGCTTGCCTATGGGCAAATTACCATGCTCAATATTCACCGAATCCACTGGGTACCAAGTAGAGAAGGTGGTGTTTTCGGTAGGACCATACACATGCGTCAATATACCCGGTCCGTAGGCTTTAAAAAATTTGTCTATTTGCGACAAGCTGGCACGCTCCCCGCCAAAAAGTATTTTCCTCAACCCGCCAAGACTTTCCAACTGGGTATCTACCAAGGTATTGAACAAGGCTGTGGTCGTAAAAAACAACGTCACCCCTGCTTCAACAGCCCGTTGCATAAGCTTGGGCAGTTCCAACACCTCTTCTTTGGAGGGCATCACCAGTGCCGCTCCATTGAGCAAGGCACCATAAATATCAAAGGTGGAACCATCGAAGGCATAACTAGAAAGTGCCAACAACCGATCATCGGGGTTGATCTCTACATAGTTGGTATTATTCACCAGCCTTGTTACGCCGCGATGCTTCGCTACCACGCCTTTTGGGTTACCCGTAGAGCCAGAGGTGTACATAATATAGCATGGATCGTCTCCTGTGACACTTACCTCTGGGTTATTGGCGGGGGTCTCTAGTGTGGCTTGTTGTAAGTCAAACTTATATAGTGTGCCGTCGAAGTAATCAAAATCAAACTTGTAGTCTGATACTGTCAGAATCACTATGGGGGCAACTGCCTCCATAATATGCCTGATACGTTTTTCTGGGTGGGCCGGGTCGAGTGGAACATATAGCGCCCCAGCCTTCAACACAGCCAACATGCCGATAATCATTTCAGGTGATCTGTCTAGTAGCAAAGCCACCCGATCGCCTTTTTTGACACCTATTTTCTCTATCAGGTAAAAAGCCAACTTATTGGCCTCTTGATGGACTTCTGTATACGTCCATTTTCTCTTTTCAATAATCGCAATATGGTCTGGATACTTTGCTGCTTGCGCTTCAAATAGCTCCGCAATAGAAGCATCCGCCGGATAGTCATTGCTTACATTATTGACGAGCAATTGTTTTGCGGTCTCTTCGGGGGATTCCAGGGGAAGCAGCGTGATGGGTGTATCCGGTTGGCCGGTGAGTTCTGTGGCAAAGTATTCAAACCTGTCTACCATTTGTCTGATAGTAGCTTCTTCAAACAGGCTCGTGCTGTACTCTACTAACAAACTCAGCCCCTCGGTCTCTTCTTTGAAAATAAAGGTGATATCGTACTTGGCAACCTTTCCTGATAAAGGATACGGAGTGATCGACAACCCGCTCATTATCAGGGTATTGTCTGCCTGGTAGTTTTGAAGGTTGAGCACTACCTGAAACACCGGGCTATATCCCGTATTTCTTTTTACCTCGAGGGTTTCCAGCATTTTTTGGAAGGGTACATCTTGGTTTTGCAATGCCTCAAGGCTTATGGCTTTTACATTTTGTAAATGCTGTTTGAATGACGGGTCTCCTTCAAAGTCTGTTTTGAGTGGGAGCATATTGACGAAAAACCCCATGATGCCTTCTGTTTCAGCTGGCATGCGATTGGCTGCCGAGCTGCCGACTACCACTTGGGCTTGCCCCGAATACCGGTGCAAAAAGGCAGAAAGCGCCGCTTGTAAGCCCATGTATAAGGTAGTTTGTGTGGCAGTGCTTTGCGCTTTGATAGCGGTCGTCAAATCAGCCCCCCAGGTAATGCTGACACTCCCTCCCTGATAGCTTCGCTTGATGGACCTTTGCTTATCGGCAGGCAATTGTAATACGGCCGGGGCATCGGCCAGGTGGTTTTCCCAAAACTGTAATTTGTGTTTAAATGCTGCTGTTTGTATGTACTTGCGCTGCCACAAGGCATAGTCTGAATACTGATATGGAACAGGAGGCAATTGGGCAGGCTTGCCTGTCACCTCCCCATCGTATAACGTGCTGAACTCGTGTTGCAAGATGGCTATGGTGCCATAGTCCGCTATAATGTGGTGCATCACCATCAAAAACACGTGCTCTTCCTCCGCCAACCTAATACATGCAGCCCGCATCAATGGCAGCTTTTCGAGTACAAATGGCTCAGTTGTGTATGTCTCAATTTCCTGATCCAGGGCTTGTTGTTGCGCAGCACCTTTCAGTTGGCTCAGGTCTTCAAAGGCGATATTGGTGATCGGCTTTTCATGTACTTGCTGCACCCCCTGTCCATCGTCGTTTTGATGAAAGGTGACCCTCAATGCTTCATGGCGTTGTGCTACGGCTTCTAATGCTTTTTGTGCAGCCTGTAGGTCAAAATGCCCTTTAAGACGAATGGCTGTTGGAATGTTGTAGAGAGGGTTTTGCCCTTCCAGCCGCCCTACTACCCACAGCTGTTCCTGATTATCGGATAAAGGCAATAAGCCTGCTTGTTCGTTTTTCTCAAATACAGGCATTTGCCCCTGCCCATCGGATATTTGATGCAGACTATCGATGATCGCCTGCTTGTTTTGCTGGATACTTTTGGCTATTTCTGCAGTCATTACGCCTTTGGGGGCGTCTACCATTAACTTACCGCTTTCCACTGCTACCCTGATCCCTAGCGATTTTAGCTCTAACAAGAAGCTGATTGTCTTTTCCATAGTTAGCATTTTTTAAAACTCAAACCGTTCGACTTCTTCCTCCCCGAGGGTATCTGCGGATACTGCTGCTGAAAGCACCAAAAGCCCGTCTATGTACCGGGCAAGCTTATAAAGTGTAGCGCCTTCATAGAAGCTTTTAAGGGCAAGGTTGACTTGCTTCTCCTCTTTGATATGGGCTACTAGCTGCATTGCGGTAATCGAATTGCCCCCAATCTCAAAAAAGTCATCGTGTAGGCCTATCTGCTCACAGCCCAATAGCTGTTGCCATAAGCCCGCTAATTGTTTTTCAGTATCAGTACCTGGTGCCTCGTAGGGCTTATTGCTCATCAGTGCCCCACTGGCGGCTATTTGCAGTGCTTTGCGGTCAACCTTGCTGTTTTCATTCAGGGGCAATTGTGCTTTGGCCAACATCGCAGCAGGCAGCATGTAGGGCGGTAATAAGGTAGCTAAGTAGGTGCGTAAGCTACTTTCCTCTAGTTGTGCGCCTGCGATGGGTTCATAAAATGCCACCAGTACGGTACTTGCGGTACTATTTTGATGGGTCAAAACAGCAGCATTTGCAACTTCAGGGTGTTGCAACAGGGCATTTTCGACCTCTCCGACTTCAATTCTAAATCCGTTAACCTTAACCTGTTGGTCATTTCTACCCAGAAAAAGTATAGAACCATCGGGCAAAAAGCGCCCACGGTCGCCAGTATGGTACAGTCTTTCGCCAGTCTCTGGGAGCACTGCAAACCGCTCTTTGGTAAGGCGTGGGCGATTGAGGTACCCTCGGGCGAGTCCGGGACCCGCAAGGCAAATCTCTCCCTCTGCCCCAAAGGGTACGGGCTGCGACCACTGGTTGAGTAAGTGTGCCGCCATATTGGACACAGGCTGGCCTATCGGCACCGGATCAGGCAGTTTTTCCGGTGTGTCTGTGCTGTATATCACAGCGCATATGCTGCACTCAGTAGGCCCGTAGGCATTGAAATACTTCCTGCCAGCCAGTTTCTGTACGACCTTCGCATTGGGTGCCTCCCCACCACTAAACACTGCTCTTAGCGAAGGGGTCTTGGCCAGGGCAAATGCCCCTAATACCCCTGCTGGCAATGGTGTTACAGTCACTTCGTTTTCCTGCACTAAACGTTCGATCGCAGCGGTGTCGGTGCGGCTTTCTGTAGAAGGCATCACCAGACAAGCCCCACTACGGAGTGCCATAAACGCGATGGCCACACTGGGGTCAAAAGTAGCTGGCATGTAGTGCAAGACCTTATCCTCATGGTTGATGCCTGCCCGGTGGGCATGGTCATTGATCGTGTTGAGGGCGCTGCGATGCTCGATCATTACGCCTTTGGGCTTACCTGTAGAACCAGAAGTATAAATGACATAAGCCAAGTGGTGTGCTTTAGTGCTGGTTACAATGTTATCGGTAGGGCAGGTGTCAAATATACCAGTATCCCATACGATAGGGTTCCATTGTGCCATAGAAGCTCGGTGGTCAGGTTCGTCTGTAATGACGCTTGCTACCACCGCTTCTTCTAGTATAGCCTGGTGCCTGCGTGTTGGGTTGCCAGTGTCTAAAGGCAAATAAGCGGCACCTGCTTTTAGGATCCCAAGCTGCGCGATGAGTTGTTCTGCCGACCGATGCATCAGCAAGGCTACTAGTGTATCTGGCGCTATATCGATTTGCTGACGCAGATAGCTCGCCACTTGATTGGCTTTTTGGTTGAGTACCCGGTACGTATAGTGCTCCCCTTCAAATATCAATGCGGTGCTATCAGGTATCTCGGCAGCTTTGTGCTCAAAGGCAGTGGTCAATAACTCTTGATCGCTCACCATGGGCAACTTTAGCGGCGAAAGCGAGGCTTGGCAGATCAAATCCATTTCTTCTTTGCCAATCACTTCCGACTGCTGCAATGGCTGGTTGGCCTCCATCATGATTTGTCGAATAATTCGTTTCAGGTAGCCTTCAAACTGCACGAGCTCAGCATCGGTATAGAGTCCTTCCAGCGAAGCTATTGAGAGTGCCATGGCCTCTCCTTCTTTGTACAGGCAGAAATCGAATGGTGTATTTGATAGCGTAAAATTCTCTACCATGGCCCTGGGCGAAAGCCCTTTGGCAGAAAGGTCACCGTAAACGTGAAAGTCAAGGTAGATATACAGGATGTCGAATATGGGGTTTTGGACCGCCGCATCCTCGCCCAATTGTGCTACGATATTCGTCAGTGGATATCGGTCATAAGCCCTAAGCTGGTCGGCATTTTCCTTCACTTCGGCCAGTAGTGATGCATGAGACTGCGTAGCATTTACCTGCTGCCGAAACGGAGCAGAATTGAGGAAGCATCCCAATAGCTGGTCGCCATCTGTTTGCTGTGGGCGGCCGTGCGACATTGTGCCCAGGGTAATATCGGCACTATCAGTAGTTACCTGTAGCAACCGTAGTAATATACCTAGCCCAACATGCCGCAAACTCAGCCCATTTTCACTGGCAAAGGCTCTTATACCATTTTTTTCTGCTTCATCAAGCACAATGTGTCGTGCTTTTTTCTTCTGGTGTTTACCAGGGATATACACCCGGTTGAGTGGCAAGGCAGTCCGCTGGTACGCATGCAGATACTTTTTCCAAAAAGCACCTATAGCCTCCGCATGCTTATGCCTCCATTGGTCGATGATGTAGTCCTTGTAGCTACACTGTAGCATAGACAGTGAGGTGGGCAAAGTTGCTGGCTTGGTGTGTAACAGTACTATCAGCTCTGTCATAAACGAAGCATCACTCCAGCCATCTAGCAGCGCATGGTGAAAGGACCGTAAAACAACAAACTTGTGGGCACTGAGCTTAAACAGTACCGCCCTCCATTGGTATTGTTGCCTCAATTGCTCCTCAAAACCATTTTGACGATCTTCTTCCATCCATCGGCTTATCTGCTGCTTTTGCTCGCTTTCATCCGTCCCCGACAAGTCATAGTGCGTTATCGGAAGTGGTTCATTCCCCATCTTATGGACAGCCTGTATCGGTTCACTAGCCGCATCGAGGTGGAAGCTGGTTCGCAGGATCTGATGTTTCCCTACCAAGAGTGCAAAGCACCGATCAAAGTGCTTGCTTGTCAACCCTTCCAACTCCAGCTCATGCAAGATTTGGTCATGATATACTGAAGTGCCTTTGTTTAAAAAGCTATAATAGAGCATCCCCGTTTGGATGGCGCTCATCGGGTAGAAGTCCTCTATTTCAGTGCCCTCTACCCACTGCTTAAAGTCATCATTTTGTAATGCCTCATTTTTCCAGTCGTCTATTTCCGCTATCACCTTTTCGAGCGGCAGCAGTTGAGTATCCGGGTTGCTGGTGGCACTGACAAAGGCTGCCAAGCCAGCAACTGTAGGGTTACCAAAAATATCTTTTACCTCTATGTTTTTTTCAAATAGGGCATTCAGGGCACTAACAAGCCGAATGGCTCTGATAGAATCGCCTCCTAAAGTGAAGAAGTTAGCATGGCGGCTCAGGTTTTCCTTATTCAATTCCTGGCCAAAGCACCGTGCTATTTGCTCTTCAACGGCCCCTTGTGGTACTTCCTGCTCCTTTTCTTCGTGTCCCAATACCTCATCAGGGCTTGGTAGCACTCGTTTGTCTACCTTACCGTTGGGCGTCAACGGCAGCTCCGGCATGCCAATAAGCGCAGTGGGTACCATGTAGCTAGGCAGCCTTTTTTGCAGGTATGTTTGTAGTGATTTGCTATCAAGCCCCTCTTTGGAACCGTAGTAGCCCACAAGTACTTTATAGCCATTTTGCAAGTGTGTAAGCACCAGCCCGTGTTGCACCTCGGGGTGCGTCAGGAGTTGACCAGTGATTTCGCCCGGCTCTATACGAAAGCCTCTAATTTTGACTTGATCGTCTACCCTGCCTATAAACTCCACATCGTCGGTAGGAAGGGCGCGCACCAAGTCACCAGTACGGTATAGCTTTTTGCCTGCCTCCCAGGGGTGATCTATAAATTTGCGCTCGGTTTGGGCGGCATCCTGCCAATAGCCCTGAGCAAGCCCTTCGCCTCCTACCCATAACTCGCCTACTACACCGGGCAACTGCAGCTGCCCTTGTTTGTCTACTACATAAGCACTGGCATTGCCTATTGGTTTACCGATGGGCACATTGTCTCCTTTAGGGTCTATTTCGTTGATGGGGTACCAAGTAGAAAAGGTGGTGTTTTCGGTGGGCCCATATACATGTATGAGTTTTTCAGCACCATGCTTGCTCAAATACCTACCTACTGATTTTATGCTGACCCGTTCTCCTCCAAACAAGATCTTGCGCACTCCTGCAAGGCTATCCAGGTGGTTTTCTACCATAGCGTTGAATAGTGCGGTGGTCACAAACATCACCGACACTTTTTGCTGGTTGATCTTTGCCATGAGCGCTGGTAATTCTAGGGCTTCCTCGCGGGTGGCCAGTACCAATGCAGCACCATTGAGCAATGCTCCAAAAATATCAAAAGTAGCACCATCAAAGGCATAACTCGACAACCCCAACAACCGGTCTTCGTGGGTGATTTGAATATAGTCGGTTTCCTTGACCAATCGAGCAACCCCTTTGTGCGTGGCCACTACGCCTTTGGGGGTGCCCGTAGAACCAGAGGTATACATAATATAGCAAGCCTCTTCGTTTTCTATCGCTATCGCAGGATTGCTTACCTCTTCGGTCAATGTTGCCTGCTGTAAATCAGCTACATAGATTTTGCCACCATAATAACCCAGGTCAAACATGTAATCGGACTGTGTGAGGATGGCAACAGGCTCAACAGCCTCTATGATATGCCGAATACGCCCTTCGGGGTGGGCTGGGTCTAGTGGTACATAAATCCCCCCAGCTTTGAGCACAGCTAATATCCCGATAATCATATGAGAAGACCTGCCTAGTAGTAATGCTACCCGGTCTCCTTTGTTTACCCCTTCACCTGTGATCAAGTGGTGGGCCAGTTTATTTGCTTCCTGGTTGAGCGCCTGGTAGGTAAGGGTTTTGTCCTGACACAACAATGCCAGGGCTTCGGGTTGGTTTTGGACTTGTTCTTCAAAGAGCTGGTGAACCGCGATAGCCGGATAGGCA
Organism: uncultured Flavobacteriaceae bacterium; assembly: GCA_947500445.1. Taxonomy (GTDB): domain Bacteria; phylum Bacteroidota; class Bacteroidia; order Flavobacteriales; family Flavobacteriaceae; genus Pelagihabitans. The sequence continues at coordinate 233,771 of CANMSB010000003.1, read as the reverse complement.
CGATGATTGGAGCCTATTTGGAGTAAGTTCTCTTTTTGGCCATCGGTGAGCAGGCCCATATGCCCAACTGTCTGTTCGGGCTGATTTACCATCACCGTAAGCACCTTGTCAAAACAAGCGAGTAGGGATCGAATTGTTTTTTCTTTGAATAGGGCTTTGTTGTAATCCATCCTTCCTATAAGCCCTTCTGGCGACTCCTCCAGCCATAGGTTGAGGTCAAACTTGGCTGCCTGGCTCTCCACTTCTAACGAGGTGACTTGCATGTCTGGCAGTTCGAAGTCGATCAACAATGAATTCTGAAAAGTGAAAGCCACCTGAAACAAAGGATTGTAACCTTTCCCCTTGTCGATTTCCAAATTTTCGATGATCTGGTCAAATGGCGTATCCTGATGAGCAAGTGCCGGTAAGCTACTATTTTTGAAGTGCTTTAGTGCCGCTCGAATAGTTGGGTTCCCATCCAGTTGCATCCTCAGGGGCAACATGTTTACAAAGTATCCAACGATCGTCTCCCATTCCTGGCGTTCTCGGCCTGCCACAGGCGTGCCTATGACCAGGTCGTCTTGTCCGGTATACCGGTGCAAGAGAACAAAAAGAGCCAAAGAAAGCGTCATAAACATGGTCATGTCTTCTTCTTTGGCCAGCGCCCTTAGCTTATCGGTTATTACTGCATCGATCTTATGATGCACTGTAGCTCCTTCAAACCGCTGTACGGCAGGCCTTGGGTAGTCCGTTGGGAGTCTGGTGAGGCCTGGTGCTGCTTTCAAGTGTTGACGCCAAAAATTAATATCTTCTTCGGACCGTTGCTGTTGGCCTGGCTGGGCTTGCCAATGCAGGTAGTCAGCGTAGTCCCATTGTTTTTCAGGCAGGGCTGCCTGTTTGCCTAGCAGCAATCCTTCATAAATGTGTACCAATTCTTTGGTAAAAACACGTTGCGACCAAGCATCAAACACTATGTGGTGGAAGGCTATAGGCATGATATGCTCATCATCTGCCATCTGTAGCAGTCTGGCCCGTACCAGCGGCCCTTTTTCCAGGTCAAATGCCGTATGTACTTCTTCCTGAACACGCATGACTGCCCTGGCTTCCCGGTCATCGATTGGTACCTCTCGCAAGTCTTCTACTGGTAGCGGCAATGAATACGGTGCCTGTATCACCTGAACCGGGGTGCCGTGGTCATGCCTGAATGTAGCCCTAAGCGCTTCGTGCCGCTCAATGAGGGCATCCATACTTTGCTGAAGCACATCAATGTCCAGAGGGCCTTTCATTCGCAGTGCCCCAATGATGTTATGCACCGCAGATGGGCCGTTAAGCCTTTCTGTTATCCAAATACGCCGCTGGGCAGTGGAAAGTGGCAAAGGGTGATTTCTATCTGCTTTTTCCAGGGTAGATTGGACTTGCTGTCCAGCTTTTGCCAAAAAAGCAATGATCGCCTGTTTATGTTCTTTGAGCATTGCGATACGTTCCGCCCCCATCGCCCCTTCGGGCGCACGGTATTTTAACTTGCCTTCTTGAACCCAAAGCTTGATGCCAGCATCTTTTAAGCTTGTGAGCAGTTTGATCGTGCTTTTCATATTTCTCCTTCTTCGTAGGTGATAGTAATAGTTTCTGCTGTATGCGCGTCATGGCCTGTTGCCCATCGGGTAGTATCGATCACAGTGGCCATGCCGTCGATATTGGGGTTTTCAAACAAGTCGCCCATCGGTATATCTACCTCAAAGGCAGCCTTTACCCGCGACCGGATTTGGCTCATAAGGAGTGAGTGCCCCCCCAATTCAAAAAGGTCGTCGTGTATGCCGACCTTGTCGATGCCTAAAAGCTCAGACCATATACTTGCCAGGGTATTTTGGGTCTCTGTTTCCGGGGCAGTATAGGGCACGGCTAACTCCGGTCGCCCATGCAATGCGTCTGAGGAAGCTGTCCCTATGGCCATATACCCTAATGCCTTTTCCAAACGTTCTTGTTGTAGCCTTATCCGCTGCCCTGGTTTGGCAGTAGCCACCACTATTTGAGGCTGCCGAATCGATAAAAGCGCCCGGATTGCCACCGGTGCCTCTTGCTCACTGATTCCGTCAGCAATCAACATGTCCATCGATATCGCCCCCTGTTGATCGTCCATATTTGCACCCTCAGTAAATTGCGCAGCAGGTACTTTCCGCAACGTGTACTCTTCAACACTCAGCAACATGCGGCCTTTGAGGTCACGGATGTCCACACGTACCCGAACCTCGTTGCTTTCTTTGTCTGGAAGCTTGTATGCAAAACTTTGCAAAGAGGCTGGGAGTTTTTCCTTGATTTGTATGTTGCGAAATATGAAAGGAAGCATCGCATCGCCCTCGAAACTACGGTTGGCCAAGGCAAAAAAGCCCGTGGCACTATCTAGCAGGGCTGGGTGCAGGCTCAATTGGCCGATGTCCTCCAGATAATCAGTTGGCAGGCGCAAACTTGTATAACCTACCTCCTCGGAACACCGGACTTCCTCAAAGTTTTCCCACCGCTTGTCGAAACTGATCAGGCCCTCTTGAAATTTGAGTTGGCTCAACTCGGTTTTTTTCAGGCTTTCCGGGTTGAAGTTATCCGCTGCTGACTCAGGCAGTACTTGACTATGCCCTACAGTGCCACTGGCATGGCTTACCTGTTGGTTAGCCGGGCCACTGTACAAGGTAAATCGATATCCGGTGCCTTGTGGAGTAAGCTTCAGTGTAAACTGTTTAAAGCCCACGACCGTCAATGGCACAAGCAAATACAATTCCTGTACCAATACAGGCTGACCGGGTTTTAAGGTAGTGAGTGCCGTGTATAAAAGGTCTATATATGCGGTGCCGGGCAAGGTTGGGACACCGAGTACCTTGTGTCCTGCCAACAGCCACTGTTTTTCAGGGTTGGCATGGCCTATGAAATAGGTTTCGTTGCCCGCTTCGTACCAGTACTGCAACAGTGGGTGCTGCACAGCCTTGGCCTGAGTCGGCACTTCGGTAAGGCCGTTGAGCTGTTGCACAGCCCTGGCGGCCATCCCTGTGTCTTTCCAGGCATCCCAATTGATACTACACACTGGCAAGCCTTGTGTTTGCGCCCAATGTGCATAGGCATCTAAGAACAGGTTGGCAGCGGTGTACCCCACTTGCCCAACACCGGCGGCAAAAGAGCTCAGCGAAGAACAAAGCCAAACAAAGTCGGGGCGGTGTTGCTTGATGTAGGGGTGCAAGTTGAGCAGTCCATTTACCTTGCCGTGCCAGACTGGTTCCTCCCCAGCTGATGTTATGCGGCTCATCGCCCCACCGCCGTCGGTACCTGCGGCGTGTACATAGCCGTCTATCCTCACGTCCTCCAGGGCATACTTTTGCAAGGCTGTCTCTGTAGCCGCAAAGTCTCCCAAATCGGTGCTGATAACTTCCAAGCTTGCCGCTTGCGCTTCCAATTGAACCAACTGGGCAAACCGTGCCCTTTGTATAGGTTCCGGGTGTTCTTTGCTTGCTTTTACCCATGCCTTGTCTGGCGGCAATTTTCCCCGGCTTACCAAAACAAGGTTTACCTTTGCTGCTTCGGCAAATACCCTGGCAATAGCCAATCCCATACCTCCGGTACCTCCGGTGATCAAATAAGTACCGCCCTCTTTTATGGTCAGGGGTTGGTTTTTGTCCTGATGTAAGGGCGCAAAGGATGGTTCCCATTTTGCATATGGTCGCAGCGCTATTACATTTCTTGCTTCACTGTCACGATCCTGGGTATTTTCAGACAAGGCCACCACGAGGTGTTCACATATTTTTTCCCGTTCAAACGCAGAGGCTGGCCAAGCAGCATCGATCAGTCTGGAGCTGATTGCAGGATATTCCTGGCCAATCACTTTGGCAGGAGCCATGAGCATCGCTTTGTAGGGGCTTACCTCAGTGCCATCTGGCAAGGCAGCAACCTGGTTCGCCAGGATTACATATCGGGCAGACGCTTCCCCCAACTTATCGGCGAGTGCATTGGCCAGGTAAATAGCACTGTAGTACCCCCCCGTAAGGGCTGTCTGGTTGGCTTGACCATCACGGTATCGCCAAGGTTGTGGTGGTCCCCACTGCCATGCGTGTACTACCATATCTGGTATAAGGCCATGAGTCTCCAATGTATTCAATGCATCAGCGTAAGCTTGTGGGTCGTCTGGGTCTATTGCGTTTAACAATCCATTTTTATCAACTTTTGCCTGCGTCGGGAGTAGCGTTATCACCTGATGGCCAGCGGTTTTCAGTACCTGTTCCAGGGCACGATGCCCTTCCACGCCCATCGACAGGAAAAGGATGACCTGTTCGCCGTTCATTACAGTGCCAGTGGGTAAGGGGCGTTGTTGCCACGAAGGCACGTTGAGCCACTGTTGTACTGGCAGGCGCGCTGCCTCATCGTCCACTTCCTGTAAGCTTTGGGGTACTTTATTGGCCGGAAGCCAATACCTTTGCTTATCAAAAGCATAGCCGGGCAACCTGCAAAAGCGGCCCTGTCCTCCTCCGGGCAGTTGGTCCCATATCGGCGTAAAACCTAAGCCCCATAGCTGGCCAATAACCTCCAATATATGCCCCTCAGACTTTGGGTCTCTTACAGGCAAGGTGTGTAATATACTTGTTTGCCGCCCTTTGTTTTTTTGTGCTTTGGCAAGTTTTTGCAAGGTGTCGCCAGGACCAACTTCCAACAGGGCTCCTATTCCAGACTCCAGCAGGGTACTTACACCTTGGGCAAACCGCACAGTGTGCCGGAGGTGGCGCACGTAATAGGTAGGGTCTGTAGCTTGCCCGGGCTTTATCCATGTGCCTGTCAGGTTGGATATGTATTTTATTTTGGGTGATTCAAGCTTTATTTCTTCAACTGTCTTTTGAAATTTCTCCAATACCGGCTCCATCATGGAACTATGAAATGCATGGGAGGTTTTGAGCGCCCTGCTTTCAACGCCATCTTGCCTCAACTGTGCCTGTACACGGGCGATCGCCTCAGGGGGTCCTGCCAGTACGCATGATTCAGGGGCGTTCACCACGGCCAAGTCCATTTGTTCGCTTAGATAAGGACGGCACTCCCCTTCTCCCAGAGGCACCGCCAGCATATCACCGGCCGGCAGTCCCATCATGAGTTCGCCGCGTATACACACCAATCGAATCGCATCTTCTACGCTCATCACCTCTGCCACAGCCGCAGCGACATACTCACCAATGCTATGGCCAATCATTGCATTGGGTACTATGCCCAGGCCGATCCAGTACTGGGCCAAGGCATACTCCAGAACAAAGAGTGCCGGTTGGGTATAGCGTGTTTGTTGCAACAAATCGTTAGCGGCTCCTTCTTGCCCCGGCGCGGGGAACAGCAGCGAGGCGATATCCTTGTCGAGATGGCTGTTGGCGATAGCGGCAAGGTCGCCTACCAGTTGCCTGAAACCAGGCTGATTTTCGTAAAGCCCAGCCCCCAACCCAGCCCGCTGACTTCCCTGCCCTGAAAACATCATAGACAATCCAGTGGGTTTGACTGGAGCTTTGGAAGACGTTAGTGGCGCAGCCAATTTCTCTATAGCTTCCTGCACCGTGCCCGCCACCAAGCCAGCGCGCACCTCAAAGTGCTTCCTGCCATGTGCCAAGGTATAGCTGACTTCATTGAGCGGGAGGTCGGGGTTATTTTTCAGAAAAGCTATCAACCTCTCCTTGTACTGACTTAGTGAACCCGGGCTCTTTGCAGAAAGAGGCAGTAAATATCCTGTGTGGTTTGCTTGTTTTTGAGGGCTTTTAGATGATATCGATGGTGCTTCCTCCAGGATGAGGTGCGCATTGGTGCCCCCAATGCCAAAAGAGCTCACCCCTGCACATCGTGTATCGTTGTTGGATTCCCAAGGCTTCAGCTCAGTGTTGACATAAAAAGGACCTTCGTCAAAGTGGATTGCAGGGTTTGGTCGCTCAAAATGCAATAGAGCAGGAATTTGGCTATGCTTCAGGGCGAGTATGGTTTTCAATAAACCGGCAATCCCAGAAGCTGTATTGAGGTGTCCGATATTGGGCTTTACCGCACCCAGCGCTATACGTTTTCTTTGCGAGGTGCGATAGGCCTTGTTGAGAGCGGCTACCTCTATCGGGTCACCCATAGGCGTACCAGTACCGTGTGCCTCTACATATTGTATTTGCAGTGGTTCTTTTTCGGCGATGGCCAGTGCCTCACTGATGACGGCAGCCTGCCCTTCTATACTAGGGGCCGTATAGCCCGCTTTTTGCGCACCATCGTTGTTCACTGCCGAACCTTTGATCACTGCATGGATCAAGTCTCCATCTTCCTGAGCCTCTTCTAGTGGCTTGAGCAAGACCAGGCCTACGCCATTGCCTACTACCGTACCAGCAGCCTTCTCATCAAAAGCCCTACAGTGCCCATCTGGGGAAAATATCATCCCCTCTTCATAGTAGTATCCGTTGTTCAGGCTGGTATCGATGCTTACACCCCCTGCCAGTGCCATGTCGCACTCCCCACTGAGCAACGACTGACAAGCCATATGAACTGCTACCAAGGAGGTAGAGCAGGCCGTTTGCACAGAGATGGCCGGCCCCTTTGTTTTGAGCTTGTAAGCAGCCCGTGTGGCTAAAAAGTCTTTGTCATTGCCAATCATCATTTGGTAGGCATCGCTGGTGTCGCCACTGCCAGCCCCCAGGCTCGGAAAACGTTGAAACAGGTAGGTAGGCAAGCCCCCGCCAGCGAATATCCCAATAGCACCATCAAACTTTTCTGCTATGTAATTAGCATCATCGAGGGCATGCCAGGCCGATTGCAAAAACACACGATGCTGTGGGCCTAGCTGTTCTGCCTCGCGTGGTGTGTAGCCAAAAAAGCGTGCATCGAATTGTGCCGCGCCTTCCAGCGGGGCTGCGGCTTTCACAAAATTGGGGTGTTTAAGCACCTTCGCATCCACTCCACGCTGGCGTAGTTCCTCATCCGTTAATCGTTGAATGCCTTCTTTACCATCAATGATGTTTTGCCAATAGGCATCGAGGTTACCAGCGCCAGGAAAGCTCCCTGCCATGCCAATTATCGCTATTTCCGATCCGTTCGTCATAAGTGATTATTAGTTGTTGTCACGGCTTGCAATCCGTTTCTGTCGCCTGGCCGAAGCCATGTTTTTCTTGGAGCGGCGTGGTTGCCCCTCCCCAACTTGCTGGTCATCGGTGGGTGCCTCAGTATTTTGTACATACTTAGACAATGAGGCGATAGTGGTATAAGTGTATAAGTCCAATAATTCAAGTTGCAGTTGGGTGTTTTCCTCTATGCGGCTATGTAAATACACCATCAATACCGAGTGTCCTCCCAAGTCAAAAAAGTTGTCGTTGATGCCGATATTGTCAAGGTTAAGGGTATCTTGCCATGCTTTTACAAGTTGTTTTTCCAACTCGTTGGTAGGCTGATCATCCTTGGCAGGTTGTGCTTTAATAGTAATCGGTGGTAGTGCCTTGCGGTCGATTTTACCATTGTGGGTGGTCGGAATTGCATCCAGGAATGTCATAGCGGCAGGCACCATATATGCTGGCAATTCCTGCCGTAAGGTTTCTAAAAGCTCAACCACCGTTGGCGGCTTGGTGTCGGGTGCTGATACCAGGTAAGCTACCAGCCGTGCAGGACCCTGCACATTCGCCTCGCCTGTCACCAACGCTTGTTGTACACCTCCCAATCTTCGCAACGCAGTTTCTACCTCGGCAGGCTCTATTCGATACCCTCTTACCTTCAGTTGGTCGTCGGTCCTTCCTAAGCATTCTATCTCACCATTGTCAAGCCAACGGGCTTTGTCACCCGTATTGTAGATCTTTTCGCCTTTCGCGAAGGGGCTTTCTATAAACTTCCCCGCAGTTAGCACTTCACGCTTATGGTAGCCAAACGCCAGGCCTTCGCCTCCAATGTACAAGTCTCCTATCACTCCTGCAGGCACTGGGCTAAGAGCTTCGTTAAGAATATATATCTGCGTGTTGGCGATCGGCCTACCGATAGAAACCCTGTGTTGCCCAGCTTTAATCTCTTGCATGGTGGACCAGATGGTCGTCTCAGTCGGGCCATACATGTTCCATAACCGATTGCAGGCTGGAAGCAGTTTTTTTGCCAAATCTTGCGTCAACCGCTCGCCACCAGACAAAGCAATCAATGCATTGTGGCCTTCCCAGCCACTTTCTATGAGCATTTGCCACAGGCTGGGAGTCGCTTGCATCATAGGGCTTGCCACTTTTCTCATTTTGGCAGCCAAGGCATAGGGGTCTTTGATATATTTTTTATCGAGTACTTGCAGCTCAGCGCCGATCACAAGGGGCAGGCATAGTTCTAACAGGCTGATGTCAAAGCTATAGGTAGTTACCGCCAATAGTGTAATGTCGGGACTTGGATCCAATCCCGCTTTCATTCCCTCCATAAAGTTGAGGAATTGCCTATGACCGATCAGTACGCCTTTGGGTAGCCCAGTGGAGCCGGAGGTATAGATCAGGTATGCTTCGTCCTTATTATTTGCTAATTCATGGCTGTCTTTTGTCGCATTTTTAGCCCAATCGTACGTTCCCAAATCACACACCGGGATTGCGGTTTCTTCCAATATCGTATGCCCGGCATTTACCAGGAGCATTTTGGCCCCGCTATCGTCGAGCATGTAACGTATACGGGCTAGGGGAAAGTCCGGGTCAACCGGCACAAATACTCCCCCTGCCTGCCAAATGGCCAACATGATCATTGGCATATAGCCAGAACGCTCCAGGCAAAGTGCAACCTTGTCGCCTTGCCGGATGCCGTGTGTATTTTTCAGCCAGCCTGCCAACCCGTTTACTTGTTGCCACATATCGTCATAAGACACCTGCCACCCTTGGTGGCGAATAGCGATTTTTATCCCGGCATTTGCCACTTGCTTTGCGATCAATGCCGGCACGGTGGTATCTGGTAAGGGCATCGCAGTATCGTTCCAGGTATGGAGCACCTGACGCCGCTCGTCATCACCAAACAAACTTAGGGAACTAATAGGCATCGCAGGGTCTACTGCCACAGACTCCAACAAACGAATCCAACGCTCGCACAACTTTATGACCGTTTTTTCCTCGAATATCTCCGAATTGTATTTGATATTACCCACCACTGCTTCGTCACGCTCCACAAGATCGGCCATGAGGTCAAACAACCCTTCTTGTTGAGGCATCGGGTAAGCGTTTACACGCATCCCGCCCCAATTGGAGCTGGCTTCAGCACTCTTTGCATGCCATAGGTTAGTTAGCGGATGCCGCTCATCTGGCTTTTGCAAATTAAACATCGTTTGGAAAGCAGGGGTACGTCCCGCATGCCGGGCATTGGGAAATTTTTCTACCAACAGGGCAAACGGATAGGCCATGTTTTCCAACAACAGGGCCATATCTTGTCCGATGGCTTCGACCAGTTCGCTAAACGAAATACCTGTAGGCACCCCAACCCTGAGCGGCAAGGAGTTCATAAAGTTGCCGACTAGCTTCCGGGTAGGCTCGTGATAGCGACCGAGCACGGGTATTCCCACCATCATGGCTTGTTGGTGGTTGTGCAACCGCAACAAACAAGCCCAGGAGGCGAGCAAAACCGAGTATAAAGTGCTTTTTTGTACCTGTGCCACCGTCCGCAACCGTGATAGCAAGGCTGGGTTGACAGTGACGGGTATGCTCCCTCCCTTAAATGCAGGCTTTTGTGGATGGGGTTTGTCTTGGGGTAATTGTAACAAGGGCACCTCTCCTTGTAAATAACCTTCCCAAAACGCTGCCAGTCGTTGCCCCTCTCGTCCAGCCAACAGGCTCTCCTCATTGCGCACGAAGCCCTCAAAACTAGCCTGCAATGGCCACATCGCCAAGGACCTTCCCTGGGTTTCGGCTTCATAAAAAGCTCCCAGTTCCTCTATCAGGGTAAGCGCACTCAGCCCATCGCACACGATATGATGGATCGTAAATAATAATATATGGCTACCTATTGCCGTTGGGAACAGCTCAAGGCGAAACAATGGACCGTTTTCCAAATCGAAGGGCAGCTTATAAGCTTTCGCTACCGCTTCGGCAGTGTTTTCGGCGACAGTACGGGGGTGTTGCACTACCTCAACGGGCATATGGCCAGCGATATGCTGCACCGGTTGCCTGTTATGCATCGGAAAAGTAGCGCGCATGAGCTCATGCCTATTCACAAGCCGTTGCAATGCCTTTTGCAACGCTGATACTTCCGGTGTTTGCGCTACCTCGAAAGCCGAAGCTACATGGTAGCTACTCATCATAGGTGCTGTACGCTGCAAAAACCAAAGTGCCCGCTGGCCATAGCTCAATGGTATATCGCGGGTTTCTTTTGCTGCTTTTTCTTTTAGCAACTTAGCAAGCAAGGCTTTTTTCTCTTCCAGACTCATAGTTATTAGTTTTTAGCTCAAATCTTTGAGTAACTTGTCCATCTCCTCTTCGCACATGTCTTCTAAGTCCATCAGCAAATCAATGGTCTCTGTAGTTGGCGCTGTAGCGTTATCATCAGATGGCTCGTTACCAGGATTGGTTGTTATTGCTTCGGGTATATTGGGGAGTATCTCACTGACTAGCCACTGGAGCGTGGCCCCTTGCAACATACGCCTCAAATCGATTGCCACCCCACATTGAGCCAATACCGTATTTTTGACTTCCAGGGCAACCAGCGAGTCGAGCCCATAGTTTTGCAGGCTTTCCGTTGTGGTCAATGTTCCTTTGGGTAGTCGCATCAAGCCTTCGCATAAGCGACTTAAATAATCGAGCAGAAAATCTTGCCTTGTTTCGACAGGGCATTCGTTCCATTGCCGTGAAAAGGAATTGGCCTTATCGCCTGTGGCTGCGAGGGCTACTTCTACTGATATCTCTTCGAATAAGCGACTGTGGGGAATTGGGTACAAGTTTTTGAAAACCGCCCAGTCTATGTCTACCAACATTAGTTGACCGTTAGCAACTTTCTGCGCGTCACCTAACAAACGGATATCGGCATGTTCCAAAAACCTATAACCGGCGGCTTGTAATTTCTGCTGGCTTATATTGGCCAACATGCCAGTATCCCATGTTCCCCAGTTTATTGTCAACGCTGGCAATCCCTGGGCAATCCGGTATGCTGCCAGTGCGTCTAAGGCTGCATTGGCCGCCGCATATGCTCCCAGGTTTTTAGCACCCCACAGCCCAGTCGTGCTCGAATAGAAGAGCATAAAGTCCAACGGCCAGCCTTTGGTAATCTCATGCAATGCCCAGGCCCCTTCGACTTTGGCGGTGTATGCTTCGCGATAGTGTGTTTCATTTTCCTGGGTCAAAAGTGACGCTGAACCCTGGCCTGCGGTGTGGATTATACCACGAATCGGCAATGCCTGGTGCAAACGCTTGAGCTCACTGCCTAAGCTTCCTTTGTCCGACACATCAGTTTGCACGATCTGTATATTTGCCCCCATCGCACGCAACCGTCCGATTTCTGAGGATGTCTCATCATTCTTTATTCCTGATCGGCTTATGAGTACAAGGTCTGTGGCTCCCATTTCCACCAGCCACTGGGCAGACAACAACCCTAAGCCCCCTGTACCACCCGTGATTAAATAACGTGCACCTGGCCTTACATGCCATGACTGCCCCTGGCTGTCGGGCAACCCTTTATGGAGCCGCTTTACAAATAGGCCGTTTTCACGAATAAGGGTTTCATTTTCATTGAAAGGATCAAGTGCCTGATTTACCAAAGCCTGATAATCGGGGTTTTTGCCCTCCAAATCATAACTATAGGTATCACACAACCCCTCAAGTGCGGCAGTAAGGTTGAGTGCCCATAGTGGACGCACCGCTACTGCTGAGTAGCTGTCAGCGCCATCATTCACTGGGTAAGCGCCAAAGGTAACCAAGTGAAGTTTTTTGATAGGGTGCACGGTCAATTGGCTATATAACTCCGATAGTGCCTGAGAAGCAGTATATAGCTGAGTGGATGAGTCCTCACTCCTGGTGATCGTGTGATCATATACAAAGAACACTTCGTTTTCAGGGTTTGCCCGATCAGCCAATTGACTGAGCCAATGTTCACTGTTGCCCGCACCGTTTACAGTAGCGCCTTTTGTCTTATTGAGTGTGGGTATCGTTAATTGTAAAATTTCATCACCATAGGGCTGCAATGCCGTGGCTACCGGTGCAGCACTTGCGGCGTTATTACTTATCACTATCCATTTTTTACTACTTACTAAAAGGTCTTTGCCTTTTTGAGCAGTGATGATCGACATTTGACCTACTGGCTTACCTTTTTCAGTGACTGCTTGTGTACACACAAACTCTGATAACCCAGCTTTATCCAAGCTATTTTCCCATTGTTTTGGGTTGAGCAATGGGTAATTTTTCCTTAGGATATTATCTTCAAACCTCCACCATCCATCAGTGAGACCAAATATCATATCCAATACTGGGCTGGCCTGGGTACACTCTAACATGTACAACAGCCCTCCCGGCTTTAGCAATTGGTGAATGTGTGAAAGAGATGACCCAATATCTTTGGTGGCATGCAGTACATTGGCTACGATGATAATATCATAACTCGCTGGTTCAAACTGCAGCTGAATGGGGCTTTCCTCTATATCGAGCTGACGAAATTCTATGAAAGGGCATTCAGCAAATTTTTGAGCGGCTTGTGCCAGGAATGCATTACTGATATCGGTAAAGCAGTAACTAGTTCTTTCGGCAGGAAATACCTGCAATAGTGCCTGTGTCAAACTACCGGTACCAGCACCGATTTCGAGCACCCGGATAGATTGCCCTTCTGGAATAGCCTCTACGGTGGCTTGCATCAACCCTTCGATTTTTTGGTTGAGTACTTTTGCCAACGGAGTTTCTTGATATACGGTGGAAGCGTCTGGCAATGACTTATCGGCGGGGAACAATAGTCCTAATACGTCGTAACCTTCCTCTGTAAGCACCCTTGGCAATGCCGCGCCACAACGATCAACCATCGCCATTTGGATTGGTTCGCCTGCCTGAGTTTCATCTGCGTTGTCAAGGCGCTTTTTTTCTGCACTACTCAACCGGATCTCGTTGACTACAGTGAATTGGGTACCGTCTTCCTGGATCAGTGAGGCTTCTGCCAATATTTGTAAACACCTGTAGAACAGTCTACGCTGCCCATTATATACGTTTAGGGATGTTAACAACCCTTCAAAACTGACCTTTTGCCCTACTTCAAGTGCCAAACCCATCGCAGACATCGCATTCCTTACCCAAAGCAATACCCGATGTTCCATAGCATCTTGCTGTTGCTGGTAGTCCTTCAATAGGCGATGCTCGTCTGTGTTTGTCTTTTGGCCTGTTAATGGATTTAGATCCAATACAGGGGCATAATTCCCCGCTTTCAGTTGCCAGTGTACATGATAATGCTTGTCATGTTGATTGGAAAGGGAAGTATTCACAGTCATTTCACACAATAGTGCCTCTTTGACGGTCGCAATTAGCACCCCTTCATCAGTGTAGAATGCTAAATTCACCAAATATCCGCCAGTAGTTTCCTCCACATATATGGCATGGCACCAACACACCGTTGATAAAGTCGCGCCAGTGGGCACTACCTCGCCTGTTGCTTGCAATACATACGTTTTCCCATTGTCAACTTCAGGAATCACAAGCGGCAAGAGTTGAAGCCCCGCATCAACAATGGCTGGATGAAGCCTGTATACAGGTTGGCGCATGGTGTTTGACACGGCCATTACTCCTAGCGCTTCGCCCTCGCCTTCCCAAATTTGCCGCCAGTTTTTCAACTCTTCTCCGTAGTTAACTCCTTTGTCCGCTAGTTTTTGCCACAGCGTTTCGAGCGCCACTTCGCGCGATATGCGCTTTTGTATCTTGAGGAATACCAGTTCTGATTGGGTGACGTTTATGGCAGTATTAGTATTAGCACCGAATTGGCCACGGGTGTGTAAATGCCATTGTTCGCCATCTTTACTGTAAAACAATGCCTCTTGTACATTCCCTAAATCACGTACGATGACTTGTATTTGCTTTCCTTTTTCCGGTATGAATGGCTTCAGTATCTGCAAATGCCTGAGTGCGGGGTACCGCTCGCTCCCTACAGCCAAAAAACATTCAATAAAGGCTGCTGCCGAATATACGGGTTGCCCTGCCACTTCATGTTCATAAAGGAATTTAGGGTACTCATGGCGCAATTGGTGATGATAGACCGTTTCTGAGGTAGAAGCCGTTTGCAAAGCATGGCCAATCAAAGGGTGCCCTTCTACAGTTGAAAACAGATCACCTGTCTTACGTTGGCGCGTATCTCCCAACCAATACGATCTGGTATCGAATGGTAAGCCCGGCGTTTTTACAAAATTATAGGAACTCTTTGGATATATCTTTTCCCAATCTACCGGGTATCCCAAGACGTACAATCCCGCCAGGGCATGTAGTATTGTTTGCCATCCCGGCTGCGTTTGTTGTTGACTCACTAGCCAGGTTGTATCCTGAGGACCAAATGCTTTGGCTACCGTTGTAAGTGTAGGTTTTGGCCCTGCTTCTATAAATGTATTGACTCCTAGGCGGAATGCCGTTTGCATTCCTTGGTAAAATGATACTGGTTCTATCAGGTGGCTCACCCAATATTGCGCGGTCATAATGTTTTCTCCGGCTAATTCACCAGTAAGGTTAGAGAGTACGGGGATTTTAGGTTTTTGATATTGTATCGATTGGGCCACCTGCTCAAACCCAGTCACCATCGGGGCTATTACTGGCGAATGAAAGGCATTTGATATTTCCAACCGGGTACATTTCACGCCTTGCGCCTCCGCCACGGCTGCCAAAGCCCTGACAGCTTCCTTGTCACCAGTGATCACTGTTTGCGAAGGCCCATTGTAAGCCGCAATGCCTACCTGGCCTGTGGTTTGCCCGATCCAATGCTGCACCCGAACATCATCGGCTTGTATGGCCATCATTATCCCTTTGGGTGGCACCTGCTGCCCCAACCTGCCTCGCGCACTTACCAGTTTGATGGCTTCATTTAATGTGAACACTTCCGCCAGGCAAGCCGCCGCAAATTCGCCAACGCTATGCCCAATAAGGCAATCGGGCTGCACACCCCATGCCATCCACTGCCGGCCGGTTGCATATTCGATTGCAAACAGGGCTGGTTGCGTATAGGCAGTTTTATGCAAGGCACCATCCATGTCATCACCTCCAAACAAAAGCTGTTTAAGGGGGTAGTCAATTTCTTTTTCCAGCAGTGATGCACACTGATCGATCACTTTTTTGAATTCAGGGGCATAGCGGTACAATTCCTCTCCCATGCCTGCATACTGTGCACCCTGACCACTAAACATCAAGGCTATTTTGCCTTTTTTCTGCCCTGTGTTTTGACGATCGTACACAGGCGTAGCAGGTGCTTTGCTGAGCCAGCCATCCAAACATGCTACCGCCTCTTCAGCGTTTTTAGCACTGAAAGCTAGTCTATGTGGTAATACGCCCCGGTTATTCAACAGGCTGCCTGCCAGGTTTTTCAATTGCTGCTGATCGACCGCTGAGGTTTCATAACGCGCCATCATCTGCCTTGCCAAAACCGCCAATGCTGACTCGGTGTGTGCTGCCAGGCAAAACAGTTCAGCAGGGTGCTGATCTGGTTCATGAGGTGTTTGGGCTGGCGCTTCCCCGATCACTACATGAGCGTTGGTACCGCCAAATCCGAAGCTGCTAACGCCTGCATGCCTACTTTGACCGTTCCATGACACAGGCGTATGGGGTATTTTAAACAATTCCCCATCAAGTTTTATCTCGGGGTTCAATGTTTTTAACTGAGGGTTTCCGGGCACTTTCCCCACTTGTATGGCTAAGGTAGCTTTGATGAGTCCCGCAATGCCTGCGGCGGCTTCCAAATGCCCAATATTGGCCTTGACAGTGCCTAGATAACAAGGTTCATGAGCTTCTCTGCCCTCAGCCAACACTCCTCCAAGCACGTTGGCCTCTATCGGGTCACCTAGTGGGGTACCCGTACCATGGCACTCTACGTACCCCACTTCTTTTGGTGCCAGTCCTGCGGCTTTCAGCGCTTTTCGAACCACAGCTTGCTGTGCTGGCCCATTGGGGGCCGTCAGGCCATTGGTCTTGCCGTCCTGGTTGATGGCCGTCCCTTTGATCACCGCGTATATCTGGTCGTTATCATCTATTGCCTCCTGCAATGGCTTAAGTATGACTACACCCGCCCCTTCGGACCGGGTGTAACCATCGGCACTGGCATCAAATGTTTTACAATGACCATCTTTGGCAAGCATACCTGCCCGCCCAAAGGCTTCCGTCACTGCTTCGTTGAGGATCAGGTTGACTCCACCTGCCAATGCCAGCGTACTTTCACCATGCCGCAGGCTCTGGCATGCCTGGTGTATGGCTACCAGCGAAGAGGAGCAGGCAGTATCGATGCTCATGCTGGGCCCATGCAGGTCAAAAAGATACGAGAGTCTGTTAGCCAGTATACTATTTGAGTTGCCTGTACCGTAATAGTGGTCGTTGGTATGTCCTGACTGGTACAAGTTATTGGCATAATCAAATGTACTGGCACCTACAAAAACACCTGTTTCGGTACCGCGAAGGCTTTCGGGGGCAATCCCTGCATCCTCTAATGCACGCCAAACAGTATGTAACAACTTGCGTTGTTGAGGATCCATTTGCATCGCTTCGCGGGGCATGATGCCAAACAAAGCAGCATCAAACTGATCGATTCCTTCCAGGTAACCTCCTTGCTTAAATGCTACCTCAGGATTGTCATGGGTCAACGCTGTACGCAGCTCGTCTGGCGCTCCAATACCGCTTTTGCCAGCGATGAGCATCTCCCAAAAGGCAGTAGCATCTTCAGCACCTGGAAATTCACAAGCTAAACCAATAATCGCGATCGGAGCCTGCAACGCTTGCTTTAAGGGCTTTTGGCTTGGTGTTTCGCCTACAAGGTGGCTTACCAACTGCCCCATAGTCGGATAGTCGTAAAACAACGTAGGTGGTAAACTTCGCCCGAGCCATTCGGATAGATCACCACTGATAGCAATGGCATGTACAGAATCTAGCCCAATCGATTCCAAACTAGTACCTGATGAAATTTCATCAATCCTTACACCTGAATAATTATTTACACTTTCCGCTAAAAACTTAAAGATTTCCGCTTTGTGTTCTGCTTCCATCACTACTGGCTGCTCAGCATCTGGCACTTGTACTTTCTCTTTATCATTGTCCTTTGCTAACTGTGCTATAATCTTCAATTCATCATCCAGATAAGCATCTTTACAACCCCGACGCTGAATTTTACCGCTCGAAGTTTTTGGTAATGAATTGGGGGTGATCAATACAAGATCCGCTACTTGTAAACCAAATTCCGAATTGACCACACGTCGGACCACCCCAATAACTTCCTCAAAAGCTAACTTTCTCACCCATACACGCTCCACCTCCTGCACAATAACCAGTCGTTCGCCCTCAGTATTCGCCACACCAAACGCGGCACCACTATTTATTTTCAACGCAGGGTGTGCCGTTTGCACCACACGCTCTATATCCTGGGGGTAGTAATTTTGCCCTCTTATAATAATCAATTCTTTTTGCCGCCCTGTAACATATAAGTTGCCTTGATGTATAAAACCCAAGTCGCCTGTCCTAAAAAACGGGCCTTTTCGAGTATCGGAAGTGTAAGCACCATATACTTCGGCTGTTTTTTCGGGATTTTGCCAGTAGCCTTGGGTTACGCTTGGCCCGCCTACCCATATCTCCCCTACCCGGTCTTCTGTCAGTTCTTCTTGTGTATCTTTATGGGCTATCAAGAGGCTATGCCCATTGGTGGTCTTGCCGCAACTTATCAACGCTACTCCATCTTCATGTTCCTCCACTGGTACAACTTCATCGTTGTACAAGTCTTCACTACGCACCTTGATGCTCCTGATGCCCGTGTGTTCGTGGATGGAGCAAACGCTCAATGTGTTCTCAGCCAATCCATAGCCAGATATGACGGTGCTTTCTTGAAAGCCTGCGGGAGCAAACTTGTCCACTAACCGGCGCATAGTCTCCTGCCGAATGGGTTCTGCGCCATTGAGCGCTGCTTTCCACGTACTTAGGTCAAGGGTAGCCACTTGCTCATCGGTAATGCGGCTGACCAGCAAATCATAGGCAAAATTGGGCGCACCGGAGTAATTGGCCTTGTAGCGGTCAATAGCCTTTAGCCAACGGATCGGCTTTTGCAGAAAGTCGGCCGGTGACATAAAGGTCATTTCGCCTTTGAGCGCAATGGTATAAAGCGACTTACCGATGAGCCCCATGTCATGATAGAGCGGTAGCCAACTCACAATGCGCAGTGGCGAGGGCGACAACAGGCCGGTATGCAGTAGCCCTAGATTGTGTACGATGTTGCTTTGGCTGACCATCACCCCTTTGGGCGTACCGGTAGAGCCGGAGGTATACTGCAAAAATGCAATGGTGTCCGGGGCAATGCCTGGATCTGACCACATGTTTGCTTGGCTATTGTCCCAAGTATCGGTGGGTATCCATTCCAAAAGCCCAGCCACCGGCTCGTCCTTCAATTGCTTTTCAATACTTTGGTACAAGCCACTTTCGGTGAGAGCTACCTCGGCCCCGGCATCTTCTATAATGGCCTGTATACGCGCCATTTTACGGTTTTTTCGAGGGGGGTAAACTGGCACGGCCACCACCCCGGCATAGAGGCATGCCATGAAGGCTGACAAATACTCCACGCCTGAATTGTAAACGATCAAGACCCTATCGCCCTTTTCACACCGGTGCTTTAGCCTTGCTGCGATGGACCGCACGCGCACGTCAAACCCTTGGTAGGTTATTTCATGGCTCGGATCCTCGCCATTTTTCAAAAACCTGTAAAGTATTTGGTCAGGTGCCTGTACACTATATTTCCTGAGTAACGATATGAGGGTATCTTCTTGCATATTAGGTTATTATTAGCCGATAGGCTCGCGTACAGAGCGCACTCAACGGCTTATGGGGTACTGTATGTCTGGTTGACAGACTTCCGGCGACACGACTGGGTATGCCATCTCCATTGCTTCTAATGGGGTAAAATCACGGTTGGCCAAAAAGGCCGGCCGGGGGTTTTTAGGGAAATCGGGCTGATTGTCTACACGGTTGTAGGTGATCAGGTATACATACCTGTCCCAAGGAGACAGATTGTTGGGTGAGGCATGAAACAAGTTGCCATGAAAGAACAATACTGACCCGGCCTTTCCCTTGGCCGACACGATCCCACGCTTTTCTGCCATGCCCAAGATTTCTTGTTGCCCCAGGGTATACTTCAAGTCAGCAGACAAAGCCGAGAGATAGGATTTGGTGTTTACATACTTTTCATTCCATTCCTTGTCATGGTTGCTTGCTGCCTTTTGAGTCTCTTGTAACATTCCCATCTGGTGAGAGCCGGGTATGATCATGAGCGGTCCGTTAAACTCTGTGACATCATCCAGAAAAACCATGGCTGTCAACACGTTGGGGGCTGGCATGCCATCGTCTTTGGCCCAGAAGATAAAATCCTGATGCCACTCCCACACATCTCCGATCAAGGCGTGTTTGATGTTTATCTTGGTTTGGTGAGTGTATACCTCGCCGCCCAGCAGCTCTTTTACCAGCCGAAGCATATTCTTTTCCCGATTGAGCCTGTAGAATAGGTCACTGTTATTCTCTGGGGAGAAAAAGGAGCGGGCCACCCCTGATTTCTCCAGGATCTTTCGCTCATCATCCTCTTCATGGATCACGCGCCTGGCTTCTTCTTTGATAGACTGAGCCAGGCTATTGGTGTAAAATCCTTCATACAACAAATAACCCTTACTATCGTACTTTTGCTTTTCGTCCGATATCATAAGTGATAGATTTAGGTAGTTTATAAATATTCTTAGTTCAAGCATGTCTGCTCCATACCTGTCATCACTCTACAGGGGAGAGCGCCTCCTGACGGCTGTACAGGTGACTAAGGTATTCATGGTGCGATGGAAGGTTGTTTAGGTGATGTTGGGTTTTCTTTCTGATTTCGTCCACTACTTTTTGCCCTTCTTCCAGGATATCACGTCGTACCTTCAAGAGTGGCATTGATTCTTTGGGCAGATAACCTACTCCTGCCAGGATGCTTTGATAATTGGAGTTGGTCCAAAACCTGTCGAAGCTAGAGTCCAGGGTGTCGTACAGTCCTTCGTTGGAACTGTATGACCTGTTGACAGGCACGGCAGACATTTGCAAGTCTAGTATCTCACGAAGAGGGTCGGGGATCACCAAATCATGTTTGTTGGCTAACCAGAAGGGGGTATCCGTCCTGCCGGAAGTGCAGAAGTGGAGAATGATGAAATCTTTGACGTCATCTACCATGAAATTGACCCGTTCGTTAAACTTGTCCCGCAGTGCAGGGTTTATCTTTTTACCGGGGAAGTAGCATGTGAGTTGGTAAAGTGAGGCGTATACAAAGTAGAGTCCGGTACTTTCGAGTGGTTCGAGAAATGCTCCCGCCAACCCGAGGCTCACCACATTGTTGACCCATGAGCGTCTACGTCGGAAAGACTTAAACTTAAAATGCCTGAAATCCCTTCCTTTTACCTTTTCAGGTCCCAAGTGCCTGGCCATCTCGGTTTGTGCCTCTTCTGGGGTTTTAAACTGGCTTGAATATACATAACCGTTGCCCGATCTTTCCATAAGTGGGATTTTCCAAGCCCAGCCAGCCTCCATGGCAGTGGCAGAGGTAAAAGGCCTGAGGTCTTGGTTGCCTGATTCGTTGGGGATATTGACTGCCACGGCGCTGTCGGTCAACAGACTGTCCTTGAACTCTACTATGGGTTCTTCGAGGGCTTCCTGGATCAAAAAGCCTTTGAAACCAGAACAATCAATGAATAAGTCTGCCTCGTAGCGGTTGCCATCGGTGTCGATCACCGTGGTAACATTGCCCTCTTCGTTGCGCTCGGCACCTACCAGCTCGGCAAATGTTTGGGTAATCCCTAAGTGTTTGACACTCCAGTCAATCAGAAAATCGGCCAGGATCGTAGCATCAAAATGGTAAGCATAATGGATGGCTTTGGTGCCGTCAAGGTATTTGGGTGATTTGTAGTGGTCACAAAGCAATGGGGTAGAGTAGCAGGTATAATCCATCGGTGCGTGGTGACCATCAAGGTAGTTGTGTAACCAAATATGAGAAAGCGGCACCCGGCGTACCGTAGGTAGTTCTCCAAATGCATGCCAGTAGCGGTCTCCACCTTCCGTAGGGCTTCTTTTCCAGTTATCAAACCGTATACCAGTCTTGTAAGTTCCTTTACAAACAGGCATCCATTCTTCCTCTGGAATCCCCAAAAAGTCAAACACTTCTTCTTTGATGGTAGGTATGGTAGCTTCACCTACCCCGATCTTGCTGATGTTTGGAGACTCAATCAATTGTACCTCCACGTTGCTGCCCAACGCTTTGGATAAGTAAGCCGCCGATATAGCACCAGAACTTCCCCCGCCTACTACAATGATTTTTTCTATGCTACCATTAATTGGTGTTTGCTGAAATGCTCCCATCTTATATTATTTGTTAGAACGTTAAATTACTTTATGTGATTATCGTATTGATCGATAATCAGCAATAAATATAGCTTAGCATATGCCTTAATGTCAATGAGGGTAAGCCCCTATATTTATCCCCATATCAGTAAATGAACTCATTTAAACTTTTTCATTTTGAATTTTCTTAGCACCAAGACAATGAACGACAGATAGTTGAAGCCTCCAGCTTGCGATGGTGGTATCGAACCTGTTGAGCAGAGAACGGAAGCTGTCCATCCATGCATTGGTCCTTTCAACGGCATACCTTTGATCATAAAGGTCTTGGTCGAAATATTCGTTCCTATCGTCGGCGCTCCTGTTGCGTTTGTTGAAACAGATGTTGGCATTGATTTCCTTGGCCGAACATGCGGCCCTGAAATCCTTTGGATCGAACCCTGCATCGGCGTTCAGGAACAGGCCGTCCGTCCTGATGTCCGCTTGGTCAAGCGTTTTGGTGACCACTTCGAACTGCACTTCGATCTCGTAAAGGTCGTTACGGTTGCCCGCCACAGGTTCCGACATGGCCAAGGGCAGCCCCTGGCGATCGGTCAGGTAGAGTGCATTGGTGGTCTTCATCCTCTTCCGTGCTTGGTATTCCACGGCCTCGCCGCCACGTTTACAAGAGGTATGGCTCCCGTCAAGGTCTACGCTGGAAAGGTCGAGACTGTCCCTGTGTCGTTTTAAGATGGCCGTCCAACAATCAAGGAAGGTTCCTTCAAGGCACCACTTCCGATAATGATGGTAGACCGATTGCCAGCTCAGGACCTTTTGGGGGAACAGTGCCGTCACGGGCAACAGCTCCTGTAGCCTTCCCCAAAAATAATCGTGTTACAAAACCAAACACACATGTAATTTATTTTGCGGGTGAGTTTCCTTGTAATATCGATGGAACAATTATTACTCAGATAAAACATGCTAGTAACACATCAAAACTTGCAGAAGGTATTACGGTCAATCATTCATTTTCAAACAAACCTGTTAATGGTTACCCTGATTATTTTGAGAAAATAACTCAGTATGTTAAAATTATCTCAGCTCCAGCTCAGTATTTTGATAATAGTGTAACTGCTCAGACATACAAAGCTATAGAATTACAAGAAATGGAGTCTGTTCTGAATTATAGTGATACAAATTCTTCAAAAGCTGAAATTGACGTAATCAATCAAAAGCTATCTGGATTAAAGATTGGTATTATCGGTTTAGGTGGTACGGGTTCTTATATTTTAGATTTTGTTGCTAAAACGCTTGTAGGAGAGATTCATTTGTTTGATGGTGATAAATTTTTACAGCATAATGCTTTTAGAGCGCCTAGTGCTCCATCCTTGGAAGAGTTAAATGAATCTACTGCGAAAGTTGAGTATTACAGTCGCATATACTCTAAAATGCATAGACATATAGTATCACATGAATTATACATCAATAAAACGAATTTAG
The DNA here is from genome assembly GCA_947500445.1 of uncultured Flavobacteriaceae bacterium. Taxonomy (GTDB): domain Bacteria; phylum Bacteroidota; class Bacteroidia; order Flavobacteriales; family Flavobacteriaceae; genus Pelagihabitans. Next base: position 210,828 of record CANMSB010000003.1, on the reverse strand, counting down.
GTCTTCTAAATGACTTAGATTTTGTTTTTGTTTGTATAGATAGAAGCGAAGCTAAGAAAGAGATATTTGAGAAACTAGAAAGTCTAAAAATCTCTTTTATAGATACTGGTATTGGAGTTGAGCGTGTTGATGAATCTTTAATAGGAATGGTGAGAACAACTACAAGTACTCAGGAAAAAAGAAATCATATTTGGGAAGGTCGTGTTTCATTTGAAGATGCGGATGATGCAGATTATTCTACGAATATTCAAATAGCTGAACTAAATGCTTTAAATGCTGTTTTTGCAGTCATGAAGTGGAAGAAGCTATATGGATTTCTCAATGACCTTGAAAATGAACATGACAGTTCTTACTCAATTAATGTGAATCATATAGAAAACAATGATAGTTCAACATAAGTTTGTAGAATTTATACCAGAAATAATCGAAGATGGAGTCTTGTATATATCTTTAGATTATGGAACAGTAATTCATAACTGTGCCTGTGGTTGTGGTATTGAGGTTAATACCCCGCTATCACCAATGGGTTGGAGGATGAGTTACGATGGTGAAGCTGTAACTCTAAATCCATCTATTGGAAATTGGGGTTTTGATTGTAAATCCCATTATTGGATTACATATGGTAAAGTCGAATGGGCTTCTACGTGGAGCGATGAGAGAATTCGTAAAATCCGTAAAATTGAAGATGATGAAAGGGATAAGTTTTATGAAATCGAAAATGACTCCTTTAAAAGTTGTAGATATTCAAGAAGATTCACACATCCAAGAACATAATTCCAAAACAAAATGGTGGTTATTAAGGCTTCTGTTCGGGCATTAATCGCTTATTTAAAGCTATGATTATGTAGTTGATTAATGCTTTCATATCTGAAAGTAATTGGTTAGATATTTGTGTCTTAGCTACTAGCACCCTTTGAGAAATCAGAGGGTTTTTTATGCTTTACGGTCACTGGTTCCCCCGAGGTATCGGGGCAGTTCCCGCTACTAGAACCCTTTGAGAAATCAGAGGGTTTTTTTGCGTTATGGTCTTTGACTACCTAAAAGTGTGGGAGCAACTACCGCTACTTACTGATTCTTTTAATCTAAGATGCTTACTTTTAAAAAATATCCGTGCTATCAAGGAAACCGAATTCCATATCGTCCCCGACCTCCCCTCCCCCATGCGACTGCAAGAATACGGCGTAGGCATCTTTACCACGGTAGCTACAAAGTCCGCCCTAAAAAAGATATTGAAAAAAGAATGCATTCGAGTAAATGGTACAATCGCCTCCACCGCCACCCTTATCCGCGGTGGGGAGCGTATTTCATTATCTTCTTTTAAAGACTCGGAGCATGTAAAAAAAGTAAACCTACGCTTATCGGTGTTGTTCGAGGACGACCATTTGGCCTTAATCTACAAGCCTGCCGGTCTTCTGGTCAGTGGTAACGTGTTGAAAACCGTTGCCAATGCCCTCCCTAAAAATATTGCGCCAAGTTTATTGCCCGATGCTACCCGACCCCAACCCGTTCATCGCTTGGATTTTGCCACTACCGGTATTTTATTGGTCGGGAAAACAGCGAGCAGCATCAGGGCTTTGAACAAGAGGTTTGAACAAAGGGCCATCGAAAAAGAGTACTACGCCGTGACGATTGCGAAAATGCCGTCTAAAGGAACCATTACCACGGAAGTGGACGGAAAACCATCCCAAACGAACTACACCGTTTGTGGTTCGGTGCCTTCGGACAGATTCGGACTGCTCAATCTGGTACTTTTACACCCCAAAACCGGAAGGAGACACCAATTGCGAAAACACCTTTCCCAAATGGGCAATCCCATTTTGGGTGATGATACATATGGCAACGAGGGTTTAATCTTAAAAGGAAAGGGACTCTATTTGCACGCCTATTCCTTGTTGTTCACCCATCCATTTACGGATAAAGAAATCCATTTTCAGGCCAAGCTTCCGAAACGTTTTACAAAAATTTTTCCGGCCGATACATGGGGTATTCATAATACGTAGATCTTGAATTTGTGGAGTGTAAACAATTGGGAACAATCCCATTTTAAGCACTTCCCATTTCCCAACTTTGGCTAAATTTGTTTGGAAACGGACAAAATGAACGAAGTAGCACTATTGGTACGGCAAACAACCGACGCGTATAGCTGGGTCCATAAATTGATCGACCCGGTGCCGGAAGACCTTTGGGGCAAGGTACCCGAGGTGTTGGAATCGAGCATCAATTGGCAAGTTGGGCACATCATTCTTAGTACCTACTACCATTCCATTCTCGTCGTCACCGGTCACCAACGCGACGTACTGGAGCACCTACCCTTGAAAAAATACAACCAATTGTACGCCTTTAAAACCTCACCTGCCAATACCACTGAGGCCTTACCGACTTCCCTTTTGCATGAACATTTGGACTTTATCGAAAAAAAATCGATTGCAGTTATAAGTTCATTGGACCAAAAAGACCTTTCTTCCGCCTTGGTCCCCGGAAAGGTGGAACACCCCATAGCCAAAAACAAGTACAAGGCCGTCGACTGGAACATCAAACACACGATGTGGCATTGCGGACAGCTGGCCACCCTGAGACGCGTTTTGGGTAATACCTACGACTTTGGACTTTCCCAACCTGGGCAAAACACAAACAACTAAAAAATGAAGACGGTTCACTTACCGCAAGAATTGCTCTCGGCCCCTTTACCATTGTTAGCGGTCTTTGAATATGAAAGTGGAACAGAAATGTCCAAACAACAGATTTTGCTGCAAACCAATACATTTAGTTTTTTACAAGAGGGAACCAAAGAAGTTTTTTTTGACAACGCCTCATGCATCATAGACCCGAAAAGATTTCTATTAATGAAATCGGGGAACTGTTTAATGACCGAAAAACTGTCCGACAATTTTGAGCGGTACCGCAGTGTCCTCTTTTTCTTTCAGAATGACGCCATTCTGGATTTTATACGAAAATTTGAACTAGATCCTCTTGAAACTTTGCAACGTCGTGCTACATATTCCTTTGACTACAATTCGTATTTACATGGATTTGTTCATAGCATCCTTCATATTTCCAAACTTTCAAAAACCGTTCAAGAAGCCCTTTTACAAGTTAAGTTCGAGGAAATAATGTTATACTTAATAGCGCAAAACGGTACTTCTTTTATACATTCCCTAGTTGCCGAAAGAGATGATCACACGCAGCGTTTTATACAAACAGTGCAACAAAACCGACTCAACAAACTCCGTGTAGAAGAACTGGCGTTTTTATGTGACATGAGCGTATCTACCTTTAAAAGAGCATTCGAAAAACACTTTAATAGTGCGCCCGGCAAGTGGTTTCATGATAAAAGGCTCGAATATTCCGCCTTCTTATTAAAAAGCGAATCAAAAAGACCCTCCGATATTTATGAGGAGGTGGGTTATGAGACCTTGTCCAATTTTATTCAGGCATTTAAAGTTAAATTTGGAGTAACACCAAAACAGTACCAACAAAACTAAACCGCCTTACATTTAAAATACAGAGGCATGTGGGAATAGAATAATATTCTTTTTCAACCTAGGCTTAATGTAGCTGTATGCTATTTTGCAATCAATAAAAATTGCGAACCAATGGGTGCGACCGTAAAATTGTTAAGGATTTGTAACTCCAAACACTCGAAGGAACGTCTTTCCCTGAAGTGTACCCTTTCCACTAATATCCATGATCAATGAACCTTTAGCAACACTTTTTGAGCACAATCAAATGCTGAACTTTGCCCCATGCACCCTAAATTTGTAGTGAAGTGATTTCAACTTTTTGGATTGAAGCGAAAATTCATGATTTTTTAGCCAATTGAAAAAGTTTAAACCACTTCAATACTAAACAAACATAAAAATGAAAAAATCAAGTTTTCTTTTATTGGTAATGGCCGTCCTATCGAGCAGCCTTTTTGCACAAAGTACGTTTACCCTATCGAGCAGCGCTATCGGAGGGGAAGCAACGGTTACCGAAGAGTTTAATGGCTTTGGTTGTACCGGAAAAAATCAATCGCCGCAGTTGTCCTGGAAAAATGCCCCGGAGGGCACCAAAAGTTTTGCGGTAACCATGTACGACCCGGATGCCCCAACCGGTAGCGGATGGTGGCACTGGGTGGTATTCGACATTCCGGAAAGTACCACCGAACTACCATCGGGAAGTGGTAACCCAGATCTTAATTTAACACCGGAGGGCGCCATTCAGAGCGTTACCGATTTTGGGGGCAAAGGCTACGGAGGGCCATGTCCGCCAGAAGGTCATGGACTGCACCAATATATCATTACGGTTTACGCCCTTAAAACAGCTTCGTTGGGCCTTAGTGCCGACACCAACCCAGCAGTGGTCGGCTACAACCTTTGGAACAACACCCTGGCCAAAGCAAGTCTGGTCATGTATTATCAAAGAAAAAAAGAATAAGCACCTTACCACCAATGGAGGTGCCGAATTCCAAAAACTGAAACTAGCGTGTATTTAAAATACATAGGTTTATGGAAAAAGAGTGAAATTCTTTTTTTCTACATGGTATCAAAGTTGCGGTAAACGGTTGAGCCTAGAAGGTTTCGTAATCCATATATAGCGGAATGCCAGTAAGACTGCCGACTTAATGCCACTTCTGACGTTACTAAAAATGTGGATACGGAAATTGTTCCACCGTTCAACTAACGAACGTGACCAATGAAAACGGTGGTTTCAAAATTTAAGAAACCACCGTTCTTTGTTCCATTATAATAAAACCACTACAATACTGTATTAATACCATTTCTACCTTAAAATTACCCATTAAAAATTGCCCTTTTCCGTTTATACTTCAAAATAAAAAACAACCGTAGCTACTTGCTATGCTTAGTTTTTCTTTTTCGTCTAAACAAAAAATGACTGCTTTTTATTTGGGTGATTTTAAAGTAAAAATGGTATAACGGCCCGTACCGGTACTTTCTAAAGGGGAAGGAATCCGATTTAGATCTAGATCCTGAAAGTCGAAACTGAAATCGATAAACCTTGAAATTCCTTTCATTTTTATATGCTGTGCGCTACCGTTTTCACTTAATGTAAATACGGCCAGGGCATCTGCGTTCATATCTTGATACTCCCATTTAATGGCAAAGGTGGTATCCTTGTAAAACGCCATCTTACCATTTAATCGGGGAGACTTTTCCGATCGGAACCAAAGGTCGCCCCCTTTCTCAAAAATTTCGACCTTCCCGAACCAATCGTCTTCATATACGCCCACATAGTTCTTGGTTTGAACGGTATTGTTCTTATTCGCCGCAACGGTCCGCCAGACTTCCTCCGCATCGGGGTCTCCCATTTGCTGCTGTCCTTGCATACCAGCAGCCATTTCCATCCAGTTGATTCCGGTTTCCAACTGCAGGTATTCCTCCAATAGGACAAAACCCAGTAAGCCGTTTAAAAGTCCCGCACCGTCCGAATTGTTCAATACTACAATACCGAGATCAAGCTCCGGAATCAACGTTACTTCGGAGGACATTCCCGCAATGGCGCCGGAATGGTGTACTTTAAAAAAGCCATTAAAATCGGACAAAAACCAACCCAATCCATATCCCGAAAAATGTACCTTGAAGGGTGAATTGGGATCTTGTTGCTGCGCCATAGGGGTATGCATCCGCCACATTTCATCTTGTTGGTGCGGTGCGAACAGGCTTTTGTCCAAATTGGCACCATATGTTCCCTTGTTCAACTGTACTAGCATCCAGTTACACATATCCCTAGCGCTTGACCACATTCCACCTGCGGCACCGTTCAATCCCTCGTGACCCGCAACCGTTCCTTTTGAAATTGGAGCGTTCACCGCTTTTAAAGAACTACCGTTGAACCCATGTGCTACGGCGATGGTCTCCGTATTTGCGGCAGCCCCATAATTGGCATAGGAATGCTGCATTTGCAGGGGGTTCAAAATTTCATCTTCAATAAAGTCGGACCAAGGTTTTCCACTGACCCTTGCGATAAGCTCGCCCGCTACCAAGTACAATAGATTATCGTAGTCAAATTTGCTTCGAAAAGGGGAAACAGGTTCAAAATGCTGAAAAGCCTTTAGTACATCATTCATCGTAAAATTGGAACCATCGGGAAAGAGCATTAGGTCTCCCGCGCCCAGCCCCAACCCACTACGGTGGGTCAACAGATCTTGAACGGTAAAGTTGTTGGTTACATAATCGTCGTACATTTTAAACTCCGGTATATGCTTTACTACCTTGTCGTCCCAATGCAATGTTCCCTTTTCTACCAGAATGGACAACGCCGTAGCGGTAAACGCTTTGGAATTGGATGCTATCCCAAAAGGGGTATCCGCGGTTACCGGCACACCGGAACCTGCCCTTGTTTTGCCATATCCTTTCGCATGTACAATTTTTCCGTCCTTGACCACACCAATGGCAAACCCCACCGTATGGTCGAGAGAAGTCATAGCACCGCTGACAATACTGTCAATTTGTGTTTTGGTCATTTGGGCGGCTAATGTTCCCGATGACATACAGGATATCAATGCCAAAAGTACCAGGGCGATCATGTAATTTCTATTGTCGTTCGTCCGCTTTATTTGTCTATTACTTTTCATAATCCATTTGTTTTTAAGTGATTTAAACCGTTCGTCCGTCCCATTTCGAGCTGAACAAAAAGGACCAAAAGCGTTACGCCTACCGAAGCATAGGTCATAATAGCGTATTCGGCGGTTTGTATACTGTTGGGCAGACTAAAAAGCACCGCTAAAATTACCGTGAGCACCAGCGACGCCCATAATGCTCTCAAGCCATTGGTCCGATAGCGGGCTATTTGCGCCTTTATACGTTCCTCCTCCGCTATCTTTTGTAAAATTGCGCCCTCCAAGTCGACCGGGGTGTGCAGTTGATCGATACCGTTCAAAATTTCCTTTAAGTCATCTTTTTCATCCATATCAATAAGGTTTTTTAATGTCTTCGCTTTCCATGTGTTTATAAAAAGCTGTTCGCCCCCTATGTAACAGTACTTTTACATGGGAATTGGAAAAAGCCGTTATTTCCATAATCTCCGCAATATTTTGGTCATCGATGTAGTAGAGCTGCAACACCATCGCTTCTTTGGGTGGTATTTTTTTTAAAACCGTGACCACGAGCCGTTTTAGATCTTCTTGCCGCAATTGCGCAAGAGCGGAATTGACTGCCGTTTTTTCATCATCGGTAATCGCGTAATCCGATACGACTTCGCTCCTGCGTTTTTGTCGTTTTAAAAACTGTAATGCCGTATTGACCACGATCCGATAAAACCATGTAGAAAATTTGGCATCCTTTCGAAAATTGCCCAAAGAAGAATAGGCCGCAATGAAGCTATCTTGCACCACATCCTTCGCATCGGCCTCCCGCTTTACCAGGGAAACGGCCAGCGAAAAAGCTTGGTTTTGATAGGTTCTTATGAAATATCCAAAGGCATTGGCATTTCCCTTTAAAACCGCATCTATATAATGGGCCTCCATTCGTCTTAATTATTGCGTTGCAACTTTTTTGACCAGAAAAACGAGGCAATCAAACCGATACCTCCAAAAAGCAGCATAAAAGAAGGATAGAAAACAACTTCGTCAATTTGAAATGTCTTTTCAACAAAATGGGCCGAAAGCAAGCCGATGGCGATCCCGACCATGAACATTCCCAATTTTAATATCAGATACTGTGCGTTGTTCGGCGATGAGGCGGTATCGATCCCTTTTTCAATTTTCGCCATACGCTCTAAATGTGAAGCTTTTATAAACGTATAGATCGTGTAGCCGGCAGCGGCGAACAATACGATCAATACGATTCCCGGGCCAAAAATAAAATCATTCATAATTCTTGTTTTTAAAAGATTACACTTGTAGGATTGATCAAATGAAAAAAAGGTTACACTTTTTTGATTTTTTTTGAAAAGCTTAAAAGCATACCTCGGTCCGTCATAATGCAGTTGTCATGAATTTGCCCCGCACCGCTCGTCACACCAACAATACCGCTATCCGGTTTAAACCATGGACCGATTGCCGGACCAGGGCGTGTTCAAACCCTTAAACGGTTACTGTTGGCTTTGCAAGGGAAGTCGACGAGACCACAAGCATCCAAATCGCGTTCCACATATTGCCCAAATCATTGGGGCGTTTTTTAAAGTGCCTCCTTTACAGCAAAGGTTTCCCCGAAATTGGAGATAAAATCGTTCAAGTATTTCTTATGCTTGTCTTCCGATCTGAATACTACGTAATGGGTTCGTTTCAAACCATTTTTACCGATAGGCACAAATAACAGGTCCGAAGCAATTTTAAAAGAGCGCAATGCCCATTTTGGCATACACATTACACCCATATTTGCGGCCACCATTTCTAATGCCACTTCGGTAAGCGGAATAGCCGAAACCTTTTGCGGGGTGCAGGCATGATGTTTTAGGAATTGCTCATATACCGAAACGGTTTCCAACGGATACGAATGGATGATCAAATGTATTTTGGAGAAGTCCCTTGCCTCTAAAAAGGCCTTTCCCGCCAGGTGATTTTCTTTATGGACCAGTGCAAATAGTTCATCCTCATATACCATTACACTGGAGAGTGTTTTGTCCGTCGGTTTTTTGGTAACGATGGCAATATCAATTTCCTTGGATACTACTTTTGCAACGGGCCGGTGTGTTGCCTCTAAGATCAGTGCCACATCCATACCGGGATACAACAGTCCCATTTTTTGAACAAATCCCGGTAGTCCCTGATAAAAGCTATAGCACTCCGTGCTTACCTTAACACTTCCGACCGTACCTTTTCGCAACCGCTCGATCGTTGCAAAACCTTTTTCAATACGCTCCAAAAGTACATTTCCCAAAAGATACAGTTCCCGACCCTCCTCTGTTAACTCCCATCGATTGCGCTTGCGATAAAAGACCTTAAAACCCAAACGCTCCTCCAAATCCTTGAGTTGGTGGCTCAAGGCGGACTGGGTCAAAAAAAGTTTGTCGGCAGAATTGGCAATACTGCCCTCTTCCGTAATGGTCTTTATTAATCTAAAATACTTTAATTCCATACCTTATAAAGATACTGTTTTGACAAACCACCAAAACTGAAAAATATTCAGCCTCACCTTAAAAAAGCTCATATTTTCCTTTTGTCACCAAGGCATTGGACGAACTAATTTAGCTTGCCTAAAACATACGTCTTATGAAAAAACAAATTGAATTCTACGAAAGCAAATTAGCCTATCAAATGGACCCATCGGACCTGTGGGATGCCTTGGAAAACGAGGAAAGCGTTGTAGCATTGGATACCAGAAAAGCGTTCGGGTTCGAAAAAGAGCATATCCCTACGGCCATTAACCTACCGCACCGGGAAATGAATACGGAAAACACGGCGCATCTTGATCCTTCAAAAACGTATATATGCTACTGTGATGGTATAGGCTGCAATGCGTCCACAAAAGGGGCATTACAAATGGCAAAACTTGGTTTCAAGGTAAAAGAGTTGGTCGGAGGTCTCGAATGGTGGAAATTTGATGGATACGCCACGGAAGGAACGGCACCTACCGGGGGCTCCATAATGCGTTGTGCATGCTGAACCCCTTGGGAACTATAACAGACTGGGAAAGGTACGATACGATCGACATTTGGAAACAGTGTTTACTTTTATCGTACTTTGACCTGTATTTCATACCGTTTCAAAGGTAACGTGATATCATACCCTTAAGAAACCCCAAAAATCCCGTATCATGGATATCCGATATGCCCAAAAAAAAGACTTGACAGAAATTGTGGCCCTCTGTCGGGCGCATGCGCTTTTTGAACGGGCGTCGTACGACCCAACAAACAAATCTACCTTATTGGCCGATGCCCTTTTTGGGAACGAACCCCGCTTAAGATGTTTGGTTTTGGAAGAAAAAAACCGGTTAATGGGCTATGCGACCTTTATCAAACAGTTTTCCACTTGGGATGCTGCGTACTATATGTATCTGGATTGCCTATTTTTAAGGGAATCTTCAAGGGGAAAAGGTTGGGGAAGCCTTTTGATGGATAGGGTACTTTCCATTGCAAAAACAGAAAATTGCTCCAGCATGCAATGGCAAACGCCCGATTTCAATTCCAATGCAATCGCTTTTTATCGAAAATTGGGTGCTACATCAAAGACAAAAGAAAGGTTTGAACTCACGATCCCAAATCTTTAGAACATTTGGTAGTATGTGGTTACGATACTACCTCCGTATTTTTCGGGAACTAAAGACAACAACCGTTTTTCCTTTTTGGGTCGCAAACGGAACGGTTCGGACGTCAGTACCAATCCGCTATTCTTTTTCAATCGCGTACCCTGACCGGAAATAATATCCGTATTGGGCATAAAAGTTCCCTCGGGAATATGCTCCGTTAAAATCACATGCTTATAGCGGACCAGTTTGGCGACCACCTGAGCCACTTCGGCATTTGATAAATGCTGCAACACCTGTCGTAACAAAGCGCAATCGGCAGATGGCAAAGGGTCCGTTGCGATATCCGCACATCGAAAGCTTACCTTATCATCTTTGAATTTTTCGGTATTGTAGGCAATCAACGAGGGTACAATATCTACCGCGGTATAGGTTGCCGTATAAGGAACCAATGCCTGTCCGATGTTAAAATCGCCACATCCCAGATCACAAACACGCAACAACGGTTCAAAAGCACTAAAAAAAGAGACCATACAATAGATATAGGGGTCGATTATTTCTGGGGCATGAGAGCCGTCGCCCGAATAAAAGATATGCTCCTTACCACCCCAAAGATGCTTTTGGTATATCTGTTCCATAGCTTTTTTAGTGGGCCATGGGGTTTTACAGGGGTTTTGCTTCCCTTTCTTTATCATCTAATGTCGCTCCTTAGTGTTCCGAAAAATACGAAAATCGCTATTGCGTATCATTACGGACAACCTTTATAACAATTTACCGTTACGGTTATGGAGGTATTAAACCCGGATTATGCATTAGAAAATCTACTACAGCTTCCAGCTACTTCAAAATATGGTGCTGCGCTACATTTTTAAATGTAACCGTAGCGGTGCTATGCTTACATTCATAAAATGTCATATTTTATCGCAGCTAAAAGCTTCATTACGAAGTTCTAATGCATAATCCGGGTTAAACTAGGACATCAATAACGAAATTGCTTTTTTGATATACGGACTCCACAAGGGTTTTGCATCCCCACGGTACAGAAAATGCATGCAAGAAAAGCAAATGGACAATGAACGAGGAGATTGGTTCCTTTTGAAGTAAATTGGTATTAGCATTAGATCATAAAATCGAGCAAAAGATGAAAATCGTATTCCATATTGCCTTTTTAGTAATCTTATGCAATCTAACAAGTTGTAAAGAAGCGTCGGAAAATAAAAAAAACGTACTAGTGGGGACACTTCCGACGATAGGAACAGCGGTAAAAACCGCGACAGATGGAGATACCCGAACGACAACTACAGAAGCACAAGAACCCGTTACGGCATACTTTGTAAGTGCACCTTCCGGCCTTAATTATAGGGCGAGCCCAAACGGGGAAATACTGGGCACCTTTCCCTTGAATACTAAAGTGATACCGGTGTTAAAAACGGATATTGCAATACGCGTAAAGGACAATGGAAAAGTAATAAACGGGACGTGGCTGGGTGTTCAAAAACAACAGGACACGGTGTATGTTTTTAGCGGCTTTTTATCCAAAACATATACCTTTGAAAACCTCGACATTTACTATGCTAGCCCTTACTACGCATATGAGAAGGACATACGGCAAGGTTTTGTAAACCTATCCGAAAGGCATTCTTGGAACTATGATGAGGAAGGCCCCACCCTAATTCCCGAACACCTTTTGGGAAAGGACACCATAGCTTTTGACGATAGATTAAAATCGAGATTTCTGAAGAGCATGCGCATATCGGAAAAGGATACGGTTTTCCTCTTCAATCTACAAGCGGATAGCGTTACCAAGTTCCCTGTAAAAGAACTCTCCGTAATGGCGGCCGTAAACATCTACGCCTCGGGAAGTAACACCTTGGAAGCGTACGAATATGAAATAGGGTTCAATTTGGAGAAAAAACATCGTAGTAGGGGTCATACCTTTGCTTATATCGGACTGGCAAACCCCTTTCAAACCGGTAATGTTGTGCCCATGATATGGAAAGAAATTCCAAGTACGGACCTGCCCAAAAAGTTCGATTCAAAAATAATTCCCGACCATCGTAAAGCATGGCTTTCAGGAGCGGAGCCCAAACAGGTCTATCGGTTCAGCTCCGATTCCGTCGATTTTTACGTCCAAAATTTGGAAAAAAACGGACAGCTGGGATATCGTTATTTGGTGATGGTCGACAGATCCTCCGGGGCGCTGTTGGGGGAAAGCGTTCAAATGGAATCGGAAGGTACCTATCTGGTGCCATTGGCGACAAAAGCGACGGATAGAGAAGACTTTGGTTATGGACAATGGACCGGAAAAATCTTTAAAAACAAACCACCTATGTATTATGGTTTTACAAGCCATAGTTTTGGCTGCCAGAGTATTCGCTTTGTCGACCAAAAGGAGCCTTCCATTCGCATACTGTGCGACAACCGACATTGATACCATTACTAAACAGGATTTTTGTATAATCGAAAACCAAAACCCAAGCACCGCATTGGCGACGAACTTATTTTGTGTTTAGACACGCGGGAAAAAGAACGGTCTTAAAAGCGTAATTCAACATCAGAAATAGTATAAAAAATGGTCCAATTATAAAATGAACGCTGTAAATCTGTTGTTTATCCTTTCATTTGGCCTTCCGTTTATTTCTTTCGCTTGTCCAAAAGAAACGGAACCAAAGAAAAAGAAAAACTATCCGTCAGCTAAAACATGGCCGTTTTAAATCGAACTCACGCTATTTACCTCAACTTCAGAAACTATAGATCATGACTTCCTCCGATAATCTCTAATTCGGGATTGCTTTCCCTTAGGCTGTTTATCGCTTGAGAAGCGGCAAGGGAAGTTTTGCCCATAAAGGCCCTTCTTGTCGTTTTCATAATAGTTGTTGTTTCCGTTAGGCAAGAATATCTTTTACGACATGCCCGTGCACATCGGTCAAACGATACCGTCTTCCCTGATGTTTGAAGACAAGTTGCTCATGATCGATACCCAATTGATGCAACAAGGTGGCCTGAAAATCGTGGACATGTACCGGATTCTCCACGATATTATATCCGAAATCATCGGTTTTTCCGTATACGACACCCGGTTTAATGCCACCACCGGCCATCCAAGAGCTAAAACTTCTGGGATGGTGGTCGCGCCCATAGTTGTCCTTGGTCAGTTTCCCTTGGGAAAAACTGGTGCGCCCAAATTCACCGCCCCAAATGACCAAGGTATCTTCCAAAAGTCCACGCTGTTTTAAATCTTTCACCAGGGCGGCGGAAGGCTGATCTGAAGATTTGGCCATTTCCTGTATTTGGGAGGGTAAATTGCTATGTTGGTCCCATCCCATATGGTAAAGTTGAATGAAGCTGACGTCCCTTTCGGCAAGTCTCCTTGCCATCAAACAATTATAGGCATAGGTTCCGGGAATTCGGGAGTCCGGGCCATACATATCGAAGATGTAATCCGGCTCATCGGAAAGGTCCGCTATTTCGGGAACGCTGCTCTGCATGCGATAGGCCATCTCATATTGGCTGATCTTGGAATCGATTTCGGGGTCGCCCCATACTTTTTTCTGTTCGGCCTCCAGTTCCACCAAATAATCGAGTTCCGACCTGCGCCGATCGCGGTCGATACCCTCGGGATTGCTGAGATACAATACGGGATCGGCACCGGAACGAAATCGCACGCCCTGATGGTGCGACGGCAAAAAACCACTGTTCCAAGATTGCATGTTCAAACTTTGTGCATCACTCTTCCCCTTTGACAGCATCACGATGAACGATGGAAGGTTCTTATTGGCGCTGCCAAGCCCGTAACTCATCCAAGATCCTATGCTGGGACGCCCCACTTGTTGCGAACCAGTCTGCATGAAAATAACGGCCGGTTCGTGGTTGATGGCGTCCGTATGCATCGAGTTGATCATACAGATGTCCTCGGAGATTTCCGAAGTATACTTCATCAGTTCACTAAAATAGCCTCCCGTTTTGGAATGTTGCTTAAAATCGAATAGGGACCCCACTAGCGGAAAACTGGCCTGCGCCGCCAACATGCCCGAAAGTCGTTGTTCCCCTCGTACCGAATCCGGGATTTCTTCGCCCCAATACTTGTTCAATGCGGGTTTATAGTCGTAAAGTTCAAATTGGCTAGGTCCACCGCTTTGAAAAAGATAGATGACCCTTTTGGCTTTGGGCACATGATGCAAGCCCGAAAGTGCCCCTCCGTTGTCAGACAAAGAAGTAATCAACTTGGGTTTGGGAGGTGCGGCGATCATATCCGGAAACAAAAGGCTGCCCAGGGCCAGACTTCCCAATCCCTTGCTTGTGGTCCGTAAAAAATCCCTTCTGGTGCGTAGGTATTCCGCTTGTTTGATATCCTTTTCGTACTTCTTCATATCCTAATTTTTGTAATACCCTTCCGTAGAGTTCAAAATGGTATTGGCCACCCGCGCCAATGCCGCTGTCTGCGTTAGGGGAATTTCACCGTTCGGTTTTTTGGTTCCGATATTCAAAAAACCGCGCATTTCTTCCGGGGCCGTATCGAAATAGTTTTTTTCTTCCCGGTATTGCCTCAGCAGGATTTCCTTTTCCGCCGGTTTGGGCGAACGGCCTATAAGCGAAAGAAAAAGTCGGTCTACCGCATTAACGGGTTCCAAGGAGGTCTCCACCAACATTTTTTCGGAAAGCACCCTACAGGCCTCAATAATCTGTGGGCTGTTCAACAATACCAATGCTTGTAAAGGAGTGTTGCTCCGCAACCGTTTTACCTGACACTCACTGCGGTTGGCCGCATCAAAGACCAGCATGCTCGGTGCCGGGGCATTGCGCTTCCAAAAGGTATATAGGCTACGTCGGTAAAGCCCCTCATCATAATCGATTTCGTATCCGGGGAAGAAGGAGTGCGAGATCGTTTCCCTCCATAGACCATCAGGCTGGTAGGGAAAAACGGACTTCCCTCCTATTTCCTCTTTTAAAAGTCCGCTGGCGGCAAGAACATTGTCCCGTACCATTTCGGCGGACCGTCGATAGCGCGGACTTCTTGCCAGCAATTTGTTATCAGGGTCGATTTCTTGTAAATCGTTACGGACCTTAGAGGATTGTTTATAGGTTGCCGAGGTAACCATTTGTTTGATCAGTCGTTTAACGTTCCATCCGTTTTCGATAAAATCCACCGCAAGCCAGTCCAACAGTTCAGGATGGGTGGGCAGTGCTCCTTGATTTCCAAAATCCTCGTTGGTTTCCACAAGTCCACGGCCGAACATCAGATACCACATTTGGTTGACCGCTACCCTGGCGGTAAGTGGATTTTCCTCATGGGTCAGCCATTTTCCCAATCCATACCTGTTTTTAGGAAGGTCTTCCGGCCATGGTAAAATGGACTCGGGAACATCACGGGATACCTGCTCGGTGGGCGAGTCGTAGGCACCACGATCCAAAATATAGGTGGGACGTTCCTGTTCATAATCGCCCATTACCATAATTTCCTGTATGGTGTCTATCGTTTGCACATCGCGCAGGCGGATCTGTCGCAGCGACTCCCGTTCCGTTTGCAACTCGTCGCTCATGTGAAGGGCATAAAACTCGTCCAGGGCCTTCGATTTTTGGGATACGGCCGTTTCAAAGGCTTTTTTTCCCTTTGCCTCATCGAACAAATATTGCGCAAAAAGCGCTCCGCCTTCTTTGTTCAGTATCCGAAGTTCATCTATAAATCCTTTACTAAATCCCTTATCATAGTGGCTGGCACCCAAAACGAGACCATTGTAGTGTTCATACAACAAAGCATCGGAGTCGGCATATGGTTTCGTAGATCTATAGATATGGTTTCTAAGGACATCCACGTCCATCGATTGCCCGTCACGGTACACTTTCATCCGTTCCGCATTGCTGGAGCCATCGTATGTCCAAGTGAAATGTTGCCATTCGTTAAGGGGAAGTGCCTCTTTCATTCGCACCGTTAGCGATTGAAAAGGATAGGCATGGTTCAAACGGAACGATACCCGGGTACTGTCGAGTACAACCTCCCATCCTCGATAACCTTGGTTACGGCTATTGCCATTAAAAAGCACACGGGCCTCATCAAATTCTTCTGGTACCTTTATCCAAAAGCTTACGGTAAAGGGGTCGACCCTTTCAAAACTGACCCTGCTGCCGTCAGCGACCAACTGGCCCTCCTTATACTCCAGCGCGGACCCTTTTTTACCAGGAACAATTTCATGTCCCTTATAGGTCGCATTTTTGGAACCTTTCGCAAGATCTTTACAAACACCGTTGGCAGCCTGTTCGAAGGTCAGGTTGACTACGGTAGCTTGGTCGACTGCCTTTTCCAAAACGCTGGGGGAAGGATCGGAGCCTGCCCAGCTGGCGGCTTGTTCGCTTACCGCTTTTATTCGTTTTTCGATTTCGGAGGACTTGGCCTCCGCCTCTCTGGCGATAAAATCTCTTATTTTGGAAATATCTTCATCGGGGACGGGCATTACCGGGCCTGCGTTCATGGACCGTTCCGGTGCGATACCCTGCCCATTTTCGATACTGTTCTGAGCAAACATGCCGTTCCCCATTTCTACGGTGCTATTAAAGAATCCGAAGAGCTCAAAATAGTTTTTTTGGGATATGGGGTCGTACTTATGGTCGTGACAGCGCGCACAGGCAACGGTGAGCCCCATAAAAGCGGCACCGACGGTATTCGTACGATCGGATACATAGTCTACCCGAAATTCTTCTGCAATCGCGCCCCCCTCGGAATTTTGTTTGTGTAAACGGTTAAAGGCCGTGGCCAAACGTTGCTCCGGCCGGGCATTTGGTATTTGGTCCCCACCGACCTGCCAAAGCACAAAATCATCATAGGGCAAGTTCTTGTTGTAGGCATTGATTACCCAGTCCCTGTAAGGCCACATCTCATGGTGAAAATCGTCCAAATACCCCTCGCTATCAGCAAAACGCGCCACATCCAACCAGTGGGAAGCCATTCGTTCGCCATAGGCGGACGAAGCCAAAAGTTTGTCCACCAATTTGGAATAATACTCGGGGTCGTCATCGTTAATAATCCGTTCTACCTCCTCAATAGCGGGAGGAAGACCGGTCAGATCAAAAAACAACCGACGGACCAGTACTTCCCGTTCCGACATTTCGGAAGGGGCAATGTCCTTTTCTTCCAATTTAGCCGCTACAAAACGATCTATAGTATTGTTGGCCCAACCTTCCCCGGCCTCGGGTACTTCACTTTTTTCAGGTTTTGTAAATGCCCAGTGCGGTTTGTATTCCGCCCCTTGTTCGATCCATTTTGTGATGTAGGCGATCTCTTCGGCACTCAAGACCAAATTGGACTCCGGGGGCGGCATCAATCGATAGGGATCTTCGGTGACCATACGATGATAGACCTCACTTTTACCCAGGTTCCCCGGCGCTATGGCAACACCCGAACCGGAGCTTAAGGCCGCATAGGCCCCTTCCGCATTGTCCAATCTTAAATCGGCCTTTTGATTGTTCTTGTCGGGCCCATGACAGACATAACAGCGATCGGACAAAATAGGCTTTATATGGTAATTGAAATCGATGACTTCGGGCAGGTCGCTTTCGGCCAACACTACCTCCTTTGGCTTATCGACCCCGCAGCTTGCCATCATAAAAATAACGGGCAAAAAAACGTAGGTACGTTTCAAAAGGTCTAGGAGACTGCTATACATGGTTTAAATATTAGACTAGTACTTTGTGAATATAGTTAATTACCGCACTCATAAGGTGTTACTGCCTACAAAATACGAAAAAATGAAAATATCCTAAGCTTTTCTGTCTGATAACGTTAGTCCTTATAAACCATAAACCGATTTTAGGTCATACGCATACGTCCTATTCAATGCACTCATGAATACCGATAAAAGCCTATAATCCGTTCTTTTGAAAACGTAGGCCCGAAATATAAGGAGGCGGGGGCGGATACTCCTTTCGAACACCATATCCTAAAAAGACAATTCCAGAAACCCATTTTGCATGTAAACTATAGTTCAATGATTTGTTTATTGCTGTCATAGATGGTATGATCTTCCAACGGAAAAATCCCGCCCTCAGCATTGGGCAGGTGTTTCTCAAAAAGTCCGACAGGTTGAACATTGCGTTGGTCCATAATTAGGACTGCAATGCTTTTTACAAGATTTTGATATAGCAAAGGCAAAATGTGTTTTTAAGATTTTGGCCCTAGTACAGGCCAACGTTAAAGAACTTGCCCTTGCGGAAACGCTGGAGAACGAAACTGGGCATATAGATCCTGTATTTACCGGTCTACTGTAACAGTTTGCCACCAGGATACTCTTTATCTAAAACCAGAAAATGAAACCCTTCTTGATCGCCCTATCGTTGCTGACGCTAATACTCTCTTGTAATCCGACCACCCCTAAATCCCCATCACTGAACGGCACCTGGGAATCCATAGGCTCCGGTTGGACACTTGAAATCCGCGACAGCACCTCTTACTCGCTTTATGACGTCACCCCTATCGCTACCGTTTTAAACAAGGAAGCCCCCTTGTCCGAACTTATGGACGCTATTACACTGATGGGCGATACCCTTTTATTAAAAAAAGGAGTGATGACCTATACCTTCGTACGCGCTGAGGATACCATTGGGTATGACCAAGAGGATATTTCCAAAGAACGGCAACAAGACCCCTTATACAATTTTGATGTGTTTGCCGAAACCGTAAAAGAGCACTATGCCTTCATGGACCTCAACCAACTAAACTGGAAGAAAATAGTGACGGAACAACGCCAAAAACTGGTCAAAAACCCGACCGATCTTTATCTTTATCAGGTTATTGAGGAAACCTTAGCGATACTGCACGACAACCATGGTTTTATTGAAGCGGATGCATCGGTAGCCCGTCAGCTGGACTCCATTGCGGCAATCGAAGAGATTGAGCAGGAAACCGTAAACGAACTTGGCGATTTTCAAGTCGCCGATAAGGTGGCAGCGCATCATCTTATTACCGACATGACCAAAGATTCCTGGTTGCTCAAATGGGGCGATATGGGCAACGATATCGGGTACATACAGGTAAAGGCCATGTGGCTTTATGCCAAATTGGACATTCCGAAAACCCGTATCGATTCTCTTGGATTTGTTGATGCCTATGTGGAAACCTTTCATCAGATGGACGCCGGCCGCTATATCGATCTTGAGGTTACCGCCGTGCGCAGCATTATGGATCGGGTGATGGCCGACCTAAAAAGTACCAAAACGATCGTTGTCGACCTTAGGTTCAATGGCGGCGGACAAGATGCCGTAAACTTCGAAATACTGAAACGGTTCAATGATACCGAGCGGCAGGTGGTATCCACCAAGCTCAAACACCGGGAAGGATACACCAATCCTGCACCCTTATATTTGGAAGCCTCCGAAAACCCCTATAAAAAACCGGTTTATGTCCTTACTTCCAAACAGACCGGAAGTGCGGCCGAAGCCTTCGCAATCGGTTCCATCGCCCTGCCCAATATCAAAAGAATCGGTACGCCTACACAGGGCGCTTTGTCCACTGCCCTTGAGAAAAAACTTCCGAACGGATGGTATTTTGCCATTTCGAACGAAGTGTATATGGATGTAAATGGAAACTCCTATGAAAACATTGGTGTGCCGGTATCCTACTCTGTCCCGTATGCTTGGGACCGACAAACCTTTTTCCACGAGGTGGCCGATAATCTTGAGGCCGATAAAATGGCTATTTTGATGGCGATAGCGGCATTGGAAAAAAAATAAACTTCGTACTTTAAAGCTTTAAAGGGATACCATAAATATTTTCACTGTTTTGAATATCCCTGCGCTTCGTAATAAGGGGAACGGCAAAATAAGTATTGAAAAGATACCTATTTGAAATACTGATTTTACAACATATCGGGATGGTCGGTTTTATCCCGAATACCCCTTTGTTCAAAAATTAGCTGTGCTCCTAAAGGCAATGTTATATGATCAAAACCAATTTAAATATTCTCCTTTTTCTGTTGTCGTTTTCGGTTGCCGGGCAAATGGTTACCGAGCAAATGGTAGAAACGGAACGATCGCGGTGTCCCGCCCCCTACCTTGTCGCCCAGATCGATACGATGCACCGCCAATTGGATTCACTATCGGTATCCGAAATTCATGAGCTTTTTAGCGAAAATGTCACCTATTTTAAAGAAAATAAACAAGAATTACTTTCGCGATTTCAGGAAAACATCGATAATGAGGAAAAACGTTTTGCATCCCTCATCAAAAAATACACCGCAACAGAAGAACAAGTCCTGATAAAAGAGAACATCCTTCCCAATTTGGTAAATACGAACCATTTAAATTACCGTGATACCGTACAGGCAGGCGTCTTTTTTCGGCAAACCTTTGAAGATGGAAAAAGCCTGTTAGCGCCAGTGGTACGTAACAATGGGGCCACCGTCTTTATGTTGCGTACGGAAACACAAGTAAATCCTTTTTACCGTTTAAACTCCGACTCCGAACAAGATCTTACCATTGAGAAGATATATTATCATCATGAAAAGGAGCAAAATGTTCCCATTCCAATTGAAGGGTATAGTTTTCCATTAAATCCTATGGCGGTCCCAAAAATGAAACATGTGGATAGTATTCAAATGCGCTTCGATATTCGCTACCTCACCAAGGTGGACACCGTTCATTTTACCAAAAAGGAGATAGGTGTACAAAAAGGTGATGTTAAGCTGTTACAAATGGATGCGAATTTTATCGCTTACGAATTGCCCTATAACTATTATATGTTCTACAAGGGAAAAGTACTTGAAGAGGCGTATTACAATAAAAAGGGAGAGCGTTTGGAGGAGAAATTCGGTTTGTCAAATAACAGCAACAATACTGCGATAGCGGAATATGATGAACGGCTCGCCAGCCTGGAAAAGATAGCCGACCGTACCAAGGGAATCCAAGATAGGCAAGTGCTTTACCGTACCCTTGAATATTTAGAGCTGAAACGTACCAATGCCTATTTACGTTCAAAGGTAGTAAACAAACAAGCGGTCGAGGGCAATGTGGATTCCTTTACCCTTTATTTGGAAAACCGTCGCGATTCCATCTCATTTTCCGCGATGTTGCGCAATCGCCTTCCGGATAAAAAGTTATATGACCTTGTATTAGAGGACAAAACAGAATTTAGGAACAAGGCCGGTGCCCTTCAACTTAGCATCCCTTTTAAAGTCAAATTTGTAAACGCCTCAATGAACGTCAATCGCCACCAGGTATACTTTTATAAAGATGGTGAACGGCATTACGAAAAAACATACTATTCCTTGGATTCCGAAAACAAAACATACCAAAAACTACCCTATTCGGAAATACAATTTCTATGCCCGGCAATCGTTTGGGCCAAACATCTCGAAAAAAATGGCTTACAACTATTGAGCAGTGGCGAACATAAATTACTATCCGAAAAAGTGTTTATCAATTATAGTTATGGCGATGTCATTGAAGTATATACGGAAGAGGGCACCTTTTATCTTTTGGATCAAAACGGACAGCCCATTTCCATCGATACCAAAACGAAAGTCACGGCGATCCGTTTGGAAAAAAAATAAAGGACACTTGGGTATGGCGGAGACCTACCCGAACGGGAACATATCCAAAGAGGAAGTATTGTCCCGTATAGGCAAAATTGAAGGCCGAAACAAGGATGAACGTGATTGCGATATCGGATAAAAAACAAATACCTTCGTTCTTGATTTAGCAAATAACCTCGGGGCAAGCCCACGAGACATTAGAACGAAAATTACCATTGATTTCGACGCAAGCGTCGGAGCATTTTAAATCTCGATTATCGAGTAAAACCACCGCTTTTTCGATAGCACCCGTTTAAACGTTAGAACACTATGGAACTACAGGAAAGAATGTTTGGGGAATTGACCGACAAAACACTTTTTGAACAGGCCAAGGCATATGCATTTGCGTATATGGACCAAGTACCGGAGATGCGCGTTTTTCCCTCTAAGACCAGTCTAGAGGCCATGAACATTTTTGACGAGGCACTACCTGTGGAACCGGTAGCGGCCAAAACCGTTTTACAACAACTTCATGAGTATGGTGGCCCCGGAACCATTGCACAAACTGCCGGGCGGTATTTTGGCTTCGTCAACGGAGGGGTCGTACCGGTCTCGTTAGGGGCAAAATGGTTGGCCGATGTTTGGGACCAATGCGGGGGGCTCTATCTTACCTCTCCCGTAAATGCGAAATTGGAAAGTGTTTGCGAACGTTGGCTAAAGGATATTTTTGATCTTCCGAAACAGACCGTTGCCGGTTTTGTTAGCGGTACGTCAATGGCCAATTTATGTGGTATCGCCGCGGCACGGTTCCATTTGCTTCAAAATTTGGGTTGGGACGTCAACGAAATGGGGTTGAACGGGGCGCCACCCTTACGTATTTTGGCGCACGACCAGGTGCACGCCAGCGTAAAAAAAACCTTGACGATGCTGGGGTACGGAAACAAAAACATCGAATGGCTCCCTTCGGATGCGGAGGGGCGACTGGTTTTAGAAAAAATGCCCCCTTTGGACAGCAGTTGTTTAGTGCTGTTACAGGCGGGAAATGCAAACACCGGTTCTTTTGATCATTTCGATGCCATTTGCCAAAAAGCCGAAGAGGTGGGTGCCTGGGTCCATATTGACGGCGCTTTTGGCCTTTGGGCCGCGGCGTCAAAGTCGTTATCCTATCTGACCAAGGGCATGCAAAAGGCATCATCATGGGCGGTGGACGGACACAAAACCTTGAACACCCCTTACGATTCGGGTATTATCCTATGCCGTTATCCCGATGCCCTGATCAGTGCCCTACAGGCCACGGGAGAATACATCCTCTATAGCGATCAACGCGACCCATTGCTGTATACGACCGAACTATCCAAACGTTCGAGGGCCATTGAGTTATGGGCGACCATGAAATATCTCGGTACATCCGGTATCGATACCATGGTAACAAACTTTCACCATAGGGCGCTACAGCTAGCGGAAGGGTTGGCCGAAAACGGTTTTAAAATCATCAACGAGGTCGTTTTCAATCAAGTTTTGGTCGGAACGGAAAGTGACGACACCACCAAAAGCATCATTGGTCGTATTCAAGAATCCGGTGAATGCTGGGTAGGCGGATCCGTTTGGCAACAAAAAACGGTCATACGGGTGAGCGTTTGTTCTTGGGCCACTACGGAAAAGGATATCGAACGAACGATAGCGGCATTCGTTAAAGCAAAGAAAGAGGTCGCCCTGGAAACGAAAAACGGAAAGACCTTCTAGTGGGACTTCGACCGTATTCCAATCAATTCATGGGAAACAAGGTATTATTGGAACAGTTTCAGATTCGATGGAAAAACGCTTACCACTGTTAAAAACATCACAAGGGCATGTACTTCGGGTACACCAATTCCCTTTTTTAGTACTTTGCCAAAATTTAAACGCCGGCAACCCTGGTTGCCGCACACTATAAACGGTAGCCACGCGATGAAACTCGATTACATTAGCCCTAAAGAAGAAAGTGTATTCACCCTGACCAATTTCAGCTGCGAACCTTCCATGCAATTGCTTGAAAAGAAAGGTTTTTATAAAATTTTATGGGCCAAAGAGAGGGATACCACCATTATTGTGGACGGATACCGGATGGAACTCCTAAAAAATCAGGTCGTTTTTTGTACGCCTTTGAATATTATGGAGCTTACAAAAGGTTCCGGGCTGCTCGCCATTGTTTTTAATCGGGAGTTTTACTGCATCCGGGATCACGATCAGGAAGTATCGTGTTACGGTTTTCTCTTTTTCGGGTCGTCACTGCCCCCGGTGGTAAGTCTTTCGGAAAAGGAAATAAAATCCTTTGAGGCCCTCTTTTTTATGTTTCGGGAAGAGTTTGAGACCAAGGACGCCATTCAAGGTGAAATGTTGCGGGTATTGCTCAAACGAATGTTGATCAAAGCTACCCGTATGATAAAAAAAGACCAGCATGCAACACCTTTGCAAACGCCACAATACGACCTGGTTCGCCAATACCATGTTTTAGTGGAACAGCATTTTAAGGAAAAACATACTGTCAGCGATTATGCCGAACTCCTTTTTAAATCGCCCAAGACCCTTTCCAACCTCTTCAAAAAAACGGGCGACTCGGCCCCTTTAAAAATCATTAACGAACGTATTATGCTGGAAGCGAAAAGGCTTCTTTTTTATTCCGATAAAACAGCGGAGGAAATCGGTTATGAACTCGGTTTTAACGAAGCGGCCCATTTTTCAAAATTTTTTAAGAACCAGACCGGAGTACCTCCGGCCACCTTCAAAAAAAAACACAAACAACGCTTATCATAAAAGCCCCGAACAACGGTCCGGGGCTTCTGGCAAGGGCAAGCATCGGGGGAACTACACTAATGTATCTTCCAAAATTGGCGCTGCCGGAAAGTCGATTGGCACCAACGTGGTTTTGTGCAGGTAGTTCGAAATCGTTTTGTCCCCTACCAACGAAATGGTATCCACCAAATTCTCCTTTGTCCAACCCGCTTCAAAAAAGCCTTGTAATACCACCTCGTCCGTGCTTCCACGATTCTCTACAATATTTTTCGAAAGTTTCGCCAAGGCATCCAACTTAGTGTCAAAAGTGGCCTTACCGGAACGTAGTTCCAATATTTCGGCATCGGTAAAACCGTTCATTTTTGCAATCGCTGTATGGGCCGCCAAGCAATACTCGCAGTTGTTGACCTGGCTCACCGCCAAATTCACTACTTCTTTCTCTTTGGCTTTCAATGACGTTTTGGCATTGGAGAAGTCCAAATAATTTTTAAGGGCGCTTTCCGAATAGGCGTAAGTCGCAAAAAGGTTCGGTACAAAACCGACCGCTTTTTCCAAATGATCAAAAATAGCTTGGTTATCGGTGGTTACTTCTGCTCTTGTTGGTACTTTGAAATTGCTCATAATCTTTAGTTTATTTTATTGTTAATATGAATAGTGTTGAACTTGTTTTTATTGTTTTGAAAGTTGCTATCGCTCAGCGAAACGGAACCATCGCCTTAGCGGTTTCGCAGTAATAATCGTGATGGAAATGTGTCTCGCAATCGGTTTCATCAATCTTCCTTTGCGTCGTTCTTTTTACTTGCCGACTTAAAAGGGTGATCAGGTTGAAAATGGAAATGGGCTTTGCTCTCATAAACATGTTGTTTTTAATTACATGGCAAAGATGCAGTGAAATCCAAGGGAAGAACATATCGGTTTTTCCCCTTGCCTTGTAGATAGTTCCCATAGGGCAGAAAAAGAGAAAAAAAACCAGTGGTTTTGAGCGCGTATTAAGCAAAAAGTAGTACTCGTACAGTAAACCAATATTGTTATGGACAAGCGGTATACCAATTCTAATGTTAAAATACGCAAGTAAAAACCAGGGATTTTGTGGGTAGGCGAAAAAGAAAATCCAAGCATAGCAGTAGCTATGGTTAGATTTTATTTTGAAGCATACACGGAAAAGAACAATTTTTAAGGGGTAATTTAATATCAGAAATGGTATTACGCTCTGGCTTCAAAACAAAAAAACCGCCCCGACCCTTTATGGGTCTAGGCGGTCTTTTTCATTATGGCATTTTAGTATTATTCGACGATCAACTGTTTGGTATCGGTCCAACTGTTGCCTTCTGCCTTAAGAATATATACTCCCGTGGCAAGCTGATCGAGTGCGTAAGGAACCATATCCTGTCCTTTGCTAATGGTTACCGTTCGCGGCCGGTGTACCAAACGTCCTGAATTCAATTCGTATAGACTCAAACGCACTTCTTCTCCCTTCGCGGGCAATGCCGCCTTTAAAGCGGTACCCAAAGTTGTTTCGGATGCGAACGATCCGGTATCGGTGTTGATGATCACCTGTACCGTACTACCGCTTTTTGCCGGCATAGGGAATACCGTAGCCACCTTATTGGTAGCGTTCGAACGAATACCATCGGCATTACAACCGGCATCCGGGAAATTGAGCACGAACTCATCGGAACCGGTACATCCGTCGGGACTTACCCAACTGATGCGATAGGTTCCAAAATCATTTTCCTGCAAACCATATCGAGCAACATAGTTATTGAGCGGTTCTTCCGCTTTTCCACGTACGGACACTCCACCGTTTACAAGTTCATAGGTAAATACCCAATCGGTGAAAAGAGAGGCATCTTCGTAGGTTACGCCATCTCCGGGCATCACCAAACGAATGATCAACGCATCACCCAAACAGGCGGCGGTTTCGTTGCCCGGAGTATAAATACCATCGGTATCACGCGGACGGATTTTATACTGTACTTCCAATTGTGGACAAGTTGTGGTCAAGCCGGCATCGATGCTTACATCATCCCCATCGGTCACCGTAAAACAGTCCGTAGTACCTTGGGCATTGACATTGGAGTCCAATAAGGAATCTCCCCCGGCACTTTGCTCGGTAAACGAATAGTTTTCCGGAACATCGTCAAAAACGATGTAATACGAACCTGGGCACACCTCAAAACTGTAGTAGCCATCATTACCGTTGCTATCGGTAACGGTAACCGTTCGATCTATGGCTTCACCTTCGCAGCTAAATAGGCTTACCGTAACGGCATTGCGTCCGTTTTCGTTCGCATCCTGTATGCCATCGCGGTCGGTATCTACCCATACATAGTCGCCTATAAGTAGGGTTCCCGTTACGTTGATCTCGGCACCGGCTACATCAAGGACGGCGCAAATATCGCCCCCTCCCTGTCGCAACAGGGCGTTCACTTCAAAACCTGTAGTCTGGCCAAACACGATCACCGTCGCCGGATCAAAGGTATTGGGATATACGAAAGTATGAATGGTATACTTCCCTATTTCGCTGACCTTAAACTCGGGAACGTCCGATAAGGCCCGAACCGTTAACGCGTCCCCTTTGGTCAATACATACCCTTGTATATAATCGGCAGGCACCTTTGCGGTACCATCGGCTTGCGCGCTTATCATAATCATTTCTTCATCCAAACACACTCTGTCATCCGTGGCCGTCAACATACCGGTCTGTGGATCTGACAGGCTCACCGTAACGGTATCCATTGCTTCACAATCCGCACAGTCCAAGGCGACCACCTTATAGGTTCCGCTTTGGTCTACCGTAATGGTCGGGGTATTGGCTTCCCCTACGATATTCCCATCTTCGGTCGTCCATACCCATTCCATGGTCTCTTCAAAATCGATTGGGGTACAGTCGCCCAATTTTACGTTTACATCACCATTTTCATAATAACCGTCGCCACCGCTCAGCATAAGCCATCCCGAAGCGCCAAAACCGTTACGGGTTACATCGGCTCCATTGCCCAACTGAAAGGCAGGTCCTTTACGGGTCACCTGAAATGTGCCGTGCAATTCCGATACCACGGTACCGGTAGTAGTGCTATAATACACCCAGTCGGAAGTGTCGTGCGGAGTACACCAGTTTTCTTTGGGACTATCCATTGGAGGACTTACGGTATATCCTGAAAATGTAAGTTCTACCGTTACCGTATCCGTTCCATTGGAACCTACGGCGGAATAGGCTGCCGTACCATCGGTTTTGGTTACAAAGGAAGAACTGCTGGTAACAAAACGATTGTCGATCGGGTTTTCCAACCAAACCTCTTCAATATTTTCTCCATTTGTTCCACACTTGGCGCTTTCTTCAATGGTATAATCACAGGCACTGGCACAACGGGAAGCATCCTTCACCGCAGCGGTCAAGGTTACAGATTCGCCGCTGCATAGGGATACATCCGCTCCCGCATCGACCGTTATCGTACATAGCCGTTCACATTTGCCCAATTGAATGTTTACATCACCAGTGGTATAGTAGCCATCGCCACCTTCCATGTAAAACCATCCGGAAGCACCAAAACCAGCTCGGGTCACATCGGCACCATCACCCAATTGAAAGGCCGGGCCTTTGCGACTAATGGTGTATGTGCCATGCTCCTCGGAGGTTACCGTGCCTTCGGACGTGGTCCAATACACCCAATCCTCGGTATTGTGCGGTGTACATTCATTTTCTTTTGGACTATCCTGTGGCGCAACAGTAGTATACCCGGAAAAAACCAGGTCTACCGTTACGGTATCGGAACCGTTGGAAACAACAGCGTAATATGTGGCCGTTCCGTTATCATAAGTTATAAAGGAAGCGGTCTCCACTGTCGAAAAGTAGTTTTCGGCATTGTTTTTCAACCATACCTGGGCTACGTTTTGATTGGAACATCTTGGCGATTCCAAAATTGGATATTCACATCCACCGACCGCAGTATCGGTGTAAGGTACAGGTTCGGCGGGACTTGTCACGCCTGCCGCCATCATGGGCAGATAGGCCGACAGCGCCATAAGGCCAAAAAGCCTTTTTACGGTAACATTAAGGTAGTTTTTCTTCATTCGTATGTTGGTTTATGGTTAATTTTTTTTGAATTCGGACACCTGCCAAGTATGACCATAGGGACCCTCGGCAAAACGGTAAAAGTGCTGGTAACGATATAAAACGTTAGAAGAAGTGGGTAACGGTCATAACATGCATAGGTCATTCGATTTAGGGGTGAAACATCAAAGTAACGTACTTTTCAATAGTGGGCCGTAACAAAAGTTAAGAAATCGTTAAACCGCAAGTATTTGTCTTCGAACGGCTTTTCCGAGCTCCATTTTGTAAATGGAATCTTTTCTGCAAATCCACCTTGTTTCCGTCAATAGCACGTTTTTTTCGGTGAACGACCAAAGCACTTCTTTCAATGGTAAGGGAGTCGCTTCCCGACCGCATTTCCAGGCCAGCGCACGAAAAATTGAAACCGAAAAGGGTAATAATACCAATTAGCCATTGGTATAACGTGGCTTCCAAAAAAACCTAATACAAACCTACATGCAGCAAGCCATATCCCTGTAAAACAAATGGCTATCCCAGGATACTCCGATAATTCAAACACGAGACCCGGAAGGCTTACGACTTCCTTACCAAACGGAAACCACCTTGAAATAATCCCAGATCGGGCCGACTAAATTTATGCTATAAAGCGTATCTTCATCACAAACTTTTTACCATGGAACCTTCTCCCCTATTTGACGATTTCGATGCGGTTTCGGCCAAGGCCTGGAAGCAAAAAATCCAGTATGGGCTCAAAGGTGCAGACTATAACGATACCCTGGTATGGGAATCTCCCGAAGGCATAAAAGTGAAACCTTTTTACAGTAACGAAGATCATAAGGACCGGCAAAGGCTTCTCAAGGCCGCTCCCCGGCCCTGGTCCATCGGGGAAACCATTTCCGTCACCGAGGCGCTTACAGGAAACCAAAAGGCCCTGGAACTGATCCCAAAAGGAATCGATAGCATACGCTTTGCCGTTGCCGATACGACCCTTGCGGCGAAAGCACTCCTTAAAAACATTACCGCGCTAAAATCCGTTTATTTTAGTTTTGATACCTTATCACAGGAACCCATTCAACAAATAGCCGAAATCGCACAAAAGCAATTTCCACAAGTGCATTTGCAGTTGGACCCTATTGGGAATTTGGCCCGAGAGGGGAATTGGTTTTTCGGCAAGGACAAGGATTTTGCATTTTGCGATGGTATTGCCACATCGGCACCCAAGGAGTTCAACGGTAGCCTGTTTTCCGTGGACGCTGCACTTTACCAAAATTCGGGGGCGGATAGAGTGCAGGAACTTGCCTATGCCCTTTCCCACGCCAACGAGTACTTGTTGCGCAGTGCACGGCACCCCGAGCGGCGAATTACCTTCCGTATGGCCATTGGGGGCAATTACTTTTTTGAGATCGCAAAATTTAGGGCGCTCCGCCTCCTGTGGCGAACATTGGCCAAGGACTATGGCATAGCGGCAGATTGCCATATTACCGCCGAACCCAGTAAAAGAAATAAAACGGTATACGCCTACAATACCAATATGTTGCGTACGACCACCGAGTGCATGTCGGCCATATTGGGCGGGGCCGATACCGTGTTCAATAGCCCTTATGATGCCCTTTATCACAAACGGAACGCGTTTGGGGATCGTATTGCCCGTAACCAATTGTTACTGCTCAAGCACGAAAGCTTTTTTGATGGCTCCTACGATCCCGTTGCTGGCAACCACTACCTGGAGACCCTCGTACGCCAAATGGCGGAAAAAGCCTTGTTGCTTTTCAAACAAATTGAAGCTTCCGGAGGCTTTTTAAAGCAACTGAACGACCATACCATTCAAAGAAAAATTGCTGAAAGCGCCCAAAAATCCCAAAAGCGTTTTCATACGGAAGAAGAACTATTGGTGGGCACCAATCGCTACGCAGCCCAACAAGAACGAATGAAAGGGGAATTGGAGGTGTACCCTTTCGTACAAAAAAGACCGCGCAAAACGTTGCTACCGCCCCTAGTGCCCAAACGCTTGTCGGAAGCCTTGGAACAGGAACGATTACAACAAGAGCAATAATGCCCATTTCCCTTTAAAACAGGATAAAACCACCATGGTCCGCTTATGAAACGTAAAGACGTACAACATCTGGAACTATCTTTTGATGGCGAAAACGGCCAGGAACCCCGACCGTTCGAACATGAGGCCTTTGCAGCGGGGTTCCCGCCCTTTTTAAGGGGGCCCTATCCGACCATGTACGTGCAACGCCCTTGGACGGTGCGGCAGTACGCGGGGTTTTCCACGGCCGAGGAAAGCAATGCTTTTTACAGACGTAACCTGGCGGCGGGCCAAAAGGGTCTTTCGGTCGCATTTGACCTGCCCACCCATCGCGGGTACGATAGCGACCACGAGCGGGTGATGGGAGATGTTGGCAAAGCCGGTGTTGCCATAGATTCCATTGCCGATATGAACATCCTGTTCGATAGTATTCCATTGGATAAAATGTCGGTTTCCATGACCATGAACGGGGCGGTTTTGCCCATAATGGCCTTTTATATTGTAGCGGCGGAGGAACAGGGTGTCGCTCCCGAACAGCTTTCCGGCACCATACAAAACGATATTTTAAAGGAGTTTATGGTGCGCAACACCTACATTTACCCCCCCTCGCCCTCCATGCAGATCGTAGCGGACATTTTTGAATACACCAGCCAGTTTATGCCGCGATTCAATAGCATCAGCATCTCGGGCTATCATATGCACGAAGCGGGGGCCACGGCCGAAATTGAACTGGCCTATACCCTCGCCGACGGATTGGAATATGTACGTACCGGATTGGCCGCAGGGCTAGATATCGACAGCTTTGCCCCGCGACTGTCCTTTTTCTGGGGCATTGGTATGGACCATTTTACCGAAATTGCCAAGCTGCGCGCCGGGCGTCTGTTATGGGCCAAACTGATGCGACAGTTCGCTCCCAAAAACGAAAAGTCGCTCTCGTTACGTACCCATTGCCAAACCAGTGGTTGGAGCCTGACCGAACAAGACCCGTTCAACAACGTGGCCCGTACTACCATTGAAGCCGCGGCAGCGGTATTCGGGGGCACCCAAAGCCTTCATACCAATGCACTGGACGAGGCCATAGGCCTTCCTACCGATTTTTCGGCACGGATCGCACGGGAAACGCAGCTCTTTTTACGGGAGGAGACCAAAATCACCAAAACCGTGGACCCCTGGGCCGGTAGTTATCATGTAGAGGAACTGACCGATACCCTGGTGCAAAACGCCTGGCGATTGATCCAGGAAGTAGAGGAACTCGGCGGAATGACTAAGGCCATTGAGGCCGGTATCCCAAAAATGCGGATCGAGGAGGCCGCGGCACGCAAACAGGCGCGGATCGATACGGGGGAGGCGCCCATTATCGGGGTGAACAAATTTGCGCTGGAGGAAGAGGACGACCTTGTCATTTTAGAAGTGGACAACAATGCCGTACGACGAAAACAACTGGAACGGTTAGACCGGATCAAAACCGAAAGAGACCCGGCACAGGTCGCCCAAACACTACAAAGGCTGGAAGCCGCGGCAAGGGCAAAAATGAAGATAAGTGAAGACCCAAAAACCGTAGCGCCAGATGCGACCGAAGGAAACGGAACAAACGCTCCGCAAAACGATGGAAATTTGTTAGCTTTAGCAATAGCGGCGGCAAGGGCCAAGGCCACACTGGGGGAAATCAGCCTTGCCCTGGAAAAAGCCTTTGGAAGGCATACCGCCGATATTAAAACGATTTCAGGAGTGTATTCCAAAGAAAGTAAAAACAATGCCGCTTTTCAAAAGGCACAGGCCCTGGCCGATGCCTTTGCGGCCGAAGAAGGACGACGCCCGCGTATCCTGATCGCCAAAATGGGACAGGACGGTCATGATCGTGGTGCCCGGGTGGTGGCCACGGGCTATGCCGACCTGGGTTTTGATGTGGATATCGGCCCACTTTTTCAAACCCCGGAAGAAGTGGCCAACCAAGCCATAGAAAACGATGTACACGTATTGGGGATTTCCTCCCTCGCGGGAGGACACAAGACCCTAGTACCCAAAGTCATTGAAATTTTAAAGGACTACGGTCGTGAGGATATTATGGTCATCGTAGGGGGCGTTATTCCCCGACAGGACTATGATTTTCTATTTAAAAACGGTGCCGTGGCCGTATTTGGACCAGGTACCAAAATTCCGGAAGCCGCAATACAGTTGTTGGAGATTTTGATGGGGTGATATCCATTAAAAGCCCTCCCCATTCTGGAATATTGGATTGAATCAAACTTATTGATTCAAAAATAAATACGACTGAGCTACTAAAAAAACACCAATCTTTTAAAACTTTTGATACCTCAAGAAAGCACCGTTTTTTCATCCTCGTCTCCACTAGCATAATATATAAAACGGAGCGTTTGAACCGAATCGCCGGATTTTCTTTCATTATCCCGAGTAAAACACTAATTAATTTTATTTTTGTTGGCCATAAACCTAAGGAAGCGCCATTTTGGCTTCTTTTTTAGTTGATCGAGGGCCAGTAGTACCGTTTGAATGAAGTATACCACTCATTTTTCCGAATTGAAAAAGTTCTGGGGGCTTAGGCCCAGAAACGAAATCCGCACATTGGCTCTTGATGCGCTTGCGATTAAGAACCAGTTCTTTTTTGATGAGACACTGCTGAGCATTCCGCGAATTCAATTTCTTTATTTTCATCATGTTTTTGAAGATGAGGTCGATACTTTTGAACAGTTCGTTGCCGGGT
The DNA here is from genome assembly GCA_947500445.1 of uncultured Flavobacteriaceae bacterium. GTDB lineage: Bacteria > Bacteroidota > Bacteroidia > Flavobacteriales > Flavobacteriaceae > Pelagihabitans. Next base: position 177,626 of record CANMSB010000003.1, on the reverse strand, counting down.
TGGCAAAGCACCATGTTTTTATATCACACACAGAAGCGGTCGAAAAAATTTTAAATGGGACCATTGACCAGGCGTACATTTGTTGGAGTTCCGATGACGGATTTAAAAACAACATCCAAGCTGCGAAAATTTTAGAACGTTACGGTGCAAAAACCATTTTCTACTTGAACCCCAATTCTATTGGAATCAAATCTTACGATAAAGCAAAGGACTTTTGTTCGACACGCCTTTTTATGCCCCCTATTGAATTTTTGGATTGGAACGATGTGGAACACCTTCTAAAAAACGGCCATGAAATAGGTTCTCATTCCCTGGAACATCTTAATATGGGCAATATGGGTGTACCTGAAGTAACACGGGACCTTATGGCATCTAAAGAATTATTGGAAGAATACTGCGGAACCATAAACCACTTTGCCTATCCTTTCGGAAGGGCCGCCGATTTTACCAAAACCGCTTTCGACCTCGTTTTCAAAACAGGGTATACCTCTTGTGCTTCGGCCATGAGAGGCTGTCATCATCCAACAGAACATAAAATCGATACGACCGAACTACTGATAAGAAGGGACCAAATTAGTGCCAACTGGGCGTTAACACATCTAAACTACTTGATTTCACGCGGAGCAAAAAAACCAGTTTTAGCGGAAAAACTGTTGCCCGAGGTCTGGTTTCCTTAAAACCTGACTATTTGCTGTATGAGATAGGTCTATGTAAAAAATAATCATTACCAACACCAGAAGATTTTGGGAACCAAATACGCGTTTGGACCATCATTTTGGTCGATTACCGAAATTGCCTGATTTTTCAAGAATACGCATCACGGGTATCACCCAATATGGTAACCATTGATGTAAAAACGAAGACACCATGGCCTTTCAAAAAGTTGTTCCTTGACAATGACCAAAGTTCGCCATTCTGTTGAAGCCTGAGGTGTTTCCTCTCTGACCTCATCCATACAAAACTCTTAGAAAATCCCGTTCTATGGCAGCGCTCAACGACTTTAAGCAGCGTCCATCACGAGCGGGTCACTTAAATTTGTTTTTTACTTTGGAAAAAATTCCTGTACCCTTTTTAATAGCCTCGATATACCATTTTTCTCCTTCAAGCTCGGCTCCGTATCCGTAGCCATATCCATAGTTGTATCCCTTAAACTTGCCGTAGTCGACACTATTGACCACATATGCCAAGTTTTTTAACTTTTTATCGCTGTTCAGCTCTTTGGAAAACTCCAAAAGCCTTTTATCGGTATAGCCCGCCCGTACTACAAATAGCGTCATATCCGCTTTATCCGAAATCAACAGCGTATCACTTACCAATAGGGTCGGTGCGGTGTCGACAATAATGTAATCGAATTCCTTTTTGGCCTCCTCGATAAATTCTGCAAAACATCCATTCGACAATAGTTGAGAGGGGTTCGGCGGGATGTATCCGCTGTAACAAATTTTATGATAAGGGTCATTATTGAAGTCTGAAATACAGTCTTGAAGTTTTACTTCCTCCCCATTTAAATAGTTGGATAGACCAACCAAGTTTTTATCTATCCGGTAATAAGAATGTAGTTGCGGGTTTCTTAGATCGGCACCGATAAGCAATGTTTTCTTCTTTAAACTCGCATAGGCCAACGAAAGATTCAAGGACATAAGCGTTTTACCTTCATTTTTGATTGAAGACGTTACGTAGATCACCCGTGGCCCCTTGTTCTCCGAAGGGAGCAGATAGTTAATGTTCGTACTAAGAATTCTGAACGATTCACCAAGAATAGATCGGTCATTGGATTCCATTAGTTTAACGTCCTCTATAAAGGGAATTTCGACCAAAACGGGTATTTCCGGATTCAACTTTTCGATATCGGCACGGTTATGCACCTTTGTATCCAAGTAAAAAACACCGAAAAGCACCAAGAATGGTAGTGCCAAACCAATCCCCAAAGCTATGGGGTACACTTTCACCTTTTTGGGAGAAACAGGTTTGCTATCGGTAAGTCCATAATCCACAACTTTGATACTGGGCGCCGTAACCGCAAAAGAAATCGCCGCTTCCTCCCTTTTTTGGAGCAATAGCAAGAAAAGGTTCTCTTTTATACTTTGCTGCCTTTCTATAGATCTTAGAATTTTTTCTTTTTCGGGCAAACCTGAAAATAAAGAACTTGCTATACTCTTTTCCGTTCTTCTTTGGCTCAGGGTCATCTGAAGCTGTTTCTGATATACGCTTACAGTATTGAGGATATTTTGCTTCACCCTTTCGAGTTGACTGTTTAGCGATAGTAAGGTAGGGTGATTTTCTGCAACGCTGGTCTTCAATTTTTCCCGTTCCAGGGCCAATTCGTTGTAATTGTTCACCAAATTGTTGACACTGCTGTTTTCAAGCCCGATATCTGAAGGAATAAGACCATAATCGGCCTCCTGTAAGACAGTACTTCTTAAAAGCTTGGAAACGGAGACCTGCGTTTCCAAATTAAAGACCTCCTGCTGCACCTCGGACTTTTGCTGAAGTGCTATGGTAGCATCTTCCTCTATATAGGAAAGATTGTTATTTTGTTTGAAATCTTGTTTTCCATATTCTATGGAATCCAATTCCTTTGACAAATACACGAACCTTTCATCAATAAAGTCCAAAGTCCTCTTAGAAACCAACTGACGGTCCAAAATACCATCCTGATCAAATTTTGCGATGACCGCATTGATGATCGCTTCGTTCTTTTCAACACTTTCTCCAAGAATGGACAAGGATAGTATTTCACTCTTTTTGTTGGTAGGCTCCACTACCAGGGTGTTGGACAAGCGCTGAAAGGCCTCCTTTTTCTTAATAAGGTCCATCCCGTAAACGATTCCTTTATAGTCCTTTAAACTGGTGTTCTCATTTAATTCAATTTTAAAGGGGATGTTTTGGGCCACTTCTCCATCGGAATACGGAATAGTGTACTCTACATCCTCGGAGTCCGTAACAAGAAAACCGCTCTCCGACAAACGTATCTGAAAGCCCAACCCGTTTTTAATACTGTCCTCGGCAATTTTTTTGGTTACCTCGAAAGGAACCTCCCAGGTCGTAGTAGACTTTATTTTCCCGATTTCCCTATAAATGATATCCAGTTTTAAATCTTCCACAACCTGACTTAACAGGCGATACGACTTTATTATTTCGATTTCATTGTCCAAATTTATTTTAGAACCTCCACTAAGCGCGGCCAAAGGATCTTTGGTTATGTCGAGTTCCTTTTCTTCCCCGATCACTTTTATTTTTGCAATGGTAGCGTAACGCACCGGAGCATATCTGGTGTACAGGTAGCCAGCAAACAAAGAAAGTACCGCGCCCATTACGAACCATGGCCAATACTGTAGGTATTTAAACACCATTTCCTTAAGTACAAAGGAATCTTCTTCGTTGGCATCAACTATATATTTTGACTCTTCCATCTTTTGGTTTTCAGTATTGTTATTAAAGTACTCCCCGCTTGAAAAATTTAAAGCTCAACATTTCCGCAATAAATTTAGGATTGGAAGTCAGGTTTCTTCTTATCAACCTTGGGCTACGTACCGCCCGGACCAACCACTCTAGGCCCAAATTTCGCCAAAAAGAGCTCGGACGTTGTACAGTTCCCGCAAAAAAATCAAATACGGCCCCGATTTGCGCGATCACTTTCACATTCAATTTGTCAACTTGCCCATGTACCCATTTTTCCTGTTTTGGCGCGGTCATACCCACAAAAACAAAATCGGGTGCAAAGTCGTTTACTTTAGCTATCATTTGTGTACTATCCTCCTTGGAAAAAGAAGCTTTAAAAGGCGGGGAATAACTGCTCACGATAATATTTGGAAATTCCTTTTTTATCCGCTCCTCAATTAAGTCCAATGTAGTTGTTGAAGCACCCAAATAAAATACCCGCTTTTTTTCGTTGTTCGCTATTTTCAATAAATGGGCGTGTATGTCGGCCCCGGCAATCTTTTCTATTTTACTACCGAATAACAGTTTATTGGCCAGTACGATACTAAAACCATCGGGCAACAATACATCGGAGTGCTTTAAGGCATTGGCAAATACATGGTCATATTTTGCCACACAGTACGAGTGCGCATTGATCGTATTGATCACACATGGCTCGCCACGAAACTCCAAGGTTTCCAAAGTCCCCTTATAAACCTTATCTCTTATAATCGTATCTAAAAACACAAGCTTATATTTAAATGTTCAGCTTTTAAATTCAAATCTACTCGATCGTTCATTCCAATGTTCGAAACCATAGAAACAAAAAATGTAGCGCAATATCCCCAACATTGAGGCAAACATTACTCCTTAACAACTTAAAACCTGCATCACCCTTCTTTACAAAATCATAAAAACAAACATTCACTAAACGGATTGCAACCGTAATTTTTGAAGCGTTCGATACATTTGGCCAACACCGTCTACCCAGGTTGAAAAACCGGGGCCTTAATGTTCCACTAATTATTTCTTATCCTCCAAAAAACAAATCTTCAATATTATGAAACCATTTTTAGGCTTTAACTGGAACCTTTTGTGATTATCGTATTAAATACGATCTAACAAGGGATTTGGTTTCCAAGAATCGATAGTGCAATTGGTAAAACGTATTCATTACAACAATATTCTAGTTTTAACTTATACCGGCGCCATGTTTTTCTTAGAAATGTCCATTCTCAAACCCATGTATCCTTTAGCCAATTTTGGCATGTAACATCAATTGACAAAGCTACCGTCACCTTGAAAAATACTTATTACGAACAATAAGCGCCATTGCTTTCTTTTCATAATCCCTTTATCCTTTGCGTAAACATATCCTATTTTCAGTTTTTAAAGTGCTATTCGAAAAAGTACCAGCTTGAACCGTTCAAACCATCAATGCAAGTAATATCGATCGCAAATTCTCCTCAAAAACATCTAGCGTAAACGTTGTTTCGTATCGTTTTTTTCCTGCCTCACCCATTTTCACCCTCAAATTTTCATCCTGGATAAGCTCTTTTAGTTTTGAGGCCAGCTCGGTAACATTGTTCGATCGTACCAATAAACCGGTTTTACCTTCAATGACCACGTCCGGGATACCCCCTTCCATTGTGGAAACGATTGGTAACGAAAACTGCATCGCCTCCAAATTCACCAAGCCAAATGTTTCATTATGTGAGGGAAACACAAAAACATCCGCTTGCTTATACGCTTCACTTTTTTCCTTACCATATTTGCTTCCCGCATAGTGTACATAACTTTCCAGCCTATGTTTGCGAACAGCATCGTCAAATTCCACAGCCGTAATATCTCCAAACCCTCCAACAAATTGGCACACAAAGTCCAACTGTTCATTTTTTAGAATTTCCAAAGCCCCGATCAAAGTAAACACCCCTTTGGCCCTTAGTAAATTGGATAAAAACAACAACTTGATTTCCTGCTTGCCCTTTTTCTTATATTCTTCTGTTTCACATTCTTCCAATCTCGGTATACCATTGGGGCAATAAAGCACATCTTTCTCCTGAACATACCTTTCAATATCCTGATATAACGATTTTGATAACAGGATTACCTTTGCCCCCCTGAAAAAAAACTTGTAAACTAAATTTAAAACTGTTTTGTGCTGATGATCGGCGACGCCCTTGTTATGCAAATGGTAGACCAATTTACCTCCAAGCATCTTTACCAAGACCGCTATTAAAAAGTCTTTGTAAATACCCTTCGGATTTACTGCGGGGGTCATGTATACCAAATCGGGTCTGTAAAACAGTTTATACGATACGACCTGGAAAATCAGTTTCAAAAACCTGTAGAGCTTTACAAGACCTCCGCTTCCTATTTCTACAACGCTTCTCGATGTTCCAAGATTCAGGTATTTTGATCGAAAGGAAGATCTTAACAACTCGCTTTCCATGATATACTTCCCTACCATTGCAGCACCGTGTATGGGAGGAGGATAATGCAGTATGTACAGGACCTTCTTCATTTTTTACCGCTGCTTAAGGTATTCCTTTGTTTCAAATACGTAATCAAAGAATCGGTAACAACGCGTTGTCCTTTAGGATTAAGGTGTATAGGATCATAAAACAATTCATAATTCTCCGACCAGGGACTTTGCCAGTTTAAAAAGGTGATTCCCTTATTTTCAGCAGCGATTTTTTCAAAAATGGCAATGGTTCGGTTGAACTCCCTTGGTTGAGCGGTTTGCAACAAATCTATTGTGGGGACATATAGTAAAATCACTTCAATATTGTTTTCGATCGCAATTTCCATCGTCTTTTGAAACTCTTCAATGCTCTTGGCATCATTTTTTATTTTCCTAAACTCCTCTTTTCCGATACTGCGCTGCAAGTTTTCAATATTGACCGTTCCGTACTTGAGGTTAGTCCACTTTCCCAAATGGCCTCTGATTGCGCTACTGAGCAACGTTTCATCGAACCTTGATGTCTTTATAAGCCGTTTTGTCCAATAGTCTGTTTTGGAAGCGTTGTTCCTTATAAATTCCTTTATTTTGGAAGCATATAGGAATGGGTAGAACTGGCTGTAACTATTTTTGCTCAGTCCCTCAGATGTAAAAGACCACGCATCGACCCCATAAATTAGTGTCGAAACTTCTTTGTTACTGTCGACCAATTGCTCGACCATAATTTTCCTATCCTGCACATTTACTCCTTCACGGGTATATTTGGCTACCGAAATACCTATTCCTTTCTCCAGTTTTTCCTTATCGACACCCAACATTAAGTGGGAATGCCCTACCAGCGCTACTTGAGCGTTCGTATACAGCCCATAGTACTTTTCAAGACCTGTCTCTAAAAACTTCCCGGCTGCAAGGTCCAATACAAAGAAAAATAGGAGCACGCCAAAAACCCTTATTAAAAAAGGTCGCAGCTTGATGGAATGATTTTCTTGAACGATCATTTTCTATATTTAGAATTGAAAGTATATGAACGATTTAGAGGAAAGCCCCAACAAGGAGATTCCCAGTAACAAAACGACGGTCCAACCATACTCGATTATTGGATGAAACTTTGACTTGGAAAAATACAGGGAGCTATAGCCTTTGTATTGGAGTATTTGGACAATGACCAATAACATAATAAAGAACCATGAAAGTACATATGTTACGGTAGAGCCTCCAAAAAACCAACCTTGCGACCAATCCGTAAAAATCTTTTCCGTAATCAAAAACGCATCTTGCAGAGAGTTTGCCCTAAAATAAATCCATGCATAACATACCGAAACGAACACGGAGACAACTTTAAAAATGCGATAAACCATCGACTTTTTCAATTCAACTTTGCCTACCCTCTTCAAAAACACATCTCCCCAGCTTTCCATAAAGTAGTAAAACGCGTGTAAACCGCCCCATATGATAAAGGTCCAAGCTGCTCCATGCCAAAAACCGCTTACCAAGAAGACCAATAGAATATTCCTGATCCATTTGATGTAAGAAACGCGACTGCCCCCTAAAGGTCTATACAAGTAATCTCCAAACCATGAAGAAAGCGATATATGCCATCTTCTCCAGAAATCGGAAATTGACTTTGAAAAATAGGGCAGATTGAAGTTTTGCATTAGCTTAAAGCCCAAAATTCGCGCCGCTCCGATAGCCATATCGGAATACCCGCTAAAGTCACAATAAATCTGAAAGGCGAAAAACAGTGTCGCAATAATCAGGGTCAAACCAGAATACGCATCGGGAGACTCAAAAACCTTGTCGACATATAGCGCCAGACGATCTGCGATCACTACCTTCTTGAACAAGCCCCAAACAAATAGTTTGCTCCCTTGTAAAAAGTAGTTTCTATTAAAACGACGGGGTGCTTTGAGCTGTTCAAGTAAATTGCTCGAACGTTCGATCGGCCCGGCCACCAACTGGGGGAAAAATGCAACAAATGCCCCAAATCGTACAAAATTTCTCTCCACCGGAGTCTTGCCAAAGTATACATCGAGCGAATAGCTTAGTGCTTGAAACGTAAAGAACGAAATGCCCACGGGCAGTACCAGGTTCAAATAGGAAAATTGCTTTTCAGAGGAAGAAACGGATAAAAGTACATTCAGGTTTTCCAAGAAAAAATCACCGTATTTAAAGTAAAACAAGGGAACCAAGGAAATGGCTACTGCCAATAAAAGGCACCGTTTTTTTCTTATCCGACTTTTTTCATTAGCAATGAATCGTCCCGCCAAATAGTTCGTTATCGATACCAAGAGCATTATAACTGCAAAATCCCATCGCCAGTACATGTAAAAAATGTAGGAACTCACCAATAGTATGGGCATACGCAACCTGTAGGGCGAGTTAAAATAGAACACCGCCGTTACCGAGAAAAGAAAAATAAACTGCCAAGAGTTAAAGAGCATAGCTTAACCAAATGTTTTTTTTACAATTTTACGTAGTCTATTTCTTGTTCTACTTTTAATCGAATAAGCGCTTCGGAATTCTTTTACTAGTTGAGAATCTACTTTTGGCCTTAAATCAAAATGAAATTGCGTTTTGTCACCAATGTCCAACGGAGTTGAAAACTGAAGCTCATTGGACGCATTTGTAGCATTGTTATCTATACCAATGTGGTTCAATTTAGAGGTGGATGCAAACACACACTTGAGATCATATTTAAACTGGTGGTAGCACCATCTTATCGCCCAAGAATCGATTACACCTTCCTGTTGGTTTTTCAACATTCCAGGCATATCGCTTCCTATTCGAGCCATTCTTCTTTTTAATTTTTTATTTGATCGAAATTCCAAATAGTCTGCAACCTCCCAATCAACCTGGGTCCACCTGCTCTTCCATGTTCCCCACCCCAAAGATGATGCTCTATAACCAAGATAGTAATCCTTCTTGTAATTTTGCAAAATAGGTAAATCTCGTGTATATCCTGAAACGGAAATTATTTCTTCAGAACTATCATAAAAATCAAGAGCTTGATTTATAAAATCAAGAAAATTCTTGGAACTCACTAAATCATCTTCTAAAACAATAATTTTATCGTAATTCTCAAATACCTTGGACACCCCAGCAATTATCGAATTGGCCAAGCCCATATTTGATTTGGCTTCGGTAATCGTTATTTTTTCAAATCCTTCAATTGTTTTCAGGTACTCCCGAACAGCGGTCACTTTTTCTGCGTCGCCCAAATTCTTTGCACCATCTGAAAAAATATAAACGTTGCTTTGCCCTGCCAAATGGTTTTTTTGCAAAGCATCAATAGTTCGACGTATTTCTTGAAGTCGATTATAGGTAAATATTACAATGGGGGCCAATTCACTCATCTTTTCGTTTTAAAACTCACGTTTTTTATGTTTTACCTATAACATTCATACTATCATAAACCAAAGAAAAAGGAAGTAAGCCTAATGGACCGGACTACGAAATTTGGAAAAAAACTCCTTTTCAATATCACTATTAATAAGCTTACGAGGTTCAAACTTTTCCGTTTCCCTAAAGACCCCAAAACACCTACTGTAAAACACTGTAATCCTAAAATCATCTTTCAAACACCAATAAAAAATACCAGAACTGGCCAGGCCAAAAATAGCGTCATATACAACATGTGGCATGAGTTACAATAAACTACCGCAGCACTTGTCAAAAGAAACTGCCAAGAGTTAAAGCGCATATTTTATCGTTTTAACAGTTCAATAATTCGTAGTATTTTATCCCACATCCTTTGTCTGACCGAAAAAAACCTTTTAAAATCCTTTAGCAATTTATCATTCCGTTCAGGAGAATCATCAAAGGAAAACTCCCGTCTATTACTGGTATCCAATTTGGTGTCGAATTTTGTTACCCCAACGGTATGCGTCGCATCTTTACTCATCCCTATACTAACGAGTTTTGATGATGTTGGGAATATAGAAATCATTCTATTCCTAAACTGATGAAACGTTAGCCTTATTGCCCAAGAATCAATTTTGCCGTTCTTTTGATTTCTCAACATCCGGGGCAAGTCGCTAGAAATGGCCGCAAATTCTTTTCTCTCCTTAAGATTACCGGAAAACTGCCCATAATCGGACAGCGTCCAATCGATAGCATTCCATTTATCGGACCACATGCCCCAGCCCCAAGACGAAGCCCTTAGGCATACGTAATAGTCTTTGTCCGTTTCCTTTAAGGAAGGTAAATCCAAGGTATAGCCTGAAATGGAAATAACATTTTTATTATCGCTATAGAAGTTTAATGCCTGGTTCATAAAATCCAAAAAGTTTTTTGAGGTCACCAAATCATCCTCTAATACAATAACCTTCTCATAATTTTCCAACACTTTTGAAACTCCGGAAATGACCGATTTGGCCAATCCCTTGTTCTTCTCCGATTCTGTTATATGTACTTTTCTAAAGCCATCAACCGTTTTTAGGTATTCCCTTACCTCGTCCACCCTTTCCCGTGCTTTCGGGTTTTTTGCCGCATCGGAAAAAACGAACAGCTCACTCTCTTTTGCCAAATAATTTGACGAAAGTGACAGAATCGCCCTTTTGGTCTCCAATGGTCGATTGTAGACAAACAAAACAATGGGTGCTAGTTCGTTCATATAACTGGGTTGGATTTTACGATTACTTTTTTTTCTATTTTCGGTGTTTGTACGATCAAACACCAAAATAAGAAAGAGGTGAGGATGGTAGGCTGTACAAGAAAACTTTCAAAAAATCCTCCGGCAACAATTGCTATTAGCAATACCACAAGATCTAAATTTTTCCTTTCTTTTAAAGACTTCATAATATACAGCACGAAAAAAATCAGTCCTAGAAGACCGGCGGCCGAGAACACTTCAATGTAGGAAGAGTGAAAATATAGAAAGTCCAATCTTTGAAAGTAATAATTGGAACTGATATTCTCATTGAGTATGGTATCGTTCAGACCAAAAATACCTTCACCTAGAAAAACAGAATTCGTTTGATAATGTTCAAACACATAATACCAAATCCAATTTCGACCCGTTGTCACCTGTGAAACGTTGTCGTCCAGTAAAAATCCCTGCGAAAAAAGGTTGATTCCGACTAACAATAACGCAAGTACTATGATGTATATATTGCGAAGCGCTACTTTTTTCAAATAGGGCAAAAAACTTAAGAGTACGACCAATAACGTAATAATCTGTGCATTTCTAGAGTTTGTGAGAACCACCAAACAGGCGTAAAACAGAAACAGTACAAAGTACATTTTGCTTTTCTTTACCGAAGTAAATTTCACCACCATGAAATGTGTAACCGCCGCAACACACGAAAAAATACCAAACTGAACATAACTACCGTAAAACATTCCCAAACCTGTTCGATCCTCAAGCGTGTGCCATAGTTCCAGAGAAAGTAATAATGCGACCAACGTCCAAAAAACAAAATTGATGGTCAATGTATTTGCTAGCGTTTTAAAAAAATGATAGGCGGGATTGTGGTAGACTTTTTTAAAAGAAGTGACCAGTAAATAACAGAAGTATATAAAAAAAATAAAAAGTACATTGGATTGCAAAAGCTCCGTATTCATGCCTTCGCTCAAAATTCTATTGCCCGTAAACAGCAAACAAAGAATCCAAAAAAGAACGATCAATATGTTTTTTCTAACGAAAAAAAAGAAGCCTTTTAAATCCTTTTCCAAAAGAACGATACCAATAGAGGCCAGTACCAATTTACCATACTTCCCTACCAAAAAAATATTGGCATCAAAAGTAACCACGTTCATCACCAAAAAAGTAACGAACAGCGATAGTAGAATATGGGGAAGCTTTCTTCTCATAAAAAAAATGTAACGCCCTGCTGCTCGGGCTTTTCTCCATTTAAAATCATTATATCAGTCATTCGGACTTACATTTAAAATTTTCCGATATAGCGCAAAATTCAAAATTTGGTAAAAAGTATTTTCTATGATCATAGTGTAAAAAACTCCAACAAGGCCGAAGTTTTGTACCAAAACATAGCCTAAAAAAATAGCAATAACACTTCTGGGAACTAAAATCCAAAAATTGATATCGGTTCTTTTGATTGCATTCAACGTAATTTTCATCGGTTGAAAACTCACGTTGATCGCTTGCACCAAAAAGGGAAAAAATGCAATCAGTCCCAAACCGGCGTACTTTTTTCCGAACATCAACACAATTATTTCTTGTCCGTAAAACCCTCCCACCAAAAGAAGCAACAAGGACAAACCAATAAACACTTTCGTCCAATTGAACGCCATGTGTTTCAATTTTTTATAATTTCCGTTAAATTTCACAAAGAATGGCAAGAGATATGCACTAAGAGCTGTAAGAATGGGGTTTATAATACTCCCAACGCTCATCAACACCCCTAAAATCGCTATTTCAACTTTTAAATCACAATACAGCAGAATCCACGGATATATGCTAGAACTAAGAAAAAAGAATACGTTCGATCCCAACATCCAACTCCCTACTTGCCAATTTCTGCGAAAAAAAAGGCCAAACCTTGAAAATGAGAATAGTTTGAAACGTATGGTATATGAGGCATATATCAAAAACAAAACAACATAGATCGCTGAGGCGGAGATCAAAAAAAACGATACTTCCTTAATACCCTTTAGGTAAATGAATATTAAAAGCGTAATAATACCAGTGGAGCACAGCAATCCATAAACCAAGTTCTGTTTAGTCTTTCTTTCGCTTAAAAGTACTTCCCGAACAAAAAAGTATGTACCATGCGAAATAATATAAGCCAGAAACAAGCATAGTTTGCTAAAACTGAAGGCGTCAAAGCTTAAGAAAAAAATAAATGGAAATACCAGAACGATGAGAAAATTAAAAAGCAGCTTTAACAATACGCTAAAATGAAAGTATTCGTTGTTTTCTTTTTTGGATATCGCATCGTTCAAATTTATGGCATAGGGCTTTGAGATAATCGAACTTTGAAACCCTAATATGAAGATATTTATAGAGAACAAAAGCACAATGTCGGCATATGCGAGCTTATCATAGGTTCGTGCCAATACGATGGATGTCAGCAACGTACTCAAACTCATGAAAAATTGATCTACAAAAACACTGACCAATTTAAATACCTCAGGAGATCTTAATTTCGTCAACAGTCGCTTCAATTGATTCACCCTTTAAAATTAATAGAAAATTACACCCAATTTTCAAGAATGCGCTTACTTCTTAAGAAACAGGACAATCAGGTTTTAGCTGAATTTCTATGATTTACCGAACAATTTTAAACCGGTAAAGGTAAGTCGTCCACTTTTTAAATCCATCAGGAACGGTGAAAGGACAACTATTGGAAAGACAATGGCAACGATATATAACTGAACATGTAAATAAATACCACCCATTAAAAAAGTTGAAGCAATGATCAAGGCATTTATAAAGATAATCAGAATGGTAGCTTGTTTGTGCGAAAGACCTAGGTAGACCAATCTATGATGAATGTGGTTTTTATCGGCACTTAAAGGGTTTTTTCCCAACATGAGGCGTATTACAACCACCCGGCAGGTATCCAGTAATGGGTAGGTCAGTACCGCCAAAACCAAAATTAATGGATGGGGAACCATAAAGGAAGGCTGCGTGGCTTCGTACAACCCCAGAAAACTAACTATCTGGTAGGCAAGAAGAAAACCGATGAACATAGAACCACTATCGCCCATGAACAATTTTTTATTTTCTTTTTCCGAAAGGTTATAGGTTAGAAAGCCGACAAGCCCTGCGATGATAATCACCGAAACCAAGGCCATTAAAACATTCCCGCTAAATATAAAGAACGCGCCTAAAACCAAACTGGCAAGGGTTCCTACAGAACCTGCCAAACCATCGATACCATCGATAAGATTGAACGCATTGATGATAAAAATGAATACCAGTATTGATAAGCTAATCGACAGAAAGTATGGTATTTCACCAATTCCAAACAATCCAAAAAGTCCTTCAATCCTTGCATCGGCCATCGTCACTACTATCATAGAGGACAAAAACTGTCCCATCAGTTTCTTTTTGGGAGAGAGCTCTATCAAATCATCCTTGATACCTAAAAAGAGTAATATAATTACTCCCCCGAGTATCGACAATAGTTTAATCAGGCTTTCTTGGGTCAAATCCGCAAATATCCCCATCAGAATTAAGGTCACTGAAAAGGTTATGAACAGTCCCACACCACCTAAGGTCGGCGTTCTTAAACTATGGGAGCTCCGACCTTCTGGGTCATCCATTAGGTTTTTCTTCCTACTAAGATAAATGATTACAGGATAGGTTCGGACAGAAATGAAATAGGCCAGTATAAAGGCCAACAAACAAAGCACTTTCGTATTAGAGAGTGCATTACTCACAGTTTCTAAATCAAGCATTTTCGGAGGATAGTGTTCAAATCAAAGTTAAGTTAAGATCGCCACGGAAACTAAGTCAAAAATGATATTTTCGTTTAACTGTTCGGTAAAATCTACGAACTACAATAGAATTAAATTAATGCTAGAAAAACGAAGCTTTCAATACTTTTGAACTTAGTCCCATCTGTTTTTCGGACTACGGCTTTAAAAAATCCGCTTGTTATCTGAAAAATAGATGCATGATGGTCTTTTACATATTAACTAAGAATAAACGATTTATAAACAGCAATACTTCATATAACAGCTAAGTTTTGGAAAAACCCTACTACTCATAAAAAAAATTACATTTCTAATATCTTATGCATGAGAGATACGTAAAAAAAGCCCGTTGCAGATGCTATCATCCGTTTAAAAACAATAGCTTAATAATTTGGTAACGATCATTTTTTTTTAATCATCCGAAAGAGCAGTGATTTGCAGGATAATCGTTCGACATAGGCCTTTCAAACTAGAGATGGGCTAAAAAATACTACAGGTACTTTTCTTCAAAAATCCATTATTTTTAGTAACTTCGCCGCTCATTTAAAAAAATGGTCGCGTAGCTCAGCTGGATAGAGCATCTGCCTTCTAAGCAGGTGGCCGTTGTACTTTGAAAAATGAAAAAAATGAACTAAAAAATTTAGGTCGCGTAGCTCAGCTGGATAGAGCATCCGCCTTCTAAGCGGACGGTCACAGGTTCGAATCCTGTCGCGATCACTGATTTTTTTGATAGGCTTCCAAATTTTTTGGAAGCCTTTTATTTTCAATCCGTACAACATACGTACAACATTTGAAACTTTGAATTGTCTTTCCAAATTATAGGTAACTGGACAAATACTCGAACAATCTTTTTGGTTGATGTGTACTGAATGACTTGTTTTAAAATTCATGCCTCTAATTTTAGACCAAGATTGAATTTACCCTGCCTGATTCTAGATTCACGAATGCCCCGTGTTTTTGAATCTGTTTGTGGTATAACAAACGAAACAAACAGTCGGAAGCATGGGCGACCAAGACGTCGTTAATGAACAGTGACTGTGCATTTAGTTTATCGGAATAAGTGCATCCTGCGCCTTGTAAAGTAAGTGTGTCATAGGCATCCAAATCGGGGAAGAAATCGATGATATTTTTGAGTTTTTCGACCTGTTCAAAGTCCTCTCTTTCTATTTTACGTTCCTCATTGAAAAGCGTTCCTAGAACAAATTGCCCTGTATTTCTACTGTTGCCCAAATCCAACCAATAAAACATAGTATTGTATTCAGAACCTTTGTACGGATATTGTAGCGATTTTGCAAGCTGTACCCGAAAATTGGCATTGTCAACACAAGTGATTATGATATTTGCCCTAATATCTTCGCCATCAGGGAGAGCGTCCATCGGAATACCTTGCCATTGCAGACCAAATGCCATGTTAACCTTGTTGACGGCATTGACCACTTTGTACTCCCCAACATCGGCACTAGTGTACAATTGTCTCCCTATATTGTTTGGTTCGACTATATCGGAATCATAGGCGATGATGTGCAGTCCTGGATGTCCTACTTGACGTAGCGCATAATCGATTCTAGCCAATCTTGCCAATAGTAATGAACCCGTTCCCCCAACTCCGATCAAAGCAATCGTAATGGGGTGTGTCGGGTTATAGAAGTAGTTAGGCGCAAAGTGTATCCTAGTCTTCATAAAGGTCTTTTAAGGTCAGTTTGTTTGCGATCAACAATCCATCGTCAAAGAATGGTTTCTCCAAATTTTGTTTCATAATAGCCACAATGTTTCCGTTTGCGATGCGGTTGTGATGGGTTGCCGTAAAGACCGAGCGAAAAAATTGCTGTTCCACAAAACCCATGATGTCCTCGTAATATTCAAAACCGTCATACTCCATTGAAGCACTACCCATACAGACTTTGCCATGCCCATTTACATTGAGTAGCGGTGCGTTATAAATCGGGGTCGATTCGTTCAGACTATCCTTTCGAAGAAGAGCAAACACTCTAATAGTATTTCCTTCAAGTTTAAACAGCAACTTTGGCAATGGGTATTTTCCCGAAACGATTCCTGTATTGGTATCGAAATACATGGTATGCTGTTTTGGATGTATATACCAGACCAGTTGAAGGCTTCCCTTGAAATCGAAGTAGATAAGGTTTTTAGGCAACATTCCCTTAAAACGGAACTTTATCAGATTGCCTTCCAAACAGTTAAAGATGTTTCGGGCAGTATCCTTGGTCAAAGGCATTCCTGCTGTTAATTTCTCTCCAACGATGTTGTGATATGAAAAGTAATGTCCTTGGTTATAATAGTCTTGATCTTGGGAATAACCGACGATGGCAAACTTGGGTAGATAGTGTTCGTCGGCTTGTAAAATGGTTATGTGTTCCATGTTTAGAATTTTCTTAGAAGTTGGTTCATTTCGGATAGAAATTCTTCCAATCTATTAAGTTGGTAGCGTGTGTCATTTTTGAAAGGCTCTATGTTTTCTTTGTCGGCTATGGTATGCTCGTATGCCGAAATGATGTCGTATTCATTGGAACATTCGTTGAGCATTTCAATGTAGGAGCCTGTAAACTCGCTATCCTCATCGTCAATTATGAGGAAAGACTCCGAATGGTTGAATAAACTTTCATGTTGCTCCGTGATACTTAGACGGAAGGGTAGATTAAAATCAATGGTATCGGCTCTCAATAGCAGTTGCTTTATTTTTTTGTGCAACGGTTTTCTTGGTCGGTACTTCGAAACCAAAATTCTCCAATCCCGTGGAGTATATTCGCTAAATATGGTTTCGTATCGACCAAAGAACTTTACGGAGTGATTTTGAGAGAATACCTTCCCGTTCTTGTTTTGGTACACCTCTTCCTCAAAAAGAAACTGCCATATCCAATCAACACGGGATTCGTTGGTCTGAAACAAACCTATATATGGCAATTCCTTCACAAAGGATAACAGGATATGAAAAAGGGTAGGGTTCTTCCATTTCAACCGAAATATCGGACGTAAGGGAATACAATACACCGTTCCCCTTCTTCCGATATAGCGTTTTAAAATCAGTCGTAGTCCAGCGTCCTGTACGATCCCAATATGGTCTATTCTTGCCCTTTCCCGTAACCGATAGGCACATCTTAAAATCAAATCCTCATAACTATCCAACGGTTCTAATTTCCAAGTGGATATATCCCCTGAAAAACGATTTGTTACGTCTACCATCAATTGAGCGAGTTCGCGAAGGTCAACACCCAATTCGTCCAATATCGAATGGGAAAGTATCGGGGATATGGTTAGGTTAGAAAGGGAAAAACTTTGGGCTGTAAAACCTTCGGTCTGCGAGTTCCGCCCTTGAAATGGGTTTGTTGTACCGCTTTGAACAATCGGGCGTGAAATTCTTTCTGTTCTTGTGGTATGCTGAGTTGTGGCTTGGGCTTCCATGGTTTTTGTCTTATAAATTCATCTACATTCATCGACCTATCCTTTTGTACCCGCCAAGGTCTTAAAATGGATTTCATGGAAACCATTAACAATGCCCTTGTCCATAATATTGGCATTGGTCAGATCAGCGTATAAATGGGAATAGTGTTCCATGACCTGTTCATGGGTCATGCCGTCGTCAATATCGTCCAACTCAATGGAGTTGTTGTTGCCGTTTTGATAGATGAACTTACGTGCAATGCTTGCTACTTCCATTATGTAAATAGTTTAGGGGATTCATAAACCTTCATATCCTTTACGACCTTTTTGGCATCCTTATGGTTCGGGTCGATCTTCAAAATATCATTGGCGATGTCCGTTGCCTTTTTGTGGTCGGTCATGGGGTTAAAGTCGGTTGCCTTCAAAAGTTGCTTTAACTCGGTCGCCTTTTTGGAAGCGGATTCTTTCTTCTTTTTTGCCTGTTGCGTCTTTTGTTCGGTCTTGGCTAGGGTCTGTTCAAAAGCAACGGTGTTGCGAAAAAGGGTTTTTGTTTTGTCCATTGGTTTTTGAAGAATTTGAAAAAACTTCTCGTCCACTTCCTGTATATTCCCTCTCATGGTAAGTGGTTTTAAGGATTGGAGTGCCTTGTCCTTGGCACTCGATTTGGGCAATACGGATACGTTTACAGTATCCTCATTAAAGGAAATACTGATGCCAAATTGTTCGATACCCGTTTGCCGTAATGTTGAAAAAAAGTCTGTCATTGTAACGGTATTTATAGTTCTAAAAAAATTATTTAAAAGCGGGGCTTGGTATACACCAATTAATTTGCCCCGCTCCTTCCTTAACTCTCTTCCAAGATACGCCCGTACCTGTGGGAATCCTCGTAAAATCAGGCGAAAATCCGCCCTTTTCTTCCTTCCCCCTATCCACAAAAAAGCGCCCGATAGGGCGCTGGATTCTATGACTCAAATCAATTTTTTAGCTGTGTATTTTAAAGCTAGGCTTCGATTTGGTTAGCCTAAGCGCTTTTAATATTTATAAATTAAGGATTTAGTGAAAAACAGTGCCGTAAAAGGTGAATTAACGATACTACTAAAAAAGACCAAGTTTGGGACACTCTGAGGAAAGGTTCAACGATTTATAAAAGTGGTTTCTTAAAAAGGCCGATTTCCAGAACTGTAAATCTTTTCCATTGACACATTAATTCTAAAGATTTTAGCATAAGCTAGAGCATGCTGCTCGTTTGCCTATTTGAAAAATCGTTTTAATTATTAGTGTTGAAAAGAGAATAAAGAATCGGCCATACCTAGCTCGCTGGTTTAATTAAAAACGAAACTGCACCAAAATTGTCATAATCCGATTCAATAGTGTTCTCTCCAACTTACCTCGTAATTTAAATTTGCCCTAAAAAAGAATGGACAATATATATGAGAGAAGCCCCTTGGATATGCTGCGTCAATTCGCGGTCCATCTGGATGCGGAACTCATGGAGAGCCATGGCGCGACCAAATTGACTTTTGACAATAAATTTGGTAGAGGTACCATCAGGCTCTATGAAATGATTCCCGGACTTACTGCGTGGATATACGACGTAACTTTTGTGAACGAGTATAAGTTTAACCTTTTGTTCTCTGATCAACGACCATACTATTTTGGCTATAACGTCAAAGGTCACCAGTTGCAAAAGTTCCTTGGGGAGGAAGAATATCGTGAAATCAGCCAAGGACAGAATTTCATTATTGCCGGCGAACCCTCAAAGGAGTCGGAATTCGTTCTTCCCGGAGGAACTAAATATGAATGCTGTTACCTTATCGTAAATCCCGTGCTCCTGGCCAAAAGCCGTGCCAAGTCAAAAAGGCGACTGGCCTCCAATCTCAGTGACCTGTTCGGATCTTTCGAAGGTGATTCGTCTTACCGTTATTTCGGCAATATAGATGCCAGGACGGGAACGTATGCAAGAATAATCGTGCGCAATAAACGGACCGATGTAGTCGGGCAATTGCTAACTGAAGGTGCGGTAATGAACATGCTAGCCTCACAAATCGAGGCTCATGACCATAACAATCAGACCAACAGTTTTCAGCCCAACCTTACCAAAAAGGAACTTTCCAAACTGACGAATTTGGGCGATTACGTGCAAAGCAATTTGAACGGCAAGGTTACCATAGAGGATATTTCAAAGCATTTTGGCATGTCGCCGAAGAAATTGCAGACCGGTATGCGATTTCTATATGGATATAGCGTAAATGAATACATTTCAAGCCTGCGAATGGAATTTGCCAAAGAGTTGATACATAGCACGGATCTGTCCGTAAGCGAAGTCTGCTACAGGGTAGGATATTCCAGTAGAAGTTATTTTTCAAAGATTTTCTTCGATTACTTCGGGGTGCTTCCGAGTTCTTATAAGGAATCCCACGATAATGGTACGACCTTGTATGAAATTACGTATAGATCAATGGCCAATAGTACGATACTGGAGGAGGATATCGAGGATTTGGTAACAACCGCAAGGAGTATGAATCCTAACTTTGACATTACTGGTTGTTTAATTTATCATAGAAAAATTTTCTTCCAGATTATCGAAGGGCCGAAAAAGGATATTCTGCAACTTTATGATAACATCCATAGGGATGGGCGGCACAGCGACGTTAATATTATCTATAAAGGATTCAAGCCAAAAAGACATTTCGCAGATTGGTCATTGGCGCTGCTCAGCGATAAGGGACTGTTAAGGACGAAGGCCGAGGGGAATACGAACGAGATTGACCTAGGACCTTTGGTCGGTGACATCCAAAATGGTGCAATGGTCTCGGAAAGTCTATGGAAAAAGGTACGAAATGTATTATTAGCAAATGCTGAAAGCAGGCTATAAAGGAGCTACGATTTTGAACGTTCAAGAAGGATGTTAGTTTCATGATTGTCAACTGAATAGCTAAGTCTAACCAAGGATTTAGTTTTGAAACCGTAGCAATAGTGTTCTCATTCAGATTAATACTGTTCCAAAAACGATTGCAGAATTGCGTAATTACATTAAAATAATTCCCTATGCTTCAGAATTTAAGCTGTACCGCCGGCGCTGAGGAATTGGAAAATATATTTTCCGTTCAAATAAAGCATCCACATCTATACAGTCCATGCGATATTATTAATGGTACCGAAGAAAGCAACGTCTTGGCAATCACTAGAGACGAACGCCATACCCTGCAGCCTGCACTGTGGGGACTATTACCGGAAAACTATGGTAGGCAATGGAACACTTTTCAAAAGGATGCACCTTCCCTATTCTATGAGGAAAGAAATATCTCAGAAGATCTCTGGTGGGCAGACTCGCTGGTCGATCGCCGTTGTTTGATACCGGTGACGGGATTTTATACCTCCTATGTAAGTAGAGGGGATTGTTATACGTATCATTTAGGCTTGCCAGGTCAGGTCCCCTTCTATCTTGCAGGTATATGCAACCGAACGGACGACGGATTCTTGACGGTTGCCCTTTTATTGACTACCAGATCTGAATGTATTAAACCTTTCATGAACTCATCTACCCAGATTCCCGTCATCGTTGAAGATGTTTGCGTCGACAACTGGTTGAACAGGAACGACTATGGTCTGGGCATTTACCAGCATGAGAACCTTGTAGCTAAATTGGTCGCCAACAGTATTCCCACGGATCTTTTTGCTAACGGTATAACCTATGCCAGTATGTTCGAATCTTCATCGGATGAACAGGCTCAGCCTAAGTGGAACTCTTTTTTCTTTAAGTCGTGATATATAGGTTTTTGGCCTATCTTTTTAAAAGCGGGAGGCCTTCATAGCTTTTCTGAATGTCAATCATCATCTCTTCTGCAAAGGTTGAGAACTCGCCCTGAAATTCGCCCAATTCTGGCAAGTCCAAGGATAACCGCTTCAAATCGAACTGCATTTCGCGCAATTTGAACAACATTTTCAATTTTCCTTCGTACGTCTCGAAATTGCTGGAGAAAGAATGGTCGAGATTTTCGAGGACTCTGCGAAGACTGAGCCTTATATGTGAGAGGTCCTTCTTTTGAATAAAACCGACTGCACCGTTCAATACCAATCGAGCAACTGTCTCCTCATCGTTTATCACCCCGGTGACGATTATGCAAGGGATACTTGTAGTATGATTCTTAAGGATTTCCAGAACCTCGAATGCCGTAAAACTTCGTAGGTCGAAATCGCTTAATATTACATTGGGTCGAAAGTCGTTCAACGAGGCTTTCAAACCCTCAATGGAATTGGTAACTTGTATGTCCGCGTCCGCATTGTACTTTAGCACCTCCAGTTCCAAAAATTTTGCATCCGTTGGCACATCTTCTACTATTAGTATCTTGATTTCCATATGTATTTACTTATCTCCATTTGTTTGGGACAATTCCATAGTTCCGCTACCAGCCCTGAATAATTTTCTGTACTCACTGGGATTGATACCGTATCGCTCGTAAAATCGTTTTGCAAAGTAGCTTTTACTATTTATACCGAGCTCGTAGGTTATCTCGCTTATATTCAAATCCGACCTTTCCAATAGCTCCGCACCTTTCTTTAATTTGAGGTTGGTAATAAACTCGTTTACGGAACACCCGAACTGATGTTGAAACCCCGACTGAAGTGTATGCTGTGAAAGACCTACCTCGCTGGCAATGTCCTTGATGGTCTTTTTGGTATCCAAATTTTCAGCTATGATACGGGTGGCCTCCTCTATTGCACGTAAAGTGGATTTCCTAAGTAACGGAATCTTGTTCCGACCTAGATCATCTATGTATTGTCGAATACGCTCTATCAATATTTCGTTCACCCTAGCCTCTTTGTAAATAAAACGCATTGGGCCGGCATAATCGTTGGAAATAAAGTTTTTAATCAACTCGTGCAATTTAAGGGTAAAGCTACTTTTCGAAACAAGACTTTTTTTAGAGCCGGTAGGCTTGATGAATACCGTTATGCCCAACTCCCCGTTAGAGCTGTTCTCCTCCAATTTCTTCAGGAATTCATTTCCGTGGATGTTCAATATAAAAAGAGAAATAGGAGTATTTTTATCCAATAGATATGATGGGTATCCGCTTTCGCCCTGTGCGGCGGCGTGGAATGTACTATCAAAACGGTGCATTTCCAAGGTGTCTTCGGAGCTTACCCGATATCCTATGGGATTGGACAGGTTGAAGGTCATCTTGATGGAATAATCGTCCTTTTTCTTTAATCCCAAAATAAGTTCGCGGGAAAAGATTCCAGAAATCTCCGTAACAGTGATATCGTTGGGAAAGCTCGAAACTTTGATATACCCAGAGCCCATCTCTTGGGGAAAACTACAGATGTACTCGTAATCCTTCTCAATGAGGTCGGTTCCTAACTCAAGGGCCAGCTTCCTCATTAATCCTCCGGTGGTATCATCCTCGATAAAAATAGTTTTCCCCATTTCAACAATATTGTTCTGAAAATCGCAATTGAGTTAAAGATAATGATTAATCGATGTATATTATGCTTGTTTTCAATTAATTATATAGTCTATTGACTAATCAAAAATCTTCTAAACCGTTACTTCGATGCGAAAAGTCCGAAGGTACTTATGGCGGACCCAAGGACTTGATCTCTCTTTTCAACAAGAGTGTCACTGGAATTTATGATTTTTTTGAAATCTTTCCAATTTTCTAGGACCTTGTTATTTTTACCCGAATAAAAATTATGTTTTTCCAATGTTAGCCCATGACATGATTTCAAGCGTTTTGCTATCAAAAGACCGCCTAATCCGGATCCAAGCGTTACATACAGTGCACCGACCAGTTCCGATAAGGAAGATATTTTATAAGAGCTCTTTGCCTGATAAGCATAGGTAGCGTCAAGGGAATGGATGTCCTTTCTTAGAAGAGCTGTATTTCCCGTATCGAGAAATTCGTGAACGGGATGGTGTGGACGATCCTGAACAAAATCCTCACAAGCGGCCTCGACCGTGCTATATGCATAATGTAACCGCTTTAGATGAATTCCATAGTCCTCCATCGTAATCCGGCCGTTCATGATATTCCTTGCGATACTTTTCCGCTCGGTTTCCCGATGAATCTCCATTGTGTGCTTCTTCAAATATTCCGTTAGCTCCATTGCCATCATAATTTATTGGTCTCCATCCAATATTTGGTCATCAATTCCAACTTGCCCCTCAGATCGTTCAGGTCCCTGGGTTTTTCGATATAGCTATTGGCCCCCAATGAGTAGCTCTGCCTTATCTCGTCGTCCCTGTCCGAGGAGCTCATAACCACCACAGGGACTTGTGGCTGCGAAGATGTCCCTCGATATTTTTTCAAAACTTCCAAACCGTTGATTCCGGGAAGGTTGATATCCAATAGAATCAATGTCGGAGGGTTGTTCTTAAAAGCATCGGAATTGAAAAAAGCTGTTGCCGAGATACCGTCTGTAAGAAATTCCATGTGATATGTCGAATCGAGTTCCGACATGGCAAACTGCATTAGGGCTATATCGTTCTTGTCGTCTTCAATGGAGAGTATATAGGGTCTTTGCATTGGCAGCTTATCAAATTGTAAAATAAAAGGTAGTGCCTTTTCCGGGTTCGCTCTCGACCCATATACGCCCATGGTGTTTTTCGATTACCCGTTTTGATATGGCCAGTCCGATACCAGAACCTTCATATTCGTCACTGACCAATCTCTTGAACACTCCGAAAATTTTCTTGGAGTGGGCTTTATCAAAACCTATTCCATTGTCCCTTACATAGAAAGCCTTTTGCTCCCGTCCGATATGAACCTCGGGATTTGACTGCTTAGCAGAGTACTTTAGTGCATTGCTAAGTAAATTGTTCATAAGTTGGAAAATCATTGATCTATCTCCTGTCAAGCTACCGAGCTCCTTTTCGACGGTTATCGATGTGCTTTTGTAGAATTCATTCGCCTTGAGATATTCCAACACCTCCTTTACCAGATCCACCATCTCAAATGTGGAAAGTTCGGTACTTTTCTTCCCCAGTCCCGAAAAGGATAGGATATCATCTATTAGACTGTTCATTTTGGTACTTGAACTGGCGATGGTCTCCAAGGCGCTCTTGCCGAAATCGTCCAAAGCATCGTAATACTTTTCAAGTAAGATCTGGGAGAATCCCGAAATTCCCCGGAGCGGCGCCCGCAGGTCATGGGAAACACTGTAACTGAAAGACTCCAGTTCGTTATTCACGGATTCCAGTTTCTTGTTCAGTCTCAACATTTCATCGTATTTCTTTAGAATAATATCCGAAAGGTGATCTTTAAGTGCTTTCGCAGAGGCGATTTCGTAATCTTCCCAAGGTTCCGAATGCCCTGATTGTTCAGCTTTCCAAGCATCAAAGGATTTACGGGGACTAAGGCGACCTCCTTCCTCGTTGACCGATTTTTCTGGATTCCCGCCCCACTCGACAATTTTGATCCGCTCAGGTTTAAACCATAGGATGGCATCGTTTCGTTCTGAGGAAAGAAAGACACAAAGGACACCGGAGACGTTCGATTTGATTTCTGCCCCCTTACTGAATACACCTTCCAAGTTTTCCGTAAGAAAAGTATCTCCCGGACTTGATTTTCTAAGCCAATTAAATAGGTTGAGTATCTTGATTTCGTCGGGAGCATCTCCGAAGGTGGAAAGTTCGTCATCGAAGTACACCGCTCCACCACTGGACTCGTTCAATGACAACAGATCGCCGGACGCCTTAGAAAGTCCTACTTGTATATTTCGATGCGCACTAATCCTCTCGATTATCTTGGCGCGAACCGTATTGGAACGGTTCATCTTTTCCAAATTGGTATTTGTGGACCTTAGACCAAGTTGGTTGGAAAAGACCTGGGTAAGGAACTTACAGGACATCCTTTTGAAATAATCGATAAACCTTGGGCTATAATGATGGCAGGCCACTAGGCCCCATAAATCTTCATCGAATACGATGGCCGCCGTCATGGTCGCCGCGACCTTCATGTTGGTGAGATATTCTATATGGATGGGAGATACCGCCCTAAGTTCGCTAAGGCTAAAGTCGATATCTTCGTTACCGAGATTTTTCAAACTTTGGGTCTGGTCCGAAACGTCCGAAATGATTCGTACCCCTTGCCGGAGGAACAATGCCCGCGCCTGACTGGGTATATCGGTCGCCGGATACCGCAGGCCCAACCAGGATTCTAACTTCGCCTGCTTACTTTCAGAGACAACCTCTCCGTTCCAATGCTCATCGAATTTGTAGATCATTACACGATCGTAGCCAGCAAAGTCGCGTATGAGCTTCGCCGCTTTATCGCACATGTCCTGTACTCTTGTGGAACGATTGAGGACCGAGAAAATATGGGACAGCTCGATTTGTTGTAGTACAGGATCTATATCATCGTTCAATGGCTCGAACTCAAGTATTAGCGTTTCGCCGGAACAGTGATAGATTACAACGTGCGGGACGTTGCCTATCAAACATTTTTTAAAGTTTGCGCCCTCACTTGGTATATCCTCGAAAATCGCATGAATTATCTTGTCGTCAAGAATCTGATTGATTTTTAGGGGCAGTTCGGATCTCTCCAGTTCGTGAAACAGGTCTGGGCCATTCGAACTAAAGCCTGTAATTAGCTTGTCCGAAGGATTGCATATTAGTAGTACTCCATGAGACTGGGAGCGATTTATAAGGTGTATGGGCTCAAGGTCACAATTCGTCAAGGTGACTTCTCCGGGATATAATTTAGATTTTCTAGAGGCCAAATTAGCTATTAGGATATTACGAAAAGGAAAGATACTTAAATTTCACCAAAGGATTTTCCCTAAAGATACTTTATAAGAACAAAACCGATACTAAATTGGGTTTTCAATTTTACAAGTTTGTTCTTTTAAAAGAAGGTTTTTCGGCACGGGAAAATCAGAGCTAACCCTATATTTAAAATTTTTAGCGTTAGGGATACCAGCGGCATCGACCGCAGTGGCCCCCTTAGGGTTCGTTGTCTTGAAAAGCGACAGCGGAGCTCTTTCAAGACTTACGAAACCTTGGGGTCCGCAAGGGCGATATAGCGGATAGCCCGGCCAACGCCCAAAAACTTATAAAGAAACACCTTGGGATTTACGAACCTCACGCAATGATTCGGCTTTTGCAATCGAAGTCTCTTTTTTTACCTCTTTTTCCTCTGGTTCCGCGTCGTATTTTTCATCCAGATCTGCATTGATTTCAACGAGCCTCTTTTGCACCAACTCCAACTTTTCCGTTTTGTCAAAGTGGAGTTCCAACACTTTTTGATTGGCCTTAATGGATTTCTTATATTCGACTGCCAATTCTTTTTGGGTATTTAATGTCTTTGGGATTTTGGACAAGGCATTATACATGTAATCGGCCAGACTGTGCCAATTCTTTACGATTCTTTTGGAACCATAGCCATAGGAAGCATTCGGAGTAACTACCAGCAATTGGTGGTTGGTCGCATCTTCAACATGAAGCATCAAATTTGCATTCCCAATCGCGATGATGACATGTTCGCCCTTTTTTGTTCTTAAAGCCTGTAACTGAATTTCAAGATGTTCGCCCAGCATTATGGGGTCGGAAGAAGGTTGAGATAAGACCTCACTTAATTTTGACAAGTAATCTTTTTTATTAGCAATGCTTTTCCAAAGTGGAATATCATTTTCAAGTTTGGTAATGGTCTTATCGGTTCTTGAAAGTTCGGTTTCATAGAACGATATATTGTTTTTGGCATCCAAGCGATTTTTTTTGAAAATGGATTTTTCCAATTCCAGTTCGTCCAGTTCTTTGCTTAGTTCTTCCTTTTCGAGATATAGGGGGTCGTTTTTGGCAACGGCCAGCAAGGTTTTATAATCGATTGAACCTTCATCGTTGACCGGCCCCATATCCAGTCTATTGAACTGAATGGTGCCGTTGGTCAATTGTTCGATGAAGTTCTTTTTAATGTTCACGTTATTGAGCATCAAGGCATCGGTACAGTTCTCGACAATATAAAAGGACACTACCACTTTATTGTCATGGTATTGTTTGGCACCCACATTTCCCTTGCGCACGCCCCTTCCGTTGCGTTGGTCGATGTCCGTTGGCCGATACGGAATATCCACATGATGGATACGCACCAAACGTTCCTGAATATTGGTGCCAGTACCCAGTTTTTCAGTAGAACCGATAATGACCCGATAGTTTCCCGCATTGACCTCTTTAAAACATTCCAGTCGCTTTGTATCCGTCTTAAAATCATGGATATATACCACCTCATTATTGGGAATACCGAATTCTTCCGTCAGGATACGTTTTAGTTCATCATAAATATTAAAGTTTTCCTTGGGTACGCCCAAGTCTGAAAAGATGGCCTGTGTACCCTTAAAAGAAGCTGTTTCGGTATAAGTCTTATAGACTTCGGATGCAATGGTCCGCAACTTGGCCTCGCCCGGATCTTCCAAGTCTTGGCTCAGCATTCTGGGGTCTATGGAAGCATTGCGCATGTGGTGCAAGGCAATCAATGACAGGGCACTTTTTTGGTCTTCGGTATAATTTTTATTCCCATACAAAAGGCTGCTATCCCCTGTTCTTAGAAACTCCTTTATTTGATCAAAATAGGCCAACTGTGCAGGTGTGGGTTTTAGGGTATGCACATCCAATTGCATTTTAGGCCTATCGATTTGGTGTGTAGCCCCGTTGACGATAATCGATATCTCGTTGTACAAGGAAGACAGCAATTTCATTTTTTTGAACGACCGGAAGCGTTCCCGCACCTTATAATCACCTGAAACCGTAGGTTCGAATTCGTAGGACTTATTGGCGAACACCTGCGCCCATTGGTCAAAGGATGTTATGTTCATCTGTTCCATGCGATGCGGAATCAAATACTTGAACAGTACATAGACCTCGGTAATGGAATTGGATATGGGCGTACCCGATAGAAAGGTGGTCTGAAAGTCCCGTGCTTTTGCACGCTGTAAAGTCCGTATGGCTACCAACAGATTTTTGCTCCTTTCGGATCCTTGTGAGGTATTCAACCCCGCAACCCGATTGTGGCGGGTCGTATACATCAGGTTCTTGAACTTGTGCGATTCATCGACCATGATATGCTCGAAACCCATTTGTTCAAAATCCACGATGTCACTCTGTTTGCTTTTAATCTGGAAAAACACCTGTTGCAAGGTCGCTTTCAAATTCTCCCTTCTTTGCTCCAGCCCTTTCAAAACCCTTTTTCCGACATTGTATTTATCATCGTAGATGACGCTCAGATCACGGTTGAGATTGGCCAATTCCTCCGAGATGATCTCGTGGATAATTTCAGGGGACTGCGGGATGAACTTGAACGTATCATGGCTCATAAGTACCACATCGTGCGAGCCGTTCTTGATCTTCTTGAAAAAGGCATTCCTTTTAGCCGATCCGCTAACGGCCTTATCATGCGCCACGAGTAGATTCATCATGGGGAAGGCGTTCAGTAATTCACGTTCCAATTGAACGACGGTGGAACGCAGACCGATGACCAAGGTTTTTTTCGACAGGCCAAGTTCTTTCAGTTTTTGGGTCGTTAACGCCATATCCAAGGTCTTGCCGAAACCTACTTCCTTATTGACCAAAAGACCTTGGTTTACAAGAATACCGGCAACGGTGTCCTTTTGGCTCTTGTAAGGGATAAAATGACGCAGCCCCTCGAACCGAAGATAATCGCCGTCATATTTGGGATGTACTTGGGCATCATAGGTATCGTAAAAAATACGTTCCAGACGGTCTTTGATTTCCGGCTTGCCGATGATGTACGCATTGAATTCCTTATATAGCAAGTCGAACTTGATGCGTATTTCCTGCATTTTGGCCTTGTCCGTTCGCTTGTATTGTTTTGAGCCTTTTGATATATAGGGAATGGTCGAATTCAATGCGCCTTCCAAAATTTCCTTGAAACCGTAGTACCGATGTTCCGATTGAACGCTGAATTTTTTGATATACTCATAATCCGCCTTCTCAATTTTGACCATGTACTTTGATGTACTGTCATTGTAGGCGATATAAGCGGTCGTGCCATAGGTTTCGTAAATAAATGCCTGGGTGTATTCAAGGGGGAACCAAGGCTCGTGCAGTTTGATGTCCAAATCCTCAAAAGGGGTCATCGGCGGCCTGACCTTTTCCAAGGACAAAACCGTTCGGTCGATATAGGATTTGTCCACATAGGATTGAAATTTCCCAAAATCATTTTTCCGATAGGCATTTATTTTTTTGTAAATGGTTCCCGAAAGGAAAATAAATCTGGGAGCCAACTCCCATCTATTTTCCGTTGGGTTTAAGAACAAAAGTTGCCTGTCCAACGCATCTTTGATCAGCTCTTCCGCTGCTATTTGCGTTGCAGCCACCAGGGCCGGAATATCAATGCGATTGTATTTGTTCAGGGAATAGTAGATAGCGTCTTCAAGGGGTAACTTTTTTGGGATTTCCTCGGCGATTTTCTCGACCTTTTTCAAAGGAATTGATCTATCGAAAATATCGGACTTGATAAAAACGCCGTCTTTTGGTTTTTCCAGTCCCAAAATCAAGGGGCCTTGTATATCCAAGGTCGCAAAGGCATAATTTGGTTTATCGTTCAGACGTCCATATTGAAAATGGAAGGCGTCGTATTGGTAATCCAGTTCGTCCTTTATTTTGGTGGCTTCCTCTTTAGGGGCATCTCGCAACTTGAAATAGGTGTCGCGAAGCGCAACGATTTTTGAAATCCTATCGAATTCCTTGGGTTTCGTAACCAACAGTTCCAACTGCTGTTCGGCATCGATTTTGTAAACCTTTTGTTGTTTGATAATCAGATTACCCGGTTTGAGTTTGTGGGTGTTTGAAGAAATATCCGCGGTACTTTGAACTTTTGTTTTTGTAACTTTTTCAGTTGGGGCAAGCGCAGTCAGAACACTTTGCCCACGTTGCATTTTAGGCTGGATAACGAATTTGCTTAGGGAATCGGTTATTTCATAGGCTATGGTGGCAAGATTCTTTTGGGTTGTGACGGTGTAGTCCAGATTATTGTACATTCCACCTTCCTCGATCGCACCAAGAACCCGCTCGGGAAATTCAGAAAAGTAATCGCTTATCTGAACGGCATTTTCGCCTATCTGCCGTTCCGAACTTTTTGAAAATAATTCATTGACACTTATTTGTTCAATGGTGGTTTCGATTTGTTGGTTGTTTTGAAAAACCAAAATATCGGTTACGATCGCCGTGTTTTCCTGGGCAAAAGTGGAATCAGGCAAACGAACCCCGCCAATAAAATTATTGCGCTTTAATAAATGCTCCCTAATGGGGATATATTTTGTCTTGTCCATAAAATTCTTGGTGCATAGCAATACCGAAATCCCGGATGGCTTAAGACATTCAAGACTTTTATGGATAAAATAGGAGTGGATGTTTTTGGAAATCCCGGTCCGTAACGGATGTCCCATAAGTTCTGGATCGAAAATTCTATTCGCTCCAAAAGGAATATTGCTAATGACCAAATCATATTTTTTCGTTGCATCGGTCTGGGAAAGATTCTCAAACGGAACACCATAAATCGTGACATTCTTTTTGAACTTGAAATTATGCTCCAGAATGCGCACCGTCAGGATTTCCTTTTCAAAGGCGGTAAATTTGGCAGCGGGGAAAACTTTTGCCAACGAACGTATAAAGGTACCATTGCCCGCACTTGGCTCCAATATCGTCTTAGGCTCAAAATGGCTTAGGTTTTTTACATAGTCGGTCAACGCATTTACAATGGGATCGGGCGTGTAGAACGAATTGAGCGACCCGCTTTTAAGACTGTTGATGATGGTCCGTGAATAGTCTGCACCAAAATGTTCATCAAGTTTTTCAATGAATTCAGCGCGATAGGAACTGTTTTTTAGGATATCGAAAATGCTTCCGAAACCGGGATTATTGATAAAAAAATGGGGCGCTGTTTCCGGGCTATGAAGTGCATCTATTGTCCGGACCATAAAGTCCAGATACTTTCTTTTGGAGTATTTCATGAGTGAGTGAGTTAAGGAATATCGGTGTGTGCTATTGTCGAATCTGGTTTATGGTTCTTCTGGGAGTGTTATCTATTACCCGACTTTCAATGGTCCCAAAATCTTTGCTTTGGGAATACTGTTGCCGGATATATTTCAAAGCTTCTGGGGTAATCGGCCTAAAGTGCAGTTCCTCGGAAGGTTTTCTTATTTCGGCAAAATGCCACTTACCTGTTCTGTAATGCTTTTTAAGAAACGCCTTCTTGCCATGCGATTCGAGATAGACGGCACCCTTTTCTATGACAAAGTTCTTGTTCATGATGACCTGTTTACAGAGATAGTACTTGACCTTCATAGGCAATTCCGAAGTCTTTATGATGTCATCGTACCTGTCCCAATGAATCGAAGGTCTCGGCGGGTCCGTAAGGTTTCGGCCAATATGGAGTATGCCGTCCTTCACGCCAAGTCTTAGATCGTGCTTTAGATGGGCGATCATCTCGATTTGGCTATCCATGAAAAGTTGTTTGAATTCCCCCATAGTAAAATAATGGGTTTCCGATTTCGGTGCCGTTTTCAAAAAGGACTGAAACGACAGGTAATGGCGATTGGCTTCCGATAAGGTCGCGATCAAAACAGGCTTTTCTTGGAACGCTAACCGGAACTGTTTGCCAATGTACAATTCCGGATTCTCAAGTAGCGCCTCGTTCGGGTCTAGGATGCTTTTTGTAAAATATTTATTACCGTGGAAGACTTGCGAAACACATTGGTTGTATGTTTCATAAACCTGCTTTATATCCGCTATTTTTTGCAGAGGGGTCAGTTCGTTACCCGAATGCGAATGTTCCAGTCGTAGATTGTCCATTTGGTCGGGGTGGATACGGGACGTAAACTGCACCAATTCCGATAGGTCGAGATTTCTCCATTTCGGTATGTTTTCATGGGTCGTATAGGCCAAGCTGAAGGTCGTTTGGTCGCGTTCATAGCCTAACTGTACTTGTACACGAAGCACTTCCCCATCCATGATCTTGAGACATCCAATAGGCATGATTCTGGCATTGCGGTCCAGCAATCGCCGCTTTTCCTTTTGTTGCGCCAGTTGCTTTTTGAGGTCGGCACCGATATATCCGTTTCGGGCCAATTGCAATTTTTTAAGATAATTCAGCCTTTTGAGATCGGTAAGGTTTTCGCGTTCGGTATCGCCATATTCCATAATCTCAAATTCCCTGAAATCGACATCGGCAGCTTTATCGTACAGATTCTTTAAGGTGTGTACAATGCTATTGGCTTTCCTGAACGAGTTTCGAATATTCTTTTTCTTCTGTTCCATATCGCGTTATTTTCGGAAAAGGTTTTTATAGATTCTTCTTTTTAGGTTCAATGAGTACATGGGATCAATCTTTATCCCATTTTTGACCACCTCATAATGCAGATGAAATCCTGTTGAACTACCGCTATTGCCTACCGTTGCTATAAGTTCATGTTGGGCCACGGTTTGCCCTTCGCTGACCAGCACCTTGTTCAAATGGCCATAAAGGGTCTCAAAGCCGAAACGGTGTTTGATAATGATATGGGTACCATATCCTTTTTGGGAATGGGCAATGGATAGCACGGTTCCCGATGCCGAGGCATAAACATATTTATCGGAAGTGGCGGCCAAATCGATACCGAAATGTTTTCTCTTTTTTTGTGAAATAGGATGTTTCCGTAACCCATATTCGCTGGAGAGCCAATAGTCCCCTTTTTCCAATGGAACCGTTGAGGGAATCTGTTCCAATATCATCGGGGCATATTCCAAATACGTTTCCAATGCCGGGAAATAGGAGTAATCCGGTATCTGGTATAGATAGGCGACCAACTTCTCCTCGATATTCCGCAGTAATTTTTCGCGCTCTCTGTTGCGTACAACGGTGTCATTTGCTGTGGAATTTAAGTTGGACCCAAGCTGTTTTCCATAACCGTCCATGGCAATTGTAGTTTCTTCCAAACTGTCATTCCATACCTTGGTAATAGGACTGTTTACATAAAAAAGGGTCAACAACAGTAAGAAGCCAATAGATCCAACCTGTTTCTTAGAAACTGACTGTAAGCTCTTTAGGGGCCAAAAAGAGCTATTTTTTCTAAAAAATGTTGCTATTTCAAAACTTTTCATATATTTGCTGTATTATATGCAAATATATATTTTATTTACAAATATGAAAGAAATATACAGAATATGATCAATACATGGCTGACAGAAGATCATCGCATTCATCTACCAAAACTCTTGGAGCGTTTGGGTTATACCTGTTCAATGACCGAAAGAACACATTGCATCTATACCCGTAACAAGGAGACCTGTGTAGTCATACTAACGAACGTTGGATATCTGTTCTATAAAGTGCAACTTCCGGAGATGAAATTATCGGCTTCCCATTTGATTATCCAGCATGTCTCAAAAATCGAAGGGTCGAACAAGGAAACCGTTTGGGACAAAGTGGATGCCTTTTATCAAAAGGTCTTGGAAAGCCAAGAACTGTTGATTACTAGCGGGAATCCAAGAATGGAAAAGGTCGCCAAGGATTATAACCATTTTCATTCTTATTCGTTCCCGTTACGTGCCAGAAAAGAGGGCTTATATAGCGATATAGCGCAAATGGGACCCTTTAAAGGCAGCATATTTGAAGACGAAGAAGGCCAAGTACTGTTCCCGTTGTATAATCTTCAAAACGAGAACTGCGGCTTTTTTGTGGACAATGCCCACGAAACTGCCCCTTATAAAGAATCTTCAGCAAAAAACTCCCTTTGGTATTCCAAAATTCCCGACACTATTGAATGGCTTGTCGTCTTTAAAGACCCGAAAGAGGCATTGGCTTTCCATAAAAAGTTCCGATTGGAAAATGTCATTTATCTCGCCCTCGGTGCCATCAACTATGAAACCACCAAAATCCTGTTCCAAATACAGCAATCCGTCAAGGTCAAAAAACTCATTCTCTCATTTACAGGCGAGAAAAAAATAAAGGGCTATTTGCGCGATTTGAACTTCATATCCTTTATGGACGAATCCAATTTTAAGCTATCGGTCAGGGAACAGGATATCTTGGTACGTTTCCGTATGGGCGACGAGAAATCGTTCCTGAATTTCTTTAATGGCACGAAGAACTTCAATCAGGGTTTGGCTAAAAGCTTTTTGAAATACAACAAGGTTATCGACCAGAACCGCATCAATGAACAAAGTATCATGGTCGCAAAGGAGAATGAACAAATTAAAGTCCGGATTCCCTTGGAGGTCAACGCCATCAAGTTTTTTGTATGGTCCTATTACAAGAACTATTTGAACAAAACCATAGATATACTGAAACCCGTACAGCCCAATTGGTACCTGGAATGGGAATCGACTCAAAGTATTTCGTTAAAGGGAAAGGAGGTGCAGTTGAAGGATTACAGAATAGCACTATAAATGGAAAAAGAGGGCTCCCCCTCTCTTTCCGTAATATTCCTTAACTCACAAATCACTCCTGATTTGAAAGTTATTCAAAATTAAACAAATTCATATTCCTTAACAATTAAAATCACTCACAATGGAAAAACAAGTAGAAAAGGTCTTTGTAAAGATCAACCAAGTATGGCAAAAAGGAACTGCCGTCTCCGAAGATGGCCAGACCTTCAAGGTCAAAACGAACGACAATCTTTCATTCGAGATCGAAAAGGGCAGCAAATACCTTGAATTTCAAAAATTCCCCGCCCAGCAATTCGCGGTCGGTGATGCCAAGGAACGATTGGAAGGTGCCTATGTCAGTTTTGACAAATTGCCGGAGAACATTCAAGATGCCATTATCCAAGGCAGGGAATACCTTCACTCCTCATCATACATCAACGATGGTAAAATGCGGGAAAGCGTAAAAATGGTTCAGATGCTTTATAGCTCTACCTCCGGTTCAAAATTGGATGTGCAGATAAAACGCAACGAGCCGGTAAAACTCGAACAGGCCAAAGCCTATAACCACCACTTTACGCAGGCCGAGTTCGATACTATGGTCAAGGACGGGCAGACAATTTCCTTTATGGGTTCAAGTACGAACGGGGAAACATTTACCAAGCTGGCCTATTACGAACCGAAGTTGAACGACATCCGAACCAAATCGGCATTGACGGCCAACACTTATTTTTATGGGCAAAAATTAACCCCGCAACAGGCGGATGCCATCAATAAAGGCTTGGAACCTGAAATCACGATAGACACAAAAAAAGGGAAAAAGACCTATTTGGTAAGCTATAGCCCAAGGGCCGAAAAGTTCATTACCAAATCCGTAGAACAATCGAAGATGAACAAAATGGAGGTCAGAAGTGCCGTTACGGTCGGCGAAAAAAAAAGGAAAAGAGTTAACCAGGGATTAAGCCTGTAACTTTTGATCATACTATCCGAAATGGCCGATGTACATTTTATATCGGCCATTTTAATCCAATTGAAAATGCAACTGCCTTATTCCGAAAATATAGCCTATTACAAACGATTGATCGCCCAGATCAATACGGATGTCGATTTTCCGGCCTATCTAAACCATTTGGGGTACAAATTGCTGAAAAAAAGTGCCGGTTCGCTTGAATTCGGCAATGAGGAGGACCGTTTGGTCCTAAATATTAGTAGAAATCCCGTGACCTATTTCAATCGTAGTGATTCTACCGATAAGGGACTTTTTTTTAAATTCCTCAGAAGACAACATGATAATTTTTACCAGACCGTAAAATCCGGCTTGGAAATTATAGACCGCACCTATGCATTGGGGGAATCGTCATTGACAATTCCCAAAAAGGCCAAAAGCTCGAAGAGCTTAGAAGAAAACTACAATATCGTACCCTTACAAAAAACGGATTACTTGGTTCAGGAAAGAGGGTTGTCCGAGACGACACTTACCGATGGACTTTTCACAGGAAGGATATTCAATGCCTTTCACATCAGGGATAACGGCGGGAAAATCGGCAACATCGCCTTCCCGAAATATGACCTTAATGGAAACGCAAAAAACTATATCCTTTACAACAAACCCTATTTTGACCGAAGGGAAAAACAAATTAAAAAGTTTCGGCTGACGCTGAACAAAAAAGACCGGTTTCTGTTCTATTCAAAGCCGATTCCGAACCCTAAAAACATCATTTTTGGAGAAAGTGCCATTGATCTACTTTCGTATCACGAACTTCATGGAAGACCCGAAAACTTTTATATTTCCTTTGGCGGAAGTATATATCCCGAAAAACTGGCTTTTTTCGCCCAACTTACGCAACCCTACCTCGGGAACAAAAAAGTAGGTTTGATCTCCGTAATGGACAATGATAGGGTAGGTCAGGAATTCGACATCAAAGTGCTCTCATCACTTGTGAACCGAAACCATTCAAATGTATATATTGAGTATACTTTTAAGCAGGGTACTATAACCTTAACGGCTCACTATGTGGAGTCCCATAGAAAAAGGATAGCCCAGGATAAAAACTCTATCGAGGCTAATTTGATATCCAATGCCGAATCGAATGGCCTTCCCGTAAGTACGGTCAAATCCATCGCTTTTTCCGATAAGCTCGTCTTGGAATTCTCCTTGGACAAGCTGAAAGGCAAACAGAATACTCCATCCAAACCGATTCTTGAAACCATGGGCAAGCTGTATTTGTCGTTCAAGTTCGCAATCCATAAATCCAACGGAAAAGATTGGAACGAGGATCTGAGGGAATCCAAAAAGAATAGTTTTACAATCTCATCGAAGGTAGTACCAGGTCGCATGAAAATTGGGGACAAAATTGAGCTAAAAACCGAAACAGGCCCGGAAGGAGCTACGAACCAAGGCGTCATCGTAGCGATAAAAAGAAATGGCGTCGAATGCGATTTTGGTTTGAAACATACGTACCTCATTCCTTTTACGGCAATACATAAGCACTTTCGGAAAACAAACATCAGAACTAAGACCAAAAACATTACAAGGAAAATCAAAATCAAAAGAACACTTTCAATATCATAAATATGGAAGCATTATCAGAAGAATTACAGGACAACCAATATTATGTAGATGTGTTGGATGCCCTGATCGAAGAGAACGATATGGAGCTAAAGCACCGGTTGCAAAAAGCGGATACTTATGGAAGTTTTATAAACGAACAAGCTAGTCTTTTAATGGACAAAACCATTGACCATATCAGGGAATACGAGTCCTCATTTTCCATTGCATCATCCATCATCTTGGATGAATGGAAAGAACGGATGTTCTCCTAAGTACCAAACCAATATTCGTTAACTCACTCTAAATATTATGAACGATCGAAAGATGGCCTTTTCAGCCATGCTCATTTCCACGGCATTATTCACGGCCATCGGCTTCTTGGACTATTATGGTTTGATGCGCTACCATGGTTTGGGAGGCAACCTTGCCGAAATGAGCTATAAGTTCCTTGCCCAATTTGAACTTTTGAGACGACCCTTTTATAGCAGGGTATTACTTCTGATGGTAATTACAGGTTCGGTAATGATATACAACCCTAAAAAGATGGAGGGAAAATCGTTTGGCAAAGGACTGGCCATTTATGCGCTGGGCTGCTCGTTGCTATTGCTCTCCGATGCTTTTGCTTTTGACACATTACAACGAATTTGGGGTTCGCTGAGTATGTATTTTCCCGGGTTTCTTTTTTCGCTCTCCGGTGCCGTCCATTTATTTCAGGTCATGAACTTTACGAACCCATCAAAGAAAGACCCGTTCAACGAAGAGAACGAAACGTTCTTACAGATGGAAGAACGTATCGATACGCCCTATTCCGTAAACATCCCCTATAAATATCGATACAAGAAGAAAATCCGAAAAGGTTGGATAAATTTCGTCAACCTGTTTAGGGCTTTACTGATAATAGGTACTCCCGGTAGCGGAAAATCGTTCGCTTTGATAGAGGAGATTATAGAACAATTGATTAGTAAGCTGTTCACGTTACTAATCTATGATTTCAAGTTCGATACGTTGAGCAAAATCACTTATAATTATTGGTTGCGCAAAAAGGAACAGCTAAAAAACAGTCCTGAAAAACTGGCCTTATTGCCCGATTTCTACGTGATTTGCTTTGATAACGTGGAAAAATCGCACCGCTGCAATCCCATCAATCCGTATTTGTTGAAAAGCCAGACGGACGCCTCGGATGCGGCTACCATTATCATGAAAAATTTAAACAGGGAATGGATCAAACGCAATGATTTCTTTTCCAAAAGTGCCATCAGCTTTGTCTCGGGATTGATTTGGTACTTGAAGAAAAAGTCCGAAGAAAGGGGCATCAACATTTGCACTTTGCCCCATGTCATCATTCTGTCCACGGTAAATATCGAATACCTGTTGCATATTATGCTGGAAGATGTCGAGGTACGAAGCCTGATGATTCCATTTAAGGATGCCTTGGAACGTGAAGCCGTACAACAGTTGGCCGGACAAACGGCAAGTGCCCAGATTTCCCTTTCCATGTTGGCCAATAAGGAAATCTTTTACATCATGACGGGCAACGATTTCCAGTTGGATTTGAACAATCCCAAAAAGCCGAAGATTCTATGTATCCAGAACAATCCAGACCGTTCGGAAATCTATTCGGCTCCCATCGGACTTTACATCAACAAAATTCTTCAAGTCGTAAACAAGCCGGGAGGGCGGCCTTTAGGCCTGATATTGGACGAACTCCCCACGATTTTTATTATGGGCCTGCGTAAAATCATCGATACCGGCCGTTCACATTACGTGGCGACGATTCTGGGCATACAGAGCATCACCCAATTGATCGCCGACTATGGCAAGGAACTGGCAGAGGTCATTTTCGATAATTGTTCCAATGTCTTTAGTGGCGCGGCCAAAGGGGAAACCGCTAGGCGGGTCAGTGAGATTTTCGGGAAGATCCATCAAGAAAAACAAGCGAAGACCATTTCCCGAAATGATACGACCACCAACATCAGTACCGCCATGCAAGAGCTACTACCGAAAAGTAAGATTACATCAATGTCCACAGGATATTTCGGCGGTATTGTTGCCGATACGTTCGAATACCCGATAAAGAACAAACTGTGCTATGGGCTTATCAAGCCCAATATGGAATCAAAAAAGATTCAGGGAAATCATGACATGCCTATTATCAACGACTTTACCTTGGACAATCACGACGAACTGGTGCTTGAAATGATGCGGTCATTGAAAAAATTAAACTTTTACGACACCATTGCGCAATTGGATTGCGGGCAGGTCGATTATATCGATTTCTATAATACCTACCTCGACGATTTTGCCGGCAAACATTATGATAACCAAGAAGAGAAGGACAATTTTATGGCATTTGTCAAGGAGTTGCAGCTTTTCGACCATTTGCAAGAAATCCATGAGCTAAGAAACGGAAGCAACATACACCGGAATCTGGAAAACTTTACCTACCATTTGGTCAATCGTAGGTTCGTCCAAAAGGAAATCGACAGTATTTTAAACGAAAACTTCATGAACGTGCTACAGGATATCGACGATTTGGTTCGCAACGAATATTATGAAATAACAGGGGAACATCTTGAATCTTCGATCTTTGACAAGGCGAAAATCAATGATGAAGTCGATGAGGCCATAAACCAAGAACGTGAAGTTGCCTATCACTATACCCAACATCTAGCAACTGCTGATTCTACAGAAAAACCTACTTTTGATGAAAACGATACCAATGGGGAAAAACGCTTGTTCGACAATGATAACGACGATGACAATAGCTATTATTCCTCTTATCCCGTAGAAATTCAGAGCACATGAAAAATATAGAAGAACTACAGAACGCTACCATCAAGGATTTTACGTTTATCGGTAAACGGTTGAAGAAAATCAGGTTGGAACTGAAAAAGAACGATGACGCCAAAGACAAGCGTTTTAGTCGGTTTTCCGCCAAAAATGTGGCCGAAAGTTTAGGTGTCGATTACAATTCATTGATCAATATCGAAAGGGGCACGATATCGGTGTTGACCATGAAGGCCATTCTGTTCTACCACAGTCTGGGATATAATCCCATGTGGATCTTGTTGCCCGACAACGAGTTCATACCCAAACAGAACATCGGGGACAATTTGGTCTACCAGTCCGATGTTCAGGATTCCTATAAGGAAATGGAGCATGCAGTGGTCGCCGCTTTGACGGAGTTTAAAGCGAAGATTTGAACGTTTCATCATGAAACTACAATCCCAGTTTGAACATATCATCCAATTAATTGAAAAGTCGAAGCAACGTGCTTTTCAAAAAGTAAATACGGAGATTATAGACCTGTATTGGCAAATAGGGAAGTACGTTCACGAGCAGGTCAACGAGGCTAATTGGGGAAAATCGGTTGTGAACGAGCTGGCCGCTTATATAAAGACCGTTCAGCCCAATACCAAAGGGTTTTCATCCCAAAATTTGTGGCGGATGAAACAATTTTATGAAACCTACAAGGGCAGCAAAAGACTCTCAACGCTGTTGAGAGAAATTCCATGGTCGCACAATATGGCCATAGTATCGGCGACCAAAAGTGATGAAGAGAAGGAGTTTTATATCAAACTGACTATAAAGGAACGCTTGTCCTTCCGGGACTTGGAACGCCAGATAAACAGCTCCTATTACGAGCGGGTCATGTTGGGCATCACAAAACTCTCAACACTGTCGAGAGAATTTTCACAAGATATTACCAGCATTTTTAAGGACACCTACGTTCTGGAAATGTTGCAACTACCCCACACACATTCCGAGAATGAGCTGAGGGTCAAAATAACACAGAACATCAGCAAATTTTTATTGGAATTCGGAAGGGATTTTGCCTTTATGGGCGAAGAATATCCCTTGCAGGTGGGAAATCAGGATTTTGCCATCGATTTGTTGTTCTACCACAGAACCCTTCAATGTATGGTAGCCATTGAACTGAAAATAGAAAAATTCAAGCCCGAGTTTTTAGGTCAGCTTAATTTTTATTTGGAAGCATTGGACAGGGATATAAAGACCCCAAATGAAAACCCCAGTTTAGGCATTCTACTCTGTAAGGGAAAGGATGATACCGTAGTGGAATATGCCTTGAGCCGCAGTTTATCGCCCACCTTAGTGGCGGATTATAAAACCCAATTGCCCGACAAGCAGCTATTAAAGGAAAAATGGCAGGAGATAATAAGACAGTTGGAGGAAGCCAACTAGCAAAATTCTTGTAGTTTTAATTTGAACTTTTTACAGAAGGTGCATCTGTAAAGAGTTTACAAAAACAGAGTATCGTTTATTTAGACTTGGATTTGAATTGTTTTGAAAATTCATCTTCTGGCATTCCTACCGGCATGAGTACATGGTACCAAATACAATTTAGATTGTAACGAATTATTCTCAACCATCTGGGTAGTTTTTTCTTGGCCATAATTCGATCAAATACTTTTGGGAACATTACTGTATCGATTTAAACTTTTGCCTGCTACAAAGCCGGAAATACCAATTATCTTATTATTCAAGGCGTCGTATTGAACTTCTACCCAAAAATAAGATATGGAATAAAGCACATATTTTGTTCTATCTTCTGCAATGGTATCGACGAATTGCCCTTGGGTAAATACAGTGTCATATTTATCGCGTTCGCTTAAAATATTGAATTCATAGATACCCATACCATCCTTTATTTGAACTTTGAAGGAAGATAACAAAATTACTGCTATGTATTAAACTATTTATAAATGGTTCATTCTGTAAAGAGTCTTAGTTTTTTACAAAAAAATCCAACAGGAAGAAATAAGAAAATCACTATGCATTTATCACTTCATTCCTTTGTTAATATTTCAGGAGACAAAATCCCATTGCATATATTGCAAAACTGTATGATCGTTGAAAAGTATGTTTCTAAAGTCAAGGAGATTGATGAAGTTCAGAAAAGCATCAAATTACTACGAAGTCTTTTTCTTTGGCTAATTCTTACTTAATAGCTTTCTATTGATTAAAAATAATCGTTATCTAAAAGGACAATTTACGTCAGCTATAATTGATTAAATTGATTGAAAAAACTTGTCCTTTTGATTTCAAAGTAATCTAAAAATAATGCAAGAACTCCCTGCAATGCTGGGGAAATCTCATTGGGATTTATAAAATTTTTGTTAAATGATAATTCTTCAAGTTGAATGGCCCATCCAAAAACGTTCTTTATCGTTTCCACTTTTGAGAAGAATTCTACTAAAATATTGATATCATCAGTCTCTAAAGTCTTTTTTATTTGATTAGCGGATACTTTAGATCCTGTCATTTTCACGGCCATGTCAATCGTTCTGTGTACACCCTCTCTTCCAAGATTTCCGTATTTAAGGCCATTCTTCAAATTATCTTGTCGAAGAGTTGGTTCTAGAAATGCGATATCTTTTAATACATAGTCAAGAATAAGTAAGCTATGTGATAGAATTGCATAGGACATTCTAAGTGCAGTTGCTTTTTTTTGTTGATCGAAGCATTTGTTTAAAAAGTATCTAAGGTGTATTAATGAAGAATTAAATCCGCTAAAATCAAGCTCATTAATTAATCTGGTCTTTGAGGTTTCGTAAAGTGATTTCCAGCTCTGATTTCTATAGGTTTTATAACTTTTATGCTTTGACAGAATATTATATAAATCTTCTTCACTAATCCTTTTGGATATTTCATAGTTAAGTTTTTGAAGAAAATTTCCATTCAAAACCATTGTGTCATGCATTAGCCCATAATTTCTAATAGTTTCCCGTGTATCAGAAGTAGCGACAACACACTTATCAAAACCAAGAAGCCTTTGAAGACCATTTGTCCATAGAATTCGTTCAAATGCTTTTGGTATCCTTTTGTTTTTTATGTCAACATTTATACGCTCTCTTGAAAGACCGGAACTTCGACCATAAAGGAACAAGTCGATATCTGTTATTTCGTTACCCTCAAATTCATATTTTATCCCTCGAACAACATAATAACCGTTATTAAGAAAATACATTCTTAATTTTTCCTCCATTAACTCGCCCTTAAACAATTCTGCTTGTTTAGCCATTAGTTTCGCATAGTTTTTAGTAGTTCTCCTATATTAAGATTCTTAGATGTATCCTTCTTCCGTCTCATTTTCATACGAGTTTTTTCTGGTCCGTTATAAATGGAAGCGCTTGAACTAGTTACATTGGTTTCTAAAGTAGTTTGTTCAGTTATATCCCCTTTTTGAAAAACTTCTAGGGCTAATTGTCCAATATCAAACTTTAGTAAACGCATAAAATATCTTCCAGGATAAACTGTACTTCTATCTAATTTGACAACTCTTTTTATCTCTAAAACTTGATAGTCCTGGCCTATTGCGGTGCATGGACCGACCCTTTCTCCTCTAAGTAATTTTTTCAGGGTATATTCCAACATTTGACGGCCTTTAATTTTTCCTCGCCCAAAAGTGCTAATTTTCATTCCATACATTAAGGAAGCTATAAACGCTTTTGCAAGATCCAAGGCATCTTCTTCAAATGGGTTGCCAAATTTTGAAAAAGACGATGGTTTAGTTAAGAAGACTTTAGAATGCTTGCTGTTACTAACTTCATTGAAATCATACATGGCAATAGAATGCATTTTT
The DNA here is from genome assembly GCA_947500445.1 of uncultured Flavobacteriaceae bacterium. GTDB lineage: Bacteria > Bacteroidota > Bacteroidia > Flavobacteriales > Flavobacteriaceae > Pelagihabitans. Next base: position 133,456 of record CANMSB010000003.1, on the reverse strand, counting down.
GAAAGTAGGGTTTCCCCCAAAATTTTGGAGGCGGTACCTAGGGTAACGCATCCTTCCGAGGTCAAAATTGCATCAAGGTCAGTTATTTTTCTAATTTCCTCGGAGCTTAGAGTGCTTAATACTTTATTGGTTTTTTCAAGTACATCCTTTTTAAATAAATTTCCGTTGAAATAGAGTTTTTCATCATCGAAATCTTCATAATCAATTAATCTGATATCTTCTACTTGATCAAAAAGGCTATCGTTTAGAGTATTGTCCAATTTGTATGTATCAGAAATGTATTCTTTTAGGTGAGATTCTTCTACCGGTTGATCCGAAGTATAGTTTGTTAGTTCAAGAGCTGCTTTTTGAAAATTATTGGCATTACTTTCCTTAAAAATATCAGATGTATGATCTAAAACACTAGATGTCGTAATTCCCAATACGGATATTGACCCATCTTTGGAAGTATCAATCAATTTAGAGTTTTTCAAAGTTTCTTTTAAGGTAACCAGTTCTACCTTTTTAATACTTGAAGCTTTAGCGATAGCGTCAACTTGTATCTTATTTAAGGTGCTATTTTCGTTCGAAGCAGCTAAATTCGAAAGAAAAAGTCCACATTTCCCAGCTACTTCAATATCTTCAAAATCTGTTGCTTGGGTAACATTTTGAATTTTCTTAGTGTGATGAATAATCCAAGCTCCCTCTGTTCTTTTTTTCATTTTTAGTTATGGTCTTGATTGTAAATAAAAGCTACACAATTCCGTCTATTTGTATTCTGCGCCAGTAATCAATAGAATCTTTTACTTTCCTTAATCTTTTAATAATCAAGGTTTCAATATCATCTAGTTGATTTTCAGTTTGTTCAAAAAATTCTGCATTAAAATAAATTGCAGTTTCTCTGGGTATATTGAGTTCAATCATTTTTCTAGTAATGGGCATATAAGCTCCAATTTCAATGAAACGCAAAAACATGTTGTCAGGAGCTTTTATATCATACAAGGGCTTTAATAACATTGGTAAACCGTAAGATATTTTGTTTTGCAAAAGTGAAATCCTGTCTTCCACTTTATCGGCAGAATCAAAATAACTACTATTAAGAATTTCTTTAAGAGGTTTTTCTTTCATCCATTCTTTGGCACTTATACATACAGTAAAAAGTAAATTAGTATCTAAGCCAAAATATTTATTGTAATAATCAGGGAATTTATTTTGCATAAAGGTTAAGATATCCAGTAATGAATTTTCTATATTTTGTTCAGCGACTGTTTTAGGAATATAAACTGTGTTGCTGAGCGCATATAAAACTTCTAAGTCAATTGGGTCCCAGTATCTGTTTTTAAAACAAACTTCTTTGGAAACTTCTAATTTACTAGTTATTTGAAGAACTTCTGAAAGCAATTCTTCTTCTAGGTCAATTCCAACAGCTTTCAACCTTGTAGAACTATCATCTCCATGTTTTAGCACAGTCTGGCGAATATAGGTCATTAGAAAAGCGTATTCTTTGTTACCATCATTTAAGGTTGTATTTTTTTCAAGCCCTTGTTTAATTTCAGATTTAAAATTGTTATACTTTTCACCGTAACCAGAATTTAATTGCTTCTCTATTTCAGGAAACAATTCAATTTGTTCATCACTTCTCTCAAAGGAATCTTCTTCCAACACAAAAGTTCTTCCAATAAAGTCCTTTAATAGCCTTCCGGCTCTCCCTCGTAAATTTGCAATTTCGTAATCAGTCAGTTTTGGTTTTGATCCTTCACGCTTCCTAATAGCTAAATCTGGGTTTCTTAAAATCACATTTTGGGCTGGTAAATTTACCCCCTGCATTAAAGTAGTTGTACAGACTACATTTGGAATCAACTTATCCTTTACTGCTCTTTCGATTACAGCTCGTACATGTGTAGGTGTTTTTCCATGATGATAGACAAATCCTCTTGGAATTGATTCGCACATATCATAATTGTTATGAACAGTTTCTTTCAAATAACTCACCAAGCTTATTGTTTTTTCGTCTAAATCAAGTAGGTCATTAATTTTAGAAAGTTCTAATGCAGTTTTCCTAGCTTGTCTTGTAGTGGGAGAAAAAATAATATTACGTGAATTAGCTCCGAGATTTTTCAAAAATGAAGCCAGATAGAATATAAATTTTTCTCTGTACTGAGAAAGACCATAATCTGCAATAATTGAATCATTTGAAATAGGTATTCTATTGGGTTGTTCAAGTATGTCCGTATACTGATTGAATAAATAATTTTTTTTGGTTTTTGAAATAGCATAGGTAATACTAGCTACTGGAGAGTCCTTAGTTTTTTCTTCATCAGCGTCTTGTTGATTAAATATATCAATACCCAATTGTTTTAATCCTTCCACTCTTGGCCCAGATATTATAGTCAGGTCTGGCTCACAAGTATGCCTAAACTCCATCAATGTGTCATAAAGGGTTTTTGCCCTTTGGTCATTCTCGTTCGCTACTTTTTCAATATTCTGAATTTCATCGACAACCAGCATTCTGACATTTTGATATGGCTGGTCTGACTGGGAAAATGCTGATATAGCCTTCTCTTGTGTCATAACATAAATTCGATAACCAATTAAATCACTTGAGCTATAAGTTGTTGCAACTCTGTAATTTTTAATATTGAAGTTTTTCAATTGTTGGTTGAAGTCTGCTGAAACTTGTGCTACCAAACTCAATGTCGGAACAATATATATAATATTACCCTCTCGATTTAGGATGGTTTCAATAGCCTTTAAAAGAATAATAAAAGATTTTCCGGCAGATGTTGGAGCAGAAATACCAAGTAGTTTTAGCTTTGAAAGCTTATCCCAAACATTTTTTTGAAAGCCAGTAACTAAAAATTTTTGGCTACCAATGTAGATTTCATATTTAAGTTGATGGATAGTAATATTAAACTCATTCAATAAACTATATAAACCTGAAAAAATTGGGGTTTCATGACTATATGTTTCGTCAATCATAACCGCTGACGGTGGAAATCCCGCTCTTGATAAAATTAGCACCAAATAATCCCTTAGTCCTTTCCAAGTTTCATCTTTATATGTCCATAGAATAGCAGAAGCTGTTACGACTATTTTCTTAGCCCTTTGTTTGTTGACCCTCGATAATCTATCAAGCATTCCAACAGTTCTGATAAGTAAATTTTCATCAATAGACATATTGTTACTGCTAATAAACCCTATTTGCCGTGCAATAGCCAAATGTTCTATATTGAGTAATTCTCTCAAAATATTACTATCAGATTCAGCTAACTTCATCATATTCCAACTCTATTTTCAAAATTTTCCAATAAGTTGTCTAACTGCCAAATGGGGAAAACTATATAGTTGATTCTTTCCAATATTCTGTCATCGATTCCAATAAATTTTTTTGAGTCTATACTTTGGAAACGTTCTTCTATAATAGTTTTTATGGAATTTTTAATTTCCGTCTCATTTTTACCGTCAATGGCCTTCTTTTCGTTATAAGCTATCAAACAAACCATTTCAAATTTTACGTCCTCAAGTTCGTTGGTTTTATATTTAACTGCTACTTCTTCAAGTTCAGGTTCAATAAAATCATCATAGATATATAAATCCAATTCTTGATTAAAATTCTGAACCGTATTTACTATGCTGTTTAGCGAATTTTCAAATGCAGCTTTAAACCTATAATCACTCTTATAACATTTTGATTCTCCAAGAATGATTATGTTATTTTTCGTTGTTTTCTTGAAATGAACCGCATCAGCACCAAATCTTTCATGTCCAATGGATGTTGTTATTCTTTGTTTTCTCAAAAGCGGAACAGCTTCAAAGAAGAATTGGATAAAATTAAATAATAGTAATTCCCCAAATTGGCCTTGTGGATGTCCTGGTCTAAATTTTGAAAAGGCTTGGTTAGTAAGAAAACTATATGCGTTACCATGGTCTCCACTAACTACCTTTAATCTTTCGTCTAAAATTTTTTTACTTTTAGCTCGACCATATACCCAACTTACCACAGTATTTACTAGTTCCTGTAGAAAATCATTTTTTCTGTCTGCAATATCTGTCCACTGAATCGATGAACCAATATGTTCTTTCTTTGGCTCAATATCAAACTCTTGTTTAAACCAATAAACATGATTTATTAAGCTTTTTGTGTGTGATAACAACTCCTCCATGCTATGTATGAATTCTTAGATCTTTTGTAGATTCAGTAGTTAAAAATCAATTTTGATCATAATTAACGAAAATAAACCAGCTGACTTTGTGGTTTCCCGTAACACTTTGCATGAATTAGAAGAGGGGAGTTAAAAATACAGTTTTAATTTTTTTGTAAGAAAATAATCTCAACTATAACCGGATTAATGTAAGATTTATCTGTTGTTATAAGTCCTTAGAGGCTTTTTATACTTTAAGAAAAAAACCATTTAATATGGTTTTCACTTCTCCAAATATTAAAACACTACCGCCAAACTAACGGGATCAAAAATACCTATGTTATAATTTTCCGCCATCCAACGCTCTCGAACGGCAAATTTATACGGCTTCAATTCAGAGAACCATTCGATGACTTTTTGTGAAATCTGATGTTTGGAATCTGCATTAAAACTATCAAAAATACTTTTGATTTGTGTTCTATTTTCGTTATTCACAACTCTTTACATAATGCCAATCGGACATAGTTTCAGGATTGCAGTTGAACCCTACGAACTATACTTTAGAAAAGCAGAACTCTTTACAAAATCCGCTTTTTGCAAAGAGTCGATAACAAGACAGGTTTATGAAGAATTCTTAGTAAAGTGCTATTCAAATATTCAAATAAAATTACTCTTGTACTTCCCATAATCCGTTAACTCATCCCGGAAACCATTAAAAACCTCTTCTTCGCGATAGCTGGATTTGCCTAGCAACGAGCTAAAAGCATACACGCTCCTTCTCAAAAGACGTGCGTGTTTGGCATTTACTTTTTGATTATTGGCGACAAGTATTTTCTCTCGAAGCCCGTTTTCCATATGAAATTTCAGAATCTCTTGGGACAGGTTCGGTCGAACAACTTCATTGGCGATCATAAAGGCGGCCTTGTCGTACAATTGCTTTTCAATCAGGTAAGAAACCCATAAATTTTTGAGGTGGCCTTGTCCTTGGCTTGTTATCTTATCAAGTATCGTTCGTTGATCATTAAGTATGTTATCCAGATCTTTTGTGGCTAAAAGATATTTTTGGGTTTTCGGTGCGAGTGGCACTCCCACAGGAAACTTCGAATAAATGGAGTGCAAGTGCAGCTTGTTTTCTTTTTGTACAAAGTAAAACCCCTTGGCATTGAACAATCGAATATAATCCTTGGCCGACTTTTCAAAGGGGACATGCAGTTTTTCCGCAGTTTCCTGATAGGCTCTTAAACTAAATTCCTCAAAAGTTTGGCGGTGTTTATCGGACATTGTGCCGTACAGCCTCGGAAAGATTATCGGAAGGAAAAAAGCGCTTCCATTTATACTAGCCTCCTTAAAGGGCACGTTATTGACCAGGGCATTAAGTACCTTTTCATTTTGACTTATAAATCCAGTAGAGACATAGGAATTCGAAGTTTCGGGCAGCGTGAAGTTGGGAAGTGCCAAAGGACTTTGATGCTTGTTGGAATTAAGATATGCAATATGGCCCCGAACATATTTTACCCCAAGACTTTGTAAAAGTTCAAAAACAATGGCCTTATCTGACGTAACATCAAAAAGACCTTTGCCGAGAATTTTTTGGATCAAGAAAGCTTTCTGATGTAGCACTTCAACTTCTTTTTTACTTTCGGACACATAAATCGCACGCTGCGTTTGCTCGAATTCCGACCGAATCAGAGACGCTAAGAATGTTGAATTTCGCTGTAGATAGGTATTTAAAAAAACAAAACGCTCCGAAGAACGGATAATAGGTAACAATTCATTGAGCCTTTTGTTTCGGACAAACTCTGAGAGCAAACCTTCTTTATAGCCGTTCAAATAAGCGGTGTAAAAAGCATTTTTAATCAGCTTCCTTACTTCCAAAGCTATTTGGTTGCTCCTTACATCCAGTTCGGTTTTGGCACCCTTTCCGTTATCAATTAGCACAGAATTAGCCTTAAAACCCAACTGAGAATTAATTTCTTGGCTGTTAAAAACATATCCGGATTTGTCGAAAATTGTAAAATCCAACGGCTTGCCATCGTCATTATATCGAATCTTGGCATCGATTTTTTGGTACGACTTTAAAATATGGGGGAGGTCTTCTGGATGTATGCTTTTAAAAAGTTGAAAGGTTGTCATCAGCTGTTTTTCCAGTCGTTTTCTGTGCATGGGCAATACCTTTGATTGCGACTGCCTTTTGAAAATAGCCTGTAGTTTTGGCCCGCTCAATCTAGGGTGGACTCTATATCCATCGATAAATCGCGATTTATAGCCATTGTCAATGGCTATTCCATAGGAAACACCGATACGGCCTGAACGATTTTTTGTCGGTTTTACCACAATATGATAGGGTGCCACCAACTGCGCAAGTTCTTTAAAACTGCGCACCTTGTGCTTCTGTAGGGTACTGTTCAAAATGTCCTGAATATAAAACTTCACACCATTAGTGTCGTCTTTTTTGATTTCAGGCAGACGATAAAGCGGTAGTTCCCTGCTGGATTTTGTTTCAGGGGATGGCGACAACCCGAACCGTTGTTCCAGATATTTCTGGGTGGCTACATTACGTCTAAAGTCATGGGAAAGGTCTATTAAATTACCATTTTCTTTTACCGTGGTGGACACGATATGAACGTGTTGATGTTGTGTATCGAAATGACGTACTACCACAAAAGGCTGTTCCCCATAGCCCATATTTTCCATATAGTTTTTGGAGAGTTCATAGAAATCTGAATCGTTCAATTTTTCGCCATGAGGCAGATTTAGCGAAATATGTACATAGCGCTTTTGTGATTCATGGCGACCACCCAAATGGTGTAAAATCCTAGTGAATTGTTCTTGGGTGGTATCGGTTTTAGAATAGGTATTTTGATATCCAAGCACGCGGATTTTGGTCTTTCCGAACACATAATTAATAACACCATGTACACTTTCGCGATATAAAATTCGTGCGATCATCTATTCTTTTTTTCATCCAAAAGCCAAAAAATCTTTCCCATCAGTTCATTTGATTTATGCATTTCCAGTTCCAATTTTGAGTTCGGACTTCTCAAATTCTTGTAATTGGCGACTTTTACCAGTTGATTGATGTTGGTTCCGATTTTGTTAATTTGATAGGTCAGGTTTGAAATTGAATCTGAAATCTGGGTTTCGACGACCGCTTTATCCTGCAATATCAATCTCCTCAAAAAAGGCCCCAATACCCCTCTTTTTTCGAAATCCAGATTGTAGGATTCCAATAATATTTTGATAGACTTCATTTCGGTATCATTGAATCGCAGGTTAACCGTATGCTCTCTTTTATGTTTCCCTAATGGTTTTCTTCCCGCTTTTTTACGCATCGATCAGTACAGGCTTTTTCAGATTTTATTCATTTTCACTTCGTCAGAAGTAGTCATTTTAAGGCACTTAAAATATAACTTGCTATCCGCCCCTGCGGATAAATATAGAAAAACAGAATGAATCTTATCTATTTAATAATCAGTATTTTACATGAAAATACTACATGAAAACAGATGAAAATAAATGATAAATTTTGTGTGCGGATTACTTTTGGATAATAGTAGTGAAAAGGTTGTTTTATACTTTGATAAATAGGTATTCAAACCATCCCTAGCATGGAAAAAATAAATGCAAGGCGGCGACTTTTTTCGCCGTCTTGTGTTTATGCGCGTTTCCGAGGGTGTTTGAAAAACTGGAACGGAAAGCCTCCCGAAAGCGAGCGGGCGAAGGTCGGCCGCTCGGGTCGGCTTGGAGTGTAGGATTTTCAAACTTCCGCAGGAAAAGGGGAGAGAAAGAAATTGACAATACTTTGAACGATACAAGAAAAACGGCCAATTTTCGTTGTAGTAAGGTTGAGATAAAGGTCTAGTGGCCGTTCTCTTTGCAAAGACAATATAACATTGAACTTCTACTGGAAAATTCTAATCGGTTTGGCCATACTCTATTATGGGTATGTCTTCTGGGTCTTGAAAATTAAAAAAGACCCAAAAGAAAAAAAAGATGCTTCGAATGATTCATATTTGCAAAATAATGATATATTTGTAAATAATACATCATTTGAACAAACCGATTTGGAAGATATACTCGACCAGGTAGTAGAGGACACAGAAAATAATTCCAAGCTACTGGATGCTTTTAAAAAGGGTTCATCTGATGAAGATGATATAAATTCCTTAACTCGTAAAAAGCATGAAAAACTCAAAGTTATCCGTAGCAAGGATTCCGTGGACGATGAATCCGCCGACCCCGAATCCTAAAGAATTCCTATTACTTTTATTGTTGATCCTATTTGTTCCGACTGACCTCTTCTCGCAACTCAACGAACTGGTCAGCGAATTCCAAAAGACCGAAAGTGAGGCCGAAAGCATTGCCGACAGTATTGTCGGGGTCGTAAAGACCATAGCTGGTGTTTCCGTAATCATCGGTTCGTTGGTCTACCTCTATTTAAGAGAGCAACAAAGTGATCTTACAAAGAAGGTCGGCAATACGATTATCGGTATTGCGCTCTTCTTTATTCTTCTGGCCGTAGGCGATAGCATCCGTTCCTAACACGCAATACCTTTTGTTATGGAACAGGAGTACCTACATATTAAAAAGGGGCTTCAAAAAGAAGTGCTCTTCTTGGGCCTAAAGGCAGTCTATATCAACTACTGTATTTATTTGGGGCTTGCCTGTATCATTATCGGGCTTGGACTATCGACTATCATCCCCACCGCTTTGGCGCTACTGATTACGACCCTTTTAATCTTGGTGGTATTTGCGATTCTGATGTTTTATTCCAAAACCTATGGGGCAAAGGGCTTTGTGAAAAAATTGGCTGATGCCCAAAGACCGAATTCCATTAAAGTATCCAATTCATTTGAAACACTTCTAGTATGGAAAAACAACTAGCCCTTTACGATGCCTTTCCCATCTATGGGTACGAACGCCGTTCGTTGATAGCCAAAGAAAAGGGTTGTGTGACCATACCCTTAAAATTGGAACTTCCCGAAGTTTTCACTTTGGACGGTTCAGAGTATGTTCAACTAAACGAATTGTTCTTTAACATCATAGATATTTTAGGGCCGAACACTTTACTCCACAAGCAAGATTTTTTCTTTGCGGAAACCTACCGACCGATCAAGGGAAGATTACAGGGCGATTTTTTGGAACGGGCGAATGAATTCCATTTCAATGAACGCTCATTTTTACGAACCCAACATTATCTGTATGTAAGTATCGTTCCCAAAAACTATATCAGGTATTCCCCAAAGCGAACGAATTCTTTCCTGAACAAAAAAAGGGTTTTCTATATGGAAAATGTTGTTCCACAAGAATTCGTTAGCACAAAAGTATTGGCGGATTTTGAGAGCAAGGTCGAAAGCGTGGTAGCCCTTATCAACGCTTCGGGATTGGTTACCGCAACTGTAATGGACTATGACTGGCTGTTTTTAGAAAATGGACTATACCCCAAATATTTTGGACTTTCTTCGGAAAACACCAATTTGCCCGATATTGATTTTTGTGATAATAACATACAAGTCGGCAATAAAAGAGCCCAATTCTTTACTGTCGAAAACCTAGATCAGTTCACAAAAGAGCATTTATCCACTAACGAGGTTTATGGGAAGTACTCGACCAAATACAATCAGTTTCCAGTTGGTAATTTATTCTCCATAGGGTTTAAGGTTCCACATGAACATATCATCAACCAATACATCTATATCCCCGAACAGGATAAAGTGATGAAACAATTGCGTAAAAAAGCAAAGCGTTTCAATCAATTTTCCAACGGTAAAAAGGATGATAGCAATGCGATTTACGCCGACCAGATATATGCTTTCAATACGGACGTTCTTGAAAACCATAAGGAAATCGTTTTTTACCATTTGAACATTTTGGCTTTTGGGGATGAACACGGACAGCATCGAAAGTTGTGCAACTCGGTTTCCAGCGCATTTAAAAAGCTAAAGATCAATGTCAAGGAAAACAGTATCGACCGAAAAATTCTTTTTTTCGGGGGAGTGCCGGGCAATGCAGTCGGAATCCCATCGGATATGTATATGCCCATGTCAAGCGATATGGCGGCATCACTACTCTATTTCGAAGGGGAATATAAGGATGCTACCACTTCGGTCGATGGTCTTCGTTTGGTAGATCGTACCACGGGAAGACCATTGTCCGTGAGCGTTTACAAATTACCGGAGGAAAGAGATTGGATTTTCAACCGTGGAATGTTGGTCGCTTCAGGTTCCGGTGGCGGTAAATCTTTCTTCGCTAATCACTACATCACATCGGAATTGCGACAAGGTGCCGAAGTGGTAATTATGGAAGATGGCAATTCCTATGACAAGGTCACGGAAGTTTTCGGGGGAGTGGTCATCGAACATGACGACGCGAGGCCCTTCACGTTCAACCCCTTTCAATTGGACAGTTACGATACTGTCATAGATGCTAACGGTAAAAATAGATTGACCGAGAACAAGACCATCAATTTGGTTACACTCCTAAAGCTGATTACAGGGGACAAAAAAGATGCCAATACAAGTAAGCTATTCTTAGAGGTCAGGAATACGGTTTTTGAAATCTTGATCTCGGGCTATTATGAAAGGATGTGGGCAGAAGATAAGGCGAATTTTAACTTCGACAGCTTTTTCGAATACTGCAAAGACCACATTGTGGCTCTTGTTAAAGCCAAGGGAATTTCGAAAGAAATATTTAATTCAAAGGTATTTCTTTTCCTCCTGGAAAAATATTACAAAGATGGCCCACGGGGAAAATTGCTCAATCACGAAGATGAGCGGATAAGCCGATTGAGCGACGAAAAAATTGTGTACTTCAAATTGGGCAAACTCATTGACAACGAATTGCTGTTTCCGATAACTGCCTTAATGATCATGGAAATTTTCAGTAAAAAACTCAGCGACCGTTCAAAATTGTCCATTAATAAGATGATGGTGGTGGACGAGGCTTGGAAGGCATTGGACAGGAAGGAACTGGTGGACTATTTCAACAGCCAGTCTCGTATGGCTCGAAAGTACGGCGGTCAGCCAATATTTATTTCCCAAAAAGTCAGTGATTTTATAGCCTCGGAGGTAATCAAGAATGCCATTGTGGTCAATTCGCATATCAAGGTATTTCTCGATATGCGCGATTTTGCGAAGTCCTTTGACAAAATCCAGTCCGTTATGGGGCTTGGGGAAAAACAGAAACAATTAATTCTTTCCATCAACAAGGACCTGCCGGAAGACAGAAAATTAAGGGAGGTCGCTTTCTGCTGGATGGATCGGGTAAAAGTTTATGGCATTGAAACTTCTTTGGAAGAGAAATGCATCTATGAGACCAATGCCACGGAAAGCGGCAAGATCATACAATTATTTAAGGACAATCATAAGAACTGGGAACTTACGGCCAAAGCCTATGCCTACCGAAGTTCCAAAAAACCAGAAACGACATGAAAAAAATTATTCTTATCAAAATCATCTTTTTCCCGCTTTTGATCTGGGGCCAAATTCCGGTTACGGATGTAGCAACGAATGCAAGCGTGGGGATGGTTAATAGCCAATTGATGAACATCAATATTCAAATGAAGGCTATGAACAAAAATTTGGCGCGTTTGATCAACCTTTTGGAAAAGAACAATAACCTGACTTCCAAATCCAAGGAAATACTTAAAGAGGAACTGGAGGCCAAAAAGCAAGCTCCGGCTTACGTAACCAAATCTACCGAAGTAGCGTTGACCCTTGATTTGAAGGATAAAATCGTAGAGGCGTACCGAACTTCCAGAAACACCGTGCAAAACTTTGAACATTTAGAACGAAATGAAATTCAGGATTTTTTACTCTATTCCACAGAGGCAATCGTCGATACCAAAAATCTGTTCAAGCAATGCAATCAGATTTTAAAGACCAAATCGATAATCCATCCTGAAGAGCGGTTGAAGGAAGTCACTTCCATCAACACGAAACTCGAAGCCATTTTGGACGAACTTATCGATTACAATAACCGTCTGGAACAGATTAACTCCTTTAGGTTGGCCAGAAAAACAATGGTCAACCTCAATAAAAATTAGCAAGATGGTCATCAATACAACAGAAAGAGGAATTCGCGAATCGGTCAATGCGCTTTTTGATCAGTACATCATAGATGCTTTTGAAACGGTCGATCCAATAATCAATATCGGACAACAGTTCGCTTACATCGGCATTGCAATAATTGCGTTGCGTGTCTATCTCAATGAACAGACCAGGGCCGATGTAGTTGCATACCTCAAATGGGTTCCTTTGGCATTTGTTCTATTGAAATACAAGGTGTTCACAATGGCCATTTTCGATTTTTATCAAGGCATAGGCTTATCGCTCAAAGCCAATGATATTTCATGGGATATCCTCCAAATGAAGATTTTTATGTCCCAATCCGAGTCCATGGCCAAATTAGGCGATTCTTGGAACCTATTCACGTTGGACGGTGCGGCATTGGAATCGCTCTGTTTGGCATTGATGACCTCTGGGGTAACATCCATCGCCTCCATAATTTCTACCGTGGTATTCGTGGGTATAAAGGCAATGTCGGTCATTTATCTCTTTGTGCTCATTGTTTTCGGGCCGCTTAATATCGGGCTATCATTCATTCCGGCACTTTCCGGTATGTGGAAGGCCTGGCTGCAGAAATTCATGAACGTCTGCCTATGGATTCCCATGTTGTACCTCATCGATAATTTCTTGTTGCGCGTCATGGAAAAGCTCATCGACACCTTACTTACAAATGGCGATACAAATTTGGGATTGGTGCTTACCAGTGCCCTATTGGTCGTGATGAACATATTTGTCTATTTCAAGGCACCTTCCCTTTCAAATTTTATAGTGCAGGGCATGAACGTCGGGGCGACCCAAATGAAGGACAAAGCCAAGCACTATGCAAAGAAAACAGCTCAGGCCGCCATGGACGTAAAAAGTGGTGGTGTAACCAAGGGGGTACGGACCCTGGTGCAATAGAACGATTAAAACGGATTTTTAACGAATGCCATTCAACGAATGAACGATAATTATAAAGTTTTCAACGATTTAAGCAAGGTTCATAAGAGAAGTACGAATATTCTTATTTTATCTTTATCGTCCATGTTTTGTTGCGTTTTGTTCTGCGTCTATGTGATGTATCGCACGAACGAAAGTGTAAAGAACAGATTTTATCTGCTGGATAAAGGCCAAAAAGTGGCCGCTGTGCGCATCAACGACCCCAAACGAGCGCTAGAGATTTTGTGCAATGGCCATATCGGCAATTTTCACGAACTTTTCTTTTCCCTAGAGCCCGACCTACGCTTTATAAAAAGAAATATAGAGGGCAAGGCACTCTATATGATAGATCATTCCGGCGAACGGCTCTATAACCGTTTGGTGGACCAAAACTATTATGAAGACGTGGCAAAAAGTGACTACTCCATAGAAGTGGAACAAGATTCCATTTCGATCGAATACGCAAGGTATCCCTATCCTTTTCACTTTGTGGGCAAACAACGGATCACAAAAAACGGCGATACGGAATACCGAAATCTCATTACCACCGGTTACATCAAGGAAACGACATCAACGCCCAATAATCTGAACGGTCTAAGAATCATTCATTTTAAAGTGGTCGATAACAATGACCTATAGATATTAAAATGGCAACTATTAAAGAAAGGTTCGATAAATGGATAAAGCGGCACAAGCGCTTCGCAATGGCTGTACCCATTGTCGGATTGCTTTTGATATTTTTTGTGGTCACAAGCCTGAAATCGCTATCCGCCAAGGGGGATGAGCACACGGCGAATAGTGGGTACAACAATTCCCTACCAAATCAGAAAAGCGAACTTGAAGTAAAGGACCCGAACGAGTATTACAAACAGTCCTTAAAGGATTCCTTGGAACAACTGAGGGAGTACGGTCGTATTCAAAACATAAACGATACTAGAAAAGAGAACGATTCCCTTGAGCGCATTTTGGAAGAGCTTAATAATTTTTCATTGGATGAAGCCGATACCAACGATAATGGAGTCACAAAAGTGTCAGCCAGTTCTGAGACGCCTCAAACCGAATACACTTCTAAAATGAGTGCGGCAGAAGAAAAACTGGAATATCGAAAACTCTTAATGGAAGCACGGGACGAAAGGCTTTCAAGAAGTCAGGATTATTCCGCACCTTATGTGGAATCTTCAAACAAAACTTCCGGAAGCATAGTTTCCATAGATGCGGCCATCTACCGCGACCAGTTCATTCTTCCGGGCAATCGGGTCAAGTTGATTTTAAAGGAAGACATTTCTTATAACGGAAAGCGATTCCGAAAGAACACTTTCGTTTACGCTACTTCGAACATACAGGCTTCGCGGATCATATTGGAAGTAACCAATATCGATAACGTAAAGATTTCGTTGACAGCTTTGGACCAAGAAGATGGAATGATAGGGCTACATAATGAGAGGGCGGGCGAATTAATGCAGGAATTCAAGGCCAATGTTGAACAGGAAGGTGAAAACGAACTTTCAGAAGCGGTCGGGGAATCAACGGAAATGCCGCTTGCACGAAATCTGATACGGTCGTTCGGCAATTTTTTCCAAAAGAAAAAATACAAAGAACGGGACAAAATTTTATTGGTCAACGGAGACCGTGTATTTCTAGTACCAAAAGCTTAGAAAAATGGTAAAACAGTTTTTTTTCATACCAATATTAATGATTATGCTCTCGGGGGCGGCTCAAGATTGTAGTGATACTTTGGAGGTTTCCAAAAAATATAAGACCATTTTGATATTTCCCGAAAATATTTCAGAAAGCATTATCGGGAACGATTACGGGTTCATAGCCGACCTGCCAAAAGCCGAGGGGAGCAAATTTCACGGCCGAATCTTAAAGTTATACTACGATGAACTCGCTACTGAAAAAGAAAATTTCACAAATCATACGGTAATAACCGAATCGGGTAATGTGTATGATTTTATCCTGAACTTAAAGGAAAAACCAAAACAGTTTACCTGGTACATCAAGCCTGAAATGGCAATTACCAATATTAGTGGTAATGCCCAATTAAGAAACGTGGACGTTGCAACTCCAAGTCCGGAAACTATTATAGCACGAACAGAAATCACGGCAGAACAATCTACTTCATCAATAAAAAACAAGGAAATAAATTCTATCGATAGGGCCACCAAAGAACTGTACGAAAATGACCCCATGGAATACTATCGGTTACGGTGCTATTATATGCAGTTCGACAAGGCGAAGATTAGTCGTTATTTTTCTAGGTTGGATAATGTTTTCCTATGGCTAAAAGGGGTCTATTTCAATGAGGACGAACTCTACTTTCAGTACCGAATCGAAAATAAGGAAGGCTTGGATTTGGACATCAATTTCGTGAAACACCAAATAGCGACAAATTATAAAAACAGCAGTAGTAACCAAAAACTCGGCTTGGAACCGGTCTTCGTGTACAAACAACCAAAAACGGTCGCCGGTAAAAGCGAGAACCATTTCGTTTTGGTCTTCAAAAAATTCGCCTTGGACGAAAAGAAGGAGGTGGTGGTCGAACTGGACGAAGAGTCCGGCAATCGAAATTTATCCATGACCATAGGCCATGAAATAATCAATAATCCCATACACTTTTAACCGATGAAAATTAGCACACTTTTGATCGCTCTTTTACTAACAGCCTTTGGGTATTCACAAGGTAGCAATTACGCTTCTTCGGTGGGACTTAGTGGTGGTTATGCCGAGGATGGTTTCGGAATTATGGCAACGTACAATTACCATCTGAATAGGAACCGATATGCCCAATTGAGTGTTTTTGCGGCTATAGCCGAAGATAAAGGCTCATTTAATATACCCTACAACATCTTTACCGTACAGCCCGGGTATTTCATTAAGTTATGGGAACAAAAGAATTTTAAAAAATACGCCGTCAACGTGGGCGGCGGGGCCATAATCGGTTACGAAGTAATCAATAACGGAAATAGCCTCTTGGAAACTGGCGCCATTATCGACGCAAAAAGCCAGTTTATCTACGGTATGTTCGTCGGCCTTGAAGGCGAAATAACACTGAGCAACGACTTTTCGCTATTAATCAAGGCAAATGAATATTATCATATAAATAGCGATGTAGGCCAATTCTATCCTTATGCCGGATTGGGCCTTAGATATTTCTTGTTCTAAACACTTTGAAAATGAAAAATTTTATCCGACCTACCCGATTTTCGATTGCTGCTATCTTGGCAACTTTTGTCCTGATATTGGCATGTAGCAAAGATTTTGAGGATGTTATCAAGGATGATTTTGACTTTAGTTTTACGGAAGAACATCCAGAAGAAAACTTTGTGTTCGAAAATGCCAGGACTACCTTTTCTTTGGTACCGGAAAAGGAAATTACGACTGTCGATTACTTTATTAAGTTCTCCTCTGATAGAGGCAGGGGATATTTCCTATCGATGGAAGGCGATACCATAAGTGAGCGGGACACTTTACAGATAACCGACCGAAATTGGGCCTACAATTATGTGGCCATCGATACGGGTGCGCACAAAATCAGATTTTCGGCCTGGGATACCAATACACGAAAAAAGGAACTGGAACTTCTATATCATGCCAAATACGCCAGCTTTAGTTTTTTGCTAAACAAGGGGGTCAACGAATTTATCATCAATTCTAAAAATCCGGTAAATGTCACATTACTCAGGGATAAGGAAACCGAAGATCCTAACAACAAAGGGGATTTCGAGGTCGTTTACCAAATAGAAAACGGAACCGGGAAGCTTTATTTTGGTAACGAAGTCTTTGATGCGGGTAAACCATTTATCCTACCCAAAGGCATTTCCGAATTGGAATATTTGCCAGAAAATTTGGGGGAACACAAACTTATCGTAACGGCCAAGGCTCCCGATGGTGCTACTTTGACGGAAGAATTGTTATTGAACGTTCTGAATTTGGACTTTATCCTCAATGCCACGGCATCATCGACCCAAGTGGAATTGGATACCAATTTGGCCATTGCAATCGATTTAAAAACACAAGATGAAGATTCGGAAGTGGAATATGAAATATCGCATTCCTTTTCTTCGACTAGTGAAGGTAGCGGAACGGTCAGGGACCACAATGGCGGGGTCATGGAACCGGGCCAATTCAGAACCATAGTGCCAAACTCTTACAATTATACGTTTACTAGTAAAGAATTGGGTAAGCGTAAGATATACTTTGATGTTAGGGATTCCAATGGACAAGTAAAATTGGATAGTGTTGAGATCGAGGTCGCAAATATTCCGTTTACGTTTTCGGGCAATTCGGAAAGTAATTCCGTCTTCGTGAATGAACGGACACAATTCAACTTCAATATCAAATCCAACGGGAATACCGAAAACATTGATTACAATATATCCTATGAGCTTTTGGAAGGCAATGGGAGAATTACAGGAATCAGCGGCAACACCTTACAAAATTCGACCGAGTATCCCGTGGAACTTGGGAATTTTTCCCTATTCTATTATCCCGAAAGTCTGGGTTCACATCAAGTTTCCTTTATCGTTACGGATAATTATGGTCAGGAGGTCGGACCAGTTCAAATCGATCTCGAAACCAAGCAAAATGATTTTACGGTCAATATCACGCCTTCAAAAACCTCTGAATTTGCAAATATTCCCGTGAACGTAATTATCGACATAGACGAAATACCCGAGGGAATCAATGATACTTATGAGGCCTTTTATTCATCGGGGAGAAACAGTTCGTTGCGCGTGAATGGAACTGAATATGGTCCAGGCGAGAAATTCCTTTTAGGCCCGAACAATAACAATGTCGTGTATATCGGAACGGAAGCCGGGCAGCATGACATTGTTTTGAGCGTGGAATCTTCTGCCAATGTCACCCATACGGCAAACACCTCAATTAACTATAATCAGGTCGATTTTCTATTTACCGGTGGAAGCCAAAAATCCGATATTTCGGTCGGGGAAATCACTTCCTTGAACTTTAATATCTCGGAAAGTATCGGTTCTTCGGACTATACCATGAGATATAGTATTAACGGGAATACCATTATAACCAATGAAAATGGCACTCAGGTCAGTGCGGGGAATATTTATGATGTTCCAAAAGGAAATTTCAATTGGGAACTTTTGGGAACGGATGACGGAAATATCAACTTGACTTTCTATGTGCAGAACGATACGGGTCTTGAAAAGACAGTTGACATTACTATTATTGTCGAACCAAAAAATTTCAACTTTACAGCAAATGCTTCTCAATCGCAGGCCAATACCGGTGATACTGTAGATATCAATTTCAATATATCGGAATTGGGTATCGGCGGCGATACGTATGTGATGTATTATTCTTCAGGAGGAAGCAACGGTACTTTTGAATATCAGGGAACCACCTATGCCGCTGGCGAGAACTTCAGCGTTCCAATAGGTACGTTCCAAGGTAAATATACCGGAATTTCCGAATCGAACCATAGTATAGAGTTTACCGTTCGGTCTTCGTCGGAAGTAGAAAAAAAGGCGGATGTCAACATTCAGTTCGACAAATACGAGGAATTCTTCGATTTCAACATCAGTCAATCCTCCGAGGATAAATACGAAGGGCAGCCTTTTACTTTGACGGCAGTTACCAATGCCAGTACAGGTCATAATCTCAATACAACCTACGAAATGACCTTTACGTTTACGGGTGCCAGTGCGGGATACATCTACTATAAGAGCCGACTATATCGAGAAGGAGATATTCTTCCCTTAGACTACGGTTCGACCCCAATGCAATTTTTTCCGGAAACCGATGAAAACTTTACCATCAATTTTAGGGTCGAAAATTCCACGGGCATTTCCCAAACGTTGAGCGAATCGATAATAATGTTTAAAAAACCACAGGTAGCGGCTAAAGGCGAGAAACGAAATATAAGTTGTGGCGGTCTAAACGGTTGTGATTATCAAGTAAGGATATTTACTTGTTTTGATACGAATTGTAGTGAGGCCTACAACGGTGCAACATTGCAGCAGGTGGAAATAAGGATATATAACCGATTTGACCGAAGATGGGATACCAAACTTTTCAATTACAACGATGCACAAGGTACAGGGGTAGATCGCATATTTTTAATGGAAGAAGAACCTAGCGAAGGTAAACTTAGATATCTCGACCAAAGATATGAAGTGAGGGTTCAGGACAGCAATGGGGAATGGAGCGATGTTGAAAAGGGCACCGTTCAAAGAGTCTAGAAACATTTTATAAATGATATTCTATTTCTTTCGATAAGTAATGGTCATAATATAATCTTGACCATCGAAAGTGTCGTCCGATTCGACCTTTAACCGATTTTTGGTCAACTCGATTATTCTGAAAGGCTCCCTGCCTTCAAAACTGATAATAGCATTATCGTTTGTTAGTGTCCAAAAATCCTCTTCAACAAAAGAAAATGGATTATTGTCATCACAGGCGAGATTATTTTCGGTAACGTTATATTCTGGTTTGCCGGAAGGCCCATCTTCAGTATAGGTGGTAATATTGTCCTTAACACATTGGGGCAGTTCTTGGGTATTGAACAAATCGATATTGGAGGTATTGTCCCCGTTCAAATCTACCGCTCTGTCTGTCATGATCCCTTCGTATTCCCACTGCCCTAATAATGCCCGATTTCGGTCTGCTATAGAAACTTCATCATCATCTTTGTTGCAGGATATTACTAACAGCGTAATTGCCAACGGTAGAAATAGTAATCGTTTCATTGATGTTTAATTAGCTTTTATAGATTATAAAGATAAAAAAATCAAAAAAAGCGGTTGGAAAGATAAACCCAAGCGGGCGATTTTTTTTCGTCCGTTTGGGTTTACGCGCGGTGTCGAGGGTGTTGAAAAACCGTAGCCGGAAAGACGACCGAGTGCGGGCCAGCGCAGCGTGCCCGCTCGGTCAGGCTTGGAGGTGGAGGGTTTTCAACTTCCGTCTTGGGAAAAAACGTCGAGAAGTTGCACTTGAAGACAAGCATTACCTTAAACTCTATCTAAAATTTAAAAAATGTTATTGTCTATTCATGTTCTAAATTGATAATGGTCATCTTCTTCCGCTCATCAATCTTTTGGCATTAACCATTTCATATCAAAGGATAGGGTGTATTAAGCAATATTTCTTTACGAATATTTCCAAAGTCTTGCGCTAAAATGATAATGTAATTTCTACAGTGATGCACTAATATCGTAGTGATTAGATTCAATTCAAATCTTATGTGATAAATACTCATTTAAGCAGCAGTTTGGCATAAGTAATTGATTCCGAATAATTAGATACTCAGAAGGAACACTATGAGAAGACAAGTTGTATTGGTTTTTCTTTTATTGGCAATAGCCGTGGGCTCGGCCCAAAACAAAAAGACTGTAACTATTGGAATACTAGCTGATGAGGCATCCATTGAAAACGCACCATTGCTCGAAAAACTCCAAAATGAGATTACTGCGGTTGTTGGTCAGGATGCCAACGTAGTTTTTAAAGACCCTATTGAAAACGGTTTCGATTTAGATACCGCAAAGGCAAATTATCTCACCTTAGAAGCAAGTGAAGTAGATATCATCCTTGCCTTTGGGGTAATCAATAATATTGCTCTCTACCAACAAAATACCTATGCGAAACCGGTAGTTGTATTTGGGTCGGTCAATAGCGATTTTATAAAACTGCCAGCAGGTCAAAAAACTTCTGGAATCGATAATATCGCCTACATTATTGCACCACTTTCGTATTCCAAAGATTTAGATGCGTTTAATACCATATATGAATACGAAAAAGTGGGCATTTTAGTAGATGAGTATCTACCTGATGCATTGCCGATAAAAGAATTGTTCGATACCTATTTCGCGGACAAGGAATCCACCTACGAATTACTGACCCTTCCTGAAAATGGCGACGTATCTAGCCTGCTTGGTGATGTCGATGCCGTATACTTGGCTGGGGGTTTTGCTTTATCGGATACCGCCTTTAAATATTTGGTCTCCATTATCAATGAAAAACAATTGCCCTCATTTTCCGCCAATAGAAAGCAAGATGTAGAAAAGGGAATCCTCGCTACCAATCAACCCGAAACCAATATAGACCGTTTTTTTAGGCGTATCGCTTTAGATGTCGAATCTATCGTAAACGGTACCAATCCATCGGAATTACCGATGTTATTGGAATACAAAAACAGACTTTCACTAAATTTCAATACCGCAAAAGAAATTCAATTTCCGTTGAAATATAGCATGTTGGGTACGGTAGATATCGTTGGGGGAACAAGCAATTTCGTTTCGGACAACGCCTACTCCTTGTTGGATATTATGAACGGAGTCATCGGTCGTAATTTAAGTCTTGAAGCCGAGCGCAAGAATATTGATTTAAGTTCTCAGGATATAAAAACAGCGAAGAGCAATTTTCTGCCCGATTTATCCGCATCGGCGACAGGAGTATATCTCGACCCTAGAGTTGCTGAAATTTCAGGTGGTACCAATCCCGAATTTTCAACTTCAGGTACGGTTGGCTTAAACCAGCTCATTTATTCAGAGGGAGCAGCAGCCGGCATTAATATTCAAGAAAATTTACAGAAAGCGCAACAGGAAACGTACAATGCAGCAGAACTGGATGCCGTACTCAATGGTTCTGTCGCCTATTTTAATGCCTTGATTCTAAAAACCAATGCTCAAATTCAGGCACAGAACTTAGAGGTTACCAAAAAGAACCTTGAAATATCACAACAAAATTTTGAGGTAGGTGCAGCTGGCAAATCCGATGTACTGCGTTTTCGTAGTCAACTGGCGCAGAATATGCAAACCTTGATCGAGGCGGGCAACCAATTGAACCAAGCGTATTTTACGGTAAACCAATTAATGAACAATCCTATAGATACCGAAATTGATGTGGAGGATGCAGTCATCTCGGAAGGTTTGTTTTCCAATTATAAATATCAAGATTTTTATGACATTTTGGATGACCCCAAATTAAGGCCAAACCTTATCGATTTTTTGATAGAGGAAGCCAAAAACAATGCTCCAGAGTTGAAGAATATTGGTTACAACTTAGCCGCGACCCAACGTAGTTATAGATTAAATTCCGCTGGAAGGTTCGTACCCACAGTTGCGCTTCAGGGACAGTATAATTTAGCATTATCGCAATCGGGGGTAGGTTCTACTCCAACTGCTGGAATTCCGGTCGCACCCGATGGCGTGTACAATTTCGGATTAAATGTCTCCCTACCGATTTTCAATCAAAACCTACGAAATATCAATAAGCAGACCGCTAAAATTCAAGAAGACCAGCTCAATATTCAAAAGAGCAACATTGATTTGAATATTGAAACCAATATCAATGCACTTGTATTGGATCTGACCAATCAAATTGCCAATATTCAGATTTCAAAGATAGCTGAAGAAGCGGCCAAGGAAAGTCTTGACTTGACCCAAAATGCTTATAGTCAAGGAGCGGTTCCCTTAATTCAATTGATTGATGCGCAAACTAACTATTTACAATCTCAAATAGCAAGTGCCAATGCAAACTATAATTATTTACTAGCATCCATGCAATTGGAGCGGGCTATTGGTTATTTCTTCCTTCTAAATTCAGAGGATAACAACCAAGACTTTATCCAAAGAGCGCGAGCATTTATTTTAAGTAGAAACTAAAAAGATATACCAATCATGAAATTTTTCCGTCACGTTATGCTAATTCTTCTAACAGTTGTAGTATTCAATTCCTGTAAGGAGGAAGAAAAGAAGAAGGCTGAAGTATTACGTCCTGTCAACTACCAGATTGTAGGTACTTCAGATGCCCAAAAAATACGTTCTTTTAGCGGAACGGCCAAGTCAAGTGATGCAATTGGCCTGAGCTTTAGAAGTGGTGGTGTTATTACCAAAGTAAATCACTGGAAAGGTGCCAAAGTTAAAAAGGGAGACATCATAGCTAGGTTAGATAATGTTGAAGCTAATCTCGCCTATGAGCAATCTGTATCTGCACTTAACAGTGCAAACTCTGCAATGAAAACGGCAAAGTCAGCTCTGGATAGGATAAAAAATCTCTATGAAAATGGAAGTCAATCTTTAAGTGACTACGAACAGGCAAAAAATTCATATCAAAGTGCTCTAGACCAATATGAATCTGCAAAACGCAACAAAAGTATCCAGGCAACTCAAGTTGGTTACGGAATAATTAAAGCACCCAAGGACGGTGTAATTGCTTGGACCGATGGTGCTGTTGATGAACGTGTGGCATCCGGACATCAGTTCGCCATGTTAAATGCTGGCGACGACATGAAAATTGAAGTAGGCCTTTCCGAATCCCTCATCAATAAAGTCAATGTGGGTATGCCCACAAAGCTTTTATTTTCTTCCCTTGAGCAGGGGAGTTTTGATGGTACGGTAATAGAGGTTTCTCCAAGTATTGATGAAAATTCTTCAACATATATTACCGCAATCGGTATTACAAACCCTTCACCTGAGATTAAACCAGGTATGGCAGCCAATGTTACTTTCAATTTTACTACAGGCGAAGAAACTTCAGATAATACTTTAGTGGTTCCCGTGAAAGCTGTTGGTGAAGATGGCGATGGCAATTATGTCTTTATTATTGAATCTGAAGATGATAAAACTGGAATTGTGAAAAAACAGACAATAGAGGTTGGAGAACTTACCAGTGATGGCTTTAAAATTAAGAGTGGTCTAAATGGTGGAGAAAAGATAGCTACTGCTGGACTACAAACACTACTTGATGGTCAAAAAGTAAGATTACAGTAATCAACACTAAACACAACCAACTATGAATCTTACGCAGTTTTCTATAAATAATAATCGGGTCGTTTTATGCATACTAGCGGTGGTTATGCTCATGGGGCTAGTAGGTTATCAAAGTCTTTCTCGCGATAGCATGCCGCCGTATACCATTCGTGTGGCTTCTGTTGTTTCCTCATTCCCTGGAGCAAGTCCTGAACGTGTGGAGGAGTTGGTCACGGATAAAATTGAAAAAGTAGCCCAAGAATTACCAGAACTAAAGAAAGTGACCAGTACATCAAGAACAGGTCTTTCGGTTGTTCAAGTAGAATTGGTGATGCAAACAAAGCCAGAAGAATTACAGGCGGTTTGGGATAGGCTCCGAAGAAAATTAAGTAGCATTCAAGGATTACCCACTGGGGTACAACCACAACTGAAAGACGACGGTATTGGCGAGGTCTTCGGAATTGCAGTGGGCTTAACCAGTGATGGCTATTCCTTTGCCGATATGAAAACCTATGCCGACGACATGCGCGATGATTTAATCAAATTGCCCGATGCTGCAAAGGTGGAAATCAACGGAGACCAAGCGGAACGGGTATTCGTGGAGTTTGATAATACAAAACTGAAGAGTTATGGTCTTACATCAAATCGTTTACAAGGTCTGATAAGCAACACCAATATTTTAAGTTCTGGAGGACAAATCAACGTTGAGGACGAGCGTATCATTTTAGAGCCTACGGGAAACTTTGATGATGTTTCCGACATCGAAGAAATGTTGATTCCCGTTGGGGATGGTGGTCAAGTGGTTCCCTTAAAGGATATCACCAGTGTTCGAAAAGGTTATATCAATCCCCCGACCCAAATTGTGCGAATCAATGGTAAAGATGCACTATCACTTCATGTTTCCCTAAAAAAAGGAGCGAACATCATCAAATTAGGGGAAGAACTCGATGTTGTACTAAATGAGTGGAGAGAAAAACTGCCTGTTGGTCTAGAAGCTAACAGATTGGCTTCCATAGACGGATATATTGATACAAAAATTAGTGATTTTGTCGGTAACCTGCTCCAGTCTATTACCATAGTACTATTTGTCATGTTATTTTTCTTAGGATTGCGAACTGGCTTGGTGATTGCTAGTTTAATACCCATAGTTACGATTACTACCCTGTTTATTATGGGCTTAATCGACGTCGGGTTAAATCAAATCACTTTGGCGGCTTTAATCATGGCCTTAGGGATGATGGTGGACAATGGTATTGTTGTGGCAGAGTCGGTCATGGTGAAAATGGATAACGGTGTCGATGTCAAAAAAGCAGCCATAGATTCATGCTCCGAACTCTTTACGCCCTTATTGATTTCCACTTTGACTACTTCCGCAGCATTTCTGTCTTTTTATATGGCTGAATCCGTTATGGGTGATATTATGGGACCCATTTTCGTGGTGATAACTATAGCCCTATTGTCTTCATGGATTATCGCCTTAAGCATCATTACACTGTTCTGCGTTTTCTTCCTTAAAGTGAAAAAACAAGAGAAGGGAAAAGTAAGTTTCTTAGACCGTTTGATTAATGGTTTAAAATCGAAGTATAAAGATTTAATATTGGTTGCCCTCAACTGGAAACGAACCGTTCTTTTTGCTATCGTAGGAATGTTCATTTTATCAATTCTAGGTTTCGGAGTATTGGCTTTCGTATTCTTTCCCGATAGTGACAGGAATATGATAACGGCAGATATCAATCTTCCTGAAGGAACTAAAATTGAACGTACTCAGGAGATGGTCGCTGCCGTCGAGGCTTTTATGACCGAGGAGCTTAAAGTTAATGAAAATAAGACGGATGGTGTGGTAGACTGGTCCGCCTATATTGGTGAAGGGCCATCGACCTATGATTTAGGCTACAATCCCGATGAGGCGAATTCGAACTATGCGCATATCCTTATCAATACTTCTGATTTTTTGGTAAACAATGAAATGGTCCGAAAATTAGATTCTTTTAGTTTTGCGTCCTTTCCCAATGCCGATATTAAAGTGGGCCTTTTAGGCTCTGGAGGTGGTGGAACACCAATAGAAATAAAGGTATCAGGAAATGACCCTGATAAATTGGCCGAGATATCCCAGACCATAAAAACCAGATTATTCGGAATTTCAGGTACCAAAAACATCAAAGACGACTGGGGACCAAAAGGAAAGAAATTCATTATTGACATTGACCAAAACAAAGCGCAACTAGCGGGCGTTACCAATCAAGACATTGCAACCTCGCTTCAGACCGTATTGGATGGGTTTAGCACTGGTGAATATCGTGAAGACGATAAGTCCATTCCCATTGTTATGTTAAGCGACCAAAGCAAACAACAGTCCTTGGCATCTTTAGAAACTTTGAATATTTATGCCCAGAGTTCCGGAAAAAGTGTGCCGTTGCTGCAAGTAGCCTCAATCATGCCCCAATGGCAGTACACTAGGGTCAAGCGATTGAACCTGACTCGAACCATCAATGTTTCAAGTGAATTGGCCGCAGATGGTAATGCTTCTGCAATTACTGCGGAAATCACGCCATGGTTAGAAGAACAAGCGGAGACTTGGGGCCAAGGTTATAGTTACAATTTAGGTGGGGATGCCGAAACCACAGCAGAGAACATGGGCGCGGTAGCCAGTTACCTGCCGTTATCTGCCTTTATTATCATTATGTTGTTAATTATTCAGTTCAATTCCTTCCGTAAAATGGCTATGATTGTTTGTACCATTCCATTGGGAGTTATCGGTATGGTTCTAGGATTATTGATTTTCAACGTTCCTTTCGGGTTTATGGCCTTTTTGGGTGTTATTTCTTTGGCGGGTATTGTAATTAACAATGCCATTGTATTGGTGGACCGAATAGAAATTGAAGAAAACGAAATCAAACGAAAACCGCAAGATGCTATTATCGCAGCTTGTTTGCAGCGTTTTCGGCCGATATTGCTAGCAACCTTTACTACAGTACTAGGCTTAATACCGCTGTATCTGGGTGGAGGCGAAACATGGGAACCCATGGCCGTAACTATTATGGTAGGACTCTTGTTTGGAACAGTGATTACCTTATTGTTTATTCCCGCTTTTTATAGCGTATTGTACAAAGTGGATTACAAGGGGTATCAATTTAATAAAGCCTTATTGGATTAAGAGATGTTCAAAAAACTGTATTCATATCGTTTTGAGTTTTTCTTCATCACACAGATAGCGGTCTTATTTGGTTCATTGTTCATTCGAGGCGAAATTTTCGAAAAAAGTATTGGACCTATCTTCTTTTTGCTCAATCTAATAGCGGGAATCATTTTGATTTCAAAGCGTAAGGATTTTTTCTGGTTTTTCTTGGTTTTGCTCATTGCCAGTAGTGCTATTTTCGCCTTCGCTCAAGCAAATGGAGGAATGCCACTATTCACGAGCTATATGCAATTCGGAATCTATTTTGCTTTTTACCTAGCCGTTACTTACGAAATCATCAAGCAGGTTTGGCAATCTACCATGGTAGATAAAAAAGTAATCTACGGTGTGGTAAGTGGTTTTATATCTCTTGGACTTATAGGGTTTTTTATTTGTATGAGCATTGAACTGGCCAATCCCGAATCGTTTCAAGGAGGTTTGTTACATCAACAAGGAACTTTGCCCAATACACTTACAGAACAATTGATGTACTTCAGCTTTATTACGATGATGACAATTGGTTATGGTGATATCTTACCGGTTACACCAATAGCACAAAAAGCATCAATTCTAATAGGTTTAATCGGTCAGTTCTATTTGGTCGTTATAACAGCTGTTGTTGTAGGGAAGTTCATCAATCAAAAAAGCGCTAAAAACGAGTCGTAAAGTCAACTAATATAGGTAGAACTAGAAATAATATGTTATGAATACAGAACAGAATAAATATCATAATGAATTTGCAGGACTGGTAAAAATCACCATGCGTGATGGTGATGCTTCCGAATCTGAAAAAGGCTTTCTAAGTCATCTTGCCACAAAATTAGGGATGTCGTCTTCGGAATATGACGGTATTATGGAAAACTACCTATCCTATCCGTTAGAGACAATCCCAACGAATAAAATGAAATTGGAAAACCTATATACTTTGACGCAATTGGTATGTGAGGATGATTCCATTACAGGTAATGAACAAAAATCATGGTTAGAACGAATGGGAAAAGGTATGGGCTTTGCACATCAAAACGTTCCGTACATCGCAGATAAGTCTATTAAAATGATGCAAGGAGGTGCTGACCTGGATGCTTTTGTGGATGGTATTACCAATATCAATCAATAGATTTTTAGTTGTGGCTACCAATTAATTGCATTCTGAAATACTCAAAACATCCCGGATTTAAAAAATTGTATTTTGAAAAAACAGCTTTTATTACTGATTGTAGCAACTGTATTTATCTCACTAAATGTATGTTCTCAAAAACTTAGTCCGAATCAAGTGGCCAAGCTTCAATCTATAGAGGAGGTCTTTAATACGGATGATATAGCACTTCAGACACGTTGGTATGAGAAATTCATGGATCAATTGAATTTGGACGATGAAACAAAAGACAACTATAGAAAAATGGTAGTTTATCATAGTATGAAAATGGATTCCTATGATCGTGCTGACAGTCAATTATCCATTAATGAGACTAG
This sequence comes from uncultured Flavobacteriaceae bacterium, assembly GCA_947500445.1. Lineage (GTDB taxonomy): Bacteria > Bacteroidota > Bacteroidia > Flavobacteriales > Flavobacteriaceae > Pelagihabitans. The sequence goes on along the minus strand of CANMSB010000003.1, from coordinate 104,982 downwards.
GGCTGCACTGGAGAAACAACTTGCCCTTCTCAATGAGGATGTGACACCGATTTTGAATGATGAACAGCTAAAAATGCATCGAGAAACATGGGGGGAGATCCTAAAGATAACTATGGGGCGAATTGAACCGTAGTAAATATTGGCGCACGATTAATCTCGACTACTTACAATAGTCATTTGGCCTTTCTTTAAACTTGCTGTTGCCTCCAAATACTCTAAAAACTATCCCCTATTGATTCATAAAATCAAAACCTAAAGACCATACCTCCGTTCAAACCAAAATAGGGTGATATGGGTCTTATATTTTCTGCGGACCTAAAGCCATCATAGTCCTCATTAAAAATAGCATCAAGATTAAAGCCATTAACTGGGAGGAATAAATCTGCCTGTGCCTTTAGTCCGATATGCTCACCTAACCAAAAAGTAACGCCACCCTTCAGAGAAAAGGCAATTCTAGTAGCAGTATCAATACCTTCATCCACTATAGTCCTATTTTCATTCTCAAAATTTACAAAAGCGTATCCTGCTCCACCGCCTACAAAAGGTGTGATATTGCCATCGGAGAAGTAATAGACTCCTGTCAGCATAATCCAGTTTGCAGTTAAATCAGCAAGCTTGGATTCTGAAGGACTTACATCCCTGTCTTTAATCAATAAAGCTGAAGAATGACGATTGTAGGTAATCTGGGCAACAGTATTATCAGAAAATGACCATCCGAAAGACACCCCTAACTGATTTCCCGCATCAATACCCAAATAATCACTATCTCCGCTGAATTTAGTGCCGAATTGATACCCATAATTAATATCGATTTCTTGTGCTTTTATTATAAAAGCAGATTGAAATACCAACGCAAATAAAATAAGTTTGACTGTGTTTTTCATAATCTTGTTTTTTAAAAAGCTTCATTTACTCCAAAATAAATTCCGTTTTGGCCATCTTTTCCACTACCGATATCTAGTCGCAACCATGTGTTTTGTTCTCGTAATATCTTAAATCGTACACCGGCACCAAAGCCCGGTTTTACGGAGTTAAATTTTAGGAGGTCTGAAGCATCTCCTGCTACACTTCCTACTAGTCCAAATGCAGCTAAATTCCATCTGGGTTTTAGTCGATAGCGATATTCCGCCTGTACTACATACATGTTCTTGTCCAAAAATCGACCATAGAAATATCCTCTGGCACTGCTACTCCCTCCAAAAAAAGCCATCCCCTGAAAAGGCACGTCGCCATAATTATTCTCGATATAGACTTGGGTTGCCAAAGTACTTCGTTCACCAAGTGGTTCATAGTTGCGTAAGTCAAGTGTGAACTTATTAAAACCGTGCGTTGCCCCTAGAATTTTACTTGAGAAATGTGCCCCTATTTCAAATAATTGCCCATCGGTTGGGGAAGAAGTGTCGGTTCGTGTATCTAGATTGAATTCAGCACCTAATCCACTTATAACTGTTCGGTCTGCACCCAAAATAGTTCCCGAATCAAGCAGACCATCTTCTTGAACCTCCGTAACCTGGTGATTGGCAAAATTATAAGTGAAACCAAAGTTCAAATCAGGAGGCAAGCGTTTTAAGAAACTCAGCTTGAGTCTATGTGTGGTTTGGTCGTAGAACTCCTCACTTTCTTCGGGCGTTTCCGGACCAATTCCCCAAAAGGAATTTGGATATATTTCAAATAAATAATCCGCATCAATAAAATAATTCCCCTTTCCTAAATAAACTTGTGGGGTAACATTGAACATTATTTGCCCTGCGGTGGTATAAATACCACTGAATAAAATATTCGAAAGCCTCTGATTGTACTGGTTGGTGTTGTTTAGTAAAAACAATTGCCCACCACCACCAATACCGAATTTTGTTTCGGGAGTATAAAACATAATTGGTAAAGCCACTAGCTTAATATTTTTTTGTTTCCCAATGGTATCGGTTTGTATAAAGCCCTCTTCCCTTCCCTGTCCGACAACACAAAGAGGGAAAACCATCAGAACATATATTGCTATTGCTAATTTTTTCATCAGAAAAAGAAATCATCAAGTATTACGTTGAATCCGATAGTGAATGCGATATTACTAATTGCTATATTTTGTGAACTAATCATACCCGATGGTAGTTCTTCTTGGTCAACTCCAATCCAAAAAAGGTTGAGATTAAACCCGATATCAAAAGCAATTTTGTCATGAATTACATAGGAATAACCTAAACCAACCAATGTTCCGAAACCGCCCCCTTCTGATGAAAGTTCGGTGGATGCTTGCAGCGTGTTCAATTGTGTTTCTTCCCGATAACGGACATAGCCCGTAGATAAGGTGGTAAAAAGTGATCCACGTTCGTTAGAGGATAAATAATGGGATACAAAGGGACCGATAAACAAAGATTCCGTGGCACGGTCAACACTACCTGCAGAACTAGCTCTATCTGTATTTATTTTTCCTCCTAAGAGCCATTTGTCTTTGATAAACCTTCCTGTGGAAAAGTTTAGTCCAAATTCATTGGTGATTGTCTTTTCTTCAGATATTCCTGTTTTATTTGTATTTGAGCTTATACTTCCTGATAACCCTGTGAGCCAACGTCCTTTTCTAAATGGTGTGTCTAGACTGTCTCCAATAACTTGGGCAGTTGCGGATTGCACTAAAAATAGTAGTCCTGAAAGCAAAAGAAATTGCCTTAGCACACATGGGAATTTTGTCATCTATATTTTTTCCAATTAGCTGTTACCAAGGTAAACATCTCATGATAAGATGTAGGGACAGTAACTTTGTAAATTTATCCTCGATGACCAAAATAGCTATTATCATATCGGGTCATGTTTGGATAGGGAAAGAGTATACCTATTTTTTTATAGGAATAAAGCACATGCACCTATTAAGATAGCATTGAACTCTTTTTATCACTAAAGTTGAGCCTGTTTAAGTTTGTGGCGTTCAGAGTTCCATTTGAACTCCCTCCCGGGCCAAGAAGCAATTCGCAAAACGTTCTTGACAAAGACGTTCTACCTCCAATAGAAAGTCATCATTATGCTCAGGGTCGTGATGGGTAAGAAAAAGTTTTTTTACGTTGGCTTTTTCGGCAACTTGAATGGCCTGCTCCCAACTACTATGACCCCAGCCCCTATAATTTGGAAGCTCTTCAGGCGTATATTGTGCATCATGAATCAGCACATCGGCATTTTTTGCGAATTCAACCAGCTTTTCATCCAATATGAGGCCATGCTCAATATCCGTTGCATAGACCAAGACTTTGCCATCAGCTTCCAATCGATAACTATGTGCTCCGCCGGGATGGGAGTGCAAATATGTTTTTATACTCCCATCGGGGAACGTTTCTTCATTAACGCTTTTTAGGATAAATGAAAAATTGGCACCCATATTATCAAGGCTTACGGGAAAATATGTACTTTCCATTTGTTTGGCGAAAATGTTTTTTAAATCGGGTATATGTAAGTCCTTACCTAGTGCGATGATGTGTATTTCTTTGGATGGGTCGTATGCCGGGGCGAAAAAAGGAAAGCCCTGAATATGGTCCCAATGAAAATGGGAAAAAGCAATGACAATCTTTCTTCCGGGAAGAAATTCCTGTTGCATAAGCTCCTTGCCTAATTTTCGGATACCCGTTCCCGCGTCAAAGACAAGCACGTCGCTATCTGTATCTCCAAAAACTGCTACACAAGTAGTATTGCCCCCAAATTCTTGGTATCCATTTTCACATACAGGGATAGAACCTCTAGTTCCAAAAAACTTTATTCTCATGAGTTCATTTTTTGTTTGCTATTTTAGAGCCGATGAATGTCGTATCTATCTCAACTCAAGTCCTATTCAATTTTAGGTGTTTTTTTGTTTTGGATAATTATCATTCGAGGTCAATGTGCATGAATTTCTAAATTGACCTGGTGTAATACCGGACCATTTTTTAAAGGAGCGTATGAAATTTGGACTATCGGAATAACCCAGGAATTCGCTAATAAGGGTGATACTAAGGTTGGATTTTGTCAATAAGGCGATTGATTTTTGATATAGTATTTTCTCTAGAATTTTAGAAAATTTTGTGTTTTCCGATTTGAGGCTTCTTTTGATACTACTTTCAGAAACATTAAAATGTTGAGCTACATTGCTAAGAGAAGGAATATAACCTGATTTATAACTTTTTAAGATTTCTTCCACAGTATCCGAAATACTTTTGGCAGGAACATGGGGTAAGTTCTGGTTCGAGAATTGAATACGGAATTTTGTCGTCCTTTTTAAGATTTCGCGAGGAAATACGAAAGCAAATGTATTTTGATTTGTGATAAGCTGGCACTTTTTTCCTATTACCATAGATTTAATTTCTCCATAGTTATTATAAGGAATATGTATTTCATCTGGCACCCAATTTTTATCGGTGTAGGTTCTAAATAGTTGCAAAAGAACAGCCATAAAAATGTTTTCCCCTATTTTTCGACCCGCCGTAGGCTCATCCAAATATGAAAAATCAAACTTTACGGTATCTTGATATACACTTAAATTACAATTTAGATTCGTTTGAAAAATCGACTTGTACATCACGAACTGGTGCAATACACTATATAAGGTTGGAAGCTTGGTCAAGTACCTTCCAAAGCTTCCTAAATTAGAAAGTTTGAAATACGCTAAGTCGTATGGTCTCAAGAACCCATTGGGAAAGTGAGTTTTTATCTTCGCAAAGAAATCATAAACCACTTCAAGTGGGGCATAGTGTTGCTCCTCCTCTAAGTCAAAATATCGTAGTGAACTTTTTTTGACGAGTTTTTTTGAATCAACACCGTTGTTTTCCAAAACCTCGAATACAGGATTTAAGAATGCTATTTGGCATATTTGATATTTCTGAACCATACTTCTTCTTAAAAGATTTGTAATACAATTGTTGCTTAATCTTCTAAAAAAGAATTGAAGGGGAGGGCCTAAATCAATGTGTGGTAACGTATTGTCAATTAAGGTCTAGGTTTTCGCCATTAGCTGTGTAGAGGCAATGAATACAATCTTTTCTAGTGTTCAAAATGAAGTTATAAGAGCGAAAAGAAAATTAAAAACTTCATTGCATGAAGTGGATAAATTTGCCGTTGAGATGGAGAAATCCTAAGCTGAAAATTCAACTAACCAATCTTTGAAGTCCTTTGTTTTAAGTTTGCTTATTGAAATAGATTCTTCATGGTCAATTTTTAAGGTCAATTCCATTTTACCAAAAGAATCTAGTTCTAAATGTTTCACAGCGTCCCGATTGATAAGGCATTGTCGATTAGCTCGGAAAAAACTTTTCGGATTTAGTTTTTGTTCCAGTTCTTGAATACTCTTGTCCAAAAAGAAAACCCTTAAATCAAAGGTTTTTCCTTTTACGATGCAATCTTCAATGAAAAACAAAGCGAAATCCTTTATTTTTACAGGTTCCAATACTTTTCTTCTAGGTAATAAAAGACTGGTCAAATAATTCTTTTCAAGTATGTTAAGGTCGTGGTCAAAGCTATTATGTTCTTTATTATACCGAACAAAAGCTTCTTGTCCTATTAATCTATTTGCCAATCCAGATCTTACTTTTAGTAAGGTTGCTAATAAAACACAAATAACCAATAATACCAACCATACAAAAGAGAGTCCCTTTAGTTCTCCAAGAGGCAGCTTAACAATGAAATTATCGATTACATAAAGAAAGGGAATTAGTGTCAGGATGTATAGTAATCCGTTTATAAGCAATGATCCCAAGAAAGCCATTTTATCCGTTAGGTTCCTCAACCAAGCATCTATTTTGAATATGTTTAGGTATAGCGCACTAAAACAAAACAAGAAACAAGAAATAAGCCTAAAAACAATGTTTAAAACGGAAGTAGGACGCTGGGTTTCGAAAAAGGTTATTGGAGAATTGAAATAATACAGTATTTCACTAAAATTTATTGCCAAGCTTAGGCCAAATGCCAACCACACCAATTTCTTGATTTTGATTTCACTTTTCATAAGTGTTTCAACCTAATAACTTCACATTATTATAAAAATAGTGTTTTCAGAACGGTTTCTCTCTTCCGGTGGTCTAAAATGATAATAACAACCTTATTTGGAGCTAGTACATTTAAAGCTCAAAAAAAGGTCTTAAAACATAATCTGAATGAAAAATAGAAATTATCGATTTCCAAAAACGCTGTCGGTTTTAATACTCGCTTTATCCGTTAGTATTATACAAGGATGTGGTAGTATAAAAATGGGGTCGACATGGACAAAGGAAAATTATAACGATACTGCTTATAAAAAAATAGCCGTAATAGGAATCGGTAAAGACGTTACCGCTCGCAACGCCTTTGAAAAAGATGCCGCTGCCCTTTTAAAAGAGCAAGGAATTAATGCGGTTGAAGGAATCTCACTATTTCCCCCTGGTGGGACTGAAGAAATAAGAACCGCTGAGGACTATATTAAAATCATTAAGGAGAATAATTTGGATGGAGTACTAACCATGGCTTTGATAAATTCCAAGGAAACAGACCGCTATAAACCAGGGGAGACCCTTTATGTACCATCTTATTATAGAGTTGGTGAATATATCGTTAGAGGATACCAGACTTTTAATACCCCGGGATATTACAAGACCGAAAAATCATATCTTATAGAGGCGGTGCTATATAATGTCAAAGGTGAGTTATACAAAGGAAAAGAAACGATGGTCTGGACAGGGCAATCGTCTCTATTAGAACCTTCATCCTTAGAAAATGCATCTGATAGTTTTACCAAAAGAATGGTGAACCAATTGGTTGCTGACGGAATTGTAACCCCAAAATAACCCATGCAAATAGGCCCCAGAGACACCATCGTCATTGCTTGTTTGGTTTTATTTTTAGGGAAATATCTCAACAAGAAAATTTCCTTTTTTAGAGCGTATAACATTCCCGAACCCGTAACAGGAGGCGTTATCTTTTCCATATTTTTCGGAATTTTATATGCCGTAACGGGCACTGAGTTCAGCTTTGCTTTGGAATTACGAGATGCATTACTTATCATCTTTTTTATCACCATTGGCCTTTCTTCAAGATTGAAGACCTTATTGAAAGGAGGTAAATCGTTGCTGCTACTCTTAGTACTGGCAGTGGGGTATCTTTTCATCCAAAACCTTACCGGTGTAGGTATTGCCTACCTTACTGACTTGCCAAGTGTAACGGGTGTTCTAGGAGGTTCGGTTTCTTTTAGTGGAGGCCATGGCACCACCATCGCTTGGGTGCCTACTTTTCAGAATGAATTTGGCATTTCAAATGCCATGGAAATGGGTATCGCTTGCGCAACCATTGGTTTGGTTTTAGGTGGATTCATAGGAGGTCCTATTGCCAAGTTTTTGATAAAACGACATCAGTTAAAACCGACGGAAGAAAAGCCCGTTGTGGTGGGTGTTCGTCATGGCAAAGGCGATAGTGTGGAGATGAACTACAACAATATTTTACAGATGATATACTTCATCTTCTCAACTGCTGGATTGGGCATAGCCATTAATGAATTGCTCACATGGATGGGGCTAGCTCTCCCCTCCTTTGTCACGGCATTGTTTGCGGGTATTATCGTTACGAATTTGATTCCTATCTTTTTTAAGAAATTCGATTGGCAACCTGAAAAATCAAAAGCCCTTTCCATGGCATCCGATTTGTCTTTAGGGCTTTTTCTAGCGATGTCGCTAATGAGTCTTCAATTATGGACACTCTCCGATTTGGCCGGACCATTACTTCTTATCGTAGTTGCCCAACTCGTAGTGATTTCTGTTTTCGTAATCGTGGTTGTTTTCCGTGTTATGGGTAAAGATTATGATGCAGCCGTAATGAGTGCAGGATATGCTGGACTGGCGCTAGGAGCTACACCCACGGCAATTGCGAATATGACGGCGGTTACCAAGAAGTTCGGTGGGTCTCCCAAGGCATTCATTGTGGTACCGCTTGTTGGTGCTTTTTTTATTGATATCTCCAATGCTTTGATTATTAGATTCTTATTGGGTGTTTTTGGGTGATTCCTTTTAGGCATAACAAAAATTGCACTTAAGAACCAACCTATTTCAAAAGACTTTTAAAACAAAAGGCTATTCCTCCAAATTAAAAGTATGCTTTAGTTTTTTTCTAAAATAACTAATCTACATAACAGCTTGAATCTATTTTTAGAAGTGGTCTAAAATGATAATAAAAATGGATAAGAAGTACCTAATTTTCAAGTGACCTAATAGGAAGAAACGGCTTTTTTAAGAGACAGTTTGTTTCAATATATAACTATTAATTATAATCTTTTTCTATGTCTACGACAAAAATCCTCTTCATGATTCTTGGTTTTACATGTGCTAGTTTTTTACATGGCCAAGACTTAACCACTGAGCAAAAAGAACAACTCGAATACAAGGTATCCGTATTTATGTCCAATGATAAAGAACTTCAAGAACTATGGTATGAAGACCGTATGGATAAAATGAAGCTCCAAGGAAAGTTACGCGAAGATTATCTCAAAATGGTAAAGTATCATGCCTTAAAAATGGAACAGCTCAAAGGAGAAAAATCTAAAAGTAGTGCCGACCAAATGAAGGCCAAGCTCCAAGAACGCGTACGACTTATGGAAGTTGATGTCAAGGATGTTCTGGACCAGAATCAGCTAGAAATACACCAAAAAACTTGGAATGCCATAATCAATGCCGTCATTCTGAGAGAGGGCTTGAATGTGAAATAAAGGAACTGTTGATTTCACTTGTTACAAAATACTATGAATTTTAAACTAAGAATACTATGATTTGGATAGAATTACTCGTCGTTCTCTTTTTTATTTTCCTCGGGTCAAAAATGGGAGGCATCGGTATAGGCTACGCTGGTGGTGCCGGTGTAGTGGTATTGACTTTAATTTTTGGGTTGGATGCCGGTTCGGTTCCTGTAGACGTCATTCTCATTATAATGGCGGTTATCTCTGCCATAGCCGTGATGCAAAAAGCTGGTGGTTTGGATTACCTGGTGCACCTCTCTGAATCATTACTTCGCAAAAATCCAAAGCGTGTAACTTTTTTAGGGCCTACTGTTACCTATTTCATGACCTTGTTTGCAGGTACAGGGCATACCGCCTATGCCGCCTTACCAGTCATTGTTGAAGTTTCGAAAGAAGGAAATGTAAGACCATCAAAACCCTTAAGTATTTCAGTAGTGGCTTCGCAAATTGCCATAACTGCTTCGCCTATTTCAGCTGCGGTAGTGATTTTTGCAAGTTTTTTGGAACCGCTCGGGGTTTCGTACCTACAACTGTTGGCCGTAGCAATTCCTTCTACGATTTTAGCCTGTGTGGTAGGGGCTATTGTCGCAAATAAATTAGGGAAACCACTTGACCAGGACCCTGTCTATCAAGAACGTTTAAAAGCCGGTTTGGTAAAGGAAAAAAGCACTGAAACGCATAAAGACACTAAAGAAGCTAAACGGTCTGTCGGCATCTTTTTAGTTGCGATAGCTATCATAGTCACCTATGCTACCCTTATTTCCAAGAAAGTAGGCTTGATTGAAAATCCTACAATTCCGCGCAATGAGGCAATCATGGCGGTTATGCTCTTGGCAGCTACGGCTATTGCATTGATTTGTAAACTCAAAATGGCCGATATCCCAAGCATGTCAACTTTTAAATCTGGCATGAGTGCAGCGATTTGTGTATTGGGCGTAGCATGGTTAGGCGACACTTTTGTCAGTAACCATATTGAAGAAATCAAAGAAGCAGCCGGAGGTATGCTTAACCAATACTCCTGGTTACTTGCTGTAGTTTTATTCTTTGCCAGTATGCTATTGTATTCTCAAGCTGCCACTACAACGGCTTTAATGCCAGCAGCTTTGGCGTTAGGGGTTAGTCCCATAGCAGCTATAGCCTCATTTGCAGCGGTAAGTGCTTTGTTTGTATTACCTACCTACCCTACCCTTTTGGCAGCGGTAGAAATGGATGATACTGGGACTACTAAAATTGGCAAATACGTCTTCAATCATTCTTTCATTGTGCCAGGAACCGTTACCATAGCGTCAAGCGTAATCTTTGGATTTCTAATCGGAAGTATCGTTTTATAAATCGAAAAAAGAACAAGAATATGAAAACTAGAAAAGAAACAGATTTATTGGGAGATTTAGAAATTTCCAACGAATACTATTACGGTATTCACACGCAAAGAGCCTTAAACAATTTCAAAATTTCGAACTCCAAAATTGGTGACTTTCCAATATTTGTAAAAGGATTGATGTTAACGAAGAAAGCCTGCGCTGCAGCTAATAAGGAGATTGGAACTATTCCGGCCGATAAAGCGGATATGATTATACAGGCCTGTGACCACATTCTAAATGATTTGGAAAAGTATGCCGTGTTCTTCCCTTCTGATGTTTTTCAGGGCGGTGCCGGAACTTCGGTAAACATGAATGCAAATGAAGTCATTGCAAACGTGGCTTTAGAACTAAATGGTCATGAAAAGGGAAGTTATGACATTTTACATCCCAACGACCATGTGAATAAATCGCAGTCAACCAATGATGCCTACCCTACCGCATTTCGTGTTGCAGTGTATTATTATATGAACCAATTGTTGGAACGTATTAATATACTGACCACTAGTCTTGACAAAAAAGCAGCTGCTTTTAAGAACGTCCTTAAAATGGGAAGAACCCAACTTCAGGATGCCGTACCCATGTCACTCGGAGATGAATTTGGAGCATGGTCTACCAACTTGAAGGAGGAAACAAAAAACTTAAAACATTGTCGTGACCTTATTTTAGAAGTCAATCTAGGGGCAACCGCAATCGGAACGGGTGTAAATGCACCAGACGGGTATTCTGAATTGGCCATAGGTTTTCTACAACAGTATACCAAAGCAAGTTTTGTGAGGGCCGAAAATTTGATAGAGGCTACTTCTGACTGCGGTGCCTATGTGATGATATCGGGAGCCCTTAAAAGAACAGGCGTAAAACTATCAAAAATATGTAATGACCTGCGACTACTTTCTTCTGGACCGCGTTGTGGACTGAATGAAATCAACCTACCCGAAATGCAGGCAGGTTCTTCCATCATGCCTGCCAAGGTGAATCCGGTAATTCCTGAGGTCGCGAATCAAGTTTGTTTTAAAATAATTGGGAATGATGTCACCATTTCTTTTGCTGCCGAAGCTGGGCAATTGCAATTGAATGTCATGGAGCCTGTAATCGCACAATGTATGTTCGAGTCCGTTGAACTACTTTCCAACGCTTGTGTTACCCTCGCTGAAAAATGTATTGATGGAATCACGGCCAATGAGGAGCACACGAAGCAAATGGTATTCAATTCCGTTGGAATCATCACTTTTTTAAATCCGTATATCGGGCATCATATGGGTGATGTTTTAGGAAAAGAGGCTGTTGCTACAGGAAAAAATATTAGGGAATTGGTTCTTGAAAAAGAGCTCCTTTCCGAACAAGAATTGGATAAAATATTGAGTGTAGAAAACCTCATGAATCCAAAGTATACGGCAACACTACACAAATAAGACTAATTATAAAAAGAACGCTATAGTTACACATAAATTCTTTTATTATGAGAGCATTAAAATTGAAAATGATAGCTTTCCTGATGGCAGTGGCTATGACTACTATGGGTTTCGCCCAAGACACAGCACTTCCCAATGTTAAAATTCTAGCAACAGGAGGCACTATAGCCGGCTCAGCCTCGTCGGCAACTTCAGGGAGTTATTCAGCAGGTCAAGTAGGCATTCAAACCATGATTAATGCCGTACCTGGAATCAAAAAAATCGCAGATGTTTCAGGAGAGCAAATTGCTAATGTCGGTTCGCAAGATATGTCCGTCGAAATATGGTTGAAGTTGGCGAATCGAATTAATGAATTACTGGCTTCCGATGATGTAGACGGCATCGTGATTACCCATGGTACCGATACCCAAGAAGAGACTGCTTATTTTTTGAGTTTGGTAGTTAAAAGTGATAAGCCCGTGGTTACTACCGGTTCTATGCGCTCTTCCACTTCGATAAGTGCTGAAGGCCCATTAAATCTATACAATGCGGTCGCTATAGCTGCCGATTCCCAATCTAAAGGAAAAGGAGTTATGGTTTCACTGAATGACCAAATTCACGCTGCTCGCGATGTAAGCAAAATGAATACCACCAATGTGAATAGTTTTCAATCGCCTATTAAAGGAATGTTAGGTGGAGTATTCTATGGTAGACTAGGCTTTTTTCGTGAACCCAACACCAAATTTGGAAACTCGAGTAAATTTTCAATAGAAGGGATTGAAAAGCTACCTCGTGTAGACATTATTTATGCCTATGCGGATATGTCTCCAGATTTAATCGATATGCATGTGAAGGCCGGAGCTAAAGGTATCGTAATCGCAGGGGTCGGTAATGGCAACATGACCGATGCAATTTTAAAAGCAGCGAAAAAAGCTTATGAAGAGCATGGGGTAATAGTAGTAAGAAGTACTCGTGCAGCAACTGGATGGGTGTTACGAGATAATGAATTTAAAGACGACGATTATCACACGGTTGCGTCTGGGGATTTAAATCCTGCTAAAGCGAGAATCTTATTAATGCTGGCACTTTCAAACGGTGAAAAACTGAGTGAAATGCAAAATCTTTTTGATACGTATTAATTTATAATTGAGGTGGATTATGGCAATTAATCAATTGTTTTTTAGAAAAACCATTATTGCGGGTACAGGCTTGTTCTTGTGTATTTTCCTAGTGGTTCACTTGTCGGCGAATTGTATTTTATTACTTCCGGAAGAAACGGCAAGAGGTTTATATAATTCGTATTCGACCACTTTGCGCGAAAGTCCATTAATAAAAATTGTTGCCTATTTGTTATACCTATCCATTATTCTTCATGTAGTGTATGCACTGCTGATTACCATCAGAAACAGAAAAGCAAAGCCACAAAAATATGTAATGAACAGTTCGAAGGAGAATAGCACATGGACTTCACAAAACATGGGACTCATCGGCACCATGATTCTTCTTTTTATTGTAGTACACCTTGCCAATTTTTGGGCCCGTATTAAACTAGGCATGGGAGAAGTGGTAAGCTTAGATGCCGCTGGTAATGTAGATGTCTACGAGGTAACCAGTAGCTTATTCCATAATATCTATTATGTCATTTTCTATACCGTATTGGTAATTCCATTAGCGTTGCATCTGCATCATGGCTTCAAAAGCGCTTTTAAAACCCTTGGGTTCTATCATAGAAAAGGACTTCGTATTGTTGCTAAGATAGCATTGGTCTATGCCATCATTATGGGTATAGGTTTTGGAATCATACCTTTTATTGTTTATCTGAAATAGTGTAGGAAGATGAAATTAGACGCAAAAATTCCAGAAGGAAAACTTCAAGATAAATGGCAAAATTATCAAGTGAAATCACAACTGATAAACCCTGCCAATAAAAAGAAACTCAATGTTATTGTAGTTGGCTCAGGACTATCCGGAGCCGGTGCGGCATCGACATTGGCCGAATTGGGCTATGATATCAAATGCTTTTGCTATCAAGATTCAGCCAGGCGCGCACATTCCGTAGCAGCGCAAGGTGGTATCAATGCTGCCAAGAACTATCAACACGATGGGGATAGCGTTTGGCGCATGTTTTATGATACCTTAAAAGGAGGTGATTTTCGTTCTAGGGAAGCTAATACCTATCGACTTGCCGAACTTTCAGCACCACTAATTGACCATTATGTGCAACAAGGCGTACCCTTTGCTCGGGAGTACGGCGGAACTTTGGTCAATCGAAGTTTCGGTGGGGTCCAAGTACAAAGAACCTTTTATGCAAGAGGGCAAACCGGACAACAATTATTGATGGCCGCCTATTCACAGCTGTATAAAATGGTACGCGCCAAAAAGGTGGAAATGTTCCCACGTAGCGAGATGTTAGACCTTGTGGTAATTGACGGAAAAGCAAAAGGGATTATCGTTCGTGATTTAGTTACTGGCGCACTCAAACGTTATGCAGCTGATGCTGTCGTTTTGGCAACCGGTGGATATTCTCGGGTTTTCAGGTTATCTACCTTAGCTATTGGCTGTAACGGTAGTGCCTTATGGAAAGCCCATAAAAAGGGCGCATTTTTTGGCGCTCCGAGTTTTACACAAATACACCCAACCGCTTTACCGCAATCCAGCGAAGCACAATCAAAGCTTACCCTGATGTCCGAATCCTTGCGGAACGACGGAAGAATCTGGGTGCCAAAGCAAAAGGACGACCCACGAAAAGCCAATGACATTCCGGAAGAGGAACGGGATTATTATTTGGAACGACGCTATCCTAGTTTTGGGAATTTGGCTCCTCGAGATATTGCATCACGTGCTGCCAAAGAGCGTATAGATGCAGGTTTTGGAGTGGGAAGGTTAAAGAATGCCGTTTATCTCGATTTCAAACATGCCATCGAAAGATTCGGTTTGGAAACTATAAAAGACCGCTATGGTAACCTGTTTAAGATGTACAAAAAGATTACCGGTATTGATGCTTACAAAGAACCGATGCAAATTTCTCCTGCAGCACATTTCTCTATGGGCGGACTGTGGGTAGATTATGAATTGATGACTACCGTTCCTGGATTATATGCCATTGGAGAATGTAATTTCTCTGACCATGGTGCCAATCGATTAGGTGCCAACTCCTTGTTACAAGCAAGTGTAGACGGGTATTTTATACTTCCCAATACCATCAATAATTATTTGGCCAATGAAATTAAGGCAGACCATCCTACCATAGAACACCCAGCGTTTGATAAAGCTGAACAGGAAGTAAAATCGAATATCGAACGTGTTCTCGCCATAAACGGCACAAAGACAGTAGACCATTTTCATAGGGAATTAGGTAAGGTCATGTGGCAAGAATGTGCCATGAGCCGAAATAAAGCAGGTTTGGAAAAAGCTATTCAGCAGATAAAGGAAATTCGAAATGCTTTTTGGAGCGCTGTAAAAGTTACTGGAGACAGTAATGAATTGAATACAGAACTGGAGAAAGCATTGCGATTGGCCGATTTCATTGAACTAGGAATTTTGATGTGCACGGATGCCCTTGAACGAGACGAGTCTTGTGGAGCTCATTTTCGTGAAGAATATCAAACCGAGGAGGGCGAAGCCGTTCGGGTAGACGAAGCATATTCCTATGTATCTGCTTGGGAATATGACAGCGGAGATTTCAAACTGCACAAAGAAGCACTGGAATTCGAATTCGTAAAACCATCGGTAAGAAGTTATAAATAGAGTATTATGCAAGTAACATTCAAAATTTGGAGACAGGAAGGCCCAAAAGATAAAGGTGCCATTAGAGCCTATGAAGTGGATGGTTTAACTGAGGATATGTCTTTTCTTGAGGCATTGGACCATTTGAACGAACTACTTGTTCTTAAAGATGAAAAGGTAATCGCATTTGAATACGACTGCCGTGAAGGAATCTGTGGGCAATGTGGGGTTTTTATCAATGGTCGTGCCCATGGTCCGCATGATAATATGACCACCTGTCAGTTGCACATGCGTAGTTTTAAAGATGGTGATACTATTGTAGTAGAACCGTGGCGTGCTGCTTCTTTTCCTGTAATTAAAGACTTGATTGTAGACCGTTCGGCCTTCGATCGGATTATTGAGCAAGGCGCATTTATTAGTGCAAAAACTGGTACGGCGCCGGAGGCAAATGCCATCCCCATTCCAAAAGAGGTCTCCGACAGGGCAATGGATGCTGCTGCGTGTATAGGCTGCGGAGCCTGCGTAGCTACGTGTAAAAATTCTTCGGCTGCCCTTTTTACTTCGGCCAAAATCAATCACTTAAATGGTTTACCACAAGGCCATGCAGAAGAGCACAAACGGGTTGCCGAGATGACCTATCAAATGGAAATCGAAGGTTTTGGCAGCTGTACGTTTACCGGTGCATGTGAAGTGGAATGTCCTGAGGGAATTTCCATTATAAATATTGCAGAAATGAATGCAAGAGTTACGAAGTCAAAAGTACTTGGATAGAAAAATTGAATAAAACCTTATGAAGAAATCATTCGCTACATACGGAAAAGCAATAATACTGATTGTTGCTCTGCTTCTATTACAAGGAATGAAAGCGCAGGCACAGCAAGATAAGAAAGATGACACGAATTGGATTGATGAAATTACCTCTAGGGTTACTCCCTATGGAAGTCTCAGAATAGGTGCTGGTTTTGCTGAAGAAGGTGAAATCGGTATTGCAAATAATGCTCCCAGAATTGGTATCAAACTGAAACATGCACTATCTAAAAATGAGGCTGATAATTTCAATGTCATTGGTGGAATAGAATTGGGTCTAAACCTAGTCTCAAGAGATGAAACCGTTGAATTTGCCGTTGACCCAGGGGCTGGAATTGCACAAGTAGGTGATGCGGTCTTCGCAAGGTTGGGTTATGCCGGTTTCTCCTATCAAGATTTGGAATTTACTTTCGGGAAGCAAAATTCAGTGTATTACCAATTGGGTGCTAATCAAATAGATAAATTTTCGGCATTCGGTGGAGCCGCCATAGGTGTGTGGAATATTTCTGACGGTGGTGTTTCAGGAACAGGAAGAGCCAATCAACTTTTAAAACTAACGTATGCCAATTCAGGTTTGAAAATTGGTGTTCAAGGTCAGGCACGGAATATTTCCGTAAACAGTAAATCTTTGGATACTTATGGTTTCGGAGCCAGTTATACGATTGACGGATTTGCAATTGGCCTAGGGTACAATAGAGTACTTGATGGCGTTGAAGACCCATTGCCTAATCAGGCCAAAGATGGAGATGAGGCGTTCGTAACATCAGCCTCCTATGAAAAAAATCGTTTTTCAATTGCGGCTTCCTACGCCAGTTTAAAACAGCACCAAAGGTTGGGAGATGATTTCTATGATGCATCGGGAGTTGAGTTTTATCTGGGCTATGTCTTTTCCAAGAACGAACGTTGGAAGGTCGCCGGAGGGTTCAACTATTTAACTCCTGATTATAATGAAGGACTTGGTGATTTTAATACTGCTTTTGCCATTGGTGAAGTCAGTTATACCTTTAAAAAATCAAGTAAAATATTTGCCGCTACCAAGATTGACCAAAGTAAAACGACTACTGGTAATAGAAGAAATCAAAGTGTTTTCGGCATTGGGATAAAGTTTGATTTTTAATCTAATAATCTTTATTAAAAATTGCGAATGGGTTTTTTCGATGTTCTCGATATTCTAGGTACGATAGCTTTTGCAATATCAGGCGCATTAATGGCCATTAAACGCGAAATGGATGTTTTTGGCATCTTTATAGTTGCCTTCGTCACGGCTTTGGGTGGAGGCATTCTAAGAGATGTATTTATAGGCAATACCCCAGTTTGGTGGATGGGGCACTTTTATGTGGTTCATTTTGTAAGCATCTCTGTTTTTTTGGCTATCGTTTTCCGAAATAAAATATACTTTTTGGTGAAATCCCTTTTTATATTCGACACCATAGGCCTTGCCATATTTACCATTAGTGGGGTTCAAATTGGAGTTTCCGCTAACCTTGATCCCGCTGTAAGCGTCGTACTCGGAATTATGACAGGATGTTTTGGAGGGGTTATTCGTGATATCTTATGTAACGAGATTCCGATTATTTTTCGAAAGGAAATCTATGCCTTGGCCTCACTTGCCGGAGGTATATGTTTCATCATTTTGTACTCCTTGAATTTCGACAAAAACATATCCTATATAAGTACGATTTTACTAGTGGTTGTCATACGTGTTTTCGCAGTACGGTTTGGTATTGGACTCCCAACCTATTCCATCAAAAAAAGTAAAAATTGAAAAGCACTTTTAAATACATTCATATGATTAGATTTTTTACCGTTGCCCTCCTTTTTTCTTTTTACATTACGAACGCTCAAAATATAGTCACTCAGGAAATTCCAAATAAATTCCGCTCCATTGAAGTGAAATCCAACTATGGCAGTTACCTATACACTGGAACGGCCTTAAGTGAGGCAGGATTCTTAGATGCGGGCTACGGGGCAATCAATGTAAAAATAGGGTGGCAATCGAACAATACGGAAAGTTGGGCTGGTTATTATAAGTACCCCACTTATGGAATTGGTTTGTATTCGGGATTTTTGGGGAACGCGCAGGTTTTTGGAAACCCGAGCGCCGTATACGGGTTTATGGATTTCCCAATCGGTAATCCGAACCGGCGAAATAAATTCAGTATAGAACCTGCCTTAGGTATTACCTATAATCTGCAAGAATACAATGCGGAAGAAAACCCTATAAATGATGCTTTTGGTGCTAGAGCTGCAGTTTACTT
This sequence comes from uncultured Flavobacteriaceae bacterium, assembly GCA_947500445.1. Classification (GTDB taxonomy): domain Bacteria; phylum Bacteroidota; class Bacteroidia; order Flavobacteriales; family Flavobacteriaceae; genus Pelagihabitans. Next base: position 86,741 of record CANMSB010000003.1, on the reverse strand, counting down.
TGGATTGGATTTTGGGTTTGAATATCGCTTTACAAGAGAGTTGGATTTAACTTATGGGTTCGACTTTACCCATTTTAGTAATGGTAGCAGCTATCAACCGAATTTAGGTCTGAATCTATTTGGTATCAATCTTGGCATAAAGTACAATTACAATGCGGCTCAGCGAATGGTAGACAATGACCCTTATACCAAAAATCTGGTTCAAGCTAGATTTAAATCCCCGGAAAAAACCAAACTAACGAAGATTAACGAAAATTCAATATCGTTATATCTTGCGGGAGGCGGGAAACAAACCGATGAAGACGGTGGAACTGACAGACAATTTGGAGTTTTCTCAGGGGTTTTGGACTATGAACATCGCTTCAATGCTATACACGGAGTTACAGGCGGGTTTGACTTCTTTTATGACAATACGTTTCAAGAGTTTGATAAAGCGGCAGAGAGAACTTCCATTGGCATTCATGCTGGCTATGATTTTAATTTTTGGAAACTCGTCATTAAGGCGCAGCTTGGGACTTACCTCACAGATGATTTAGGTAAAGGTGCCTTTTTTATGCGACCCGCCATTCGCTATAATTTGAATAATACCTTCTTTGCCCAAATGGGATTGAAAACCCTTGATGGAGGAGCAGCAGATTATATTGAATTCGGTATAGGGTTTAAACCATTTAAATGGTAGCTTTTCGAATTCACAATAGCTAACAACCTAGACAATTGTATCAATAAATAATAAGGTCATCAAAATCAAGCCTATGATGCACGTGGCCAAAATCAAGGTAGCCGAAATACTAAGTATTCTTGTTTCAGTTTCAAATTGAGGGTTCTCAATTACCATAAGCTTATGAGCCACTTTTCCAAAATAAAATAGGAGTAACCATCCTAATACATATTTGGATGACGGAGTTACTTGAAATTGCCCAAAACTTTTCAAAATTTGTTCAGAGAAAAACATTATTCTAGGGACTAAATAGAATAGGAGAAGTGGACAAATGAAACAAATTAAAGCCCGTGATATTCGTTCTAAGAATCCCATTTCAAATAGTATTCGTTCCTATTAAAAATACGAATTTTCCAACGAAAAAGATTACATGAATTCAGCCAAATTACCTTGTTATCCTTTATGCTTTCTTCTTTTGCTTATCATTCGGACTAATGCACAAAATCAGCACACTTTTGATAGCGAAATTTCATTTTCCTCTGCAAATGATGCTTATGTAGTTTGGCAAAACTCTGACCGTTTTTATAGCTATGGTCTTGGCTTAAAATTGAAATTTAAAAAAGAAAAAATGCTCGGCTTGCAAAAGTATTTTCCTAAAAAAGAAGCTTACTTTTTTGAATTTGGATTACGATTGGAAGGTTATACACCAACAAACAAAACAGTAACTCCAACTGAAATACAAGAAAATACCATTACTTTTGACCGTCCGTATGCTGGTTTGTCCTTTGCCACCTTTAAGGCCACCTATGCCTTTGAACGTTCTTTTTTAAGGGGAGGTGTACTACTTGGTGTTATGGGACCTGCATCTTTAGCAGGAGATTTTCAAGATTGGATTCACGATAAGGTTACGGACGACCCTGTTTTTGAGGAATGGCGGTTTCAAGTGCCTAATCAACTAGTAATAAATATAGACCTTAGCTATGCTCATGACTTCATACCAAAACAAAAATGGATTGATGTCTACGGAATGTTTAATACCCGATTAGGTAATCTTTATATTGATGCCACGCCAACTTTAGGATTGCGACTTGGGAAGTTCAATAAATTAGTTGAATCCGTTGGAATGGATAATAATATCTTATCAACTTCTTCTGGCATAGAACTCTTTTTGCAATCATCAATTAGCGGATCCCTAAACATTTTTGATGGGACAGCTCAAGGAAATTTGTTGAATGGGAATTTTGATTATGCCATTGATGAATTAAATACGTTTAGTACCACTTTGACACAAAGTGTCTATTTTTCTTCCAGACGTTTCTCTATGGGAATCGAACATCACTTTACCTTCGGCAAAGTAGTCCCAGAAGAACAGCATGTTTACGCGAGAACCATTTTTAAGTATAAATTTTGATGGCGTAAAAAGAGAATGCTATCTATTATTTCAATTCGTTAGCCACAATTTTGGCAAATGCCTTTCGAACGCCTTTTCCAGTATCTGGATTGGTAATTTCGGCTGTACTTACCGACAACAATCTTTTTTCTTCTTCAAGGCCTAAATTATAAGTTACGGCCTCTAATACATAGGTAGTTTCGGTCGTATAGGTAATCTGCTCATCCATTTCTTTTGGCCCCAAACGCGGCGGTGCGGTAACATCGTCATAATAACCTCTTAAGGTTATGTATTTATTTCCGTAATATTCGTCGAAAGAACTGTATCCTCCTTCTCTTCGCATCACATCTAGCTCTTGCACATCTTTAAGGGAAGTCAAAGTCAAAATTTCAAAACCCTCTTTTCGAAACATGGCAATCACTTCTGCTATACGTTCGGCAGTTTTGTTGTCAATACGCTTTAAATCAGGAAATGCAACATGGCTAGCAACCGCATTAACACCCTTGGCTTTTAATTTACTTACTAAATCAAGTTCATACGCTTTGCGCACATCTTCAATTGGAGTTCTGGCAATGACCAACATTTTTTTATTTCTCAGCGTCTCAAAATCATCTGATTTATAGGAATTTGACAATTTCATTCCTGAGCAGCTGGATAAGATTATTACCGTTAAAACAAGTAGCAAGAATCGATAGTTAGTTTTCATTTTTTAGATTTAAATTTTTGAAAATTATGTCTAAGCTTTAATTCATAGATAGTTTAATTAACCACATCAAAACATTCTGAGCCTTCTAGATAATCATAACCTCCCTTATTATTCTTTTCAAAACACTCGCCAAAGAGTTTAATCAAGTTTATCTCATAGGCCTGTAGCGAACCTTCTAACCGATCTAAGACAGACTGATGTATCTTTAGTGTTTCTTTTTTATATCCATTTCTAGAAGCAAAGAAAACAAGTTTACGTCCTTTTTTGGGGTAAAAGAGTTTCATCATTCCACCAATCGGATCGTTAGTAATATCCATCCGATTCTCATAAACCTCAGCTGATGGAGGAAGCAATTCAAATTCTTTTAATTCCCTAATCATCCAGTTCAAAGAAACTCCGCTCATATTGGTATTCAAAGCACCACCACCAACATCGGAATGCGCTCCAAAGAACCAAACCTCATTGACGATTTCTTTGGGCTTAACTTTTTTACATTCTTGAACCAGATAATCATCAACTAATATGGATGGTGTAAATACAGAACCTCTATTATCGTTCAAAGACAAGGCTTGCGCCGCTCTATTGACGTTACAAAGCTGGTCATGATATTTAGTTTCGGCCACGTAGTAATCATCCTTATAGTCCGGCATTCCTAAAGAGGCTACCGTGTCCCACAAGCCCATAAATTCAATTTTATAACTATCGTAATCAACCCGTTGTTGAGTAACTTTAAAAACAGCATTTCTTCTTTCTTGTAAGGTTTTATCCCCCTTATGCGCGTCGTATATCTTTTTTACAAATTTTAGCCTTTTGCTCTTTGGTATTTTACTAAGGTCAACAATACCGGCAGAATGAATCATTCCCGCAAGAATCCGTGCTGCATAGGCACCTCTGCTAAATCCGAATAGATAGATTTCGTCTTTCCGCTCATGGTCATAATGCTCAGCGAGGTATAAATAACCGTTACTGACCTCCCCTCGAATACCGGAACCCGTCATCATACCAATAAAATCGGCTCCGTTCCCAACACCTCTCAAATAGGCAGCACCTACATTCGGATTATTTTGCAGGGAAACCAGATTATAAAGTTTGGAAACGTTCGTATGGCTACCCTCATTATTGGTGGTGCCATCCATAAAGACGGCTAATTTTTTCGGAGCTATCTCTAAGGAAATTGGTTTGTGTACGATGGCCTTTTTACTTCCGCAAGCCGTAAACATGATTAAAATGAGCATAATTGCAGACCATTTCGAAATCCGATTTACAAACATTTTTTGAGTTAAAGACATGAATTAATGTTGGTTTATGAACGAGAAAGACAATTACTTAAACTGATCGACAATTATCTTAGTGAAGGTTTTTTCTATTTTGTCGGGTGCATCAGGGTCAGTTACATCCACTAGACAAACATTTACTAGTTGTTTGTCTTCTTCAAGCGTTAAATTATAGGTAAGTGCCTCTAGCACGTATGTTTTAGAAGTAGACACAGGGTTAACATCAGAACTACCAACATTAGGCCCAAAACTTGCTTTGTCCCTATAATCTTCAGGAATACCAGTTTGCGAAGCCATACTTCCATTTTGAGTCTCTATAGTCTGTTTTAAGGAAGTTAAAATGATTCCTGAGATACCCGCCTTTTTGAACATTTGTACGGTTTGTGCCCTTTCTTCGGGCGTATTCGCTTCTTTTAATGAAGGAAACTGTATGTGCGATTCAATAGCATCTAGCTTTTGAGCGCGTAGTTTGGAGGCAATCGCAATTTCATATGATTTTCGCACCTCCGACTCTGGTGATTCCGAAATAACAAGAATTTTTGAATTGGCCAGGGAATCAAAATTTTGTGCCTTCCAAGAGTCCATCAGCTTCGTTGAAGAACAACTCAAGAGTATAAAAAGGAGACCGATAAGAGAATACCAATTTTTACTTTTCATAGCACTATATTATAGATGTTTAAGCCGTTGATTAATTGACCAAGAAACCTTTTCCATAGTATCGTAGTACATTTCATATTGCTCATCTTTTAAAATGGATTTGACTTCTTGGTGCTGGCTTTCCATTAAGTCATTAAATTGTTCTATCAATTCAGCTTTACCTAAAGGCGGATTTTCCATACCTAAAGCGTCCATTTTCCTTGAATACGTTTCCGTAATATTTTTATATTTCAATGCAACATCATGAGAAAGATTCATCTCACCAACAAAATCTGAAAACCATTTGGCTATGTATTCGGATTCTTCTTCCGTGAACAACGATGAACTTTGTTCAATAATTTCAGCCTTTGATTCAGTTTGAGCGGTCGAGAAATTACAAGCGAACACCACAAGAAGCCAGAATATGGATTTCATAAAATTCATTTTCAACAAAATATCCCTTGGTTCGTCGAAAAGTATAAAAACCCATCGAAGGTGGTATTAGCTTTTTAGGTCAAGATAGAAATCTCTGAATGGAATTAATGAAGTCTTTTTGATTGAAAAGAGGTTTTATTAACTAAGTGTAAGAATCGGGATTTGGAATATATCGTAGAACTTTGGTAGGAGTTCAGCGAAAAATTTCCTTACTAAGACATGTTGTTGTGATTTCTTGTTTATTGTATCTACTTTTCCTAAAAACATGTTCCAAACCAGTGCGATTTTGGCCATATCCGTAAATTCTCCTGAAACCTTACAGTTTTATATTAAGGAAGTAGTGGAAAGTTCCGCTCATCATGTTGGAAATGCCAAGGATGTGTATTTATCTTATTGGGAGTAACAATTAGGGTCTCTTAACATATCAATTAGCCAAGAATGAACGAATGATTTTTAATTTATTATTTGCCCATTAAGGTATCGTTAAATTTCCGTTCTAAAAACTCGTCTGACAGATTCGGTTCTCCTAAAAGCCAAGCATCAATCACATCCTTATGAAAAAACTTCTGTCGAATGTGCTGGTTGTTCCCCGTAGGTATCAACTTTAGCTGAGTAAGTTTATAAATCTTGCTCTTCGATAGACCGGTATAACTTACTAAATCGTCCACGTTCAACACTTTTTTATTTTGAGATAATAGTGTTTTGATGTCCCTCAAAATTTCTAATACATTGTTATCCTCACTCATAATCTTATCTTTTTCAGATTAATATGGGTTGATGGCCATTTAATCTTTTAGAATTCTTGTCGAAATGTAACGAGATGAAGATAAATTCTTGTCTGAAAACCGATATGTCAGGGTAAAAAATTCAAATGTCAGTAAGAAACTTGAAGAAATTATCTAAATGATCTCTGAATTCCTTGTCGGGAATGGAATCACTATAGGCACTGGTCATACTCTTTTGCGTAACCAGTTTACCTTTATTATAAATTTTGTTCGATTTTTCGAAAGAAGTCAATGTCAGGCCTTTTTTTAATTTTTTGATTTTTTCCAAGAGATATTTAAGCTCCGCTAAGTTCATCTTAAAATGAATTACGTCATCGTGCCTTCCAAAATCTAAAGTCATCACATTGAAAAACTCATCATAGCTGGTCAATTCTTCGTCTATGAATTCATATTTCATTAGGTACGCAAAGAGTTTCCTAAATACCAAATCATTCAGATCAAGATGGAAGCCTGTAAATTCACTTTTGTGGTTGGACTTTTCCAGATTCAATCTTTTTTCCATTCCCAATTTAAGGACAAAGAAGAGTATAATACCACAATAAAAAAGAAATGGAACAAGCGACCACAACCAATTCGAAGCTTGTTTATAAAGGAAAATTGAAACGATTAAAAATGGAATAAAAAATAAAATTGATAAAATAAGGATTCCATTATTTCCTCTATTGAGAAAGGTGGCCAAACTATTATTGACCTTATCCCTTCCCATGAGTATGGCAGACAAGGCATCAAACATCTTTTTAAGAATTTTCCCCATTGAAATCTTTGGTTGAATTTTAAAGATAAAGAAAACGGAGAATTAGTTCAATCGGCACTTAATCTATTAAAGATTTCACGAAAAAAAAGTTTAAAAGGGTGGTAAGTTTAAATGTCAAAAAATTAACTTGGAGCAAAAAAAGGTCTTTGAACACAATCAAAAAAAGGACCATAAATCCGTTACGGGCAGTCTTTCATATAATATCAAAACCACTTAAACCTATAACCCCATACGTAGCGGTAAGGTTTTACAACAATAGGGCGGAAGCCTCATCAATAACAGAACTATCCAAGTCTTTGAGATATGTTTGTGTTATTGCTAAAGTCTCATGGCCTAACGCCTCACTTATAACGTCTGTGGCAACACCTAACTGTTTCAATGAATTGGCAAAAGTATGCCGAGCCACATAACTTGTCAAATTGGTATCTATTTCACAATGAAATGCTATTTCCTTTAAGTCCTTGTTGTATTGCTTCCTAGTCTTGTGCTTGCGGTTTTCAATTTGCATAGGTGTCATATTATCCTTAAGCAGTATTGGAAACACATATTTGGTAAACAGGCTATTTTCTTTGTAGTAGTCCAATATTTTCCTAACAGGAGGTAGAATAGTAATATTAAAAACCCCTTTCGTCTTAGATCTCGTATAGCTGATCTTATTACGGCTAATTTGACCCCACTCTAAAAGCATCTGATCAGTAAAGTTCATGCCACGGGTATAAAAACTGAAAACAAACAGGTTATGACTAAGAATGAGGTGGGGGTATTTGGTAATATCCATTTTGACGATTTTCATCATTTCTTCGTATTGAAGTGCTTTTTTAATAGGATTGCTCTTAAGCCTTGAAATTTTATATTTCTTAAAAGGGTAGTTTTCGTTCAGCATTCTTCCGATTTTGGTTTTAGCATCACTTCTAGAGATTGCGAGATTGTAGACTGTTCTAATAGATCGCATTCTGACACTAATGCCCCCATTTGTTCCTCCCTGAGAACGCAACTGGTTTTCGTATTTCTGCAAAAACGTAATATCAATTTGCTCAAAGCTTAGCTGAGTATTTCTATTGAATTTTTTCAATGCTGCGAAACTGTGTTTGTGTATTCGTGCGTCCCCAGTTCTTCCGGCAGCATTTAAGTCCACAATTAAATCGTTCCAGAAATAAAAAAAGTTATCGATATTTTGGGCAGGCTTTGCCGTGGAAATGAACGCTCTCTCAAAATCGCTTAATGAAAAATCTTCGTTTTCATATTCAAGTTCAGTATAGACTTTTAATGCCTTATCCTTGAACTTTAAAAGCACCCGATTACTCTGAACATAGTTTGCATACTTTCGCGTAAATTGTTCAGCTTTTTCATCGAATTCTTCTGGCAAAGCCTGAAAAATTGTTTTAAAGAATTTTGATTTCCTATTTTTGGTCACACGGATTCTAACGGGATATTTGCCATTTGCTCTTTTGACTTTCTGTAAAACGACTTTGATTGCGCCCATAACTATTATTTATTTGTTTTGAAATCCGTACAACATCCGTACAACAATTGTGCTCTTAAATATATATCAAATGTTTTCAGATGAAAAGGAAATAGTTGTAAAATATTGATATTCAGACTATAAGAAAACAAATGAAAACAAATGAAAATTAAAAACGTCTTCCTTCTAAGCAGACGGTCACAGGTTCGAATCCTGTCGCGATCACTTAAAGCGGAAAGTCCATCACGGTAGTGATGGATTTTTTGTTTTGTGGAAAGTCGGAAAGCTTTTCGCTTTTCGCCACTTGGAACAAAATAAAAAACCAAAGGCGACAGCCGTTGCGCTTTCCATTTTCACATGGGAACACCAAGGAAAACCGGAGGTAATCCGATCACTTAAAGCGGAAAGTCCATCACGGTAGTGATGGATTTTTTGTTTTGTGGAAAGTCGGAAAGCCTTTCGCTTTGCACCACTTGGAACAAAATAAAAAACCAAAGGTGACAGCCGTTGCGCTTTCCATTTTCACATGGGAACACCAAGGAAAACCGGAGGTAATCCAATCACTTAAAGCGGAAAGTCCATCACTACCGTGATGGACTTTTTGTTTTATGGAACGTCGGAAAGCTTTTCGCTTTGCACCACTTGGAGTAGAACCAACAGGCCCGTTCCGGACACGACCTGATTCAAACCCAATAGCATCGTCGAAAACGATAGTTTACGCCACCAACAACATCCCAATACAACCTTAGACGTTGTACTTTTCCCCCAAAGGAATCACACAAATTGACCATCTTGATCACTTTTGGACAATTTGATAACTTTGACTTACAGTATCTTATTCCGCGAAAGTGGCTTAACTTTCCATGGAAAGCAGCAGTACACCTTCCGAATATGAAGGCAAGCGGCCAAAAACGAGTTTCACCGTTTATGAGAAAGCAATACCTTATTATCAAACTGATCGCTATCGTATTGTTTTGCCTACCCAAAACCGGTATTTCGCAAACGAACGAAATGACCGCAGCATTGATACGGGAACAGTTGGACAAGGTTTCCACCAAAAAGATAGATTCCTTTTCGGCCTTTATGATCATAGCCAAGGCCTACAATAACATACAGAACGATTCTGCCATCATATACCTCAACAAGTCCTACGACCTGTTGGCGGATTCCCTGAACACCGAAAAGGCACATACGGTACTATCCGAACACGCGCGATACCTTGGTGTGCGCCGGGAGTTTGAAAAGTCCGCCAAATTCGGTCGCAGTATGCTCGGCATCGCGCGGTCCTTAAAAGACCCCGACATTCTTTTTCAATCCTATCAATTTATGGGAACCACCATGCTTTCCCTTAAAAAAAGCGATTCTGCCGAGTTTTACTTTAAAAAAGCTACCAAATTGCTACCGAAGGTCGATCAAAACAATTTTGATGCCTTGGGCAAATACTATCGCACCTATGGGTGGCTACAACGATGGAACAATCAATTGGATGCCGCATTGGAATACTACATACAGGCGCTGCAATACTTTGAAAAATCAAACAACATCTATGCGCTTTGCAATACCTATAATAGTATCGGGGCCATCTTTTTAAAAATGAACCGTATTAACAAAGCTATTGAAAGTTTGGACAAAGCACTGGTCTACGCCAACCGGACAAAAGCTCCGCTTCAAAATTATTTGTGCACGCAAAACCTTAGTGGTTGTTACTTTTATTTAGAAGATGAACCAAAATCCTTGAAGTATGCACTGGCGTCGTTGGATTTTGCCAAGCAAATGAAGATCGATTTTTACATTGTACAATCCTTCGAAACCCTAGCGGCCATATACGCCGAAACCGGAGATTTTGATAAGGCCATCATGTACAATTACAATGCTTTGGCATTTCATGAAAAAAAAGAGAACCATGGAAAGTATGTATTTACACTTCAAAACTTATCCATTGCCTATATCAGACTTAACGATTTTGAAAAGGCCCGTATCAATGCCCTTAAGGCGTTGGAACTGTCCAAAAAACACAAGGTAATACTGGAACAACCCTATATATACGAGCTTCTTTCGGAGCTCGATTCCATTCAGGGCAAACCTTTAGAAGCCTTAATGCATTACAAACTGTCGATTAAAATAGCCGATTCCATAAAGGAGGAAAACGTGAACCAAAACATTGATCGGTTACAGGTAAAGTACCGAACCCTGGAAAAGGAAAAAGAAATTGAAAAACTAAATAGTGCCAACAATGCGCAAAAACTAAAAATAAAAGGACAACGCTATGAAAACCTGATCTCATGGAGTGTATCGGGTATTTCCCTTCTGATTATCACAGCGGTGTTTTTTCTTTTTCGGGCCAAACAACGGAACAATCGGTTGTTGGAGAAAAAAAACGCCGAAATACAGCATAAGAACGAGGACCTATCGGAAAAAAGCATCGCCCTAAAAAAAGCGTTGGACGAGAAGGACGTACTGTTGAAAGAAATACACCATCGGGTCAAAAACAACCTCCAATTGGTAAGCAGTTTATTGAACCTACAGGCCAATACCCACGAAAGCGAGCAATTGGACGATTTTGTGGCGCGAAGCCACAATAGAATCGCCTCCATGGCCTTGGTACACGAAGTATTGTACAAGAGCAACCGGATCAAAAACGTACCCTTTAACGAGTATTTGAAAGAATTGGTTTCCGCGGTATACCAATCGTTCGACTTTTCCAATAAGGACATTCGTTATGAAATTTACGCTACGGATACCGTTTTTAATCTCGATACCACGGTACCGGTAGGCATCGTTGTCAACGAATTGGTACATAACGCATTTAAACACGCCTTTAACGACCAAAAGAAGGGGATGCTCACCGTTCGTTTTAAAGCGGAGAACGGAGCATATAAAATAAGCGTCCGAGATAACGGAAAGGGGATGAACCTGACCGATACCTGTTTCGACAAGTCCTACGGGCTCCGTTTGGTAAAAATACTGATTCGGCAACTACGCGGCTCCATTACTTATACGACCGATAAGGGTACTTGGTTCATCGTCCGCTTTGCACCAAAAAAAGAGTCTTCCTTTGCGCGTTTATAGCCGATTGTACTCCAAAATCACGACCCACCGCATCGCATCCCTATTCCGAATATGCCCTTGCTTTTTGTTTGGAACTGCCCAAACCGTCCACTCCAAGCTCTACCACATCACCGGCACGTAAGAAACGAGGGGGATCGAAGCCGAGTCCCACCCCAAAGGGCGTTCCTGTCGAAATAACATCACCCGGCAACAAGGTCATGAACGAACTGATATAACTAATGGCGGTAGGAATATCAAAAACAAAATCAGAAGTGTTGCTATGCTGTAATGTTTCGCCGTTCACCTTTAGCCATAAATTTAGGTCGTGCGGGTCTTCTATTTCATCCGGCGTAGCGATAAACGGTCCCAAAGGTGCAAAAGTGTCGCAACTTTTTCCCTTTACCCATTGTCCACTGCGTTCTATTTGGTATTCCCGTTCGCTGTAGTCGTTATGCAGTACATATCCCGCCACATGGCCCATTGCGTTTTCCTTGCTTACATACGACGCTTTTTTACCGATTACGATGGCCAGCTCTACCTCCCAATCCGTTTTGGTACTGCCCTTTGGAATAACAACATCATCATTTGGCCCTATTATGGCCGAAGTGGCCTTAAAAAACAATAGCGGTTCCTTTGGGATTTCCATTCCCGCTTCTTTGGCGTGCTTTGCATAATTGAGACCGATGCATACAATTTTTGAAGGCCTGCACAAAGGGGCGCCCAATCGCGTCGTTCCAGGTACAACGGGACAACCAGCTGCGTTGGAACTCAACCATGTCTTTAATCGGGCCGGACCATCGCCACCGAAAAAGGCTTCCGTAAAATCTTCGCCAAAAGCGGTTACATCAATTCGGGTACCGTTTTCCAGTTGTACCCCGGGCCTTTCTTCCCCAATCGCTCCAAATCGTATTAATTTCATAGTGTGTCCTATTGTTTTTTGTTACTCAAGCCTCTTATCAGTCGCGAAATAGCGGAAACGGAAAAGTGCAGGTTGGTCCTTTTTTCATCAAAAAATGACAACGAGGCGTAAATGTATCGTTGTGGACCTGCCCCGCTTTTTCGTTACAGTTGATTACGCACGGAAATTAATGAAAGCGTAAAGATAATCGGAAGTGTTTAGGATCAAAAACAAATCGGATTTTATCAGGCGAAGACTGTTACCGTTACCACTTTGTACTATCCTCCTCATACGCGCCCAAAAGCGGGATTCATCAAAACCGGAATATCGTAAAAAATAGTACATTTGAGGTAGTACCGGGAACAGCAACACCACAATGGGAAAACTTCTTGTTCGATACTAAAATTTAGGCTTCCCGTTCCAACGTTTTGGGTCGCACCTACTTCGGTAATGGAACGCATGGTCACGCGTTAAAAAAACGGAAGCTAGGCCGGTAATGTTCCAAGGCACTATAACAATAGGGCGTTTTGGGCCTTCCACCTTAAAAAAATGAAATTATGAAATTGATCGGCACGCTTACCCTATTCCTATTTTGTACCCTGTCCGTTTTCGCACAACGGTCCAAAACAAAAACGCTTGAAGCGTTTACGGAACTGAAAGCTTATGATAGGATCATCGTGAAATTGGTAAAAAGCGACGAAAACAAACTTGTCATCACAGGTGACGATCAGGACGAGATCAATATATCCAACAAAGGCGGTGTACTGAAGATCAAGATGGAGTTCGACAACTTTTTGGACGGCAACGAAGCGCTGGCAACTTTGTATTATAGCGAACCGCTCGTTTTGGTAGATGCCAATGAAAATGCGAAGATACTATCGGACGAGACCTTTAAGGGCAAACGGGTAGAGATAAAGGCCCAGGAAGGTGGGCAAATTGAACTGGAACTTGCCGTGGACGACCTCTATTCCAAATCCATTTCAGGGGGTGGCATCGAATTGACCGGTATGGCTACGCAACAGGAAGTAATGGTCAATACCGGAGGAAAGGTCCGAAATAAAAACTTGAACACAAAAACCACAAGGGTAACGGTGAACGCGGGTGGCCGCGCGGACGTGAAGGCTTCGGACAAGGTTACCGCAAAAGTACGTGCGGGCGGGTATATCTATATTTATGGCGACCCTAAGGATGTGGAGCGCGATAAGGTATTCGGCGGAAAGATAACAATAGTGGAGTGATGGGGCGTTACGTTATACCATAACGGTATCATATGTATAGCACTCCCCCATCTTTATACCATTTCCACCTTGAAACTACCCATTAAAAATTGCCCTTTTCCGCTTATACCTCAAAATAAAAAACAACCGTAGCTACTGCTATGCTTGATTTTTCTTTTTCGTCAAAGCAAAAAATGATGGCTTTTTATTTGGGTAATTTCAAAGCAAAAATGGTATTCGCTATCCTACGCTACTTTTAAACTCGAAAAATAAAAAAAGGGATGCCGATCATAACATCCCTTTTTAACCAAACTAACTAACTATAAATAAAGAATTACTTATTATCATCATCAACCTCATCCTCGAATTTTGTTTCCGCCATTCGGGTTTTACTGAAATCAACATCTTTAAAATCTAAGGTTTCGTTTCCTTTATCAAAATCGAGAACCAACATTCCTTCCGTATTTAGATATTCTAAATTTTTAAAGGAATCGAATTTGTTGTTTTGTATTTGCAATACCCGCAAACTGGCCAACTGGCCAAACTCTTTGGGGATATCGCCTCCCAGTTTGTTATTGGCCAAAACCAGTTCCTTCAAATTCGCAAGGCCACCGATCTCACCGGGAATCGCCCCTTCCAATCCATTTTCAAAAAGTCCAAGACTTTCCAAATTATCCAAACTGCCCAATGAGTTTGGGATGTCGCCTCTAAGGTTGTTACTGGAGAGATTCAATACTTTTAAACTGGCAATGTCCCCCACACTTTCGGGAATGGAACCCGATATAAAATTGTTGAACGCGGTAAACTCTTCCAAACTGGCCAGGCCGCCCAGGTCACTGGGAATAGCCCCCTTAATGCGGTTCATTTCCAATTTTAGCACCTTCAGGTCCTGCAAACTAGTGAGCGCATCGGGAATGGCACCGGTAATATTGTTAAAGGCAAGGTTTAACACCTTAAGGTGTTTGAGTTCGTCCAGACTGTCGGGGAGGGCTCCTTGTAAATTGTTCCGGAACAGATTGAGTTCGACCACATGATCGTCGACCACTTTTACACCGTACCATTTGGATACGGGTGCTTTAAGATCCCATTTATTCACCCAGTGGTTACCGTTGGTGGCATTATAAAAGGCAAGTAACGCTTTTTTCTCTTTTTTGGAAACCTGCGCGATTACGCTCTGTCCCATCAATACCAGAAGTAATAAGCATATGTTTCGTTTCATAGGTAATGGTGTTTGTTTTGATTTGGGCGTGCTATTCATTATAGAAAGAATTGCCTTACAAATAACGCTAAAATCCGGTCGTACCGCAAAATTTATCGATGAACGGTCCGTTTTTGTTGTGAAAGTTCTTTTTTCTGTGGTGAGCCGTTTTTAGGGGGCTCACATCGTGTCATTCATCGATGGTTTCCATCTCGGAAGATAGCTTTTCCCAGCGCTCCATTAAGCGCTCCAACTCCTTTTTCTTTTCCTGATAGGTTTCAAAAAAATTGGGTTCGGAAATGGTCTTATCATAATTCATCAACAGCTCATGATCGATTGTAGCGATCGTTTTTTCCAATGCCGAAATCTTGGCCTCTACGGAACTGAGTTGGTTTTTTAGGGATTTTATACGCTTCTGGTCCTTGAAACTGCTTTTGGTCTTTTTCTCAGAAACCTCCTTTTGTTTTACACTGGTGTCCTTTTCTATAGCCCTAAAATTTTCTGCGCTCCGCTGTTCCAAATAGAAATCGATATCACCCAGGTACTCCCTTATTTTACGCTCCTTAAATTCGTACACTTTATTGGTAAGCCCTTGTAAAAAATCACGGTCGTGCGAAACGAGTATCAACGTACCCTCAAAGTTTTGAAGTGCTTGCTTCAATACATTTTTCGATTGGATATCGAGGTGGTTGGTCGGTTCGTCCATCACCAAAACGTTAAAAGGCTGTAACAACATTTTGGCCAAGGCCAGTCTGTTGCGTTCGCCCCCCGAAAGCACTTTCACATACTTCTCCACCTCATCGCCCCGAAACAGGAAAGAACCTAGTATATCCCGCACCTTGCTCCTATTTTTTTCGTTCGCGGCATCGATCATGGTATCCAAAATGGTTTTGTTCCCATCGAGATACTCGGCCTGGTTCTGCGCGAAATACCCAATTTGTACATTATGGCCCAATTTTACCTTTCCTTCGTGTGCTAGCTCCCCCACCATAATTTTTGCCAAGGTAGATTTGCCTTGCCCATTTTGCCCTACAAAAGCGGTTTTGCTGTCCCTTTCCAGCAATAGCTCAATGTCGCTCAGCACCAAATTATCGCCATATCGTTTGGTAAGCCCTTCCATTTCGGCGATGATTTTTCCGGGGGTAACTGAAATGGGAAAGCGCAGGTTCATTACGGCATTGTCGTCCCCGTCCACCTCTATACGTTCCATTCGGTCCAGTTTTTTCATCAGGGACTGTGCCATGGAGGCCTTTGTGCTTTTTGCCTTGAACCGTTCTATCAGCCGCTCTGCCTGTTGGATTTCTTTTTCCTGGTTCTTTTGGGCGTTCAATTGCTGTTCCTTTATCTCGGCCCGCAGTTCCAAAAACTTGGAATAGGGCTTTTTGTAATCGTATATACGGCCCAGGGATATCTCTATGGTCCTGTTGGTCACATGATCCAAGAACATTTTATCGTGCGATACGATCATGACCGCTCCCGCGTAGTTGTTGAGAAACTGCTCCAGCCAAATGATCGATTCAATATCCAAATGGTTGGTGGGCTCATCGAGCAGCAGTACGTCGTTACGTTGCAACAGCAACTTTGCCAATTCGATACGCATGCGCCATCCACCGGAAAAGGTATCCGTTTTCTTATCGAAATCAGTACGCTTGAACCCAAGGCCCAAGAGAATTTTTTCCGTGTCGCCCTGATAGTTGTACCCCCCTAAAATCTCATAGTGGTGCGATACGTCGTTCAGGTCTACCATCAATTGGTTGTAGCCTTCACTTTCATAATCGGTACGCTCGGCAAGTTGTTGATTGATATATTCGAGCTGTACCTCCAACTTTTTAATTTCGGTGAATGCCTGATAGGCCTCTTCCAATACCGAACGGCCCTGCTCAAAATCGATGTCCTGTCGCAGAAAACCGATCCTAACGCCCTTTTCGATGGCAATAGTGCCCGAATCCAAGGGCATGTCTTTCGATAACAACTTTAGCAGGGTCGATTTTCCAGCACCGTTTTTTCCGATCAATCCAACGCGGTCACCGGCATTCAAACGAAATGAAATGGATTCGAAAAGATATTCCCCGCCAAAGGACACGGAAAGATTATGAATATTGAGCATAGTGCCTTGGTTATTTTATCGGGACTTGCGCGGTAGCATTATACCACACGTTTTTTTACTTGTTGAAGCGGTCTGAACCACCTTGTTAAATCGTTGGTAATATAACCTTGATAACCGATTAAAATCACAAGGTTCAGTACCTTTGTACAAAGATGCTGCAAATGTTAAAAAAAGGATACAAAATCTATAGTATTTTAACAGGAACTTGTCCAAGATGCCATAAAGAAAGCATGTATGAATCCAAAAATCCGTACCGGCCCAACCATCTTTTTAAAATGCACGAACGCTGCAGCAGTTGTGGCTTAAAGTATAAAATGGAACCCTCTTTTTTCTATGGATCCATGTATGTCAGTTATGGTGTGGGCATTGCTTTTGCCGTAGCGGCCTTTGTTATCAGTAACCTTATCATGGGAGCGTCCCTCATAAAATCTTTCTTGGCAATCGTTGCTACCCTAGTCGTTTTTATGCCGGTAATCATACGATTGTCCAGAAACATATGGATCAATGTTTTTGTGCGCTACGACGCCGGGGCCGCTAAAGGAGATCTGGATAGTATTTCTTCGTAAAGCGTTGGATATCCATTTCCTGCGGTATGGTTTCATCGGCCTCAATGTGCCGCAACAGTATCTTGGCGGCGGTAGGCCCCACCAACACCCCACGGGACCCAAAACCGTTTAGCACATGAAGTTGTCCATAAACGGGATGTTTGCCCACCAATGGCCTTCTATCGACTACTGTAGGGCGTATGCCCGCCGTATGATCCACGACCTCATAATCACATTTTAAAAAATGTTCCAGTTTCTCCTGTAGTTCCCACCGTACGGCCGCGGTAGGCGTGTTGGTCTTGTCCTTCCATTTATAAGTGGCCCCAACCAAATAATGGTCGGCCGTCGGCAACGGCATGCAAAAGATGCTCGCCTTTACGGCATGCTCCATTTTTAAAAGCGGGGCTTTTACGGTAAGGTACTCCCCTTTGGTGCCCGTTAACGGCAAATAGTTAAAATACGGGTTTTTATGCAGTCCGTAGCCCTCGCAAAACACCACATTCCTTGCATGCACCCCTTTATAGGAAACATGGCCGTTGCGGATGGTAAAGGCATCAAAATCGAAAGACTGGAACGAGAAGACATTTTTTTCGATCAAATGCCGACGATAGGCTTCCAATAATACCGGGCAATCGATACGGCCGGTCTTTAGCACTTCCCCATATCCAAATGGCGCGTCTATCGCAGTATTGGTATTGGTTTTCAAATCCAGGGATAAAAAGGCCCGTAACCCTTCTCGATCTGCCGCCCCGAACCACATGTTCTGTTCTTCTATGGAAGCGAACCTTCTGTAAACGGGCATTTTATAATTCAGGTGCACGCCCAATTTGGTTTCCAATCCTTTGTAAAAGGGCAGTGCATATCGCAGTTGTTCCACGGCGTCCCATGCCATTGTAAACCGTTTTAGGATTACCGGATTGTAAGTGCCCGCTGCGACCTGAGAGGCCGTCTGCGAAGCATCGCTCACCACCATGAACGTTTTGCCCTGCTGCGCCAAAGTTTCGCAGAAAGAAACGCCTGCCAAACCAAAACCGACTACCAAATAATCCACCATGGGCCAAAGGTAACGAATCGACATTGCGGGGACAACCGGGAGGGCTTTGGTAAGTTCAAGTTCAAGTGTCAAGTGTCAAGTTCAAGTGTCAAGTTCAAGCATCAAGTTCAAACTCAAATGTCAAATTCAAATTCAAAATTAGAGGATTACCCAGTAACCACTTTTACTTTTTACTTTCCACTAATTACCGCAAACCGCTACTGCGAAATGACACTTGAAAAACGACCGCTGCGCCAGAAGAAAGTTCAAATTCAAGCCTCTCAGTACTAACTACTTAATATTAAATACTATTTACTTAAAAAAAAGACCGCTACGCTGAAAGAAAAAAGAACAAGGACAAAGGAACCTTTCTGCCAATTGAAAAAATGGATGTCATGTCGCGCCTTTAGAGACACCTGTTCAAGTTCAAACACAAATGTCAAATTCAAATTCAAATTCAAACGCAAATGTCAAACTCAAACGCAAATTCAAAATTCGAGGAGTACCCAGTAACCACTTTTTACCCACCACTAATTACTGCCACTGCGTATTGATAATTGCTAATTGTTCATTGAAAAAAAGACCGCTACGCTGAAAGAAAAAAGAACAAGGACAAAGGAGCCTTTCTGCCAATTGAAAAAATGGATGTCATGTCGAGCCTGTCGAGACACCTGTTCAAGTTCAAACACAAATGTCAAATTCAAACACAAATGTCAAATTCAAATTCAAATTCAAACGCAAATTAGAGGAGTACCCAGTAACCACTTTTTACCCACCACTAATTACTGCCACTGCGTATTGATAATTGCTAATTGTTCATTGAAAAAAAGACCGCTACGCTGAAAGAAAAAAGAACAAGGACAAAGGAGCCTTTCTGCCAATTGAAAAAATGGATGTCATGTCGCGCCTGTAGAGACACCTGTTCAAACTCAAATTCAAACACAAATGTCAAACCCAAACGCTAATGTCAACTCCGATACAAGACCCGTACTTGAGCTTGAACTTGATACTTTAGCTTGAACTTGGCACTTGAACTGGCTTGCCATTTTCGGCTACGCAGTATACCACAAAAAAAACGTTCCGACCAAAGGTCGAAACGTTTTATACTATTGAATTGGAATGTACGCTACTCTTAATAGGCCCACATGTCCTGTTCCCTATCGCGGATGACCTCTTTAATTCGTTTGGCCTCCAACAACTGAAACAGTGCATTGTCGGCAATATAGTCGTTAACTTTTCTATCACCGTGAACATTGTCCTCTCTATAGATGACGCCATTGAACCTTCTCGCGTTCAACAACATATCAAAAGAGATCGGTTGTGCCGAATTTCTCTGGTTGAATACTTTGGCGTCATGCAAAATTTGCCGCGCACTAGGGTACCATACCCAAAAAAGTTCTACTTTGGCATCCGATAGGTCCATAGACTCATCGTCGATAAAGTTCACATCGGGAGCTACCGGGGCAATCCCCAATAAGCGATATTTCAACTCTCCTTGTCGTTTGTCAAAATACCACATTCCCTTAATACGATACTCCTCAATATCTGCGGCGCCCAACTCTCTTTCCTGAACGAATTCGGCAGAAAGTTCTTCACCGGCATTGATCTGCTCGTAACCGTAATCGGTAGTATCTACCTTTCGGAGCGTAGCGGAAAGATCGCCAAACTTCCTTTTTTCGGTAAAATAGGAATCTACATAAACGTCCTGTAACTTTCCGTTTTTGATGTTCTTGATCAGTACATCATATAAAGACCTTCTGTCGGCACCGATATCGATGGTGTCGGTAGGGTAATACAATGGAAAATTGACACGTTCGTCCAAATCGATGGTTTCCCATACGGTCTTGGACCAAAGTACGTCCCTATCGTCTACATAGCCGTAATCTAAAGGGGCGTCGTTATCCAAAGCTTTTTGGGCTTCGGTTTTCATTCCGATTTCCTCGGGCTTTTTGGCGTTCAAGATGTTGGCTTGCGCCGCCATGGAGATGGGTAACATACTTACCGCTCCGATTACTAAAACATTCTTCCAATTCATGTTTACGTTAGTTTAAAAATACCGAGCGGCCTGGTAGCCGCCCGGATTGTAATTAGTATTAGTTTGTAAGCTCCACCACTACTGGGGAAACCTTCTTTAACTTATAGCTTTTGTTGTTCGTGATGTAAGCGTTGATATCGAATATCTGAACGGCATCACCTCTTTTAGCTCTTTTCAAGGCAGACTTGGCCCTGGAATCCAAACGTGAACCGCTAACGGCTACGGTAGGCTGTCCCGGTACTTTGATCTTGAATCCACTTACTTTCAAATTCAAATCAAAGTCGAAATCTTCCAATGCTGCACCGATAGTAGCGATTTCCAAGTTTTTACGTGGCACCTTAACGCTACCTGTTTGCTTGCTCACCGAACCGGATGGTCTAGGAATATCCTTGATACGGAATTCTGCAGGGGTAGAGATACGTTGTCCATCGGGCAATACACCTGAGGCAACAATTTTTACCGTTCTACCTTTTCCTGGGTTCATGATGTACTTACTACCGTTCACCTTTCTAAGTCCCGGAGCAGAAGCGCTCACTTTGTTGTTCGGGATACCTGGTATGGAGATCGACATTGGGTTCGCAACACCTCGATAAACAACGTTCATCTTGTCGGCGGCGATCAAAGCAGAGTTTGGCTTGCTGATTACGGCAAAGCTATTTTCTACAGGCACTTCGATCTCTTCACCATCTTGCTGAAAATACAACATTCCTTTTACCAAGTGGTCTCCAGGAGATCCGGTTCCGATCAACATTTTTACACCACCTTCTTCCAAACGGTAATCCGTTCCTTCAGAAAGTTTTCTACCGTCCAAGGTCAAATCGGCCTTAACGGGCTTCGATGACTTATCGGTTTTGCTGATCACAATCTTTCCATCGTACTTTTCACCGGCATAGTAAGCGGACTTGCTACCCAATAAGGATGTTGCAAAGTTCTTCAACGATACCTGGTTGCTCAATTCCCCTTCTAACATGGCTTTCAAGGCAGACTCTTCAGTTGCTTGAATATCGGCCTGTAGGGCGGTCAATTTTGCCAAAGAAGCTACTTGTGGGAAACCTTCGTAGTGATAGTTGATCCAATCCTGCTTGGTTCCGTCACGCTTCTCTACTTTACCGTTCGCATCGCCGGTCTCGAATCGTGCCTCTACGGAAGCTTTGATTCCTTGAGGTACGATAGCGGCCACTTGGGTACGGTAATCGTTGATACGCTTCATAAACTCCTTACCACCTTCGGCAAGGTTGTCCCCTTGAAAGAACTTTTGATCCAAAAAGTCGGACTTGTCCATGACGGCATAGTCACGTGCATCCTCGGTTTTGCTCATCAACTCTTCTTTAAGGGTGGACAAATAGTCGTAATAGTCTTTGGATAACGCCTTTATTTTCTGCGCATCCTTATAGAGCTTATCATATTTGGCGGCATCTTCGGACGCTTTCGTCTCTAAATTCGCCAAGTATGCTTCGTTATTCTCTATGGTCTTCGTATTGGAAGCCTCTAGCTTTTCGTTCATAATCCCGAAAGCGGCGAGTACTTCTTTACTCATGTTCAGTGCCAACATCGCGATGAAGATCAAGTACATTAGGTTGACCATCTTCTGACGTGGTGATTGTTTTCCTCCTGCCATGTTTTCTAATTAGTTTTGATTAATATTTGATTTGGGGTTCTATAAAACTAATTAGTTTCTTGTCATTGCAGAAAGCATTCCACCGTATACACCGTTCAATGAAGAAAGGTTTGTGGCCAATGATTCCATTTGATCTTTAAGGGCAGATGCATTTTGAACTACTTCCTCGTTTACGGAAGCTTGTTTGCTAGCACTTTCCAATTGAACTTTGTACAAGCTGTTCAATGATTCCATTTGCGCTGCGGCCTGAACCATTTCTTCAGAATACTTGCGAGTAGACTCCATAGCGTCTACAGTAGGAGCGATACCCTTAGCAGCACCTTCGAAGTTCTTGATGCTAGATCCAAGGCTTTCCATAAGGTTGGCATCTACACCGGCTTCTTTTAACATTTCGTCCAATTTAGCGGATAAGGAAGCTTCAGCTTCTTTGATCTCGGCCACTTCATTGCTACGACCTGAGGAAGCTCCACCGGCCAATTCTGGATATACCAAAGACCAATCGTACTCATCGTCTACTGGTTCAAATGCACTAATGGCGAAAATAAGCGCTTCTGTAATAAGACCTATAGCAAGAAGTATTCCTCCATTCAGCGGTCCAAGTTCCCAGTGAAGGATCTTGAATAATGCACCAATAATAACGACCGATGCTCCAAGGCCATAGGCCATGTTAAATAATTTCTTTGTTGATTTTGACTGTGCCATAATTTAAAATTTAATTTTAGGTTTAATGTTAATAATAAGTATTTGGTTTAACGTTTGTATTTAGGTATTTAGAAATGTGTATTCGTATTTTAAGAAAAGGTGCCGGTCGGTTAATTGCCATATGTGCCTCCCTAACACTTTTATTTATATATTATAATCCGTTATTCCCTTTAGTTGAATCTTCCTCGCCCATATAGTCCTGTACGGTACGGAAACCTACATAACTACGCGCCGAGTCGGAGTATTCGTAATCCCTGGTACTTACCTGTAAGAAGTAAGCAACATCTTTCCAAGATCCCCCACGGATTACTTTACGGGCATTGCTGCCATCACCACCGTTGGGGTTCATTGTAGATACATAATCGTAAGAACTAGGATCATAGCTTGAATTTGTCCATTCCGATACGTTACCGGCCATGTTGTACAAGTTAAAATCGTTGGGCTCATAGGACTTGGCTTCTACCGTGTAGAGTGCGGCATCTGCGGCATAATCTCCACGCTGTGGTTTGAAGTTTGCCATAAAGCATCCGGTATCACTGATCACGTAAGGTCCGCCCCATGGGTAGGTACCTCCTTCGATACCACCTCTAGCGGCATATTCCCATTCGGCCTCTGTCGGTAATCGGAACTTGTTTACGAACTGCTTGCCACGATCTTTCTGGTCATCGTTCTTAAACTTCGTTCTCCAGTTACAGAAGGCTTTTGCCTGCTTCCAGTTTACCCCTACCACAGGATAATCGCTGTATGCATCATGCCAGAAATAATCGTTGTGCATGGGCTCGTTGTACGAGTATTCGAAATCGCGGATCCAAACCGTTGTATCGGGATAAATTTCAAGTTCTTCCTGTCGGATGAAGTCTTTTCTTCGGCCTGTTTTGGAACGTGCGGCAGCCTCGATATCCATCCATGTATACTTGTATTTCAATTTGGTAACGTCGATGGTACGTTGTCCGTTATACGATTCCTCTTCAGGGATATATAACGAATCCATTACCTCAACATAATACTCGTCGGGATACTCGCTGGTCTCCCATACCAAATCTTCGTCAGTATTCAATGCCCGTCCTTCGAAACCAGTTTCACCCATTCCCGCATAATTGTCGAGCATGTACTTTTGGTATGCGGACGATTTGGTCGTATCGGCGTCTTTGAACGCATACTCCCCAATACCACCATCATCGGGCCCTAGTCCCAACTCATCTGCCAACATGGCCAGACGCGTTCGTGTAATGGAATCTTTCACCCACTCCACAAATTGACGGTATTCGCTATTGGTAATTTCAGTGTCGTCCATATAGAACGAGCGTACCGTAACGGTTTTCGTAGGGGCGTTCAATACTTTAGCCTGGTCCTCCTCGGACTTACCCATGATGAAAGACCCTCTAGGGATCAGTTCCATTCCATAAGGTTTTTCGGGATACCACTTTTTTCCTTGGGCTCCAACTAGCTCTCCTTTTGTTCCGGACCCACAACTAGTGAGCAAAAAAACAAACGCTATAGATGATAACAATAGCTTTTTCATACTTTAGGTTAAATTTCGATTCTGGTTATTAACTGCGAAAACAATGGTTTTATTCTACACTCTAAAACTACGTTTTGAGCAAATTATTGTATGCAGTTACATTATCCTTTAAAAAAAAATCAATTAGTTAAAACCTTTCTTATAGGCTTTGAACCACCTTTCGGGAATGATCTGATCGCAAGCGTCCAAATAGTCCTTTTCAGTGCATGGTAATAACGCCGTTGAATTTGTTTTAGTATGCGAAGACAAAATTGAGGGGACTTCTACCCACCATCTTTCGGTAAGATGACTTTTATAGAAGACCAACTGCTCGGTATCGGTAGGAACCGTATACTTTGTGAAGTCGGAAGTGTTGGTATTCGGGGCCTCTTTCATGCGAAAATTCAGGCCCTCTATAAAATACCATAGTATTTGTGCCACCAATTGGGCGGACTGCTGTTGGTTCTCCATTTCATAGATACCAAAAGCGGTAACGTTCTCGCTCAGCCCTGCATATCTGGCGATCGCGCAGATCTCACGGCCGGTAAAACCGTTGGGGGAGAAATTATCGGAATGCCCTACCTCGCCCGACCTAACGGCCCGGGCATCCACACTTACCATATGGGCATTTCGCAACACGGGTTCCGCCAGGGTGATATCGTTGGCCACTTCCCCCAAGCGGTAAGCATCAAAAAACAAACGCTCCATAAGATCGATCTCTTCCTGTGCGTTGAAATAACTTTGATACCCGATGTTTGAAAAATTAAAGAGGTTGTTGGGTTTATCGGTAATAATTTTACTCATATAGGAATGCGAACTGATCAGCTCGTCGTCCATTCCAAAATCGAACCGGCTATCTACCGATACGATATTGATCATATCGTGAATGCCGTCGAACGCCCGGTAAACGGGATAAGTAATATCCTGTGTAGCGCCGATGACGATGGGCGTTATATTTTTTTTCAAAACTTCCGCCACGGTTTCCCGCACCAAAAAATAGGTATCCGCCACGGTTTCACCCTCCTCAATGTTCCCCATGTCGGCCAAAAGCGTATTCCAGTTGCCCAACATCAACTTGTACAACTGCAATCGAATGCCGGAAACATCCAGTTTTTCCGTTTTCTTTTCAAAGGCATTGCGCGATTCCCGAACGCCGATCAATGCCACGTCGACATTGTCCAGATCGGGGATGCCGTTTTTTGGAGTGTGCAGCTGAATATTGTTTCCCAAAGCTTGCGGCGCCAGCAACGCATTGTGCGCGAGTACCTTTTCCGATACGGGAACCAAAAAATCAAATGCCATTGAAACGTGTTTTGGGGTTGTTTAGTGATATGGTTTAGGGTTCCGCGAAAGCGGCCTACCCTACTTTTTCTTTGCTTTGGGCTTGGTCGTTTTCTTTTTTGCAGCTTTCTTTTTTGGGGCCTTTTTCTCGATAAGCGCTTGCGCTTCTTCCAACGAAATTTTAGTGGCGTCGACGGTTTTGGCCAGTTCCACCTTTATTTTCCCCTTAATGATGTTATGTCTGCCCCAACGGGCCTTCTCGATTCGGATGCCCTCTTCGGGCCACTCTTGAATGAGCTTATCGATCTCTTTCTGTTTCTTATCCTCGATCAGCTGTATGATATCCTCTTTGGAAAGGTTATCAAAATCATACTTCTTGTTTACATTGATAAACATTCCGTCCCATTTGATAAAAGGTCCGAAACGGCCCTTCCCTTTGGTAACGTCCTTCTCCTCATAGGACATGATCGGTGCATCGGCCTTTTCCTTTTCCTTGATCAGCTCCAAGGCACGGTCCATATCCACATCAAAAGCACTTTCTCCTTTGGCCAGGGAAACAAACTTTTTTCCGTAGCGAACATAAGGCCCAAAACGGCCTACGTTGGCCTCGACCTCCTCGCCTTTGTATACCCCCAATTTTCGTGGTAGGGTAAACAGCTCCATTGCCTCCTCATAGGTAATGGTGTTCAATGATTGCTCGGGCAAAAGGCTAGCGAACTGTGGTTTCTCCTCTTCTTCTACGGTACCGATCTGTACCATTGGTCCAAAACGGCCCAACCGTACCGATACTTGTCTGCCCGTTTTGGGATCTTTTCCCAACACCCGCTCGCCACTGGCACGTTCGGCATTTTCGGAAACGTCGAGCACATTGGGATGAAAATCCTGATAAAAGGTTTTCATCATTTTCTTCCAATCTTCCGAACCCTCGGCGATTTCATCGAAATCCTCCTCTACCTTGGCCGTAAAATTATAGTCCAATATGTTGGCAAAATTACTGACCAGAAAATCGTTTACGATCATTCCGATATCCGTAGGCACCAACTTCCCTTTGTCCGACCCCACCATTTCGGTCAACTTTTTTTCCTGTACCGCATTGCTTTCCAAAAGCAATTGCACATAATTTCGTTCGGTTCCCTCTACCGTTCCCTTTTCGGCATAGCCCCTATTTTGGATGGTAGATATGGTAGGTGCGTATGTGGACGGGCGCCCGATACCGAGCTCCTCCAACTTTTTAACCAAGGACGCTTCCGTAAACCGGTACGGCGGTCGGGAAAAACGTTCCGTTGCGGTAATGTGCTTGTTGGAAAGGGCGTCGCCGATCTGCATTGCGGGCAACATGCCCTCCTGCTCCTCGGGCGCATCCTCCTCATCGGAACTTTCCATATATACTTTTAAGAAACCGTCGAACTTGATGACCTCCCCATTGGCCGAAAACAATTCGTTATGGGTATTGGCCTTGATCTTCACATTGGTACGCTCCAATTGCGCATCGGCCATTTGCGAGGCGATCGCGCGTTTCCATATCAACTCGTACAACTTCGATTGATCCCGCTCCAAAGAAGGCGATTGGTTCAATATATTCGTAGGGCGTATGGCCTCGTGCGCCTCTTGCGCCCCTTTTGATTTTCCCTTAAAGTTACGTACTTGACTGTATTCCTCCCCGTAGTTGTCAACAATGGCCTCTTTCGCCATAGCGATGGCCTCCCCCGAAAGGTTCACACTATCGGTTCGCATATAGGTGATAAGTCCCGCTTCGTAAAGACGTTGGGCCACCTGCATGGTCCTCCCCACGGAGAAATAGAGTTTTCGGGAAGCCTCTTGTTGTAGAGTGGAGGTGGTAAACGGTGCCGAGGGCGATTTTTTCGCCGGCTTTTTATCCAACTCCCCCACAGAGAAATCGGCCCCTATATTTTGTTCCAAAAAAGTTTGGGCTTCCGTTTTGGAAGCGAACGTCTTATTCAACTTGGCAGAAAAAGTACTGCCTGAGGCGGTTTTAAATTCCGCAGAAATTTTAAAGGAAGCCTTCGGCGTAAACGCATCTATTTCCCTTTCCCTTTCGACAATCAGCCGAACCGCTACCGATTGTACGCGCCCGGCGGAAAGTCCCGGTTTTATTTTTTTCCATAACACGGGCGACAACTCGTATCCTACCAAGCGATCCAGTACCCTACGGGCCTGTTGTGCGTTCACCAAATTATAGTTGATCTCCCTTGGGTTTTCAATAGCCTTTTGAATGGCGCTCTTTGTAATGGAGTTGAATACGATCCGTTTGGTTTTGGACTTGTCCAGATCCAACGTTTCCGCCAAATGCCAAGAGATGGCCTCCCCTTCCCGATCTTCATCACTCGCGAGCCAGATCGTTTCCGCTTTTTTGGCAAGGTCGCGCAACTTTTTCACCAAGGCCTTTTTATCCTCGTCCACAATGTACTTGGGCACAAAGTCATTATCCACGTCGACGCCCAATTCCTTAGAGGGCAAATCCGCTATATGACCAAAACTTGATTCTACCTTAAAGTCCTTTCCTAAAAACTTTTCGATCGTTTTGGCTTTAGCCGGTGACTCTACAATTACTAAATTCTTGGCCATATGGTGATTTTAGATGAACAAAAGTAGTCGAATTTTTTAATTTTAATCGATACCTTATATATATGTATTAAAAAACACCTTCCCAACGGAAGGTGTTTTTACTATTCTTGTTATCGGTACGACACCCGTACCGCAATGCCTTGAAACGCACGTTTTACAGTAGCTTAAGACCAAAGAAGGACAACGACATCGGCGTCCATCGTGCCCTTCGTTTATTGTCGCAATACCTACATTCCAACAGTTGCCCCACTACAACGCTACCGTACTCAAATGGGTAAGTCCGTCTTCCGAATAACGGTATTGTCGCAATTCCTTGTTCCCGATCATCAGCAACGACTCCTGTAACGGAATAACGTCGTAGGCATCTACTTCCTTAAAATGGTCAAGCGTTTGCAGATCGGAAACCGTTGATTTATCAAAAACCAACAAACCATTGCTACCATCGCAAACAAAGAGCTTATCCTCTTTAAAGCCGAGACCGTAGGGGGATACCAATGGATAAAAAGCCTCTTGGGTAGGTGAATTCAAATCGGAAACGTCGATCACGTATAGTCCACTTTCCGCTGCCCCACAGGCATTCCCTCCCCTTAAGGTCACAAAGGCATGGTCGCCATCGACCACCACGGGATCACAAGCGGTGGCATGTACGAATTCGGAAACATAATCAGGTTTGGCGGGATCGGTAATATCGTAAATAAAAAGCCCGTTACTCCCCCCTAAAAATAGAATATCGCCTTGATTGTATATGGTCTCTATCACTCCAGTGGTATACACATCTTCCAAAATAATTGGGTTGTCGATATCGGAGATGTCGAAAACATTTATGGTAAACGGCTCTACGGCATATAAATAATCCGCTACGATCTTAAAACGGGCAAAAGACCCGCCCTGTCCGGTTGTAGGTGCCGTGGGCGCGGCGGCGTCGTTAAAAAGAACGATATCCTCATATTGACCATAGCCGTAGGTATCGTTGAATTCGGTCACCCGCATGCGCTTCGTTTCCATTTCCCAACCTACAATGGCCTGGGAACCATAATCAAACCCGTCGTAATCATAGTAGTCCGCTTCCGGCCATTTGACAGTACTATCGAACGTACACCAAAACTGCTGATAAATAGCGTTCTCGATCCGCTGGGCATCCCCAATGGCATTGATATCACTGATATCAAAAATGACGAGGTCGCCATAGCTGTCCGCGAACAGTCGGTTGTTTTTTATGGCGATATCAAAATTCCCCTCTAATTTGATGAACGCAATAGGCACTGGTGTTACCGGATCGGTATTGTCGAGAATGTGGAACCCCCTACCCACATCATTAACAAAAATGTAATCGCCATAGGCATAGATCTTACCGGATTCCTGCATCGGAACCGGTTCGGAAACCCCAACGGCCTCCGCTTTAAACTGCACTAAATCGGCCGTTATCGGTGTGGCGATCACGTAATCCGCAAACCCTTCTTGTGGCCCGTCGTCCGAACAGGACGCCAGGAAAAGGACGGCCATCAAGCATAGGCCTTTCATTTTCTTTTTCATTTTGTATGATTTTATTGGTTATGTCCTTAAGATGGGAAATGGACCGCCACGTTGCGTTTTTATCATAATTTTATACCTGTCAATTTGTCACTAAAATGGATTTAGTACTATCTTTGACCCTTCCCGAAATAGACGGGAAGCAGTGTTATGGAAAAAACGATAGACGAATCGGTACAGGGAAATTCCTTGTCCTTGGAACATAAAAAAGACAACGACCGGAAACTCTACATAGAGAGTTATGGCTGTCAAATGAACTTTTCCGACAGTGAGATCGTGGCATCGATTTTGGCCAATGAGGGCTTTAACACCACCAATACTTTGGAAGAGGCCGATCTGGTATTGGTAAACACTTGTTCCATTCGGGAAAAGGCTGAAGCTACGGTGCGCAAGCGTTTGGAGAAATTTAACGCGATAAAGGAGACGCGGCCCCATATGAAAGTGGGCGTGTTGGGATGTATGGCGGAACGGCTCAAGAGCAAACTTCTTGAAGAAGAGAAAATAGTGGATATGGTGGTCGGCCCCGATGCCTATAAAGACCTACCCAACCTGATACAGGAAATCGACGAAGGAAGAAACGCCGTGAACGTTATCCTTTCCAAGGAAGAAACCTATGGCGATATTGCCCCTGTACGGCTCAACACCAACGGGGTAACCGCATTTGTTTCCATCACCCGAGGCTGCGACAACATGTGTACCTTTTGCGTAGTGCCCTTTACCCGTGGAAGGGAACGTAGCCGGGAACCCCAATCGATTTTACAAGAGGTATCGGAACTTTGGGAAAAGGGATATCGGGAGGTTACCCTTTTGGGCCAGAACGTCGACAGTTACTTATGGTATGGCGGCGGAATGAAGAAGGATTTTGAAAAGGCATCGGAAATGCAACGGGCCACTGCCGTAAATTTTGCCAAACTTTTGGAGATGACCGCCCAAGCACAACCGAAGATGCGCATTCGTTTTTCCACTTCCAACCCACAGGACATGACCTTGGATGTCATTCATGTGATGGCACGGCACCAGAACATCTGTAACTACATTCACCTGCCCGTACAAAGTGGAAGCGACCGTATTTTAAAGGCCATGAACCGCTTGCATACCCGTGAGGAGTACTTCGCGCTGATTGACAACATTCGCAAACTGATTCCCGATTGTGGCATTTCCCAGGACATGATCACCGGTTTCCCGACCGAAACCGAGGCGGATCATCAAGACACCTTGTCCCTAATGGAATACGTAAAATATGATTACGGTTTTATGTTCGCCTATTCGGAACGCCCCGGGACCATGGCCGCCAGAAAGTTGGAGGACGATGTGCCGTTGGAAACCAAAAAAAGACGTTTGTCCGAAGTGATCGCCCTACAACGGAAACACTGCCAATTGCGCACCGAACAATATGTAAGACAGGTTCAGGAAATATTGATCGAGGGCACCTCTAAAAAATCCGAAGAACATTGGATGGGCCGAAACTCCCAGAATACCGTTGCCGTTTTTCCTAAAGAAGGATATCAAGTAGGTGAATTTGTAATGGTAAAAATGAACAGTTGTACTTCGGCCACCCTTATCGGGGAGGCGGTAGGATATTCGGAGAATCAGGTGTGAGGGAGTAAATTTTAACAGGAAGGAAAGATTTCCACCTTCGTGGAAATGAATAAAGACAATGGAAAGCATACAATCAATAAAACAACGGTTCGAAATTATCGGTAACGATATGAAACTCAACCGGGCCATAGAAAAAGCCATCCAGGTCGCCCCCACCGATATTTCGGTATTGGTGACCGGGGAAAGCGGTGTGGGCAAGGAATCGATCCCAAAAATAATACATGCCCTCTCCCACCGTAAACATGCCAAGTATATTGCAGTGAATTGCGGTGCGATTCCCGAGGGGACAATCGATAGTGAACTTTTCGGTCATGAAAAAGGCGCCTTTACCGGAGCCACCCAAACGCGAAGGGGATATTTTGAAGTTGCCGACGGTGGAACCATTTTTTTGGACGAGGTAGGGGAACTTCCGCTTACTACCCAAGTTCGGCTCCTAAGGGTTCTGGAAAATGGCGAATTTTTAAAAGTAGGGTCCTCTCAGACCCAAAAAACCGATGTGCGCATCGTTGCCGCAACGAACGTGAACATGTTCGAGGCCATCGAAAAGGAAAAATTTCGTGAAGACCTGTATTACAGGCTCAGTACGGTAGAAATCAACATTCCCCCTTTACGGAACCGAAAGGACGATATACACCTATTGTTTAGAAAATTTGCCTCGGACTTTGGCCAAAAATATAAAATGCCCACCATACGGTTGGACAACGATGCGGTAGAATTGATTGGCCGTTACCGATGGCCGGGCAACATCCGTCAGCTGCGGAATATTGCGGAACAGGTTTCGGTTCTCGAAAAAAGCAGAAGTATTTCCGCCGCCACCCTAAACGGTTATTTACCGACCATGGCCGGCTCCAACTTACCCGCAGTCGTCGGAAACACCAAAAAGGAAACCGATTTTAGTACGGAAAGGGAAATTTTATACAAGGTGCTCTTTGACATGAAAGGAGATCTGAACGACCTTAAAAAATTGACTTTGGAGCTGCTCAAAAATAATGACACCGAAAAAGTCCAGGAAGAGAACGAAAGCCTGATCCAAAAAATATACGGTAACGAACCTTCACCCAACCCGGACCCTGAGGAGGACACCCTAGAGGTATTGCAATTACCGGAAAAACCGAATACCGAAACAGCGTCCTACGTAACGGCAACGGAAGATAAATATCATTTTGCGGAGGAAATAGAAGAGGAAGAAACACTATCCCTACAACAAAAGGAAGTGGAACTTATTAAAAAGTCCTTGGAGCGAAATAGAGGAAAACGCAAGGCCGCAGCTTCCGAGCTCGGCATTTCGGAACGAACCCTCTATCGCAAAATAAAACAGTATGATCTTTAAGACCGGGGGAGTTCGAAAATAGGGAAGAGAAAAAAGAGAAGAGACCTTAGAGGAGAGAAAAAGACGGTAGAAAATAGAGAAGAGAGAAATAGGGGTTTCCCTTTCATCATAAGATAAAATTAGAAGAAGTGATCAAATTAAAATACGTTTTACTAGCGATTACCGCAACGCTTTTATTGAACGGTTGCGGGGTGTACAATTTTACGGGCGGAAATCCCGGTACGGCCAAAACCTTTCAGGTATCCTACTTTCAAAACTACGCTACCCAAAGTCCGGGGTCCACTTTTGAACCGGGCGTCGATCGCGATTTTACCCAAGCGTTGCAAAACAGGATACAGGACCAATCGAACTTGCAATTGGTCAACAATACGGGCGACCTGCTCTATGAGGGAGAAATAGTGGAATACCGTATATCGCCAATGAGTGCTACGGCACAATCGACCGCAGCGCAAAATCGGTTGACCATGTCCGTAAAAGTGCGTTTTTACAACAATACCAAGGAAGATTCGGATTTTGATCAACGCTTCTCCTTCTTTTTCGACTATCCCGCAAACCAACAGTTGTCCGCCGTAAAAAGTGAGGCCCATGAAATCATTTTTGAGCGGATTACCCAAGATATTTTCAACGCCTCTTTGGCCGACTGGTAAACGATAGGGCAACTGGAATTTAAATTGAATATTTTTTAAGAGGCAAAACAAGTACGGGTTTATAAAAGTATGGACGGCGCTTATACCGTTTTAACTTTGAAATGGCATTATTCAAAAAGTACGACCATCTATACAAAAAGGGCATCAACATATTTGACAAAAACGGTATCTTGCATCCTATCGACCTATGAACGTTCAAGACTTCACTTATTTGTTACAACATCCGGATAAAGTAGTATCCCCGGTACATACCAACCAATTGGAGGAGGTACTGCAGGAATATCCCTTTTTCCAAACCGCGCGCGCCCTTCATCTAAAAGGACTCAAAAACCTCAACAGCTTCAAATACAACAAAGCCTTAAAAATAACCGCTGCCCATACGGCCGACAGGGAAGTGTTGTTCGACTATATTACCTCCCAGGATTTTCTGCAGAACAATTTGGCAAATACCCTATCAAAGAAAAACGGCTTCACCGCAGCTGAGGAAGCCCCTTCGGAACAAACGGCCTTGAACGCCGACAGCGACGCCACGAACACATCCGTGGAACAGCCTTCGGAAGACGCTCCCTTACCGCAAAACCTGAAAGAGGCGAATATCATTTTGGACCCTGAGCTTTTTACCGCTAAAAACAAGCAGGACGAACAGCAAATAGACCAGGAAGAAACCCCCGACTATGGAGCACCCTTGCCGTTCACGAAAAGGGAAAAGCACTCCTTTGCGGAATGGCTACAACTGGCCTCTTTTAAAACGGTCAAACGAAAGAACAAAGAAATCGATGCAGAACGGGAACCCATTGATTTCCCATTGGAGGAGTCCGTTCTAAAGAACAAAAACTTCGAACTCATCGATAAGTTTATCGCGACCAACCCCAAGATCACCCCAACCGAAAACCCGACTAAAGTAAACATATCGGACTCCGTTAAAATAGATAAAAAGGAGCTTATGACGGAGACTTTGGCAAGGGTTTATATGGAGCAAAAAAAGTATAAAAAAGCCATTCAGGCCTACAAAATTTTAAGTTTGAAATATCCGGAAAAAAGTGGTTTCTTTGCAGATCGAATTAAAGCAGTAGAAAAAATTCGAAAAGAACAAAAATAAGTCCTGATGAGTACATTTACCATATTCCTAGTTTTAATCATTGTTGTTTGCTTTTTGTTGGTCTTGGTCATTATGGTCCAAAACCCAAAAGGTGGCGGATTGTCCTCCTCCTTCGGGGGCGGTGGCAGCCAAGTTGTCGGCGGCGTTAAAAAAACGGGAGACTTTTTGGATAAAAGTACTTGGACACTTGCAGGGCTTTTGGTCATACTTATATTGGCATCGAACATTGCACTTCCGGGAAAATTCGGTGGTGAATCCGACTCCAAGATCCTTAATGGGGACGAAATAGAGACCACGGTCCCAGAGACCATACCCGAAGCCGCTCCGGATGCCTTACCGACACCGGCAGGTGAAGATGCCGTTCCGGGCGACAGCGCACAATAAGAAATTTCAATTTGAAAAATGCCAGCTAAAATGACAAGCTGGCATTTTTGTTTTACAAAGTGTCAGTTTTTATGACATGGCACAGTTTCTGCCACACACATTTCAGCATAAATAAAATCCAATTATAAAAACAAAAAATATGGCTAAAGTGACTATTAAACCATTGGCGGACCGTGTATTGATCGAGCCAATGGCAGCTGAAACCAAAACAGCTTCGGGCATCTACATTCCCGATACGGCAAAAGAAAAACCGCAACAAGGTAAAGTGGTCGCCGTTGGTCCCGGTACCAAAGATGAAAAGGTAACGGTAAAAGTCGGCGACAAGGTATTGTACGGAAAGTATGCGGGCACCGAACTCAAACTAGAAGGTGTCGATTATTTGATGATGCGAGAGAGTGACGTTTTGGCGATCATCTAAGAAAGTACCTGGTCGTGTTTTTCAACGATCGAAAATCAAAACATTTAGAACAACGTGACGTTCTCCGGCACACGGGGAATAAAAGTAAAATTTGAAAAAATGGCAAAAGAAATAAAATTTGATATCGATGCACGCGACGGACTCAAAAGAGGTGTCGATGCATTGGCAAATGCAGTAAAAGTAACATTAGGCCCAAAAGGGAGAAACGTAATCATCAGCAAATCTTTTGGAGCGCCACAGGTAACCAAAGATGGTGTTACCGTAGCCAAGGAAATCGAATTGGCGGACGCCTTGGAAAACATGGGAGCGCAAATGGTAAAGGAAGTTGCTTCCAAAACCAACGATCTTGCCGGTGATGGTACCACTACCGCTACCGTTTTGGCACAGTCCATCGTAAAAGAAGGATTGAAAAACGTTGCGGCCGGTGCCAATCCAATGGATTTGAAAAGAGGTATCGACAAAGCGGTAGAAGCTATCGTGGAAAACTTGGGCAAACAGTCCAAGAAAGTTGGCGATTCTTCGGAAAAAATAGAGCAAGTAGCTTCAATATCCGCAAACAACGACCGAACCATTGGCGACCTGATCGCCCAAGCGTTTGGAAAAGTCGGAAAAGAAGGGGTTATCACCGTTGAAGAGGCCAAAGGAACCGATACTTATGTAGACGTTGTGGAGGGTATGCAATTCGATAGAGGATATCTTTCTCCATATTTCGTTACCGATTCGGAAAAAATGATCGCCGACCTAGAGAATCCTTATATTCTTTTGTTCGATAAGAAAATCTCTGCCATGAAAGACTTGCTTCCCGTTTTGGAACCGGTAGCACAGTCAGGAAAGCCCTTATTGATCATCGCAGAGGATGTTGACGGAGAGGCCTTGGCCACTTTGGTCGTAAACAAACTTCGTGGATCATTGAAGATAGCCGCTGTTAAGGCACCGGGCTTCGGAGACCGAAGAAAAGCGATGTTGGAAGATATCGCCATCCTTACAAAAGGTACCGTAATCGCGGAAGAAAGAGGTTTCTCTTTGGAAAACGCCACGGTAGATATGTTGGGTACCTGTGAACGAATTACGATCGACAAGGACAATACCACTATCGTAAACGGTGGTGGCGTGGCCAAAACGATCAAAACACGGGTCAACCAGATCAAATCGCAGATCGAGACCACTACATCGGACTATGATAAGGAAAAACTACAGGAGCGTTTGGCCAAATTGGCCGGTGGTGTCGCCGTATTGTATGTAGGCGCAGCTTCCGAAGTAGAAATGAAGGAGAAAAAAGACCGTGTTGACGATGCATTGCACGCGACCAGAGCCGCTGTTGAAGAAGGTATCGTCGCTGGAGGTGGTGTCGCCTTGGTACGCGCCAAATCGGTTTTATCCAAAATAGCTGCTGAAAATGCGGATGAAGAAACCGGAATTCAAATTGTTGCCCGTGCCATTGAAGCACCCTTACGTACGATCGTAGAAAACGCGGGTGGCGAAGGATCTGTTGTCATTGCCAAAATCCTTGAAGGAAAAGGGGATTACGGTTACGACGCCAAATCGGAAAAATACGTTGAAATGTTAAAGGCCGGGATCATCGATCCTAAGAAAGTAACACGGGTAGCATTGGAAAATGCGGCCTCTGTTGCCGGAATGATCTTGACTACCGAATGTGCATTGACGGATATTAAGGAAGACGCACCTGTCCCAGGCCCTCCAATGGGCGGCGGTGGAATGCCCGGAATGATGTAAGCACAAGAGTATAGCATAAAAAAACCGCCCCGGCACTATTGTCGGGGCGGTTTTGTTTTTATAAACCCGCTTCATGCATTAGCACTTTGTCATGAGGGTCGAAAATGCAGTAATTGCTATTATTAGTGGGAACCCGAATCATCGGTAGCATCCTCCCGATACTTGCAACAGGGATGTACGGAATCGTAGGCTTCTTCACTTGCCTTTAGTTCCTTGGTATCGTGGCCCACGGCGACCAAAGCGGTTTTTACTTTCATCGGATCGGTCTTTCGCTCATCTAGGATCAACGATAGCTGATGGGAAGCAATGTCCCAAGAGGCAAACTTCACCCCTTTGACCCCTAAGGCGGCCTTTTCGATACGCATTTTACACATCTCACATTTGCCATCGACATCAAAGGCCATTTTTTTGTTTTTTTCCTGTGCAAAAGCCACCGTCGAGAACAGTAACACTAGTGCGATCATCATTTTTTTCATCGGTATTGTTTTAAATTGGTTCATCACTAACTATAATTTATATCGAAAGCCACCATAAAACATGCGACCCATGATAGGGGCATATACGATAGTGGTATCAAAATTTGCGCCAAAAGGGTCCGCTGCCCCTAATACCGGGTTCGGTTGTTTAAAATCGGACAGGTTTTCCCCTCCGATATAAAATTCAAAATGTTCCGAAAACACCTTGGTCACCTGGGCGTTCATAAGGGAATAGCCGTCGACTTCGTCGCCCAAACGCGCTTCGGGCGGGTTTACCCCGGTACTTGGAAGGCGTTGCCCGCCCAAGATGTTCAACGTATAATCAAAACGCCACTGGGCACCGGTATCCTTAGCTGTTGTTTCATATCCCACGTTTACAAAAAACCGATGTGGCGGCTGTAAAGGTTTCTGCAAACGTCCGGAACGGTAATCGGTCCGCACGTTATAGTATTTGTAGGCCGTTCGCAGCTCCAATTGCTTGAGCACCTCATAGTTGAGCTCGATCTGAAAACTGTCCGCGATACTCTTGCCATCAAGGTTATAGAAAAAAATCGCCCTCGGATTTTCCCAATCGACCACCACTTGGTTTTCAAAATCGGTTCGGTAAAAGTCCAGCGAAACAGTTCCTTTTCTATCGAACAAGGTAAAGCCCTGTAAAAATCCAAAGCCATAGTTCCAAGCGATTTCAGGGTCCAGCCCATAGACTGCCCCACCGGCATCCAATAGCTGAACGCTCCTTGCAGAAGCGAACAACTGCTGGTTCTCGGCAAAAATGTTCGCGGCCCGCTTCCCCCTACCCACGGAAAAACGCCAACTTGCTTTTTCCCAAGGGGTATACCTTAAATGAAACCTTGGCGTTGCGAAAACCCCGAGCCGATTGTGCGTATCGATACGAAACCCTGCCGTAAAGCTCAACTTTTCCAAATCTTCATAACTGTACTCAAAAAATGCTCCAATGGCGCGGTCGTCCCGTTGAAAATTCCGGTTATCCACCCTTTCGCGATACCCGTCATAGGCTAGGTTGAGCCCTGTTTTAAACTTGTTTTGGGTACTCCCTAATATGGAATTGAATATCAGGTTGCCGTACAAGCTTTCGTGGTCGATATCGTACTGTCGAAACCCATAGTATGCGTTTTGCTTATGAAGGCTATAAGAAGCCTGAAAACCGAAACTTTGGAAGGGGAGCTCGGGAAAAACATATCCCAACTTCACCGATGAATCAAACCTACGGGTATCGATTTCACTTCCCCATGCTTCGACTCCGCTCAGCACAGGTTCTTCGACTCCGCTCAGCACAGGTTCTTCGACTCCGCTCAGCACAGGTTCTTCGACTCCGCTCAGCACAGGTCCTTCGACTCCGCTCGGCACGTGCCCTGAGCGTAGCCGAAGGGCAGGCGGTCCAGTTTCGTTCGGCACGTGCCCTGAGCGTAGCCGAAGGGCAGGTGTGTTCGGCACTCCCGTGCCCGATGGAGTTCCTAGAATACCCCGCCATCGGTCCGCATCAAAACCGGTCTGCCCTACCTGTTTTTCATCGTTCAAAAAACGGACATCGATAAAACTTACCCACCCCGTAGCCGGATTTTGGTACTGCCAACGGTTCATCACATTGATCTGGTCCGCCAATGGGGCATCCAAAAAGCCATCCCCGTTACCGTCCTCTTCCCTGGTCCTTTGGTTTCCATGAATGTAAAAACCGGTACTCCATTGCTCGCTCAACCGTCGATTGATATGGGTATTGAGTTCCAGACGTCCATTTTGATTGGCATAACCGTTTACAAACAGTAATTTATCCGTTAAAGGCTTCATCAATTCGGTGTTGATCTGCCCGGAAATACTTTCGTAACCGTTGACCACGCTACCGGCACCTTTTGTTATCTGAATGCTCTCTACCCATGTGCCCGGCGTAAAGGTAAGACCATATGCCTGCGATGCGCCCCGTACCATGGGGATATTCTCCTGGGTAATCAACAAATAGGGACTGGTAAGTCCCAGCATTTGAATTTGCTTTGTTCCGGTCAACGCATCCGAAAAATTGACATCAATGGCGGGATTGGTCTCGAAACTTTCCGAAAGGTTACAACAAGCCGCCTTTAAAAGCTCGGCACTATTGACCGTAATCACGTTACGCGCACTAAGGAACGCTTTTTGAACCGCATCCTTCTTTTGCTCCACGATTACCTCATCCAATACATTGGATGGCTGTAAAAGATGCGTGATGGTCTTAGGGGCATTTACCGTAAGGGTATCCGTGGTGAAACCGATAAAACTGATCACCAATTGGTTAAACTCCTTCCGATACGGAATACTAAAGTCCCCTTCCGTATCGGTAACCGTTCCAATTTGGGAGTTCACCCAATACACATTGGCACCCGACAGGCCGGAGGGACTATTTTCACTGTCGGCCCCAAGTATCCTACCCTCCACCTTATCCTGTGCAAACCCGTATTGGCAGCATACCGCTAGTATCGCCGTTAGTATGTTTTTTAGTATCGCTTTCATCTAAAAAATGTATTGATACAACATATAACAGGCCATAAAAAGCATTACCGCATTTTCGATCAAGGTAGCTTCGGTCATCGGCAGTTTTAGGGCCGTTCCCAAGCAGGCGCAACGGATGTCCTTTTTAATTAAAAGGCTCTTTACAACACCATAGGTAGTGGGTACCAATAGCAATAGTGTTGCCACCAAGGCCCAAAATACCTGTTCGCGCAATAAAAACAATATGCCCAATGTCAGTTCCAAAAAAGGATATATGCGCCCGTACCAAGGCAAGCGGCCCGCCAACGGATCGTACATGGCAAAACTTTCGGGAAACCCTTTAAGGTCCAGTAACTTGAAAAAACTGAACACCAAATAGAACAGTCCCATAAAATCCATCATCGCGGCCGAGAGATCGCCCGTTTTATAATGCATCAAGAATACCGCGGTAAACAAGTATGCAAAAATGAGCAACAAGGGTTTTAACTGCACCAGTTTTGATGGCTTTTCGGCAGATACGGAAGTCTCGTTATCAGCAGCGTTGGCCGTATGGTAAATAGTGTATTTTTCGGGAAGTGCTTTTTGAAGCTGTACAAGGGGAATCCCCTTCTTTGAAAGAAGCTGCGCAATTTCCCTTTGCAAGTCTACCTGAACGTCCAGCACACCGTCTACCGCGCTTAACTTTTTGGTAACACCGGCGGCACAACCGTTACAGGTCATTCCTTTGATCGTATACGTATGTATCATGTTGAAGTCTGTTAATTTTCCTTAATTAGGTTATTGCCGCATACGGCAATATCACCGAATTTTCCCGTCAGTATGGGAAATACCGGAGGGTACGGGTACCGGAAAAAACAGATCAAATTAGGAATACCTGATCGAGCAATACAATGTCCTCGATCAAAATGGGTGGTGGATAGTGTTCCTCTGGAAGGATACGACTATGGTAGGGATAAGCAGTAAACAAAAACTCCGAAACAGCGGTCGGCTGTAATGGCAAATCAAAAGAAAATCCTTGGGAAATCGGGGACAGGTCGTCCTGTCCATCGATCACTATGGTTTCATCGTCACAACAGGATGGCAATTCGCCTTCAAGTCCGTTGACGCCCATCCCACAGGAATCGGCCCCTATGAAAAGGGCGATATCCATTAAACGGCCCATACAATAGTGTTTGTCGACCTTCCACGAAACCGTAGAGGCCAAAACGAGCAGCGCCAGGAGCAAGTGCGATATGGAATGAAGCAATCGTTTCACAATAGCAAAAATACAAAACATCCAACCATAGACATTTTATTTAACGTTAGTTCAACATAAAAAACAGCCTTTTTTTACAAAATCACCACTGTTGGTCAGCTCTTTATCTTTCATACCATTTCTATCTTGAAATTATCCATTAAAAATTGCCAGTATCTAAAAAATGGATGTTTCAATTTGAACTCACGTCACTTAACAAACGTTGCAACATGATGCTATCGTATAGCGTGCCCCATGTTTTTAAAAAGGCGGTTTTAGCTGCTTTTTTCAAAAAAACAAACAAATTATACGAAATGCGCGATAAATCCGTTTAACGTGCATCACTAACACATTAAATTCTATTTTAACATGAAAAAAGTATTTAGAAAGTCATTAGGGAAGGCGCTTATTGCCTGCTCATTAACGCTTTTTATCGCAAGCTGTTCATCGGACGACGGTAACGAGTTCGATACCCCGGACACACCCGGTCAAGATGACCCGGACGCTCCACAGGTAGCCACCTTGGTTTTCAACGAAGACGACCCGGCAAACAATACCCCCACCGCTTCGGCAAGTGGCGAAGTAGGTACCAGCGTTCCTGGAAGGGTAATCTTTACCACTTCGGCGACAACACAACGGAGAATGTACATTACACAGAACATTTCCGGTCAGGGAGATATGCCTTTCAACAACTTTAACTTGGATAGCGATGACCTTCAAAAAGCATTGAAAGCGGATGGCTCCATCGATTTGGACGGCGCCACCAAAAAAGAAATCGATTTTACCTTTGAGCTTCCTGTTCCAAATATTGACAATGGCTCCATTGTCTATAGCTTTTGGACCACCACCGGAAAAGGGGACTTTAGGGATGCCAGCAAACGGCTTGCCCTTGGCGTAGGAACCATTACCGTAACCGTCGGTAATGGAACCAACCCTGCCGCTGCGGTACGGGAATTTAACGGAATACAACTTTTTGCCCCAGCTGCGGACGGCACTACGGAGTCGTTCTTTTCCTTATTGGACGAAAAAGTGTACCGGATCAACGAGGGACCTGAATTTAGGGCTTTTTGGGATTTTGGATATTACTTCGGCGCTTCTGGCGTATCGGATGGTGAAGATGCCTCCTTTGCTTCCACTGCAACGTACGATGCCTCTTTCGGATTTCCGGTAGAAGGATTGGAGCCAGGGGAAGATGAAGAAGATGCCGCCACCGAAACCTTGAACGAAACATTTTTCGCAATGTCAAGTTTGGATGCCGATGGTTTTGACGCCGTAGTACTTTCGGGCGACCTTCCAACGATCATGAATTCCGGGATCCAAAAAATCACGAATCTTGCCGTTGGCGATGTCATCGCGTTTGTCGATAACTATGGCAAAACAGGATTGATCAAAATAACGGCGATAGAGGCCGGTTTTGCGAACAACGATTTTATCGAGTTCGATGTAAAGATCCAGCCGTAACACAAAATATTTATAGTAAACTGAAAAAGGGACGCTCCGTAGGGAGCGTCCCTTTTTTTATTGAACTCATTACCAAATCATAAAACACTACAGCGCTACCCATTCAAAAAACACGTTTCGTACGGCGCGATAAAACCATTATTTTTGCAGAAAAAAGCAACTATGTTCAGCACTTTGCGCCCTAAAATCGATACGTTGTTGGCGAACCCTGCAGGCACTACCGACGACAAGCTGCAAACCATCTGCGACCTTTTAAAGGATACCGTCCCCTATTACGATTGGGTGGGGTTCTATTTTAAAAACGGCGACAAGGACGAACTCAAATTGGGCCCCTATGCCGGGGCACCTACCGACCATGTTATCATTCCCTTTGGAAAGGGTATTTGCGGCCAAGTGGCGGTGAGCGACCAAAATTTTGTGGTACCCGACGTTCAGGCCCAGGACAACTATATTGCCTGTAGCATATCGGTAAAGGCCGAAATCGTAGTCCCTCTTTTTGTGAACGGCGTCAATATCGGACAGATCGACATCGACAGCGATACGCCGGACCCCTTTACAGAAGCGGACGAGCGCTTTTTAGAGTTCGTGAACGAGCGCGTGGCCAAACTGATGACCCAAGGGTAAAAACCTTCTTTTTCCCAATAATTTTTTAATTGTGGTACATTTCCACAGACCGCTCAGAACGAACTAAATTCTGTTTGATTAATCCGAATATTTATCTATTTTTGTATCTAAACGGATACATTTTAAAATGGTAATCACCGAAAAGACATCTGAATTCGATAAGTGGATTAGAAAGCTCAAAGATTTAAGAGCAAAAACAAAAATCCTCTTCCGAATTCAGAAACTCGAAACGGATGGACATTTCGGAGATTGCAAACCTGTTGGAGACGGAATTAGCGAAATGAGAATTAATTACGCTAAAGGCTATCGAGTTTACTTTAAAGACAAAGACAACAAAATAGTTGTTCTTCTAATTGGCGGAGATAAATCGACCCAACAAAAGGATGTTAAAAAAGCGAAAGAAATCTGGAACAGAATAAAAGACGAATAAAATGGCAACTACAAAATTTGATATAGCGGATTATTTGGACAGCGAAGAAATGATTGCTGAATATCTTAATACTGTTCTCGAAGATGGAGACAGTTCTGATTTAATTGTGGCAATCGGACACATTGCAAAGGCAATCGGAATGACAAAGATTGCTGAGAAAACCGGAATGAGCCGACCAAGCCTTTACAAAGCATTATCTGACGGGGCAAAACCACAATTCGGAACAATAATGAAAGTGCTGAAAGCTATTGGCGGACAAATCAACGTGAAACCAATTTCAGCGTAAAAAAACGACACCACAACAATTTATATAGTGCATATGCTCCCTTCGGGAAGCAAACGCACCATACAAGAGACGATGTAGGCCGTTACGACGGGAAGCCTAATGAACCCCAGGTTATACCATTTCCAAAAAACGTTTAAAACTTTAGGGTTTTTGTTGATAACCCAACCTTTTACAAACCCTTAAAAAAGGTACTTTTGCCCGTAAATAACCACAACGTATCTTTCAAAAATGAGCACTAAAAAAGCCACTTCAGCCTTAATTTCAGTATTTCATAAAGATGGCCTGGAACCTATCGTAAAAAAATTCCAAGAGCTGGGAATTACCATCTACAG
This sequence comes from uncultured Flavobacteriaceae bacterium, assembly GCA_947500445.1. Lineage (GTDB taxonomy): Bacteria > Bacteroidota > Bacteroidia > Flavobacteriales > Flavobacteriaceae > Pelagihabitans. The sequence continues at coordinate 42,810 of CANMSB010000003.1, read as the reverse complement.
TACCGGGGGAACCGAAAAATTCATACGAGATCTCGGCATCGAAGTGATACCGGTGGAAGAAGTGACCAGCTATCCGTCCATACTCGGCGGAAGGGTCAAAACCCTGCACCCAAAAGTTTTTGGGGGAATTCTTAACCGTCAGGACAACGAGAGCGACGTGGCACAATTGGAAGAATTCGAAATTCCACAGCTCGATATCGTTATTGTGGACCTTTACCCCTTTGAGAAAACCGTGGCCAGTGGAGCTTCGGAACAAGATATTATCGAAAAAATAGATATTGGTGGAATTTCCTTGATCCGGGCAGCGGCAAAAAATTATAAAGACGTACTCTGTGTGTCCTCCATGGAGGATTACTCCGAGTTCCTGACCGTCATCTCCAGGGACAACGGAAGCACCACTTTGGAAGACCGCAAACAATTTGCCGCAAAATCGTTCAATGTATCCTCACACTACGATACCGCAATTTTTAACTATTTCAATAAAGACCACGCCATTGCTTCACTTAAAATAAGTGAACTGAACGGCAAGGTATTGCGTTATGGGGAAAACCCGCACCAAAGAGGGTTTTTCTTTGGGGACTTTGAGGCCATGTTCTCCAAACTTCACGGCAAAGAACTATCGTACAACAACTTGTTGGACGTGGATGCCGCGGTATTGCTTATGAACGAGTTCCGCAAGGATGCCCCAACCTTTGCCATATTGAAGCACAACAATGCCTGTGGGCTGGCCACTAGGGATTCCATACACCAAGCGTATGTAGATGCTTTGGCCGGGGATCCGGTATCCGCCTTTGGGGGAATTTTGATCAGCAATGTCGAAATTGATGCGGCCACGGCCAACGAAATCCATAAATTGTTCTGCGAAGTGGTGATCGCCCCGAGTTATGCCGATGATGCCCTTGAAATTTTAAAGGGCAAGAAAAACCGGATCATCTTGATCCAGAACGAGACGGACCTGCCCGAAACCATCGTACGCACCTGTTTGAACGGCTTATTGGTACAGGACAAGGACCACAAGACCGATACGGTCCCCGATTTGAAATACGTGACCGAAAAGGAACCCTCAAAAGCGGAACTAGAGGACCTGATCTTTGCTTCCAAACTTTGTAAGCACACAAAATCGAACACCATTGTGCTTGCCAAAAACAAGCAATTGTGCGCCAGCGGAACGGGGCAGACTTCCCGCGTAGATGCCCTCAATCAGGCGATTCACAAGGCAAAGTCGTTCAATTTTGACCTCGAGGGAGCGGTAATGGCCAGCGATGCGTTCTTCCCGTTTCCGGATTGTGTGGAAATTTCGCATAAAAATGGTATTTCAAGCGTTATACAGCCGGGCGGATCTATCAAAGATCAACTGAGTATCGATTATTGCAATGAAAATGGTGTTGCCATGGTAATGACCGGCACACGTCATTTTAAGCATTAATTTCACTACTTTTGTTCGTATTGTACACACCCCACTCGAACTAGTAACATAACCAAACAAAGTAAAATGGGATTTTTTGATTTCTTGACCGAGGAAATCGCTATCGATCTAGGTACCGCGAACACCCTCATCATCCACATGGACAAAGTTGTTGTGGACAGTCCCTCCATAGTAGCAAGGGACCGCATCAGCGGTAAAATAATAGCCGTTGGCAAGGAGGCCAACATGATGCAGGGCAAGACCCATGAAAACATCAAAACGATACGCCCCCTGAAAGACGGGGTCATCGCCGATTTTGATGCTTCGGAGAAGATGATCAACATGTTCATCAAAAACATTCCCGCGTTAAAGAAAAAATGGTTTCCACCGGCATTGCGCATGGTCATTTGTATTCCCTCCGGTATTACCGAAGTGGAAATGCGTGCGGTAAAGGAATCTGCGGAGCGTGTGAACGGTAAAGAGGTATACCTGATCCATGAACCCATGGCCGCAGCTATCGGTATCGGATTGGACATCATGCAACCCAAGGGAAACATGATCGTTGATATCGGAGGGGGAACCACGGAAATCGCGGTAATCGCCCTAGGTGGTATCGTTTGCGACAAATCGGTAAAGATCGCGGGCGATGTATTCACTAATGATATTATATATTACATGCGTACGCAGCACAACCTTTACGTTGGGGAAAGTACCGCAGAAAATATTAAAATAGAGATCGGTTCGGCTACCGAAGATCTACAAAACCCACCGGAAGATAAATCGGTGCAAGGTCGTGATCTATTGACCGGAAAGCCCAAACAGGTGCAAATTTCGTATCGCGAAATCGCAAAGGCACTGGACAAATCCATTTTACGTGTCGAGGATGCGGTAATGGAGACCTTGTCCCAAACGCCTCCCGAACTTGCGGCGGACATTTATAATACCGGTATCTATTTGGCCGGTGGTGGATCCATGTTAAGAGGCCTGGACCGAAGACTTTCCCAAAAAACGGATCTTCCCGTATATATTGCGGAGGACCCTCTTAGAGCAGTCGTACGTGGTACCGGAATCGCATTGAAAAACTTGGAACGTTACAAGAGCATCTTGATTAAATAAGACAATACAAACGACTTTTTACGGGCATCGGAAGCGCTATTCCCTAGATTTTTCCGTTCATGCCAACGTAGCTAAAACCAAAGTGTGAATGCAGCAGATCATCAACTTCGTCATACGGCACAAGAACTTTTTGCTCTACTTGTTTCTTATGATGGTTTCGTTGGGTTTTACGGTACAGTCGCATTCGTATCACCAATCCAGTTTTTTCAATTCCTCCAATTGGATCAGTGGATCCATATACCAAGGATTTGACGGCATTACCTCCTATTTTGGACTTTCCCAAGAGAACCAAAAGTTGGTGGACGAAAATAAAAGGCTGCGCAAGTTATTGTTCAATCAGGAGACGGAAAACAAGGACACTATGAGCCTGCCCGGGCGCTCCATTTATACCATCCTTTCGGGAAAGGTCATAAAAAATAGTTATTCGGACCCGCGCAATTACATTACGATCGATTTGGGAAGCACCGATAGCCTAAAAGCGGATATGGGCGTCATCACACCAAAAGGAATCCTCGGTATCGTAGAAAATGTTTCCCGCAACTATGCCACCGTCCAGAGTATTCTCAACGAGAAGTCGAACATCAACGCAAAACTGAAAAACACCAACCACTTTGGATCCTTGGTCTGGAACACCAAACGGTTCAACATCGTACAGCTGGTAGACATTCCACGATTGGTACCCCTTATGGTCGGCGACACCATTGTTACCGGTGGGATGAGCAGCATTTTCCCCGAGAACGTACCCATAGGCACCATCCAGAAATTCGATTTGGATACCGCCAAGAGTTTTTACCGCATCGATGTGCAGCTTTTTAACGACATGACCAATCTGAAAAACGTATATATCGTCCAAAACGTAGACCGTCGGGAAATTATGGAACTCCAAGAGCAGACCATCAATGAACAATAGTTATTTCATAAATATCGTCCGCTTTATCCTACTGGTATTGGTACAGGTATTGGTGTTCAATCGGCTGAACTTTTTCGGCTTTATCAACCCTATGGTCTATATTTTGTATCTGTATTGGTATCCCATAAAGGAGAACCGCGCCGCCCTGATCGGACTGAGCTTTTTGCTGGGACTGCTGGTAGACCTGTTTTCGGATACCATGGCCCTACATGCCGCGGCTACGGTTACCATCGCCTATTTTAGACCGACCATGATGCGCTTTGTTTTTGGAGTGAACATCGAATTTCAAAGTTTTCGGCTTTCCAACACCACCCGGGCACAACAAATCACGTTTTTGGCGTTATTAATTATAGTGCATCACGCCGTATTCTTTGCCTTAGAAATCTTTAGCTTTGCCAATATAGTATTGATGCTCAAAAAAATCGTGGCCATCGGGGCGGCCTCATTGGTACTCTGCCTGTTGTTCAGCTCACTCTTCAGCGTTAAAAAGGAATGAAAAAAGTATTGCTGTCATCCATTATCGTCATTATCGGGATCACCTTTCTCGGAAGGTTGAGTTATCTACAAGTATTTAGCTCCCCGGCGGATAAATGGTGGAAAGATGACCCGGCAATAAAGGCGATTTATGACTATCCGGAACGTGGCTACATCTACGATCGTAACGGCAAACTTTTGGTAGGGAACGATCCGGCCTATGATGTTATGGTCATTCCCAGGGAAGTAAAACCATTGGACACCCTTGAATTCTGCAAATTATTGGGTGTAGATCGGGAAAAATTCATCAAATCATTACGCAAGGCGAGAATCTACTCGCCACGATTGCCTTCGGTATTCGTTCCACAACTGTCAAAACAGGACTATGCACGCCTACAGGAAAAAATGCGGCATTATAAGGGCTTTTACATTCAAAAAAGATCGTTACGTTATTATGATACCAACAGTGCGGCAAATGTACTGGGGTACATCAGTGAAGTGAACGAAAGAGACCTGTCCAAGAATCCGGAATACACGCAAGGGGAACTTACGGGCCGTACCGGAGTAGAAAAGGTATATGAAGATACCCTTCGCGGTAGAAAAGGGGTGCAGTATATCCAAAAAGACCGTTTCAATAGGGATATCGGACGTTATAAGGATGGTTCGCTGGACCTAGAACCCGTACAGGGAAAGGAAATACACATCACCATTGATAAGGTGCTACAGGAATACGGGGAAAAATTGATGCACGGCAAATGGGGCGGCATCGTAGCGATAGAACCGGCTTCCGGAGAGATCCTTTCGATGATTTCGGGCCCTACTTACGACCCTTCCCTTTTAGTGGGAAGAAAACGATCGGCAAACTACAGCAAATTGCATTACGATTCGATTTCAAGACCCACTTTTGATCGGGCCATATTGGCGGAAAGCTCACCGGGATCGCCCTTTAAGACCTTAAATGCGTTGATCGCCCTGCAGGAAGGGGCCATTACGCCGAATACCAATATCCAGTGCTATAACGGATTTTATGTAGGCCGTACCAAAAGAGGATGCCATTGCGGTGGCGGGTTACGGAATATGAACGTGGGGATTTACAAATCGTGCAATGCCTACTTTGCCGGTACCTTCCGGAAAATTTACGAACGCTTTGAAACCACCGACGACGCCCATGATGTTTGGGAAAAACACATGAAAAGTTTTGGTTTGGGCAACTATTTAGGTTCCGATCTGCATACGGGAAGAAAAGGTAGGATACCGACCAAAGAATATTATGATAAATGGTACGGCGACAATCGATGGTCGTCTTCCTACATCATCTCGAATTCCATTGGCCAGGGTGAAATAGCGGTAACCCCTATACAATTGGCCAACATGACGGCCGCCATTGCCAACAGGGGCCATTACTTTACGCCCCACCTGCTTAAAAAAGTAGAGGGCAAGGACATTACCTTTCCCGATTTTGTAAAACCGAAGCATACCACCATAGACAAGCACCATTTTGAACCTGTTGTGCAGGGAATGGCCGAAGTGTATCGGAGGGGAACGGCAAGGGGGGTCCAAATCCCCGACATCGAAATCGCCGGAAAAACGGGAACCGTAGAAAATTTTACCATCATCGACAGCGTAAAGACCCAACTTACGGACCATTCCGTATTCGTGGCCTTCGCTCCCGTGGACAAACCCAAGATCGCCATTGCGGTATACATCGAAAATGGCTACTATGGGGCCCGGTACGCCGGACATATCGCGTCCTTAATGATCGAAAAATACCTTAAAGGAACGATTACCAGAAAAGACTTGGAAAAAAGAATGTTGGAGCGCACATTGCTGCATGAGTATGCGAAACCTTATAGCGGTGAGGAATTCAGAATAAACGAATACAACTGGAGTCCAAGGCCAACACCCAAACCGGAAATACTTCCAAGATAAACGCATATGTCGGGCAGAAGCGTCTTAAAACGTATTGATTGGCTTAGCGTACTTTTTTATGTACTCCTGGTCACCATCGGGTGGCTGAACATTTACTCCAGTACGTTCACCGATGCGGATCCCTCCATTTTCAATTTTTCCACCTTACACGGTAAACAGCTCTTCTTTTTTGGGGCCAGTATCGTTACTATCATTGTTATCATGGCCCTAGAGGCCAGCTTTTTTGAACGTTTTTCGAGCTTGCTCTATATTGTTTCCGTCGTGTTGCTTTTAGGGCTGTTCTTTTTTGGAAAGACGATAGCCGGAGCGACCTCTTGGTACAGCCTTGGTTTTTTCAACTTACAGCCTTCCGAACTTGCAAAGGTCGGTACGGCACTGGCCTTGGCAAAGTACCTTAGCGACATCCAAACCGATATTAAACGCAGAAAGGATCAATTATACGCGTTTTTAATCATTCTTATCCCGCCTTTTTTGATTGTGCCCCAGCCCGATCCCGGGAGTGCCCTGATCTTTTTTGCGCTGATCTTTGTCATTTTTAGGGAAGGCCTTCCCCTATATTACCTGGCCATCGGCTTTCTAGCCGTATTGGTATTTGTGACCACTTTAATGTTCGGCACGCTATGGGTTGGCTTTACCATTGTCCTGTTATTGGTATTGTTTTTTCTGCTCAAAAAGAAACGTTTTAAACTGCCCATTGTACCCTTGATCACCTTTGCGGTGGTCACCATCCTATTTTCCCTATCGGTAAATTTCGTTTTTAACAGCGTATTCGAACAGCGCCATAGGGACCGTTTTAGTCTTTGGTTGCGACTGGAGAAAGACCCGGCCAAACTGGAGCAGATCCGTAAAACGATCGGTTACAATACCTACCAATCGGAAAAAGCGATCGAATCGGGCGGGTTTTTCGGAAAAGGCTTTTTGGAGGGTACCCGTACCAAAGGCGATTTTGTACCCGAACAACATACCGATTATATTTTTAGTACCGTTGGTGAGGAATGGGGATTTATCGGCACCGCTACGGTAGTTATTCTATTTACGCTAATGCTATTGCGATTGGTACATTTGGCGGAACGCCAAAAAAATAATTTCAGTAGAATGTACGGCTATGGGGTAATCTCCATACTGCTGTTCCACTACTTCATCAATATCGGGATGGTTATCGGCGTGCTCCCCACCATCGGCATTCCCCTACCCTTTTTTAGTTATGGGGGCTCCGGACTACTGTTTTTCAGCATTCTCCTTTTTGTCTTTTTAAAACTGGACACCAACCGGTTGAAGGAGGGAATTTAAGAAGAAACAATTTTACATTGGCCAGTTCCCGATATCCGTACCGCTTTCCAAACTGGTCTGCATCTGATCTGATAGCCGATAAAAAAAATCGATTCCAGTTCGTTTTTCCAGTTCATCGATAGGCACTACAAAGGTATGCAATGGCTTTGAGCGCTCTTTTCCTTCCATCAGAAAGGCGATTGCCGTCATTTTTGAAGCATTCCCGCTGGCAATAATCTTATAATAATACTCGGGTACCGAAACAGCCTCCGCTCCGATTTCCTCAAGATTATTTTCCAGTATGCCCCCGGTAATAACATACAAGGTACCCTTCTTTTTTGCCCAACGACGGACCTGCTGCTCCAAGCGGTTCCATATGCCAGCGTTAAAATCCCTGTCCTGCGGACTAATGTTGCTGGTGTAAAACGTTTCGTTATAAGCCTGTTCGCTAAAACGCCGGTCTCCGGCCGGACATAAATGCCCGCGATCATAGCCCGACCCCCTATAGTTTTTCCAGTCGGCAGATTTTGTGGACACTTTGGGATCTTCAATAAAATAAGGCCGTTTACGATCGTCGTAGGTAAGGTGTTCTTTTTTTAACACATAGGCCACCCACTCGGCCTGTTCATGGGTTTCGCTATAGGATAGACAGTAATGTCGGTGGTCGATTATCGAACCCGTGGTAGAACGGGGAAGGGCAAAAGCCGGTATGGATGTTATCCCGTGGGTGTCGGACGGTGCTTCGGAATAAGATGCGGGCGTATAAAAATTCTGGAACAACCAAAACCCGACGATGCAAAGGAGCATAAGCACCGAATAGATGATGCTATTGCGATTTTTGAACGATATCCTTACCATGATTAAAACTACAAATTTCACGGTTACCTCCATCACCTGATCACTGTATGTTTTCCACGAATATTTCGACCAAAAAAGCGAAATTCTTATTACCTTATACCAAAAATGTAGCGCTATGATCACTTGGAAAGATGTTATTCATTTTAGTACCAAAGGAAATCCGAAGCCCGACAAAAGGGTGGAGAAGACCGAGGCGGAATGGCAACAGGTATTGACACCCGACGTTTTTCGCATTACCCGAAAAAAAGGAACCGAAGCACCGCATACCGGTGACCTTTGTGGTATACACGAAGCCGGAAAATACAATTGTGTCTGTTGCGACACACCACTTTTTGATTCCACCATCAAATTTGAATCGGGTACGGGCTGGCCCAGTTTTACCCAACCGATAAAGGAGAATGCCATCAGTTACATTAAAGATGTTTCCTTTGGTATGATACGGGTAGAAGTACTTTGCAATACCTGTGACGCACACTTGGGGCATGTATTCCCCGATGGTCCGGAACCTAGCGGCCTTCGGTACTGTATCAATTCGGCTTCTATGACCTTACAACCAAAGCATACCGAGGACACGCTTGAAAACAGTTGAAAAAGCCACCTTTGGCGGAGGTTGTTTTTGGTGTATCGAAGCACTTTTTACCATCGTAAAAGGTGTTGAACAGGTCGTATCGGGGTATGGTGGAGGGTCCGTACCCGGATATCCCACCTATAGGGAGGTATGTTCCGGCCGCACTGGACATGCCGAAGTGGTACAAGTGACTTTTTGCCCGGAGCTCATTTCGTACGAACGATTGCTGACCCTTTTTATGACCGTACACGACCCAACGACAACACATACCAAAGGTGTTTCCATAGGCAACCAGTACCGTTCTGTAATCTACACTCACAACAACCAACAACAGCAATCGGCAGTTGCACTGATCGAAACGTTAATACCATTTCTACCTTAAAATCACCCATTAAAAATTGCCCTTTTCCGTTTATACTTCAAAATAAAAAACAACCGTAGCTACTGCTATGCTTGATTTTTCTTTTTCGTCTAAGCAAAAAATGACGGCTTTTTATTTGGGTAACTTCAAAGCAGAAATGGTATAAGACCGCACTTCGAAAAGCCCATCATGACGGAAATAGCTACCCTGAAAAATTTCTATTTGGCCGAAGCATATCACCAGAAGTATTTTGAGAAAAATCCGGAACAGGCCTATTGCCAAACGATTATCCGGCCTAAACTGAAAGCGTTCCAACGCGAACATCCAGAGGGTTAAAATCATACCATTTCTACCTTGAAATCACCCATTAAAAAATGGTATTAGGGGACCCCCAAAACCTAAAAATCCCCGAGATATGCCATCCCGGGGATTTTTAATTCGGTTATAGGAAAATTAGCCTTTTACACTGGCCAGTTTTCCGTTTTTGATGTTATTGATCTTCAGATCCTGTAATACGTTCACCGCTTCCTCAACATATACATCCTTGGCCAAGTTCTGGTGCCAACGGTTTCTTTTTTCCCGAAGTACGGAATCTTTTGTAAACAATGCTTCTTCATATTTAAGGGAACTGAACGATAGTTTATTATCGTATTCGGACAGTGTCTTAAAATAATCGAGCTTTTCTTTATCCTTTTGTTCCTCCACCTTATAATCGGAATAGTTAAGGGAAATTTTGGTTTCTTCCTGCTCGGCTTTCAGCCATTTCGCGTTCTCCTCTATAAGCGCGATCTGGGCATTTCCCGCCATTCTTTTATTGCTGCTGGCCAGTGTTTGCTCATAGTCGATATAGCCGTCCCACGGTTTGTAATCGGCAGGGGTGATCTTATCCCACTTTAGCGGGTTGGACTGGTCGCGTTCTCCTAAATCGATATAGGAATAACGGTCCGGGACCACCACATCACTTTTTACTCCTTCGAGTTGTGTGGATCCTCCGTTAATTCGATAAAACTTCTGTGTGGTCAACTTTATGGCACCTAATTTCCCATGGTCGTTGCTCCTTACAATGTTGTCCAATGGAATAACGTTCTGTACGGTTCCCTTACCAAAGGTCTGCTCGCTACCGATAACAACGGCCCTTTTATAGTCTTGCATGGCGGCGGCAAGTATCTCGGATGCCGAAGCCGAAAGTTCGTTGACCAATATCACCAACGGACCGTCCCACTGAATGCGTTCGTCCTTGTCCTCATAAACTTCTTTCTTTTTACCGGACGACTGTACTTGTACCACCGGACCATCTTTAATGAAAAGTCCCGCCATTTCAACTACCGTTTTTAATGATCCTCCTCCGTTATCTCGCAGATCCAAAACGAGGCCTTCAACACCTTCCGTTTTAAGTCGCTCTACTTCCTTGGCCACATCGGTAGCTGCATTTCGCTCGCTGTAATCATCAAAATCCACATAAAATTTGGGAAGATGGATAAGTCCGTAACGAATATCGTCTTTTTGTATTTTGGTCGATTTGGCAAACGACTCTTCCAATTCTACCACATCCCTAGTGATGGAGATGACATCCAACGATCCGTCCACTTTTCTAACGGTCAGGTCCACGATGGTTCCTTGGGGCCCTTTTATGAGTTTTATGGCATCGTCCAAGCGCATTCCGACGATATTGATAGGCTCTTCGCCATCCTGCCCTACTTTAATAATTTCGTCCCCTACCTCCAACTGCTGGTTCCGCCATACGGGACCACCGGAAATGATTTCCACGATTTTAGCGCCTTCTGGCTTTTTTTGCAATCGCGCCCCGATACCCTCGAATTTTCCGGACATGCTCATATCGAACTTTTCCTTATCATCAGGGGCAAAATAGTAGGTGTGCGGATCAAACTCGTCCACAATGGTATTGATGTATTGTACGAACCAGTCTTTACGTTCGGTATCGTCCACAAAGTCGAAAAACTCATCCAAGGTTTTACGGGTCGATTCGCGGGAATCGATTTCCGCCCGTTCTTTGGTCATCGGCTCCTCATCGGTCTCTTCAGGGGTTTCAATGCGCTTTATCTTCGAATCATATGTACCTAAAGTAGCGTACTTCAATTGTTTTCTCCAACGTTCTTTCAAGTCTTTTCTGGAATCGGCAAAGGGCATTTTTTCATAATCGATGTCGATTTTCTCCTTGCGCCCGTAGTCAAAGGGAACTTCCAAAACCTCTTTGTATATCTCCTTCGCCTGTTGCATACGCTCCATCAACCGTTCGTGGACTACATTAAAAAAAGCGATCTCGGTATTCTTTATCTGGTCGTCTATCTGAAATTTGTATTGCTCAAATTCCTTGATGTCCTCCTCCAGAAAATAACGCTTGGTCGGGTCCAATATCTCTATGAAATCCTCAAAAACGCTTACCGAAAAGTCATCGTCGATATCTTTGGGCTCATAATGTCCTTTCTCCAACACATAGGTAATAAGATCGAGGAGCAATTTGTCTTTATCGTCGTTTTCGAAATTTTCGGCGGTTTGATTTGTAAAGCTGCACGAGGCTACCGCGATGAGCATTATAAATAAAGCGTAGGCTAGGTTCCTTTTCATTTATCAGTTTTTGGGCAGACAATTTAAAAGAGGCAATTGCTGCGGTGGTAAAATCCTTGTAATTCCCTAAGATACTGAAAAAACCATGCCATGGATTGCAACAAGGATTAATTTTTTGTTAAACGGCTCATAGGTCTTATCCTTTTTAAAAACGTATTTTTGTCCAGTAAATTATGTGAAATGGCAAAACCTTTAATATTGGTGACCAATGACGATGGAATTACGGCTCCCGGGCTACGATCTCTTATCCGTTTTATGAGCGAATTGGGAGAGGTTGTCGTAGTTGCACCGGACAGTCCGCAATCCGGCATGGGGCATGCCATTACCCTCGACAGCACCTTATATTCCACTTCTTTGAACATCGCCCCGGAAGATGGCGCCAAGCAAGAATACAGCTGTAGCGGAACACCTGCGGATTGCGTAAAATTAGGGCTTCAAGAGCTTTTAAAACGCAAACCGGATATCTGTGTCAGCGGCATCAATCACGGCTCCAATGCTTCCATAAACGTTATTTACTCCGGTACTATGAGCGCGGCGATAGAGGCAGGAATCGAAGGCGTACCGGCCATAGGGTTTTCGCTTTGCGATTACTCTTGGAAAGCCGACTTTGAACATGCAAAGCCCTATATCCAGCAAATCGTCAAACAGGCCTTGCAACATCAAATACCAATGGGCACGGTACTGAACGTAAATATTCCCAAAAATACCGATGTGGGGATAAAGGGCATAAAAGTATGCCGGCAGGCAAAGGCCAATTGGAAGGAGAAGTTCGATAAGCGAACCAACCCTATGGGAAAGGATTATTATTGGCTGACCGGGGAATTTGAACTATTGGACAAAGGCGAGGACACCGACGAGTGGGCCTTGGCCAACGGTTATGTTTCCGTAGTACCGACGCAATTCGATCTGACCGCACACCATTGCATACAACAAATAAATACTTGGAATTTAAATGAATCATAAAAAAGAAATCGTAATCGGTATTCTTGTCGGGCTTATCGCCAATACCATCGGCACCTTACTGTATATCGCCCTTTTTTCGGAACTCGGCATTGCCGAAACCTTCGCTGCGGCGATCGAACAGGACCATTTGGGCAGTTTGCTGGCACTGGGCGCCATTTTAAACCTGGTCGCCTTTTTCGCTTTTTTACGCATCAAAAGGGACCAACGGGCAAAAGGAGTCTTGATCGCCACGCTGCTAACCGCCTTGGTCATCCTTGGCTATAAACTGCTATAAGGGTTCGATCAAGATTCTTTTATGACCGAACGGACGGATTCCTTTACGCTACGGTGCAACAAAGGATTTTCGAATTCAAGAAAATTTGCCCGAACCTAACAGCGGGCAGCTTAGTTTTTAAATGAAGTATTATATTATTGCCGGTGAGGCTTCCGGGGACCTTCATGGATCGAACCTCATTCGCGCCTTAAAACGCAAAGACCCCGATGCCCATATTCGCTGCTGGGGTGGTGATCTCATGCGCGAGGCAGGTGGAACATTGGTCAAGCACTATAAAGAAATGGCCTTTATGGGGTTTATTGAAGTAGTGCTGAACCTGCGAAAAATATTCAAGAACATTGCTTTTTGCAAAGCGGATATCGCCCAATTTCGACCCGATACCATCATTTTTATCGATTATTCCGGCTTTAACCTTCGCATCGCCAAATGGGCGCGAAAAGCAGGTTTCGGCACACAATATTACATTTCCCCACAGCTATGGGCATCGCGCGAAAAACGTATCGAAAAAATAAAGCGCGATATCGACCGGATGTATGTCATTTTGCCTTTTGAAAAAGCGTTCTATGAAGAAAAGCACGGGTATCCCGTCCATTTTGTGGGCCACCCCTTGATCGATGCCCTGGCGCAGAAACCTGAGGTATCGGAGCCCCTATTTCGAAAAGAACATCGGTTAAGTGCGGACAAACCCATTATCGCCCTGCTACCGGGCAGTCGCAAACAGGAGGTGGAAAAAATGCTTCGAACGATGCTTTCCGTGGTCGGTCATTTTCCCGAATACGAGTTCGTTATCGCCGGAGCGCCAAGTCTTGACGGGGATTTTTACGCTCCGTACCTGAATACCCCAAACGTGAAGTTCGTACTGAACAAAACCTATGACCTTTTGGGCATGGCCCATGCGGCATTGGTCACCAGTGGTACCGCCACCTTGGAAACGGCCCTTTTCAACGTTCCTCAAGTGGTATGCTACAAGGCAAATTGGGTGTCGTACCAAATTGCGAAACGCATTATCACCTTGAAGTACATTTCGTTGGTCAATCTTATTATGGACAAAGAAGTGGTCAAGGAACTCATTCAAGAAGAACTGCATACGACCGCACTGGTATCCGAATTGAAAAAAATAACGGAGGGCCCCGCTCGCGACGCCATGTTAAGGGCATATGACGAATTATCCGAAAAGCTTGGCGGAAAGGGCGCCAGTGATAAGGTTGCGGAATTGATCGTAACGAATACCTCGGAAATTCAATAGCTTCACCAAATAATACCATTTTAACTTTGAAATAGCACTGATCAACCATTTCAAAGTTAACATGAGGTCATTCTCAAAAACGGGGCACTCCCATTGGACGTGTTAGAGGATATGGTGAACGCTTATATTTCGACTACCCAAAGCAGTTAAATCCGCTGATCGGCATATGAGCACTACGCCAAGGGTCTTATTCGTTTCAAATTAATTCTCTAATTTTGGGTCGGAGCGAAAATTTAATTCCCAGTGTAGTATGCGTCAGATATGTATTCTTGTGCTTTCGATTCTTATAACCGGTTGCGGTGCGGTAAAAAAGAAAACGACCTACAGCAAAACCCGTAAAGTTTCGGTTCCCGCTTCCAAAGAAAAGACCATAGTAACCGAAAAATCCGATGATGATCGGGCCAGGGGTACGGCATCCCGATCCAAGGCCGACGAAATTATCGATACCGCGCTCAAGTTTTCGGGTACCAGATATAAGTTTGGCGGTACTACCAAAAAAGGGATGGACTGCTCCGGATTGCTTTATGTATCCTTTGGCGAACACGACGTTTCCTTGCCCAGAACCTCTTATCACATGGCGGAAGAGGGAAAACGGATAAAACTGAGAAATGTTGAAAAAGGAGATCTGCTTTTTTTTCGAACCCGCAAAAGCGCTAAGCGGATCAACCATGTGGGCATGGTGGTGGCCGTTGGATCCGAAATTAAATTTATTCATGCCTCTTCCTCCAGAGGGGTCATTGTATCTTCGTTACGGGAAGGTTTTTGGAACAACGCTTTTGTAAGGGCCAACCGCATCCTGTAGCATGGGATTGTTCCGCTTTGTTCCCATTCGCTTAACGCTCTTTTTGGTCTGTGGTATACTGACCGCCAGTTTTTTCAATCTCGGACTCCTTTTTGCCCTAGGTGCAACGGTACTATCGATCGCGTTGCTACTGTTCTTTTTTGTATTGAAAAAGGCAAATCCCATATGGTTTTATATGGGTACGGCGCTTACCACTTTTTGCCTGGGAATATTGGCGTATAGTATGAGCCAGCCTAAAAATTGGGCGGACCATTATACCAATCACGAACGGGAAAGCACAACCGTCTGGGAGCTTCGTATTACGGAAGCACAAAAACCATCGGTATTTTCCGAACAATACATCGCCGAGGTAATCAAGGTGGACGGAACCGCCCGCACCGGACCGATACTATTGAAGTTTCCCCCAAATTCCTTTACAAAACCCTTAACGGTCGACGATAGGGTTCTTGTAGCGGCAAAGACCGACCCGATGCCTCCGGCTTTAAACCCCTACACCTTTGACTACCGTAATTATATGGCCCAAAAAGGGATACTGCATCAATTACGGCCTAAAACGGGAGCGTTTGTACGGCATCCGCCGCAGCAACGTACGCTTTTGGGAAGGGCAAACGCAGTACGGGACAAACTGGCTGAAAGTTTGGAACGTGCCGCTTTTGGCCCCGACGAGCTCAGCATCGCAAAAGCGCTTTTACTGGGCCAACGAAACACGATTTCCGAAAACACTTATGACAGTTATAAAAAAGCGGGTGCCGTACACATTTTAGCGGTATCGGGCCTACACGTGGGTATTCTTTTACTGCTGATCCAATCGCTATTGCGTCCCCTGCGCCGCTTACCGCATGGCGACAAGCTACAGCTTGTTCTCGCTATTGTATTGTTATGGGGATTTGCGTTTTTAGCGGGCCTGTCCGCGTCGGTGGTGCGGGCGGTAACCATGTTCGGCTTTATGGCGTACGCCCTCTTTTTGAACAGACCGAGCAATGCCTTCAATATTTTGGCTCTGAGCATGCTCTTTATTCTTTTGGTAATAGATGCCAACCTTCTTTTTCAAGCCGGCTTTCAAATGAGCTATGCCGCCGTGGGAGCAATCGTTTGGCTGTACCCAAAACTGATGCGGTGGTGGGCTCCCAAGAACCCGATACTGATGAAAATTTGGCAACTCTTATCGGTAAGTATCGTGGCACAACTGGGCGTGCTTCCGATCAGCCTTTTCTACTTTCATCAATTTCCCGGATTATTTTTTATATCGAACCTGTTGATCGTTCCCTTTTTGGGTATTGTTCTCGGTATGGGCCTAGTGGTAATGTTCCTTTCGTTACTCGACCTTTTGCCGTCATTTTTGGCATCTATTTACAATCAAATGATTGCCATGATGAACGGCACGGTCACCTGGGTAGCAGCGCAAGAAAGCTTTCTTTTTACGAACATTTCTTTCAATAGTGTGCAGTTGGTACTCTCTTATGTACTGTTGCTCTTGGTGTTTGGCTATTTTCCAGTACGTTTTTTCAAACGCACGGCGTTGATCTTAACGACGCTGCTCTTATTACAACTGGCTACGGTATATCCCGTTTTGAAACATCGGAAAAAGGAACAGTTGCTTTTGGGACATGTACCCAGAAAAACGGTTCTCCTGCATCGCGCAGGGCAACGGATCCACCAACTGTCCCCCGAGGGAAACAACACGGAACGTATTACCGAAGCATATGCCCTGGGCGAGAACATCCCAACAATTCAAAACAGGCCTTTGAAAGAAACCCTCATGTGGCAGGGAAAAAGTATTCTTGTTATCGACAGTTTGGGGGTATATGCCCCTTTTCAAAAAGAAATCGATTATGTAATCCTTACCCAATCGCCCAAATTGAATTTGGAGCGACTCATCGACAGCTTGTCGCCCAAGGTGATTATTGCGGACGGCAGCAACTACACCAGCACTATTACCTTATGGAAAGCGACCTGTCAAACAAAAAGGGTGCCTTTCCACAGCACCAGGGAAATGGGCGCTTACTCTTTTCGATAAAATCCATTAACGATCCGCCGATTCAAAACCTATATTTTCGTCCGCTTTGATAACGGTCTCCTTATCTTCGGCACCATGAGTAAGCCGTTTTAACGGTTTGATCAATAGAATGACAAGTATTCCAAAAAGTACGGCAAATACAAAAAGTCCGCCAAAAACCTTTAGCTCTCCAGCTTTAACCGATTCTTCCCCTATAACTCCGGCAACTTTGTTCCCTAAACCTGTGGCCGCCCAATATACTCCCATCATCAATGCCATATACCGAGCTGGCGCCAATTTTGTAAAGAACGAAAGGGAAACCGGGGACAAACACAGCTCCCCCAAGGTATGAAAGAGGTATGCGAAAAGAAGCCAATACATGGCCGAACTCCCATTTGCTTCATACTGCAAGGAGGCAAAAACCATAAACATGAAACCAAACCCCATAACAATTACACCAACTGCCATTTTAAAAAGGGAAGACGCCGCTTTTCCTTTTAACTTTCTTCGGGCCCAAAAGTTGGCCACCAACACGGCGAAAAGGATGATAAATCCGGGATTGGCCGATTGAAACCATGCAGAAGGTACTTCCCAGCCCATCAACATTCTATCGGTTTTGTCTTCGGCATACAGGTTCATAAGTCCCCCCATTTGCTCGAAACATCCCCAAAACACCAATACCATCAATAGGGATAATAACAATACCACATAACGGTCTTTTTCTACTTGCCCGTTAAGGTTCTTATAAATCATCATCATAAGTCCCGTAATAAGGGATATTACGATAAAAAGAAGACCATAGCCCAAGTGATCCGGTCCTTTAAAAGTTATTCCGGCATAAACCGAAAGCGCCAATAATATTAAAACGATTGTCAGTTGCAACGGTGATTTTAGCAATTGGGAAAACAAGCTCGCCAAACTGATATCGTTGGATTTTTCCTCGACCGTGGGAGCGTTTCCGACATGCACCAAAAAGCGTTGCCCATATAGGTAAACGAGCAAGCCCAAGGCCATACCGATTCCCGCCAATCCAAATCCGTAGTGCCAGCCGTAGTATTTGGCCACAAGACCTACGGACAAGGAAGCCAAAAACGAACCAAGATTGATACCTACATAAAATATACTGAACCCCTTGTCCCTGCGGATATCGTTTTGCCGGTACAATCCCCCTACCATCGTAGAGATATTCGGTTTTAACATTCCAACGCCCAAAATAACAAGACCTAAACCGGAGTAATAGGCCCAAATAGCATCGATCGCCAGAACCCCGTGCCCAGCGGTAAGCAATAGGGCACCGATCGTTACGGCTTTCTTTTGCCCCAATACCCTATCGGCCAAAAACCCTCCCGGTATGCTCATTAAATACACCAACATCGTGTACCATCCATAGAGTGCCAACGCCTCCGTGGTAGTCCAACCCAATCCACTCTGGGGATCGTTCTCCAGCGTTTTTGCGGTCATGTACAAGGTTAACAGCGCCCTCATCCCATAATAGGAGAACCGTTCCCACATTTCTGTAAAGAATAGGACGTAAAGTCCCACTGGATGCCCAAAAAGTTCTTTTTGATGCTGTGATTTTTCTATAATCGCCATTTGATAGGTGTTTTGGGGTTAAAGGTTTTCTTTTATAAAATCGGTCATCTTGTTGTAGAGGTGTATTCGGGTATTTCCACCGTATATGCCATGGTTCCTATCGGGATAGATGGCCCAATCGAACTGTTTATCGGCCTGGATCAGCGCCTCCACCATTCGCATACTGTTCTGTACATGCACATTGTCGTCGCCCGAACCATGAACCAGTAGGTAGTCGCCCTTTAGTTTTTCGGGATAGTTTAAAGGAGAGTTGGTATCATAACCGGAGGCGTTTTCTTGTGGCGTTTGCATATAACGTTCCGTGTAAATGGTATCGTAAAACCGCCAGCTGGTGACCGGGGCCACCGCTATGGCCATTTCAAAGGTATCGTTGCCCTTTAAAATACAATTGGTCGACATAAAGCCGCCATAACTCCAGCCCCAAATACCGGTACGTTCGGCGTCGATATAGGGCTTCTCACTCAACTTTTGCGCCACGGCGATCTGGTCCTCCACTTCATACTTGCCCAGTTCCTTTTGGGTCACCTTTTTAAAATCGCGTCCTTTAAAACCCGTTCCCCTGCCATCTACGCACGCTACAATGTACCCTTCCGAAACGAGACTTTGATGCCAGTAATCGTTGGCTCCTCCCCATTTGTTCGAAACATTTTGAGAGCCTGGTCCACTGTATTGATATAGCAGTAACGGATATTTTTTGTTGGCATCAAAATTTTTCGGTTTGATCATATACATATTCAAATCGTTTCCATTAATCGCGATGGTGCCAAATTCCTTTGGGCGCATCTCATAACCTTCCAATTTTTTGGATAGCGCCTCATTATTACGGATCTCTGTCAGCATTTTACCCGTCAGGGCTTGGTGCAGCGTAAACCGATATGGACTGGTAGCGCTGGAATGGGTATTAATAAAATAAGTGAAATCGGCACTAAAGTCGGCGCCGTTCGTTCCCGGCGATACCGCCAATTCCTTTTTTTCCTTTCCACCACTGGATACGCTATACACCCCCCGGTTGATGGAACCGTTCTCGGTCGATTGATAGTATACCCGATCCTCGTTCTGGTCATAGCCGTAATAGGCGGTCACCTCCCAAGGGCCTTTGGTAACCTGAGTAATCAGTTTTCCATCTTCGCCGTAGTGGTATATGTGTTTGTTCCCGTCCTTTTCGCTCGTCCAAATAAAACTATCGTCCTCCAAAAAGGTAAGGTCGTCGGTAATATCGATATAGGCCGCATCTTTTTCTTCCAACAGTACGGATACCGTATTTTTCTTTGCATTTACATCATATAACTGCAAATGGTTCTGATGCCTGTTCAGTGCATGTACGCTCAAATGGTCGGGATGGTTTCTCCATTTGATCCGCGGAATATAGTGGGGATTCCCCAACGGGACCTCCATTGTTTTTTTTGATGCCAAATCGAACAAATGCAGGCTTACTTTGGCGTTTTCCTCACCTGCCTTGGGATACTTGAACACATAAGGTTTTTGGTAAAGCTCGGCGCCGTAAACATCCATTGAAAACTCGGGAACCTTGCTCTCGTCGAAACGAAGAAAAGCGATTTTAGACCCATCGGAATTCCATTCAAAGGCACGTACAACGGCAAACTCCTCCTCATACACCCAATCGGTAACCCCGTTGATAACACTGTTTAGCACCCCATCGGTCGTTATTTGTTCGGTGTTCCCCGTGGCAATGTCAAAAACGTACAGATTATTCTCGGCAACATAGGCCACCTTCTCACTGGAAGGGGATAGCAGGGGCTCCCTGATCGGAAAGTCCGCCACTTTCACCGTGGTTTTGGTTTTCACATCATATACGTAGTATACGCCCAGTGTTGACCGTCTGAAGACCGGTGTTACATTCGTCGCCAAAACTATTTTAGATTCGTCGGCACTGAAGGCATATGCCGAAAAAGTTGCAATTCCCTCCAAATCGTCGGAGGAAACTAGTGTCGCGGTTTTGGTCTGGGTAGTATAGTCATATAGGTCAATGGTGCTTTTCCCCCTGCCAGGATCGACCGTCAAAATAGTATACTGTTTTCCATTTTTCGAGGATCGAATGGCTTCCATGCCCTGCGTAAGAAATGCACCTTGATAAATTTCTTCTACCGTTATCTTCTTTTGGGCCTGTACGGAACCAAAAATACTGCACAACAGTAGCAATAAACCTGTTATTTTTTTCATTTGGAATCGCGGTTTGTTAAATCTGTCAAGTTTAGTGATAATTTTAGGAATAAATAAACTTTTAGCATAAAAACAAGCACTTTTGTTAGCGGTTTCAAAATCGGGCGAAACCGACATGAATATGTATCTTTGGCAACAAAACCAAGACCCTATGACCCAACCGATACAGGGGTTTTCCAAACTGGACAAAACGGCAAAAATCGATTGGCTGGCCACGCATTTTACAGGTGACCCCGATGAGGCCAAAAAAGTGTTGGCACAGTACTGGAACACCGATCGGCAATTACAACAGTTGCACGACGAGTTTATTGAAAATACCATCTCCAATTTTTACCTTCCCTTGGGAATTGCCCCCAACTTCAAGATCAACGATCGGTTGTACGCCTTACCGATGGCCATTGAGGAAAGCTCCGTAGTGGCGGCCGCCAGTAAAGCGGCTAAATTTTGGCTTGATCGCGGCGGTTTCAAAGCCCGGGTATTGGGCACTCAAAAGATAGGACAGGTACATTTTATGTTCGATGGCGCCCCGGAAAAACTAGATGCTTTTATCGAATCGATACAAGAGGTTTTTATTACGGACGCCGCTGCGATCACCAAAAACATGGAAAAGCGCGGTGGCGGCATTACGGGAATCGTGCTTCGCGACAAAACCGCCGAACTGCAACATTACTACCAACTACACTGTACCTTTGAAACCTTGGATGCCATGGGCGCCAATTTCATCAACTCCTGCTTGGAGCAATTTGCAGAAACCCTCCAGCGAGAGGCAAAAATATATCGGCCTTTTACCGCTGACGAAAGTACTATTGAGGTGGTCATGAGCATTCTGTCCAACTACGTTCCGGAATGCCTGGTACGTGCCGAAGTGGAATGCCCCGTTTCCGAATTACAGCTACGTCCCGATATTTCCCCAGCGGTTTTTGCGGAAAAAATGGTCCGAGCCGTTACCATTGCCGAAATAGAGCCCCATAGGGCGGTCACCCACAATAAGGGCATTATGAACGGAATAGATGCGGTGGTCTTGGCGACCGGTAATGATTTTAGGGCGGTAGAAGCCGGCGTTCATGCCTATGCCGCCAAAGACGGCCGTTATCAAAGTTTGACCCATGCTTCGGTTACCGACGGTATCTTTTCCTTTTGGATCGAAATTCCTTTGGCCTTGGGAACGGTCGGTGGGCTTACCTCCCTTCACCCCTTGGTAAAACTGGCCTTGGAAATTTTGGGCAACCCATCGGCAAAAGAGCTGATGCAACTTGTGGCAGTCGCAGGCCTTGCTCAAAATTTTGCCGCGGTAAGCTCGTTGGTCACTACCGGTATACAGGAAGGACATATGAAAATGCATCTGATGAACATCTTAAATCAGCTCCATGCAAATGCCGAGGAAAAGAAAGTGTTGACCGCGTATTTTAAAAAACATACCGTAACCCACAGTGCCGTAGTTTCGGCCTTTGAAAAATTGAGGCAACCATAATGGAGCAAAAATTTTATGGTAACGGCAAACTACTGCTATCCGGGGAATATGTCCTCTTGGACGGTGCAAAGGGACTTGCGCTGCCTACCAGATACGGACAAGCATTATCGGTAAACGAAAACCGCTCCGGACTGCTCCGTTGGAAGAGTCTCGATCCTAACGGACTCCCTTGGTTCGAAGGCGAATACGATTTAAACGGCCTTTTGGAACGCTCCAATACCAACACCAAAACGGCCGAGATTTTGACCCGAATACTGCGGCAAGCGCAGGCCTTGAATCCAGATTTTTTGACCCGTGCCAACGGATATGAGGTGAAAACGCGACTAAGTTTTCCTAAAAACTGGGGGTTGGGCACCTCTTCTACCTTGATCTATACCCTTGCCTGCTGGGCCGACATCGACCCATATCAGCTTTTACATGCCACCTTTGGCGGTAGTGGTTATGATATTGCCTGTGCCGGAACGGACACCCCGATCTTATACCAAATTGAAAATAATGTTCCGAAAGTCGAGTCCATCGCTTGGGACGTACCCTTTAAGGACCGCCTCTTTTTTGTATACCTCAACCAAAAAAGAAACAGCAGGGAAGCCATTGCAATGTATCGAAAACGTGATATGGATCATGGGCTTATAGCCGACATCAGCAGTATAACGGAACAACTTACAGTGGTAGAACGGCTATCGGAATTCGAACGGTTGCTGAGCGCCCATGAAAACCTCATTTCCAAAGCCTTGGATATCGCCACGGTTCAACACCTATTGTTCGACGATTACCCGCATGCCGTTAAGAGCTTAGGTGCTTGGGGGGGCGATTTTGTGCTTGCTACCGGAGATGCGGCGACAAGCCCAACCTATTTCAAAGAAAAAGGATATGACACGGTCATACCCTTTTCAAAAATGATCTTATCTTAAACGCCACCCTATTACAACAAAGGAAGTATAGCTTGCCATGTACCATTTCTGGTGTTAGGCTTTCGTCCCTTAGTAAAAGGTACTACGCTTGTCGGTGATTTCCGCTTTTTCCTTTAAAGCCTCCACGACTGCGGTATTTACCTTTCCCGAACTTGAATTTCGCAAGGTATTGGCATAGGTACTATAGTTGTCCAGTTTTATCGGCGCTTCCCGTTTTGCAACGGTCACCATAAACACTCCCGAGCTCCCTTCCAACAAGGAAGAGGTCTCCCCTTCTTTCATCGCGAATGCGGTACCGACCACACTTGGTTCTTGTCCGGCTCCCGGAATGGTAGGCGATTTTACCGTAACCGCGGTTGCATTGGATACCGTTAGGTTATTGTCCTTTGCGATGTCCTCCATGGACTTTCCTTTATTGGCACTGATGATCTGGGCCGCTTTTCTTTCTTTCCTTAATTTGGGAAGCACGGTAGCCGAAGCATCTTCAACGGTCATCAACCCTTCATCGAACTTGTTGGTCAATTGCACTACGGCATATCCGCTATTGATATTAAAACGCTTGATGTCGCCCAGGCCCGTTTCAGGATTGAACGCCCATTGTACGATATTGCGCTGCGCATCGAGTCCCGGTAGGTTTTCGTCCATTGCCTTTACCTTGTTCACTGGCCGTACCGTGTATTCTTTCTCTTTTGCAAAGTCGGAGAAAGGCGTATCGCTTGCAATTGCCTCCAACTCAAAGTTGGTAGCATCGGTAAACAATTTGTTGATGGTTTCTTCGGAAGGTTCCACTTCCCTTGCCAAAGTAGCTATCTGTACCAGATCACGCTTGTCGTCGACCTTTACAATATGAAAACCAAAATCGGTTTCCACCAATCCGATGGTACCTACGGCATTATCAAAGGCAAAATCGTTGAACTTGGGGGTCATAATCCCTTCTTTAAAATAACCAAGATCCCCACCGTTCGGTGCGGAAGGTCCGTCGGAATTGTCCCTTGCCAATTCCACAAACTTTACGTCCGTTTTTTTAGCTTCGATCAAAAGTTCCTTTGCCTTTTCCTCAGCTTCTTCCTTTGTTCTTTTGATTTCGGGCTTCGCCCTTTCCGCGCCTTCATAAGTGATAAGGATATGGCTGGCCTTAACGCTACCATTGGGCTTTCTACCGGTCATTTTCGTTACCTTAAAAAAGTCTCCATCGCGATAGGGACCATAGGTTTCCCCTACGGCCAAGGTCATTAGCGTATCGGCGAACAATTGTGGCAAGGCCTTCTTTTCTTTATAAATGCTATCGAACTTTATATCGGACTTCCTATCCAAGAAGTCGGCTATGTTGGTCGTGTTTCGAAAACCGGCCACGGTATCGGTCAAACCGGTAAGCTCACTATATTCGATACTGTCGTCCATTAATTTGAGTACCTCATCCTTAACGGCATTTACATCGGCATCCGAAGGTTTTTCCTCAAAATAAACGAACTGTATGTCCCTTGCCTCTTCCTGTTTGAAATCGTCCTTATGCTCCTCTATGTAGGCCTGTATCTCACTTTTATTGATGGTAATGCTACTGTCCGGAATGGAGGTGTAGGGAACCCGAACATATTTGAGGTCCATTTTTTCATTGGCCAACCGATACTCGAATTCGCCTTCCTTTAATGTAGCGCCAACTCCCGACTTGATCAGGTTAAAATAGGTTTGCTCTTTGGCTTGTTGAATGATCTGTTTTTCGGTCTGCAACCAAAGATCATATCGGCCCGGCTCGTTGTCCCTCCAATTGGCGACCGCGTTACGGAATACATTTTCATCAAAAACACCCTCAGCATTTTGGAATTCGGGGCTTTGTGCATAACCCGATGTTTTTAAGAAATTTAAAATTTGGTCCTGCTCTATGGAAACGCCCAAATCCTGAAACTGTTCCTCCAAAATACTGTTACGTACCTGTTGGTCCCATACCCGGTTCACGATCTGCATGGAAGAGGTGCCCGGGGGCGAGCTCCGCTGCACCGTTTCTACCTGCTGGCGAAATTCGTCAATGGAGACTTCTTCCCCATTTATTTCGGCCACGGTTGACCCTACCTTTTCACCACCAAAACCACTGCTGGTAAAAACTCCTGAAATTACAAATGCAAAAAGCGCCAACCCAATGATCAAAATCAATATGGTGGTACGCTTTCGAATATTCTCTAAAATCGCCATGACGGGGTATGTTTAAAATCAGTTGGCGAAAATACTATTTTCTTTTCAATTATTAAAGCCTAAAGTTTTAAGTTTTACGGGGTTTACAATTGAAAAACAGCATCAAAAAAAGGTGGGAACCCTTACTCTTTTTCAATAATTTCCATCGCCACCAAATCTATTTTGGTGTTGGACACTTCAAGAACGGTAAAGGCAAAGGGAGGTATTTTGATTTCGGAGTCCTTTTCGGGTATTTCTCCGGTTTCGTTTACGATCAATCCCCCAAGGGTTTCGTATTCGTCACTTTCGGGAAGTTCCCACTTATAGGTTTCGTTCAAATAATCGACCTCCAAACGGGCGGACAGCTTAAACGTGTTCTCGCTTAACCGCTCCTCTATCAGATCGGTAGTATCGTGCTCGTCCTCTATTTCACCGAACAGCTCTTCAATGATGTCCTCAACGGTCATTATTCCGGAAGTGCCCCCATACTCGTCGAGCACAACGGCCATGCTCTTTCGTTTTTTTACCAAGATGTTCAAAATATCGTGGATCAACATGGTTTCAGGAACGAACTCTACCGGCAGCAGAATGCTTTTTATGGTTTTTGGTTTTTTGAAAAGTTCGTAAGAATGTACGTAGCCGATAATATCGTCTATGGTATCCTTATATATCAATATTTTGGAATAGCCGGTTTCCGAAAAGAGCTTTGCCAAATTCTTGGGGGATTCGTGCAGCTCTACCGCGGTTATCTCCGTTCTGGGAACCATAACTTCCCGTGCCTTGACCTCGGCAAATTCCAGGGCATTCTGAAAAATCTGTATTTCGCTATCTATCTCATCTTCTTCCTCAAC
This sequence comes from uncultured Flavobacteriaceae bacterium, assembly GCA_947500445.1. GTDB lineage: Bacteria > Bacteroidota > Bacteroidia > Flavobacteriales > Flavobacteriaceae > Pelagihabitans. The sequence continues at coordinate 16,880 of CANMSB010000003.1, read as the reverse complement.
GGTTTCCATTTGTTCGGTAATATAGTCCCCAAGTTCCATTTTGCTAAATGCCAATTGCACCTCGTCGCCCTCAGTTTTAAAGAATACCTTTAAAATAACATCGGAAACCTTGATCACAAAATCGGAAAGAAAGGAGAACAGCACATAAAAGAGGTAGGCCGGTACCGCCAAAATACGCAATAGGGTGTTCGAATAGATTTGGAACAACACCTTGGGAAGAAATTCGGCCGTTAAAAGAATCACTAGGGTAGAAATGACCGTTTGTGTCAACAAACTGAAGTCGGTCAGCAGCCAATGTACCATAGCATTGTCGGAACGCATCCCTTGAAACATATCCACCAACATATCGCCCATGTACAAGCCATATATGACCAAGGCAATGTTGTTGCCGATCAACATGGTGGCGATAAACTTAGACGGTTTTCGGGTGAGGCGCGTAAGTACCTTTGCCAAAAAGCCCTCTTGCTTTTTCTCTATTTCAATATGGATTTTATTGGCGGAAATGAAAGCGATCTCCATTCCCGAAAAAAAAGCGGAAAACAACAGGGACAATACAATAATGACCAATGCGGTTTCCAAAACTATTGTTGGTTTTCGCGATTACGTCGCTCAAATTTTTGTCGGAAGCTTCTCCGAAAGAAAAACATACCGATGGAGACCACTGCAAAAAACAAAAAGAGATACGCATTATTGCGGTCAATGTTCCAATCGGTAAATACCCGATAGGCAGCAAAAACCGCCACCACCAAATAAACGTATTCCGTATACCGTAAAATTTTGATCATTCTTTCTCTTCTTTAATCGTCATAAGCCCATAGGTCCTATGCGCGTTGAAAAAACTTAAGTCCTTATTAAAATCCATTCCCTCCCCATCCATAATGGTACCATCCTCGGGATTGGTAAAGGTAAATTTTTCCTGCGTAAAAATCCATTCGTTGTCCTGATCGTAATACAATTGTGGGGCCTCCAGTTTTTTACCGTCGTGGGTAATGACCACAACGTTCCCTTGTAAATCGATAATATTCGTGGCGGCATAGATAATGCCGTAGTCCGATACTATGGTATTCCGATTTCCCTGGCTATCGAAAAGAACCACTTTTAATCCGTCCGGAAAGGTACGGTAAGGGAACTCCAAATTGTCAAAATTTTTGCTTAGGGGACTGGTCAATACCGCGATTACCTTTGAGGAATCGGCATCCTCAATTTTAAGGCTTTCCAGGGTTTCGGTGTAGGTAAGCTCAAAATTTTCGGCGATCCCTTGCGGAAACACTTGTGGGATGGCCTCTTCGCCTACCCGCTCGTATTTGTCCTTACAGGAAAAAAAAAGCACCGCCATAACTGCTATGGCGATGCTTTTAACATATGTTTTTGTTTTCGACATTTTATAAACTGGGCACTTTTACGCTGCCGCCTACCCAACAACTGAAGGTTACGGTCTTCCCTGCCATACCTTCGGTAAAGATCATTTCCTTGGTAGGTGCCTTAGCGGCGTAGCTTGTAGCCGATGTGCTGGCGCGACCGCTCAACGAGGGATCTACCCTACCGGCCTTTCTGGCCATTTCGGCAGCTTTCCAATAAATAGCGCGCTTTTCAAAAGATGTTTTCCCGCAGGCATTGGCGCTGGTAGCGTATAAATTGGCGATCAACAAATACGCCTTTCCGTTCGCCGCATTGGCATTTATCGCCTTTTGCGCATAAGAACGTGCCGTAGATTTACTGCCTCTTCGGTAAATGGTCGCTACCTTGTAAGCTATGTTCGATTTTTTATAGGAATCGGTTTCTAATTCCAACGCCTTGTTAAAGTCGGCCACCGCACCTTTAGTGTCTCCTGATTTTAATTTAAGTTGTCCTAAATACAAATAAATATCAGCAGATGGATCTAGGTTCTTTTGCTCTTCAACTAATTTTACAAATAATGGGTCGTCGATACATTCTTTTTGGAACATTCGGCTCACCGCTCGCTTTACCCACTTTACGTCGCCCTTCTTTTCTTCAAAGCTCTTCTGATACAACGGAATAAGGTTGTCGCACTCGGCCAATTGGCCTAATTTGGTATCGATACTACCGCTGATCTTACCGTAGTTTTCCGAGTAGCTGTTATAGGACTTTAACCGCTTTTTCTCTTTGGAGGTCAACGTGCCCTCTTCTTCCTTCGGCAACAATTTTGCAATCCGATCGGTGAATTTTTTATTTTCTTCTTCGATCTTTTCGGTAACGTCATCGTATACATCGAACACTTCCTGTAATTCTTTCTCACCGGTGGCGTTCAAATCTACAAGACTGGAGAAATAAAGATAAAGTGCCTTTGGGTTGGTGAAGTTTTCCCGATCTTCCTTAAAAGCATGATCCAAGGCAGCATAGATTTCACTGGTCGAAATCATTTTGTTGTCGTACTTCATGAGTACTTTATCGATTTCCCCTTCGGCCATTTTGGCTTTTTTAGGGAAGTACTTCATACTATTGTCGGTCAATTCCAGAAAATCGGTTATGAAACCTTCTTTTTCGGCACCACTGGATTTTTTGATCTTGTCCTTAAGAATACGTTCTCCGTAAACGAAGGTCGCCCAGTTTAATTCGGGACATTCATCGTATACCATTTTCCATGGCTTATACGCCGCATCATAGTTTTTGACTTTGGCATGTTCTACGAATATGGAAAGGTTTGTAGTACACTCCGCGTTGGCTGCCTGAGCGTTACCGATGCCCATAATCCCCAAAACTAACATCGCCGTGAAGTAAATTTTCGTTTTCATCTGTTCGGTTTTAAATGGTTAATGTAATAATTTTATTTAATTTATCTTTCTTTTCTGAAACCAAAGGTCGTTGAAAGAGAAGCCGATATTGATTTTTAAATAACTCTCTTCAACCAGGTCATTGGCGGTAGTACCCCTTCTTCCCAGTTCGAAACCAAGGTTCAAATTGGAGTACTGCCCTCGCCCTAGCGGTAGACCAACTCCAAAAGTTATGCCAAAGTTATTGATGTCCCTATCGCTTACGACCAAACCTGTTTTATCATAACGAACTCCCGCACGGTAGGTCACCCGCTTCAAATAACCGTTAAAGGCGTCGTAATCGGGAACGATAAAGCCCCCGAACGAAATGGAACTGGCATCGCTATAGCCCACGTTTTCAACATCTAAAAATTCGTTGGAAAAATCACCAAATTGCTGAAAACTGTACTCCGCACCCAAAAACCATTTTTTATCTTCCCCGTAACCGACACCCATAGTAGTGGTAGCGGGAATTTTCAAATCGGTCCGTAGCAGCCCTTCCGCTGCCAAATCCACATCAAAAGCCTCAATCTCTTGGTCTATCGAACTTAAAAAGGACCCTAATCGCCTAGTATTTTCAGAAGTTAGGTTCGCCTGAGTGTTCACTCTGGCGGAAACGAACAACCGATGTTTGTCGTTCACCTTAGGCGTGTAGTAGGCCGCAAAATTAAAGTCCAATCCGTTTACCCTGGAGGTCCGTTCGTCCCTAGTTCCAAATTGAACGTCCTGTATGCTCTGTACCCGCTGACTTTCCAGCTTTCCAAAATTAAAATTCGAAGTGGCACCGATGCTGAAATTCTCAAAAAGCTCATATCCCACGGATAGATAGACCCGATTTAACCCGCCTTCTCCCGTAAACAAGTTGAGTACGCTACCATCGTTACTTTCGGTCAAGAGATTATAGCCCACCGATGAGTAGGGCGCGATACCAAAACCGACACCCAGACCATTGCCCAAGCCAAAACCTAGCGACAGATAATCCAAATTAGTGGTAGCGCTGCGTGCGCTTTCGGTAAAACTTTCTATTTCTACTTGCCGGTTGGATATTCCCGCGGCATATACCGCGAGCCCTACGCCATCGTTCAGTGAGACCTTTAACTTGCTATAGGCCGCAGGGTTCTGTAAGTTGATATGGATACTGTCACCGTACACCCCTAAAGAACCCATCATTTGATTTTCAACGGTACCAAAAGATCTTGGGTCACCAATACCAAAAAAGGAATAAGGGGAAACCGTGCCGTTTTGCGCACAAAGTCCTGTAGCTGCGAGACATACTACAGCAATCACAATTTTTTTTACCATTTAATGCTTGTTGTATTCCAGTAAATGATTCAACCCGGATAGGAGAAAATTGGAATCCGCAAATATGGTATTTTTTAATCGTTTTGACAAAAATTGAGCATTGCCGCCTGTTAAAATTACTGTTAAATCTGAAAAACGACTTTTATACTGTAAAACGAAACCATCTATTTCATGGCAAAGTCCGTTCAAAACTCCGCTATGGATGCTATTCTCGGTGGCGTTACCGATAAAATCGGGAATCTCCATTGGCTCCAACAAGGGCAAGCGCGCCGTTTGGGTATGCAAGGCACGATACCGCATTTGCAATCCGGGTGAAATGGCCCCGCCCAAATATTCACCGTAGTCGTTCACCATATCATAGGTAACACAGGTCCCCGCATCCACGACCAATGTGTTCCCATTGGGGTTGTAGTAAAAAGCAGCGGTCGCCAAGGCCACTCGGTCGGCCCCCAAGGTACCGGGAGTGGCATAGGAATTCTTAAAAGGGGTTTTGGTAGCGGGACTCAACTGATGTAACCGGCAGTATACGGACAACAAGGTTACCGTTTTAGGTGCTAGGACATTTACACTGGCCAAGATCGCCCATTCTATCCTTGGGTGTTCCTCACAGATTTTTTTCACCGTTTCCACGATTGTCCCTAGGGGTGTTTCTTGGCGATGTACGAGCTCGTTCCGTTTAAAAACGGCGTACTTTACCAGGGTGTTTCCCACATCGATGATCAAATTCATACTGCAAAGATTATAAATTGAAAAATACCACCCTCCGCTTTTTTTACTTTTTTGTTTGGATATCGCAAATTTGAAATTATATTTGCACCCCTTTCAAGGAGGTATCGCGAAAAGCAATAGAAAGTGGAAGGAAAATATAGTATGGTAAGGTACCTTAGCTCAGTTGGTAGAGCAACGGACTGAAAATCCGTGTGTCCCTGGTTCGATTCCTGGAGGTACCACAAGAAATCCCCGCAAAAGCGGGGTTTTTTGGTTTTAAGAATGCTACCTTTAACCAACTATTTATTCTTTTTAGTTAGATTTTAAGAAAACCGGGGTCAAATAGCCATGTTAAAAACCACCTTAAAAATACTGTTCAATAGAGACTTGGATAGGCTTTACCAAGAAATCGCCGCCTATACAAATGAAAAAAAACTTTGGGAAATAACTGCACAGATCTCCAACTCGGGGGGTACGCTTTGCAAGCATCTTCTTGGCAATATGAACGCCTTCATCGGGGCCGAACTTGGGGATACGGGCTATGTGCGGCGGCGGGAGCTTGAATTTGATGGAAAACCGGTTTCAACGACCGACCTTTTAGCGCAAATAAAGACGTTAAAGCATACCGTAGATGAAACCTTAGAGCGATTGGACGAAACTGCACTCGATCGGGAATACCCGTTGGTCGTATTTGAAAAACCGATGACGACCGGCTATTTTTTGATGCACCTGACCACGCATTTGACCTATCATTTGGGACAGATCAATTACCACAGAAGGCTCTTGGACCTCTAAAAATAATGTATATTTAGCTATGAGCTACAATGAGGATGGCTTTGCATTAAAGGGTGGTTTTTCAACGACCCCTTGGTAAAGTGACCGCGGTAGCCATTTCAATAACCCTGCAACCATTCCTTTTTGAACCTATTCGACCTCAACAGCCCTCCCTACAGCATAACGGCCTACCTGTGGGATAACCGATGGATCGGTCCTGCGGAAAAAGTAGTCCGTATCACGAAGCCAGGAGAAGGAAACATGAACGTGGTATTGCGCGTCCACACCAACGAAAGGACCTTTATTTTAAAACAATCCCGACCTTTTGTACAGAAATATCAAGACATCCAAGCCCCTTTGGAACGTATCGCGGTAGAACAATTGTTTTACCGGAACATGCAACAGGGCACCACGGCCCGCTACTTTCCAACAGTACTCCAGTACGCCCCGGAAGATTACCTGATCATGCTCCAAGACCTTGGCGATTGCGAAGACATGACCGCTTCCTACGACCAACACAATGGAGACCTGCAACTCTTTCGAGAATTGGCACGGCTGTTATCAAAAATCCATGAAACGGAAGTTGCCGACGATTTTCCCGCCAACACCATACTTCGGGAACTCAACCATCAGCATATTTTTGTATTGCCATTTTTGGAAGAGAACGGCTTTGCGCTGGACAGCGTTCAACCCGGGTTACAGCTTCTTTCCGAACCGTTTAAAAGGGACACCGAACTCGCCAAAACGATTAAAGAAATCGGAGCAAAGTACCTCGCAAAAGGTACGGTACTATTGCATGGCGACTATTATCCCGGAAGTTGGATGCGCAAGGGAGAGCGTCCCTATGTTATCGACCCGGAATTTAGTTTTGTTGGATTTCCCGAATTCGATGTAGGGGTGATGGTCGCCCATAGCATCCTGATCTTCGGAAAACAAGCACTTATGGAACTTGTTCTAAACGAGTATGCACAGCAGCTCGATGTTGCGCTGGTGCGCAGTGTTGCCGGTATCGAGATCATGAGACGTATTATCGGACTTGCACAACTGCCCATGAAACGTACCTTAACGGAAAAAGAACGCCTTCTTGAACTGGCCCATAAAATGATACTCCAATGAAAAAGGTATTTTTTCTTTTGATAGTGACCCTACTGTTCGCCTGCGGACATTCGGAAAAAGAAGCAAAAATCGACCTTGGCAGTCCCCAAAAAATAGGGTTTTCGGAAGATTCGCTAGTGCTTGCCGATAGCACTTATTACAACGCTGTGCTGGGGTCATTGGTGGGCTCCGCCATCGGGGATGCCATGGGCGCCCCCACCGAAATGTGGCATCGAAACGATATCCGGTTAAAATATGGATATGTTCAAAGGCTCGACCCGGTGATACGCACCCAATCCCCGGAAGGCCCATGGGGCCATAACCTTATCGGTGGCGGTACTACGGACGATACGCGATGGAAGCATCTAATGGCCCATTATCTTGACCGGCCCCTAGCGCAACAGAACCCAAAACAGTTCGCCCGTTTTATCGGCGACCGTTACAAAACGATCGTAAAAACCTTGACGGCCTCCGAAACAATGAACCGCACCGATGTTCTTGACGAACGTATAAAACGAATGGAATGGATAAAAGAGTGGGCGCGGGTAGCGATGGCCTACGAAGCGGGACCGGAAGCCTATCAACAAGCCCTAAATCGGTTTTATGGGGGCGAAATGTCCTGTGCAGGGCAATTGTATACGCCCATGTTCGGATTGGTAGCGGCCACTCCAAAAACGGCATATGAAAGAGGATATGAACACGCCCTTTTTGACCTAGGGTACGCGAAAGACATTTCCGGATTGGTGGCATCGATGACGCATATGGCCTTACGTACAACAGCTATGGATTCGATCATTGCCACCGTATCTTTTGTAGACCCTTACGGATATAACGACAGCCGCTTGGTGGGCCGTATCCCCCAAAGTATCGCCAATGGGGCCGTGAATACCGTTTTGGCCATAGAAAATATGCCGTTGATCGATTCCCTTATCATAAAAGATAGTTTAAACTACAACATGCCCGATGGTTTTCCCGGAACCTATCGCAAATGGGTGAAACAGGAAATGGTCTATCGTTTTTTGGAGAAGGAGCAACGCTCCATTGCCTTTCATGCCGGGGAAATATGGCAAATACTGATTACCGCCCTCCAGTTTGGGCAAGGCGATTTTAATGCGACCATGCAGTTTATTATCAACTACGGGAGGGACAACGATACAGTGGCCGCACTGGCGGGAATGATCCTCGGCGCAAAAATCGGCTATGATGGACTGCCTACCGATTTAAAGGAAACGGTGATAGCGGTAAACAAATCCGTAATCGGAATCGATTTAAAGGCATTGGCCAAAACCATGGTCGCCAACGGCGCGCAGGGTCGGAAAAAAGAATGACCTCCAATACGAAACACAGCGGCAGCGGTTACTCTACGGTGAGCAGCCAAGGCTTGCTAAAGTTTCGATCCAGCTGGTGCGCACGCAATCGCTTGCCCGCCTCCACTTTATCGGTATCGGTATCCACAATCAGGTAATAACGGCTATCGACACCTTTCTTTCCAATAATGGTATAGTATTCTTTTTCCTTAAATCGGGCCTGGGCCTTTTCCGCTTCCGCCATACTCGCAAAGCTACCGATGACCACATAATAACCTGGCTTTAACAGCTTGCTATTTTCATCTACCGTACGGTCTATCGTACGGGTTCGCTTCTTCTTCGGTTCGGGAACGACCGCCACTTCCGTTTCGGGCTTTGTTTCGGTAACTTTTGGGGTTTCCTTGGCCACTACCGGTGCCACAGGGTCCTTTTTCGGTTCCTCTACCGCAACTGCGGGCGTCTCTTTTTTATCCGGTACGATCGTTTCTTCCTCCTTTTTAGGCTTTGGCGTTTTCTTTTTTTCCGGGGCTATTTCCGCAATCTTGTTAGCGGTTTCCCTAGCGTTCTTCTCCCATTCCGGACCGTCTTCACCCGCACGTTTCTTGAAACGATACGACAGGCTCAAGGCATGTACATCTTCAAAAACATTTTCTTCCAAAGCGGACTCGTAGGAATACCCGACGTACAGGGCATCAAAAAGATATACCTGGAGTGCCGGATTGATACTGTACTCATTTTTGTAGGAAACACTGGCCCGTATCTTGTTCTTATAATCAAAACGAAGTGCCCCTTCGTAAATGGCATCGTCCAAATAACTGAGATACCTAAAAATTGGGGTGATACGGGATGTGGTGGAAATCCAAACACCGTACTGCGCGTAGGCCGTGAACCCCTCTTCTATACGATACGCCAAAAAGGGATCTGACCCCGACACCAAAGGAAGTCTTTGGATCGGCAAGCGATTATAAAAACCGCCCATCATGAAATTTCTGATTTTGTAGTGAAGCCCACCGCGAAAGGTAAATTCCCTATTCGACCCATTGATATTGGGAACAAAATCGACATCATCGGGGACTTGGCCCGGGGGGATACGCTCCTGTTGCTTGGATTCGACACCTCCGGACAGCCCTAATTTAAGGTGATGGTCCTCCGCACCAAGATCAAACCGTATGGCGGTACTCAACATTGCCGTGGAGTACGAAAAATAATCAAAACGATCTTGAAAAAAGTCTACCCCAAAAGCGATGTTATCATACACCGGTAACTGTGCAAATATGTATTGTGTGGTTTGTTTCCGTTCCGAATCGGACACCTGCAAGGCACCGGTAAGCGAAACACGGTCATCGTCCCCGATCCTGGAAGGGTCGTTTAAAAAAGGGGCAAGATGGTCCTGACCTGGAAAAACGATGCGCTGCGCGTAAAGTCCCGATGCGGTGATCAGTAGCACTAATGGAATAAAAAGTCGTTTGATTGTCATAACTGGAAGGCGTTGAAGCACTTTTTACTTTACTAATATGATTTTACTGGAAGCACCGGCGGCCGTAGTCACCCGATAGATGTATTCTCCCGCGGTAAGCGTTTCGTCCAAAAGGGATTCGTCTATATCGAAGGTATAGGAGCCTTCCGTCATAAAGCTGTTTTTGATCGTCCCTACGCGCTGTCCTATGATATTGTAAAGTTGAATATCGACATGTTGGGCCTTATCGACGTTCAGCGCAATGGAAGGTTTTCCTTCCGCACTATAAAGGGCCATATGCGAAAAACCGTCCTGTGCCTCCCCTGGCACTTCTTCGATCGGCGTGGGCACAACGGCTTCCGCTCCGCAGGAAAAGCCTAGGTCCAACGTATCAAAACTACCCGAAAGGGCACTATCGACACTTGGTTGATCGATACAGAGCCATTGCGATAGCACGGAGGCATATAGGCTTCTAAAATCGGTCGTACTCTGTAAATTTTTATTTCTATCCAAATTGTCAATATCGGGATGTTCCCCAACAAATCCATTGCCGTTTAAGGCTGGACCGAAGAACATGGTGGGCGAAGCGGCCCCATGATCCGTTCCGTTCGAACCGTTTTCGAAAAACCGTCGTCCAAATTCGGAAAAGGTCATGCCCAACACTTTTTCATGGTGGCCGGTTTCTTCCAAATCGGTATAAAAATCCTTTACGGCCTTGGAAAGGTCTCCCATGAGCTCCATATGTCGCTCGGGCTGATTTGCATGCGTATCAAAACCATTTAAGGTCACCATAAACACTTTGGTGCCCAAATTTCCTTTGATCAATCTGGCAATGATCGCCAGCTGGTCCGCTATTTTATTATCCGAGTACTCCACTCTATTGGAAGTAGCTTTGTAAGCATCGCTGATTACACCGGAATATATGTAGGTAGAATTGGATGTCGCCCTCAAAAACTCCTGTTGTTGCCCGGACTTGCAGCTAAGGTCCAAATCGTTCACGTTGAACTGGGTACCGTTTTTGGCAATGCTTTCCAACTGGCCGGGATTCGACACCAAAAAAGCGAACTGAGCATCCTCATCGCTAAAAATCAGGTTTCCTACACTACCAATTTGAATGGCCAATGGATTTTCGGGAGGGGCCAACAAAAAATCTTGATAATTTTCCTTGAAATACTTTCCGAACCAGCCTTGGTTCAATGCATCGCCATAGTTGGTATTGGCGGTCGCCCAAATGTCCGAGGACTTGAAATGGGAAAGGTTTTGCCCTTCGTACCCTACCCCGTGCACGACCTTCATCATTCCGTCGCCCCACATCGATTCCAAGGGTTGCATGTAATTGGGCATTGCAAAATCGTTGTCCAACGTAATCAAATCGCGTTGCTTGTGATAAATTGATGGTCTGGCACCGGCATAGGTATCAAAATCGTAGACAGGCACTATGGTATTCAATCCGTCGTTACCACCCGACAAACGAATCAGCACCAAAATATTATCGTTATCGGATTTGTTCAACGCCATTGCCAACGGGGATACCGATGAGGCGCTCAACTGGCTACCGGCCAACATCAAACTACCTGTAGATCCTATTCCCAGCGCTTGTAGAAAAGACCTTCGGCTCCATACCTTGTGCTCGTGATCGTGAGAATGTGCGTCCTTATGTTTTTTTGCAATTGTTCTATGATACATAGCGGGCTTATTTAAGTTGAAACTCGGGTTGTTTTACAATATGGCTCAACAACAGGCAAACCTGTTTTGGGACCGCCTCATCGTCCAGATTCCAAGAACCGTCCTCGTAGTAATTTTCCGGTACGGAATCCGATTTAAAAACGTCCAAAGCGTTTTCATAATCTTGTTCGGTCAGTAGATTTCCCGGTAAAAATTTGTTCACGATGGTGTTGCTTACGTACACCACGTCGTTACTGGGGCCTGTAATCGATAACGCCAAGGAACGGAACTGCTCTTCGTTCGCCTTAAACTGATCTCGGATGATACGCTCTAAATAGGTCCACCGTGCAATCAAGGTCGGCGAACTGATCCAATCCTTATCGCGCTGCCAACCCGCTACGTTGGGCGGTATCAGCACTTCTTGGTTGGCGTTTCGCGACCATCGAAATATGTTGGCCATATAGTCGTCGTCAGGGGCGGTCAGGGCCGTCTCCCCATAAAAACTTAAGAAAAGATCTATTGGACTCTTAATGATCACATCCATGGCATCACCATTAAAAAAGTGCTCGCTCTTGAACAGCTGTCTAAGGACCGGTGCAATTTCAAAACCATTATTTTCAAAGGTCGCTGCCAATGTATTGATGACCGCGGGGTTTTCCGGAAGTTCGGGATGCACAAAAAAGCGGTACAGCTTTTCTACAATAAAACGGGCTATCTGGTTCCCACGTTCCTCGAACAAAATAGTGATGACATCATCATAGCCCCAGTTTCCGGTTCTTCCGAAAATCGTTTTTTCACCGTCGTCAAAATTGTTCTCTACAAAATAGAGGGGCGAGCAGCGGGTGTCGCGTTTGTTATACCCTGTAAGCGCTCTGGCAGTTTCTTCAATATCGGTCTGAGTATATCCGTTTCCCTCACCTAACGCAAAAAGTTCATATAATTCACGGGCATAATTTTCGTTGGGCCGGTTCTTGGTATTTTGATTCCCGTTCAAGTACAGCAACATTGCCGATTCGAGACCTATTTCATGAATAAAGGTTTTAAAATTGCCTAAGGCGTTTGTTTGTAATGCTCTTGTGTAACGATACATGTAAGATGCACAGGCATACCCAGGTATTCCCGTAACAAAATGGTTGCTCCAGAAAAAGCTTAGCCTGTCGCGAAACCCGGTATTCAACATTGCCTTTAAGTAGGTAATCTTCCATTCCAGCCTGGGTTCGTTCGCAAAAGGATCTGCCGGTTCAAAATCGTCCGCCCAAGAAGGTTTGCGCATTAACGGCTTTGCCAACGCTTCATCGATCAAACGATCGACCAATGTTGCCGGACTTTCCAAAAGCGCTTGTTCCGTATCGGATGCCGAAACTCCATAAGCGATTCTTTTAAATAGATGGTTAACTTTTTTAGCGTCCCATGGGTTCTGAGCAGAAGGCACGTAGACGTTCAGTGAGGCACTGTTACAATTTGAACTCATAAGTAGATGACTGTTTAAGAAGGACTTGGGGGGGCGTCCATTATCCCATAACAATAGGTTTAACTGAAATTCAAAAAAATTAGTATAACTAATCGATGAACTACAGACTAATCCTGTGCTATTTCGTTTTTTATCTTTTTTTTAGTTGTTTTTTCTTACTTTTTTTGCGTTCTACCCACTGCTACTTAAAATGAGCCAAGCTAACGTGTTCATTGTCCATTTACATTTCTTGTAAGCGTTTGGCTTGGCTAATGCTATGCAAAACCTTTACCACGCCAGTAAATGAAAAGCAACTTCGCTATCTCATACCAAAAATGGTATAAGGTGCATTTTAAACAACAATTGGTATTACTTTATGTATCGGAATGTAAAAATCCGATAATCGGGTGATTTGTTCTGTTGGTAAGTGGTCGGTCGGTACTGGGTAAGCGTTGTAATCCGATGGTAGAGAACGGTCTACCAGATGGTTTTCATTTGGGCAAGCACAATGTTATCGAACCGGATGCTCGTTTCCGAGACGTTTTCGAATTCCAATGCGTCATATGGTTCCGTTGGAAACAACTGAGCGGTCATTGTATACTGTCCTTTATTGATAAACACCTCAATGGAAGACCTATCGTTGAGCATACGAACTTCGTAAGGCCCCTCCGGAAGCTCGGCTACCGGCATTTGTTGTATTTGGTTGGCAAATTTTTCGTTAAAATCGGTTTTTCCGGATACGACACGATCTAGTAAAAATAATTTTTGTTCGCTGTTCATGGTAAGCACCACCTCTTCATTTTTAGCGTTCTTTAACTTTACTACAAAATCTTTCGATTCGGTAGTGAAACGAACTTCGGATTGCTCAAGACCGTCAAATTTGATTTCTTTTTTATCTCCTATTGCCAGTTCCAGTTCCGTTTCTTGGACCTCGGTTTTTAATTGCTCCAATTGAGGGACGGGATAGTTATAAAGCATGTAACGGCCAGCTACCTTTTGCAATGACAGCTTCCGGGGAACGGTCATTGCTCCACGCCAGGGAGTGGTCGGGGTTTCCTGGCCATAATCCCAGTTGTTCATCCAACCGATAAAAATGCGGTCTTGCCCGGGATCGTTTTCATAGGTATCACCGTAATAATCCTTAGACAGTGTAAAGTAAGTGACTCCTGCATAATTATCCGTTCCCCAGTCCACCCATTGGGTTTCTTGTTGCTCGCTGGTAAACTGTTGCCCGTCAAAATCACCTACAAAATATTGGGTAGCACTGCCCCCATTGGGTCCACCCGGGTTGATGCTGATCAATAGCACCCATTTTTCCTCATCCGTATCGCCCACCTTCATCTTAAAAAGATCGGGACACTCCCAAACCCCTCCGTGGGCGCCACGTCGTTTTCCAAAATTGCTCAACTTCTTCCACGACTTTAGGTCCGAAGAATTCCATAGTTGCAAATGGTCCCCGGCTACGATGCTCATTACCCATGCATTATTGGAAGCGTCCCAAAAAACCTTTGGATCGCGAAAATCCTCCATTCCATCGTTCGGCAATACCGGGTTGTTCTTATACATTTCCCAGGTTTCCCCATCATCCAAACTGTACGCCAGCCCTTGTGTTTCATAATTCTTTGCACCATCTTCCTTGGCCTCCGCATCATGATAGGTGAAAATAGCCACCATTGGCGGGTTTTCTGCGCTGCCCAAACCGGAGGTGTTGCCAAAATCCAAAACAACGCTCCCCGAAAAAATATATCCGTGCTCATCGGGAAACAGTGCGGTAGGTTTGTGCTGCCAGTGTACCAAATCCGTACTTACGGCATGCCCCCAGTGCATTGGCCCCCATTTGATATCCTCCGGGTAATATTGATAGAACAAGTGATACTTGCCCTTATGATAGATCAAACCGTTAGGATCGTTCATCCAAAATTGTGGGGGCGAAAAATGAAGCTGCGGCCTGTAAGTTTCCGTATAAGTGGCCGACTTGAAATCTGGTGTCATGGGTTTCTTGTTTTTTTCCTTTTCCTTACAAGAGCCTAAAAATACAAGAAGCAATATTGGCAGGGCCATGTTTTTTAACCAAATCATAGTTCAAATTTAAATGTGGGGGCTATGCCCTCAAAAAACGCGCTTCGAAAATACTATCTTTGAACTGTTTTTTACAAAAAGTAATGGATTTTCTTCGAATCATTTTCATTTTTAGCTTCGGCACCAGCGTTCTATTGGGGCAATCGACCATACAAGAGACCCTGGAGACTTACAATACCGAAAGCGTTCCTTATCGCTATAGCGATATGGTGGCAAACGCTTCACAGCTGATTCTTTTGGATACCCGGGCCAAAACGGAATTTGAGGTAAGCCATTTAAAGGGTGCTATTTGGGTAGGTTATTTAAATTTTGATGCCGAAAGGGTGCAGCAACAATTGCCCGACAAGACCGCTCCCATTGTAGTGTATTGTAGCATCGGGGTGCGTTCCGAAGAAATCGGGGAAAAATTGATGCAATTGGGATACACGCAGATAACCAATCTTTATGGGGGTATTTTTGAATGGAAAAACAAGGGCAATCCCGTATATGATATGGATGGTAACGAAACCGATAAGGTACATGCCTTTGACCGAGAATGGGGAAAACTGTTGAAAAAGGGAAAGAGGATACATCCGAAAAACCCTTGACACCTGACTACTTAACCAAGCCATCCGAATCAAAAAACACGAACACCCCTCTTAATATCTGAATAGTTGAGCTCAAAAGAGAACAAAACGCCTTTGACAGCCACCCGAAATGCATTGATCATCTTTACCCGAAACCCCGAACTGGGCAAGGGCAAAAGAAGGTTGGCGGCCACGGTTGGAGATCACGTGGCCTTGGAAATTTATACTTTTTTGCTTCGGCACACGGTGGACATCACCAAAAATCTTGATGTTGAAAAACAGGTATACTATTCAGAAAAAATCGGTGCGAACGACCTTTGGGACAATGTAACCTTTTCAAAAAAAGTACAGTCCGGGGCCACCCTTGGCGACCGAATGTCGAAAGCCTTCGCCGACGGCTTTGCCGCGGGCTACGATAAAATTTGTATTATCGGTAGCGATATGTTCGATATGGGACAACACGATCTGGAAAAGGCGTTCCGCGGCTTGGAAACGCACGATTTTGTAATTGGGCCGGCAACCGATGGCGGATACTATCTTTTGGGAATGAAAAAACATACGCCCACACTCTTCCAAAACAAATCATGGGGGGAACAAACGGTTTTAAAGGATACCCTTTCCGATTTAAAAAATGAAAAAGTACATTTACTGCCGGAAAAAAACGATGTGGACACCTATGAAGATATCAAGGACCATCCTGCCTTTGATACCTTTTTAAAAAATGTAAAGAATGACTAAAAAACAACTGGAAGAATCGGTAGCATATTTAAAGAACAAGGGTTTCGACCGTCCCGAAATAGGGATTGTATTGGGTACCGGTCTGGGACAATTGGTAAATGAAATAGAGCACCCGATCGAGGCCCACTATAACCATATTCCGTTTTTTCCCTTGGCCACGGTGGAGTTCCATACCGGCAAATTGATCTATGGTACCATAGCAGGTAAAAAAGTGGTGGTCATGCAGGGCAGGTTCCATTTGTACGAGGGTTACGATTTTTTAGATGTTACCTATCCCATTCGGGTCATGCACTTGTTGGGCATCCAAAAATTACTGATTTCGAATGCTGCCGGAGCCATTAACCTCTCCTTTAAAAAAGGGGATATCATGCTGATCGAAGACCACATCAACCTCCAGGGTGGCTCGCCACTGGCATTTAAGAACGTTGCCGAGTTTGGCGATCGTTTTGCCGACATGAGCGCCCCCTACGACAAGGATATGAACGATAGGCTTAAGGCCATTGCCGAAAAAGAGGGTGTATCCATAAAAAAAGGCGTTTACGTTTCGGTAGTAGGACCACAGCTGGAAACAAGGGCCGAATATCGTATGCTCAAAATACTGGGGGCAGATGCCGTGGGCATGAGTACCGTGCCGGAAGTAATTGTTGCCAATCATTTACGACTACCCATTGCGGCCGTATCGGTTTTGACCGATGAATGCGATCCGGACGATCTAAAACCGGTGGACATCGAGGAAATTATTAAAATTGCAAGTGCGACCGAACCGAAAATGATACAGCTCTTTAAGGCGCTGATCGAGGAGCTTTAGGAGTATTAAGTATGGAGTATGGAGTATGGGGTATGGGGTATGGAGTATGGAGTTTGGAGTATTGAGTATGGAGTATGGAGTATTGAGTATTGAGTATTGAGTATTGAGTATTGAGTATTGAGTATTGAGTATTGAGTATTGAGTATTGAGTATTGAGTATT
>CANMSB010000002.1 GCA_947500445.1 uncultured Flavobacteriaceae bacterium | reverse complement strand
TGGTTAGTGGTTAGTGGTTAGTGGTTAGTGGTTAGTGGTTAGTGGTTAGTGGTTAGTGGTTAGTGGTTAGTGGTTAGGAAAGTTGAAAAAAATTGGTGAAAAATAATTTTTGGAATCGTTAAATTTTATCGTGAAAAGCACGCCTCACTATACCCAATGCGCTGTACTTATTACTATTTACCTATTACGTTTTACCTGGTGCGAAGTGGTTAGTAGTTAGTAGCTAGAAAGGAAAAAAATTGATGAAAAGTAGCTCTTGAAATCGTCAAATTTTAGCGCGAACAGCGCGTCTCACCATACGTAATACGCCACACTTAGTACTTAATACTTAGTACTGGGTACTTAATACTGGGTACTTACCACTTTAAACTTCACACCAAATTTGTACTTCTTCCCCAGAAACCTATATTTGTACGTATAACTACGCATATTTTGAACCATACAACCATTGTATTAGTAGACGATCATTCTTTGGTCAGGGACGGTATCCGAGCGCTTTTGGAGAGTGAGGACGATTTAAAGGTAATCGGTGAAGGGGCCGATGGTACGGAGGCCATTCAGCTTGTTGCCGAAAAAAGACCCGACCTGTTGATCGTGGACATTCGCATGCCAAAAATGACGGGTATCGAAGCCGTGGCACAATTAAGCAATTCCGGTAGTACCGTAAAAAGCATTATTCTTTCCATGCACGATTCAAAGGAGTATATTTTAAAATCGGTAGCGGCGGGAGCTAAAGGATATCTCTTAAAAGACACAGGTAAAACCGAGTTCATTAAAGCCATCCATACCGTTCGGGATGGTGGCAAATACTACAGTGGCGACATCTCCAACGTATTGGTAGACCATGTACTGAACCCGACCGTCGATACAAATGAAACGGCCAAACCGACCCCTGCCCATGGCAATCATTTTGATTTGACGAACAAGGAAATTCAGGTGTTGCAACTGGTATTGTCAGGACTTACCAACAAACAGATCGCCGAAAAATTACAGAACAGCAAGCGTACCGTTGAAACCCACCGTTTTAACCTCATGCGAAAAATGGAAGTAAAAAATTTGATAGACCTCTCTAAAAAAGCACAGGAGTTTAAGTTGGTGTAGAGCCATGAGAGCCCCTAGCGCTCCTAAAAAAATCTTGTCTACCCGCTCTCTATAGTGTCAATAAGCATATCCCGAAACCGGCAATAATCGGAGGTGATGCTTTTTTGATGCATATTTACATTCAAAAATTAAATAGTATGGCCAGACAAAGTATATCCTTCACAAAGCCTAATGACGAATGGCTAAAATCCCAAGTGGATACGCAAGAATATTCCAGTAAAAGTGAATTGGTCAATGATTTGATCGGACAAGCGCGAAAACAACAAGTTCAAATTGATTGGTTAAGGGCTAAACTCCAAAAGTCTGAAAATAACGGATTCTCGAACGATGTTAAAGAATAAATTTTAGCGGAATCAAAGTCCCTACTTAATGAAGTGGTTTAAACTTTTTCTTTTTCATTCGAATCGGTCGATCATATCAAAAAAGGGTACCGACGTTGTGTTTGTGGTGTAGACAGTGTTTACTTTCGAACAAACGAAAACGGTATAGCAATAATGGCAATTGTTGGAAAACAAGACCTGAATGCGCTACTATAAACTATTGCCGACATCATATAACAGCGCATAGCTGAAATACCGGACTGCCTGCCATGCTTCTTACACCAACTGCTGTATGTCAAATGCGCTCAAAACCAGTCCCAGGTCCATCCATCCCACCACACCATAAAACGAAACACCGTTTTAAACAATACTATCGCACCGGAATTCGTTATCCTAAAGTAAACCGATCTTCCCCTAGAAAAGATATTTGTTTTGAAAATAACAAAACGCTGGAAACGTGTTGTATTGGCGCTCATTTTTGCTCCCATTTTAGTGGTCGGGGGGCTCTTGGTCTATATCCAAAGCAACCAAGCCGAAATCATCAAAGGGGAAATTGCAAAACTGAACCAAGAGCACAAGGGCCTAGTTCGTATAGGTGATAGCGAATTCACCCTATTCGGTAATTTTCCCCACATCTCCATAAAGGTTTACGATGTTCAAGTTTTTGAAACAAAACGGGACAATGCCCCCCTTGTCATGGCGGTAAAGGACATTTATATCGGTTTTAACCTATGGGACATTGTAAAGGGAAACTATGACATCCAATCGCTGCTCATAGAAGATGGCGTTTTTAATATCGTAATTCACGAAAACAATACCACCAATATTCAAAACTCCCTGGCCAGCCCTTCGGACACCACAACGACCTCGACCAATATCCATTTAAAAAAAATCGAGCTTAAAAACCTGGATGTCCACACCTTGGATGAAGCCACCAATACCGATGTCGAGAAATTCATTTACAATGGCAAAGGCGGTTTTCGCCAAACGGACAGTAGCATCGCCGGCCATATCGATACGGACTTTGAGTTGAACGTGATCAAAGACGGCGATACGACCTTCATTCGCAAAAAACACTTTGAAATTCATACCGATGTGGTATTTAACGAACATACCGGTATGCTCGACATACAACCCTCGGGCATTGTTATGGAAAACGGTGATTTTGAACTGGAAGGAGCCATTGATACCAAGAACGATATGGACTTGGACCTCTCCATAAAAGGAACTAAACCTAATTTTGATATGCTCATCGCTTTTGCTCCGGCAGATGTAATTCCCGTATTGGAGAAATACAAAAATGCCGGGGAAATCTATTTCAATGCCAAGGCCCAAGGACCTGCCAATAAAGGAAATAGG
Source organism: uncultured Flavobacteriaceae bacterium (assembly GCA_947500445.1). Taxonomy (GTDB): domain Bacteria; phylum Bacteroidota; class Bacteroidia; order Flavobacteriales; family Flavobacteriaceae; genus Pelagihabitans. The sequence goes on along the minus strand of CANMSB010000002.1, from coordinate 340,196 downwards.
CCTTTTATCAGCGCCAATTTTGGTGCAGGGGAGGCCTTTTTGGAAAACACCGCAAGCGCAAAAAAAATTGATAATATGGGCTTTAAAGGCCATTTTACCAATGGTGAAAACAGGGATGCCAGTACCATGGAATTTTCATTGACCGAAATGACCGCGTCTTTGGACAAAGGAACCTTCAACGGCTCCCTTTTTGTAAAGAATTTTGAATCCCCCGAAGTTGATATGCAACTAAATGCCGACTTCAATTTGGATTTTATAGCTGCCTTTTTTGAACTGGACCAAGTACAGGATGCCTCCGGTAAAATTTCGCTAAAAATGAATTTTCACGATATCATCGATATCGATCTTCCCGAAAAGGCGCTACAAAAACTGAACCAGGCGTATTATGCCGAATTGAAAGTTGAAAACCTAAGCCTAAAGGCAAAAGAGCTTCCAGCGCCCTTGAACGGTCTCAACGCACATTTGGTAATGAAAGGAAAAGAAGCGACGTTGAAACAATTTGAACTGTTGATGGGCAATTCAGATCTGTCGGTAAGCGGGTTTTTGTCGGACCTGCCGGCCATTGTACACCATACCAACATCCCAGTGGAAACCCATTTGGATATTGCCTCCAACACCTTGGATATAGCGGAGTTGACCCGTTTTTCGGAAAAGGATACTACCCAAACCGGTTTTGACGAACAAATAGAAAAGCTACGCTTGGGGCTTTCTTTCGTTGCTTCTGCAAAGGACTTTACCGAGTCCAAATACCTGCCAAAAGGGGAGTTTTTTATCGACAGCTTGTTTGCGGACCTGAAGCATTATCCGCATAAGCTACATGACTTTCACGCCGACATCCTAATAGATGACGCGGACTTAAAAATTGTAGATTTTACAGGGTATATCGATAATAGCGATTTTCATTTTGATGGGTTGATACATGATTACGCCTTTTGGATGCAGCCAACACTTCAGGGAGATGTAGCGCTGGACATTAATCTCACTTCAAACAAATTGGGATTGGAGGACCTCTTTTCTTACAAGGGCGAAAACTATGTTCCCAAAGAGTACCGACATGAATCGTTCGATAATCTGGCACTACATTTTACCTCCAGCATGCATTATAAGGACTCCGCACTGCATTCCATTGACCTTTCCTTGGATAAATTGGACACAAAAATGGAATTGCACCCGCAACGCTTCCACGATTTTAAGGGAAACATACACTACGAAGACCAACATATTGTTATCGACGACTTTCATGGTGAAATCGGAACGACCAATTTTAATTTTGATCTAGGCTATTATTTGGGCGATGGAAAACAGTCGAAAAACCGGGACAATTATCTAGAAGTACGAGCGAATTACATCGATTATGACGCGCTCTTCAATTTCAACCTCGATCCGCCGAAACCTGCGGCAATTGCTAACTCCAAAACGGATGACGTGTCAACACATGCCGATGCGTTTAACATTTATGAACTGCCGTTTACGGCCATGCGGTTCAAGGCAAATATCGGGCATTTTATATACCACCGGATCGATCTTCAAAACATCAATGCGGCCATAAGAACGACCCCCGATCATTATATCCATATCGATACCCTGAATATGGATGCAGCCGGTGGGAACATTCGTTTGAGCGGCTATTTTAACGGTAGCGACCCAAAAAACATTTACATGCGACCCGATTTGGCGATGAACAACATCGATCTGGAAAAACTACTTTTCAAATTTGAGAATTTTGGACAGGACCATCTCGTTTCAGAAAACTTACAAGGAAAACTCACCTCTCGAATTCGAGGCAAGGTCCGGGTATACCCGGATATGGTTCCGGACCTGGACCAGTCCGTTATCGAAATGGACGTAAAAGTATTAAATGGTAGTTTAAAGAACTATGACCCCATGTTGGCGCTATCCGATTATATGGGAGATAAAAATCTGCGTAACATTCGGTTCGACACCTTACAGAACAGTTTGGCCATCGATAAGGGAAAAATGAGTATTCCGGCCATGACCATTGAATCGACCATCGGCCATATGGAACTATCGGGAACGCACGACAGCAATCAAAATATCGACTATTTTGTGCGTATCCCTTGGAAAACGGTACGACAGGCGTCCTGGCAAAAACTGTTCGGGAGCAAGAAAGATACGATTGTAGATCCGAACCGAATAGACGAAATTGTAGAGGATGATCCCAACAGAAAAACAAAGTTCCTTAACCTAAAGATCAACGGGTCCATAGACGATTATAAGATATCGTTGGGCAAGAAAAGAAAACAAAAACGTTGATTTCAGGTGCTTCGTTTAGGGACGAAATCCCAGATACCGGTGGAATCTGCTGCAATTGAACGCGCAAAACACCCTTGGGAAAAGACCGGGATAGCCACGATTGACAGCTCCCAAACGCTGGTATAGAAAACAACATATTTACAAAAAATAACATTTCGTTTTTAAACGGAGCCGAATTCCTAAAATGCACCCCGATCTAGCGCAAATACAAACCGATATTTATGACAAATGCGGACTTAAAATGTCGGCGTACCGGGCAACACCGGAAAGCAAAGAATACGCCGCATGCCGATTTGAATTGAATGGGTTGAACATAATCTGTAGGAATTCGAAGGTTACGCCAAAAAAAAATTGGTCAGTTTGTCACCTTTTGGAAACGGAACACGGACGGGCTTATCGCACCATTAGAGGAAACCGAGGAAGTTGACTTTTATGTAGTAAACGTACGAACCGAAAAAGCCTTCGGACAATTTGTTTTTCCAAAATCCGTATTGATCAAAAAAGGAATACTGACATCGACCAAAAAAGAAGGCAAAAGGGCGTTTCGCGTGTACCTAAGTTGGGACGTTGCCACAAGCCAGCAAGCGAAACGAACACAACATTGGCAATTGGCACATTTTTACGAAATAGACGCTGTAACGGACCTTAAGAAGGTGATACGATTGTATGCGATGGAATAGCGCTTTAATACCATTTCTACCTTAAAATGGTATAAAACAGTCTCCGATATTAGGTCCGTTTTCTACGTAAAAAGAACATACTCATCATAACGTTACGAGATTAGGGTTACGAAAAATAATGCTCCTGACCGATAAACATGCGGCGCATAGGTTTCCGAAAAAAGCAACGAAATTCCCCAATCGTTAACAATCCCCTAAAATAAGCCCAAACTATTACCAAATAAACACTACGTATTTATACGTATTTTTCTAATTTGCTTTAAGAATTTGATCAGGGTATGGCCATGCGGTTTTGCTTGCGGGAAAAACCATTTCTATACCATATCAAAAACACTTGGTATGCAGAAAAAGAAAACAAAAAAAACAATCTGTTCCTATTGTGGGGTGGGCTGCGGCATTCTTGTAGATATCGACAACAAGGGCGCTTTAACGGTTTCCGGAGACCCCGACTACCCGGCAAACAAAGGAATGTTGTGCACCAAGGGGAGAAACCTCAACTACGTGGCCCAAGATACTACCGATCGCATTTTACACCCGCAAATGCGATGGGGAAGAAACCACCCCATGCAAAAAGTAAGTTGGGACACCGCTTTTGAAAGGGCCGCTGCCGTTTTTAAAAGTATCATCGCCAAACACGGCCCGGATAGTGTGGGTTTTTATGTTTCGGGACAATGCCTTACCGAAGAATATTATTTGGCCAATAAACTGACCAAAGGGTTTATCGGCACCAATAACATCGATACCAACTCTCGGCTCTGTATGAGCTCTGCCGTGGTCGGGTATAAAAAAACCATTGGGGAAGACTCGGTTCCCATTTCCTATGAGGATATCGAATTGGCCGATTGTTTTCTGATCGCCGGGGCAAACCCGGCATGGTGCCATCCAATTTTGTACCGTCGCTTGGAACAACGCAAAGCGGACCGCCCCGAAATAAAGGTTATTGTCGTCGATCCCAGAAAAACACAAACGGCCGCTGCTGCCGACCTACACCTGCAAATTCTGCCTGGTACAGATGTCTTTTTGTTCAATGCCATTGCCCGTTGGCTCATCGAAAAACGAAAAACCGATACGGCCTTTATTAAAAAACATACCGTTAATTTTGAGGCGGTCAAAACCGCGGCATTTTCCCTTTCCATACGACAAGCGGCCGAAAAATGTGGTATTCCGGCCTCCGAAATACGAAAAGCGGCACAATATATTGGAGAAGCAAGTAAGTTTTTGAGCATGTGGACCATGGGGCTCAACCAAAGCGTGATCGGTGTTTCAAAAAACGTTTCCCTGCTCAACCTCTCCTTGTTGACCGGGCAAATCGGAAAACCGGGTTGCGGTCCGTTTTCGTTAACGGGCCAACCCAATGCCATGGGCGGGCGCGAAGTAGGCGGCATGGCCAACCTTTTGGCCGCGCACAAAGACCTTGGAAATGCCGTCCATCGAAAGGAAGTATCGGACTTCTGGGGCGGAGAGGCACTAATCAAGGGAGAACCGGGCTACACCGCTACCGAAATGTTCGACGCCCTTGAAAAAGGGACCTTAAAGGCTATTTGGATCATTTGTACCAACCCGGTAGTGAGCATGCCGAATGTGCACAAAGTAGAAAGGGCCCTTAAAAATGCCGCTTTTGTGGTGGTACAGGATATCTCCCACAACTCCGAGACCACAAAATTCGCCGACTTGTTGCTTCCTGCAGCGGGTTGGCTGGAGAAAGAAGGTACGATGACGAATTCCGAGCGCAGAATCAGCTACCTGCCCAAAATGATCGATGCCCCTGGAGCGGCATTGCCAGATGTGGAAATTCTTTGGCGTTTTGCGCAGGCCATGGGGTATAAAGGCTTTGATTACGGCAACGCAAGCGAAGTATATGACGAGCATTGCCTGCTCACCAAAGGAACCAATATCGATATTTCCGGGCTGTCCTACGAAAGGTTAAAAAACGAGGGCAGTTTTCAATGGCCGGTACCCCACCCTACCCATCCCGGAACCCCAAGGCTGTTTACCGATATGAAGTTTCATACAAACGACGAAAAGGCCCATTTTAATGCACCATTAAAAATGGAAAACCAGTCGGAGACCACCGATGCGGACTATCCGTTAATTTTAAATACCGGTCGGGTACGGGACCAATGGCATACGCGAACAAAAACGGGGAAAGTAAAACGGTTGCTGACCCATATTCCGGAGCCCTATTTGGAAATGAACAAGATAGACGCGCACCTACGAAAACTAAAGGAAGATGATATTGCCGTAATCAAAAGCCGTAGGGGAGAAGTACGGGTAAAAGTAAAAGTGGGCTACGACATACGGGAAAAGGTAGTTTTTCTGCCCATGCATTGGGGCAAAATTTTAAACAACGATTTTGGTAGGGCGAACAACATCACCAATGATATTGTAGATCCCGTTTCAAAAGAACCCGATTTTAAGTACTGCGCCGTACAGGTTAGCAAGTATGTAAAACCAAATCAAAAAATAGTGGTTATCGGTGCAGGGGCCGCCGCCTATCGGTTCATACAATCGTATCGGGAAAAGAACAAAAAGGATGAACTACATGTTTTTTCCAAAGAAAACGACCCCTTTTACAACCGTGTGCTCTTACCCGAATATGTAAGTGACGAGCTTTCCTGGGAAGCTTTGGAAAAATTAAAAAAAGGGGAGTTGCAGAAATTGAACGTGCAATTACACCCCGGAATCGGTATTACGGCCGTCGATGCAGCGCAAAAAACGGTCACCGACACCAACGGCACCTCCCATTCTTATGACATACTGGTCATGGCCACCGGAAGTCGCGCCTTTGTGCCCAGTGAGGTACAAATGGACCTCCCCGGACGTTTTACCATGCGGGAACGTGGCGATGCCGATAAATTGAAGCGGTACCTGGCCAAAACCGGGCTTCCCCCGAACGCGCAACATGTGGTTATCGTTGGTGGCGGGCTATTGGGCCTTGAGCTGGCCGCGGCCCTAAAAAAAATAGACATCAATATCAGTATCGTACAGCGGGCACCACGGCTCATGGAACGCCAACTGGACGGTATTGCCAGTAGATTGCTTGCCGAAGATGTGGCCGAAAGAGGCATCCAAATTTATTTTGATAACGAGGTGAGTACCGTTTTTGAGGAACGGGAACGATCCAATTCCCTAAAAGTGAACCTCAAAACCGGCCGTTCCATCCAATGCAATGCCATTGTATATGCCATTGGTACCCGGCCCAATATCGAACTTGCAAAACAATCGGGGCTACAGACCCGTAGGGGCGTACAGGTCAATTCCTATTTACAGACCAGCGACCCCCATATTTTTGCCTTGGGCGAAATAGCGGAATTCAACAATTCCCTGTTCGGGATTACCTCCGCGGCAGAGCAACAGGCCGATAGCGCCGCCAATTACATTTTAGGGGACTATGGGAGTCTTTATAACGGATCGGTGCTCATGAACATCTTAAAATTCGAAAACCTGGACCTCTGCAGCATCGGTATGGTAAACGCCCCGACGAACGACCCTGCCTATGAGGAGATCATTCTTATGGACGTCAGCAAACGTTTTTATAAAAAATGCATTGTTAAGAACGATACCCTTAAAGGGGCTATTTTAATGGGGGATAAAAACGAGTTTGCCGAATTCAAGCGGCTTATCGAAGAAGAGATCGAACTTTCCGAAAAACGCAACGAACTATTAAGGGGAACATCGAATACCGTTCCCTTAAAGGGCAAATTGCTCTGTTCCTGTAGCCAAGTGGGCGAAGGAAACATTATGGATGCCATAGCCGAGGGCTGTAGTTCCTTTAAAACGCTCTGTTCCCAGACGGGGGCAGGCTTGGGCTGTGGAAGCTGTAAACCGGAAATTAAAGCGATTATGGACAAACAGTTACAGTTAAATTGACACATCCCAAAACAAATTGTAAAGGGAAGATACATCGCTCCAAAACACAATAATGACCTTAATGTGGGTCGACCAATACGAATACCATGGCAATGAACGACGATTTACATCGAATTCTATTAAAGGGAGGGGTCACCTCACCAGGGGAACTCAAGGATATCATCACCATGCTCGAAACCACTGGTTTGACGGAAATTCATTTCGGCTCGCGCCAGGACCTCTTGTTCCCTTTGGACAGTTCCAAAGAGGAACAATTGGAAAGCATTTCTACCTTCAATGCCGATATTATCGGCGAACGCAGCTACCAGAACATTGTGTGTTCCTATGTATCCGCCGATATTTTTCAAATGACCCATTGGCTAAAAGGGTCCACCTATTTGTACATTTTGGAGGGGTTCGACTATTTGCCCCAGCTACAGATCAATATAACCGACCCCAAGCAACGTTTGGTGCCTATCTTTAGTGGCCATTTGAACTTTATTGCTTCCGAAAGTGAGGATTACTGGTATTTGAACATCAAACTTCCCCATTGGAGCCAATCCGTCTTTTACCCCGTTCTGATCTACAGCTGGGACATCACCGCCATATCCAAGGCCATAGAGGCCATACACGAAACGGTTACCGATATCGACGACCTGTTTTTGAGAATGAACAAGCGCTTGAGCACCAATAACAAAAACATCGAAAAAGCCTTAAAGGTGCCGTTTACCACCTTTCCCTACTACGAGGGGGTGAACCGTATGGGAATTGACCAGTATTGGCTTGGGCTCTACTGGCGCAACAATCGTTACGACCTTGCTTTTTTAAAAGAGTTTTGTGGTTTTTGCCTGGACAACAGTATCGGAAAAATTTGCATCACTCCTTGGAAATCGTTCGTGATCAAAGGCATCAAACAAGATAGCCGTCCCGAGTTGGAACGTTTTTTAGGGCAGTGGGGCATTAATGTAAGGCATTCACAATTGGAGATGAACTGGCATGTTCCCGTAGACGATAAGGAAGCCTTGGAACTGAAAAAGTTCCTGGTCCGCAGTTTCGACCAAAACGATATCAGCACCTACGGGCTAACTTTTGGTATCAGCAACGATGTGGGCAAAAGATCCCATTTTTCCGCGATCATCATCGAAAAAAACGAGGCGCCTACCCTGGTAAAGGACTTTGAAGTACGGCCAACATACAACGTACTGCATTTTCAAGATTTCGACCCGAATACGCGAAAGTATTTGACCCATGCCCAAGATGTGGATAAAATTGAACTGCCGGGACTGCTCATGGAACTCAGTAAAATTTACTTCGATCAACTGGGAACGGTAAAAGGTCCGCAAGAAAGTACCAAAAAAACGGTCGAAACCACCACAAAACAGGTATACCAATGCCTATCGTGCCTTACGGTATACGATGAAACCTACGGCGATGAAAAGGCCAATATTCCTTCGGGAACCCGTTTTAACGACCTCTCGGAACAATACGTTTGCCCGGTATGCGAGGCCCCAAAAAGCGAATTCCGGGAAACGGCGTTGGCGTTAACATAGCGGTGACAGCCAGTCGGGAAAATAACAAACTTAGTTCTTATTACGTACTGTAGGCACAGCCCAGAAAGAATCACAAAAGACATCTGCAGCGCCAATTTTACGCTTTCCTTGAATTTGGCTACTTTTAGGCGAACAAGTCCTAAACCACATATGTTAAAAACCTCCTGCTTTATCATTGAAGATGACGTCATCGCTTTGGACTGGCTCGTTCGGACCGTACAAAAGGAGTTTCCCCAGCTAGAGGTCGTCGGAACCGCCACAAGCGTATCTGAAGCGGTAAGAGGCATTCAAAAAACCCGCCCTGCCCTCTTACTGACCGATATTGAGTTGGATCCAGGGTCCTCATTTGAGGTTTTAGAGCAGTTAGATACCCTAGAGTTTGGTATTATTTTCATCACCTCCTTTGAACAATATGCGCTGCAGGCCATTAAGCTCAGTGCTATTGATTATGTGAGTAAGCCCGTAGACGTTTCGGAACTTCGGACCGCAATATCAAAATTCACTCAAAATCAGCAGCAACAGCTGCAAATAGAAAATGTACTGGCGCACTTGAACCGAAACCAGCAACCTAAAAAGTTGGCCATTCCCACCGAACAATATGTAGAATTGGTCGAAGTGGCTTCCATACTTTATTTTAAGGCAGAAATCAACTACTGCAGGATTTTTTTAGAGGACCAAAAACCGATTTTGGTTGCCAAAACCTTAAAAGAGTACGATTCCCTACTCGCTGATGACGACAATTTCATCCGAATCCATCAATCGCATTTGATCAACAAGAACAAGGTCAAAAAAATTATAAAATCCAAACTGCCACAGGTAATGATGTCGAACGGGGATGTGTTGAACGTCGCACGTGCCAAAAAGGGCGATTTTGAGGCACAAATGTTCCGGTGATGGTTAAGTTTTGAACTGTTTTAGACCTTTGGGATACCCCCAAAAGCATAGGCCACCGATCTTGCGATACGATGGCCCTCCCAAGCACAAGGTTAAATCAACCAAGCGCATTAGCGTTGTTCGGCACTCCACAGAACCAAACTAACGATGAATAATTAACACAGGTAAATATGCGAATATCGCATGCTATGGAAAAGGGACATGTATCGTGGGGGCCTGTTCCTATATTATTCGGTGGAGGCGATCTATTATTTGGTATCCCCGAGGTGAAAAAAAGTATACGGTACCATTTGTAAATAAAGCAACTGCTATCAAAAAGGAAGGTTTCGGACTTACATATTGGATTTTTTTAAAGGGAACAGCATGTTTCCCGGCAAAACGATATATCATTTTTACTTTCGTAATAAACAAAAGTCAAAAGAAAGCGGGGGTGGAAAACCTGGTAGTCACAAGTTTGGGAAAGCCGTACCATTACAGCTGCTTTTAAGAGGTAAACAAGAGTCTGGTAGCGTATTCTTTGTTTAACCGGGTGAACTCATATTTAATCTTAAGACGATCGCAAAGGGTTTGTATGATGGTATGCCCCAAACCAAAACTTGGTATAGTTCTTTTAACCGATTTTTCAAGTACGAGCAAATTTTGTAGCTGTTCGGAAAACGAGTTTCGAATTTCCAATTGAACCCCTTCTCTTGTTTTAGTGACCTCAATATCGATACTTCCTCCCGCAACCCCGTACTTTCTTATGTTTTCGAATAGGTTGTCAAAAATAATGGAGAGCGACTCAAGATTATTTTGTGTGTACAAACTACGATCGACCTTGTAATTTAGTTGAATATTGGAAGCTTCAAAATGGGACTCAAAAAAATTCAACCGTTCTTTGATCAAATCGTAAATATTTATTCTAGTGGTCGATATGGCAATGTTCTCGATATTGCTTTTTATCAAGGACAAGATAATTTTGATTCGGTTCGATAATTCTTCGGTGTCCCTACTAACGTTATGGAGAATAAAGTCCAACTGCCGATCATCCAATGCTTTTGTCCTATCGATGATCTGACTCAATCCGTAGTGCATTTGATTCACTGGCTTTTTAACTTGATGCCCCAAAATCATCAACAGGTTTTCGTACTCCTTACCATACTGTTGCAGGCTTAAATTTTTTGCCAAAATGGCCTCGTTCAATTTTCGAATCTTATTGCGGTCGTTGAATATTTTATAAAGTAACAAGCTGATCAACAACAGCACGATGATCATTCCCCAAACAATCTTAAAAAAAATACTGTTCGTCTTTTTCTCTTGCACGATAATGCCTTCCTTCTCGTGTAAGAGCGCATTATTTTCGCTGATTCTTTTATTAAAGACCTTATTGTTTACATATACGTAGTTATCGACCAGCGTTTGCTTTTTTTCCTTTGCTATTCGCTGCAGGGAATCTATTGCGGTGGCCATTTCCAAACTGCGATAGTTTAAATTCCCATTGGTTTCTTGAAGCAGTTCCAAAAGCCATAAGCGGTACGATTCGCTCAAGCCCGGTGATTCATCCATAAACGTAAACGAGTCGTCCAAAAGAAGGCGTCTTTCCGCAACAGAACCTTTGTCAGAATCCAACACCAATTGGATCATCTTGCCCAAATCGGAAACCAAGAATTCCGGGCTTATCAATTCCCTATCGATCATTGCGGAAAGATACCGTGGATTCCAATTGTCACGGTCAATAGGAAACAAACAGCGCATCACATTTTCCTGGATGCTTGAGTCCGAGAAGGTTTCCAGCGCACGAATAAATTGGACCCTGGCATCATCAGGGCATCCTTCTTCCTGTAATAGGACGCCCCCGTAAAAAATGTAGTAGGCAACGACCTTGGCATTATATTTTTCAGGATTTTCCAAGACTATCGTCAAAATTTCCCGGGCCTTTTCATAACTACCCATATTGATATGCACGGAAATAACATTAAAAAGGGCATACATGGTCAGTTGGTTCTCAAACTTGGGATCGCTTAAAACGACCTCCCAGAGATCTTCCATCCCTAATCGAAAACGATTGTTGCCAAAATAAAGATTTGCCCTTCGCAAACGTACGGCACCGTTCAGAGAATCGATTGCCAAACATTTGGAAAGATACTCCCTGGTCTGTTCATATGCTCCACGGGAATCGCTTAGGGCCGCCAAACCCAAAGCGGCATGCAATGTCCAAAAATCATCATTTGCCTTCTTGGCAAACCGATACGCCTTTAAAAGATTCGCTTCTTGTAATTCGAATTCCTTAAAGTGCTTATAAAACATTGAAACACCAAAGTGTCCTATCGCTAAATTTCTGTAGTCATCTTTTTCGGTCAAGATCAGTGCACTTTCGTAATGCCTCTTGGAAGTTTCAAAATCCATTAGCTTTTGGGAAAATCCTCCCTTAAAAAGATAATACCGAATACGGTTTTGGGTATCGGCCAAATAAAGATTTTCAGCAATTAGCGCGTCGATTTCGTGCAACCGGTCGTTCCCGTTTTTACTGAGTAGTTCTTCGCCTGTTTCCAGTAGCTTTTCAATATCGGCCGATGAAGTAGGGCGGTCATTCGCCCTTGCAGATGGGGTGTCCATCATCAAAAAAAGGAATACGGGTACCAGCAGATATTTTACTGTTACATAGAAGCCATTTTGATGCATGGTGAGAAGGATAGATAAATCATTACGAACACTGGAAGGTAGCAAAAAACTTAAGGTTTTTAAAAATAAGCGGGGGCTTTTCGATATGTGGTATGGAAAAGAACCTAAAAATTCAGAAAAGGGAACATTCAAATATCGGAGCCGTTTGTTCGAATTCTTCATGGACCATATACTATATTGCTCTGTGATCCGTTATAATATTCCCAAGCATAGCGCATATTTTACAATGTAAATGGTACTTTTCCATGACAAGGTATATATATGCTTTTCTCTTATTATTATGTGTTGTCCAAAATACCAATGCCCAAGAAGAGGTATTGATACTGACCGTGAACGGTTCCGCCGAGGACGACAGACATTTTGAGAATTTTCAAAGTCTTTTTGGCGCCACGAATACTATCTCCATATGTGATGTTTCCATTGGGCCTGCTACGAATATCCCTCCCACGACCTGTATGGCGGATCTGGCTTCGTACGATTTGGTAATGGTCCAGGGACTTTACTCTAGTTTTACGGAAGCCTTTATTGATCGGTTGATCCTTTATCTTCAGGGAGGTGGTAATCTTTTTTTTGAAATCGACCCCGCCACTATAAGTAGTCCCGGGCTTGAAAATTTGCAAGAAGACAACATCAATAGGCTCCTTGCCGGCATTGGACAGGCTTCCATAAACCTGCAGGCCCACAACGAAAGTATTACGGATAGTTCTCCGTCAATCTTGATAGATGGAAAATTATCTACCTGTATCGCGGAACGGGTCTCTTTTTCTACCGGGGGCGAAATGGTCGGCCCCGCTCTTGATAATGCAGTTACGTTAGCCATTGGTCTGGAAGTGTATCAGGCCTATTGGGATACTGGTTTTGGGGGAAGATTGGGAGTTGCCGCCGAGTATTATACCGCTGGGCATCCCTTGCCATCGGGAGAGTCCAATGTGGGTGCGGCACAAATGGTTTGGAACTTCATGAAGGGGGTGCCCGACTGTGTTGTTTCCAAATCCTGTCTTGGGCAAGAAATGGTTTCCAACCCGGACTTTGAAACGTTCGATACATGCCCCGACAACTCTGGACAAGTAATTCGGTCAACCGATTGGAGGGCTCCCGTTGTACTGCCCTCCGGATCTAACGGATCGGAAGCGCCTGATTATTTTAATTCCTGCGCTCCTTTCATCCTTGGAACGGACTATGTAGGTACCACGGCAAACTATAAGGGAGGCTTAAATCCATTTTCAGGAGAAGCGTACGCCGGGATCCATACCTATATTACGGGTGGCCCTTCCAATAAGGAATATCTGGTTACGGAATTGTCCACCCCTTTAATCGCTGGTCGGGAATATCAAATTTCCTTTGTCTACAGTTTGGCAAAATCTTCCTCCTTTGCTTCGGATGCTTTGGGAATGTACTTGGGCGCGACCGAACCCAACACTTATGCTTCCGTCAACAATCATTTGACCGCGAATCCGCAATTGGTAACTCCTGCCGGGGTCTTTATAGACAATAAAGCCAGTTGGAGCTTGGCCGCCGCGACCTACACGGCCACGGGTGGTGAACGTTTTGTAGTTATAGGTACATTTCACGATAACGTACCCGAACAAATTGGGGTCACTTCTTTCGGAGGTGCCTACTACTATATCGACGCCGTTTCAGTGCGAGAGCGACAAGGAAATGCTACGCTGAATGCAGGCGAGGACAGCACTATAGCCTCCGGGGGGAGTACGGTGCTAATGCCCACGGCCACAGGTGGCACACCAATCTCGTATTCGTGGAGTCCGGTCGATGGTCTTGATGATACAAGTTCAGCGAACCCCATTGCCAGTCCCAACGAAACCACCACCTATACGGTAACTGCCGATTTTGGTGGAGGCTGTTCAAGTAGCGATAGCGTAACCGTTATGGTAGACGAGCTTGAAAGCAATGGTTTTCAGAGTTGCTCCGGAATAAACAACAATTGGTACTTTGGGCTGAATGCGGGACTGTCATTTAACAATGGTACGGTCACCGCCATAACCGATGGCCAATTGTCCACCGATGAGGGAACGGCCGCCATAAGCGATAACAATGGAGCGCTTTTGTTTTATACCGATGGAATACGGGTATACGATCGCAACGGAAATATTATGCCCAATGGGTCAGATCTTAAGGGCGGGAACAGTAGTGCACAAAGTGCGATAATCTTGCAAAAACCAGGAACCACCGATCGGTACCTCATATTCACTTCGGAGGAAGCCGGCAATTTTAATGGCCTCCAATACTCTGAAATCGATATGGAACTGAATGGGGGGATGGGCGATGTAACCACCGTAAAAAATGTACAACTTGTTGAAAAAATCACCGAAAAACTAATCGCCGTACCCCATGCCAATGGAACCGATACCTGGATAATTGTACACCGATGGCAATCCAATGAATTTTTAAGTTTTTTACTGTCCCCCAGTGGAGTCGATTCTGGCCCAACGATCAGTGCCGTTGGTGAAACATTGAATATTTTGGGCAAATATGGCACCATGAAGGTGAATTCGGATGCCACGCGCATTGCGAACAGTTCCATCGATACCGGAAACGTACAACTATTCGATTTTAATGCCGGCACAGGGCGACTCTCAAACCCACAAACCCTGAGCGGTATGTTAAAACCTTACGGAATAGAATTTTCTGCGAACAATCGGTTTTTATATGTAGGGGAAAGCGGAAAGGCAGCCGATGGTAGCCGACTTTTTCAATACGATCTCAATGCCGGGACCATTGATCAAATACAAGCCTCACGAACGGTATTGAGCAATACGCCTCGCTCTGGAGGAGCCCTACAAATAGGACCAGATGGGAGAATATACCATTCTGTTTTTAATCAGACTTCCTTGGGCGTTATTGCAAATCCGAATCTACCGGGAATGGCCGCCGACTATCAACGGGATGCCATTGATCTTGGTGGAAATCTGGCGAAACTGGGCTTACCTCCTTCGGTATTATGCAGCACATCTTGCACCGATATCGTACTAAACGATGCCGAAGTTCAAATAAGCATACCGAACTGTACGGAAACCAATGGATCCATTACCAATATCGATATTCAGGGCACTACGGAAACCGCAATTTACCAATGGTCCGATGAAAACAACACTATAGTAGGCACCTCTCCGGATTTATTGAATGTAGCGGCCGGAAGGTATACCCTTCTCGTGAGCGATACAGCCTGCGAAAATAGCATCGGCCCCTTTGATCTTCAGTGCGATCGATCGGCCGATCTGGAACTGCCCGTTACCATTGCCAATACCATGACCCCCAATGGAGACGGCGCCAACGATACTTTTTATATCCAGGGTATTGAGGCCTACCCCAACAACCAATTGATCATTTACAACCGATGGGGAAACAAGGTCTATGAAAGTGCCCCGTACAGAAACGACTGGTATGGCACCGCCAAAGGGAAAAAATTACCGGTAGCGGTGTACTACTATCAACTGCTTTTGGGCCAACAACGGCCGGAACCCATCAATGGTTACATCAGCATACTAAAATAGCCCGATGCGAACAACACTGCACGTGGAAAAGAACCATATAATGAAAACACCATATATTTTTGTCCTCTTTTTCGTTTCTGGAAGCTTTTTGGTTTGGGGACAAAACCTTGTTGAAAACCCAAGTTTTGAGGAGATTCAAGGAAACCCGAATACCTGTCTGAACCAAGGATGCGGTTTTGGTGGCGAAGCCATAAAAAGAGCGAATGGTTGGGGTTCATACTCCTTTTCCTGCGATTTGTATCTCCCAGAATCCTGGGGCTGTTTTCAAAGCTGGGAAGAAAATCAAACCCCAGATGAACGACCACAAGAAGGGATTGCCTATGCAGGTTTTCAGGCTTACTATCCCTATAATCCGCCTAACCCCAGCTTTCCGGATATATACGGCACCCGCGAGTTTTTAGGGACCCGGTTGACCTGTCCGTTACAGCCAAATGTTCCCTATCGTATCCAAGGTTTCTTTAAAATGGGGTTTGTGGGAAGATTTAGCATAAACAAATTAGGTTTTAGATTTCAAAACAATCCGTCACTAGCAAGTAACAATCAATGCGGAACGGGAACCAACAATGTAGCTCCGGCCCATATTTGGACCGACAATCCGGTAGGTGCCGGTTGGACCGAAGTGTCCGGGGTATTTGTACCGGATACTTCATACTCACATTTGTTAGCCGGAGTTTTTGCCGGACATTCAGAAATCAGTTTTACCGATAAAGAGAATAATCCTTCCAGCAGTAATCCAGCCTACTATAATGTCGATAATATCAGCGTAGTGCCCCTTGCTGCCTGGATAGCGAATACAAATTATGAAAACATGATTACTATAAGCGCTGGTACAATGATTACACTTGAGGCGTTTGGCCCGGGCCCCTACAATTGGATATCCTCTTCTGGAGAAACCATCCCAGCGGTCAAAAATCCGACCGTGTCCCCGACTTCCACGACCACCTATAGCATTTCAGCGGATCTTGGCTGTACCACGGCAACCACGATGATCACTGTTCAAATAGCAGGTTCTAACGCCTGTGTAGGTCCCAATTTGGTTCCCAACCCAAGTTTTGAGGAGAATCCGGGCTGTCCACAGGGAATTGTGGCCAATGCGAATAACGATAGAATAGAAGATATCCTAAACGACTGGGAGCAACCTACCAATGCCACCCCGGACTATTACAACCGCTGCGCTACGGATTCTCGCATTTCGGTACCTACCAATAATAACGGCACTCAGAATACACCCGACGGAGAAGGTGATGGGTTTGTCGGTTTTTATGCCCTATCAAATACAGCGATAAACTATAGGGAATACCTTCAAGTGAGGCTTTCCGAAGTTTTGACAGCAGGCAGCACTTACCGGCTTAGCCTAAAGCTAAACCTACGTGACAATGCTATCTATTCTACCGACGAAATCGGAGTATTGTTCGAGTACAATAGCGTACGACCTGCTGGTTTTTTCCAAGAAAACCTCTCAAATATCCCTCAACTAACTACGCCCGCCGACTCTTTTATTAATGATAAGGACAATTGGACAACATTTAGTTGGGAATACACCGCAACAGGTGGTGAAGAATACATGGTAATCGGAAATTTTAACCCTGACGCTACTACGAATCTTCAAACTGAACCTGTACCATCTAGTTTTGAAGGTTCGAGCTATTATTATTTAGATGATGTTTTCCTAACCGAACTATTGACTCCGGGAAACGTAGATGCGGGAACCGACATTACTATTTTGCCCGGGGAAAACACGCAACTCGAATCAAACACTACGGGAACACCGATAAGTTACCTGTGGAGTCCCGCGATCGGACTTAGCGATATTGCGGTTCCCGACCCTATCGCGAGCCCTACGGCGACAACAACATATACGGTGACCGTAGATTTTGGAGGAGGTTGTACCGCCAGTGATACCGTAAACATAATCGTAGAAGGCGACTGCCGCTTCTCCTTAAGCGGTGGCATGGCAAACGATGCCACCTGCGCGCTAAACGATGGTAGTGTTACAGGAATTATGGTCAACGGAGCCTCTGGTAGCGAAACTTACACGTGGACCGACGCAAACGGGATGACCGTTGGGAACACTATTGACCTCCCGAACGTGGGCCTGGGCACTTACACGCTTTCGGTGACCGATGGAGCCGATTGTGAAGCTGGCTTAACATTCAACATTAACGAAGATGGCCCTCCCAATCTTAACGCCGCAAACGTTCAACTGACAACTCCTCAATGTGATGGGAACAATGGCTCCATATCGGGCATTACATTTATTGGTGACCTTACCGATATCGAGTTCGTCTGGACAGATGCAGCAGGGCTTGTAGTGGGAAGCGCCTTGGAAGTTACAGGTATTGGTCCTGGGACCTATATCCTTACCATATCCGATGGGCAAGGTTGTGGCGCAGTGGCCGGTCCTTTTACATTAGGCAACCCTTTAGTGTGCGACGGTACTGATACCAACGACGCACTTCCGGTTAAAATAGCCAATACGATGACCCCAAATGGTGATGGAGCAAACGATACCTTTTACATGCAGGGAATCGAAAACTATCCGAACAATAACTTGGCCGTGTACAACCGATGGGGGAAGAAGGTATTTGAAACAAAAGGATATAGCAACGATTGGAATGGCACATCCAAAGGAAAAGAACTGCCGGTAGCGGTCTACTATTTTGTACTCCGGTTAAACGACCCGGAACAGACCGTAGTCAATGGATACATCAACATTTTAAAATAACGAACCCCAAACTTTAAGCCAAGACCTATGTTGTCAACAATAAAAATGAACATAAAGCCAGGTATACTGCTTATGATATTGCTCAGTAGTTTTTGCGTCTGGAGCCAACAAAACCCTCAATTTTCCCAATACCTACAGAACCCTGTAGTTATCAACCCCGGCATGACCGGGGTGGAATCCTATTTGGAACTAACTGCGGCATACCGCAATCAGTGGACCGGTTTTGAAGGTGCTCCAAGGACCACTACATTCAGCTTTCATACCCCAACCTACTTGTTATCGTCGAGGTCCTCCGTTCGTGAGGGGGATACCCATCAAGGTATCGGCGCCTTGGTATATACCGATGATACAGGGCCTATAAAAAGGGGAGGTTTTTATGGGAGTTATGCATACCACCTGAAAGTATCGAACAAATGGCTTGTTTCCGTAGGTACCTTTTTAGGGGCAACGCAGTTCAAATATGATGCTTCACAGGCCATATTGGTAGAAAACCCATTTGACCTTCTGGTACAGGATACCTCTAGCTTAAACTTAGATGCCAGTTTGGGCATTTACCTATACTCCGATAATTTTTTTGGTGGAATAACCGGGAACCACCTGTTCGAAAACGATATTCCCTATGCCGTTGAGGATGGGGTATTAAATACCTCGGGAACGTTTCGCAGGAACTATAACCTTCTTTTGGGAGGAAGGATCCCTTTAAACGATTTATGGGAAGCGGTTCCGTCCGTTTTAATAAAATCGGTATCCGGAGCACCCGTCCAGTGGGATTTAAGTACCAAAATGACGTATGACAACAAATATTGGGGTGCGCTATCCTATCGAAATCGGGATGCGATGGTGTTCATGGCGGGCGTACAATTGGCGGAACGCTTTTTAGTAAGTTATTCTTATGATTGGACGATATCCGATTTTAATCCTGGCCGGTCGGGAACCCATGAAATTATTTTGGGCTACCGATTTGCGTTTGGGAACCAAAAATGTGCTTGCCCCCAATACTCCATGTAAATAAGTAAAAAATGAACTACCCCTTGTTTTACAAACATTGTTGCCAAGGATATCTTTTGGTCATTGCCATGGTTATGGTGCTAGTACGGGCAAATGCCCAATGTAGCCCTAATTTGGTGCCCAATCCCGGTTTTGAAACCGGAGCCTGTGGGATTCCAAAAGGAACTTTCCTGGACCTCTATTCGGTAAACAACGTTAATCAAGAACCCACCTTGGACCATTGGTATAATCCTACCAACGCCACACCGGACTGGTTCAATTCCTGCACAAATTCGGTAAGCTATTCACCACCGGTAACTTCGCACGCCGCTACCTATAACATCCAGGATACAAGGGCGGGCAGTACGGCACATGCAGGTTTTCTGAGTTACGGCGACACCGAACCCCGCGATAATGTAAAAGCGGATTATCGCGAATACCTTCAAGTACAATTGGATGCCCCTCTTTTAGCGGGAGCCCGCTACAATGTTAGTTTTTATGTGAATTTGGCCGCATTCGAAACGGCCGATGTGGAGTACACAAGCAACACGGCCTATTTTAACTATAACTTTCGAATTTTTGGAACGGATAAAATTGGGGCCTTCTTTTCAAACGGTCCTATTACGGATTATAATATGAACCCCCTTGATACGGTAATCGATGTAGAGCCCCAAATAGAATATGTAGGCGCCCCGATAACGGAGGTGAACGATTGGATACTCGTAAATGGATCGTTCATTGCCGCGGGTGGTGAAGAATATATGACTATCGGCAACTTTAGGAACAACTCCGAAACCAATTTCGAATTGGTACGCAATGCAAGTACAGAGTTTGGTAAGTATCCCGATCAAATCATCGAACCCATCTTTCAAATAGCGGAATACGCATATTACCTACTGGATGATATTAGCGTGGTTCAAGAGCCCGTTCTTAATGCCGTAGACGCGGGAGCGGATGTAAGTGTTAATGCGGGGGATGCTTATACCTTCTCGATTGCGACGACCGGATTGCTTCCTACATCGTACAGTTGGTCGCCAGCTACAACATTGAACGACCCTACCCTGGAAAACCCGACGGCTTCTCCAAAAGAAACTACGGTTTACACGGTAACGGTCGATTTTGGTGATGGCTGTCCCGTATCGGACCAGATAACCGTAACCGTTGTCCCTTGCCCTTTGAACATTGATTTGACCAACGTATCCAGCGGTTACATCGACTGCAATCTGACCGAAACCGATATCACGGGTATTGTGGTAGCCAATGCCAGCGCCTCGGCAACCTATACCTGGACCGATGCCTATGGTAATGTAGTAGGAGACCGGCTCATATTGGAAGACGTGGGTATCGGGCAATATGACCTGCTGGTCTCGGACGGGCCAAATTGTCAAGAAACGATTTCTTGGGCAATAGATGGCGACCAATCCATTTCATTTTTAGAATATAATGTTTTTCAAGTATGCCCCACCCCTGGTAATTCGGATGGCTATATTTCGGGTATTATCGGGTTCCCTGTCGGAGGAACCTACGCTTGGACCGATGAAAACGGAACGAACCTAGGGTCAGGTGCCGGAATCATCGATTTGGGGCCAGGTGTTTATACCGTTACCTACACCACTGGTGCATCCGGTAGTTGCAGTATTCGTAAAACGTTCGACCTCACCGAAAACGGTATTTGTAGCGATAACTGCCCCGGACTTATTTCCGTAACGCCTTACGCCGACAATGATCGGGACAATGTGGGTACCTTCTTTATCGATTTAGGGGATACCGTTTCCTTGTATCCTGGAATACGCGCGTCCGTTACCGCAAGTGCCGATTTTTCATGGAGTACCCCGGGAAATCCCGATTTTCATCCGTTCCAGATACTATCGGACATTTCGCCTACAGAAACCACGACCTACACCATTGCGGTAGACTATGGGAACGGCTGTATTCGATCCGGTACCATAACGGTGGTGGTAAACGATCCTGGTTGTCCGTTACAAGTTCTGGATGGTACCATCGTATCCAGCAGCTGCGGTGCGGATAATGGGGGCGTAAGGGATATTACCGTCCTCAATGGCGTCCCCGGGGAAACCTATACCTGGACCGATGAAAACGGAACTGTAGTAAGCAACTCGCTTGCCCTGGACGATGTAGGGCAAGGACAATATACATTACTGATCGATCAGGGAGGGGGATGTACCAGGTCCAGAACTTGGGAGGTGCCTGTTTCGGACGGATATGACATCGATGCCGGGCCTGACGTTGCCATTGACTTCGGTAACAGCTCCTTATTGGAAGCGATTCCTTCCGGCGGTACTCCGGTAAGTTATAACTGGAGTCCGGCCACTGGATTAGATGATGTTACGCTGGCAAACCCTACCGCAAGCCCAACAACAACTACGACTTATACGGTCACTGCCGATTTTGGTGGTGGGTGTACCGATACCGATACGGTAACGGTAAATGTTAATCAGCTTGTTTTGAACTGCTCTGGTAACAACCTTGTCCCAAATCCCGACCTTGAGTCCACGAGCGGTTGCCCACAAGGATTTTCCACGGGGTTCACCTGTAATCAGAACGACCCCAACTGGCAATATCAAAACAACCTTTGTTTCGTAGAAAATTGGTTCAATGAAGGGCTATCGACACCAGATTTGATCAGTATCTCCTGTGCGGATACAATGACCGGAACCGATAATACCGCTCGGGATTATAAAACGTTGGCGGACCAGCAAAATCCTAGGTCAGGTCAAGTTATGGGTGGTATCATTACATACAACACTGCGAATTTTGACCCTAATGAGAATTCCTACTCGGAATACTATACCGTTGCTTTAGATGCAACATTGCAACAAGGTATCGAATATAGCGTTGTCTTTTACTGCTCTCTGAGTGAGGTCGCTACGATAGCTAGTTCCATAGGGGCTCATTTTTCCGAAGACCCGGTACGAAGCGCAGGGTTTAATACCTTTGTTCCGGAAACACCACAGATCGTATCCGAAGGCAATGTTACCGATACGACAAATTGGGTACGGGTATCGGGAACCTTTACCGCCCAAGGAAACGAACGATACATGACCATTGGCCGTTTTCTAGATGGATACACACCCGAGCAGGTGCAGAATACAGAACCTGTTATTACGAATGGTGAAATCTCCGCGTATTATTATATTGACGATGTATCGGTAACGGCAACCTTAAATACCATTATAATAGATGCAGGTACCGATGTATCCCTTGATCTTGGCGACAGTATCGTTTTACAGGCAACTCCAACAGGTGGCACACCGATAAGTTATAGCTGGAGCCCGGCCACGGGCTTGGATAATACCGCAATAGCGAACCCTACGGCCAGCCCCACGATAACGACCACCTACACGGTAACGGCAGACTTCGGAGGGGAATGTTCGGATACCGATACGGTAACGGTTACGGTCATTGATCCTAACTGCCCCTTGATGCTCTCCGGAGGGAATAGCGTACAAGCAACCTGTAAACAAATTGATGGCGGTATCCTTGGAATAAACGTAACGGGCAACAGCGGTAATGAGCGTTACAGCTGGACAGATGCCAATGGCATAGTGGTGGGCGCCCAATTGGACCTGGCCAATGTAGGCCTGGGAAATTATACGCTCACCGTCACCGATAACCCCGATTGTGAACGTGTACTTTCCTTTACCGTTAACGAATCGGGGCCTCCGGATTTGGACGACGCTACCCTAGAGCTAACGGATGCCGGCTGTGCGGAGACTACCGGTAGCATTGGCGGAATCGTTTACATCGGCGAAACGGTCGGCACCATATTTACTTGGACCGATGCTCAGGGGGCCATTGTAGGAAATACGTTGGAGCTGGATGGTATCGGTGCTGGCAGTTATTCCTTGGCGGTAACGGACGCTCTGGGTTGCGGTGCCATCGCGGGCCCATATACAATAGGCAGTCCTGAAGACTGTGAAGACCAATTTTCAGAAGAAGGTCCCGTACGCATCGCAAATACCATGACCCCTAATGGCGATGGCGCGAACGACATGTTTTATATTGAAGGCATAGCGGCCTACCCCAACAGTATTTTAAAAGTGTATAACCGCTGGGGCAATAAAGTATATGAAAAAAGAGGCTATGCGAATAATTGGTATGGCAACTACCAGGGAACACCCTTACCGGTCGGAACGTATTACTATACCCTTCAATTTGGAAACCCCGACCAAAAAAACATAAAAGGCTATATCGCCTTGTTAAAATAAAACCATTAAACAAAACTGTAATCGCGAAAACCCGTAAACACTATAATTTTAAAATGATGAAAGAACGTCTTCAAATCGTATGGGTATTTATTGTTTTTTCGGTTTCCTTACACCACAGTTCGGCACAGGAATTGGATTTGCCTATAGAGGTGTTTCGGATAAAGACCAACGATGACCCCGAGATATGGGACAATACGGCAGAGCGACGTTTGGACCTAGGGAATTTCGACCAAGGTGAATTGTGGCTTTTTCTTCAGGTGAACAACCTGAACGCAGCGGCGTCCATGGAATATCGAATAAAACAGGGGAACGGCGCCTACGGACCATGGCAGGCTTGTAGGCCGGATTGGACGGCCTTCCCAAAAGATCGCGCGTATGGAGGGTTAAACGGAGGTTTTGCTACCACAGCATTTAGCACTCCCTTATCGGGAGCGAGGGCCAATGGAGAAAATACCATTATGTTCCGATTCCTGGCGCAGCCAAACGAAGCGACTTCGGGATATCGGATCATACGTATCGCATTGCGCA
The DNA here is from genome assembly GCA_947500445.1 of uncultured Flavobacteriaceae bacterium. GTDB lineage: Bacteria > Bacteroidota > Bacteroidia > Flavobacteriales > Flavobacteriaceae > Pelagihabitans. The sequence continues at coordinate 316,307 of CANMSB010000002.1, read as the reverse complement.
GCAGTAATACCAAAAATGCTCCCGACCTTATTATAACTCCCCGTAACAATATAAGCGGGGCAGCATTTGAAGGCCCATTTATGGGAGATCCGAACAGGGCCGCTATGGCACAGGAAGGTAAAAAGCTTTGGATGGGAACCGTTGGCAACAATCTTTTGGACCGTAACAAAAATCCGATACAGGCCAAATGCACACATTGCCATACACAAGATGGGAGCGACCTTAAATACTTCAACTACTCGAATAAATCGATCATTGCCCGTTCTAACTTTCACGGATTGACCAAAGAAGAAGGACAGCAAATTGCGCAGTATATACGAGATCTAAATATGGACCGATCAAAAAACGGCCGTCCTTGGGAACCCCCTTACCAACCTGGGCCAAGTGCCGATACAGATGCTAGGGAATGGGCCGCAGGGCAGGGTTTGGACGCCGTATTGGAGACCGATTTGGAGATGATGGAACCCTTGTTCGGATCCAAGGAACCCTCAAAAACGCAGGTCCAAAACACCATTGCCGGTTTTGAGGGGAATACCAACATTAGAACCATGCCCATATCAGTTCAATTTCCGGATTGGAACATGTGGATGCCAGAGGAACACCCCATGGATCAACGCGATGTTTCGGCCCAATGGCCACAACTGAACACGGCCTATCAAAACCTAAGGAACAAATTGAATACCCCTGAAAAGGTTGTTCAGCGCAACACCAAAACGCAGGTATTTAAACCCTTTTTGGAAAACGGTGTGGTGGAGGCTTTCGGAGTATTTGCGGCAGAAGTACATAAGGTGGTCATAGACCTGCCGGGATCCTCATGGGCAGAAGTTTCCGGTGTTAGAAATCAAATCGACAACGGTTTTCCCGTATCGCCCGTTTGGGCCGAAAATGTGAACAACAATTATTCGGAAACCTCCAAACGAAGGGAAAAAGCCAAGCAAAGTATCGCGTTCTGGTACAGCACAAAATTGTTCGAGATCATTCAAGAGTTTGAGCTGTATCAATTGCGCCTGAACAATGTTCCCGCCAATGATCTGGAACCATTTCAATGGCCTATTCGAGAATGGTCCGTATTTCAAAATGCAGCACATATCATCGGCGCAAACCGAAACGACTCCTATTTTGAGAGCGATGCGGGTTCGGAAGATGACAAAACAAGAGGAATTTACCTTTCATCGATATGGTATCAGGTACAACTGACCTTAACTCCGGGGCATCGTCGCGGAAGTAATATCGGTCCTAACGACTTTGCGTACAACCTACAACATATTCATCGATTGGGGGCACGTTCTGGAATCTACGAACCCTCCCGGTTTTTTCAGAACTATTTAAAAACAGGCGAGCAACGGAACAATGGTACTGCCCCAGTGGCATCTTCGAACAATAATGGAAATGTATATCCCGGGTGGAACATGCGCGAACTAAGCCCTTGGCGTTTATATAGTACCGGTAAAGGAGACAGAAGGACATTTACAGAAACCCTTTCCCCTACAACAAGGCTTGCCATTCAAGAAGCCTTTATGGACGAAACCATGCGTATCCTTGAAGGATTCGGGGACAATTGGAACCGCATTCCGATTGAAACCAGCGGAAAACGTTATGATTATGAACTGGAAAATCGAGGTGCCTTGCCCTTGGACGGGTCGGCAAACCCAGGGGACTGTTTATTTTTAGATCGACGGAGCGACTGCAACGATTCGAACGACGCGGTGGAAATCGATGCCTTTTTTACATTATTGCGCAAACTCCGTCAAGATGGGGAAATTTCCTGTGCCGTTTTCGATCGTATTCGAAACTGGGCCATTGCCCGTTGGGACTATCCTGAACCAAATTGGCCTCGTTGCAGTACCGTTGTGCCGATCGAATACCGACTGAACATCGAAAATGGCACCGGTGCCGGAACATACATAGAAGGGACTGCAGTTACCGTTTCGGCCAATGTCCCTAACGGAACGGTGTTCGACAAATGGACAGGCGATACCCAGTTCCTGAACGATACCAAAACACCAACCGCACAGTTGACCATGCCCCCGCGAAACGTTTCCATTACGGCTACCTTTAAAAATCCCGCACCGGAGAACTACCTACTTAATGTAACCGACGGAAATGGATCGGGGGAATACCCGGAAGGGACGACGGTTACCGTTTCGGCAAATATCCCCAACGGAACGGTGTTCGACAAATGGACGGGAGATACCCAGTTCCTGAACGATACCAAAACACCAACCGCACAGTTGACCATACCCCCGCGAAACGTTTCCATTACGGCTACCTTTAAAAATCCCGCACCGGAGAACTACGTACTTAATGTAACCGGCGGAAATGGATCGGGGGAATACCCGGAAGGGACGACGGTTACCATCTTGGCCATCGTTCCCGATGGAATGGTATTTGACCAATGGACGGGCGATACCCAGTTTATCACCGACCTTTTTGCAATAGCGACGCAATTGCAAATGCCATCGCAAAATATCGTTTTAAAACCTCTTTTTACAACACTTACGCCCACACTTTTTAAGTTGGAAGTAATCAATGGAACGGGTTCAGGCTCGTATAGGGAAGGAGAACAAGTGACTATTGCCCCCCTATTGGAGGAAAGTGAGCAATTTGTGGTGTGGAAAGGAGATACCATTCACATCGCGGACAGCATGTCGCCTATTGCCACCTTCACGATGCCCGATAAATCGATTAGATTGGAAGCCCTCATCCAAAAAAAAGGCGGCGATAGCATAATTGTGTATCCGAACCCGGCCAAGGATTACCTATATGTAGAGCATTACACAGGCGGCCCAACAGCTCCCAGGGTGATAACACTGTGGACCCTTGGTAATAAATTGGTTCGGGTAATTCCTATTGATACCCTTCTTCCTGGCAACAACGAAATATTTATTGGCGACCTTCAAAATGCCGTTTACATTTTAAAATACAGTTCTTTTGGTTTTGATAAGAGCGTGAAGATTACTGTTCAACATTGAACCCTCCATATTTATATGGAGAAAAGAACAGTTATATTTAAAAAACACCCAGTCAATCAATTTTATTCATTTTACAGACCTATTTTTGTTTAAAGCTTTTTAAAAATTTATAAACAATTGATTTGTAGATTTTTATAATAATATATAGAGTGCTATTATTTTGTCTATTACTTCTCATAAAAATAGATTTCTCAAAAAATAGTATCGTTTTTACGAAATTTTTAAAATAAGGTGGTATGTTTATAACAAATAATTAACACTTCTAGTAGCGTTTTTCGTTACGGCATATTTCCCAAGCCAGTTATCAGTTACCAAGTTTTTCGAATGGTACGTGCCATTGAACAGGGCACCTATCCAAACTATTACTTCGTATAACTTTAACTTAAGATGTTGATTATGAAACGACTTCTACAATGCTTGTTTAGCTTATTCATTTATACCGGCTTTGCCCAGACCGGCACTTTACAGAAATATATAGTGGTAGACCAGTTTGGTTACCGCCCTGGTGACGACAAAGTTGCCGTAATCGCAGATCCGCAACAAGGGTTTAATGCGGGGGATTCATTTACGCCGGGCAACACTTATCAGGTAAGACGACTTTCGAACGATAACGTGGTACTTGAAGGAAGCCCGGTACAATGGAACAATGGCGCAACGGACCCTGATAACGGGGATCGTGGTTGGTGGTTCGATTTTTCTTTGTTGGATCAAACAGGAGACTTTTACATCTATGATGTTCAGAAAAACCGACGCTCCCATGTTTTTCATGTTAGCGAAAATGTATATGAAGATGTACTGAAGACGGCCATGCGAACTTATTATTACCAGCGCCTTTCCGATACCGGCAATAATATTACCAAATCTTTTGGTGACGACCCTTGGAAATTCAGCGGACGATTTAGAAAGCAAGACAATGCGGCCCGAGATGCCAATAATCAAATCGCCAGCACTGCACGCGACATGAGCGGGGGATGGATGGATGCCGGAGATTCCAATAAATATGTCACCTTTGCCGCTACTGCGGTTCATGATCTACTTACCTCCTACAGGGAAAACAAAGCCATGTGGGACAACTTGGACTTGGATATTCCCGAGAGCAACAATACCATTCCCGACATTTTAGATGAGATAAAATGGGAATTGGATTGGGTTTTAAGAATGCAGGATAGCGATGGAGGGGTTTTTATCAAAATAGGTCAGATAGGTCAAAATCACCCCGATGTGTTTAACGATGCTTCCGGCGCGTTTTACGAAAAAAAATGTTCCTCTTCTACGGTCGCCGCCGCAGCAATGTATGCGCATGGCGCAAAGGTGTTTAGAAGTATCGGTGAAAATACCTATGCGAACACCCTCCAACAGGCTGCCATAAATGCATGGAACTGGTTTGTTGACCCTGATGGAAACAATAGGGAAATACAGATTGACTGTGATCCAAAATTAGTACGCTCCGGAGACGCAGATGGTGGTAGTGGTCCAGATACGATCGATGATAGAAGAGCGGCGCATCACGGAAATATAGTTGCCGCTACGGTTTGGTTATGGGAAATTACCGGAAACAATACATACCATAATGAGTTTTTGAATTATTACGATACCGAACCGAGCATGTATGTAAATTTTAAGCCGACGGAATGGGGAATGTATCAAACCTACGCTTCGGATGCCCTGGAATATTATTTGGGTTTGAACAACGCCAACTCCGGAGCGAAATCTATTATCAATGCCGCAAGGTCGCAAGCGGTTGCCAATCCCAAGTTTGTTATTACCAGTAATGAAAATTTGTACCGTTTTAAAAATACCCAAAACCATTGGGGCAACACCAAGCCAGCCGCGAATATGGGTAATTCCGCCCTTGCTTTTAGCAAGACCGGTGCGAATAACGCAAATAACAAACTATTTAAAAAGAGAGCCCTGAACATTTTACACGGGTTTCATGGGGTAAATGCGCTTCAAATGGCGTATTTGACCAATATGAAAAGCTCCTCGCGAATTCGCTGGGGCGCGGAAAGCTCTATCAATGCTATTTTTCATACCATGTTCAAGGATGGAAGTAATTATGATAATACACAAGAAAACAATGGCCCGGTGCCAGGTTACCTAACAGGAGGACCGACAACCCAGTGGATTTCTGCATTCAGCTGGCCGGAGATTCCGGGAGACCCCAGTCCCTATAAAGTACAATTGGGCACTCGGGTATACAACGCTTTTATGGTAGATCAGCCCAAAGACAAATTATATACCGAAAACACGGACGCCTACGACGAACAAAGAAACCAGTTGATGTGGCCCTATGTACTCAACGAAAACTCCATAACCTACCAAAGTGCCTATGTAAAATTATTGGCCAATTTTGTGGGGAGAAATTCGGGTAGTCCCGTGCCCGATGATGATGAAATAGGTATTTCCAATGACCTCTCCGCCAACCTTCCGCAAGATTTGGAAATCGGTGCGGACAACGATCTGAGTTTTACCTATACCGCTACCAAAAACGGGACAATATTCGTATCGCTACTGGACGCCTCTAGCGAGGACGGATGGTCCGGAATAGATGGTGCCGAGGCACAGGTAAACATAAACGCCGGCAGTGGTACGGCGACGGTAACCCTTCCGGTTCCCGCCAACTTGACCCCTGGTCCCGACTACGCCCTTTACATCAATCTGTTTGATCGCGAATTCAATAATACATTGGCGTCATACCCGACCGACAAAATCGCTTTGGTAGCCAATACCGGTGGCGGCAACAATAATGACGATGGTGATATCGTAATCAGGGCAAAGGGAGTGTGCGGCTCGGAAAGGATGGAGCTTAGGGTCGATGGAAGCGTGGTTAAAACATGGGGCAATATCTCCACAACTTTCTCTAACTACAATTATAGTGGGTTTAGCGGGGGCGATATTGAAGTGGTATTTACCAATGACTATCCGAACAATACCGCTTGCGATAGAAATTTCACCTTGGATAACATCACCGTATGCGGAACCACATATGAAACAGAAGACAACGCCACTAGAGAAAATACCAGTGGCACCGAAGATACCTTATGGTCAAATGGATATTTTGATTTCGGAACCCGCTCTTGTAACGGCACCGATAACACCGGTACTACCTATTACTACATTCGCAATAAGCAGTTAAATGATTATCTAAGACCGGCCAATGCAAACAATGACGCCCGAATTTTGGTACAGGATAAAGACAATTCCGATTGGTTCAAATGGGAAAAAGTGGCCACGGGAAACGGACATTTTTATTTAAAAAATAAAGCATCCGGGAAATACTTTAGGCCAGCGGACAACGTGGACGTAAAGACCAATGGTTCGGTAATGCAGCAAAAATCAACAGCTTGGAGCGGCAGCTACACCCAATGGAGAGAAGTGGACAGCGGTGATGGCACCTACGTACATTTGGCCAACAGACAAACAGGTCTTTACTTTAGGGCATTGGGCAATACCGACAGATATCTGATAGCAAGACCGGCATCTTGGACCGGTAGTTGGACACGTTGGTCTTTCGAGCCCGTATCATCGAATTTAAAAGCAGATTTGACTGCCGGGGAATCAGCAATTTTGCTCTATCCCAACCCGGCCAAAAACATACTGTTCCTTGCCAATGCAAAAGATAACATTTCCTATAGCATTTATGACCTATCCGGTAGGGTAGTAAAATCGGGAACGTTTTCGGATAACGCAAAAACGGGTATCGATATTACAACCCTCGAAACCGGTCTATATCTTTTAAGCACTCCCGAAAAAACCTTCAAATTCATTAAGGAGTAGCCCACAATTGTCTTGTTTGTTAGCTAAAAAGTCGGCCCTCCCTTAGGGGGCGGCTTTTAGTCGGCTACCGTACTATTACGGTCGCGGGCCATGGCACAACCTAATTTTACCGATAGATCAACATCCAATATCATATAAATAAAACAGTATCCAATGAAAAATCTATACTATTTACTGCTGCTGATAAGTATGCTCCAAACAGTTGTTCGGGGCCAGGAGGGCACCGTTCAAAAATACATAACGGTAGACCAGTTCGGCTATCGTCCCGGTGATATGAAATATGCCGTATTGGCAAATCCACAAGTGGGTTTCAATGCTTCGGAGTCCTTTGTTCCGGGCGCTACCTATGAAGTTCGCAAATGGGGAACCGATGAAACCGTTTACTCGGGAACTCCCGAACTATGGAACCAGGGTGCCGTTCATGAAAATTCGGGCGACCGAGGATGGCAGTTCGAATTTACGGATGTTCAAGATGATGGGGACTACTACCTGTATGACGTTCAAAACGAAATGCGTTCATACAAATTTCATATCGGAGATGACGTTTATGAAGATGTGTTAAAAGCCGCCATGCGTATGTTTTACTACAACCGTTCCGGTATTGCCAAAGAAGCTCCCTATGCCGAGGGCAATTGGAGAGTAAACGAGGTATTCAATGAAAACGAAGTACACAGCTATTTTGTGGACGACATGGACAATGAGGACCTGGTAAGGGATATGAGCAAGGGATGGATGGATGCCGGGGACTCCAACAAATATGTGACGTTCACCTCTTCGCCCATGCATCAGTTATTGACCTCCTATACCGAGAATACGAGTATGTGGAATGCTTTGAACCTGAACATTCCCGAGTCGGGCAACAATGTTCCGGACATTCTTGACGAACTAAAATGGGAATTGGATTGGTTAATGAAGATGCAGGATATGGATGATGGCGGAGTTTTCCTTAAAATCGGGGTACGCGGTTTTGGTGCCGTCCCTTGGGAAGATGATCGTAAACGCTTTTACGAGCAAAAGTGTTCTTCTTCGACCATCGCTGCCGCCGGAATGTTTGCCCACGCCCATTTAGTGTATAAAAACATTCCGGGAATGGCCGATTATTCGGAAGAGCTAAAGAGGAGAGCCGAATTGGCATGGTCAAATTTCAAAGATTTGAATGAAGGTATTTTTGAAACCGATTGTGACCCCCAATACGACCCGAACAAGCCCTATGTCGTTGATGGCGATGGAAGCGGGGTCTGCTGTGGTGATGCAGACCGCGAGGTAAGCCCGCAAAAAGGGGAAGCCTCTGTAGCTGCCGCCTATTTACTAGGGGCAACAGGCGAACAGAAATACCAAGATGCATTTTTGGAATACTATGAAAGTAACGCCAACTATGTAGGGTATACTACCTGGGGGCAGTACAGCACATTTATGGGCGATGCGTTGACGTATTACATCGGCTTGCCCAATGCCGATCAATCTGCAAAGGCAAACATCATCAACAATAAAACATCCGGCAGTACCAATGCGGGGCTATTTATGTTCGAAAAAAACGACGATCTATACAATGCCGCTTTTAATTCTTTCCACTGGGGAAGCGCACAAGTTCGTAGCAACTTGGGGAACGCCGCTTTTGATTTTGTCCGATATGGTGTAAACAGGGGCAATAATGACAAGTACATTCAGAGAGCCAAAAACCTTTTGCATCACTTTCATGGGGTAAACCCCCTTTCTATGGCGTATCTGACCAACATGAAAGAATCTGGCATGATCAAATACGGAGCCGAATTTTCCGTATCCGAAGTATTCCATACCTGGTTTGAAGAAGGAACCGAATATGACAATGCGATAGCGAATGCCTACGGTCCGGCACCCGGTTTCCTACCGGGAGGACCGAATTCGAGATATGACGATAACCTTCCCTACAAGGTAAAGCTTGGAAACACCCTATATGACGGGGAAATCAGAAATCAGCCTAATGAAAAGGCCTTTACCGTCGAAAATTTAGGCTGGGACGATGAACTGCAACAAATAACGAACAGTTGGCAACTTAACGAGCCGGGAATTTACTATCAGGCGGCCTACATTAAATTATTGGCGAATTTTGTCGGCAAGGATTCGAAAGATGGTTCCATAGATGTGGGCGACCCTTCTAATTTTGTTGCTGCCACGCTGTTAAAAGAAGTGGAGCAAGGGGATGCCTTCAATGCCAGTATAAACTATACCTCTGGTTGCGAAGCCACTATCATTCTCCGTTTGATGGACAATTCTATGGAGACCCCCACGGAAGTTATTGCAATTTCCGAAAATGTCGCTGCAGGCACAAATGAAACGACCTTAGGTTTCGATATCCCTGCGGATTTACCGGTAGGTGATTTTTATACCATAGACATCTCGTTAAAGTCTAGAGATCTACAGACCGAACTCGCCTTCTACCCAGGACAGCCCCTAACCGTATATCTTCCCGGTGAAAAACCGCTAAGGCATTCGGTGGCAGCTGAAATTCCGACAGATATCGCGCCGGGCACGGCACTTACTTTCGACCTCGATTATTATACGGAGGATGACGGTAATCTTTTCGTCAATGTTTTTGAGACCTCCACCGGGGATTGGGTTCCCGTATTCGACGGTTCTTCCACTCCCATACTGGCCAATACTTCAGGAACGGAAACGTTTCGTTTTGAAATTCCGGAAGATATCGATGCAGAAGGCAGTTACTTTGTATGGCTGACCATCTTCGACGCAGGGTGGTCCAATATTCTGGCAAGAGAGCAAATAAACATCTCATTTCAAGACGATACATCGGCTCCCGCGACAGAGAACGGTATCAGTGCCGAGATTCCCACTTCCTTTACTCCGGGTACGACAACGGCCGTTGAAATTACCTATAGCACTTTAGAAGATGCCAATATCTTCATCAACTTGTTCGATGATTCTTCGGGAGAATGGGTGGCCCTGAACGACGGTGCATCTATTTCCGTAGTGGCCGGTTCCACCGGAACCACCACTTTGGACATCACCGTTCCCGAAGGCGCCAGGGAAGGTGATGGTTATGTCGTGTTTTTAAATATGTTCAACAGTGATTATGGCGCTACCCTGGCATCTTTTCCAAATACCGAGGTAAGCGTGGGAGCGGGAACCGCACCGCCAACCCGGAACAGCATTACCGCTACCATCCCCGAAACCTTCGCTCCCGGTAGCGCAACCCCGATCGAAATCGAATATAGCGCAATAGCGGATGCCAATATCTTTCTAAACCTTTTCGATACCTCCTCGGGAGAATGGGTGGAACTCAATAGCGGGGCCTCCGCTCCCATCGATGGTAATACCAGCGGAACCATATCCTTGGACATCACCGTTCCCGACGGCGCCAGGGAAGGTGATGGTTATATCGTGTTTTTAAATATGTTCAACAGTGATTACAGCGCTACCCTGGCATCTTTTCCCAATACCGAGGTAAGCGTGGGAGCGGGAACCGCACCGCCAACCCGGAACAGCATTACCGCTACCATCCCCGAAACCTTCGCTCCCGGTAGCGCAACCCCGATCGAAATCGAATATAGCGCAATAGCGGATGCCAATATCTTTCTGAACCTTTTCGATACCTCCTCGGGAGAATGGGTGGAACTCAATAGCGGGGCCTCCGTTCCCATCGACGGAAATACCAGCGGAACCATATCCCTGAACATCACCGTTCCCGAAGGCGCCAGGGAAGGTGATGGCTATATCGTGTTTTTAAATATGTTCAACAGTGATTACAGCGCTACCCTGGCATCTTTTCCCAATACCGAGGTAAGCGTGGGAAGTAACACGGTCGAGGTAGTGGAAAATCTGCTGCTAACCTCCATATGTTCGGAAAATCCAAACGCTGCAAGAAACTGGCGTGTTCGAAATCCGAACAATTTCGATATTGCAGTACGATGGGAAGTCTATGGTACAGATCAATCGGGGGGGTTGACCGTTCCAATGGGAGATAGCTTTTTTGAAACGGAAGCCATAAACGGTTCCAACACTACCAAAATATATTGGTCGGACGAAAGCGGAATCGAAAAATCGACGACCAAAGCTTCGAGCGGGGCTCGTTGCGAAACGGCAGCAGCGTATTTTTATATCAAAAACAAACAACTTGGTGATTACCTAAGGCCGGAATCGAATACCGTTGATACCGATATAATAGTGGCAGCGAACGATGGTTCCGATTGGTTCAAATGGGAAAAAGTAGCCACGGACGCTGGGTTTTTTATATTGAAAAACAAACAGACCGGCATGCATTTTAGGCCAATGGCAAATGCAAGTGGCTCCCCAATGCAACAAAAGCCCGCCAGCTGGACAGGCTCCTGGGTACAATGGTCGGAAACTCCGGCAGCGGATGGCAGGCATTCCTATTTGGTAAACAAAGCCACTGAAAGCTATATTCGCCCAATAAGTGCCCAAAATCGGGCGTTGGTGCTGCGGCCGAACTCTTGGAACGGGAATTGGACACAATGGCTTTTAGAATCGGCGCAAAATGGTCTTGTTGCGGCAAAAACCCAAGGATTACGCAAAGCGCATTCCTTTTTTGTTCACCCCAATCCGGTAACCGACACCTTTATACTTGAAAACAAGGACTTTGAAGGTAACTTCTATCTCTATGATTTTAACGGTCGGTTGGTCCGTCAGGGATTCATCAAAAAGGATACTTCAAAGGGCATCTCCGTTCAGGCATTGCCGACTGGGATATATTCATTACAACTGGGAACCGCCCAATTAAAGATTATCAAACGTTAAAAACACTATTGGGCCTTATAAAAAGCCGATTATACACACTGCAAAACTGCCCGGCTATCATATGGCGGCCGGGCAGTTTTTATATTGGTGCTCTTTTCAGATCGAAACAATCGCTTCACCGTCCATAAGAACAAATACTGTTATCTTTGGGTAGTTGTTGTACATCCCTATGGAAATTAAAGACCGTTTTTACCGCTACATTCAAGAGTTGCAAAATACGATCACCTCCGAAATCGAAAAGGTAGACGGCACCGCTAAATTCAAAGAAGATACGTGGAAACGGAACGAAGGAGGGGGAGGCCGTTCCCGAATATTGGAAAATGGCAGCGTATTTGAAAAAGCCGGGGTCAACATCTCTGCCGTACACGGCGCACTGCCCAAGAGCATGCAAACCTATTTTGGGGTTGCCGATGCCGATTTTTTTGCTTGTGGACTCAGCTTGGTGCTACATCCAAAAAATCCTATGGTGCCCACCGTCCATGCCAATTGGCGCTATTTTGAGATGTACGACAAAAATGGTAAGCTGGTAGACCAGTGGTTCGGGGGTGGACAGGACCTTACCCCCTACTATCTTTTTGATGAGGATGCCGTTCATTTTCATTCGGTCTGTAAGCGGGCTTGTGACGCGCACGATAACGGTTTTTACAACGCGTACAAAGAAAAATGTGATGCTTATTTTTGGAACGCACATCGGAACGAGGCCCGTGGGATAGGCGGCTTGTTCTTTGATTATTGCAAGGCCTCCGAAACCAGAACAATGCAGGACTGGTACAACTTTGTAACCGAGGTGGGAAACAGCTTTTTGGATGCTTATATACCAATCGTTATGAAAAGAAAGGCGCTTCCCTTTACCGACAAACAAAGGGATTGGCAGGAAATTCGGAGGGGACGTTACGTAGAGTTCAATCTGGTGCACGACAAAGGTACCCTTTTTGGCTTAAAAACGAACGGCCGCATCGAAAGCATCCTTATGAGCCTACCGCCCAAGGTGCAATGGGTGTATGACCATCGACCGGATGCAGGCAGTGAGGAAGAACGGCTGATAACAGTATTGAAGGCCCCAAGAACATGGGTCACCTAACCTAACGAAGCACAAGTGTTTACCAAAAACGTCATTTTTTTCTTGGTCATAACAACGGGCATACTGCTGTCCTGTAACCCGAAAAAGGCAAAAAGCGATATCGATATTACATTTACTCCCGATACCCTTAACGTAGGGTATACCTATTGGTGGCCAGAATCGGGGCCTTTTATCGGAAGTTGTGGCGAAGAACTTTCCCTAGCGTTGGTGGGCACCCTGGTTGCCCTCAATGCTCCCAACGACGGTCCGGGACCTTTGTATACCGCCCAACGGGGTGTGGTTCAAATAGAAAAGGTATTTAAAATTAAGGCGTTGGAAGAACACACCTATGCCTCCCAACAGTTTTTGACTACCGACTGTTTTTATGGGTCCGGGCTAACCGAAGGGGATCAGGTACTGGTAAGTTGTTATGACTATGAAGGCGATTATAGCATTCCAGGGGGAAAGTCCATCCTAAAGATAAAGGGCCTTGATGTTCCTTTGATCAACTCGATCAAAACCTACATCGACACCGATCAGGACCCAAAATCCATTGAAAATGACTTTGAACTATGGGCCGAACAGGGCATGGGAAAGGCATTGTTACAGCTTTTGGATTGCGGCGAGGTGGTAGGGGAAACGGAATAATACCATTTCAAGAGCAGCACTACTTCCAAGTAATGGCCTTTTCGGGGACCTCCTTAAACTGATAGAGAATATGGGAAAGTCTAGCTTTTAACAGCAACTTTCGACCTAAGACCGTTCGGGTGTACACCAATTTGGAATCATTTACATGCTCCTTCCAATAGCCATGAAACTGTTGGGCATCGCTTTTTCTTTTACCGAACAGGGCGGGCACCACATAATAATTTCGCATTCCCCAGTACCGTTTGATCCAATGGCGGTATTCCATTAAATAGCGTGGATTTTCAATAGGTGCCAACACCTCGGCCAATAGGTTTACGAATACGCTGCTTTCGGCATTCGAAGCACCTTTCAAATAGCAGACGAACACGCCCTTACCTTGCTGTTCGGCCACTATGGACACCTGCTCGCGCGCGGTATGAAAATGATGTTGTGCATACCCCATAGCAAGTATGGCCCTGGCAATTTTTTTGGTCTTTTTATAGGTGTCCCCAAAAACGATGTACAGCCGGATCGCCTTATATGTTTTTACGGCAAAGGTGAGCGCCAATCCCACCAAAAGCATATAAATAAATTGAAAAATGCCTTTTCCGAAAAGGGTGTCGATATGCTTGGCCAGAAACTCCGGAAAAAACAGCCCTATGCCGGTAATTATCTCTAAAAACAAATATTTGGAGGCGTTGCCCCATCGTAGCTTTTTAGTTTCTTGATAGGGCAGTTTACCCAAGTAGGGCAATTTCACCTCGCGCAACAAAATACTACCTTTGGCAATTGCCTCGAACCATCGTCCTTTTAAGGCCGACCGCGCTACTGCAAGTGCTAACGATTCGCGGTTGAGGCGCTCTAAATCAAGGTTGGCACCGTAGTCAATGGGCAACTCCAGGCGTTCGATGCCATTTTCGATATAGGTAACACCTCGGGCGGACACCCCGGAAAAGGATTCGAACCTACGCTTTAGTTTTTCCTTATCCCTGCCCCCATTGCCCATGGTGGGGTCGATACAGGCCAAATGCCATATATTTCCTGTTTTTCCCGGGTTATCGCTATCCACCCGTATGGCCCTTCCCCGCATTTGATTGGAGGAAACAAAGGAACCCACATAGGAAGCCAACACCAAGGTATTCATGGCCGGAGCGTCCCAACCCTCCCCCAACAGCGATTTGGTACCGATCAGTACCCTTATCGTGCCGTTTTCAAAAAGTTCGGTAATGGCAGCGACTACCTTGCCCTTTCCTGCCCCTGTGGGCGACACGATAACGAAATCAAGGTCGCCCGGTAGGGGGCTTTTTTGAAATCCTTCCGTACCCATCAAATTTTCAAACCCTAAAAGCGCCCTAGTATGTAAAATGACCACCGAACCCGTCAATACCGCCAAATCCGATTTTAGATCCGTTTGGGAGCGCACATACTGAAAAATGGAGATGACCCCCAAGTTGTTCAGGGACGTTGGATCGGTGCCCGAAAAACTTAAAAACTCTTTTCGAATAAAATCGGTAAGCACCACCGCTTTTAAATCCTCCTTCAGTTCCTGCTTTTCCGCTTTTAAAATAGCGGCGATACTTTCCAACTTGGAAGGGCTGTTGGCCAAAGAGCGATAGAGCTGATCGCCACCGACAAAATCGACCCGCTTCTTCTCGTATGCCCCGATACGTGAAAGTTCCCTTTCCATCGAGCGCAACATGCTTTCATAAGTAACCAGGGAATCCCTTCTGGTTACTAGTAGTTCTTGTAACAAGGTTTCCAACCATTCATATGATAGGCTCGGAAATGTAATATCATCACCATCGAACCCAAGAAAATGAAGCTTGTTCTTGTCGATCTTATGGCCTGCGGCATTCAAAAAAATAAGGATCGCGGAAAAAAAACCGGGATTTTCATACACTTCTTCCAAAGCATCCGCCGTATTGGCATAATGGGGGAGCTCTAAAAGTAGCTGCCTGAAAGCTTCGTCTTGCAGCAGCCTATCGATAAAGGCCATGATCTGTTCCCTGTAGTTTAAAATATAGGCAACCTGCGATTCTTGGGGCTTTGAAAAATATACAAAGTCCTGATGGGGACACAGATCACCGTTCTTTACCAGATCGGGCACCGCTATCTCGTCGTCTATGGGGCCACAAAGCTCAAAATACTTGCCCAACTCGTAAGCGGTGCTATCATAAGGTGGCGTTGCCGTTAATGCGATTATGGTAACATCCTCGATCTTTTTTAGGGCGAACAGGCTTTTCCACCATTCATTTTTTAAATGGTGTGCCTCGTCCAATACAATGGTACCGATCCCATGGCCCCGTATATAGTCGATCAGCGTTTCGGTCGTTTCCGAAAGCCTTTTATCCAAGGCGTTCAAGGATTGATAGGTAGAAAACGTAATTTGCTTGGGAGCCTTGATCGAAAGGGAATAATCGTGAAAAGGAATGTCCTCCACAAAAAAACTTTGCAGCCGATCCAACCACTGGTCGCGTATCGTTAAGGTAGGCGCCAGCACCAAGGTAGTTTTGTTTACACGTAGTAGCATTTCCAGGCCCAAGATCGTTTTGCCCGATCCCGGCGGAGCCACAACGTGCAGATGGCCGTCCGTTAGGTGTTCCTGAAAACGATCCAGAAATCGTTTCTGGTAATCCCTCCAGGTAAATCGAAAAACTAGCTGTCGTTTACGTTCGCTCAAGTGCTGCGCTGATTTTAGAATGCGATGTGGAATATTCCTACCATTTTTAACTTTGAAATGGCGCGTATAGAAATTAAATTATTTTTTAGTTGTTCGAGTCAAAAAGCCTGTCCCCGGCTTGACCGGGGATCAAGCATAGCCTCAGCTACGGTTATATTTTTTTTAACGAAGAACAGCTGAAAAAGAAACGATTTATTAGCGCTATTTCAAAGTTAAAAAGGTATAGGTACCTTTGGCATTTCAATAATACGCCGATCATATGTACCCTTTACGAAGAAACCGCAGACTTAGAACTAACGACGCCATTCGACATTTAGTGCGCGAAACCATTTTGACGCCAAGTGATTTTTTGGTACCGTTATTCATTGTGGAAGGCACTAATGTTAAGGAAGAAATTGCCTCCATGCCGGATTATTATCGGTTGAGCTTGGACCATCTGGAAAAAGAGGTACGGGAACTTTGGAATATGGGGCTCTGTGCCGTACTGCTTTTTGCCAAGGTACCCGAACATTTAAAGGACAATGAAGGTACGGAAGCCCTAAACCCGGACGGGTTAATGCAACGTGCCATAAAAACGGTAAAGAACGTTTGTCCGGAAATGTTGGTCATGACCGATGTGGCGATGGACCCCTACTCCAATTTCGGCCATGATGGTATTGTGGCCGACGGACAAATACTGAACGATGAAACGGTTGAACTGCTGGCCGAAATGAGCGTATCGCACGCAAAAGCAGGGGCCGATTTTGTAGCACCCAGTGATATGATGGACGGGCGCATCCTTTCCATACGGGAAGCCTTGGAAGAAGAGGAGTACTTTAATACCGGTATTATGAGTTATAGTGCCAAATATGCCAGTGCCTTTTATGGTCCCTTTCGCGATGCCTTGGATTCCGCACCTGTAGACCTTAAAAATGTGCCCCGGGATAAAAAAACCTATCAAATGGACTCGGCCAACCGTTTTGAGGCCGTTACGGAGACCCAAGCGGATATCGATGAAGGGGCGGACATTGTAATGGTAAAGCCCGGGCTTTGCTATTTGGATATCGTGCGGGAAATACGGAACGAGGTCGATTGTCCCGTAGCCGTATACCAAGTGAGCGGGGAGTACGCCATGCTCAAGGCCGCAGCGGAAAAAGGATGGCTCGATCATGATGCCATAATGATGGAACAGCTGATTGCCATAAAAAGGGCCGGTGCGAACATTATTGCCAGTTATTTTGCCAAAGATGCGGTGCGTTTGATGGGTTGAGTCGCCCATATTGGCATCTGTTCAAAAAAGGCATGTTCCAATAGATCGGGAATACTATGGAAAAAGTCATCATCCTTCTGTTGATAGGGCTCGGCGCAGTAGCCTTGAATGCGCAAGAACGTGGAAAATCGGATCACGATCCTTACCTTATCGCCAACACCGCCTTAAGCCAAGATTCCGTTGCGATATACAATAAAGTGGACTCCCTAATGACCATTGGTATAACGAACAAGGCCTTTCCGGGGGCACAACTCCTTGTTGCCAAAGGGGGTAAGATCGTTTTCCATAAAGCATATGGTTTTCATACCTATGATAGCCTTCGGGCCGTGAACCTCCACGATCGTTACGATCTGGCCTCCATTACCAAAATAGCAGCGGCACTGCCCGCACTAATGAAATTGGTAGACGAGGGCAAGCTGGAGCTGGACCGCCCCTTTAGCGACTATTGGATCCGCTGGAAGGGCATCAAGGATAAGGAACGGCTGACGTTACGTGAAATTTTAGCCCACCAGGCAGGGCTTACGCCCTATATCGTTTTCTTGAACGAGATCGTTAAAAAAAATGGGCGTTTGAAAAAACGGTTTATAAGGATCGGAAAAAAGGGACGCTTTACACTTCAGGCCTATGATCGCCTATTCGTGAAACAACGCTTTAAACAAAAAATGTATCGGATGATCGACCGGTCGCCGGTGGAAACAAAAAAAGAATACACGTATTCCGGACTTTCCTTTTTACTACTTCCAGAGTTGGTACAGCAGCTGAGTGGGATGCACTTTGAAACCTATCTAAACACCCACTTTTATCGTCCGCTAGGAGCAAAAACCATGGGGTTTCGGCCAAAACTGGCCGGCCTGCCCAACGCCATCGTGCCTACGGAATACGATAGTGTATTCCGAAAAAGCCTTACGTATGGTTGGGTCCATGATGAAAATGCTTCCCTAATGGGCGGTATCTCCGGTAATGCAGGCCTTTTCTCCACTGCATGGGACCTTGCCAAGCTCATGCAGCTCTACCTCCAGTACGGCACTTATAACGGGGAACGTTATGTTTCCGAAAAGACCTTGAAAACGTTCACCGAAGTACAATACCCTGCCAATAATAACAGACGCGGCCTTGGTTTTGACAAACCTCTCGCCAACAATGGCCAATTGTCCTTTAAAGAGGCATACCCCAACCCGGAAGTTAGTCCGTTCAGCTTTGGCCATAGCGGTTTTACGGGCACTTTTACTTGGGCCGACCCACAAAACCAACTGGTGTTCGTTTTTCTTTCGAACCGGGTACACCCCACCCGCAAGCACCGCAAACTCTATGGGATGAAGATCCGGGAGGCATTGCTCCGTGTTTTTTATACCACCCATGACTAGTCGGTAGGCCCGGTTCCCATTTAATTGGTATCTTCGTTTCCATATTTTTTCACCTATGGGCCTTCTAATTTTTTACGCTGTAATTTCTATCTTCTTTTCGTTTTTGTGCTCCATTCTGGAAGCGGTACTATTGAGTGTCAACCCTACCTTTATCAATGTGAAAAAGAAGGAAGGCAAGGCCTACGCCACTACGTTGGGACTGCTAAAAAAAGATGTGGACAAACCGTTGATCGCAATACTCACTTTAAATACCATTGCGCATACCGTAGGTGCTATTTTGGTAGGGGTACAGGCTAAAGTGGCCTATGCCGAAATGTACGGTACCACCGAGCGAAGCGTTTTGGGCATTACCCTAACGGAAGATCTAATGGTAGGCCTGGTTTCAACGGTAATGACCATTTTGATCCTGATTGCCTCCGAAATCATTCCAAAAACCATTGGGGCCACTTATTGGAAACAACTGGCCAACTTTACCGCAAAAGCGCTGAAAATAATGGTACTTGCCCTAAAATGGACGGGGTTGCTGTGGATTTTACAGTTGTTTACAAGACTGGTAGGCGGCAAGGGACACCATGGTAGCGTGCTGAGCAGGGAAGATTTTAGTGCGATGACGGACATTGCCCAAAAGGAAGGGGTGTTCGAAAAATCGGAATCAACGATCATAAAGAACCTGCTCCAGTTCGATGAAATTAAGGCAAAGGATATCATGACTCCCAGAACGGTGTTAAAAATGGCGCCGGAAAACATGCCCATTGCCGCATTTTTTGAAGAAAACCCTAAAATGCGTTTTTCCAGGATACCGGTCTATGGGGAACATCCTGATGATATTACGGGCTTTGTTCTAAAAGACAATATTTTGGAGGAGCTTATCAACGAAAATGGTGCGATAACGCTTTCCGAAATTAGGCGGCCTATTCAATTGGTAGAGCGCAACACGCCCATACCAAAGCTTTTTGAAACCTTGGTCGCAAAAAGGGAACATATGGCCCTTGTAGTAGACGAATACGGCTCGCTGAGCGGTTTGGTGACCATGGAAGACGTAATTGAAACCCTTTTAGGACTCGAAATCATGGATGAAAGCGATAATGTGGCCGATTTGCAGGAACTCGCCCGTAAAAACTGGGAACACCGCGCCAAAAAAACCGGCATTATCGAAAATACCGATACTTCGGACTAATGGAGACCATTTATATTGAAACGCCTTTGGGGATTGCGCGATTGGAAGGCGACGATGCCGGCATCGTTTCCGTATCCGTATCGGATACAATTGACAAAGCACCGACCAAGGTATGTAGCAAGTCATTACAAAAGGCAGCAAACCAATTACAAGAATATTTTGATGGGAAACGCCAAACCTTTGATCTTCGCCTAAATCCGCAAGGAACGGCATTCCAAAAAAGAGTTTGGCAAGCGCTATCGTCGATTCCCTTCGGAAAAACAATTTCCTACCTGGAATTATCTAAAATTTTAGGTGATGTAAAAGCGATTCGCGCCGTTGCAGCGGCCAATGGAAAAAATCCCTTATGGGTCATCGTTCCCTGTCATAGGGTAATCGGCAGTGATGGTTCGCTGACCGGATATGCTGGTGGCCTACACCGCAAAAAGTGGCTGATCGACCATGAAAATCCGGTAAAACAGCAAATGCTGTTTTAATAATCGCCGACCAGTGGGTCGGTCACCCCGTAAATTTTAATCGAAAAATGTTTCCAACGTGTCGTTGGTCGAAATTTTTTTGGTTTTTATCCGAACCGAGAAGGCGCTAAAATTTATGACAGAACTACCCGTAGACCGCTGGGTCGGTTTTATCAAAATAGCCCGTTTTTTACCGGTCCAAAAAAAATCGGACTTCAACGGTGCCCATTCTTGCCTTTTCAATCACATGCTATCGCACTGAACGGTCTTAAATCGGATATGGCATCCTCTTTGGAGAGCGTTTCTTGAAACAATACGAACTGATCGATAGCATGTCCCGAAGATCTTGCCGAAATTTCCATGATATAGTTTCCGGGTTCGCCAAAGGAAACATAAATAGCATGGGCATTGTTGTCAAAAGTATTGGCCTGCCACTTAAAATCCAGGTCGTTTCCGCTTCGGTATACCTTAAACCAGCCCTCAGCCGTAGCACCATCAGGATTGGGTGTTTTCCCACTTCCTTCGGGGTAAACGATACTGGCATCCTTTTGGGCATAAAAATCGGCGGCATCCGGAAAACGGAGCCAGGTGTCGTTATGGTCAGAACCGCTATTTCCCATTTTTACGGCAGATTTCCATAAAAAGCGGTAGGTTCCGCTGGTCCCTATAGTAATCGTGTAGGTTGCCAGACCCAGTCCAGGTGTTTGCAACGACTGCTCTCCGGTCCACACCATATATCCCTTACCTGAAGTGATATCGCCATCTTGGTTCAATTTCCAAGCATCGTCAAAAAGGGTCTCTTCAAACTGTACTTTTACAAAACCGTCCGCTTCCAAATAACGATAATCCACTACATTGGTACAACCGGCCGGTGGCGTAACCGCGATATTTTCATCTAAAGGGGTTTCGGTACTTTCCTCGGAACAGCCCACAAGAACAAAGGCCAAAGCTGCAACGGACAGCTTCAAAAAAGAAAGGGTACTGGTGCCAAAAGAGTAGTGCATAATAACGGTAGGACTTGAGGGTTCCGGTAACATAACGCCATACCTACCTAAAAAATTGAAAGAAAAAGGGACATTTCGATGAAATACAACATTTTACCGAAACAATGATTGTTCAATATTACCGTTTTCAGGGTAGTTCGGTATGCGGGACACTTGTAACTTTGTCCCCAATACCATTTCTGATGTTAAATTACGCAAATAAAAACCAGGGATTTTTTGGGTAGGCGAAAAAGAAAATCCAAGCATAGCAGTAGCTATGGTTAGCTTTTATTTTGAAGCATACACGGAAAAGAACAATTTTTAAAGGGTAGTTTAACATCAGAAATGGTATAAGACCTTAACAAATCGCTTATGACGCCCCTTTCCTTCAACCACATTACCCAAAAGGCCCAAAAAGCCTTTAACCGTTTTCCTGTAGTACTCTTATGGGTGCTTTTCGGTACCCTTTTTTGCATTTACAAGACCGATAACAACACGGACGACCTATTTGATAGCTCCTACGGTACTTTTTTGACCTTTATTTTGGGAGTAAGCTGGCTGGTAGCCGCCCAGTTTTTTATTGAACAGCAAAAAAATCCGAAACGGTGGCAGGCCCTAAAGTTCGTAATAGTACTGTTCCTGCTCCTGTTTTGGTGGTCGTTTCCGAACACGGCGGAAACCGAAGCGGGGCCCGAATCGGTAGCACGCTTTTTTATATACCTGATCGCCGGACATCTTTTTGTTTTTTTTGCCCCCTTTATCCAAAAATGGAACAAAGCGGCCTACTGGAATTACCTCAAAGCTATAGGGAAGGCCATTTTAAGGAGCGGGTTTTTCTCCGGAGTACTATACATTGGCCTATTGTTAGGGCTTTTGGCCATTGATGCCCTTTTTGACGCCCGTATCAAGGATGTTCGTTTCCTACAACTGTTCTTCTTCTGTTTGGGCGTTGTGAACACCTGGATCTACCTCTCCGATTTTCCCAAAAACGTCTTGGACAACAACACCATTCAGTTTCAAAAGGCGTTGGAGGTATTTGTAAAGTACATCCTAATACCCTTGGTACTATTGTACCTCGCCATTTTATATGCCTATAGTTTCAAAATACTTCTGGAATGGGAACTTCCGAAAGGGTGGGTCTCCTATTTGGTAACCATCCTGGCCTTCCTGGGCTTTTTGGTACAGGTCATCATCAACCCGATTCAAAAAAGCATCCAAGCATGGACCATAAATCGATTTTATTCTTGGTTCTATTGGCTTCTGCTGCCCCTTTTGGTACTCTTGTACGTAGCCATCTTACGCCGGGTGTTTGATTATGGCATTACCGAAAACCGGTATTTTGTGCTGTTATTGGCCCTATGGATCACAGCGATGTGCTGTTATCTATTGTTTGCCAAAAATAGAAGGCTTATCGTTTTGCCGATTTCCCTTTTTTTGATGACCATGTGCTGCTCCTTCGGATTTTGGGGCGTTTTTAAAGTTTCTAAAAACAGTCAAGTACGACAATTTGAAAAGGTATATACCTCCGTCGTCGCCAACAATAATTTTGGCACCTCCAAAGAACTGAAACAGCTGAAATCGATACTAAAATACCTGGACGATCGCCGAATGTTGTCCGAGTTGGACCCCATTACGGGAATCGCCATGGTACCTGCCTTTAAGGACAGTACATACCAAACAGATTCCTATAGAAGCCGATACAACTGGACCGATACCCGAAAAATACTGGATTCCCTGAGCATATCCTTACACCCGAGCGAAGCATCGGACCGGGAAAACGACGGCTATACCATGTACAACTACAATAGCGATTACTTTTTTAGGGGGAAATCCATATCCTTGACCGGGTACGATTATTTTGCCCCGATCTTTTGGTATGAAAATTCCGATACGATCACCGATATGGGAGATTTTAAGCTAACTTACGATAAACGGACCCTTAGCCTGTTGTTCAGCTCAAAAACGGATACCAGTATACGCCAAGCCGTTTCTTTGGAACAAAAGCTAGAGGCGCTAACGAAGTATAATTCTCAAATACCTGAAAAAAACAAGCATGAAATGATACTGGACTTTAATGAAGGAGTACTTTCGGGAAAATTGATATTGACCGATATCGGATATCGAAAACAGCAAAACGATTCCATTGTATTGTATCGCGCCCATGCTTATCTATTTTTAAAACCGTAAGCCATGCTGGAACGACTGAATTTGGAACACATCTTGTTCCTTGATATTGAAACGGTACCGGAACAACCATCCTTTGATGTACTCGACCCGGAAAAGCGGGAATTATGGGAACAAAAATCACGATACCAACGCAAAGACACATACACTCCCGAAGAATTTTATGATAGGGCCGGAATTTGGGCGGAATTTGGAAAGATCATCTGTATTTCCGTGGGCTACTTTAACCTAAAGGGGGATATCAGAAATTTTCGGACCACCACCTTTCATGGGGAGGAAGTTACCCTTCTAAAAGCGTTCAAGAACCTTATCGACACCCATTTTAATGGCACCCGCCACCTGCTTTGTGGCCATAATGCCAAGGAGTTCGATTTCCCTTATATCGCAAGGCGCATGATCATACATGGGATTTCATTGCCTTCAAAATTGAACCTTTTTGGAAAAAAACCCTGGGAAATACCCCATTTGGATACCATGGAACTGTGGAAATTTGGCGATTACAAACACTACACCTCATTAAAACTATTGACCAATATACTGGGCATTCCCTCTCCAAAGCAAGATATTGACGGGAGTATGGTACATCAGGTATATTACGGGGAAAACGATCTGGACCGGATCATTACCTATTGTGAGCTCGATGTTATCGCCACCGCTCAGGTATTTTTGCGACTTCGGAACGAACCGTTATTGGTCGACGATGAAATAAGGCACCTGTAACAATATACCGAACGGTTACAGTAGTATTTACCGATCAAGGATTGTACTTCAACTGAATGTATACGGGAAAGTGATCGCTGTATCCCCCGATATACTTCCGCCCGGAATACGTACGATATGGGGTTCCCTTGTATTTGCCCTTAAATTCCTTTAAATACTCCTCATCAAAGATATTGGCGTGCGCAAAGCTGTGCGTACCCTTTTCGTAATTCAAAAAATTATGCGAAAAAATAATTTGATCGAACATGCTCCATTGCCTCCTATAGTTGGCGGTACCCCTAAACTTGCTCAATAGTTTTTCGGAAGGGTTGTACAAATTTTCGAGCTGCATGAGCGTCTGAATGCTCTTGGATTTTGGCCCATCGTTAAAATCACCCATTATAATGTAGTTCGAATTGGGCGATTTCGCCTCTATTCCCGCTACAAAGGCAAGTAGGGTATTTGCAGCTTTGATCCGTTTATAGTCCGTTTCCGTTTCACCGTCCCTTCTGGAAGGCCAATGGTTGACGAACACATGAACGGTTTCACCGTTCAGCTCTCCGTGAACGTATAAGATATCGCGGGTAGTATCCCTACGGCCGTCGGGGTTCTCGATCAAAAGCGTGATCGGTTCCGAATGCAATACCTTAAAGTGTTCCTTATAGTATATCAATGCGGCATCGATACCCCGTTCGTCCGGAGAATCGTAATGCACATATCCATAATCGCTATTTCGAAGGTGTTCCGCGTCAAGAAGGTCTTCTATCACCGTTTTGTTCTCTACCTCGGCCACTCCTACCAAGATCGGAACCTTGTCGGCCGTAGCGGCGCCGATTTCCGAAATGGTCTTCGCCAATTTGTACAATTTTCGCTTGTACCGCTTCATCGACCATTTCTTTTCGCCCTTTGGAGTGAACTCGTCGTCCAGGGTATCCGGATCGTCGATGGTATCGAATAGGTTTTCAAGATTGTAGAAGGCGATACTGAAAAGTTCCTTTTTGGTGTTTTCCGCTGTGTTTGCGACAGACATGGTCTTTTGCTTTTGGGGTGGCCAAATTTACAAAAATCGCTTGGCAACTATTGTGTAGATTTGCACTTTAAACGGGATATGCTAGAAAAGAAATCGATAGAATACGAAAAAACGGTGCTGATAGGGGTTATCAACCAGGAACAGAGCGAGGAAAAAGTAAAGGAATACCTCGACGAACTTGAATTCCTTACCTATACCGCAGGAGGAGAAGTGTGCAAACGTTTTGTACAACGCATGAACATCCCCAACCCCAAAACACTGATCGGTAGCGGCAAAATGTTGGAAGTGGAGGCCTATGTGGACGAAAATAAAATCGGTTCGGTAATTTTTGACGACGAACTTACGCCCGCTCAACAGCGCAATATAGAGAAACAGTTGCGTTGCAAGATTTTGGACCGAACAGGGCTCATCTTGGACATTTTCGCGCAAAGGGCGCAGACCAGCTATTCCAGAACACAGGTAGAACTGGCCCAATACGAATACCTACTGCCCCGTTTGACCGGCTTATGGACACACTTGGAGCGGCAAAAGGGAGGTATCGGCATGCGGGGGCCCGGAGAGACGGAGATCGAGACGGATCGCCGGATCGTACGCGATCGGATCAGCCTTTTGAAAAAGAAACTGTTGAAAATCGACCGACAAATGGAAACCCAGCGCGGCAACAGGGGCGCCCTAGTACGTGTGGCACTGGTAGGGTACACCAATGTTGGAAAATCGACTTTGATGAACAAGATCAGCAAGAGCGATGTTTTTGCAGAAAACAAACTCTTTGCTACCTTGGACACCACCGTACGAAAAGTGGTAATCGGCAACCTCCCCTTTCTTTTGAGCGATACGGTAGGGTTCATTCGAAAACTGCCTACACAATTGGTAGAAAGTTTTAAAAGTACCTTGGACGAGGTCAGGGAAGCGGACCTGCTGTTACATGTTGTGGATATTTCGCACCCCCAGTTCGAGGAACATATCAATTCGGTAAATAAAATTCTGGACGAAATCAAAAGTGCCGATAAAAATACCATTATGGTATTCAATAAAATAGACCGGTACGAGCATGAGACCATTGCCGAGGATGACCTTACCACGGAAAAAAGCGAAAGGCACTTTACCATTGAGGAATGGAAAAAAACGTGGATGCAACGTGTCGGCGACAATGCGTTGTTTATATCGGCCCTGAACAAGGAAAACTTTGATGAGTTTCGAAAGCGGGTCTACGACGAGGTACGCGATATCCATGTTACCCGTTTTCCATACAACAACTTTTTGTACCCCGAACATTTGGACGAGTACTAGGCGCAATAGCATTGGCGCGGAATCGCCCTATTGGGCTCATTTCCTTATAACGCCACGTCAAAACTATTGCTCCTACAAAATAGCAAGTAGTTTTTGGGCGTGTGCCAAGCCCTGATCCGGGGATATCGCAAAGGACGCTCGACCGCCGATACATACCACTTATCGAGAAAAGGGAACCGTTCATATTTTTCACAACAGAAAGCATGGTATTCACAACATAAATTCGGTATAGGGCCATTTGCGACGTAGTTTTACCCTGTAATAAAGAAACAGTATTTGCCCCAACAAATACGATGAACTTAACCCATTTAATAGAAAAAGACAACAACCACTGACCTACTTAAAATTCACTTTAAAAATACTACATGTAACAAACCTACTTTTTAAAAAACCCGGCTCCCCGCCGGGTTTTTTTATGCTCAAAACATGCCGTTCATCGCGCTTTTCAAACACAAAAAAAAGGGACGGGCATGCGGTTGGTCGAACAAATCGTACCGTTCATAGGACACACAACAGCTCAGGCTCGGTTGACAACAAATATCGTTATCAAAGCACAATGAAGCCGTACATTTACACTGTAATCGAGCAACAATATTGCCCCCAAACAATTGCCATTGCTTACCTACTTAGCCGACTATAAGGTACCCCAAACACCTGTAGCCGACCTATTAAAGCTTTCCGATCCTATCGGACCAAATTTTACAAGAATACCTACTTAACTAAAAAATGCCCCGAGTAAATCGGGGCATTTTTTTATGCTGTTTGGTTTCCGTATTCCAACTCCTTCAAAAATAGTTCTGCTCGGCGCCGCAGCCGCTCTGCCGCTTCCCTTTTCTTACGGTTGTTTTTTAAAAAAATTTTCCTTCCGTTTGGTATCGGAAACTTCCTTTCGCTGCGTTCCGTACGGACTTTCGCCATCGGCATCGCCGACAATATATACCCAATCCTGCATCATATCCTTGAGTCGTTCTACAAGAGTGTTCGAGATCAGCTCTTTGTTCTAGAATATCTTTAAGGTATTAATTGTCCTTTCCGCTCCGTACATTAATCGGGCAATGTTACTTGAAGGCTGACGGTAAACTTAAAATAAAACCCTAGTTGAACTGTATTTTTATGTCGGCCTGGCCGTATAATTTTTATAATATCACCTTGTTTTCTTCTTAAAATCGGGAAGGATTTTAAGAAGAAAAAGTGTTAACGGAACATAGAACAACGACTTTACCTTACCGTTCGTCGAAGATTTTGAGCAGTTCATATTTTTCACAACACTTTCGTCTAGGCACACAACAATAATTTATTGGTGTTGCGCCTTAGCAGTAGATTTGTTCTGGAATTAATGTCGAAAAACCATCTGTTTAAACGTTTTAAAAACGATTTTATACCAAAAATACCAAGCCAGATTAGACCAAACCTACTTTACCCAAAGCCCCGGGAATTCCGGGGCTTTGTCATTTAGGATGTTGACGGTCCTATATCGAGTAGAATGACCGTACAATAGCCAATTCCCTTTCCGAACTGACTGTCTCCGTCAAGTTTTGAATACCGAACCAAATTTGAGGCAGAAGTTCCGGACGCGGCTGTAAAGCGTTACGATAAAAAGGTATTTTATCGAAGAAATAGTGCATTTTAACGGATTACACCACAGCTTTGGACCAGTTCACAACAAAAATTTATTCCCGGAACGCTTTGCCCATACATTCGTCCTGTATTTAAGATTTAGAGTGTTTAATGTTTCGGCTTCATTGTCGGAACGGTCCCAAATTCGCATATGACTTTATAAGTTCGATTTGATGGAATGTGCAACCTAATTAACCAATCCTACTTAACAAAAAAACGCCCCGTGACTGTCGGGGCGTTTTACTTTTAGGCCATTACCTACGGCCGATATATGGGTACTATGTTAGAAAGCGTAGTTCAGACCGAACATCCAATAGCTCTGTGTTTCATTGTCGATGGAATCAAAGGTCGCATCGGTATTGGTCACCAAATCATTGGCAAGCGTTTCTTGCTTGTTTCCTCTTAAACCAAACTCGAAACCGACACCGATTCCTTTCCAAAGGGTGTATCCAAAGGAGTTGATCCAGGTCCAGTTGCTCAGATTGCTGTCCTCATAGCTCTGAAAGGTAGAAAGGTTGGTCTTGAAATTGATAGCTCCCAACTGCTTTGTATAGTCTACCACGATTTTGGCACCCGCCGATGATTCGTATACGGCATCGTTATCCGCAAATACAAAATTGTAGTTCAAAGGATGGATCACCACTACCATATCGGGTATAGGGGTCCAAGTGGCACCAACACCGACATCCAGGTAACCTGGATCGTTAAAATTGTTGATGATGGAGGTACGGTATTCCCCAAGGGCCGAAATAGCAAATTTATCGCTAAGTTTATATCCGTACAAAGAGGTAATATTGAACACATCGGTGGTCCCGTCAAAACTATCGCTGTCTTCCGGATTGTCCTTATCGTCCAATTTCACCCATTGCAGGTTGACGTTTGCGGAGTTCCTCCAAAAGAACTTTTCTTTGTCCAAATTGGCAAAACCGTTTACGGTAACCCCGATATTACCCGAATTATTGTTGGGCGTTCCCTGTAGGTACCAGTTGCTAAAATTGGAAATGTTGGCTCCAATAGTACCGAAGGCACCGGTTTTCCAGCCGGGAAAGGCATCTATTTGCCCTTGTAGGGCGTCGACCCTTGCCTGGATCGCGGCAATCGAATCCTTTTTGCTTGCCTGTTCGGCTTTCAGCTCATCTACTGTCTGTGCAGTTATTGTCGAACATAAGAGTAACGACACTGCGGTAAAAATTAATTTTCTCATAATGGTAAAAGTGTTTAAAATTATTTTCGAAGGCAAAAATAACAATTGCGCACCTATACCTTACTAGATTAACAACAATTATTTCTTTTTAAAGAGTGGCACTGCGGAGCAGGCTTCGCCATACATCAGGGACTTTGCAACGGGTAAAAGCTTTGTGGTGGCCCACAGATAGGCATTGTCGGGAACCGGTTTTTTACCGCATCCTTTTATGATAACGGAACGATCTTTAAAGGGAGATACGTCTAAATCTGCAATAATTTCCTGATATAGGACCGTTTCCAGGTCCTCTAAAGTGCCCAACACTATTTTTTTTGCCCTAGCGGCAAGTTTACTGCTCAACAGCATATATGCCCATACGGGCACTATGGCGTCCGAAGAACAATGCAAGGCCACAAAACTGTCATCATAAGCTTCCCAAGCGTGGTTGTCGGCCAGCTCTCGAAAGGGTTTTTCGCGAAGTACGAGTCCCTCGTACAGCCAGTCCTTAATGTCCAAGACCATTCTTTTGCCTTTGGGATAATAGGCCTCCAAATCAAAGGTGACCAGTTTGCTTTGGGCGACCCTATTGATAATTTCTTCTGCCATGGCAATTTGTATTTTTTTCTAAGGAGTGGTCGGTTATGTTATACCATTTCTGGTGTTATGGGCCTATAACAGTCCCAATTCCAATTTGGCCTCTTCACTCATCAGATCTTGTGTCCATGGCGGATCAAAGGTAATTTCTACCTCGGCATCGGTGACCATGTCCAACGACTTTACCTTTTCTTCCACTTCTACCGGTAATGTTTCTGCAACCGGACAATTGGGCGAGGTAAGGGTCATCAAAATTTTCACTTCGTTGGCCTCATTGACCAAAACGTCATAAATCAGCCCTAGTTCATATATATCCACGGGAATTTCGGGGTCATAAATGGTTTTTAAGACCCGTACGATTTTCTCTCCCAATGCTTCCGTTCCGTTCGCTTCGTTCACTTCGCTCATATCTTCTGGGTTTTTCTATTTTAACTGTGTCTGATATGCCACGGCATACAGCTTTAATTGTTTGATCATACTCACAAGACCATTGGCCCTAGTGGGGCTCAAGTGTTCTTTTAGCCCTATTTTATCGATAAAGAGGGTATCGGCCTCAATAATGTCCTTTGGTTTTTGATTGCTAAAGGCCCGTATCAAAATCGCAATGATTCCCTTTGTAATAATGGCATCGCTATCGGCAGTGAAAACCAATTTGTCCGTTTCCAGTTCCGCATGCACCCATACCTTACTTTGACATCCTTTTATAATATTGTCGTCGGTTTTATAAGTTTCTTCGATCAATGGTAGGGATTTGCCCAACTCGATCATATACTCGTACCGTTGCATCCAGTCGTCGAACATCGAAAACTCCGCTATGATATCTTCTTGTATTTCCTTTATATCCATCTCCCAATTTTGTACAAAAGTACGACAAGCACCGCAGCTATTCAACAGTTTAAGCTAATGATAAAATCAGCGATCTCGATACGGTTTAAAGTTGAAAACGGTGCCGCGTATGCTGTTTCCACATTAGTATACAATAAAAAAGGCATTCTTTCGAATGCCTTTTCCGGTCAGTGTAGTTAACAAAATAATATCAGTTGACAAAACCTTCCCTAGGACCGTTCGCAACGAACAAAGCGCGCATACGATCACGTTGCCCGTTGGAGAACATGTACATACAATCGTCCTGAACGTAATCCATATAATTGATGGTCATATCGTTACTTCTGCAATGTACCGTTGGATAGTTCGGGCAGTTGTAATTGGCCTGGTCCGATTTTGGGGTATCCGCTACATAGTCGTCCCGATTGCAACGGCCGTCCCCCCAAATGTGCCTAAGGTTCAACCAGTGACCCACTTCATGTGTGCCCGTTCTTCCTTTTCCGTAGATTCCACCCGCTGCATTTTCGCCAAAAAAGTCCGTCCCGATGACCACCCCGTCCGTTGCGTCCGCTCCTCCAGGAAATTGTGCATACCCGAGTATTCCTCCGCCTATTTCGCAAACCCAGATATTTAGGTTAGTGGTGGGGTCGGTGGGTGCAATCCCCCCCTGCGATGGGTCTTTCATGGCATCGTTCGATCCCCATGAAGCTCGCCCATCTACCTTTCTGTTTACCGTGGCCGTTACAAAATTAACCGCAACATCGGCTACCAACCCGGCAAACTCTGAAGGTACATTGCCCGTATTTGCGTTGTTGTTATTAAAATCCTCGTTCAATACTCGTATTTGTGAGGTAATTTGGGCCTGGGTCACTTCTCCAGAAAATCTTTCCAAGATATTGACCACTACCGGAATGGTTATCGCACCCTCATAGATGGGCGGTGTACCTCCGCCGCCTCCGGGCCTTCCCCTTCCGTTCCCTTTTTCGGCAATGGCTTTTCGTACTTGGTACTCGATATCGTACATTCTTTGTGAAAGGCCTTTATCTTTGGCCAAACGGTATTCCAAATTTTTCATGGAAACGCATTTCTCCGCGTTTCCTGCGACCTTCCCCGTTAAATCGTCGTCAGCTACATACAGACTAAAATCGTCCATATTGATGATAACGTCTTGTTCTTGGGCGTCCAAGGTTTCCTTTTCGGAATTTGCCACCTCACTTTCACAGGATGCCAGCAATACCACTAGCGCTCCCATACATAGAATCACTTTTTTCATAAATAAATAGTTTGTGTTAATGTATGGCGAGGTAAGATTAAACGCATAAGCAAAATCCTAACACTAATGTAGGCATTATCATTTTATTAACACAACATATCATTTAAGAATATGTTCGGAAAACAACTCCAACTTCGGTATGCAGGTATGTCGAGCGTGTCAGGAAAGCATTTTGCGTGCTCTTTCTACGGCCGCTACCAGGGCATCGATCTCTTCCTTGGTATTGTAAAAACTAAAACTGGCCCGCACCGTTCCGGGAATTTGGTAGAAATCCATAATGGGTTGCGCACAATGGTGGCCCGTACGTACGGCAATTCCCAATTTGTCCAAAATGGTACCGATGTCGTAGGGGTGAATGCCTTCAATATTAAAGGAGATGACAGCTGTTTTGTGGGCCGCGGTACCGTAAATTTTTAGTCCCGCTATCTTCAACAGTTCCTCTGTTGCATATGCTAGCAGTGATGCTTCGTAAGCCGCTATTTCTGTAAGACCGATACCATTTAAATAGTCCAACGCGGCTCCAAAAGCGATACCACCGCAAATATTGGGCGTCCCTGCCTCGAATTTATGGGGCAGATCGGCATAGGTGGTCTTTTCAAAGGTAACTTCGGCTATCATCTCGCCACCGCCTTGGTAAGGGGGCAATTTGGCGAGCCATTCCGATTTTCCGTAGAGCATTCCTACACCGGTAGGGCCACAAAGCTTATGTGCCGAAACGGTATAAAAATCAACATCCAAAGCCTGAAGGTCCGCTTTCACATGAGGGGCGGCCTGTGCTCCGTCGATTACAACGGCCGCCTCTACGGCATGGGCCACTTCGATAATCTTCTCGATCGGATTGATAGTACCCAGCGCGTTAGAAATATGATTGCAGAACACCAGTTTGGTGTTTTCGGACAATAACTCGTGGTAAACGTCCATCCGAAGCTCCCCTTCGCGATTCATGGGAATCACTTTTAAGGTCGCCCCTGTACGTTCACAGAGCATTTGCCATGGGACAATGTTGGAATGGTGCTCCATGGCCGACACCAAAAGTTCATCGCCTTTTTGTAACAGCGTGGTAAACCCATTGGCCACAATATTGATGCTATGGGTGGTACCCGACGTAAAAATAACCTCTCGGGAAGCGGCAATATTAAAATGCTGCTGTATTTTCTGTCGTGCTTGTTCGTAGGCGTCCGTGGCTTCCTGCGACAAGGCATGCACCCCTCTATGGATGTTTGCGTTGTATCGGGAATAATAGTCCACAATGACGTCGATTACCTGTTGCGGTGTTTGGGAGGTTGCGGCATTATCGAGGTATACCAAGGGCTGACCGTTGACCGTTCTGGAAAGGATGGGAAAATCGGCACGTATTTGAGCAACATCTTTCATAGTCATATTTCTAGCATACAAAGATACTTGATATCCGGATCAAGCCGTGGCGTAAACGGTCTAAAAACGAAACCCCGGCCCAACTTTTATGTAATACCATTTCTAATGTTAAATTACCCATTAAAAATTGTTCTTTTCCATAGAAAACAAAACGTTTATCTACATTGGAGTAGAGGGGTTAACGAAAAAGGTAGTTGAGAGAAACTTGAAATACGGTATTAAAGTTCTGAACGTCCCCGCCCGCCCCGTTGTTCAAACGGTTGCGCACCCCCTGGTAGATACGGCCGGAAACCGCCCATTCTTCGTTAAGGTGGTACGAAACTCCGGCGGCCACACCATAATCCAGTTCAAAATCGCCGTTTACGGAACGTTTTTCGTCCAAAGCACCACCGTCTAGCCCTTCAAAATTCTTCAGTTTGGTCACCTCGTTCAGTAAAAATCCAAATTGTGGTCCAAATTGTAGGGAAAAGCGGTCGTTCAGCGAAAAGTCTCCCAGCAAGGGTACGGTAAGATAGTTCGATTGCACTGCGGTCTTAAAATCGTTGCCATCGTCAGTGCCGCCACCTTCAATAAATGCCAGATCGGTATTGAACTGAAAGCCTTGGGAGGAATACAACAGTTCCGGCCGTAGCGCAAATTTTCTGGAATAGCGAACGGAAACGAATCCGCCAAAATGTCCGGAAAACCTTGGGTTGATCCCTTCGGTAAGGTCGCCTACGATAGTACTGTAATTCATGCCCGCCTTGATCCCAAAACGGGTTTCCTGTGCGGAGGAGGTACTGTTAAAAAAGGAGAGTACCACTACCAAACATACCGACCGAAACGTTTGGTCCAAAACCTTTTTACCCTGCGTTCGGGCAATGGTGACACTTAAATGGTTGAACATTCGCTATAGGGCTATAGATCAAAACCCAAATTGACGCCGAGCTTTTTCGCGATCAATTTATTGATACGTGTTTTTAACTCTGGAATGCGCACACTTTCCAATACGTTGTTGGCAAATGCATACATCATCAATGCACGGGCCTCTTTTTGGGGAATGCCTCTCGATTGCAGGTAAAAAAGCGCATCCTCGTCCAACTGCCCGATGGTACAACCATGCGAACATTTGACATCATCGGCAAAAATTTCCAATTGTGGTTTGGTGTTGATCGTTGCCTTATCACTTACAAGAATATTGTTGTTCTGTTGAAAGGCGTTGGTTTTTTGTGCTATTTTGTCGACCACGATCTTTCCGTTGAACACGCCCGTGGCATTTTCCCCATAGATTCCCTTGTAGTCCTGATGACTTTCGCAATTGGGTTCAATATGGTGTACCAAGGTATGGTGGTCTACGTGTTGTTTTTCTCCAAGAATGGTCACTCCTTTCATGGTAGAATCGATATGCTGCCCATTTTGGTAGAAGTTCAGATTGTTCCGCGTCAGTTTGCCCCCAAAGGAAAAGGTATGGACCTTGACAACACTGGTATCTTTCTGTTGGATATAGGTATTGTCGATCAAAGATGCCTTGGAGCTATCGTTCTGCACCTTGTAATAATCTACTATCGCATTTTTGGCCGCAAAGATCTCTGTCACCGAATTGGTCAGTACCTCGTTAGCCGTCAAACTCTGGTGTCTTTCGATTACCTGTAGTTCGGCATTTTCCTCGGCAATGATCAAATTACGGGGCTGTAGCAATAAGGATGCCTCGTTTCCAGTAGCAAAATGAATGATTTCTACCGGTTTTTTGGGCATTTTGTTCTTAGGGATATAAATATAGGCCCCTTCCCTACTAAAAGCAGTATTTAAAGAGGTAAGCGATTCGTCCTTTGAGGCGGCCTTGTTAAAGTACACGTCCATTACTTGTTTGTACATCGGCTTGGTCAGGGCCGAGCTCATCAAACAGATATCAACACCATCGTGCGTGGTCTCGGATAGAAAAGAGCTATAGATACCGTCGATAAAGACAATTTTATAGGTATCTATTTCATGAAGAAAGTACTTCTTCACATCCTTATACTCCAGCGCGTTCGCCTCCTTTGGAAAAATACTGAAATCGGTATTTCGCAAGCTATTTAAGGAAGTATACTTCCAGGCCTCGTCTTTTTTGGAGGGAAAGCCTTTTTCTTCAAAATTTTTAATGGCCTCGGTGCGCACATCGTGTATGGGATGGTCGATATCGACATTGTTTTCAAATGCCATAAACGAGGCGATTAATTTATCCTTTAAATCCATAGTATCTATTTCAAATTGCTTAGGCGTCACGCATGTTAACGGTGCCGAACAAACTTAAACCACCGCTTCGTTCTTGATCCAATCGTATCCTTTTTCCTCGAGTTCGAGCGCCAGCTCCTTACCTCCGGATTTTACTATTTTACCATTGTGCAGCACATGTACAAAATCGGGCACGATGTATTCCAACAGTCGTTGGTAGTGGGTGATAACGATAATGGCGTTGTCCTTGCTCCTCAATTTATTGACGCCGTTGGCCACGATACGCAGGGCATCGATATCCAAACCGGAATCGGTTTCGTCCAAAATGGCCAATTTGGGCTCCAACATGGCCATTTGAAAAATTTCGTTTCTTTTCTTTTCTCCTCCGGAAAACCCTTCGTTCAGGGAACGTGACAAAAACCGACGATCGATTTCGAGCATTTCGGATTTCTCTCGGATCAATTTTAGCATTTCATTGGCCGGCATGTCTTTTAATCCCCTGGCCTTTCTGGATTCATTGATGGCCGTTTTCATAAAATTGGTCACCGATACGCCCGGAATCTCCACTGGATACTGAAACGAAAGGAAAACGCCTTTGTGTGCACGTTCTTCCGGTGCCGCATCTTCCAAGTCCTCTCCGTTGAGTACTACCGATCCTTTGGTTACCTCGAACTCCTCTTTCCCTGCAATAACGGAGGCAAGGGTACTTTTACCGGAACCATTGGGGCCCATAATGGCGTGTACCTCTCCCGCATTTACCTCTAGGTTAATTCCTTTTAAGATATCTTTCTCTTCTACCCTTGCGTGTAGTTCGTTAATTTTTAACATGCTTACTTCGTTTAAATAATTCGGTATTTCTGGTGTTTCGTTTTCTTTTTTAAAAAGCTGCTTCTTGGTATTTCTACGTCGCTATCGAATCAAGAATAGCCCATCACAAGTTTTCAGGTGCGGTATCCTATCCCACGGAACCTTCTAAACTGATTTCCAATAGTTTTTGTGCCTCTACGGCAAACTCCATAGGCAACTTGTTCAATACTTCCTTGCTAAAGCCGTTTACGATCAAGGCGATGGCCTTTTCCGTATCGATTCCACGCTGGTTACAATAGAAAATCTGGTCCTCCCCGATCTTACTTGT
The DNA here is from genome assembly GCA_947500445.1 of uncultured Flavobacteriaceae bacterium. Classification (GTDB taxonomy): domain Bacteria; phylum Bacteroidota; class Bacteroidia; order Flavobacteriales; family Flavobacteriaceae; genus Pelagihabitans. The sequence goes on along the minus strand of CANMSB010000002.1, from coordinate 279,817 downwards.
TGTGGCCTCGTGTTCGATCTGGGCCGTTTTGTTTTTTACTTCGATATAGGGAAACGTATGCGCGCCACAGGCGTTCCCCATTAAAAGGGAGTCGCATTGCGAAAAATTTCGGGCATTTTCGGCCCTACTGTTCACCTGTACCAGACCACGATAACTATTCTGTGATTTTCCGGCGGAAATCCCTTTGGAAATAATGGTGCTACGGGTGTTTTTACCCAAATGGACCATTTTTGTACCGGTATCGGCCTGTTGGTAATTATTGGTGACCGCTATGGAATAAAACTCGCCTATCGCATTATCGCCCTTTAAAATACAGGAGGGATACTTCCAGGTGACGGCAGAACCGGTTTCGACCTGGGTCCATGATATTTTGGCGTTCTTTTCGCAAATACCCCGTTTGGTGACAAAATTGAACACGCCTCCCTTGCCTTCCTTATCTCCGGGAAACCAATTTTGTACCGTTGAGTATTTAATTTCGGCATCATCGAGTGCAATGAGCTCTACCACCGCCGCATGCAGTTGGTTTTCGTCCCTTGAGGGAGCGGTACATCCTTCCAAATAACTTACATAACTGCCTTCGTCGGCGATGACCAATGTGCGTTCGAACTGACCGGTTCCTGCCTGATTGATCCGGAAATAGGTCGAAAGTTCCATGGGGCAGCGCACTCCTTTTGGGATATAACAAAAGCTTCCGTCGGAAAAGACCGCCGAATTCAAGGCCGCATAAAAATTATCTTTTTGAGGCACTACCGAACCGATATACTTTTTCACCAGCTCCGGGTGTTCTTTTATGGCTTCGGAAATGGAACAAAAGATGATTCCTTTTTCCGCCAGGGTCTTTTTAAAGGTGGTCGCTACCGAAACGGAATCCATCACGATGTCCACTGCAACCCCTGCCAGTTTCTTTTGTTCGTCCAAGGAGATTCCCAACTTTTTAAAGGTGTCCAGCAATTCGGGATCTACCTCGTCCAAGCTTTCATATTTTGGTTTGCTGTTGGGTGCCGAGTAATAGGATATGGCCTGAAAGTCCGGTTTGGCATAGGTAACGTTTGCCCACTCGGGCTCTTCCATCGCCTGCCAATGGCGAAAGGCCTCCAAACGCCAATCCGTCATCCATTTCGGCTCACTTTTCTTTTTGGAGATGGCAACTACGATATCTTCGTTCAATCCGACAGGAAAGGTATCGGACTCGATATCGGTATAAAAACCGTATTCATACTCCTTTGTTTCCAGTTCCTTCTTTAACTCTTCTTCTGTATACGCCATAACTTCTAATTAAATTTGAACGAAAAGTGCTTTTACACCGTTACGTTCCGTGAAGTACTTATTAAATCGTTTTCTTGACAACCATATTGTCAGGTACCTTGGAGTCCCGAAAGACCTTTGCCCTTAAAGGGAAAAGCTCTCTCCGCAACCGCAGGTACGCTGTGCGTTGGGGTTGTTGAATACAAACCCTTTCCCATTAAGGCCTCCCGAATATTCCAATACGGTTCCCACGAGATATAAAAAACTTTTTTTGTCTACTATAATGCGTACGTCATTGTCCTCAAAAACCTTGTCCGCTTCGGAAATGGTCTTATCAAAATCAAGCTCATAGGACAGGCCACTGCAGCCGCCACTTTTTACGCCTACGCGCACGTAATCTTGGCCCGCATCGAACCCTTCTTCCGTCATCAGGGAAATTACCTTTTTTCGAGCCGTTTCAGATACTTGGATCATGGTTACTTGGATTTGTTCTAAATAGTTTTCAAAGATACGTCATACTGGGGATTTCGACCCAATTCGTAACATTATTATAACAAATGTTTTAATAGGCCTTTTCTATCGTTTCCTTTCGAAACCGTTGCGGGCCGTTTACCGTATTTTTAGCAGTACCAGGTCGGTCGTTCCCTTATTGTCGATTTCAGCCATATCCGTACTACCGGTCTCGCCTACCAAAACAATGCTACCATCGGTGTTTTCCACTGCATCAAAGCCGAAGTCCAAGCCCGACCCTCCAAAGGATTTTTGCCAAACTAGTCCGCCGTCCGCATTGGTTTTGAGCAACCAAAAATCGTTCTCCCCGTGGTTATGGTCCGCATCCTTATCATTGCTCTTGGAATTGCCGGTAATGATAAAGCCACCGTCCCTACTTATTTGAACGCTATGGGCTGCATCAAAACCGCTACCGCCATAGGTGTTTTCCCATAATAGGTTTCCTTGGTCGTCCAATTTTACCAACCATACATCGGACTCCCCATTATTTTTAGAAATGTCGGTATCGGTACTGAACGTATTGCCCACAATGGCATAGGCATTGTCGGGGGTCTTTACGATATCATAGGAAATTTCGATACCGGAACCGCCAAAGGAGCGTTCCCATACCAAAGTGCCCTCGGCATCGATCTTGAGTACCCAAAAATCATAGCTTCCACGGCTATCGGAAATATCAAAATCGGCGCTCTCGCTAAATCCTGTCATTACAAAACCACCATCGGCCGATTGTACCACCGCATGCGCCCGATCGTTATTGGTCCCCCCAAAATACCTTCGCCATTCTATGTTTCCTTCGGCATCCAACTTGGTTCCCCAAAACTCGCCTACGCCATGCCTTGTAAGGGATGTCTCTTTTTCGGTAAACCCATCGGCCCGGGCCGCGGTAACATCTAAAAAACCGATAAAAAAGTAGCCGCCATCGGCAGTTTGTACCACATCATAGGAATGGTCATGGCCGGAAAAGCCATAACTGCGCTCCCATTCAATAGTTCCAACGGCATCCAATTTCAACAACCAATTGTCGTGAAAACCCTCATTATTGCTTCCGTCGCCATCGTCGCTCATGGCATACCCGGTTAACATAAAACCACCATCGGCCGTTTGTATTACGACCTGCCCTTGGTCGTCCTTGCTACCACCAAAGGTTTTCGACCATTCCAAGCTTCCCTCGCCATTCAGTTTTAACAACCAATAATCGTTTACCGGTAGGGCCTTGCCGCTCAGGTCCCCGTCCGTACTGTCCGAAAAACCTAAAATGGCATACCCGCCATCCGTAGTGGAGATGACCGAACGTGCCGTTTCCGCTCCCGTACCCCCATAGCTTTTTACCCAACTGGTTTCCCCTAAAAACTGGAACACTTCGGAATCCGCCACCATAAGGTCGTCCACATTGTCGGTACATGACAGCAAGAGCGTTACAAAAAGTAATGGTATGGCCAATCGTACGTTTACACTGCTCATCAACCGGTCGATTTTTTGATTACAAAAAGCCCCCTATTGATATCGCTGACGACTATTTTTCCACTTTCAAAAAAAGGATATACGCTCCAAACCCCGCTAAACTGGGCCACATCGGTTTCCGGATGCGTATCAAAAAATGCCTTTTCAACAATGTTTCGTTCTGCAATTCCGTTGAGATCTAAAACCCGGACCCCGGCGGTGTAATTGGCCAGAAAAAATTCATCCCCCTTTACATATCCATTATGATCGATCGCACTGGTAGGGCCCAAATAGGTATCGTGCAATAGCGGATTGTCCAAATCGGCAAAGTCAAATATCAAAGTGCGCGACCGAAACCCTAAGCGCTGTTCGTCCGTTTCGTCCCCCAAAATAAAAAAACGTTGGTCTTCGGTAAACCATCCTTGATGGGTATATCCGATGTTCGGATAGGTAATGGTGGCAATTTCCGTGGGCGACGCTTTATCCGTCACATCCACGATAACCACCTGATTTTCATTGGCCCCGATATAAATTTCACGGCCGGTGTAGTCGGCATCTGCCCCGGAATAGGTAATTACCTGTGCATCGTGGGTGTAGGCGTTGGCAGAGTGTCCCCCGGCGGCCAGCGGGTTTTTTGGGTCGCGAAGATCAATAAAATGTCCCCCTCCCAAAAAGGTGGCCGTTCCCACGGCATATCCAAAACCGGTTTCCTCGTTGATGACGATGTTGTGTGCGTTCCCGAACTCCCCATAGCGCACATCGGCATCGAAAACAACTGGTGGATTGGCAACGTTGCGCAATCTGGTAAGATCGAACACCTGCATGCCATGGTCTGCGGCCTCGGAAACGATAAAGGCGTGATCGTTATATACCTTTATGTCGCGCCACGAACTGTTTACCGTAGCCGTGGGCAGCTTTCCAAGATAGATCAGGTTTTGGTCGTCGGAAATATCTACGAACGCCGTTCCATTATCCAGCCCCATTATGGCGTATTCCTTGCCTGAAACCGGGTCGGTCCACCCCCAACTGTCGTTGCCACGATCAGCTGTAAAAATGGCCAATGGCAATTGTCCGACCAAATCGTATCCATTGCAGGGAAATGCTCCGGCCATGCCATCCTCGCAAGGTGTTATTGCACTGTCCGGTTCGTTGCCAATGTCGTCATCCATTGGGCCGCTCGGTCCATCATCATTATTGGAGCAACTGAAAAGCAACACAAAAAGCAAGGTGCTCATCATTATATTTTTAACAAAAGTCATCTGTTTCATCTGTTAATATTTATTGTTTTTAATAGTCAGATGTAATTCGGCAATAATCATTTCGGTTGGTATCAAGAATTGTTATAGCTCATTTCATACTTTAAAGATACTATTTCTTATTGCGTGGTCCGAAGTATGGCATGCACAGCCGTTTTTTGGGCCTTTGCCCCGTTGTAACCTGCGTTTTCATTTTTGAAAAGCGATTGCCAAAAAATACCTGTATTTTTGCCCTATGTTGGAAAATAAAGAACAGGAACGTACCGCTTTGGAACGTTTGGGAGAGTTTGGGCTGATCGAACACCTTACCAAAGACTTCCCTATTGAAATGCCCGCAACGGTAATGGGAATCGGTGACGATGCCGCCGTACTTCAGTTGGGCGATGACCATAGCGTTGTCACCACGGACCTATTGATAGAAGGCGTGCATTTTGACCTGAGTTATATGCCCTTAAAACATTTGGGGTATAAGGCAGTGGTGGTGAATTTGTCGGACGTGTACGCCATGAATGCCAAAGCCACCCATATTACCGTTTCGGTAGCGGTCTCAAACCGTTTTCCGCTCGAGGCTTTGGAAGCCCTTTATGAGGGTATTCGGCTCGCTACCAAAACCTACGGGGTAGACCTGATCGGCGGGGACACCACTTCCGCTACCGCGGGAATGCTCTTGAGCATTACCGCCTTGGGCACGGCCGTCGAAAAAGATGTGGTATATCGGAAAGGTGCGCGGGCCAACGACCTATTGGTGGTGTCGGGAGATCTTGGAGGTGCCTATATGGGGCTTCAGGTATTGGAACGGGAAAAAGAAGTGTTCAAGGTAAATCCGAGCAGCCAACCCGACCTAGATCCGTACGCCTACATTGTAGAACGGCAACTGAAACCGGAAGCCCGTAAGGATATTATTGCTCTTTTCCCCCAATTGGGAATTCGTCCGACATCCATGATCGACATTAGCGACGGACTTTCCTCGGAAATTTTGCACCTGTGCAAACAAAGCGGTGTCGGCTGCAAACTGTTCGAAGAAAAAATTCCGCTGGACCCTACGGTCATTAACGCCTGCGAAGAGTTTAAGATCGATAGCAGCTTGGTCGCCCTCAGCGGTGGGGAAGATTATGAATTGCTCTTTACCATTGATCAAAAGGATTTTGATAAAATCAAGGGAAATCCCAACCTTACGGTAATCGGACATATGACCGATGCTTCATTGGGTGCCCATTTGGTGACCCGAGACAACAGTCAAATTCCATTGACCGCGCAGGGGTGGAATTCTTTTGCCTCGAAATAGGAGAAGTTTCCCAGAGGACAAATCGCTACCACAATCCATAAATCAAAAATGGAGACGATCTTAAATGCAGGTTTAGGTATTGGTGTTTTTATGTTTTTGGTCTTGTTGTTCAAACGGGGCAAAAAACGGAGCGACTATTATTTTCTGAGTTGGATTTTGATGACCATAGGCCAAATCGGGTTTTATGAGGTAACCATATTCCAGTTTCCACTTTCCGGGATTATCGGAGTTCTGGGCTTTGCACTTCCCCTTTTGAGTACACCGTTATTGTTCCTTTATCTGCTGGCGCTTACCGGGCATTCCATATCATGGAAAAGCGTTTTTGTACATCTAGCTATTTACCCCATTTACGTTATCACGTTAATGGTGCTCGCCGAAAAAAACGGCTTTGTCCTTTCCGCTTCCAACGGGTATTTTATACCCCCGAAAAACGCTCCTTTATGGATGTTTTACTATGCCGTACCGCTTGCCATTTCGGGCACGACCTACTTTTTTTTGAACCTGTTGTTATTGCAAAAACACCAAAAATCTATAGTATCCCTCTTCTCCTACGATGAAAAAATAAACCTGAAATGGGCGGTTTACGTCATTTACGCCTCTTTTGTGCTTTTTGTAGTAGTTTCCTTCCTCATTTTTGGGGCCACCCAGTTTCAGTTGTTCCCGATAAAAAACGCTTTTGCGCTTGTAGGGATTTGCTCGGGCCTTGTGTTGATCGCATTCGGGTTTTACGGGTTTCGACAGACTACTATTTTTTCGAATATGGAACCGCTTTTTTTAAATCATGATGCGAAAGCGTCGCCTTTGGAAAAATCGTCCTATGCAAAATCCGGTCTCACGGAAGCAGCTATCCAACAACTGGCCCAAAAGCTGACCTTGCACATGGAAAAAGAAAAACCATTTTTGAACGAGGACCTCAACCTCCATTTGCTGTCCCAGCAGACCCAAATTGCCCCTTCGCATCTTTCCCAAATCATCAACCAACATTTTAAAAAGCATTTTTACGACTTCGTCAACAGTTACCGGGTAGCGGAGGCCAAAGAAAAGATATGCTCGCAAGCGCATGCCCATTTATCCCTGTTGGGCATCGCCTTTGAATGTGGATTTAAGTCCAAGTCTTCCTTTAATCGGTATTTCAAGAAGTATACAGGCAGTGCTCCGTCCGAGTTTAGAAAAAAGTAAGCTTTTTTTGGTTCAGCCCATGGGTCGGGTCGCATAGATCTTTGCTTTAGTAGAGCTTTGCCCAAAACAATATTCATGGGCGAATACACTATTCTTCATCAAACTAATATTATTGTTCACGTATGCGCAGGAACCATAGCATTGCTGGTAGGGTTGATTGCTTTGGCAACCAAAAAAGGCAAAAAACGGCATCGGAAAAGTGGGCGAATATTCCTTTGGCTTCTATCGATCGTAATCCTGACGGGGCTTCTAGGGGTATTCGTGTTCAAAGGGAATGCATTTCTTATCGTTATTACCGTTTTAAGTGGCTACAACGGTTATTCCGGGTATCGGTGTTTAATAACCAAATCGAACCTTCCACAATGGCAAGATATCGTCGCAGTCGTTGTCGGTATCGCCGCCGGTTCCTATTTCCTGTACTATTTTAAAACCATCGGTATGATGTGGGCCCCGGTAATCATCTACGCTTCGGTAGGGTTTCTTTTTTTCATCATCTCATACGACCTGCTTCGGTACCTAATTCCCCGAAAAAAGTATAAAACCCTTTGGTTGTACGAACACATCTATAAAATGATCGCTGCCTTTACCGCCTTGCTATCGGCCGCCACGGGAACGGTACTTCCCCACTACAAGCCCTATAGCCAGTTTTTACCATCGCTATTGGGTACGTCCTTCGCCATTTTTGCCATCATCTATGTGTATCGGAAACGCGCTTCTTTGCGGTTGAAACCCTCCTAAAGTACGCCAATGCGTATGTGGACTTGACCACTTTTCGCCCGGTTTCAGAGGGCCGAGGGGCCATCCCTATCCCAAAAAAGAAAATTCCCAAAAACCAAGGGCGTTCCAGCTTAACTGTTGTGGGGCATACGACAGTGAAGAAAGTGGGCGCTTACTTAATTTTCAGGAAATTATCTTCAACCCCCATAAAGAACGGGGGTTTGCTCGCCAAAGCATAATTAGGCTACTTGTTTCGCAGCTCTATGTCTTTTCTGGTATATGATCTCTAAAGTGTTATTGATGTCTTGAAGTTCCGGTGTAAGTGCGGAGAGCTTTCCGCTTACGTCCGTGGTTACCTCCCTACCGCAATGGATACATTTGTATTCTTTGATGTGTGACGTTACTTTTTTTGACACTGAATAATGGTGTCCGAACAGATTACAAAATACTTTTTTCATGCCAGTAGGTTTTATAAAGCAAGCTACTTTTGGGGAAGTAGTTTTGCTTTGCCAGGTGTTGAACTTTTGCTTCGAAAGCCTTATTTCAAAAAGCTTTTTTCTCTAACGCACGTGCTTAAGTTTTTATTGGGGCGCCAACGAATTTTTCTTACTTTTTTCGATGAACGGTTCATTTCGAACAAAATGTTCGACGAACTACCACTTGAGCCAAGGAAAGTCTTCGTCGAATTTGCAAAGTGCCCCCTTTCTATTTTTATGGAAATGGGTATCTTTCCCATATCGTTTTCCGTAAACGGTACCTATTCTTATAGCCCATTGTAAATGAAGACCAAAAAAGCGCTCTTTGTCACCGCCTTTGCCCTTTTTTCGCTATTTTTTGGTGCGGGAAACCTGATTTTGCCGCCTTTATTGGGGTTTCGTTCCGGAAACCTTTGGTGGTTAGTGGCCATGGGGTTTTGCCTGTCCGCCGTACTGGTCCCGATCTGTGGTATTCTGGCACATGCCAAATTACAGGGAACCATTTACGACTTTGCAAAAAAGGTATCCCCCAATTTTAGTTGGGTGTACGCGCTACTGATCTATAGCATTTCCATTGCCCTACCTTCCCCTAGAACGGCGGCCGTAACCCATGAAATTGCGATAGCGCCACTTTTTGGAACCCCACCCTTGACAACCAGCGTATGCTATTTTGTTTTGGTCTTTATTTTTGTGTTGAACCGTTCCAAAATACTCGATGGTATCGGAAAGGTGCTTACCCCTGCGATCATTCTGATGCTGCTGGCCCTAATCGGTAGCACCTTGCTCGGACAAGAGTATGTTTTCGGACTTTCCAGCTTTAAAAATCCGTTATCGGAGGGAATTTTAGAGGGATATCAAACCTTTGATGCGATCGGTGCCGTTGTCGTGGGAGGGGTCATCATCATTTCCATCGACCTTAAATACCCGAACGCCCCGTATTCAGAAAAGAAAAGCCTGGTGCGCAAGGCAGGATTGCTGGCAGGTTTTGGACTGTTGCTTATTTATACCGGACTTATTGTGACCGGTGCACTCGCCCATGGCGCTTTTGAAGCTACTGTTTCACGCACGGCCTTACTCAATGGTATCAGTACCCAAAACCTGGGAAGCGGCGCCAATATGATACTCAGTATTTTGGTTAGTTTGGCCTGCTTTACCACAGCGGTCGGTATTGTCACCGGCACTGCAGATGTTGCAAAACATTGTTTTAAAGGTTCGCAAAAGGCCTATGTTGCGGCAACAGGTATCGGCTGTGTTTTGGGAATTGTAATGGGCCAATTTGATGTATCCTATATCATATCCGTAGCCTTACCTATTCTTATGATCATTTATCCCATTACTATCGCGCTAATTGTATTGAACGTACTCCCCGACAAATATACCTCCACAACCGTATTCCGGGGAGTAATTATCGTTACCGGTATATTCAGCATCCCCGATTTTATGGCGAGTATCGGTTTAGGGGAAGGCATACTGTTTTTACAGCAGCTTATTCCATTGAGCAGTTTTGGCATGGCGTGGGTGCTTCCAGCGGTGATAGTGTTCGTTGTAATGAATTTTATATCCCGGCCATCCACCATTAAAACTGGTGACTAGGCTACTTTCTTATTTTGACCATTTCTTTCTTTTATGGTTTACGTGCCTAACGATTCAAGAACGAACAAGCCTTGTTTTATTGCTAAAAAACGTCCTTTTTAAGTTTTTCCACTTAAAAGGGACGTCCTATGTTGTTCCTTACGGTCGGTAAGGGGTAGAACCACGTTCCGTTCGGAATGTACCAATACCGGTTTCAATTTCCTAGTGCCATTTCAAAGTTAAAATGGTATTAGGCATCACCGGCTTCAGGGGACAGGTATTTATACACCACTCCCGCCAATAGCGCCCCAACGATGGGAGCGACCCAAAACAGCCACAATTGGCCAAAGGCCCAATCGCCGACGAATACTGCTTGACTGGTACTTCGTGCCGGGTTTACCGAAGTGTTGGTCACCGGAATGCTCACTAAATGGATCAAAGTAAGACATAACCCTATGGCCAGCCCGGCAAAACCTTTTGGTGCCTTGGAATGGGTGGTTCCCAAAATGACGAAAAGAAAAATAAAGGTGAGCACAATTTCTGCAACCAAGGCCGCAATCATGCCGTATCCTCCAGGGGAATGTTCGCCATATCCATTTGCGGCAAAACCGCCAAGTTCGAAGCCTGCATGGTCCGAAGCGATCAGGTATAGGATTCCCGCCCCCGCAATGGCCCCAAGCACCTGTGAAACAATATAGGGCAATAGGTCCTTTCCATCGAAACGTCCCCCTACCCAAAGGCCAATGGAAACTGCCGGGTTCAAATGACAACCGGAAATGTGCCCTATGGCATAGGCCATGGTCACTACGGTTAGACCAAAGGCGATGGACACCCCAACAAAACCGATTCCAAGTTCGGGGAAGCCTGCCGCCAAAACGGCACTTCCACACCCTCCCAATACCAACCATAAGGTACCGATAAATTCTGCGATTACTTTTTTCATACGTACTGATTTAGTTAATGATTATAGTGTTAGTACGGTAAGTTATCAAAAATTTAAATGTCAGCATATCAAAAAGTAATGAAAATCAGTGATTTACAACGTTTTCTAGAGAAGAAAACCCGAGGAAGAATGCCGAAAAGCACCCTAAAAAACAGGGAGGCGAAGTTGTGGCTCTTTTTTTAACGTTGGTTTTAAACGCACAGGAAATAACTGCCTTCTAAGCTATATTAATGGAATTGGCTGCGACACTATCCCGATTAGCGGATAATACCATTTTAACTTTGAAATGGTGTGACTTATGTCGATTGGATATTTGGCAGAAGTGTTGGCCCCTCTTAAAAGTGATACCAAAACGCCGATTGAGCGTCCCGACGCGGATGGATACGTTTCGACTTTTGTTATCGGATATTTGCAATTATTACATCAATATAAAGTCCACCAGAACCACAAAATGGTTCTACCACTATTTGAGAATTCTTTTGAGTAATTCAAGTCCCTCATTTGGATTAATTCTAAACGCTAAAATCATCAATACGATAATGATTCCTATTTGCCACCATTTCCATTTAGGGAGCTTTATTTTTAGTTCTTTTACATACAACATGCCCTATGAATATCTTGTTTTCAATGCTAATATACAACACCATTTGAGTGATTGTGTGCAAAGATTCCTGCAAACGATTTAGTGATTGTTTATTTATTTTAGTGATGTTTTCAAGCGTTTGGAAAACAGAAACTGTATAGAATATCGCTATGGTCAATAGAGCATGTGACCAAGGAGTGATTATAGTACTATTTTCTATAATTTGCTTTGAAGGCTCGCCTGACAGCGAAACGAAATAGAACACTTGGTTTTTTACCTCTCGCAAAAAATTGGATTTTGTTTTAGGAGAATTATTTGATAGGTTCCTGTTTCGTACCCCTAAAGTTAATGATTTCGATAATGCCTTTTCTGGGCCTTATTCTGTAGATGATATAGTTATTCTTATCCACCAAACCTTTGTGGACATTTTTATGTTTGGCGGTCGCGGGACAGATCATCGGGTATTTGGCGATACGCCCCATTAGACTTTTTAGGTTCTCTTCCAAATTATGGATTTCCTTTTCCGTCCATTTCTCTTCAAGGAATGCTATGACCGTATCGAGACCTTTTTCGGCTTGTGGCGTCCAGACTATTTTCAACGCCATTTATCAAAACGTTTCATTACGGTGCCATTGGAAGTGTATTCCCCTTTGTCCGCTTGTCCTAGTCCTGTTTCAATCTCCACTTGTTCTTCTTTTGAGAGTTCGCTCCACCAATCTATCTGTTCCTCGTCGAACACTTTTTTGAGCTTTGCCAACAGGCTTTCTTTTTGAGTCTGCAATAAAAGATGCATCAACTCCAATTTAGTAGTCTCTATATTCATGATTTCTAAGGTATTTGTACTTATAACAAAGATAATTTATATTTCATTGCCCTAGGTGCAACCAAAGATTACCCGTAGTTGGTTTGTGTTTTCTTTAAGTAAACTACTTAGGGGCAATCCTACGAGGCATTAAAAGGAACTGTCCTTTATCATTTCGATGCAAGTATCGGGTAAGGGGAAGCCGCTCATAGGAATCAAAAATCTATACCGTTTGGTGGCGTAAGATTATGCTACCGCCAACTTGCAACTGGTGGCCACTCATGTAGGCCACCGACCGGCGAGCCACTGGTTAAGGACTAACGGGAGCGGGGGAACTACGCTTTACATGGTATCAAGATTGGCAAAATCAAGGAAAGTAAGCCATTTCTTCCTTGCCGTCATAGGCTTATTCTTCGTTATGGGCCTGTTGCCCTCTTTCCTTGCAGGGCCAATGGCCTTTACCGAATTTTTCAGCATCATAAAGCGCTTTCCATGGTTCGCACTTATGTTATTCCCGGTCGCTCTCTTCTCATATGCCAACTACACATTGGCAAAATAAAAAACCACGGCAGCAATGCCGTGGCCATCCCTAGTATTTTCTTACTCCATGCCAGCCACCAGTTAAAAACTGGCGGTAGCGGGGGCGTAGGGTTAATCCAAAACATCCGATAAACTAAGGTCTTCCCAAACGTCAACATAACTACCATCTTGAGCTATTAAAAACCGTCAACCGGCAGTCAAGCCTAAAAAAGGGTAATATTTGGGGACACCATTTATCTAAATGCTCTACGTGTAGGGGTTTAAAAAAATCCGGAGCTTCAGAATACTCCCCGGCCCATATGTACCAACCTGTAGTATCTCCACGAGGAAAATGTCTGAGAGCGTGAATAGGCTGAACACCCGTTTTAACATTATCAGATATTCCAACTTTGAGTTCTCTAGGAGAATCAATAAAGTCGGCACCATACTGTTTACATATGCCCTTTTGTTGACTGATCAAGTTCATTTTTACTTTTTTTGTTCCTAACAATTTCTCTCATTTACATTGAAAACGCTAATGCTTAAGAGGGTTTCAGGATCTTGCCGAGTTCGGTTTAGAGCGCAGGAAGTATGATGAAGGGTACAAAATTAGCCCTTCCCCGCCATCAACCCCTCTATTTCCTCAACGGCAATGGGAATGTTTTGCATGAGGTTGAACGGGCTTCCGGTTTCTTGGATCACCACGTCGTCCTCCAAACGAATGCCCATTTTTTCTTCTGGCAAGTATATTCCCGGCTCCACGGTAAATACCATATTGGCCTTCATCGGCGTTTTTAGGGCTCCATAATCGTGGGTATTGAGTCCGATATGGTGACTGGTGCCATGCATGAAGTATTTTTTATAGGCGGGCCGATCCGGGTGTTCGTTCTGCATGTCGGCCTTATCCAATACGCCCAGCCCCACAAGCTCCGAACTCATGATCTTGCCCACTTCCTTATGGTATTCCGTCCAAAGGGTTCCCGGCACCAACATTTCGGTGGCCGCGTCCTTTACGCGAAGTACCGCATTGTATACGGCTTTCTGGCGGGGAGTAAATCGGCCGTTAACGGGAACGGTTCTGGTAAGATCGCTGGAATAGTTGGCATACTCCGCCGCAACGTCCATTAGGATCAGTTCACCGTCCTTACATTGGTTGTTGTTCTCGATATAGTGTAATACGTTGGCATTATTGCCCGATGCTACTATAGGGGTGTAGGCAAATCCCTTTGATCGGTTGCGAACGAATTCGTGCAACAGCTCCGCTTCGATCTCATACTCCCAAACCCCCGGTCGTATGAACCCCAATAACCGCCGAAAACCCTTTTCGGTAATGGTACAGGCCTGTTGCATCAGTGCTATTTCTTCCGGCTCTTTTACCCCGCGGATGTGTTGTAAAATAGGATTGCTCTTTGCGGTGCGATGGGCAGGAAATTTGCGGTTACAGTCCAAAATAAAACGATCTTCCCGGGTTTGGGTCTCCACCGCTTGCCGATAGTGTTCGTTGGTGTTAAAATAAATGGTTTCCGCTTCCGTCATCAGATCAAAGAAAACACGATCGAAGTCGGAAAGCCAATATATGGTCGCTATTCCGGATACTTCAGTGGCCTTTTCCTTTGTCAGTTTTTCACCTTCCCAAACGGCAATATGTGCATTGGTCTCCCGCACAAAAAGTACCTCTCTATGCGCTGCGTTCGATGCCTCGGGAAACAAAAGCAAAATGGTCTCCTCCTGATCGGCGCCGCTCAAATAGAAAATATCCCGATGCTGTTCAAAAGGATGTGTGGCATCGGCGCTTATCGGATAAAGATCGTTCGAGTTAAATACCGCGATACTCTTCGGTTGCATGGCCGACATAAATTTCTTGCGGTTTTTGATGAACAAGGTGTTGGAAATCGGTGCGTATTTCATGAATGCCACAAATTTGTTGTCAGCGGTAGTCGGTTGCCTACGTTTGAATTTATAATTCGATAAAGTGTGGTCAAAAATAAGAAAAGTACCCGCTTCCAATCGTTTTTTGGATGTAGAAAAGATACCGGAAGAAATCGCGAAGCATCCAAATCTCCCACCGCCTAGGCTCAGGATATCCTTTACAAAAGAAAAGAGGCCCTTTGCAGAACCTCTTTTCAAAAATAAAGCTGGGGAATTTTACTGTTCACCCCTTGCTGGTTTGGCAACTTTTAGTACGGTACTGTCAAAAACATTACAAATACCGGCGCTAGCTACTCCACGAAGCGTCGCAACACGATGTTCCCGCTATCATTTGAATCGGAAATCTCCATGATTGTGGGTGGTACCATTGGCATGATGCCTTAGGGACCCAGTAATACCGATAACAGTTTCGAAACGAAAAGTTTGGTTTAATTATTACTTATAAATTTAGTTAAAAAAATGAAATAAACGTGCATTATTGTTGTTTTTTTTAAATAATTCATATTTAATTTGAATTTTTAACAGTATATCCATTTTTTCAAAGTCCAAATAAAAACCGGAACCCTTGCAGTTCATTTCATAAAACCCGTTGGCACCCCTGAAATCTACCTCCAAAGGCCTTGCAAAAAACCCGGAAACCGTTTTCATAAAAAGGTTGACATCCCCTTTTGGTTTTCTTACCTTGACCTACCTAAAACAAAAGAAACTGCGATGAAAAATGTATTGCTTCTTAGCTTTTTGTGTACCGCTATGTCCCTTTGGTGCCAAACCCCGGCAACGAAGGCCCAGGACATCCAAGAATCCCTGGAGCAAAAACGACAACTGACAGCCGGTTCCTTGCTAAAACATATTCCCTTAAAAAATATCGGTCCTACGGTAATGAGCGGCCGCGTGGTCGATATCGACGTGAACCCGAATAAGCCCACCGAATTTTATGTAGGCTACGCCTCGGGCGGTGTCTGGCATACCGTAAACAACGGCACCAGTTTTACGCCGATCCTAGACAGTTCCGACACCCAAAATGTGGGGGATATTGCAGTACATTGGCCTACCCGCACCATTTGGGTGGGCACTGGGGAAAACAACTCGTCCCGTTCCTCCTACGCCGGCATAGGCCTGTTAAAAAGTACCGATAACGGTGCTACTTGGAACCATATGGGGCTTCCGGACGCACATCACATCGGGCGTATTTTAATCGACCCCGACAACCCGGAACATTTGGTAGTGGGCGTACTCGGGCATTTATACTCCCCGAACAAAGAACGTGGCGTATACCGTACCAAAGATGGCGGCATCACCTGGGAGCAAACCTTGTTCATCGATTTGGAAACTGGTATCGTGGATATCGCCGCGGTACCGGGGCAATTCAATACACTATATGCCGCGGCATGGCAAAAAGACCGCAAAGCTTGGGACTTTCGTGGAAACGGTACCGGCTCGGGCATCTATAAGAGTACCGATGGCGGTGGCACTTGGACTATAGTAAGTACACCGGAAAGCGGTTTTCCTTCTGGGGAAGGCGTAGGCCGGATCGGGTTGGCCGTTTTTGACGACAACACCGTTTATGCCGTGTTAGACAATCAGTTCCGTAGGGAAAAGGAGAAAAACACACCCAAAAAAACCGATGAACTTCGCAAGGAGGATTTTAAGACCATTTCTACCGCAGACTTTTTAAAGCTGGACGATAAAAAACTAGACGCGTTTTTAAAAACCAATGGTTTTCAAGAAAAATACCGCTCCGAGAACGTAAAGCAATTGGTGCGTTCGGGAACGGCAAAGCCCATAGACCTTGCCAAATATCTGGAAGATGCGAACGCCATGTTGTTCGATATCCCGGTAATCGGGGCCGAAGTGTACCGCAGTACCGATAGCGGGCAAACATGGACGTTACAGAACGATGACTATATCGATGACCTTTTTTACAGCTATGGGTATTACTTTGCCCAAATTAATGTAGATCCCAATAATGCGGACCATATTTATCTTGCAGGGGTACCCCTCATTACATCGGAAGATGGCGGAAAAACCTTTACCACCATCAGCACCGAGAACGTGCACTCCGACCACCACGCCCTTTGGATCGATCCCAACATGCCGGGGCACTTGATCAATGGAAACGATGGCGGGGTAAACATCACCTACGATAACGGCGAACATTGGATCAAAAACAACTCGCCCGAAGTGGGGCAGTTTTACGCCATCAACGTTGACAACCAAGAACCGTATCATGTGTACGGCGGGCTACAGGACAACGGTGTATGGGAAGGCCCTCACAATGCCAAGGAGAGTCCGCGCTGGCAGCAGACCGGACAGTATCCGTGGAAATCCATTATGGGCGGTGATGGTATGCAAATACAGATCGATGACCGAAACCATAATGTGGTGTACACCGGTTTTCAGTTCGGTAATTATTTCCGAATCCATAAGGAACGAAAAGAACGGAAGTATATACAGCCAAAACACGAACTGGGAGAAACGCCCTTCCGTTTCAACTGGCAGACGCCGATCCTCTTATCACCGCACAATCAGGATATCCTGTATTTGGGAAGCAACAAACTACACCGCTCCATGAATAAGGGCGACGACTGGGAAACCATATCACCCGACCTTACCAATGGCGGAAAAAAAGGGAATGTGGCCTATGGCACGTTAACCTCCATTTCGGAATCGCCCTTTAAATTCGGATTGCTCTACGCCGGTAGCGACGACGGACGGCTTCACCTTTCCCAAAACGGCGGGGGAAGCTGGACCAACATTTCCGAATCCTTGCCAAAAGGGCTATGGGTAAGTCGTGTACGCGCTTCTTCCCATAAAAAAGAACGCGTATATGCCAGCTTGAACGGATATCGGTGGGACGATTTTAGTACCTATATATATGTTAGCGAAGATTATGGCGCAACATGGAAAAACATTGGCGCTGGTATTCCAAAGTCCCCAGTGAACGTGATCATCGAAGATCCCGAAAACGAACAACTGCTTTTTGTCGGTACCGATAACGGGCTTTATGTTTCCCTGAACAGGGGAACATCATGGGAGAGTTTTCAAAACGGGCTGCC
The DNA here is from genome assembly GCA_947500445.1 of uncultured Flavobacteriaceae bacterium. Lineage (GTDB taxonomy): Bacteria > Bacteroidota > Bacteroidia > Flavobacteriales > Flavobacteriaceae > Pelagihabitans. The sequence continues at coordinate 262,305 of CANMSB010000002.1, read as the reverse complement.
CAATGTTGCGGTACATGATCTGGTGATACAACCCGAGGCAAAACACCTGTTGGTAGGCACCCATGGCCGCAGTATTTACAAGGCCGACATTGCTCCCTTACAACAATTGACCTCTGAAACGCTGGCAAAACCGCTTCATGTATATGCGCTAGATACTATCGAGCACAGTGCCGATTGGGGCAGTCCACGTTATACATGGACCGAGCCGGATACCCCGGGGCTCGATATTGTGTTTTACAGCACCAAAGCGGGCGAGTTTACCATCAGCACCAGCACCAACAATGGTATAACGGTAAGCAGCACCACAATCAAGGCGGACAAGGGACTCAACATTGCATCCTACGACCTCGCATTTTCCAAAAAAGGAAAATCGGCCTATCTAAAGAAAAACAAAACGGCATTGAACGAAGCCAAAAACGGGAAAACCTATTTGCCCAAGGGCTCCTATACTATACTAATAGCAGGGAACGGGACAACGGAAAAAACCACTTTTGAAATCGAATAGCCGAACCGGCATGCATTTTAAAAGTATTAGTCTGTAGGAAAACAATAACGTTATTGTTCAACATTGCATCAGGTTGGTGGGGAACGGTTTGTAGTAAGCTGTTTTATGAACCATCAAAACCACTACCTGTCGACTGAGACTGAAGACGTATTGGAAATCTGTAGTCCGTGCTGAGCAATAGGGGGAAATCTTCCGTTAAAACGCATCATACCAAGTAATGATCTGGACCCATGAAAACTGAACCGAGAATAAAAACAATACCGGAACAACAACTTATAGGCCTGTCGGTAACAATGTCGCTCACCGAAAACCGAACGGGCGACCTTTGGAAGACCTTTATGACGCAAATGATTCAAAAAAACGGACCGGTAAGCGCCCCTAAATATTCCATTCAGGTATACGAAGATGTCGGCTATTTCAATTCCTTTGACCCCAACAAACGTTTTACAAAATGGGCCTGTATCGCAGCGGAAGATTGTACAGTGGTCCCGGAAGGTTTTCAACCGTTTAAATTAGAGAGTGGAACCTATGCGGTATTCGACTATCAGGGAACCCCGGCCGACTTTCCAAAAATGGCGCAATGGATCTACGGACAATGGCTGCCCAGCTCCCCATATCAGCTCGACCATCGGCCCCATTTTGAGTCGTTGGGAAAAGCGTACAAAAAAGATAGCCCCGACTCCAAAGAAACCGTATGGATCCCCATAAAACCAAAAAGCAAAGAACAATAACTTTTTTCCATGGAACTGAGCTTGAGCATACCCGCCCTACTTTTCCCGGCCATTTCACTGACCATGCTCGCCTATAATGCGAGATATTTGGCCATAGCCGCACTAATCCGCCAACTGCACCAAAAATACCAGGAAACCGCTTCCTCATCTACCGCCCTGCAAGTAGAAAAACTGCGCAAACGCCTTGGGATCATTAAAAACATGCAGGCCACGGCGATCGTCAGCTTTTTGCTTTCCGCCATAACCATGTTCCTAATTTATCTGGCCGAACCCTTTTGGGCCAACATCATATTCGGCATAAGCCTGGTATTTTTAATGCTATCCCTTTCCTTATCACTGCTAGAGGTGCAATTATCGACCAAAGCGCTTTCCATTCAGTTGGGCGATATGGAAAAACCAAAAGGGAACGCTTAGCGGCCCGACCACTGCTTTCAGGGGTATTTTTTTCCCTTAATTGGGCGGTTGGGCGACACTTAGGAAAGGTAATCTTTGACATCGGAAAAAAACCGAACACTTCAATAGCAATTTTTGCGTTTGTATGTAACGCATGACATTAAAAAAGCGCCCATGACCCTCCAAGAAGCACTACAGAAACGAGATTTTGAAATAGCAAAGGCCCTTCTCAAAAATGGGGAAACCTTGCCCGAAACCCTTCATGATTACCAACGTACCGGTATTTTTGATACCGTTATCAGGGAAAAGGCTTTTGAGATTATCGATCTTTTTATTGCTAACGATATCATAGAAACGGATATTTATGAGTACGATTCCTTCAAAAAAACTATTTTCGAAAGCATCGTCAAACAGCTTAAAAACGATTCCGATTCGGCCGATTTCTTATCGGGTTTTCTTACGAAGCTAGAAAGTATCAACGATGAACTGGAAGGGCAGACCTTTTTAAAAATGGCGGTCGAAGCAGAAATGGACCCGACCCTGATAAAAATAATGGTCGATGGCGGATGCGATATCAATACCATTGATCGGTCCGAAGAAAACCTCATCCATCAAATCGTTAAAAAGCATGCCCGTAATTATGATAAAGGCCTAGAATACCTGCAATTCTTTTATGAGGAAGGATTGGATATCGACAAACCAAACGCCGCCAAAAAAACACCGCTCCATATTGCGGTCGAATTTCATAAGAACGCCTACATGCAATGGCTGATGGAACAGGGCGCGGATGGCAATGCCCAAGACAAAGAGGGCAACTCTCCCTTCTTTCTTGCCGTTGCCCAAGGCGGTGGATCGGAGAAATACGAAATAATGCGTGCTTACGGCAGCCCGGATTTCGACCAACAAAACAATCGTGGCGAATCCTTGTTATATGAAGCCATACGGATGATGCAGACCGATAGTGCCGAGAATTTGGCACTCTTTAAGTTATTGCTGGAAGACGGTGCCGACCTGTACCAGAGCACTACCAACTATGGTAAAACGGTAGACGCTACCGATGTTTTGGCCGAAAAACCGGTCGCCTTCCTTCAATTGGCCATCGACTCGGGGCAGTTGAACATCGACCACCAGGATGCAAACGGGAATACCATACTCCATAAGGTCTGCGCCCGGGAAACCCTAAGAGAGGAAAAACGTGCTAAAACAGTATACAGGGCCGTTAAGCTATTGCTCAATGCCGGTGCCGATCCAAGTGTGGTCAACAGTGCAGAAGAAACCCCGATGATGCTCGCCTCAAAAGACGATTTAAAAACCAAGACCGTAGCATTGCTCATTGCCCATAAATAATATAAACTACCGAACATGTCCATGTCATTTATTACCGCCTGTGAGGGCGGCAAACGAAAAATAGCCGAAATTCTTTTAAAAAATAAGGAAGTAGAGGTCGCCTACACCGACGAGAAAGGGCGTACCGCCCTACATTACGCCGCACATCGCGGGTATCTCGATATCTGTAAAATTTTGATCGAACAAGGCGCAGCACTCGATTACGAGGACCATGCGGGCGAAACCCCTTTTTATTTCGCCTGTCTACAAAAACAAAAACAGACCGCGTTATACTTGCTAGATCAAGGGGCAAAAACGGATATTAGGGACTACAAGGGCAATAGCTTGTTGCATTTATGTGCGGTAAACGGACAGACCGAAGTCGCCGAAAAACTTCTTGAAAGCGGAATGGAGGTCGACAATGAGAACAATCAGGCCGAAACGCCCCTGCTCATTGCCTCGGGAAATCGGAACAAAGCCATTATTTCCCTTCTGCTGGACAATGGTGCCGATATCGGAACGACCGACAAACAGGGCAATACACCACTACTTTTTGCCGTTCGGACCAAAAACATTCCCGTTGTGAACCTGTTGTTGGACCATGGTTCCGATATCAATTATGTGAACCATGCCGGAGAAACCGCATTGTTGATCGCCTGCCACAGCGGCCATAAAATGCTGATAAAACTCTTGGCGGAGAAAGGGGCCGATATGCTGGTATCCAGCAAAAATGGACTCTCTCCGATTTGGTATGCCTGTTCCGCGAACCAAAAAGATATCGTACAGCTTTTTCTCGACCATGGTGTAGATGTCAATTACGGCAAACCCGTGAGCGGAAACGAAGGAAGTATGAGTTCTTATTTGGATTGGGTGGAAACGGCAAACGACATCTCCGTAAATGCCGGATACAGCCTCAACGTTTCCAACAACCTCGGAGGGGAAAGCCTTTTGCACGTTGCCACGAAAAGCGGACACATGAGCATGGTAAAATTGTTGTTGGAACAAGGTGCCGAAATCAATGTTCAGGATGAAAGCGGGAACACCCCGCTCCATTATGCCGCTGCGAACGGAAAAAAGGATGTGGTTAAATTTCTTTTGGACAAAGGGGCCGATATTTCGGTAGTCAACGCAAAAGAACAATTGGCCGTCGATTATTCCAACATTAAAGGTTTTAATGAAATTACGGAGATGATCGTAGCCATAAAAGGGGCGAGCATGCCTACACAGGAACCAAAGGCGGCGGCGACCGCAACGCAACCGGAAGCCGCACCCGTTGTGGATAAGAAAAAGGCATTGCTCGACCTAAAGGAGCTGTTGGACGCCGGTATTCTTACACAAGAGGAATTTAATGCCGAAAAAACCAAGATACTGAGCGCTTAACGGACCGGCATGGCAATCCATGGCCAGGGTTCCATCGGATTCTTTTTGAGCTAGAGAGATGCTCCCATAGAAAACATTACATTTTAACAGTCAATTTACTTACATAAAAAAATCCAAGATACACCCTATCTTTAACACGGTTTCTGTATCGGAACTTCGTCAGGAGGAGTCAAGATGCAATAGGATCTGTTGATTTCCCGGTTTGGGCACAACCCCAATGCTTCGAGGCTACGGTCAGGCACAAAAAACATCGTGAAACCTTTGGTTTCGAAGCAATTTCGAGCCATAACAGATTTTCCAATACAGAAACCCGGATACCATTTTAACTTTAAAATGGCATTAAAGGAGCCAAACCAGAACTTTTTACCAAATGAAAAGCGTTAAAAGTCTTGACTTTTTCAAGAGTGTTAGGGAAGTGTGGGAATTTGAATTTGGAGTATTCCATTACTTTGATAGACTCGTTATCTCCGAAATGAACGAGGGGGTCGTTTTCAATTGGGAAATGGCCAAAAAAGCGATCAAAGTGGCGCATCAGATCAACGGCGATACCAATCCCATCGCCTACATTTCCAATAGGATCAACAACTACTACGTAGTACCGACGGACTGGGCCAAATTTTATAAAAACAGACAGCAATTGGCGCTTTATTCAGTAGTTGGAAGCACGCAGGGAAGTTTTGCGAGCCTGGTCATGGAACGCATGTTCTTTAAAAAGAATATTCGTCAGTTTACGGACCTTCAAGAGGCTATCGATTGGAGTGTTCAAAAAATGGAGTTACACGCTACTAACGAGGTTGGGTAATCCAGATCCGAAAAGCATCTTACCTTGAACAAAAAGCGACTTTCGATTGGCGTTCACCACCCGTGTTTTTGTTTTGTTCGTACCCTCTACTTTCAAGGTATGGAAAAACGACCAAAAAACCGTGCGGTCGGTTTTGCAAACGTCCGCTATACCGCAATATTGTAATTGGTGGGACCAACTGTCCGTATTTTCGATAAGACGAATAGTTGACTTGTGAAAAGCATCGCCAATTCTTCAAAACCGACGCTGCGGTCTGTTTTTGCGGACGCGGACGCTACAGATCTGCCATATTTCCAGCGTTGATCTTAATGGTCAAAAACCATAGTAACGCGGCCCATAACCATAAAATCAAGCCGTAGACCACTCGCAATAGTATTTTAGAGGTAATCCTGGTTTTAAGGTAATGCCAAGCAAGACCGGCGAAGAGGAATCCGATGGGAAATGCCCAACTTACCAAAAGCAAAGCGGGCCATACCCAATCGCCATGCCAAGTGTCAAAATGCGGATGATCTCCCAAGGCGAAAAAAACCAAAAAATACAATAGCGCCCCGGTAATACCCATTCCCAAAAACCCTAAAACGAACATGATGATGCATGCTACTATAGAAAATCTGGTCGTGTAACTAAGGGCTTTCCATTTATCCAACATGCTTGTTTTTTTAACGATAACGTAAAAGAGCTACCTGAAGTATGCCATTGTGCCGCTTAAGCTGCATAGCTCCCCGACAAGCCATCATCATTTACCGATATGAAATAGCGCATCGCCCTGATTGACGACCGCTTGGTGGTTGATACAGAACAAATGACCGTCAAAAGGGGCCTTTATCGTTTTGCTCTTTTTGGCATAGGTGTCCGAAACGATACCCATTACCTGGCCCTTTTTCAATACACAACCATTGATTACTTTTGGAATGAACATCCCTGCCGTTGGGGCCCTAAGCCATTTTCGTTCCTGAAGTGAAACCGTAGTGTTCCGGTCGGTATATCCATCGTCCATTATGGGGGCCATGCCCAAATGTTGCATTACCCGCAGGGTACCTTTTATCCCTTCCAAAATTGCGCCATCATCAAAACGCATGCTTTCACCGGCCTCGTATACCACTGTGGGCTTTCCCATCCGGAACGCCGCATTGCGAAAAGAACCCTTGATCAATTTTGACGGAAAAGAAAAGGGCGCGTTGAACACTTCGGCCATTTTCTTGCTTTCAACATCTTCCTGGGTATAGCGTATCTGGGGAAAATTATGCCGTTGTCCGCCCCCGGTATGCAGATCGATCCCGTAGTCGATCTGATGCATGATCTCCGACAGATAATGATACGCGATACGGCTGGCCATAGAACCCGATCGGGTTCCGGGAAAGCTTCGGTTGACGTCCTTCCCGTCCGGAACGTCCCTGGAAAAGTGGATAAACCCAAAAATATTTAAGATGGGTACGGCGATTACCGCGCCTGCCGACACCTGAAAACGTTTCTCGTCCAACATTCTACGAACGATTTCGATTCCGTTGATCTCGTCACCATGCAATCCGGCTTGTACCAACAGTGTAGGACCAGGTTTTTCGGCATTGAATACATATACGGGAATATCGATCAAAGTTCCTGTGGGCAATCGATCGATACTGATTTTGAGTAGTTTGTTCTCTCCGGGCTGTACCGTTTCACCCCCTACGGTTATCACTTTGTTTTGCGTCATCTTATTTTCGTCTGCGTTTTCCGTTACGTTCTACATATTTTATTATTTCCTGAGCCACGTTCACACCTGTGGCCGCTTCAATACCTTGTAAACCGGGAGAGGCATTCACCTCAATTAACAAAGGCCCTTTTTTAGAGCGAATAAGGTCTACCCCGGCAACTCCCAAACCAATATGCTTAGTGGCATTTAAGGCAATAAACTGCTCTTTTGCCGACAACTTTACCTTCTCGGTTGCCCCACCCCGATGTACGTTCGACCGAAACTCCCCCACTTCGCTCATTCGTTTCATACTTGCCACAATTTTATTGCCTACAACAAAAATTCGAATGTCTTCTCCATTGCTTTCTTCAATATATTTTTGAATAAGGATACTGGTATCCATCTTATAAAACGTATCAATTATCGATTTGGCCGATTTTTTAGTTTCCGCAAGAATTACGCCTATCCCTTGAGTCCCCTCTTGAAGTTTGATAATCACGGGGGCACCGCCCAATATTTCTATTTGCTTTTTTATATTGTCAGGATTGATCGAAAACAGTGTTTCGGGTATAGGAATGCCCTTCCGGGCCATTATCTGTAACGTACGCACCTTGTTCCTTGCACGTAAAATACTAAGAGAGCGCGCTGTACTGAAGATACCGTTCATTTCGAACTGCTTTACAATTGCGGCACCATGCCTTGATACTTTTGCGCCAATTCGAGGAATAATAGCATCGAACTCGTTAGTGATATCTTCCTCCCCCAAGTATATTTGTGGTTTTCCCGCACCCAGCTTTACAGAACATTTGGTATGATCAATTCTTTCGACGTAATGGCCAGATTTCTCTGCCTCCTCGGCGATTCGCTTCGTAGAATACACATTCATGCTTACCGAGAGGAGACCTATATCCATGGAATACTGCGTTGGTTGTGTTTATAGCACCTGTCTTAACCTAGTTCTCTGTAAAAATCGCATTTTCAATCCCCAACGACACAAGACCGGTTCGTAGCATGAATATCGGTTAAAAAATGGAATATTGCTCCAGATCGGCCCGATTTTCCGAAAAACATTGAAAATTGCCCTGATCGTTACCGGCGGTTTGTTTAAGATTAAGCGGCCAACATGCCCTTGAGGATGGGCAAGATCGAACAGCCGGTAAAGATTATTCAAAAACGGTCTAAATACCATACTAAAAATGTGCAAAGTTTGTTAATAACTTGGTTCTACTGTATTTTTGTAAAGCTAAATAGACAACTAATGAGCGGATTGATAAAATCGTCGATTGCCCGAAAAATTGTAATGGCCCTATCGGGACTTTTTCTGGTATTCTTCTTGGCGCAACACTTTACCATCAACATTACTTCGGTCATCGACCCGGAAACCTTCAATACCTGGTCGCATTTTATGGGGTACAACCCACTGGTGCAATACCTGTTGCAACCCATTTTGATCGCTGGCGTAATCGTACATTTTGCAATGGGCTTTATTTTGGAGATCCAGAACAACAAAGCAAGGGGAACCAATTACGTAAAATATAAGGGAAGCGCGAACGCCTCATGGCTATCCCGCAACATGATCATCTCCGGTGCGGTCGTATTGGCGTTTCTCGGCTTGCATTTTTATGACTTTTGGTTTCCGGAAATGGCCTATAAATACATCGAGAGCAATCCCGAGGATGCCACCCGTTACCACGAGGAGACCGTTCACAAATTTGAACCCTTCTGGAGAACCATACTGTACATCGTTTCCTTTGGTCTGTTGGCGCTGCATTTATTGCACGGCTTCGCAAGTTCGTTCCAGACCATGGGCGTCAACAACAAATACTCGGCGGGCATTAAACTATTCACAAAGGTATTTGCAGTAGCCATACCATTAGGATTTGCCTTTATTGCGATATACCATCACCTTAACCCGATAACACATTAATTATGGGCATATTGGATTCAAAAATACCTAAGGGACCATTAGCGGACAAATGGACCAACCATAAGAACCACATCGAACTGGTGAACCCGGCCAACAAGCGTAATATCGATGTGATTGTCGTCGGTACGGGACTTGCTGGAGGTTCGGCAGCGGCCACATTGGCCGAGTTGGGTTACAATGTTAAGACCTTTTGTTATCAGGATTCCCCTAGAAGGGCCCACTCCATCGCCGCACAAGGCGGAGTGAACGCCGCTAAAAATTACCAAGGCGACGGGGATAGTGTATACCGCCTTTTTTATGATACCGTAAAGGGGGGAGATTATCGCTCCCGTGAGGCCAACGTGTATCGTTTGGCACAGGTATCAACAAATATTATCGATCAATGTGTGGCCCAGGGCGTTCCCTTTGCAAGGGAGTACGGCGGACTTTTGGACAACCGTTCTTTTGGAGGGGTTTTGGTCAGTAGAACGTTTTACGCCAAAGGACAGACCGGGCAACAACTGTTACTGGGAGCCTATGCCGCAATGAACCGACAGATCCAAAGAGGCAAGATCAAATCGCATACCCGGCACGAAATGTTGGATATCGTTTTGGTGGATGGTAAGGCACGGGGCATCATTGCAAGAAATTTGGTTACGGGAGAAATCGAGCGCCACTCGGCACATGCCGTTGTTTTGGCGACCGGCGGTTACGGTAACCTCTTTTTTCTTTCCACCTATTGTATGGGTGCCAATGTAATGGCGGCATGGAAAGCACATAAACGGGGCGCATTTTTTGCCAACCCTTGTTTTACACAAATACACCCGACTTGTATCCCCGTATCGGGAGACCATCAATCAAAACTGACTTTGATGTCGGAATCGCTTAGGAACGATGGGCGTATCTGGGTTCCAAAACGACTCGAAGATGCCAAGGCCATTCAGGAAGGAAAACTAAAACCGACCCAATTAAAAGAAGAAGATCGCGATTACTATCTGGAACGGCGCTATCCCGCCTTTGGTAACCTTGTACCACGTGACGTGGCCTCCAGAGCGGCAAAAGAACGTTGCGATGCCGGTTTCGGCGTCAATAAGACCGGAGAAGCGGTATACCTCGATTTTGATTCCGCCATCATGCGATACGGTAGGGAAAAAGCGTTAACCTCCGGTATTAAAGACCCCGACAATAAAACGGTACGGGAATTGGGGGAAAAGGTAGTGGAGGCCAAGTATGGCAACCTTTTTCAGATGTATGAGAAAATCGTAGATCAAAACCCGTACAAAACACCGATGATGATCTACCCTGCGGTGCATTACACCATGGGCGGTCTATGGGTCGATTATAACTTGCAAACTTCCATTCCGGGTTGTTACGCTGCGGGAGAAGCCAATTTTAGTGATCACGGCGCAAACCGATTGGGTGCCTCGGCACTGATGCAGGGGCTGGCCGACGGCTATTTTGTGCTTCCCTACACGATTGGGGACTACCTCTCCAAAGATATCAGAACAGGAGAAATTTCTACCGATCTGCCCGAATTTGAGGCAGCGGAGACCCATGTAAAAGAGCGGATTGCCAAATTGATGTCCGGCAAAGGCATCCATTCGGTAGACTATTACCATAAGAAGTTAGGGAAAATCATGTGGAACAAATGCGGTATGAGCAGAAATGCAAAAGAACTGCAGGAAGCCATTGACGAAATTGCAGCCCTACGGGCGGATTTCTGGGAAAATGTGAAAGTTCCGGGAACGGCCGATAACAAAAACCAGGAGTTGGAAAAAGCAGGGCGTGTTGCCGACTTTTTGGAACTAGGGGAGCTTTTTGCAAAAGATGCCCTGACCCGTAACGAATCGTGCGGGGGTCATTTCCGAGAAGAGTATCAAACACCCGAAGGAGAGGCATTAAGGGACGACGAGAACTTTAAGTTCGTCTCCGCTTGGGAATACAAAGGAGAACCCAAAGATGCCGTATTGCACAAGGAAGAATTGGTGTATGAAAATATAGAGTTGAAAACGCGCTCGTACAAATAGACAGATCGCAGGTATTCCGAACTATCGTATAGTGGTACTGTGGTGAATTCAAATAACGATTCAAAAAAAAATTGACATGAAACTAAACTTAAAAATATGGCGTCAGAAAAACGCCGATACGAAGGGAGAAATGGTCAGCTATCCCCTGAACGGGATAGAAGAAGACATGTCTTTTTTAGAGATGTTGGATGTTTTGAACGAACAATTGATCAACAAGGGGGAGGAACCCGTGGAATTCGATCATGATTGTAGGGAAGGTATTTGTGGTACGTGTTCCCTAATGATCAACGGAAGGGCCCATGGACCCGATACCCGTATCACGGCCTGCCAATTGCACATGCGCAGTTTTAACGATGGTGACGAAATTGTTATCGAGCCCTGGCGCGCAAAGGCGTTCCCTGTAGTAAAAGATTTAATCGTAGACCGTTCTGCCTTTGATAGGATACAACAGGCCGGAGGCTACATTTCCATAAACACCTCGGGAAACCCGGTAGATGCCAATGCAATCCCCATTGAAAAGGATATGGCCGACAAGGCATTCAACGCGGCCACCTGTATCGGTTGCGGCGCCTGTGTTGCCGCTTGCAAAAATGCCAGTGCGATGCTCTTTACCTCGGCAAAAGTGTCACAGTTCGCCCTATTGCCCCAAGGGCAAGTAGAGGCCGCCGAACGGGTACAGAACATGGTACGCCAAATGGATCTTGAAGGTTTCGGGAATTGTACCAATACCGGTGCTTGCGAAGTGGAATGTCCCAAAGGGATTTCGCTGGAAAATATTGCTCGAATGAACCGTGAATACCTCAGCGCTTCCGTAAAAGGCTAATTTCCGTAGCGGACATGCTGAAAACATTTTGTCAGGCCCTTTGTATCTTTAAAATACTCAGGGTCTGATTATCTTTATATATGTCCAAAAAATATCAGGAACAACCGATAAAAGTACCTCGCTTTAACGAAGCAGCCGGCTTTTACACCACTCCCCAAAGATCAAAAATCATGGGCAAGATCCGGGGCAAGAATACCAAACCCGAACTGGCCTTTAGGAAGGCCTTACACGCCGCGGGATACCGCTATCGTATCGATTACAAAAAGTTGATCGGAAAACCGGATATCGCACTTAAGAAATACAAGACGGTGGTTTTTATCGATGGGGAATATTGGCATGGGTACGATTGGGAACGGCGCAAACCCAAGATCAAGACCAATCGGAAGTTCTGGATTGCCAAAATAGAACGGAACATGCAACGGGACCGCGAGGTAAATGCCGAGCTAAAACGGCTGGGATATACCGTATTTCGGTTTTGGGAACGTGAAATAAAACAGCATTTGGAGGCCTGTGTCCAACAGGTGACCACCCATTTGCAAAACACCGCAACGGCAAGCTAGACCGGAACTTCTTTTCTGCAAAGGGCAAAAATCTGGGACACCTCATCCAACGCCAAAGTAAAATCGGCATACTCGGGAGAGTCGTTAAAACTGTGACAAGTAAGGGTACCGGTACGTTCGTCCCAGCCGACAACCTCTTTGCACAATACGCCTTCGGCATAAACCATAATAAAGATCCCTCCTTTGTCCAAAAACCGACCTACATTCTTTTTGGGCACCAATTCGCCTAGCACCACGGAATGGATGGGAATTCCATTGGCCAGACCGTTTTCCATGGCCCTGCTATCCATTTCAAAGGCAACATACGTTTTGGCCCTACCTTCTTCCAGCATAAAGCTTGTCCGCGGACATTTCAACATAAAATCGTCGTCACTAAAACGATCGGCATAGGTCTTTTGTTGGACAGTACTTAGAAAAGGGGCCGTAACCAGGTATTTGCCCTCCCCTAATGGCCTAAACTCGTTGTTGCCGTAAAACTGATTGCCGTCCAAACCATAACCCCCTCCATTTTCGGCCAGTTCGAGGCGATACAGTTCGGAAAGACTGACCTCAAAATATTGCGCAATCTTTGTAAGATTTTTTATAGGGATATTGGCGTCTTTCTTCTCATACAACTGTATTGTACGTAAACTCACACCGATGACGTTGGCCAAATCGGTCTGATTTATATTTTTTTTACGTCGGAGTTGCTTTAATATGAACATAAAATCATAGTTTTGTGTAATAATCTTACACATATGAAATTATTTACCTCAAATAACTACATATGTCTGTAATTCAATTACAGACAAATATAGGGAAATATGCCATTTTCCCCTCGTATTTAGGCCGCTGCCGGACACATAACACGTATTCCATAACCTAAACAACATATTATGATGATTTTTGACGAAAAAGACTTCGGAAAACCACTAGACGAAAGGCTATCCATTACCCTTAGGAGAAACACCAGTAAAGACGATTACGCCAACGTAGCGGGCCGTACCAGCATCAGTTTTTCTACCATTCGCGACGTGATCTACCGCACCAATAGTTTGACCAAAGCCAACTCCAAGGCCATACGTGCCCTGGTCCGCATCGCTTTTGACAATTCCCTTGCCAAACAGTTGCAGGCAGAGGGCGATAAAAAGTACTTGGACCGCCTGTTAGAGCCATATTCCAGACAGCTATAGCACGTTTTCTTTTTCATTATCGCTATTTTTGGGTATTACGGAATACGTATGGAAACCTCAAAACACGAATTGCGTTCCAAACTCCCCAATGTAGCCACCACCATATTTACACGAATAGGTAACTTGGCCCGTGAACACAATGCATTGGACCTCTCGCAAGGGTTTCCAAATTTTGAAATGGATCCGGAACTGATCGCCCTGACCACGGAAGCGATGAAGAAAGGATTCAACCAATATGCCCCGATGCAGGGTTATTTTGGCCTAAGAACCGCCATCGCCGATAAAATACAACGGTTACATGGGCGCACCTATGACCCCGACACCGAAATAACGGTTACCGTAGGGGCCACCCAGGCTATTTTCACCGCGATTACGGCCTTTGTACACCCTGGAGACGAAGTAATCGTATTAAAGCCGGCATACGACTGCTATGAACCGGCCATTGTCCTTAACGGTGGCATACCCATACCGGTGCAGCTGAACAATACCGACTTTAAGGTAGACTGGGCGCTCTTAAAAAGCAAGATTACCGCGAAGACCAGAATGCTGATCATCAACACCCCGCACAATCCTAGCGGTCGGGTTTTCTCGGAGAACGATATGCTCCAGCTTCAGGAGATACTGAAACCCACCAACATTATTTTGATTAGTGACGAAGCCTACGAACACCTCGTCTTCGATGAAAGGGTGCATTGGAGTGCCGCTCGTTTTACCGATTTGGCATCGCGGACCTTTGTGTGCGCTTCATTTGGAAAAACGTTTCATATCACCGGTTGGAAAATGGGATATTGTGCCGCCCCAAAAGCGTTGATGACGGCCTTTTTAAAAATTCACCAATTTGCGGTGTTTTCGATACACCACCCCGTACAACGGGCCATGGCCGTATACTTGCAGAACGCCGACCGTTATTTGGGTCTTCCTGCATTTTATCAGCAAAAAAGAGATTTTTTTCTTGGGCAGCTGGACCGTTCCAAGTTTACGTTTACCCCTACCGAAGGCACCTACTTTCAGCTACTGGATTTTTCCGAATGGAGTAACGACAGCGACGAGGCCATTGCCGAACGGCTCATAGTAGCGCACAAACTGGCCTGTATTCCCATATCCTCCTTTAATGAAGGGCGGCTAGACCATAGATTGCTTCGTTTTTGCTTTGCAAAAACCGAGGAAACACTTGAACAGGCAGCTGCCATTTTAAACCGTCTTTGAAAATGGTATTAATCTATGGGTACTACCCGAACTACCTTATAGTTCGGTACGTAATGTGCTCCCTTCACTATTTTCTCCATATCGGCTTCCAAAGAACCCAACGGGGACTCCACAATGCGATTTACCTCTTTACCGTCCTTTAAAAAGATGAAAGTCGGTACTTTCCGGATATCCATTCCCTTTTCCTCGCCGCCGGGGCTTTTTTTGTACATCGGTTTTTCATAATCCACCGCTACGGCCGTCAATTGCTCTTTAGGAAACCCGAGAACATCCAAAATTTTATAGAATCGGGGTACCTCTCTTCTGCTATCGCCACACCAGGTGCCCATGAACAAGAGGATCTCAAAATCCGGTAAATGCCGTTTCAAAACCGTTGTTCGCGTGCTATCGACAGTGTAGTTGTAGTACTCCGGTACAAACCATTTCCCATATGATTTTGACCGTAGCCCTTCCCCATCGATTTTTCCCAGCAGTTTTGCAGTGCCATCTTTCCCGATATTCTCACGGTTCAGGTTCGGAGATTGCGACCATGATTGTATTGCGAAACAAAAACATAGGATACTTAAGGTTGTACTTCTCATCTTAGATTGGATTTTTAAGTTTCGTACAAGCTAATGACCGCTACTCCTTAAACCCAACCACATTGCCCTAAGACAACAATAACGGTCCCAACGGTCGTGATACCGGTATCACCGACGTACAAATCGTAATTGGTCGTTGGTATCGACAAAAGTGCAGTACGCATATCAACTTTTACCGGTCGCTACTTTTTATGTATTTTACCGTATGGGCCTGTTCAATTATCGTATTTATGAAGTATTGGTGCACCTGTTGTTTTGGTCGCTATTCATTTTTGTATCGCTGTTCCTGTTTTCGAACTACTATTGGAGCGAAAATCCGTTTTTGCAGTATTTTTTCATCCTTTTCGGTATTGTTTATGTGAACAACGGGCTATTACTGCCGTATTTTATTCGAAAACGCTATTACTTTGCCTATGCCTTGATTATTGGTGCCATTGCTTTTTTAGGCACACAGCTCTATTGCAACTACTTTGCGGAATGCGGTTGTAGCTTTATGAAATGCCTCTCCGATTACTTGTGGCAAACCTTGGTCCCCATCATCTTTTTTTCCTTTCTATGGATGCTGTACGACCATCATAAAAATCAGGAAAACCTCAAAATCATACAAAAGGAGCATACCGAAATGGAACTCCGTTATTTAAAGTCGCAGATCAATCCACATGTGCTGTTGAACAACCTCAACACCATTTATTCCTATGCCTTGGAGCAACCCCGGGAAGTGCCCGAGATGATCCTGATGTTATCGGACAATCTTAAGCATGTATTGTACGACAGTAATGCCCATAAAATTGCGCTTGAGAAAGAGCTCGACTATATCGCCAATTACATTGCCTTTCAAAAAATACGGGCCGAAAACCTAAAGCACATCGATTATAAGCTGACGGTAGACGACACAAAACATACCATCGCCCCTTTATTGTTGATCACATTGATCGAAAACGCCTTTAAACACAGTGCCGCGAAAAGCACTGTTCACATCCACATTTCCGTAGCGAATGGAATCTTGAGCTGCGAATGCATCAATAAGATAGGTCTTGTACAAGAGGAGCGGACGGGGGACAAAATCGGTCTAAAAAACCTTAAGAAAAGGCTACAACTCCTATACCGGGACAGCCATTCGCTCCACATTTCGGAAAACGACCGGTATACGGTACGGCTGCAACTACAACTTAACGAAGGCCAAACATTATGAATACACCCTTACAGTGCATCATCATCGAGGACGAGCTGCCCGCCCAGCGCATTTTAAAAAATTACTTGGGCAAACTGCCCGACATAGAGCTAAAGGGCAGTTTTCAATCGGCCTTGGAAGCGAACGAAATGCTACGGAACAACAGCATCGATGCGGTATTTTTAGACATCAACCTACCGGATATTTCCGGTCTGCATTATATAAAAACCTTAAGTCGCGCACCCGCCATTGTTATGACGACCGCCTACCCGGAACATGCCGTAGCAAGTTTTGAACTGGATACGATCTGTGATTATCTGGTAAAACCTTTTTCGTTTGAACGCTTCTTAAAGGCCGTTCACAAAATTCGCAATAGAACGCCCATCGTCGTAGAAGCATCTCGACCAAAAGCCTTGGGCCATGTTTTTATCAATGTGGACAAGACGCTACATAAAGTCGCTTTAGGGTCTATTTTATACATCGAATCGGACAGAAACTATGTAACGGTAGCTACCGAGAACGGAAAACTCAGTTACTTAGAATCCTTGAAAAATTGGCTAAAACGCGTTCCCAAAACCCAGTTCCTTCAAGTGCACAAGTCCTATATCGTCAATTGTGCGCACATCGATAAAATAACCGGCAATACCCTTTACATCAATGGAAATAAAATACCAATTGGTAGAATGTTCAAAAGCAACCTGAGAACAACGCTTTCGACTATGGAAAGGGAACACCGCCACCCTTGACCAATGTGCGCCGAGGAGCTTATGCACTTTTAACTTCGAAATGGTATTATACTCGGCAATTTGACCCCGTTTTGTTCCTTTCAAGGACCAACATGGCGGAAAACACTAAAAAGATGGTACTTTAGATTTGGGCACTGTATTTGCAACTACAAGATAAAGCTACCCCTGTGATTAAAAAATATTCATTTTTGGTATTCTTTTTACTCCTGGCCCTTTTTCAGGCCATGGCGCAAAAATCCGTGGCCGCATTGGAGATGGATTTTAACCGGGTGTATACTGCCAAAGAACGTTTACAAATGCTGAACCGCTCCCTGAACAACCAATCGGAGGATCGCAATGGGGCCGGGCACTACTATATGGCCTATACCTTAGAAGGCGTAATACAGGCGTGGCAGGCTACCGGGAGGGAGGATCTTTTAAAGGACGTTCAATTGGTCTTCGATAACCTTATCGCTTCGGCCAAGGAGCTCCCGGCGCCGGCAAAGGGGTTTCAAGGATGGGCCGTAACCGCCCAGGACGCCCCCATCGGGCAACCCCTTTATGAATCCTATACCTGGCGGCACCTCTGTAGTTTTCTACGTATTATACACCAAAGCCCCCGTCTTAAAAAACAACATGAAGCGTGGTTTCAAAAACGGTTGGCATGGACCGAAAAGAATATTTGGGACAAATGGGCCTCCCTGGGACAGGACCGTTACCAATATCGTGTAAACACTTATATGACCTCCCACTGGGCCCGTATCGCCATGGAACTGTATTTGATCACTGAAAAAGACGCCTATTTACAGTTCTTCGAAAATGTTTCTTTTAAAGGACATCCTGCTATAAAAAACAACCACCTCCGAAATCGACTGTATGACAATGTTACCGTGAACCCTCCTGCATTTAACATGCATTCGAATTGGGAAACCCCAAGTTCACCACCCGATGCCTCCCATTTTGCCGATTTGGTGTCGTTTTGGACCACTGCCGCGGAAAACAATATGTATTGGAACCAACCTCCCTTTGATGATGATATGCAGAAACTGATCAGCACTTATTTTAAGGTGGTACATCTCCCTGAAAAAGATCTGACCCAAAAAAGCATGATGGGCGCAGGCTTTATCGATGGCACCAGCGACCAGAACGGCATCGGCCCTTACGATAAGGCTTCGGTAAGCTTGGGAACGCATATTAATCTTGGCCGTTTTGATGAAGCCGCCCAAACGATCATAGAGACCTATTTTACACCGACCGCCAACATTTTTAACAAGCCCATGTTGATGGGAATTTCACTCAATAACAGAAAAATTTTAACTGACGGGAAACCCGTATATCCAGAAAACTACTCAGGTACAGGGAAATAACGCTATCGAAGTAGGTACATAACACAGCTAGCCCGGGTTATTTAGAATACGCCGCATCAGCCAATCGGTCTGTTTATCGTTACCGATGTAATAGGGATGTGTGCCGAATTTGACAAATCCATTTTGCCGATAAAACCTAATGGCTCCCGGATTTTTTTCCCATACGCCCAACCACAAGAACATTTTGCTCTTTGCAAGCGCTTGCGCCGTTACCTGCTCCAAGATCCATTGCCCCAGCCCTTGCCCTTGATAGGCTTGTAACACATAAATACGTTCCAATTCCATACTATCGGACCGCTTTACGTCGGTTTGTGCCGTTTCCACATTGGTTTTAAAATACCCTACTACCGTATTTCGTAAATAAACAAGATAAAACGCAGTATAGGGATCGGCAAGTTCTTTTTGCAGCTGTTTCGGATCGAAGGCCGTATTGATATAGGTTTCGAAATCGTGTGGATCGTTGCTATCCTTAAAGGCGTCGACAAAGGTTTTTCGAGAGAGTTCGGCCAACAAGCCTAGCGACGTTTCGGAACATTTTTGGAGCATCGGCTTCATGGTGTACAAAAATAATGAAATACCATTTCAAAGTTAAAATTACCATGGTATGGCTTCCCAAGGCATCAAAAAACGTTCGCATCTTAAAATAACGCATAAAAAAAGGAGCGTCCTTTGGGGATGGCGCTCCTAAATCTTATAATCGTTGTTGTCAGTTCTATAGCATAAACAATTTTCTCATCAACATAATAAAACCACTGAAGTAGTCATTTTTGTAAACTTGAATTTCGTTTTGAGCAGGTGTGTGGTTCATTTGGGCTTCCATAGAATATACGTTCAATAAGTAGTGTAGGTTTTAAAGTAGTTTAAAGATAGCCAAAGACTAGTGGTAAAACCTAACTATTGTTGTGAAGTGCGCCCAAAGTGTTGTGAACCTTACGCAAATCGATTTTTGGAAAGAACGACACCCTTATGGCCGCTACCGAACGTGGAGCCTACGGCCATGTGGACTGGTACTATTGTGTCCCCTATTCGTTACAGTTGCATTTCAGGAACATCTCCTTCAACGATGAGCGTACCCGCGGTAGCTTCCTTTATTTCCGCTACGCTGATTCCCGTAGCCCTTTCCAAAAGCTTAAAGGCCCCGTTGGAAACTTCCAGTACCGCCAAATTGGTCACGATCTTGGTTACACAACCGACGCCGGTAAGCGGTAGGGTACATTTTTTTAACAACTTTGAATGCCCAGCGCGATTGGTGTGCATCATGGCCACGATTATGTTCTCGGCAGAGGCCACCAAATCCATGGCACCACCCATTCCCTTCACCATTTTTCCTGGAATTTTCCAGTTGGCAATATCCCCATTTTCGGCAACTTCCATCGCACCAAGGATGGTAAGATCTACATGTTTGCCGCGGATCATACCAAAACTGGTCGCCGAATCAAAAAAGGAGGCGCCGGGCAGGGTGGTAATCGTTTGCTTTCCGGCGTTGATAATATCGGCATCTTCTTCACCGGGATATGGAAAAGGGCCCATGCCCAGTACCCCGTTCTCACTTTGGAATTCTACCGCAATATCGTCTTGTACAAAGTTGGCGACCAAGGTCGGGATACCGATGCCCAAATTCACATAATAACCGTCTTTAACCTCTTTTGCGATACGTTTTGCAATTCCGTTTTTGTCTAGCATAATCTTATTTTCTTATGGCATAACGATTAAAATGGCCTACTTTACCATTTTCATGGTTCCAAACGAGCATCGGTAATGAAAGTGTAACACTTGCAACAACACCGACATAATTCCACAACAAAACCGTGGCAATTAATCCGAGAACAAACCCCACCGCAATAATTCTTACATCTACTACCGCACTAATCTTATTGAGGTGCTTTTTTTCGGTCTTTCCGCATTTTTGACAGTTTACCTTGACCATATCCCCATACTGCATCTGCAATGCTGCCCGAGACGGATGTTTGGGAAGAAAGTACTGTTGTGCCTTACAGGCGGTACAGGAGTAGGTCAATCTCATGTAGACGACCTTTCCCTTAGCGTCAATTGCTCGATGCGCTTCTCATAATTTTCCCCCTGAAAAATACGCTGTACAAAAATTCCGGGCACATGGATCGCGTTGGGGTCCAACGTTCCCGCGGGCACCAACTCTTCTACCTCGGCAACGGTAACCGTTGCGGCACCACACATACAGGGGTTAAAGTTTCTTGCGGTACCTTTAAATATCAGGTTTCCCGCAGTATCGCCTTTCCAAGCCTTTACAAAGGAAAAATCGGCATGGAACGCTTCCTCCAACACATACATTTTACCATTGAATTCCCTTGTTTCCTTTCCTATGGCCACTTCTGTACCATAACCGGCAGGGGTATAAAACGCAGGGAACCCTGACTTTGCCGCTCTGCATTTTTCCGCCAAGGTACCCTGTGGGGTAAGCTCCACTTCCAATTCGCCGCTAAGCATTTGCCGTTCAAACTCGGCATTCTCCCCAACATAGGAGGATATCATCTTTTTCACCTGGCGTTCTTGCAACAAAAGGCCCAATCCAAAATCGTCTACGCCCGCATTATTGGAAATACAACTAAGGTCCTTCACCCCCAAACGCACCAGCTCCGAAATTGCATTCTCCGGTATTCCGCACAACCCAAAACCGCCCAACATTAGGGTCATTCCGTTTTCCACCCCTTGAAGGGCCTCAGAAGCGTTCGTTACAGTCTTTCGTATCATCTTTGGTCGCTTAGTTGCTTAAGTACACGTTTGTTCCGTTTCTATATGCCCAAGTCGTCCAGGTCGTCCTCGGGATCGGATTGCCGTATTTCGTCCCTCACCTTTTTACAGTCCACCTTAATGGACATGTTTTTAGGTTTTACAAAATCTCTTTTAGAGATTCCGAGGTCCTCGTTCTCATAATTGCGTTTCATGTACAATCCCCATATCGGCAGGGCCATGGCGGCTCCTTGTCCATAAGTGATGGATTTAAAGCGTACCGAGCGCTCCTCACCACCTACCCATACCCCGGTAACCAGGTTCGGTACCATACCCATGAACCACCCGTCGCTTTGGTTTTGGGTAGTGCCCGTTTTACCTGCTATTGGGTTGGAAAGTTCATACGGATATCCGGTAATGATCTCTTTATAAACACGATTGTTTTTTTGATAGGCATGCCGTAATCGGGTGCCGGATCCCCCTTCGGTAACACCCTTCATCAGGTCGACCATGGCATAGGCGACCTCTTTGCTCAATACATCCTTGGTTTTGGGCACGTACTCGTACAAAACCGTGCCATTTTTGTCTTCGATCCGGGTCACCATCACCGGCTCCACAAACACGCCTTGATTGGCAAAAGTACCGTAGGCCCCTACCATTTCATAAAGGTTGGAATCGGGCGTTCCTAGTGCAATGGAAGGTACTTCAAGAATTTCTCCCTTTAATCCAAGGTTTCGGACTATGGAAACCACCGATTTGGGCCCTACTTGATCTATAAGCTGGGCAGTCACCGTATTTACTGAATTGGCCAGCGCCTTTTTAAGGGTATAATTTTTTCCGGAATACTTTCCGTCGGAGTTTTTGGGGCACCAAGACTCTACATTTCCGTGTTTTTCCGCTTCGATGCAATATTGGGTATCCGGAAGCGAGTCGCAGGGAGATCTGCGCAACTGATCGATAGCAGCAGCATAAACAAAGGGCTTAAAGGTAGACCCCGCTTGCCGTCTTCCTTGATATACATTATCATACTGAAAATGTTTGTAATCGATTCCTCCAACCCACGCCTTTACATGACCGGTCTGTGGTTCCATGGACAACATGGCGGAACGCAGAAAGGTTTTGTAGTAGCGAATGGAATCCATTGGAGTCATTACGGTGTCTTTTTCTTGGGTTTCACTGGTCCAATCAAAAACGGTCATTTGGGTCTTTTCGTCGAACGATGCCTCGATTTCCGATTCCGACTTCCCCGCACGCTCCATGGCCCGCCAACGATCGGAACTTTTCATGGCCCGCTTCATAATACTCTGAATCTGGTTTTGTTTCAAATCCAGAAAAGGTGCCGTTTTATTCCGGTCCGGGGTGTTTTGATGGAAAAACTCCGCCTGCAGGTTTTTCATATGATCGGTTACCGCCGACTCCGCATTCCGCTGCATTCTGGAATCGATTGTGGTGTAGATCTTTAAGCCATCCAGATAAATGTTCCATTTGTCCCGTTCTCCTTCAAGGGCCGGTTTCGGGTTTTCCTTGATCCAATCGTTCATAAACCCTTGAACGTACATTCTAAAATAGGTCGCCAATCCGTCTTTATGGGATTCCGGATTAAAACGGATTACCATTTCCAATGCTTGCAAGGAGTCCTTTTGCTTTTCGGTGATAAAATCGGCAACATGCATTTGGGAAAGCACCAGGTTTCTCCGTTTTTTCACCAATTCCTTTCTCCGTATGGGGTTGTAGAGCGATGAGTTGTTCAACATGCCCACCAACACTGCCGATTCCTCCACTTTTAAATACGAGGGTTCTTTTCCAAAATATATTTTGGCAGCGGAACGAATACCGTCCGCCGCATAGCCGAAATCGTATTGGTTGAGGTACATGGCCAATATTTCCTCCTTGGTGTACTGCCGTTCCAAACGGGTGGCAATCACCCATTCCTTAATTTTTTGTTTGACACGTTCCACTTTGTTGGACGACGCCCTTTCCGTAAAAAGCAATTTTGAAAGCTGTTGGGTAATGGTACTTGCCCCTCCTTTTCCACCAAGGGAAACCAAGGCCCGTAAGGTACCCCTGGCATCGATACCGGAGTGGGAATAGTAGCGAATGTCCTCGGTCGCCACCAAAGCTTCTATAAAATTCTTTGGAATGCTATCGAACGGAATGGGGGTACGGTTATCGTTCAAATAAAACTTGCCCAAGGTTTGCCCATCGGACGAAATGATCTGGGTGGCCAAATTCGTCTGCGGATTTTCCAAACGCTCAAAAGTCGGCATCTCTCCGAACCACCCTTGCGCCGCAACAAAAAACAGCAAAACCACGGAAAGAATGCCTACGCCAAATAGGATCCAAAACCATTTAATGAATTTTCCAAAGCTTGGGGCCGCTTTCTTTTTCACCGCTTTTGCCATAACTATTGCTTACTTATTACGATTTCGTATCCCACGTCGGTTATCCCTTCCAAACGTTCGATACCTTCTACATTTCCATTTTTTCGCATAGCGTGGGTAAATCGGAGGGTATACGCCCCTCCTGCCGGAAAAATGATGTTTTCCTTATACCATAACCTGTTTTCCTTTATACTTCCATACCCTTTGCCCAGCCAGCTACCATCGGCATTGGCCATTTCATATTCCAAGGTATCCTTCTGGATCGTTCCTTCTGGCGATGCCAGTTCGGCGATAAGGAATAAATTATTGTACGCAAAGCTATTGTCGTTCCTTACATTGATATACACATCGTATCGGGTAGTGGAATCCAATTCCGAGATCGTAAACTCCACCACCTCGTCCTTTTCCCAAACCGCCCCGTTCAACGCTTTAAAACTCGACTTCACAATTGTGGTATCGCAGGCGTTCAAAAGTGTGAACAACCCGACAATCACTATAACTCTACGCATTTTTCGGTTGTCTATTTTTAGCGTTGTTCCTAGAATTCTTTTGGTTCCGTTTTTTGCCCTGACCACTTTTGTTGCCTTGTTTACCCCTATTTCCTTGGGTATTTTTTTTATTTTGGCCTCCTTTTTGGTTTCGGTTGCGGTTTCGGTTGCGATTTTTATTCTTGCTTTTGTTTCGACTGTGTTTCGGCCGATCAAAACGGGTAAGGCTGTCTTGGCCCACAACGTTTTCGAATACTACCTTTTCATCGATAACGATATTATCGACGGCATATTCTTCCAAGCTCGCTACTTTTTCCTTCTTCTTATTTTTGGCCACGATTTCCTGCACCTGCTCTTTGGACAGGGTGTGCCAATTTGCAGGATCGTCCTTATATGAAAACCAAAGGGTCGCTTTAAAAATATCCGTTTTTTGACAAAAAGCGATTCCTTTTTCGGTAAACAATTTGGTGTCCTGTGAAGGGAAATCTTTCAGCGCTTCCAAATAAGTGTCCAATTCATAATTCAAACAGCATTTTAGCTTGCCACATTGTCCCGCCAGTTTTTGTGGGTTCAGGGAAAGCTGCTGGTAGCGGGCCGCAGAAGTACTCACCGATCTAAAATCGGACAACCAGGTGGAACAACAAAGTTCCCGACCGCAGGATCCGATACCGCCCAATCGTTGCGCTTCCTGTCGGTAACCGATCTGGCGCATTTCTATTCGAATGGAAAAGGCCTTCGCCATATCCTTGATCAGCTGCCTAAAATCGACACGATCCTCGGCGGTGTAATAAAAAGTGGCTTTGGAGCCGTCTCCCTGAAATTCGACATCTGAAATCTTCATTTGAAGTTTTAACAGAATGGCCATTTCCCGTGCCCTTTTTTTTATCTCCTCTTCGCGATCACGGCATTTTTGCCACTTGTCGATATCTTTTTGCGACGCTTTTCGATATACCTTCGGAAGTGTTTCTTCCTTAAAGTCCACCTTTTTTCGTTTCATCTGCACTTTTACCAATTCCCCGGAAAGGGTAACCATGCCGATGTCATGACCCGACTGTGCTTGGGTGGCGACGATATCGCCTATGGAAAGGGAAAGGTTTTCGGAATTCCTAAAAAATTCTTTACGACTGTTTTTAAACCGCACTTCCACACAATCGAAAGGTTTTTCGCCGGAAGGAAGCGACATATTGGAAAGCCAATCAAAAACGGTCAGTTTATTACAACCATCGGTGCCACAAGTACCATTGTTCTTGCATCCACGTGGTTGCCCGTCCGTACCGGTCGAACAACTGCTACAACCCATATTTTATATGTTGGTTCGATCAAGACAATACCTTTGAAATTTGGACTTCAAAAATGGTTTTGATCGAAGAAGGTTCATACTATTCTTAAAGGTAAAGGTAACATAATTTCGTATGGAAAGAAAGTCGGCCTACCGCTTTGCGGACAAGCAAACAGCTATGGTTTGGCAATACGCTCTACTTTTTAAATTTTAGGACGGGAGACCTCCCTTTTTTAAAGATTTTATTGCTGGCACCTTTTCCTTTTCGCAGCGCTTTTTGTTCCTCGTAGGGCAATGCATGTACCGTTTTACAATCGTCGGAACAGCAATTGTCCATTTTTGTGGCACATGCCGCGCATTGCAAAAACAATAAATGGCAGGCTTCGTTGGCACAGTTAACATGGGTATCGCAAGGTTTTCCACATTGATGGCAATGGGAAATTACGACATCGGAAATACGTTCGCCCCTGCGATGGTCGAACACAAAATTTTTCCCTAGAAACTTGTTTTCCAACGCTTGCTCTTCTACCTGTCTGGCATATTCGATAATACCGCCCTCTAACTGGTACACCTGTTTAAAACCTTTGTGTTTGTAGTAGGCACTGGCTTTTTCGCAACGGATACCGCCTGTACAGTACATGACCAACTTTTTGTCTTCCTTATGTTCGGAAAGGTCTTCTTCGATAATGTCCAACGAATCCCTGAACGTATCGACGTCCGGGGTAATGGCGTTCTTAAAATGGCCGATTTCGCTTTCGTAATGGTTGCGCATGTCTACCAACACCGTATTGGGATCCTCGATCAGTTCGTTAAACTGTTCCGCCCCTACATGAATGCCTTTATCGGTAACGTCGAACGTGGCATCGTTGAGGCCGTCGGCCACAATTTTGTGCCGCACTTTTACCTTTAATTTCAAAAAGGATTTATTATCGTGCTCAATGGCGATGTTCAGTCGTACGTTTTCCAAAAACGAAATGCTGTCCAAATGCTGTTTGAAGCCGTCAAAATTTTCGGCAGGGACCGAAAGTTGGGCATTAATGCCTTCTTTGGCCACGTAAATGCGCCCAAGAACGTCCAGTTCGTTCCAACGGATAAAAAGATGGTTTCTAAAAATCGACGTATTGCCGATATGTGCATATTTGTAGAAAGAGATGGTCAGGCGTTCCTTGCCCGCCGCTTCAATGAGCGCTGCCCGTTCCTTTGCACTTAACGTATTGTACAGTTGCATGCTATACCAATGTTAACGTTTCAAAAAAATAATCATACAAAGATACTGTAGATTCCGAAATTTCCTAGCCTAGGCAAGGACCGCTTTTAAATGCATTGCGGAATATCGTGGCCCATATAACCGTAAAATAAAAAGCCCCAGCTTTTGCCGGGGCTTTTTGTGGTCACATCAATCTTGATTTTCATAGCAATTTTTGAAAAGTTGAAAGAAAATGACCATCGTTTCCCATAGTATAACACTACGGTTTTTTCGTTTTCAACACGCTTTCTCAAGGAGAAGATGTATAATTCATAAAAAGGTTGCGTGGGAATGCCCGGTAGTTTGACAATATTTGAATTATGCCAAAAGAAACACTAATTTAGCCATCCTAAAAATCATTCTAATGAGTTCTGAAAAAGAAGCGAAACTAAAAGCCCTAAAACTGACCCTTGATAAACTGGACAAAACCTATGGTAAAGGGGCCGTTATGAAAATGGGGGACTCCGTTGTAGAAGATGTAGAGGTTATTCCTTCAGGTTCATTGGGACTGGATGTTGCGCTTGGCGTGGGAGGGTATCCCCGTGGAAGGATCGTTGAAATATACGGACCGGAATCATCAGGGAAAACCACCCTTACCATACATGCCATTGCCGAGGCACAAAAAAATGGCGGTATCGCTGCTTTTATCGACGCGGAACATGCATTTGACCGTTTTTATGCCGAAAAACTGGGTGTCGATATCGATAACCTTATCATCTCCCAACCCGACAATGGGGAACAGGCATTGGAAATCGCCGATAATTTGATCCGTTCCGGGGCCATTGATATCGTTGTTATCGATTCTGTTGCCGCACTTACCCCAAAAAGTGAGATCGAAGGGGAGATGGGCGATTCAAAAATGGGACTTCATGCCCGTTTGATGTCGCAGGCGCTCCGAAAACTCACGGGCTCGATCAGCAAAACACATTGTACCGTAATGTTCATTAACCAGTTGCGGGAAAAAATCGGTGTCATGTTCGGTAATCCCGAAACGACCACCGGTGGTAACGCCTTAAAATTTTACGCTTCGGTCCGTCTGGATATTCGACGTTCCACCCAGATCAAAGATACCGACGGTGGCGTAAGAGGAAACAAGACCCGCGTAAAAGTGGTAAAAAACAAAGTAGCGCCACCCTTCCGCACCACCGAGTTCGACATTATGTATGGCGAAGGTATTTCCAAAGTCGGTGAGATCATCGATTTGGGCGTACAATACGAAATCATAAAGAAAAGTGGTTCTTGGTTCAGCTATGGCGACACCAAACTTGGTCAAGGACGCGATGCGGTAAAAGCACTTTTACTGGATAATCCTGAACTTTTTGAAGAATTGGAAACCAAAATAAGGGAAGCCATTAAGGCGCTGGCATAGTCCTTTACCCAAAAAAAGTGCCTTTCATCCTTTTCTACGGCCCTTTTACTGCCATATTTTGCATTTGGGCTAACTTTATTGTCGAAAACGCAACCCTTGCGCTGTTTGACCATCCTACTAGTGACCGTTTAAAGGTTTTATTGCCTTTGAATGTCGAGTATTGGAAGGAAATGTGCTGTGCGCAGCACTATTAAAAGGCGGAATATGAAACGACTCTCTTTACTTTTAGGTTTGGTACTGGTCTTTTTTGGATCGGTCGGCTGCAATAACGACGACGGCGTCAACTTTCACTTTGAGGCCTTGGAAATCGTAGATGCCCAGTTGCCCGATGCCTTTGAACTGAACGAGCAATATGAAATTACGGTGACCTATAATCGTCCCGACGATTGTACCTTTTTCGAAGGTTTTGATGTAAGCCAGAACGATACCACGGTGCGAAGCGTGGTAGTGGTAGGCTCGGTACTTACCGATAGGGAATGCAACGAAACCGGCGACCAAGTAACGGCGACCTTTAATTTTGTAGTGCTCCACGACCAGGACTATCGTTTTCGATTTTGGCAGGGAGAGGATGAAAATGGGGAACCGTTGTATTTGGAAGTGATCGTGCCCATAAATAGACCAACAGACAATTCTAACCGATAAATTTGAGTTTAGAAGAGCTCATACAAAACTGCAAACAGGGAAACCGGCAGGCACAAGAACAGCTATACCGCAAGTACGCGGGCGTACTGTTCGGTATCTGTTTGAAGTACTCGCGCAACAAAACGGAGGCCGAGGATTCCTTGCACGATAGTTTTATGACCATTTTTGACAAGATCCATCAATTTGGTTCCAAGGGTTCTTTTGAAGGGTGGATGAAACGCATTACCGTAAACACGGTGTTGCAAAAATATCGCAAACAAGAACACTTGAACGTCGTTTCGGAAAATTTGGAGGAAGAAGTAGAAATCGCTTCCGAACATACCGATATCAACCTTCAAGTCTTACTAAAATATATACAGGAACTGCCGAACAAATATCGCCTCACCTTTAATATGTATGTGATGGATGGATATACCCATAAGGAAATTGGGGAACAGTTGGGCACTTCACCGGGCACCTCAAAATCGAATTTGGCCCGTGCACGAATATTGCTAAAAGAAAAGATTGAAGCCCATAAGGACAAAGCGGTGCTAGGCATATTGTTCTTGATTACGGGACATCCCTTAAAAAAGGATTGGAAAAAGAAAATTAAAAATTGTAAACCATTTTAAGATGGGTAAAAAGAAATTAGACGAATTCTTCCAAGAAAAATTCTTGGACTTTTCGGAAATGCCGGACGAAAAAGTCTGGCAGGCCCTGGAAGCGTCGCTCGATAAGAAAAAAGATTCCAGAAGGATCATTCCCATATGGTGGCGGTATGCCGGTGTAGCGGCAGGCTTGCTTATTGCCTTTTGGGCCTTTAATCCCTTTGCGGAAACCGACAACCAGTTGCCTGCAGTGACCGACACGGATACCAATACGGAAAAACCGGTAATGCAGGATTCGAAAAACGATACAAAGACCACACCTCTTTTTGACAACGACACCAAAACCGACGACGGGGCCGTCGTTACTACCGATGAAAACACCAACCCTAAGGGCGAAAATTCCGACACCACTTCGGTTGCGGGCAGTTCACCCGAAAAGCGCGTGAAAGAAACCGTTGATCAAAACAATGGAAAGCAGGCCCAAAAAGCGTTTGCCGTTCCAAATAGCGAACAAACCGGACTATCCGTTACGGACGACGATAAAGGAATCAAAGAAGAAGGTCGCAATACAGAATCGCAACCGTTCAGGACGACAACGGATACTTTGGATAAAGTTGCCAATACTACCGTAAAACCCTCAAATGATGCAAACCGTACACCGGAAGAACAAGGGGTAGCGATCAACAACGACGTTCCGGAACAAACACCCTTGAACCCTAAGGACACTTTAAACAAAAACAATGGTACCGATAAGGGCCTGTTGGACAAACAGCAAAATCGGGAGGCATTGGCACAGGACCAAACAGTTCCAGAGCGGCAAAAAGAGAAAGATAGCCTTGGCACCAATAAAAAGAAGTCCATTTTTGATGAAATAAAAGAACAAGAAGAGGAAGCCGTTGCCGAAAATGATTCGGAAGGGCGGTGGTCCGCAGGGCCAAGTATTGCCCCTGTTTTTTATAGTGCTTTTGGAGAGGGCTCACCGGTACACTCCATTTTTGTGCCCAATTCAAAATCGGGAGAGACCAACCTTAGCTATGGGCTATCGGTAGCCTATGAAATAAACGAAAAATTAAGTGTACGTTCCGGGGTGCACCGGGTAGATTACGGTTACGGCACCAATGATATCGAATTCACCTCCTCTTTGGAAGGTTCTAGCAACGGTCAGATCGACAATATTGATTATTCATTGAACTCGCGTAGTTTGGTAGTACAGAGTAAGGCCGGGCGAACCGTGCAAAGTGTGGGCGATATGCCTACCGAAGCATTGGACATAAATGCCCCATCGGCGTCAAGGGACGGCACCATGTCGCAGCAGTTCGGTTATTTGGAAGTTCCCTTGGAGCTGAACTATGCCCTTATGGACAAAAAGTTCGGGATCAACCTCATCGGCGGTTTTAGTTCGTTGTTCTTGGTAGACAATTCCGTTGCGCTTACTTCGGGTAACGAAACATTGGAAATGGGAGAGGCGAACAACGTTAACAACCTGAACTTTAGTACCAATGTAGGCATTGGTGTAAATTATAATTTTAATAGCAGCATTCGATTGAACATAGAACCGATGTTCAAGTATCAACTCAACACTTTTTCTACCGTAGACGGTACTTTTCAACCGTTTTCAGTAGGGGTCTATAGTGGATTGAGCTTTCGGTTTTAGTATGCTGTTCGACATCAGGTCCGAAGTATGATACTTAGGGCACAAATTCTGGTAAGGATGTTGGTTAGGCTGGCCGTTGTGGAGCGCAACGTCCCCTAATATGAGCCCTGACAGCTTGTTGGGGCTTTTTTATTGGTAGGTGCCACAATTTTCCTCGTGGCAAGCCCATGCGGCATTAATACCATTTTGATACCAGCATGGGGGTAAAACCCACTGGTGGAAACCAAAAACACAAGACGCGTTCATCGGGTACCCGCTGAAAGCGACTTCCATAAAAAGAAATAGGGCCGATCTGTTAAAATATATTACATTTAAGAGGCTGTTAAGGTGCTTTCTAAAGTATTTTGTCCTGGTCGGATAAAACAAAAACAGCAAGGGGATTCGTATTTTCGGCTTTAGTAAACTACCTCGGGGCAAGCCCGCAAGACCTTAAAAGGAAGTTTCCTTGCCTACCGCCAATCTATAAAAAGCATACAAATGAAAAAAAGGGAGTTTTTAAAAAGTAGTGCCGCCCTATCTTCCATGATGTTATTGCCAACGGGAACGTGGGCCCTTACCGGTAAAAAAAGATTGCGGACCGCACATATCGGGGTGGGCAATATGGGCAAGGAAGATCTTATGGCGATCGCTTCGCATCCTTTGGTCGATGTAACGGCGCTTTGCGATGTGGACGCCACACATTTGGCAGAAGCTTCCTTTCTACATCCGGAAGCAAAAACCTTTTCGGACTATCGGGTACTTCTTAAAAAAATGAAGCGAAAAATAGATGCCGTTATCGTATCTACCCCCGACCATACCCATGCTCCGGCGGCAATGTTGGCCATGGAAATGAACAAGCCGGTATATTGTCAAAAACCATTGACCCATCATGTGACCGAGGCCAGGGCCATGCGAAAAATGGCGGCCGAAAAACAACTGGTCACCCAAATGGGCATTCAGGTACATTCGTTTTACGATTACAAGCTGGCCACGTTGCTCATCCAATCCGGAATTATCGGAAAAGTACATACCGTTCGGGCATGGTCGCCAAAAAACTGGGGTTATGATGGCGAGGTACCGGAGGGCAGCGATACCGTTCCGGAAACGCTCGATTGGAACCTTTGGCTAGGGACTTCGGCGGAACGCTCCTATAAGAACGACTTTTACCATCCCGGCAACTGGAGAAAACTGGTGGACTATGGGTGTGGCACCTTGGGCGATATGGGAGTCCATATTTTCGACACGCCCTACAATGCCCTACAATTGGATGTTCCCAAAACGGTAATCAACCATTGTAGAAACCCTAACGGGTTCGGATATCCCGAACAGAATACCGTTATTTACGAGTTTCCCGGCACGAAATATACCACGGATACCTTAAAATGGGTATGGTACGATGGTGCGGGAGCCGACCAACAAAGGGAAGACCTCAATTTGCCCAACGGTGAAGAGCTACACGACCAAGGGGCCATGTTCATAGGGGAAAAAGGTCGTTTATACCTTCCCCACTTCATGAAACTTCCCCAACTGATCGTCGACGGTGCTTATCAGGATATCGATATCGCTTCTTTCCAACTGGGTGCCCCGGTTCGGGACTATGCTTCGGAGGGGAAAAAGCACTACCATCAGTTTGTAGACGCCTGTCTTGGAAATGCCACCTGCAGTGCGCCCTTTTCCTATGCCGCAAAGCTTACGGAAACGATTTTGCTGGGCGTGATCGCCGGGCGTTTCCCCGGTCAAACATTGCATTGGGACAGTACTGCGGCAAAATTTGCCGAAACGGAGGCCAATCGGTTTTTAGATGCGCGTTACCGGGAATTCTAATACCCTTTTAACTTTGAAATAGTGCAAGATGATTGAGCGTTGTCATGAGCAAATGTCCTGCTCACCTCTCCACCAATATGGTGGGAAAGGCGTTATGGAAGGGTAGATGTGGTTTTAACGAACGACCGCAATTCGGTCAAAATCACTTCCCTTACCGATTCCCTTAGTTTCGATTTGTCTTCCTCGGTCTGTGCCGAGGTATCAAAGAAACGATGTACCCTGGCCCGAAGCCGCCCTGGCCCCCCACTCAAAAAAGTAAAGGAAAAACGCTTTTTTCCATCGTAAAACGTCATGGGAACAACGGGAATGTTATGGGCTATGGCCATTTTAAAGGCACCGTCCTTAAAGTCGTCCAAAAGTACTTCCTCCTCGGGAACGCCCCCTTCGGGAAAGATGCAAATGCTCAACCCCTGGTTCAAACGGCGTTGTGCCCTCCGATACACCCCGGTCCTACTTCGGGTATCGCCGCGATCGACCATAATACAGACCCGTTTGTAAAAAAAGCCAAAAACCGGAATCTTTACCAGTTCCTTTTTTCCGACAAAAACAAAGGGATTGGAACTTACCCGCAACATCAACATAATATCGAGCATACTGGTATGGTTGGCCACCAACATATAACTTTTCCCTTTTTCCAAGGGTTGTTCCCGATGGATCTTGGGCAGACAACCCATACCGTACAAAATTACGTTCGCCCATATATTGCGTGCCAACCAGAAAAACTGCGGATATGTTTTTTCCGAAAAACTGAACACCACCAAAATAGGAAACATGATCAAAATAGGAACGGCGACCAATATGTAAAACCAGACACGATAGACGGTATGTCCTATATTTTTAATAAAACGGAGCATGGCCCCAAAAATAAGTATTGAACGCGTCATGCCGTCTTCTTTTAGCGTTATTTTCATATTTCGCGCCCAAGCTTGCCTTTTTTAAAGAATATAAGCCGTGCCAATCTGTTTTTAAAAAAGCATTGTTGGTTTTCTTGGGGCAGCATTTTTATGATTTGTTATACATTTGCCTTTCGAACGCATCAAGACTTTTTTGATTGGCCAAAAAGCCTTTGATAGGGCCGTAAATCGCTTTCCGAAACATTGGAATCGCCGATCCCAAAAGTCCAAATGAGTGCGCTATCAAAAAAAGCAGATGGCTAGAATTTTAACAGGCATACAAAGCACGGGCGTTCCGCACTTGGGCAATATTTTGGGCGCTATCGCGCCGGCAATCCAAATGGCGGACGACCCTGACAACGAATCCTACCTTTTTATTGCGGACATGCATTCCCTAACCCAGATCAAAGATGGGGACGAACTGCGGCAAAACACCTATGCCACCGCGGCAACGTGGTTGGCTTTTGGTCTGGATATCGAAAAAACGGTGTTTTATAGACAGAGCGACATTCCCCAAGTAACGGAGCTTTCATGGTACCTGAGTTGTTTTTTTCCGTACCAAAGGTTGACCCTGGCCCACTCTTTTAAGGATAAAGCGGATCGATTGGGCGATGTAAACGCGGGGCTGTTCACCTACCCGATGCTCATGGCCGCCGATATTTTGTTGTACGATGCCGATGTGGTTCCCGTTGGAAAAGACCAATTGCAACATTTGGAAATGACCCGTGATGTCGCTTCCCGTTTTCATGCACAGCTGGGGGATACCTTTGTATTGCCAGAGGCCAAAGTACAGGAGGCCACTATGTACGTTCCGGGTACGGATGGGGAAAAAATGAGCAAGAGTAAGGGAAACCTCATCAACCTTTTTCAAACGGACAAAAAGTTACGCAAACAGGTAATGGGCATCAAAACCGATAGTACGCCCATGGAAGATCCCAAGGACCCTACCGACGATAACGTATTTGCCCTGTATAAACTGTTGGCGAACCAAGAACAGATCGAAGAAATGACCGCAAATTACCTGGCTGGAAATTTTGGTTACGGACATGCCAAACAGGCCTTGTTCGAGCTTCTTGTAGCGACCTTCGGGGAAGCACGGGAACGGTTCGATTACTATATGGCGCATACCGATGAAATTGATGAAGCCCTATTTGTTGGAGCGGAAAAAGCAAAAAAAGTAGCGGAGGCCGTATTGACAAGGGTTCGTAGCAAATTGGGATATTGAGGATCACCGACCACCAAGTCGGTAAAAAGTATAGGGGATAATGGTGGATTTCACCTAAAACAAATTTCCGTTAGGCTTTAAAATCCTTGAAACCCTTATTTTTAAAGGCACCGAAAGCATTCTAAAACACAACAAACCGCTCGGTCTGTTGCATGAATCCCCTAAAGGGTTAGGAACCACTCCATAACAATTTACGGGTCGTTCGACCGTTTAAACAGCTTCGAAAAGCTTCCCTGGCAAAGGCCGTATCACTCCTTTCATTTCCATATTCAGTAAGGTGGAAGACGTTTTAAAAACAGGCAGCTTGCATTCCAGCGCAATTTGATCCATCTCTTGTTTTCCCGCTTTTTGCAAGTAATCGTAAATGGTTTGTTCCATGGGGTCCAGGCTTACGAACAATTGCTGTTGCCCTACCTTTTTTTCCCGAACGGGTACATCCCACCCCAACAGATAAACGATATCGGCAGCCGAAGTCACCATATGGGCCCGTTGGCGCTTTATCAAATTATTACAACCGGCACTATAGGCATCTTGCGCTCTGCCCGGAAATGCGAAGACCTCCCGGTCATAACTGTTCGCAATATCGGCAGTGACCAAGCTCCCGCCCTTTTCGGCGGATTCGATAACAACGGTAGCCTCGGCCATTCCCGCAATGATCCGATTTCGTTTTAAAAAGTTTTCGCGTTCGGGGCTGCTACTGCTCCAAAACTCGGTAACGAACCCTCCGTTCTGCATCACTTGGCCCACATACCTGTCGTGTACCTTAGGATACATTTGGTTCAACCCATGTGCCAAACATCCTATGGTCTGCAGCCCCTGTTTGACGGCGGCGCGCTGGGCACAAATATCCACACCATAGGCAAAACCGCTAACGATCAACGGATCAAGGGGTGCCAAGTCTTCCAACAATCGCTCACAAAGTGCCATCCCATAACCGGTAATCTTTCGGGTGCCGACTATGCTGAGTATTTTTCTGTTCCGTAAATCAATATTCCCTTTTTGAAACAATAGGATAGGGCCATCGATGCAATGCTTCAAATATTCCGGATATTCCGGATCGGTATAAGCCGTAACCTTGATCTGATGTTTTTCGATATACCGATATTCGTTCTCCGCGGCGGTCAAATACGTACTTTCTTTTATGCCCGTAAGTATTTTGGTCCCGACGCCGTCAATCTGCTGAAGTCGGTAAGGTTTATCGCTAAAAATTGCTTCCGCACTACCACAATGGGCAATCAATTTTTTGGCCGTCACATCACCAATATTTGGGATCCGTTGCAATCTTAACAGCGCAATAAGTTCATTCGTAGTCATTTAAAATCCCTAATAAGTTATCCACAAAATACACAAATTATAATGTTAATAAAAAGTAAACTAAGGGGGTTTTAAATCGGGTTAAATTTTTTCATATTTGCCTTGATGGGAGTAGAACACTATCTGGGTCAATTGTTATATCGGTACAACTGTGTTGTTGTTCCGGGATTTGGTGCGTTCTTGGCACAAAAGCGATCCGCAATGCTAGATGAGGCTTCCAATACCTTTTACCCTCCAAGTAAAACCATAGCTTTCAATGGCCAATTGATCGCCAACGACGGTTTGTTGGTTTCTTACATGGCAGACTCGGAAAAGACCGATTATGACACCATGTTGCAACTAGTAGAAGAGACCGCTAACAATTGGAAAAACCAAATGCGTTCCGGGGAACGACTGTTGTTTTCGGATATTGGGGAATTGTGGTTCAACAACGAAGGGAACATTCAATTTCAACCTTCAAAACAACACAATTTTCTACCTTCTTCCTTTGGATTGGCACCGGTAAAAACAGCACCCGTAGTACGTGAAGTGTTAAAGACGCAGGTAAACGCCCTTGAGGAGCAAACTCCTATTTTAATCACTCCCGAAAAACGGGAAGCATATTCTTTTCGCCCCTATTTGAAGTATGCGGCCATCTTTTTATTGGCAGTATCGACCGGTTTTACCGGATATAGGGCATATCAAAATTCTTTGGAGACCCAACAATTGGCTTACGAGGAAGCGCAACAACAGGTTTCCAAAAAAATTCAAGAGGCCACCTTTTTTGATGCCGTACCCATGGAGTTACCGGCAGTATCCTTAAACGTTTTTGAAAAACCCGCACTTCCTGGGAATACCCAAAAAACACACCACATTATCGCCGGGGCATTTCGCTTTCAAAAAAATGCGGATAAAAAAATACGACAGTTAAAGCAAAACGGGTTTAACGCCTCCTACCTTGGCGTAAACGAATCCGGCTTACACATGGTTTCCTACGATAGTTTTACCGATACCGATAAGGCCTTATCCATGTTACGTGTTATAAAGGCTACCCAATCGTCCGATGCTTGGCTAAAGTCGGTGAAATAGCACGTTTGCTGTTGTACCATCTTCCTTTCGACCCTTATGTATTAGAATTTTGTTAGCAACTAGCTGAAAAAGAAAATGAAAAAGGTTATCAAACCATTTCTTAAAGAAATAGTACCCATAATACTTGGTATTCTAATAGCACTGTACATTAATAATTGGAATGAAAGTACAAAAGACGAAAAGTACATTAACCAAATACTTTCTTCAATAAATAGGGAATTGAAGGATACGAATGAAGATATCGAGAAAGAACTATCATTTCAAAAAACACTTATCGACTCTTTAGATTTTTACAAAAATGATGACAGAGTTTCGATATTCGATGTAATGATGAAAGCTGATGGCATTCATATGCCTAGCATTAAACTAAGTTCCTGGCAGGCCATTTCTCGTTCGAAAATCGAATTGATGGAATATGACAAAATATCTGCTTTGACTACCATTGAAGAACAAAAAGAGTTATTGGAATCAAAAACTGAACATTTGATGAATTTCCTTTACCCTAATATAAAACAAACCGAAATTGACAATAAAGAGCTTATTATCTTAATGTTGCGGGACATAATTGTTACTGAAAGAGGTATAATAGAAGAAATTAAAAAAATCGTTAAAGACTAAAACCTATTTCAAGCAAAAAGCGGATTACGGATTTGACTCATTTGGAATATACTGGATGGAAAACCAGTTGCTTACAACGGTTATAGCAGATAGGGCTTAAAGCGTTAAACTGGACGCCTTGGACTTATTTGCCAAGTGCGTCGAATCTTTTGGGTTTACCCATATGATTTCTATTTTCATCATGAAATTCATTATAACATTGTGCAACGCCGGCAATTTAAAAAGAGAAAATAATCACAAAACAACTCTGAGGCTTCAGAGCTGGCTACTAGCGCAGACGGAAATGAAAAATTTCCTTACTAGCACTACTTTACAAGGTAAACCGTTATGCGGCTCCAAACTGCAATAAAACCGGGTTTAAGCCATATCTTTGCCCAAAATTTTATTGATGGAACCCAAGAGCCCCACCGAATCCCACACGATGATGACCGATATGGTACTCCCCAGCGAGACCAATCCATTGAACAATTTGTTCGGAGGTGAGTTGTTGGCCCGCATGGACCGTGCCGCCAGTATTGCCGCGAGGCGCCATAGCAGGCGAATTACCGTTACCGCCTCGGTAAACCACGTAGCCTTTAATAGGGCCGTTCCCTTGGGAAGTGTCGTCACGGTCGAGGCGAAAGTTTCGCGCGCTTTCCGCACCTCTATGGAAGTATATATCGATGTGTGGATGGAGGACCGCTTTACCGGCGAACGCTCCAAGGCCAATGAGGCCATTTACACCTTTGTTGCCGTCGATGAAACGGGAACGCCCACAGAAGTGTCCCCCTTGGCCCCGGAAACCGATCTGGAAAAGGAACGTTTTGCGGGAGCACTGCGCCGAAAACAGCTGAGCCTCGTATTGGCAGGTAAAATGCAGCCTTCGGAAGCCTCGGAATTAAGAGCCTTGTTCATGGGAGACCCTAATCCGTAAAGTATCGTTCCCGCTTTGATATGCATAAGGTAGAAACCTGTTTACAGGATTCAATCCCGAGCATGTTCAGTGCGGTAAAACAATAGGTCGTTTTTGCAAACCGACGAACGTTACCCTACTCCTTTTACTGGAAAAGTTAGTGTTTTTTAAACGCTAAGATACCTGCATCGATGCCATAGGCATGTTCGCGATTTCGGATCTGACCGAAGCGGTGGTCGCTTTATACCATTTCTGGTATTAATTGTGCACAACCGGTACGGACTAAAAATCGAAATTATCCGGATGGGGACCGATACGTTCCCCCCGATCCAAACCATCCAAAAAATCCATGTCGGTTTGGGTCAACTCAAAATCAAAAATAGCAGCATTATCCGTAATTCGCTGTGCTTTTACCGATTTGGGTATGGTAGCTACCCCTTTTTGCAAACTCCATCGTAATACTAGCTGAGCAACCGACTTTTGATACTTTTCCGCCAGTTCCTTAATGGCTTCGATACCAAAAACTTTTCCTTGCATAAAGGGTGACCACGCCTGATACCGAATGTTATTTTTATGGCAAAAGTCGATCAATGGTTGTTGTACCACGTAAGGGTGAAACTCCATTTGATTTACCATGGGCACAATTTCGGTATGTCCCATAAGCTCCTCAAGGTGGTGTTGCATAAAATTACTCACCCCTATAGCACGTATCTTTTTTTCCCGATACAGCTGCTCCATTGCCCGCCAAGTGCCGACATACTTCCCGGCGACCGGCCAATGTACCAGATAGAGGTCCAAATACTCCAGACCCAAGCGGTTCAAGCTCTGTTCAAATGCATCTAATGTCCCTTGAAAACCCTGATCGGAATTCCATACCTTACTGGTAACGAACAAGGCTTCACGCGGGATACCGCACGCTCGTATGCCCTTACCGACCCCTTCTTCATTTTTATAGATCGACGCGGTATCAATAAGGCGATACCCTACCGACACCGCGTGTTTTACAGCTTCGATCACTTCTTCATCATTATCCGACTGGTAAGTGCCCAGTCCCAAATAGGGCATTTTTACGCCATTGCGCAATGCCACACTGCTATCGATACTTACGATCATTTTATTGGTATTTTATCAATTCAAGAATAAAGGTACCGATACCGGAATTAAAAAACCAATATGGCCGTCGTCTACAAAGCTGCCCCAATCCATCTAAAACCCAGTAATTCACCTGTTTTTTCTTACAGAACAACGTGTAAAAACGCAGAAATTCGTCTTATTTAATTTCGATGTTTTTTCAAATCAGAAGAAATACCGGAATATTTTTTTCAAATTTTAAGGAACCGACCAAAAACTACCGATTTACCAAAAATTTATTTTTGAACCTTAAATCTAAATGATGAAAACAACTAAAATCAACTGGAAAGCCTCCTTGTGGATGCTTACAACTACTATGGTATTGCTCTTCTCCTGCGAAAGAGACGAGGTACCGACAACGGAACAAGAACTGGATAGTATTCAAGAACCGGTTTCAGCGGAAATGAAGTCGGCACTCTTTGAAATGGGACTTAATGGCGACACGGCCATACCCATTAGCTTAAGGGACGATCAAAACATTCCTATGGAAGGGTTTCTTGTAGGTGGCGATATTTTTATGACCCATGAGGAGATTATGAATCCTACTTATGTGGACAAAAAAGGGGCCGGTACGGACAAAAACTACCGTACCACCAATATTGTAACCCAACTTCCCCGTACCATTAAGGTCGTAGGGATCATCAATACGTCAAAAGGGCTTAACAATAGGGAAAGAACCGCCTTAAGACAGGCCGTGAACAACTACAACAGGTTAAACCTCGACCTTTCCTTGTCGCTTTCCTTTAAAAGGCAACGTGGGAATGCCGACATCGCCGTTAGCCGGGACGATCAGTTATTGCCGCCCCGTTTTCGGAATTCACCAGGGGGTATTGCCGGATTTCCCAATGCCAACGGCGACCCGTTCGGACTCGTTCGCATATTCAATACCCGACCCGATTTGATTACCCCGAGGCAATTACGGCATGTACTCACCCATGAGCTTGGCCACTGTTTAGGATTACGCCACTCCGACTTCAGAACGCGAAGAAGCTGCGGTGGAGCACGCCAAAACGAGGGTCAGGCAGGCATAGGGGCAATCCCGATCCCCGGAACCACTCCCGGGTATGACCCGTCCAGTATTATGCAAGCCTGTTTCGGATCCATTTCGACGGGACGGTTGAACAATAACGATAAAACCGCATTGCGCTTTTTATACAAGGGGTAACGCCTTGATCCAGAATACCAAACCATTGGAAATGCATCACCTTGTAGTGGTGCATTTCTTTTTATGCATCGTTCTCGGGAAACTATAACTGATACACCCACTCCTCGGGATTCAACTTTTGGGTGTTCTGATAGAGGTAAAACTTCAAGCGGGTCTGCCCATTGGACCGATCGGTATAAATTGTGCCTAAATCGGTCTTGGCTTCCACCATATCGCCCTTTTTAACCGATAGTTCGGTAAGGTTGTAGTAGGTGCTAATGTAATTTCCATGTTTGATCTGCACCCCTTTTTTACCGCCCGGCACCGATAATATGGCGATGACCTCTCCCTTAAAAATGGCCCTTGCCTTGGAACCTTCGTCCGTGGCGATGATCACCCCATTGCTTTCATGCTTTATCCCAGGGTAGACGGCATCGTTATACACCCCAAAACCTTGACTTTTTATGCCTTTGTCCACCGGCCAGATCAGGCGGCCCTTATTGGCCGAAAAGTTATTGGCCACAATGGTCGCTTCCGGTGTCAGTACAAAAGAATCTTTGGAAGCCTTTTCCTTGGTCGTATTTCCTGTTTTTTTATTCGCAGCCGCAATGGCATTTCGGATGAGTTTTTCGATTTGACGGTCTATTTTTCTAGCGGCCGCCTTTTTTTTATCGACAGCGGAGGCATACTTGCTCTCATTCTTGCGAATACTTTTTAATAATGCCTTTTGCGATGTCATTTCCCGCATCATTTGCGCTTTGGCTTTTTTGTTTTCGGCGATCAACCGTTCTTTTTCCTTACGCTGTTCGATCAAACCTGCGTTCAAGGCCGTCAGTTCGTCCGTTTTGGCCAGTATCTGCGCTCCTTGCGACTTTCGGTAATCCGTGTACTGTTTCATATACTGAACCCGTTTGAACGCCTGAAAGAAGCTTTCTGACGACAAGAGAAAGAGCAACCGGTTCTGCTGTGATCGGTTTTGATAGGACTTTGCTATGATTGCGGCGTATTCGTCCTTAAGCGTGGTCAAATCCTTTTTAAGGGTAGCAATGTTACGTACGTTCGCGTTGATCTTGCGGTTCAACAAATTCGCCTGTTGGTTGGTTACCTTTAACAGGGCCTGCCGTACCGTAATTTTTTTATCGAGCGCCTCGATCTGATCCAATACGCTACCGCGCTGTTTTTTTTCGGCAAAAAGCAATCGGTTGATGTCGTTGATCTCTTTCTGAAGTCTGGCCCGTTTGACTTCCAGGGCCTTTTGCTCATCGGTTTGGCCATAGGTTTGTACGGCAAGGAAACCCATTAACAAAAAAAGCCATATCCTATTTCCCGTTAGCAGCTTCATTCCGCCTTCAATATGATTTCATCAAAACCTTTTGGTATTTTATAGGGAAAGTTCAACGATTGGTCAAATTCGATGTTACGGTACTCAATGTCTATGGTGTTTCGGGTGTTTCCTTCTATTGCCGCAATCGCAATTTGGTCGGGAAGTATCCATTTGCCTATTTTCTGATAATTGGTGTAGTTGACCTGTAACAAGCGGCGTTCCAAAGGTTGGGAAATCTGCTGGGTGGCTATCTTGAAGTTTTTGGGTTCGATCTGAAACAAAATCTTAAACAGTTCCAAAGGTTTTTTAGGCTTAAGTTCATAGGTGTCGCCGGTGGTCCGTATTGCGTACTTTTCCGCTTTCAGATTCAATATCGCCTGGCCCAACAACAGGTTCTGTACTTGTTCAAAATCCAGTTCGGTCCCTAAAATTTTACTCAAATAGCTAAAGTCCCCATCAAAATATTCGTTTTGCAGTTTGTTGTAAAACGAAACCCTTCCGGGGGTAATATAGGCCTTTACGATGCCTAGTGGGGCGCTGATCCAAATGGCCTTGTCCTTTTCCATGCGCAGGCTTACGGAAAGCCCTTGGGACGAGCCGCCCTCGGAGTATTCGATTTTTATTTTTCCTTTCAGCGTTTTAAAATCGAGCTGGTTCTGGTAATGTTCCTTGATGATGGTCTTTGCCGTCAATCTGGAGTCCACCGTACCGTCCGTAGCGATTCTTCCGGATTTGCAGGCCATTATCATCAAAGAAAACAGTAAAAGGGCGACAGGTTTCTTACACCATAGGATCATTTGCATGTGCTTCATTCTAAAAACCGGGTTTTATCTTACGAAGATACATATTTGCCTTTACGGGATTGTGCAAGGCCGTATAGGCATCGGACAGTTCCTTATATATTTTATTGGAAAGCGAAATGTCGTCGATCATATAGTCCAAGGCTGCCTCGAGTATTGAAATGGCCTCACGATGTTTTGCCTTTTTGTTCAGGGCATAGCCGTTGGCAAAGTAAAAGTAGGGTTGGGAGGGGTAACGCTCCAAGGCCTCCTCGGATAATTGTTGTAAAAGTGGAAGGCTATTGGCCGTGATAAGGCCCTTTATCCTGGTTTTATATTGATCGGCCGAACCGGCTTCGGACCGGTCTTGGGTGTTGGTAAAGCCAACGGATCGGCTGGTGACCGTTCTTTTGGAGAGCAGCTCGTTGATCTTGGCCGTTAGGTCGTCGGAAAAGGCTGTTTTTTTGGTCTCCTTTAGAATGGCAAGTGCGTTGTTGTAATTAGTTTGCCGATAGTAAATAAGCGCCAGATTCTCCTTTAACCTATCGTTGTCATAAGGTATGCGGGTTTTTAGGTCTTGAAGGGGCGCTCCTTGTTTTTGCGAAACGCTTACCATGGTTTCAAGGTACCAAGGGTTTTCGGGCGCCGAGGTCAACGCTTCCAAGGCGTAGGATTCGGCTGCGTTGTATTGCTTGTCCTTTACATACACCTTGGCCAGTTCATGATCGACTACGCGGTTTCCCGGGTCCAATTCCTTACATTTTAACAGGCTGTTGATGGCTTTATCATAGTTTTCGATTCCCTTTTGTTTTAAGGCCTCAAAAAAGTGTTCCTGAAACGCATCGGAATACTCCTCTAAAAAAACAGCGGCACTTTCCTCAACCTCAAGGTCCGGGTCGGCTTCTTGAGACATCAAAGCTTCGCAACTTAACAGAACCAAAAGAGATAGTATTGTTTTATAACCCTTCATATCTTATTTATCGCCTTTAAAAACAAGCATATCGATTGTTTTGGGCAAAAGCGAGGTTTCTTCTTTTAGTCTTTTCATAAAATTTACTTTAAAAGCGTTTTCCAAAGTTAACACGCCAATTACCATATTCTTGCTTTAGATTGTCGGAATTTTGAATAAGATTGCAATTCGATTCCTTCCCTATTGGAAAAACCTAAAGCAACACTTCAATTATAGCAACAAAAAAAGATTCCGCTCTTAAAGGTCAACAGGCAGTTTTTGTAAAACCAAACGATTCTTCTCTAAGGTAAGCACTTGAAAAGTTTCTTTTTTAGTTGAAACGTATTTTTTTCCCTTTTCCGCCGTAAAGTATTCCAAGACCAAAAACATGGTATCCCTCACATTATGGATTTTCCAGGTGCTTTTTTTCCAATATTCTCTTCGCTGGGAATATGTTGATCTATAGTTTCCGCATCTTCTCCCGGTTTTTCTTGGTCCTATAAACTCAAGGGATAGCACTCCATCAGATGATTTTAAGTTCAAATTGTTGCTTGAATCATAAGGTATATCGTGAAGCCAAAATTCGTCTTCATCGGAATAGACCAAAAAGTCTTGATCTGATTCTTGGGTAACGAGTACCCAATCTTTATATATAAAATCGGGAACACTTTCTTCCTGAGCTAAAAGCCCCCAAAAAGTAAAAATGGCAATTACACCTATAAATTTCTTGTTCATAACCGATACCTCAAAACTGCCCATAACTTTCATCTTTCAATTCCAGCTCCAAATAATCTCTTTTTAACTTCCGAATGCTGTAATTGGCCAAATATTTGGATTTTTCTTCCTTTCCTGTCTTTTCAAAAACGAGCTGATGCTTAAGCTGTAAATTTTTTTTATCCAAAATCCATACCTCGTCTATTGAAGGATTTGTTGTTTCATTTCGTATCTCATTCCCGCACCATCCAATTCTTTTGTTTCGGATGGTCTTTTTTCCCTCATAAAGAATAGAATCATCATTCTTAACAAAATGGTACCTAGCGCCGGGATCCCCGTCGTTTTGAAAAT
This sequence comes from uncultured Flavobacteriaceae bacterium, assembly GCA_947500445.1. Lineage (GTDB taxonomy): Bacteria > Bacteroidota > Bacteroidia > Flavobacteriales > Flavobacteriaceae > Pelagihabitans. The sequence continues at coordinate 217,401 of CANMSB010000002.1, read as the reverse complement.
TCTGGATTCTAGGACTTCTAAATATCAGAATGTTGTCCGACACCTTACTAGTCTTCATTATCCAATCACTATATATAAAATCAAGCTTAATTTTTTTCTTTTGCGCACATAGAGAGTACAACGTTGAAAAGTATATAAACAGCACTAAGACAATGCCTATTCCTTTTGTGCGCATCTGAAGTTGTTTATTAGAGAGCTCTTTTAAATTTCAAAAACTATCAACAACTGTTCCAAAAAAGAATTTACTTTACGCCCGTACTCCCAAAACCTCCGGAGCCTCGAGCGGTTTCGGACAAGGTTTCTACGACCGACCATTCGGCCCGTTCGTGTTTGGCGATTACCAATTGGGCGATACGTTCCCCGTTTTCAACAACAAAGGGTTCGTTGGAAAGGTTGACAAGAATCACACCAATTTCACCACGATAATCGGCATCGATAGTGCCCGGGGCGTTCAATACGGTAATCCCCTTTTTTGCGGCCAACCCGCTGCGCGGGCGTACTTGCGCCTCAGTGCCAACGGGAAGTGCTATAAAGAGCCCTGTTTTAATAATGGCCCTCCCTAATGGTTGTAACGTTACCGCTTCGGAAATATTGGCACGCAGGTCCATTCCCGCGGAGGCCCCTGTTTCGTAATGGGGCAATGGGTGTTCGGATTTGTTGATGATGTTAATGTGCATATGCTATTTTTGGTTCAAGTAAGGGTTGTGCGGATACGGCTTAGTTCGAAGCTTATTTTTTTAAAAAAATCTGTCGCAACTTGTCGTTCTCCATTCGGTATACCAGCCCTAAAAATAGGGTAAGCAAAACAATTCCCACTATCAAATTGCCTTGAAAAACATAAAACGAAAGCACCGAAAAGCAGACCGAAATAGAAAGATAGAAAATAATTTTCCGAAAATTATAGGGCACAGGATACCGTGATCTACCCAGATAGTATGAAATGACCATCATGCTACCATAGGCCATAACCGTGGCGATCGCCGAGGCCATTATACCGATCTTTGGAATAAAAAAATAGTTTATACCAATTGTTATAATTGCCCCGATAACCGATATAAAGGCCCCATAGCGGGTTTTGTCGGTTACTTTGTACCAAACGGAAAGGTTGTGATAAATTCCCAAAAAGAAACTTGCCAGTACAATGATAGGAACAATCTCCATCGCGTCCCAATAGGCCTCGTTCCTTACGAACAATACCTTTAATACGTTAGCAAAAACCACCACTGTCAGTAAAATGACGCTGCCTAGGATTACAAAGTAATTGGTTATCTGCGCGTAAGCCTTTTGCGGATTTTCCTTACCGGCATGACTAAAAAAGAAGGGTTCTATACCCATTCGAAAAGCGGTACCGAAAAGCGTCATAAACATGGCCAAACGATAACAAGCGGAATATTTTCCTACTTCGCTCTCCGCAATATCCTGTGGCAAAAGACGCTCCAACATAATTTTGTCGAATACTTCGTTAATGGTAAAGGCGATACCGGCCACTAAAACGGGCCAGGCATAACGCATCATTTTTTTCCATAGTACCACATCAAAAACAAACGTGCTTTTAAAATATAACGGGGCCATTAAAAGCAGCGTAACCCCACTTGCGATAAGGTTGGCCATAAAAATATAAGATATCTCAAAATCGGGCCGATACATCCATTTCAGCAGGGCGCCAGGACCATCTTGGGCCAAGTTGGGCAAGAACACCAGAAAAAAGACACTTAGGCCTACGTTGATCACAACATTTAAAATTTTGATTATCGCATAACGCATAGGTCGTTCGTTGGCCCGTAACCATGCGAACGGTATGATTACCAGCGCATCAAAAACCAAAATGAAAATGGTGTATTTGATGTATCGGAAATCGATACCCGTAAAACCGGAAATCGTTTTTTGAAACAAAAGGGAAATCAGCAGAAAAAAAAGTGTAGTGGCGCCAATGCTCATCAAACTGGTGGACACTACCTTGTTTTTGTCGTCCGATGTGTTATAAAATCGAAAAAAAGCCGTTTCCATACCGTAGGCGAGAAACACGTTCAAAATAGCGATCCATGAAAATATAATGGTCACTTTACCGAAGCCTGCGGTAGCCAAAATATCGGTATATAACGGTAGCAAAAGAAAGGATAGCATCCGCGGCAGCACTGTAGCCAAACCATATATAGCGGTTTGTTTGAAAAGTTTTTTAAGCGGATTCAACAGTGCTTCTTTTTAGTGGGCCGTTTTCATGACCGTTCTAGCTTTAAAAGTACCTATTTATAGTGTTGCAACAAAGCATCGGGAAGGGGAATCCCAATATTCTCAATAGGTACTATATTCGGTATCTCCCTGTAGCTGAACGGCCGGGTTTAACCGAATTCCATTGAGTTCAGCGTACTTGACCCTATCTTTTTGTACATAGCTGATTACCGCCTGTGTTTCGGACAATTCAAAAGGAAACGGCACGGTCGCTTGGCCTGCCGTATCGTTCTTTTCGCTTTGTTGCCGTGTATCGGTCCCTTGGGACTCCGCTATGTCCTTTGGGGTATAACGTGCTATCGCCACGTTGCCAATATCCTTGAGCGTTATTTGAAGCGGTAACTGCATTCCCTTGTAATAAAGCTGTTGCAGTTCCGCATTTTCTTTGTCCAAACTCAAAATCGGTATCATCACCTCATAATAGGAGATATCCGTATCGGTGGCGGTGACATAAGGTTGTACGTAGGGTTCCCCCATTCGAAAAGGAGTGGTGTACTCCAATTGTTTTTGCGAACTGCACGATACCAATAACGGGAGCAATACCCATAGCATTCTATTCATCATATCCATAACAATCGTAAAGGACAATATTTACGGATAAAAAGTCTGTTCAGATGCCCTGGGGTTTTACGCCATGGCATCGTCATCTTCAAAAGTCATCCGTTTGATGGCCATTTGTGCAAAAATAAAAGCAATCAACAACAGCAAGGCCGCCAATGCATAGGGCGCGCCCGGAAAGTAGATGGAAGCACCGGGCCGAATAAAAAAGTAAAACACGGGAGAAAACAATAACTGGCCCAGGATCGCGGTAACGCTCACCAAACCTGTTATGGAACCTTGTAGGTTGCCCTGCTCCTTTTCGGATACCTGGTTGGAAATTACACCTTGTACCGTTGGCCCGGCAACGCCCCCCAAGGCATAGGGGATTACAAAGGCATACAACATCCAAGGTTCGGAAGCGAACGAAAACAAGAACATTCCCACGGTCCAAAGCAAAAATCCAAAGGTAATCACGTTCCGTTTTCCAAATCTTTTTACCGCTATACCGATCAATAACCCTTGTACCAAAGCTACCAAAAGACCGACCACCATTAAGGAAACACCAATGCTCCGGGGACTCCAATCATAACGCTCTATCCCGTAGTACGACCATACCGAAGGTAGGGCCTGACCGGCCAAATTGGCCATAAAAAAAGCGAAGATCAGTACCAGCACGCCCTTGTAGTTGCGCAGGGCTACCAAAGAGACCCCTGGCACCATTTTTATCCATTTCACCGGCCTTCTATTGGTTTTCACCAAAGACTCCGGTACAAAGAACCAACCAAAGATAAAATTTGCAAAGGTGAGCCCGGCCGCAATGTAAAAGGGCAACCGAATATCCAACTCCCCAAAGAACCCTCCAATGCCCGGCCCGATAATAAACCCAAGACCAAAAGCGGCACCGATCAACCCGAAATTTTTGGCTTTTTCCGCTTTGGTACTGATATCGGCAATGTAAGCGGAGGCTACGGTAAAGCTCGCCCCGGTAATGCCCGCGAGAAACCTGCCCAAAAACAACCAGGTAATGGTGGGCGCCCAGGCGTGGATCATATAATCGACACTCAAACCCAATAAGGCCATTAGCAATATGGGTTTTCTACCAAAATTATCGGAAAGCTCACCCAGCACCGGCGAGAATAGAAATTGCATTCCCGCAAACGCGGTAGTGAGCCACATGCCGTAAATGACGGCCCTATGGGTGCCCTCTCCCGTAAGTTCCATGATCAGATCTGGAATTATGGGGATGATGATACCGATACCGATGACATCGACCAATATGGTTATAAATATGAAGAGTAAGGCCGTTTTTTTTTGCTGCATTTGTCCACAAAAATCGTTAAAAAAATGAAATGGGCCAGAAGCTACGCTTTTGAGGACGGAAGGAGGAAGGACAAAAGGTGGAAAGATAAAGGACTAGGTGGAACGACACTTTGTAAAGGTTGATAAACGGGTACAAAAAAGCCGCTGCCCAAGAGGACAGCGGCTTTATATCTTATCATTTTGTCCCTTAATTGTTCAACGCTTCCGCACCACCTACAATTTCCAGAATTTCATTGGTAATGGCAGCTTGTCGCGCTTTGTTGTACGTTAACTTCAATTGATCTCGCAACTCGGTAGCATTGTCGGTCGCTTTATGCATTGCGGTCATTCGAGCGCCGTGTTCGCTAGCAAAAGAATCGCGAATACCCTTGTACAACTGTGTTTTTAACGATTTTGGAATCAATTGTTCCACAATCTCCACTTTTGAAGGTTCAAAAATATAATCACCACCGGAAGCCTCGGCCCCTTCTACGGGAACGATCGGTAAAAATTGCTCCGTCATTATTAGCTGTGTCGCAGCGTTTTTGAACTTGTTGTAAACGATATCGATACGGTCATATTCCCCTGTGGTAAAGAGTTCCATGAGGGCCTCGGCAATTTTGGCAACGTTATCGAACGTAAGCTCGTCATACACCTCGCTATGGTTGGCGATTACCTTATGGGATTTGCCAAGGATGTCGTTCGCCTTTTTACCAATAGCCATAAAATCGACTTCCTTGCCCGCATAGGTATCGTCCGCAAGCGCCATGCTCTGTTTGATGATGTTGGTGTTGAACGCACCGCACAGGCCTCTGTTGGAGGTTATCGCCACTACCAATACCTTGTTCACTTCTCGATTGTCGGAAAAGCTACTTCCAGAATCGGCATCCAAACTAGCGCTCAAACTCTGCAACAACTCGGTAAGCTTATCGGCATAGGGCCGCATGGCCGTAATGGCATCCTGTGCTTTCTTCAACTTTGCAGCAGAAACCATTTTCATGGCACTGGTAATCTGCATGGTCGATGATACCGATGCTATCCTGTTTCGTATTTCCTTTAAATTGGCCATTTTTTCAAGTTATGAGTTATGCGTTTGGAGTTAAGAGTTTTTGATAATCGCTACTAAAATTCGAATCAACTCCTCACACCTATCCATAATGTCCTTTGGTACTTGCCTTCCCGTAGCGTTCAATATCTCCAACCAATATTTGGTTTCATCGGCTTCCTTTAAGGCAATCCCAAATTTATTTTTAAAATCTTTTTTACTTACTCCTCGTTGCGCCTCTCTAGTGTTTGCCCCAATACTGGTTCCACTTTTAAGCAGCTGCGAAGCAAGCTCGAAATCTTTATTCTTTTTAAGATAATCACAGTAAAGAACAATTTCACAAGCAAACTGAAAACTCTTTATCCGAATAGGGCTATCGTTCAACTTACTCATCACTCATTACTCTGAACTCCTAACTAACCTCTGTACTTCCCCGAAAGGTCTTTCGCAACAGCTGTCAGGGTATCGATTACCTCATCGGTCAATTTACCGGATTTTAAGGTATCCAACACATCTCTGTGCTTGGCATTTAAAAACTCGATGTAATCGCGTTCAAATTCCTTTACTTTTTCAACGGGAACGTCGCGCAAAAGGTTTTTGGAACCGGCGTAGATAATCGCCACCTGATCTTCTACCGTAAAGGGGTCGTTCTGTGCCTGTTTCAAAATTTCAACGTTTCTACGTCCTTTTTCGATCACGTTCAAGGTTGCGGCATCCAAATCGGAACCGAACTTGGCAAAAGCTTCCAATTCGCGGAACTGTGCTTGATCCAGTTTTAAGGTACCGGCCACTTTCTTCATGGATTTGATCTGCGCGTTACCTCCAACACGGGATACGGATATCCCCACGTTGATCGCGGGGCGCACCCCTTGGTTAAACAGATCCTGCTCCAAAAATATCTGTCCATCGGTAATGGAAATCACATTGGTAGGGATATAGGCAGATACATCGCCTGCTTGTGTTTCAATAATCGGCAGTGCCGTTAAGGAACCTCCTCCTTTTACCATCGGTTTTAAGGAATCGGGCAAGTCGTTCATGTTTTTTGCAATGGCATCGTCATTGATCACCTTTGCAGCACGCTCCAACAACCTGGAGTGTAGGTAAAATACATCACCAGGATAGGCCTCACGTCCCGGAGGTCTTCTCAAAAGAAGGGAAACCTCACGATATGCGACCGCTTGTTTGGAAAGGTCATCGTAAATGATCAATGCCGGTCTTCCCGTATCACGGAAATACTCTCCAATAGAGGCACCCGCCATTGGGGCGTATACCTGCATCGGTGCAGGGTCGGAGGCATTTGCCGCCACTATAGTGGTATAGGCCAATGCACCCTTATCTTCCAGGGTTTGTGCGATCGCTGCAACCGTAGAAGCCTTTTGGCCTATGGCAACATAGATACAATATACCGGTTCGCCGGCATCGTAAAATTCTTTCTGGTTTAATATGGTGTCGATACAAACCGTTGTTTTCCCGGTTTGGCGGTCACCGATGACCAATTCACGCTGTCCCCTACCTACGGGAATCATCGCATCGATCGCTTTGATACCGGACTGCAACGGTTCGGTAACGGGCTCACGAAAAATAACACCCGGTGCTTTACGCTCCAAAGGCATTTCATAGGTATCTCCGGCGATAGGTCCTTTACCGTCTATGGGGCTTCCCAGCGTATCCACTACACGTCCTACGATTCCCTCTCCAACGTTGATGGAGGCGATCCGTTGGGTACGTTTTACCGTAGCACCTTCCCGTATCTCTCTTGAGGGGCCCAACAGTACCACACCTACATTGTCTTCCTCGAGGTTCAGTACAATTCCTTCCAATCCTCCTTCGAATGCTACCAATTCCCCGTATTGGGCGTTGGAAAGTCCGTATACTCGGGCGATACCATCACCTACCTGCAATACGGTTCCCACCTCGTCCAAACTTGCGGTGGCTTCAAATCCTGATAACTGTTGTTTTAAAATTGCTGATACCTCAGCGGCTTTTACTCCTGCCATTTTTTCTAGATATAAGACGTTAGATCTGGAACGTTGCCGTTCTGCGATCCTGAGTTATTGTTATAGACTGCTTGTAAATTCTCTTTTTAGGTTTCCCAATTTGTTGGCAATGCTTGCATCATACTGTAAATCGCCCACCCTTAATATAAAACCACCGACAATGCGCTCATCGACACGGTTTTCGATAGTGACCTCATTACCGGTCAATTGTGCTACCTGCTTCAATATTTTTTTCTCCAATTCGGGTGTCAGGGGCACGGCCGTGGTGACCAGCGCAATACCTTTTCCTTTACGATCCTCGTTTAGGATGATGAACTTTTCGGCAACGGCGTTCAGCATGCCGATCCGTTTGTTTTCCGATAAAATGGAAAAGAGGCCTTCTGTTATGGCGTGGCCGCCCTTAAAAATGAGTGCCAATGCATTTTTCTTCACCCCAGAGTTGATTACGGGGCTCGACAAGGTTTTGGAAAGCTCCTCACTACCTGCAATGGTGGCTACTACCGAACGCATGTCTTTTTCGACCGCATCGGCTGCCTTTTGGTCCACCGCCAGGTCTAAAATTGCCTTTGCATATCGTATGGCTGCTCTTGAATCGTTCATTCTTTAGTTGTTATGCAATGCGCTTAAGTAGGATTTAAAAAAAATCCGTATCGAAACGTGCTTGCAATAGGGTCTAATTTCTAATTCAATTTTATATCACCCAACATATCCTCGACCAGCTTTAACTGTTTGTCCTTACCGGATAGTTGTTCTTTGATCACCTTTTCGGCAATATCAACGGAAAGTGTTGCCACTTGTGCCTTGATATCGGCAACAGCGGCTTTCTTCTCGCTCTCGATCGTTGCCTGCGCGGTCCGTACCATTTTATCCGCCTCAATTTTCGCTTGCTGCTTCGCTTCCGAAACGATGCTTTCCTTTATTTCACGGGCCTCTTTTAGCATGGCGTCTCTTTCCGCCCTAGCTTCTTTAAGAATACGTTCGTTGTCGGATTGCAAATTTTGCATTTCCTTTTTCGCTTCTTCGGCTGCGGCCAACGCACTTTTTATTGATTCTTCACGATCGCTTACGGCGCCCAAAATAGGTTTCCAAGCGAATTTCTTTAAAATTAGCAAGAGGAATATGAAGGTAATGGCGGTCCAAAATACCAGACCGAATCCTGGGGTTACAAATTGCGTACTGTCCATAATAATTGTTACTTGATTACTACATCATTAAAATTAGGGTGCAACCAACCGTTACACCCTAATCTTTTTTACTTAAGGAAGGATACAACTACCGCAAATAAAGCAACTGCCTCAACGAAGGCCGCTAAAATAAGTGCAGAAGATTGAATCTTTCCGTGCATTTCTGGCTGACGGGCCATAGCTTCCATGGCGCCTCCGCCAATCTTTCCAATACCCATTCCGGCACCAATAGCTGCCAAACCAGCTCCGATAGCTGCAATTGCGCCATAATCGGCCGCCGCCGCAACTTCTTGTACTAATGCTAGACTCATAGTTCTAAAATATTTAAATTAATTAATGATGTTCCTCTTCTGTTGCCATCCCGAAATAAAGGGCGGACAATACGGTAAAAATATAGGCCTGAATAGCCGTTACTATAATCTCTATCACTCCAATGAACAAAGCAAAGCCAACGGACACCGGGGCTATAAAAACCGATTTAAAAATAAATATCAACGACATCAGCGCCAACACAATAATATGACCTGCGGTAATATTGGCAAACAAACGTATCATCAACGAAATAGGCTTCACGAACATTCCTATAATCTCGATGGGCATCAAGAAAATCTTCATCGGCACGGGAACTCCGGGCATCCAGAAAATATGCTTCCAATAATTTTTGTTTCCACTAAAAGTGGTAATGATAAAGGTGAAAATAGCCAACGTAAAAGTAAACGCAATGTTACCACTAAGGTTGGCCCCATTAAGAATGGGGATAAGGCCAAAGATGTTGTTTATCCATATAAAGAAGAATATGGTCAACAAATAGGGCATGTATTTTTTGTATTTGTGCTCCCCTATCATGGGGATGCCAATTTCGTCCCTTACGAAAACTACCAAAGGCTCTATAAAGCCCGCAATTCCTGTAGGAACGTTGTTTTCGGATTTTTTGTATCGTCTTGCCGCAGCGATAAAAATAAGGAGCAGCACGATTACAGATACCCACATCATAAAAACATTTCGCGTAATGGAAATGTCCAAAGGCTTGCTAGCGTTCACCGGATGGTGCTCGGCATCAAAAGAAACGGTATTCGCACCAGCGTCAAGCTGATAGATTTTTTCGTGAAGTTTTACAAATTTTCCGCCATTTCGCGCTACCATGACCTTTCCGGAATCGTCATGTTCAAAGGCACTGGACATAAAGGTTACCAATCCGTTTTCCGTCCAAAGTATAATGGGCAACGGCAAGGATATCGGGTGATGATTCCAATCGATAATATGAAACTCGTGAGCATCCAAAACGTGATGCGTAATCATTGCCTGGGGGTTGAATTCAGCACCTTCCTCTTCAGTTTCAGATGAAAAAACTAAACTTGATGAAAATAAAATCAAGCAAATGGTTAGGAATCGTGTTTTCATGCTTTGCAACTTCATTCTAAATCGATTAATGCACCCCTTGTAAAATTCGGTGCAAATGTAAGCACATTTAATGATTGTCGCAAACAATATTTTAAAGTGGTTTAAAATGTGTTTTTCGACCTGTTTTGAGCACGTCGCACCGAAAGTTATTGCGGTTTGTTCAGGAAGAAATTGACACTGTATACCTCAAAAACCAGAAAAACAAAATAGGGAATAAAAAAGTTGATGACATCGGGTTTCTTAAATTCAAAATCCGAGAGTAAAAAAGGTAACAAGAACAGGAAGGAAAGTATCATTTTTAGTAGGGTCCCTACCATAAAATGATTAAAGATCATTGTTGTACCGTTAGCGTACTTGTAGTTGATAACGGAAAAAATAAGCAGTACCGTGCAAAAATGGAAGCAATATACCTGCCAAATCGGAAAGAATAGGGGTTTTTGAGAAAAGCTATGATACAGGTACACATGAACCCCAAAAAGAATAATGGAAAGCAAACCCAACTTCAAAAGAAATGACAATTGTCGTTTCTTAAAAACTTCGTTCATTTATTTAGGTGTCTTTTGAAGCCGAGTTAATATTCCGTATAACCATGTAAATGGATAGTAGTACACTCGTAAGTGCGCATACCACGGTGAGCCAATTGGTGTCGTTCGGGAATCGTTCGTCCAACTTGACGCCAATATAGGAACCGACAAAGATGATACCCACCATTTGAAACGCCATGCCTGAAAATCGGGCGTAGGCATTAAACTTATTGTGCTTACGAGGCTTTTGCCGGTCCATTTTTGTTGCCTCCCAGTGCGGCCGATTTAAAACTGCTTCCTGAAGAAATACCTGCCCCTCCCTTACCTTTCATGGTACAGGAAGCGTTGAACGTAGCACCCGGTTCTACCGCCAGTTTATTGACCGCTACCGTTCCTTCGATCACCGCTGAAGATTTTAGGGACAACAGGTCCGAAACCAATAACTCTCCGTTAAAGCTTCCTTCGATATCGGCATTGACACATTCCACTTTGCCGTGGATGTAGCCGTCCTTTCCGATCACTACCTTTCCGGAGGTCTTTACGTTTCCATCCAATTTTCCGTCAATCCGAAAATCGGCTTCGGAAACAATATCCCCTTTAATTTTAGTGTTTTTTTCTATTCTATTGGGTTGTCCGCCTATTTCGTGCATAGGTCTTTTGTTGTCTGAAAACATATTTTTATGGTTTTGGGGTTAACATTTGACTTGAATATTCCTGTAGGTTTTTGTGTACCTGGATGATTTTATAGTTGGAGGATAAAATTACAAAATTCTCATTATCAACGCGGTAATCCTTGTTGTTTTTTAATAATTCGACATAGCCAAGGGCATAGGTCTTGGATTTGAAGCCATGTACGACCACAAACTGATCTTCCAAACTGTACACGTCCTTGGAAACGCTGTTTCTGTATTTTAGGTCGTCTATGGATTTCTGCAGGGTTTCCATTAGGGCTACCGCCTGTGCTTCATCGCTTCTTTTAAAGGGGAAAAGCACTTTCCAATTTCCCGATTCGGTTTCCGTAGAAAATGTTTTTACCTCCAATTTTGGGAGCTGTTCGGCGATCATTTGTTCCGCCTTTTTGCCCTCCGGATTGTTGGGGTAGGTCAACGCAACATAGTTCAGCTGTTCCTTAAAGGATTCAAACCCTTGTAGCCTTCCAATGGCATTGGCCTTGAGCATTTCGAACTTGGGCACTATGGGGTCCCCCGTAAACCGATCGATATTCTCCTCGGCGCCGGTAATCGTGCTCAAGAACGCCTGTTTTTGGTACTGTTTGTACAAGGCCGCATACCGCGCATCGGGACTATCTTCACCATCGGTAATAACCGCTCTTGGATTTAGGATAATTTCCGCATATCGGGAGCCTGCGTGGTTTTGAACAATATCGTCCCGCATACCGGCCAATAATGGGCTGCCCTCCTCCTCATAAATTTTATACAGGTTGTATTTTGAGGGAAGGATCAATCGTTCTTCGGGGTCGTTTTCCAGCACGTTTTCCAACTTTCCGGCCGCCAATAGGTTTTCCTTAAACTTTTCCTTATAAATCAGACCCAACTGATAGTTCGCAAAATTACGTTCTTTGGAAAGGCTGTCGATTACCGCTGGTTCCGTAGGGATACGGTCGGTGTAGAATGCAACGGAATAGCGCTCTTCATCGGAAGGGTCGGTGGCAAGGCTGTCGGTTTGGGCAACTGCCTCCCCGGTAGCTTCGGAAGGCAAGGTTCTTGCCTTGTTGCTCCAACGCCAATCGTCCTCAAGGGTACGGTCGCCCCATTTTTGTTTAAAATCGGTTTGTCCGTACCCCAAACTGGTTACGTTATAAAAATAAAATTTTCCCTTGTTTTCCTTTCCGCCCTTGGTTTCGCCAAATGCGACAAACCCGGCCGTTTTCATGGCTTCTTCTTTTTTGGCAGCGGCTTCGGCCTCCCTTTTTAGTTCGGCAATATAATCGGAAAAGTAGGCCTCCCTATCTTCGGGCGACATGTTGTACAGGTTTAATACGCTATCCGTGTATTGTACGATATCTTCATAGGCGATCACATCCTCCAGATTATCGAGTTTCTTTTTTGTGGCCCTGAACTTTTTGGTGTTTTCGGGTAGGTTGGTCAGTACACTATCGTAATACGCACCGGCGATCTTGTATTCATTTTCATCAAAATTATACTCTGCTAAATTTTCATAATTAAGGGCGTTCAGTTTGGGTTCGTTCTGTGTGGCCCGTAACGATTTGTTGAAATAGAGCAATGCCAGGCTATCGGACTCTCCTTGCAGATGAAACTCTGCTATCTGCCGATAAATACGATCTAAAAAAGGCCGGTTTTCCCGATTTTCCTCAAGGTCCGTCAAATGTTCAAACACCTCCAGTTTGTTGGCATCGGTAATTTCGGTGTTCCGAATTTTCTGTATCTCGGCATTGATCATGTATACCCGAGGCGATTTTCTGTTCAGATCGATAACCTTATCGAACGCATAGTTGGCACTATCCTTAAATTGGAGCCTGTTGTACAGTTGTCCGATAATATAGTAGTACCGTCCTTTTTCCGGTTTATTTTTGGTGTAGTAGGATGCAATTTTAAGTTGTTGCACCGCGGTGTCCAATACCTTTAAATTAATGTAGGCCTGTGCCATCATGGCCCGGGCATCGGCATACTCTTGGTCCTCCAGTTTTTCATACTTGAGCAGCCGTTTCAGATTTTTAAGGGCCAGTTCCTCGTTTTCCAACCTGATATTGACCTTCTCTCGCCAAATATGGGCCTCGTTGAGCTTATCGCTGTAGTTGTACTTTTTAATGATGTAGTTGAACGCCTCCAATGCGGGAATGTACCGTTGGTCAAAATACCGTGCCTGTCCTAAAAGCAGAAAGGCCTCATCGGTCTGCGGATTGCGCTCCAAGTCCTTAATGTCCATACTATGTTTTTGTATGGCCTTGGTCGCTTTCTCTTCGGCAATAACAAAGTTGGGGTTGTTGTCTTCGGAATCAAGCTTTATATCCTCGGTTACCTGCAGGCGTTCTATGGGCAACAATTCCCAATAATCGTCCTTATAATTGGCATTCAATTCCTTTTGCCCTTCTTCAAAGGCGATATTACCATTGTACAATACGTTGTACTTGGTGTTTAGGGCGTGGAAATTACGGTTTAAAAAAGCGTCCTTTTTGGTCGAGCAGGCACTAAAGGCCAAACCCGAAAAAACTGCCCCGAGAATAAATTTGTTTAGAAGCTTCAAAATTGTGTGTATGCGTACGTACTACCTTAACTGAAAATCAACCGCAATATTATGCAGTTGGTCGATAAAAATAGTAAAACAGGGGCTATCAGCATCTTAAAATATAAAAACTTTACGTGCCGGCGGTAGTATTGTGTTGAAACGCGGGGAAAAGACGGCTACGCTTTTGGAAGAAAGATGAAGGACCGCTGCGCGGAAAGATGTAGGGTAGTGGTTAGTGGTTAGTGGTCAGTGGTCAGTGGTCAGTGGTCAGTGGTCAGTGGTCAGTGGTCAGTGGTTAGTGGTTAGTGGTTAGTGGTTAGTGGTTAGTGGTTAGTGAAAAGTATTGTTTTAAACTTGTGTTTCTTTCCTTTTCTGTTCTCTTTTTTCTGTTCTCTTTTTTCTTTCAGGGAAACGGTCTTTTTTTAAAAAAGTAGTTAGTACAGAGTAGTTAGTATTAAGAGGCTTGAATTTGACGCTTGAGCTTGCACTTGACACTTGCGCTTGAACTTTTCTTTGAGCTTGCACTTGCGCTTGAGCTTGTCTTTTGTCCTTGTTCTTTCAGTGTAACGGTCTTTTTTCAATGAACAATGAACAATGAACAATTAGCAATTAGCAATTAGCAATTAGCAATTAGCAATTAGCAATTAGCAATTAGCAATTAGCAATGAAAAAATAATTGGTGATGAGTAAAAAGTAATTGGCCTGAAATTGAGCTTGAATTTGAATTTGTGTTTGTGTTTGAACTGGAACTGGAACTTGATACTTACACTTGTCTTTATTCTTTCAGCGTAGCGGTCTTTTTTCATTGAACAATGACCAATTAGCAATAAACAATTCTTAACTGCAGTTGCCGGTAATGCGTAAAAAGTATGTAGTGGCAACGTTTGGATTTGAATTTGGATTTGTACTTGAACTTGAACTTGTCTTTTATCCTTTTTCTTTCAGCGTAGCGGTCTTTTTTCATTGAACAATGACCAATTAGCAATAAACAATTCTTAACTGCAGTTGCCGGTAATGCGTAAAAAGTATGTAGTGGCAACGTTTGGATTTGAATTTGGATTTGTACTTGAACTTGAACTTGTCTTTTATCCTTTTTCTTTCAGCGTAGCGGTCTTTTTTAAAAAAAGTAGTTAGTACAGAGTAGTTAGTATTAAGAGGCTTGAATTTGACTCTTGAGCTTGCACTTGACACTTGCGCTTGAACTTGTCCCGATCGACCATCTTCTTTTCATCTGGTTTCGGTGTTTTTTGAACCCGCGGTTTTCAAATGGTGCTTTCAATGCTTAATTTTGCAAACAAAAATTTTCAGATGGCCAACTTTCATACTTTGCGCGTTTCACAAATCAAGCGACTCACCCCTAAAGCGGTCGCTATTAGTTTCGACATCCCAGAAGCGTTAAAAAGTACATTTTCTTTTAGCGCAGGCCAATACATCACCCTAAAGAAAACGTTGCAGGGAGAGGACATCCGACGGGCATACTCCATCAGTTCGGCCCCTACCGCCAAAGAGATTACCATCGGAGTGAAAAAAGTGGAGGGAGGCGCCTTTTCTTCTTATGCCAATTCGGAGTTGAAGGAAGGTGATATGCTAGAGGTTATGCCCCCCGAAGGACGGTTCGTTTTTGAACCCACCGAAACGGCCAAAACGATTGCGGCATTTGCCGCAGGAAGCGGTATTACCCCCATTATGAGCATTGCCAGGACGGTTTTGGAAAAACACCCCGAAAGTACTTTTGTGCTAACGTACGGAAACCAGTCGGTGGAAGAAACGATGTTCGCCTCGGAAATCACGGCGCTCCAAGCAACCTATCCCGATCGATTCCATACCCACTTTATCCATAGCCGGACCCGGGAAGAAGACAGTCTTTTTGGGAGAATAGACGATAGCACCGTAAACTATGTGCTAAAGAACAAGCATACCGGACTTGCTTTTGATGCGTTTTACCTTTGTGGACCGGAGGAAATGATCAAAGTGGTAGAAAAGGGGCTATCCGATAACGGAATCCCTCAAGAAATTGTTCATTTTGAGTTGTTCACTGCCGCAACGGAAACGGTGCCAACACCACCGGCAGCATCGGAAGGGGTAACCGCTATTGAAGTGGTGGTAGACGACGAGACGTTTTCGTTCACCATGGATCAAAAAATGCTGGTACTTGATGCGGTACTTAAGGAAAACATTGATGCGCCCTACTCCTGCCAAGGAGGTGTTTGTAGTAGTTGTATCGCCAAAGTAACCGAAGGAAAGGCCGAAATGGTGAAAAACCAGATTTTGACCGATGCCGAAATTGCGGACGGTTTTATCCTTACATGTCAGGCCCATGCGACGACACCCACGCTAAAAGTGGATTATGACGATGTATAGCGATCGCAAAAAACGACCGCTTCGCTTTTAAAACAGGGAAAGCGACCTTTCCTTGAAGGTATGGCCGTAAAGACATCGATGGATTTGCAAAGGATTTTTTAGGGTCTATATTACGTGTACCGATGAAATATACGATGGATTGCGCCAACGGGTAATGAATACACGGATGGTTGCACGATCAAGTTCGATGTTGATGGTGCTCGACCCAATAGGCTATTGTTATGCAACGGTACGGTAATGGTCGATAACAATTGAATTATACCATTTATAAGTTTGAAATGGTATTAATTAAGAGTACATCCTGGAAGCACTTAAAACGTATATAAAACAATATGTATCCCTTTCCGATGACGCATGGGAAAGTATTCATGTGCACTTTTCCCAAAAAAATGTTCCAAAAGGGACCTTGCTTTTGGAGGAAGGCTCGGTTTGCAATCACTTGCGTTTTTTAGAAAGCGGTCTCTTACGTTTCTTCATTTGGAAAGATGGGGAAACCGTTACCAAGTTTTTTACGGAAGCGCCCTATATGTTTACCTCACAGCGCAGTTTCAACAAACGGGAAACCGCTCGCGAAAATATAGCGGCTTTGGAAGACAGTGTGGTTTGGGAAATTCGATACGAGGACCACAAAGCCCTACTGCAATTAGGGGTCTGGAATGAGTTGGCCGCCAAAGTCACCCAAGAAGTGCAATTTTTCACCGAAAACATTCTGGAAGACCTTCAAAACGAAACCGCCGAAAACCGGTATCGGTCGTTGTTGACGAACCGGCCACAACTGCTACAGCGGGTACCTTTAAAACACCTCGCCTCTTACCTGGGCATAACGCAACAGTCGCTGAGTCGTATCCGAAAGAACCTGTCCCGAAACCCAAACTGATCTTTTTAGATATTTGGTTTCGCCAGGCAAAAACTGGTGAATAGCGGGATAATTCTGTTCCTTATTACGTTTGCCAAATGAAAAACAAGCTGTCAGGCCGAGCTTGTCGAGGACCCGTTCAAAAAAGGTATCGACCGGACAACAATCAGTGGACTTTTGCTAAACCCATAAACCTTAACAATACACTGTCACTTCAAGCACAGTCGAGAACCTAGGAACACCAAATACCCTAACCCAACAAAAGACCAATCGGCATAAATTAAGCGCTGCGACACCTCGTCTTCGCTCGGTGCGGGCAAGCTCAGCGTGACATTGGTGTTCCTTATTGTCAGTTTGCCTGATGCCACCCTTACCATATCTTTTTCCTTCAGCAGAGGGGTCTTTCCTCCTTTAGCGCAGCGGTCCCTTTTTAAACTGTCACTTCGAGCGCAGTCGAGAACCTAGGAACACAGAACGCCTCTAACCCGTAAAAAACAGTTCGGTATAAACCGAAGCGCTGCGACACCTCGTCTTCGCTCGGTGCAGGCAAGCTCAGCGTGACATTGGTGTTCCTTATCGTTAGTTTTCCTGATACCACCCATACCATATCTTTTTCCTTCAGCGAAGCGGTCTTTCCTCCTTTAGCGCAGCGGTCCATTTTTCAACATTCCGGCAGCTTCCTCTTAACAATAACTCGCTAAGGCCATCAAAACTCTAATTTACCATAGGGTAAATGGTTTATGGTTGAACTGCCCTAATTTTAAATAAAAAATAGCTAGCCAAATCGTTATGACTTTGGTACCTAAAACAAAAAAATCGTAGAAAAATGATTGCATTAAAAATCGTGTATATCGCCAATATTCTTGTGGCGGGGTGGATCAGTATTACCTCCCTATACTACCCCAAAAAGGCTGTCCTAACGGTATTTGAAAATGCGTATCCGTATTCCGAGGTCATTCGGTTGGTCGGAAGCCTTTGGGGCGCCATCTTTATATTGTCCATTGTAGGGCTCTGGTATCCCAAAAAGATGGCTTTGGTACTGTTGTTTCAACTGTTGTATAAAGGCTCATGGGTTCTTTTTGTCATGCTGCCCGCAATCCTACATAAACAACCCTACCCCAATGGCATGGGGCTCTTTTTTATCATTTGGTGTGCGGTATTGCCCTTTGTTATTCCTTGGAAAGATATTTTTCTAACTGCCTAGCTGCATGGTCGTAACCGATCACATAGGCCTTTTCGATACCCTTTTTGTCCAGCACCCCGATTTTTTCGAGTTCCATTGCTTCAAAAATTATATCGCATTGGTGAATTTTTTGGCGGTTGATCGCATAAATCATTAAAGCGGTAGTACGGTTGGCCAGTTGTAAGGAGGAACGAATGCTCCGCTTGTCCACTTTTTTAACAACGGATACGTTGCTACCGATCATAAAATCGGTCTTTCCCAGTATGGGTTCCAACGGAAAGTTGTTCATAATACCGCCATCGGCATACAAACAATTGTCGATCTCGACCGGACTGAACACCGGCGGCAAGGCCGCTGAAGCCAGCAAGGGACGAATGAGCCTCCCTTCCGAAAAAAAAGCCTCTTCGCCCTTCTGCAAGTTCGTGGCCACCACATGTAGCTCGCGTTGGAGCGCCCCAAAACTATCTTCCGGGAAAAAGCCCTTAAAAATATCAACATACCGTTCGGTATCTACAAGTCCCGGTTTTAAAATGGTAAAGTAGTTGTATTTAAACAAGGGGGTTTCCTTAAAAAAGGTCAGCATTTCGGAAATGGGGTTTCCATTGGCATATAAGGCCGCCACCAGCGCACCGACACTACTTCCGGAAACGGTTTTCGCTTCAATGCCATGTTGTTCCAGGGCACGCAGCACCCCAATATGGGCCATCCCCCGAACCCCTCCGCCAGAAAGGACCAAACCCACCGATGTGCCTTGTTGTAGCATGTATGTTGCTTGTACTGTTGGTGGTTAAAATTAAGGAAATTATTGGGGGTTTTGGAGTTAATTGAAATACGATTGGAAACTACCGTACTTAGGACAATAGTTCAAAAAACATATCCACCAAGCGAGGATATCCCTACCCTTAACAGGATGGAAATCCGATAGCAAAATTACCGCATACATCACTACAGTAAGGATCAAGAATGTACTCCTTGAAAGGTTTAGCTTCCCTCCAGAACCATAAATGAATAAGTCCAACAAGTAAACAATCCTTTTTTCGGTATTTCCGCTATTCATAAAAAAGATTAAAAAACCATGCGAAATACGATTTGGATGGCCCAAACCTGGATTGTTGCACCGCAATAGGTACATAGCCTTCGTGGAAGCGAAAGCGATCACGAAAGTGAAAATGATCCCAAAGGAGGGGGCGGATGAATTTTAATCGTATTTCTTGGTACTTTAGTAAAGCGAGGGGTATGTACTCCCCCTCGCTTTTTAACGTTAACGATAACCTACAAAATGAATTTTTTCAGACTGATTTTTGTTTTTCTTCTGTTATCCTGCGGCGATTCGGAAAAATCAAAACACACGGCTCCGTCAGTTAAACAATACATGTCAGAATCGGAAAGGCCCGGATGGCATTTTAACGCTCCCACCGATTCCACTGCCGGTATCGGAATACAAAAGGCTTTGGATTTTTTGAAGGAAAAAGAGCCTGTTGAGGTAATTGTTGCCGTAATTGATGGTCCGGTAAACATCAATCATGAAGATCTGAAAAATGTGATCTATCGCAATGCCAACGAAATTGATGGGAATTTAAAAGATGACGACAACAATGGCTATGTGGACGACATTCATGGATGGAACTATGTCGGAAAAAAGGATGGCTCCTCATTGGTCTACGGCTTTTATGAAAGTACTAGGAAACTAAAGAAATTGATCAAAGCGTATTCCATTCAAGATTTGGACGACTTGACCGGTGTAAAGGATACTATCGTATTAATGGAGTTAAAAGCATTGATAAAGGAAACCCAAGAGGCCAAAGAAAGTGCGGATAGGAGTATTGCCTGGGCCGAAAGGCATAGGGACAATTACTATAATTTTTTCAAGTACTACCCAGAAATAGTGCAATCGGGGGACCCTTATACAAATGACCAATGGGATTCGATAACCAATACGATGGAAAATAAGGAAGCATTGGAGGCCATAGCGACTTGGAGGTTCTTTAAAAAATACAACCACTCCATTACCAGGCACAATACCAACATCACTTGGCATTATGCCAAAAAGTACATTGCTACCAATGTCCTATTACACCCGGAGAAAAATATAGACGACGATCCGGACAATTTCACATATACGGGATACGGAAACAGTTTTGTTGGTTCTCAGCGCACGCTTATCATTGATGACCATGGGACTCTAATGGCAGGGATCATAGGTGCCGAACACAACAATGGCCTGGGTATTAGGGGAGTATCCCCAAACGTCCGGATAATGCCCTTGGAGGTTTTTTCGAATTTTATGGAAACCACCAAGGATTTTGCAAATGCAGTCCGGTATGCTGCAGACAACGGGGCAAGGGTCATCAATTATAGTAATTCAAGGGATGAATTCATTACGGACTCCGTTGTATACTATAATGCCATCAAGTACGCTCTCGACAAGGGGGTTTTATTTGTTTGCGCCGCAAGTAACAAAGGAGAGGATAACGACCTGCTATGGGGCAGGAGGCATCCCATGATGAAGGAAGGCCGTACAGGCTTTATGAAAATAGGGGCCAGTGGAGAACATATTGATGGTGGCCTGGTTTATAAAAACTCCAGCTATGGGAAACATACGGTGGATATTTTTGCCCCGGGCACAAACGTACCTACCACTGAAAATTTTGAGTACAAATACAAAAATTCGTCCGGAACCTCCTCCGCAACAGCGGTAGTGAGCGGATTGGCGGCCTTATTATGGTCGTACTACCCTAATTTAAGCTCAAAAGATATTGAGGACATTATAAAAGAATCGGGAACTTCATACGATGTGGACATCAAAACCAAGAATGGCACAAAACGATTTGGCAAGATGTCGCAAACAGGTAAAGTGGTAAATGCATACAACGCGGTATTATTGGCCGAAAAGAAAGCAAAGGTTCAGAAATAAACAAAGTACTGAACTCCCCATCTATCGCTTAAAGAAAACTCCAAAAAATGATTTAGATTTTCACCATTCTTTCTTCCGCCCGATTCCCAGGTTTAAAGCAATAAATCAATTGCTATTATTATTCAAAGTTATTTGTGTTTAACTACCCCCTGTTGTTTTTGCTAGCATATCTTCGTGCCATAAACGATGTAAAAAAGGGGAAATCTTGATTCCTAATGAAGAGTGCATATCCAATTTTTAAACCTTAACGGATTTTCGCATTGAAAGAACTCCCTTTATTTGCAAGGTTTATGCAGTGTAGAAACTTAAGTTTATGTTGTAGTATTAACTTAAAAGAAACTTAAAATGAAAACGTTGCAATTTTTAAACAAAAAGGAATTGACCGATGTAAACGGAGGTACACTGATGATGATCATGCCCCCCGGCCATCATCGTATTACCATTATGGATTGGTATCCCAATATCGGCTGGGAAGGGGAAGGCCCCGGGGGTGTGGATATTTTACCGATTTAAAATATTCCAATAGCATTGGGGCTTAAAAAACAGGGTCAGCTTTAATAAAAGCTGACCCTGTTTTCGTTTTCCGTAGGGAATATAGGTTTAACACTTATGCTGCGCCTTTAAGGCCAGCACAACATATGGGCCTGTTCCTAAAAAAAAGGATTCGAACCACCGAATCCTTTTATCAAACTAAAAACACCCACCCGGTACAGTTTTCATGAACTATCGAAGTGCAGCTGCGATAGTTCGGAAATACACCGAGCTGTTCTTTAGGAAATTATCCCTTTCTTTTTTGTAAGGGCACCAACAGGGCCGATGGATCGGCAAAAGGGTACACGGGATCTACAATTGGCGGTACCGATATGGATATAGATGCCTTTAAAAAACCTCCGTTAAACGTTCTCAATTCATTGTTACTTAACCTACTTACTGTGTTCATTTTTTTATGTTTTAAATTAAAATTTAGACTGCTACAAAAGTTACATAACCGAAGGTTTTCCCTTCCATCCCGTTGTAAAAATGGCGTTTTCTGCTATCAGAATTTGAGAGTTAGACTAATTTTGTTCAATCCTAAAAACAGTCGATAATGCTTCGAAAAAGATGATTTTTTTAATCAGAAAAAATCTTTTTTAGAAAAGTAAATTACCACACCTCCAAATCTTTGCCTGCATAATATACTATTGCAACCGGACCACCTATTGCAACTCCTACTGCTCTTCCAAAGGCGTAAGCATAGTTTTCGCCACCACCATGTATTTCTGATATTTCTTTTTTGTTTAAATCGATAATCATAATGTTAAATTTTCTGTTTACAAATCAGCACCAATTAACCCGTCCCAAAAAGCACCGGGATTTTCAATGGTTTCAAAAATACCAATCGCTACCAGTGCTATACCCAATACTATCAGTCCCCCTTCCGTTGTTACAAGCTCACTTTGGTTTAGTTCTTTTAAAGCTAATTTTTCTACTTTTTTCATTTGATACTTTTTTAGTTAATAATTTTTCCTAGTTAAGATTAAATTACAAGCGCTGTTCTTGATTACTTTAGCAAATATGTCATTAACCACTCTCAATACTTGAAAGTCATTCAATTTTCTACATAAATATCACAAGGTTTTCTGAACATTATCAAATTGTATTGTTTTATGGCAGAAAAATCCAAGACTAAAAATGAAGTTTTAAAACAACCATGTCATTGAATGAAGTATCAGCAATTCAAAAAATCAGAAAAATATGGTTGGATTTGCCGGAGTTCAAGTGTATTTATACAAGTCTTGCGTTTGAGAAAAGTACTACCTTAAAGATGCTAGTTGAAAAAAGACCTAGGTTCCACCTAGCAATGAGAAGTTGTCAGATAAATAGCCAAGGAGGAAAGAGTACTATCCAGGCTTGTAATGCGGCAGCCTTAGTTTGTTGGTCTATCGTTCACTTTTCAAAAATAAATCCGAAGATTATTATGATAACAGATTCCCTGAATAAAATTGCCGAGCAATACCTTGCTTACGGTTCTAGGAATAGGTTCCGTATAATCAAGATTATAACCCACAATTAGGAACCGCATAGAGGTCCTTATAATTTAAGTTTAGACTAAAGTATTACACAGAGTGTAGATATCATATCGGGTGCCATGATTAAAGCAAAATCATTAGGTCGTTCGGTTTTGTTACGCCTGGTAATAGGAGCTCCCATTTTACACCATTAAACCTTATGTTCAAGACAATGATCATTTGAATAAAACAACAACTAAAGCCGAGCTTTAATGAGGTGGTTAGAGCTGATAAATATGACAACCACAGCAATCGCCGAGGCAATCAAATCGTAGAAGTCAAAATTGTGGTTCCCGTAAAAGTATCTTTCTACTTCCATAAAAATCGGAAGGGACATTGATATAACGAAAGTCTTCACGAAAGACTTAGTCACAAAGCACCTTACATATGCCCCAAACATTAGCGTTCCCAAAAAGTTAGGGAGAACGCCAACCAAAAAAACAATAGCTCTATTTTCGACTGAATCATATACATAAGGTCTTATGTAAACATTATTCAAAACATAGAATAGCAAACAGATTGCTATTAACAACAACAATTTAGTATTCTTGAAAAAGTTTTTCATATTAAAATGGGCATTACCGTATTAAAGGTAATGCCCGTTAGTTAAATTTAAGCTACCAAACGCCTAAATCTTTACCTGCATAATAGGCTATTGCAACAGGACCTCCAATTGCAACTCCTACGGCCCTGCCAAAAGCATAGGCATATCTCTCACCACCTCCATTTATTTCTGTAATCTCTTTTGTGTCTAAATTTGTAATCATAATTGTAAATTTAAATTGTTTATAATTCCGCCCCAGTTAACCCATCCCAAAAAGCGTCTGGATGATCAATAGCGTCATGAATTCCCATAGCGGTCAAAGCAACAGCTAAGGTTAAAAGAATACCTCCTTCAGTCGCTTTGATTGAATCGTCACTTAATTCCGTAACATTAAATTTTTGCAAATCTTTCATTTGTTTTTTTTATAGTTAAACATTCTTCTTTAGCATCAAGAACAAAATTTTACTGCGCGCTGTTCTTAATTACTTTGTAAAGTTGCCCTTTACTACTCTCAAAAGCTGCGAGTTGCTTTGGAAAAATGTTAAAATCATGATAATCGCCCGAAAAAAGGGCGTTCATGCCCCCGGAAATCTTCCGTTCAGATATTGCATTAAGGGTTTCAATATAAAACCCACACTTAAAGTTGGTTGTTTCGGTATAGATGTAACTCTGCCTGGCAATGTTATAGGAAATGGGCGCATGCATCGCTTTCATGGTATCGATAATTCGGAACACTGTGGCCTCGGACACATTCAAGCGTTCCGCCAACCGCTTGGGGCGACCGGTAGCTTTAAGGCGAATCAATTGATCCACACGTTCCAAAAGCTCAATTTGTTTTAACAATCGTTTCATCGTCGTAATTTGTTGTTATGTTATTATCCGTGCCAAAAAAGGGCATTTGTTGCTTCCATAATTCGTAGTACCGACCTCTGGCTTGATAAAGTGATGTATGCGAGCCTTGTTCCAAAACCTCACCGGCTTCTAAAACCACTATTTTATCGGCATGGATTACGGTACTTAAGCGGTGTGCAATAAGCACAATCGTTTTGTTGGCGTTTCTTAACTCTTCTATGGCTTTTTGTATATGGTTTTCCGAAGTACTGTCCAGGGATGAAGTGGCCTCGTCCAGTACTAATATCTCGGGCCTCTTATATAACGCCCTGGCAATGGCGATCCGCTGTTTTTGTCCTCCCGACAGGGTGGCCCCGTTTTCGCCCAAATACGTGCTAAAACCGTTCGGTAGGTTTTCAATGAACGCCAAGATTCCTATACGTTTACAGATTTCGGTAATGCGCCGCATATCGGGAGCAAATTCCCCAACGGCTATATTATCGATTACATTCCCTCCAAAAAGATCGATTTTTTGCGGAACAACACTTACCATGGCCCGC
This sequence comes from uncultured Flavobacteriaceae bacterium, assembly GCA_947500445.1. Lineage (GTDB taxonomy): Bacteria > Bacteroidota > Bacteroidia > Flavobacteriales > Flavobacteriaceae > Pelagihabitans. The sequence goes on along the minus strand of CANMSB010000002.1, from coordinate 192,678 downwards.
AGGCTTTCGTTGTCGATGTACTTTAAGTCGGTATCCCCAATGGTAATACTTCCTTTTTGAATGGGATAAATATTTTGCAATAAGGACATCAGGGTAGACTTTCCCGAGCCACTTTCGCCCACTATGGCCGTAACCTTTCCCTGCGGCAGGGTCAAACTTAAGTTTTCGAACACCTCTACACGGGTACCATACCGGAATGCTACGTTTTTAAATTCAATATTACCGATATGTTGCTTCTTTAGGGCTATTGTATTGTCGTCAACATCTTCCCGCTCCAGATCCATAATCTCGAACAAACGGTCCGCCGCAATCAAAGCATTTTGTATTTCTCGATTGGCACCGATCAAACTTGCCACGGGTCCGGTAAAATACCCCACTATGGCATAAAACGACAACAGCTCACCAGGGGTAATCTCTCCTTGAATAACGAAATACGAGCCGCTCCAAAGCAGCACGATGGTAAAAATTTTGGCAATGAGACCGCTTGAAGTCCCCGATAAAATGCTGTTCAAAGCCGAACGATAGCCCATTTTCAAAAGATCGATGAACTTTGTTTCCATTTTTATGTTGGCAAAACCTTCCAATCCAAAACGTTTTATGGTACCCACGGCATGCAACGATTCTACTAGTTGGCTCTCCAGATCGGCGGATTTTTCCATTACCTTACGTTCCGTTTTTCGGTTTAGCCTGTTCATTAAAAAATAAAGTCCACCGTATAATGGAATAACCAACAGCATGATCAAGGCCAGTTTCCAATAGTACGAAAACATCAATGCGAAGGAAAAAAAGACGATCATCACATTCACCGTCAAACTCAATGCAACGCCATTAATAAAATTCCGGATTTTTACGGCATCGTTAATTCGGGAAATAATCTCCCCTACCCGCATGGTATCAAAAAAGCGTTGCGGTAGCTTTAGGAGGTGTTTGTAATACCCTAAAATCAGACGAACATCTATCTGCTGGCCCGATTTTACCAAAAAAATATCCTTAAAAACACCGATTAGCAGTTGCAGCACCAGTAATACCACCATAACGACCCCTAAGAGGTTCAATAGTTTTGTATTTCCCCCGATCAAAACAAAATCGGTTATTTTTTGGATGTAAATAGAGGTAGAAAAGCCAAGAAGAGTGTATACAAGTGCACCTACAAATGCTTGCAGCAATACGTATTTGTGCGGTCGCAGTAAAAACCAAAATCGTTTGTATATGGAAATTTTATGGTTTCCTACGGCAAAAGTATCGTTGGGCGATACCAACGCCAGTATCCCGGTCCACTCTTTTTTAAATGCTAAATGTGTTTTTTTATGCATTTTACCATCGGCAGGATCCATGACCGTAATGTAGGTATCGGTTACTTCATAGATTACCACGTAATGGTGCAATACCTCCTTTACGATGACGTGCGCTATTGTTGGTTTTGGTATTAGAAACAGGCTGTCAAAATCGCCCCGAACGCCCTTCGCTTCAAAACCAAGTTTTTCGGCAGCTTCTATTAGCCCAAGAACGTTGGTCCCCTTTTTATCGGTGCCCGCATACTGCCGAATACGGGCAATGGGCGTTTGCAACTGGTAGTGTGCCGCTATGGAAGCCAAACAAGCTGCCCCGCAGTCGGTAATGTCATGTTGTTTTATCGTTTTTTTAGCCATGTTTTTTTGTTTTACTGTAACAGCGGAAACTGTAAAAAGAAGTTGCCGTAAGGGCGAAACAAAAGTTTATCGCTAATAAAAGCGGGGCGTAATGTTTCATTGGTGAACAGCCAATTATTTAATCCATTTCAAAACGCAATCCCCGCTTTGGAGCCTTACTTTTTGATTGCAAATAGCTTAAAATGAATTTCTTATAAAGTGACAGTAACAACATCGCGATAAACAAAACACCAATAAAAGCTATCTGTTCTTCAATTTCCAAAAACAATGCTCTTCCATTCAAGAGATACCTTGTTATCCATATTTTAACCAAAACCATCATACGTTTTATTTAGTGAGGTGCAGCTTCCTACGGTAATTCTTTATAAGAAGCTATTATGACAACACAATCGGCTAGACCACCTCGTTCTTATTCGTTCTCCAGCACGCCGCTTCCCTTAAAAAATAACTCCCTCCGAAAATGGATGTCGTTTCGTTATTACTGACTACCGATACCGAGATATTGATGTTGAGTTCAAAATCATCGGAATAACAATATGTTTTTCGAGCCCTGTCATAACAGATGTCGGCGTTAAAATCTTTTAACTGGTCGATAAGGTTGTATACCAAACGTGGGCTAATATGCATCCGTTCGGCCAGTTCCTTTGGGGAACCCGTGGTCTCCGTCGCTATCAAAAGATGCAATTGCTGTAACCGTTCTAAATTTTTTATCGTTTTCATACCGTTATTGTTTTAAATCGGCCAGTTGTTGCCGGCTCGGGTTCAACCAATCGTCCATTTTATCGTAAAGCAAATCATACAATGATCTTTCGGTAAGTTCAAAATTGGCGTTGAGGGTCATGCCTTTTTTAAGGTTGCCCCGAAATCCGTTTTTCAGCACCAAATATTTTTCGTTCATTTTGCACCGTACCTTAAACACGGGGCGGTCGTTTACGAGTTCTATATCCTTTGCAATTTCAACTACCTTACCGGTAGCAAGCCCCCATTGATTATAGTTGTAAGCGTCGACCTGAAACGTAATTGCGGTGTTTTGCCCGAGCAGTCCAATGTCCGTCGGGCTTACATAGCATTCCACCAATAATTCGGTATCGGGAGATATCTCCCCGAGTACCAAACCCGTATTGATAAAACTGCCCAACGCTTGAGGTTTTGCATTTAGTAAGGTGCCATCGATGGGCGCCGTAAGTACAAATCCCGATTTTGATTTGGTCAATTGTTTTCCATTGGCCTCCAACTCCTTTAACCGACTTTTATATTGGGTAAGGTCTGCCTGCCAACTATTGGCCTGTTGTTTTCTAAATTGTTGCATGGCCCCAATGGCCAGGTCCAGTTCAAATTTTTGCTGTTCAAATTCAGAACTGGCGATTACCCCTTTTTCAAATAACTTCTTATACCTTTCATAGTTCTTTTTAAACTTTTTGTACCGGATACGGAACTCTTGGCGTTTTTGGGCCTGTTCCAAAAAGGAGCGTTGGTACTTGGACGATGCCAAGCGGTCGATAGTCACTTTTTCTCCACTGAGAAGTACTGAAAGATCGGCGATAAACTGTTCTACCTCCGAAATCTGATATCCGGAAAACGCCAATTGTTCATTTACCCCGTTGTCCTGAAGGACCAACAAAGTGTCTCCCTTTACCACTCTTTTATTATTCCTGATAACACTATGGTTCACTTTCCCTGAATTGATGACCGTAAGCGTTACCCGCTCTTTGTTCGGTTTTACGATACCCCTTGCCGAGGTATATACTGACACCCGTACCAATGGTAGCGCAACCAATCCCCCAATGAAAAACAGTAACAGGAGCGTATAGATGGCCTTACTTTTACTGGAATGTCGGAACTGATGTACTTCAGCGGTATTTTCTATGATTTCCTTTGGGAATATCTGTTTCATGTCATCCGTTTTGGGACCGTCAGCGATTCAAATGTCATTCGTTCGCGATGGTTTTATTCGTTTCTTTGAAAATTAAATTTGGATTGCAACCATGCTACGTTTTGGATGGGTTTACGGATAGTTTATGAGGTAAACATCACGAGCCGTAACGGTGCTTCCATGAGGTGAAAGTCTTTATAATCAATGGGTTTGGCAAGTGGTATTGGTCTAGATTTATGAATATACGGGCCAGATTCTTGAATTTTGGGAAAGCAAGAGGGTGTAAACTGAACTCTGTCTGAAATAAATTTAAACACTAATTTTATTCAGACAGGATTATGAGAAAAGAAGAACAAACGGAATTCGAGAAAAAGGTGCTTGACCAGTTCATGTCGGGCAAGAACCTTTTCGGCAAGGACGGGGCCTTTGCCCCGATGCTGAAGAATGTTATCTAGAAGGCCCTTGAAGCTGAGATGGAAGGCCATTTGGACGAATCCGAGCGCAGTATCGGCAACAAACGCAACGGGAAGGGCAAAAAGACGATAAAGAGCGGCTTCGGCACTTTCGACATCGATACCCCACAGGACCGCCGGAGCAGCTTCGGGCCTGAACTTGTAAAGAAACGCCAGACCATCTTGGCGGACAACCTATCGGAGAAGATCATCGGCCTCTATGGCCTTGGAATGAGTTATAGGGATATCTCGGCCCATATCAAGGAGATGTACGATACCGACATCTCCCACACCGTCCTGAGCCAGATAACCGATCGTGTCGTCCCGGATGTAAAGGCATGGCAGAGCCGTCCTTTGGAACCTGTTTACTGCATTGTATGGTTGGATGCCATGCACTATAAGGTGAAAGTGGACGGTAGGATAGTCCATAAGGCCCTTTACAATATCCTTGGCATCAACAAGGAAGGGTACAAGGAAATATTGGGCATGTACATTTCCGAGAGCGAGGGCGCCAACTTTTGGCTTCAGGTACTTACGGACCTGAACAATCGTGGCCTAAAGGATATCCTTATCGGCTGTACCGATAACCTTAGGGGCTTTACCGATGCGATATTGAGTATTTTCCCCAAGGCCCAGGTACAGCTCTGTATCGCGCACCAGATAAGGAATTCGTTGAAGTACGTTGCCTCCAAGGACCAAAAGGAGTTCATGCGCGACCTGAAACTTGTCTATCGGGCCACGAGCAAGGAAGTGGCCGAGGACAGACTATTGGACCTGGAAGAAAAATGGGAAGGAAAATACCCCGTGGTCATCGAGAGCTGGCAGCGTAATTAGGAGCAACTGTCCCAGTATTTCCAGTACACCGAGCCAATCAGGAAGATCATCTATACCACCAATGCCGTGGAGGGCTTCCACCGCCAAGTACGCAAGGTCACCAAGACCAAGGGTGCCTTCACAAACGATATGGCCCTATTAAAACTGGTATATCTGGCCACAAAGAACATCGAGAAGAAATGGACAAGCCCTTTGCACAATTGGAGCCTTACCGTTCAACAACTTTATATTAAATTTGGGGATAGAATACCACTGGCATTAAACGCCGATTCCTTTGGGGCTAGCCCCAAAGGAATCGAATCAACGGACAGAGTTTAATTTACAGACCCCGCTACTCCGTTAGAGCTTCATCGGAGAAACCTGAATGTGCGCCTAAGCCTTAACCATTGATTTTTCAGTGAGTTTTCAGGAAAAGGCTTAAAAAATCACTCCGTCATCCTATCAAAAGGCATTTATTCCACTTAAGTTCTTTTGGAAATAAATATGAGATTATGGCAAGGCCTATTCCAGAGATTCCATCAAGAATATCTACTTCTACTTTCCAAATTCCATTTTCATCCGGATTCCATGATAAAAATCCTGACAAGCCATTTTCATGGTATCCAGTTTCCAATCCAGTTAGCAACCAAAATTCAGAGGCATTTTTAAAGTCTTTTACACCTGTCTTTTTGTATAAAAAATCGAAAATATGCATCACTCCAAAAGCTCCGTGACATAAACCTCCATCTTTTACTAAGGTACTACTGGTGTCTCTTCTATTGGCCGAGTGTTTTAAAATAAGCATAGCCTCTTTAAATAGGTTTTTGTCATTAATAGAAATAGCGGCGTGCCATAAAGAGATTCCAATTCCTAAATCTCCGTAACACCAAGCCAACCTGGAGTTTTTTTTCTCAAACTTATCTAGAAATATGTGATTGCCATAATAAGAATCCTCACTTTTGGGTATATGCTTGATAGAGATTAAAAAGCGACAAGCTTTATTTAATAAAGTAACAACTTGTCCTTTAAAATAAGGTGAAGAGTTAACACGTGACAGAAAATTTATTATGCTTGCCATTCCATGTGAAAGGCTAAGATTTATTTCTGATTCCTCTTTTTCTTCCTTGCTTATAACCCAGTAAGCTTGGTTCTCGAGGATTACGGCGGTGGTATTTAATTTTGCAATAACTTCTTCTAACTTTTTTATATAGAATGACTGCATGTCAGAAGAATTTGGATAATTCAACCTGTTTAATAAAAAAAACCCGACTCCGAGGTATCCATGTAAAAAGTCATATTTGTTTTTTTTAAAGAAAAAATTTAAAGAATCACTAACATATTGTTTCATATCGGAAAACAAGTAGTTAGTGTCGATATCTTCTAAGCCTTCCTCATTCAGGATATCCATCCCCCATCCAATACCGCTAATTCCACTACAAAAAGTGGGAATATTAAATCCGGTGTTTATACATTCACATATTTCTTCCAACAAGAAAGAACCTTTATTTTTAACGGTATATTCTTTAAAATACATGGAGTAGTAGTAAAAAAATAAAGCAACGCCCATTTTTCCGGATAAAAGCCCTATTTCTGTACATTTATCTAGATTACAGGTTAAATCATTGTTGAAATCGTGGAGTTTTTTTTCCAAACTCGCTTTAATTGAACTCAAATCGGAATTTTATCTATTTCTCATTTTTGGCTGAAATTCAGGATGTCCTGTTTGCCATAATGCAAAAGCATACAACTCAGAAAAGTTTCTATATATACCTTCAACGGTACCATCCCCGACATGACCACCTTGAAAGTCCACTGAGAACAGTACGGGGTTTGTGGGAATCGTCATGTTTTGCGCTTTTGCGATAAATTTGGCAGAATCCCAAGGCGTAACGCTGCCATCTTTCATACCCACTTTTACCATAATCGATGGGTATTCAACATCTGTTTCCAGATGATGGTAAGAATCCATTTCGTATAACGCCTGGAACTGGGTTGAATCTTTGATTGTTCCAAATTCTGGAACATTATTTGGGCCACTTGGCTGAAACTCATATCTGACCATATTAAGAGCGGGAGAATCCATAATAGCTACCTTAAATAAATCTGGTCGTTCAGTGATTGCCCTTCCTACCGCTATTCCTCCGGCACTTATCCCAAGGTTTATAAGATATCTTTTCGAAGTGTAGTTATTTTCAATCAAATAATCAGCTGTAGCAATTAAATCTAACCAAGTATTAGCTTTTGTCTCTTTCTTGCCTTGTTCATACCAAGAGTTTCCCTTTTCACCACCACCCCTTACGTGTGGGAATACTAAAACCCCACCTTCAGAAACCCAAGTGACAAAAGGAATAAAAAACCTCGGAGAATATGAAATACCATATGCACCGTAGGTGTAAAGCATTGCTCTGCTTTTTCCATTTTTTTTAAGTTCCTTTTTTCTAAGTATTGAAACTGGAACCAATGCCCCATCATGAGATTTTACTTCAATTTCTTCAACAACTATTTGCTCAAATTCTGGATAGGAGCCGTTATCCAAACTAACATTGGTTAAGATACCTTTCCCATAATCATATTGAAAATAGCTAGTGGGTACCGTCCAGCCATTAACCTTTACAAATAACTTTTTACCCTCTGAAAAAACACTGGTCTCGCCGGCGGAAAAAGGTAATTTTATTTCAGTTTCCGAGTCTTTTTCTTTTACAAAGAATTTAGATTTTACCCCGTTCTTTCTAATTGTAAAAAAGACTTTGCCATCTAGGCACTCAAAATCGGATATAACTGAATCATCCCGTTCTGAGATCAAAACTTCAGGGTTGTTGAAATTTGGATTTTTAAGCAAAGTCTTACATATTTTATATCTTGAAGCACCTTTTGATGTTCGAAAAAACAGAAAATCTTCTTTGATGAAAAACTGAACTATTTGTTCCTTCTTCGTAAACAAGGGTAACCATTCAATGTTATCGTAGTTATTGGAAGAGTTGATTTTAGCATAGTAAACATCATGATGGTCATTTGTATTGGAAAGTGTTCCAATAAGATAAGAAGTGCTTGAATTTGAAATTAAAATAGTTGCGATATCTCCTTTCTGAAATGGAATAGTTGGATTATTATTCTTAGAAAAAATTGTGCGTTGTTTTTTATGTTCTCCAATTAGGTGATAACTGGCTTCAGTTTCCAATAAATAGGTTTTATCATCATACCTAAAATGGGGCACTTTCGTATAAAAAAAACCCATATTATTCGGAAACCAAGATAAGTTTCCTGCATGGCCCGGACTTAAGTCCTCAACCACATCCTCAAGAAGCCCTTCTAGGTTAACATCATAAACTACTACCAAGCTTTCCTTTTCACCTTTCTTAGAAATAGCTATTGCCACTTTAAGACCGTCCCAACTTACCTTGTAATAACGAATAAAATGTCCTTTTCGATATGCTTCCGGATCAAACAACAAGGTTTCTTGACTATGTTTGTCTCTTCTTAAAAATAATTTTTCTACACCATCATCATTCTTTTTCAAATAAAAGTAGTTGCCATTTTCTTTTATTCGATAGGTTCTGACAAGATTTTTTTGGGAATTCTCAAAAGCTAAAAACTTTTTTAAAAACCTTTCCTTAGGTACCATTTCGAGTAGACTATCGGCAAGAAAGCTTTGACTCTTAAACCAACTTTGAGTTTCTGGCTCTTTCAGATTTTCTAATCCACGGTATGGGTCAGAAACCACAATATTGTGAATCTCTTCCTTAAAGTTGCCTTTTTTATAAGAGGGATAATTAATTTTTTCCTGTGTAAAACCTACTTTAAATAAAAAAAAAGCAAAAAATAATATGCATGTTTTCAACATTGTCCATAAGGCTTAAAGGTATAGATGACTTTTTACCTTTAGATAAGGTCTTCTATACCTTGTATTATCATATTTTACCAATTCTTAGTTCAACCACCAGTGTGGCCGCATAACATAACTACCTCGGTTTTACCCCCTCCGCCAAAGATTAGTTGTGGCTTGTCGAGTTTAGCTATTTTAAACTTTTTTAAGTAAGGTCTTACATTCTTTGATTCTTTCTTTTTTTTCATCTTTAAAAGGTTTTTCGATTAAGTTTTCAATTTCCGAATAATTAGGTTATCCCATTTGTATTAAAGCCCTAAATTCTAGAATTTAGATTGATTTTCTATTTTTTTTATGAAATAAGATGGGTTTAAACCAGTCTTTTTTTTGAAAGCCAAAGAGAAAGATTCAACGTTGTTAAATCCCATTTCTTTTGAGATTCCTTCGATACTATAATTTCTTCTTAGGTCTGCGTTTATCTTTAATTCGCTGATAGCATAATCTATTCTCAAATCTTTGATATAGTTGGAATAAGATTTGCCTTTAATCTGTTTTATGATGATAGATAGGTATTTTGTATTTGTATTTGCAAGTTTTGCAAGTTTGTTTGAACTCAATTCATTATTCAAATATCCTGAGTTATTTTCAAATTTTTGGAGACTTTCCGCAACCCGTTTTACTAATATCTCCGGTATATCTGTATTTACTTTTCTGGCTGAAGCTTTGGTTTCTTTGTTGTTAATGTCATTACTTTTCATCACTTGATTGAACCTCCTTTCTAGTATTCTCTTTCTAGAAAATAATCTAAATACAATGACAACTAATGATATTAACAACAAAGAAACAATTACAAAGGCATAATTAAACCTCTTGTTTTGACTATTGAGAGTTTCTATCAAAGACTCCTTTTGTTGTAATAGAATCGGAGTGTCGAACTTGTTCTTAATAATTTTAGATATTTTAAAGCCTCTGACTAGATTAAAAGAATCAATTTCTATAAGTTTATTTGTAATTGACAATTGTTCCACTATGTCACCGCTACTTTTATATCTTGAAATTAAGTAAGAATAAGCATTTCTTACTTCGATTGGCTTTACACGTTGTTGCTGAACGAGTGAATCCATCTGCAAATAGTAGTTCATCGCTTTTTTACTATGATTTTGAAGTTCATTTATTTGACCAAGGTAGAAGAGAAACAGTATTGTCGTTTTGGTCAAATGGGGATGCTTTAAATTGGTCTTTTGCAATCCTGTTGATAAAATCTTCTTTGCTTGGCTAATTTTACCCTTTTTATATGCGTAAATACCAAGTTGTAATTGAATTTTGAGGTTAAGTTCATTAAAAAGTGAGTTTGATTTAACCAGACCCTCATCTAATAGAAGTTTTGCAGAATCCAATTTACTTGTTTTGATATAAAATTCGCCGGTCTTCAACAAAGATTCAATATATTCAATGGTAGTCTTTCCATTGGATCTAGACTTTTCATAAATGAGACACTCCTTGAAGATATCAAGTGCCTCTTCATTTTCTCCAATCTCTCCTTTTATTATAGCAATATTATGTTTAGTCAAATACTCGAAATACTCACTTTTATTTTTTCTGGATAGTTTCAAAGCGGTTAAATATGTACTCAACGCATTATCGTATTGCCCGGTGGCCAAATAATGTCCGCCTTTGTATGTATATGTCAGTATTGGGTACGAATCTGAATTTAGGTCTTTTGTTAAAGAGATAGCACTATCGATTAGCTTGAGTTTATGTTTTTCATTGGGTTCGTAATAGCTCTTCCAAGTCAGTGCTTTTCCTAATTCCAACATATTTTTCTCAAGGGATGCTTTTTTTAAATACAAATCGATATAATTTTCAGCTAACAAAGAATCTTGATATTGAGTTTTAATCAATTCGTGTATTTCAGCAAAAGATGCTTCATTTAAAAATTTGGAGTTCTCAACATCCAACTCCTGCGCAAACGACAGATTAGCAATCAAAAAAACAACAATAAAAAAAAGTTTCATTTTTTTCTAAAACTTACAATGAATGAAAGGGTTTTCAGATTTCAAATTTATTTCGACAAACAAACTTATTTCACGTTAAACGATTAAAAACCTTAAAGAAAAAATACGAATCAATTCTTTTTTAAAGTTAAACTTCATTTGGTGCAAGCCAAAACCCCCCCCAATACTTCGATTTGTAAACCCTACAAAAGTCATGCTAAAATGAGAGGATAGATGACCTGTCCTGTCCTATTTTCAGGTTTTACTTCTGAACTATATGAATTACGCAGCTAAAAGCACGCCATCATAGTAGAGTAATGAAGCTAGAAGAAGCCAAAAGAATTTCTTTACTTTTAAATCAAAGGGACTGTATAATATTTTGTGTTTTCATCGATTTGTATGGCCAAAAAATAGCATCAGTATGCAAAAAGCGCTTCGGTTTATCGCCGATAAAAAATCAGATACGAGAGTATCGGCAGTACTGGATATCATATTAAAAAATTTGAAATTGCTAAATTTACAAAAGTCAACAGCATTTTAGGAGGAGCTGGCACAAATGACGAAACAGCGATTTTAACCTCCAAAGATTGTCGAGTAAGAGATGAATAGATACGCTAGTATGAAAAATAATTTAAAGCAGCCTGTTATCAGGCTGCTTAGTAAATATCCTCTGAGATTATTTGTAATTCTCTTTTATTTTTTACTTTTTTTTGGATTCGTTTCTTGTAAAAAGAGTACCCAACCATTACCAATAAATACTAAAAAAGAAGATAGTTCTTGGATTCATGAAGACCCAAAAATAGATTCCATATCTGGAATAAGTTTGGACAAGGCTTACCGAGAATTAAATTTAGAGGACGCCGGAGAAAAGGTGATTGTAGCCGTAATGGATACCCAAATTGATATTGACCATGAAGACCTTAGAAATCAAATATATGTGAATAAAACAGAAATTGCCAACAATCAAAAAGACGATGACAACAACGGTTTTGTTGATGATGTTAACGGGTGGAATTTTTTAGGTTATGGACAATACGGATATGAAAGATATGCGTCTTTTGTGCAGGTAAGGGTTTTAAGGAAATTTGGAAAGAAATTTGAAGGCAAAAAATTATCGGAAATAAGTACGGACAATTTACAAGATTTTAAACTCTATCAATATTGCCTAGAAAAATATAACGGTGTAAACAGTAAGGAACAACCGTATTTAGAAACCGATAAAGAAGTACGGGAAGAGTTTTATCAGTTTATAAAGTTATTTTCTGATAGAATACCTGGCCATGACGATTATACCATAGCACAGTTAGATACACTTGAAATTCGTAATGAGAATGAAGAAAGGCTAGTAGCCCAAATGAAGAAAAACATCTCCTACGGGTACACCTTTGATTACACTTATAGGGACCAAGAGAATACTTTAATTGACATTTATACCTGTAACAACTTAAATTACAACGAACGTTCGAAAATAGGTGACGACCCATTAGATATAGAAACTGTGGGGTATGGGAATGGAAATGTAAAAGCACAAAGCCATGTTTTTCACGGAACACAAGTTTCAGGTATCATAGCGGCCACAAGAAATAATGGAATAGGGATACGTGGGCTATCCAATAGGATTAAAATAATGCCATTGACCATTAGTCCGGAATATGGTCATTATAACGATAAAGACCTTTCGAATGCCGTTAGGTATGCAGTTGATAACGGAGCCAAAATAATCAACTTAAGTGGAAGCAAAGAATATACCGAAAATGAAGAACTGCTATTTTATGCATTAAAATATGCGGAGAAAAATGGCGTCTTAATTATCACCTCGGCGGGAAATAAAGGAAAAAACCTGGATATCCCTGAGAACAGAACCTATTTTAACGACACCTATGGAGAGGATTCAGTAGATAATTTAATATCAGTCGGCGCAAGTACTAAATCCTTGGGAAAAGGGTTGCTCGCCTTTTACTCAAATTATGGAAAAGAAAATGTCGATCTTTTCGCCCCGGGAAGTGGTATTAAAACAACTGATACCCGAATGCAGCAATATATTGAAAATTCTGGAACATCCTTATCAAGTGCACTTACTTCCGGCGTCGCCGCCCTTATTTGGTCACATTACCCCCAATTAAGCCATACACAAGTAAAGGAAGTAATAATGTCCAGCGGAACGGCTTTCGATACATTGAGGGTTCGTACGAGGGAAAAAGATAGCGTTCTCTTCAAAGACCTATCAAAATCTGGAAAAGTTTTAAATGCCTATTCCGCTATGAAAATGGCTAAAAAAATGGCTTCTAAAAGCAAATAACGATATTGTGAGACTGGAACTTTCAACGAACTAAGCAAATAATTTTTACCTTACCGGACCCTTAAAATGACGTTAATGAGGTCTCTTATGTTAGGTGTGCTATCGTGTTTATACTTCAATTGCCACATCAATGCACAACAACTAGTTTCTGAGCCATCCAAAACCAAACATATCCCAAAAACCAAAATCGATAAAAAGCAATGGTATCTTCTAGATTTGGAAACTGACGCGACACCCGGGATCAGTTTGCAAAAAGCGCGTGAGTTTATCGCCGATAAAAAATCGGATACAATAGTAATAGCAGTACTGGATACCGCTTTTGATCTGGAACATGAAGATTTGAATTCGGTCTTTTGGACCAACGAACAGGAGAAGGCCAATAAGTTAGATGATGATGGTAATGGGCTTGTAGACGATATTTATGGTTGGAACTATCTTGCGGGTTCGGGCGGTGCCAATCCCATATATCAAAACTACGAGGTAGTACGTGTTGTAAGGTTCTATGAGGATTATTTTAATAGAAACTCGGATACACTAAGCGCTGAAAACAAAGCAAACTATCTCCTTTACAAAAGGGCAAAAAAGGTATTGAACAAAAAAAGAAATACCATAACGTCCGTTATAGAACAGGGAAAGGTTATTATCGACAGCTACTATAAGGGTCTTGAAACCATCAAATCCTACTTAAACGGTCGGATACCCTCTATTTCGCTTTTAGATTCGATCGCGGAAAGCGATAACCCTTTAAAAGATGCGGTTGACGCTGTGAAACTTCCCTTACTTTACGATATGAATATCGCTGATTTAGAAGAGGATCTGGAGTTTCGGAAAAGACAATTGAATATGTATTATGCTACGGAATTCAAGGAAAGACAAGCAATTGGGGATAACTCCGACGACCTAGGGGACATCGGCTACGGTAATGGCCGAATAGACAACGTAAAAGATACTATTTCCCATGGCACCAATGTAACTGGAATAATTGCCTCCAATACCGAAAATGGCGTTGGCATAACAGGTATCGTTCCAAAAGTGAAGATTATTCCCTTAGTGGTGGCCGTTAACGGCGAAGCGCACGATAAAGACCTGGCATTGGCCATAACCTACGCTGTCGATAAAGGCGCAAAAATTATAAACATAAGTATCAACAAGGAATTTTCTTTACATAAACAGTGGGTCTTTGATGCGCTTAAGTATGCAGCAAAAAAAGACGTATTGGTTATTACTGCGGCCGGCAACGATAATAGAAACCTTGATAAGGAAAAAAATCACTACCCTAACGATACTGATTACCATGAACCTGAATTTATTGAAAACTTCCTAATGATAGGTGGGAGTACAGAACATTTAGATGACAACTTAAAGTATACGGAGTCCAATTACGGGCCGGAAACTGTAGATATAATGGCGCCTGCAAAAAATATTTATACCACTTCAAGCAACGATACCTATGAGCTTGTAGACGGCACCTCGTTTGCCGCCCCTATAGTTACCGGGGTTGCCGGTCTTTTGCGCTCACACTATCCGAATTTTAGCGCAAAGGAAATAAAGTCAATACTAATGGAATCGGGTACGCGGTACGCCGGTAACGTGCTGCTTTCAAACGATGGGGAAGAAAAAATGGTGTCTTTTTCCAGTATTTCGAAATCCGGTCGTATAGTCAATGCGTACAATGCGTTGTTGCTGGCCGAGAAACGAACCGAAAATTAAAACATGGTTCCCGGTTGAAAGACCATTTACGCATAACCATAGCCTTTGACGATTCCGCCGTTAGCGAAACCTAACATTCTATCTCTTCTACGGTTCGAACTTACAAAAGCCAATTAATTCAATTAAAGTAGCTACAGCCTAAAAGACATCGATCTCCGATATAAACAACCTTATTAAAATCGCCTATTTGGAAAAGTTATTGGGCGACGTGATAATACCATTTCTGGTATAATGTACGGACCCATACCCACAGATCGATGATTCTGTATTACTTTTGAAATACAACGAGGGAAGTCCTCAATTCCTCAGAAAACATGATGTAACCCATATTGCTGATTTAGAAAAGGTCATCACGCTCTTGCCCTATCGCAAAAAAACGACAGGGGCGCCATAAAAGCCTTCCAACCTTCAAGTATGTCAATAAAATTCTGTATCTCCGTTCTCTTATTTGGCCTCATCTGTTGCCACGCTCAGCAACATAGCCTTTCTCTTCCTAAAAAAACCGTTACCGATTTCTATTTTGGAACTCCAGTAAACGACCCCTATCGTTACCTAGAAAACCTTTCGGATTCAACAGTTTTAGACTGGTACGCAAAAAACACGATGGCGGGCAATGCGGCAATGTCGAAAATCAAAAAAAAAGATGCCCTGTTCGAACAGATAAATCTCGATCAGTTTCAAGATGAAAACACTATTTCATCCATATACATTACCCATACGAGCGGCTATTTTTATTTAAAAATCAATAAAGCGGAAAACACCAAGGAGTTGTTTTATCGCCCTGCAGCGGATAAAAAGGAACGCTTTATTTTAAGCCCAAAAAGTATGGGCGACAATTATACCATAAACTATTTCAAACCAAACTGGGATTCGTCGTACGTTGTAATAGGCCTCACCAAAGATGATGAGGGAGTTTCGATAATGCGCATTTTCGATATAGAAAACCAAAAAGTTTTACCGGAAACCATAACGCACTGTTGGCCCAACGGATTGGGCGGTGTACATTGGATGCAAGATGGAAAAGGTTTTACCTATGAGCACATGCCAATTATCGATAAAAAAAACAAGGGTTATTTACTGAACACCAAAACGGTATTATACCAAATCGGCTGCGACCCAAAAAACTTGAACATAATACTTTCCAAGGCCAACAATCCCGAACTGCCGTTTAATACCGAAGACTTCCCAGAGGTGGATCTACAACATCCGGATGACCCTTATCTTTTTGCGGGCATTTGGGGGCCGGGACCTTATGCGGATTATTTTGTTAGTCCCAAAAAAGATGCAAAAAACTGGAAAAGGCTATTTACTAAAAAGCATAAGGTCGCTCAGTTTTTTCTTAAAGACAAGGAGGTCTATTTTTTGACCGCTTACAATGCCCCTAACTTCAAAATTTGTAAAACTTCGGTCCATGAACCTGATTTTGAGAATCCGGAAATCGTCGTTCCGGAAGACCCTAACCTAGTACTTACGGATTTTAAACTTATTTCAAACGGTATTTTGTACGCTAGAATGCGAAACGGTGTAGAAACCAGTCTTTTTCTGTTGGACAACACTGGTGCCAAAGAAATAAAATTGCCCATGACCGCAGGGCATTTGAATATCATTACAAAGGAAAAGTTTTCTAGGGACTTCTGGATCGAACTGGAAGGGTGGACGTTAAAAAAGACCCTATTCAAGTATGATCATGAATCCAGTTCTTTTAAACCATTACCCTTTGAAGAACGGTCTTCAAGCGCAGAACTTTCCGACTTGGTTGTCGAAGAGGTAGAAGTTTTGTCCCATGATGGCGAAATGATACCGCTTTCCATAATACACAAAAAAGGGACAACGCTCGATGGTAAACAAAGGGTAATGCTGAGCAGTTATGGCGCATACGGTATTTCGGATAGGCCCAAACTTGAAAAATATATGCCTTATTGGATCCAACACGGTGGCGTTTATGCTGTGGCACATGTGAGAGGCGGCGGGGAAAAAGGAGATGGTTGGTACAAGGGTGGTTTTAAAACCACAAAACCGAACACATGGAAAGACTTTATTTCCTGTACGGAATATTTGATTGCAAAAAAATACACCTCGCCACAGAACATCGCTATTTTTAGCGCTAGTGCCGGGGGTATTTTAATAGGAAGGGCGGTTACCGAAAGGCCTGATCTCTATGGTTGCGCCATGATAAGGGTAGGCACACTAAATACGGTAAGGACAGAAACAGGCCCCAATGGACCAAACAACGTAAAAGAATTTGGAACGGTTAAAGATTCCATTGAATTTAAGGCGCTATTGGAAATGGATGCTTACCATAACATAACGGAGGGCACGGATTATCCTGCCATGTTGCTAACCGCGGGCTTAAAAGATGCAAGGGTAAATGCTTGGGAGGCCGGAAAGTTTACGGCTAGGATTCGGGAAGCATCTACTTCGGGAAAGCCGATATTGTTTTTTGTAGATTCCAAGGGCGGACATGGCCTTTCCGTAAAAATAGAAAAACAAAACGTGGAGTTGGCCAACATGCTTTCCTTTGCCCTTTGGCAAACAGGACATCCCGATTTTCAGCCCAATTAAAAATGGACGGGGGAATTAATATAACGTAAAGCGATTCAACGATACTATTTTTGAAACATCACAGTACAATTATCATGAATGTAAAGTCTCTTTTTTACTTTTTAATTACGGGCTTAATAGGATGCAATGCCCAACAACCAAAGAATTTAAATAAGCCGGTACCATTTGTTGAAAAGAAGGTAGCCCTGTCGGATAAAGAAAAACAGACTTGGTATTTGATGGATTACGGTCAAGACACGGTACCGGGAACAAGCCTACAGCGGGCACATGAACGCTTAAAAGGAAAACATAATGAGGAAATTATCATCGCGGTAATTGACACGGATATTAGCCCTAAACACCCTTCTATCACTAAGAACTTTTGGAAAAACCAAAATGAAATCGCGAACAATAACATCGACGATGATGGAAACGGCTACGTTGACGATGTGCATGGTTGGAACTTTATCGGGAATAAAAATGGGGATAGGCTAATTTATGAGTATTTCGAGTTTACGCGTATCGTCAAATATTATGAAAACAGTAAAAATAAGCGTGAACTAGATTTTACCGAGGAGGACTACAGCAAAGCAAAAAAAACCCTAAAGGACAAGGCCAAACAACGAGAGGAGTATTTTATTAGCGACAGCACCTATACCGAAGACCTTAAAAGAGCGGTCGCCGTTTTTGAAAACATTGTTCCCAGACCTAAGCTGACCTTAAAAAAATTAGATAGCATCGCGAAACGGACCGATAGTCTTTCAAAAGAAATAGAAACCTTAAAATGGGCCGTAAAGCATGACTATAGCATAGATGACGCTATCGCAGACCTGAAAATTCATAATCGTTACCGAAAATATTATTACAATTTTAATTATGATGAACGGGCGATTACAAAAGACGACCCATCAAACATAAGAGACACCGACTACGGAAACAACATTGTTTCTTACGATCAAGATTTTATCGACCATGCAACCCCGGTCGCAGGAACAATATTGAAATTCGTTTCATCACCTAAAATCTCAAAAACAGCAACTGCCAAATTTAAAATTATGCCCATAGTAGCTGCTTGTTATGGTCAAGCACACGATAAGGACCTGGCCTTGGCCATCCGGTACGCGGTAGATAACGGTGCAAGAATAATTAACATGAGCATAATCAAAGAGTTTTCAACCAATAAGAACTGGTTGTTGGAAGCAATCGCCTACGCGGCCGAAAAAGATGTGCTCATTGTAAACGGCGCGGGAAACGCCAATACTAACATTGATGATAACAAAAACTACTTTCCAAACGATTCGGACTACATCCACAACGAAGTTGCCCAAAATTTTATAATGGTAGGCGGAAGTACCTACCAAGCGGAATTAGGGTTCAAATACTACAATTCCAACTACGGTAAGGAGAACGTGGATATTCTTGCGCCAGCTGTAGATATATACGCTCCTTCCGGACACAGTGGTTTTAGTTTTGCGTCCGGTACTTCCATGTCCGCACCTATAGTATCGGGTATCGCCGCACTTCTGCGCTCTTACTACCCGTTTCTTAGCGCTACGCAGGTAAAGAAAATTATTATGAGTTCAGGGAATCGTTACAATACCATGCCCACACTTAGTAAAAAAAAGAAGGAAACTGCGCCTTTTTCCTCTCTTTCAAAATCAGGTGCAATAGTAAACGCCCATAACGCTATCTTGTTAGCCGATCAGTTTAGAGCATCGGACAAAAACCGTAGTGCTATTCCTGAGCACTAACTGGTTCCAATAGGAAAACAACCCTATTGCCTGCTGAAAATGAATAGAACAACTAGCTTTTCCTATGGTCAAATTTATCGTGAAAAAATTTTTAGTATCGTGAAAAAATTGAAAAGTGTTATCGCTCTTGGAGTCTTTTTGTTTGTAGTTTTAAAAACGGCTGTCGCTCAAGTTACTCCTATCTCATGGGAGGCCTCCTATAGCAAAACAAAAATGGTATCGGGCGAAGAAAAAAATCTCTGGCACTTAAAAGACATTTTAACCGACACCATACCGGGCATCAGTTTACTAAGGGCCGAAGAAGAAGGTTTGATAGGTGACAGCAAAAGGGAAATCGTTATTGCGGTGTTGGATACCGAAATGGACATTGAGCATAAAAATCTGGCACAACACCTATGGAAAAACCCCAAGGAAATCAAGAATGGAAAAGATGATGATGGCAATGGCTACGTAGACGATGTTAATGGTTGGAATTTTTTAGGGAACACATTCGGCGAAAACGTGATTTTCTCCAGTGATGAATCGGTTCGCATCATTAGGGGTTATGAAAAGGATTCCGCCCGTATAAAAATTACATTGGACGCTTACGAAAAAGCCAAAAAGGAATACCAGAAGGGATTGGAACAAGTGGACGGGAACATGGAGTATGTCGCCTTTTTACGAAATACCTTTCCAAAATCAAAAGACACGCTAAAAACATTTTTTCCAAAGGAAGACTATACTATAACGCAGCTGGACAGTCTTTATAGTCGCTACAAAGAAAAAGACAAGGAATTGGCGCGTTTGATCTACTATATGGCCGATTACCTTAAATATGAGCTGTCCGAAGAATGGATCGATACTTTTGAGTCGGAAGCGCGAAACAAACGCGACCATATGTACAATATGGATTATGACGACCGATCGGTACAAGGAGATGATCCATACAATCTTGAACAAAAAGCGTACGGAAACGGCATCATAAACGGAAATCTGGACAAATTGTACCATGGTACGGAAGTAGCCGGTTTGATCGCATCAAAGCCGGACACCGTAAACAAGATCCGTGGTATTTGTGACAGTTGCAAGCTGATGCCGGTCTGTATTTCGGCCAATGGAAGCGAACATGATAAAGATATCGCTCTTGGTATCCGGTACGCCGTAGACAATAACGCGGATATTATTAATATGAGTTTTGGTAAAGCGTTGTCCTTGAACAGCGTTTGGGTATTGGATGCTTTAAAATATGCCAGTGACAAAGGGGTATTGGTAATTTCGTCCGCAGGCAATAGCAATTATAATTTGAATGAGGTGAACGACTATTATCCCAACGACAACCTGGATAATGGCCCGGAATTCGGGAATACCTTTATCCTTGTTGGCTCCAACTCGAATAAAGTAGGTGAAAATTTACGCTCCCGATTTTCCAATTATGGGAATTATGATGTAGACCTTTTTGCTCCGGGAGAAGAAATTATAACGACCATGCCATTCGATACGTTTAAATTGGATAGCGGCACTTCCCTGTCTTCCGCCTTGGTATCGGGGACTGCTGCACTCGTATGGTCCCGTTTTCCCGAGCTACATGCCTCCGAGCTAAAGGAAATACTCTTAAATTCCGGGGTAGCATATGACGTAAAAGTCAAAATACGCCTGCCCAACAAAGCGTACCAGTGGAAAGCCTTTGACACGCTTAGCAAATCGGGAAAAATTGTAAATGTGTATAACGCTTTTTTAATGGCGGATCAAATGGTGAACAAGCCATAGATTTCTTCCCAAACATGGTTTTGTTTCATTTCACAAAGATGAATAAGTGCAGAATAGATTATAGTAAATTGTGAAAGCTCATTTTCCCATCATCATTATTCTTTTAGTTGTCAGTTGTGCACGAAACAACGAAGCAAAACAAGCATTTCAAAACAACAAAACCCTTTCCGATGTCGATACCGAACTTACGGATTGGTATATGGCTTCCCCTAAGGATTCTCTGGTGGGAATTGCCATGGACAGTGCTACCTACTATATATCCAAGCTACCCCAGAAACCGACAGAAATCATAGTTGCCCTCATCGATGCGCCAGTGGACATCTATCACGAGGAGTTGATCGACATGGTATACACAAATCCAAATGAAATCCCAAATAATAATATTGACGATGATAATAACGGCTACATCGATGATATACATGGTTGGAACTATTTAGGAAGCCGAAACGGAAAAACGATATCCGTTGGTAACTTTCAACCAGTAAGAATTTTACGGGGCTTGATGAAAAAGTATAACGTATCAAAAGTTTCCGATTTAATAGGAAAGCAAACGAAAGATAGTATGCTCATCTCGGTTTTGTTAAACAATATGAAACAGGGCATACAGAATGCGGAAAAAACAATAGCATGGGCTACAGAACTTAGAAATAACTATTACAAGGCCATTGAAGACTTTCCCGGTGCTTTTGAAAACCCGGACTTTATAGAAAGCTTACCCCAACAAGTATCCAATACATCGGAACTACAAAATTCCATCGATTTCATTAAAATGGCAACCCGCTATAAGATAACCATTCAGGATATAAACAATCTTATCGATATCGCTTACTCGGAAAAGCTATTGAGTAATAGTTTAACATATGATCCGTACCTTGAAATAGATGATTCCCCAGATGTTCTAGCATATAACGGATATGGGAATAACAAGGTTTGGGAAATTCAGGAAAGTCGATGCACGGAACCCAAACTTCTGGCTTAATTGCAGCAAAGAGAAACAACGGTATCGGCATAAAAGGTATCTCTAACAACATAAAGCTTATGCCATTATCAATAATGCCCATCGGGGCACCAAGGGACAAGGACTTTATCAATGCCGTGCAATACGCAGTCGATAATGGTGCCCGTATTATAAACTACAGTATTAGCACCTATCATCTGGAACATAAAGAAAGCTATTTTAAGGCGGTAGAATACGCCCATAAGAACAATGTCCTTTTCGTTACATCGGCAGGGAACGAGAATTTGGACCTCGACATAAAAGAAAATGTAAACTATCCTAATGGATATTCACTTGATAGCGGAGAAAGACTAAACACCTTCATTTCGGTAGGGGCGGCCAACAAGGTTGCCAACGAATCGCTGAAATGGTCACGTTCGTGTTACGGTAAAAACAATGTTGATATTTTTGCGCCCGGTGCGGAAATGATAACGACCAACCCTACGGAGGGAAAATACTTCAGTTTAAACGGCACATCTCTTTCCGCTTCCGTTACTAGCGGTGTTGCCGCTATGGTTTTGTCGTATTATCCAGACTTGACGGCGGCAGAAATTAAAAACATACTTTTAAGTACGGCTACAATCTATGATACTCCTGTTAAAGTAAACGATACCTTGGTACGTTTTAATGAACTTTCTCGATGTGGGGGTGTCATTAACGCTTTTGAAGCGCTAAAAATGGCAAAAAATATGTCAGATTAAGGTGATGCACTTTTAGGAAGCAACATGAAGTAGAAACATCCGGTAAGCTTTCTTTTGAATCGAAAATCTCCTACATTTATCCTAAAGTGATTTTATCAAAAACTCGAAAAGTACCATGTACGGACCGCTGCTCTTTTTATTGATGCTATCCCTCTCCTATAGCTACGGGCAGACCTATGATTACCCTAAATTCCCAGCAAAACCAGTTACTGAGAACATTTTTGGTACTACCGTAACGGACCCGTATAGAAACATGGAATCGGTAAAGGACTCCACAGTGCAAAACTGGTTTGGCCATCAAGAAAAATTGACCAAATCCATATTGGATACCTTAAGTACCGTATCCCAATTTTATGAGGCAATACAATCGGCCAATGCCAAAACCCTTAGCTGGGCGAATAGGGTGCGCTTGGACGAAAAGGGTAGCATATTTTACACAAAACAACCTGAAAATGAACTTCCTTTTAAGCTCTTTATGGCGGACAAAAAAGGAAATAATGAAAAACTGCTATTAAACCCGGAAAACTATAATAGCGATATCGGTGATTATAGAATCGACGATTTAAAACCATCCTGGAACGGGGAATATGTTGCCGTATCACTTTCCAAAAGTGGCGACTTTTCATCAGAACTGTTCGTCATCGAATGTGCATCCGGAAAAGTGGTTTCGGATACCCTGACCCATTTGGCTCCGAGCAAGTTTAATGGTATCCATTGGTTGCCCGACAGCTCTGGTTTTACTTATACTTATTTTCCAATTATCACCAAAGGACAGAAAGGGTTTAAAGAGAATTCTTATGCCCGCCTTCACATCATTGGGAAAAAACAAGAGGAAGATTCGAACATTTTTGGCAACACCATTGATACTCCGATTAAAAGGGAATTGTTTCCGGCTACGAAAGTTTCCTCCAGTAATTCCAAGTACATTTTGGGCTATGCCGCGGCAGCCTCACCTTACTATGACACTTACTTTGCTACAATTGAATCGGTGCGCTCGGGAGTTCCCGATTGGAAATTGCTTCATAAAGCGGATTGGAAAGTTTTGGGTGGCCAGGGGCAATTTATAGGGGACCGGTATTACTTTATGTCGGCAAAATGGAAGGAAAACTTTGGCATCTACTATATCGATATGAAAAATATCGATTTTTCCAGCCCTACTATAGTTGTTGACGGACATGCCGAACGGGTCATCAATGATTTTGTTCCCACGAAAAACGGAATATATTTTACCGTATATGAAAACGGAGTGCGTGCCGAATTGCAATACAAAAGCGGGAAAACTACGCGGAAGGTGTCCATTCCGGGAGATGCAGGTAAAATAGTACTGAAATCGAACATCAACATCCATGGTAATAAAATTTTAATAGAATGTTCTGGCTGGGCCACAGATTTGATGCGCTACACTATAGACGACGGGGCGATTTCCCAACAAATAGAACTGGTACCCATTCCCTTATATCCCGAATTCAATGCCTTAATAGTAGAAGAACTCGAAATTGAAGGGCATGACGGCGCAATGGTACCTTTGTCCCTTATTTACAACTCGGCACGCCGGAAACGCGCCAGCATGCCAACACTTTTGATAGCGTACGGTGCTTTTGGAACAAACCAATCGCCATTTTTCTCCCCTTCCCGTTTGGCATGGGTAGCCCAAGGCGGTATGCTGGCCATAGCGCATATTAGGGGCGGTGGTGAGAAAGGGCAGGACTGGCATGATGCCGGGAAAAAGGAAACTAAGAAAAACTCTTGGAAAGATATAATATCCTCGGCAGCGTATATGATTTCGAAAGGGTATACCGACAATCGATCCATAGCGCTATACGGAAGAAGCGCCGGAGGCATTGCAGGGGGCATGGCCATCAATCAGCGTTCGGACCTGTTTCGTGTTTTTTTGGGCGATGTCCCTAAACTGAACCCAACAAGGTCGACCGCGGGATCCTATCGAAATTCTACCTATTTGGAATATGGAGCTATTGAGAACCCAAAGGAAGCACCCTTTTTGATCGCTATGGATCCCTATTTGAACATCAAGGAGAATAAAAAGTACCCTGCGGTACTGCTATCACCCTCCTCAAAGGACAATCGTATCGACCTTTGGGAAAGCGGGAAGTATATTGCCAGGCTACAACAAGCAAACACTTCTGAAAACCCTACTTTACTGGATGTGCGGACCGGAGGCCATTCCGTCACCCCTAGAATGGTCAAAGCCAGACTTTTTGGATTTGCCTGGTGGCAAATACAGCTAAGGCGCTAAACAGCCAGTTGGTTTCGGGAGATAACACCACGCATAAAACCGTTTGGTCTTTTATGTTTTAACGCCTTGGTTTTGTCCGCTACGGCACAAGGAATCCCTATTTTACCCTTAATTCCATTTTCTCCATAGAACTCAAATGAAATAGCGAATTAAAATGGGTATTTTATGGTAAAAAGTTCCGCAGCATGCGATTCTGTTCAAAAGGGTTCGTAAATTGCTTTTTTTTACTATCCCTTCTAGGGAATTCATGTGCCAGCGGTATTTCTTATCGTTTTTCTTACTGCATAAAGGCCGTTTTACCCGGATAGAACAGGACAAACGACCAATTTTGAAGTCTTTACAAACAATATCATACCGGTGTCAACGCCCATATGCCCAAATTTTTATGCAGGGCATCGGTTTTAAAATGTTCATGTACACTTTAAAAAGCGTTCAAAGAAATTAAGCAGATGACTACCATAATAATCAAATATACCAGCTTTGTACTAATGATTGCGTTCCTATTCAATTGCTCCCAGCAATCAAAACGCCAGCTTATTGCTTCAAATGAAGTACAAATCGATGCAAACCAAAAGAAAGTTTTTGGCGATTCCCTACTCCCTAGCTGGCCCATTAAGGACATTGCAATTGACACCATTCCAGGGATAAGTTTGGAGCGCGCCTATGACTCCCTCTTAGCGGACAAACAAGGAGATACTGTAACGGTGGCCATTATTGATATGTCCATGGAAATTAATCATCCCGAAATCAGAAATCACCTTTGGGTAAATCGCGGAGAAATCCCTAACAATTCCCTTGATGATGACGGCAATGGATATGTAGACGATGCCAATGGCTGGAACTTTTTAGGCAATGGCAATGGCAATGGAGACAATATTGCTTTTACAAGCTATGAATATACCCGAATCATTAAAAAATACCGATCAGTTTATGATTCCCTTGGCGGTAAAGCACCTGACCATAAAGCACAGGTCTACAACTACCGGGATTATTTAAAAGCCAAGAAAGCATATGATGAAAAAAAAGTTTCCGTAGAAAGACAATTCCGTAGCATGGACTCGCTACGGGAAAAATACTTCGCAAACAAGCACCTCATCCGTTCCAAAACCCAAAAAGACACCTTTGACATTGAGCAGCTGCACCAATGGGAAAACGAATTTTCCAATGATTCGGAAATGCTTACGGCCGTAAATGACTTCAAACTGTATTTTTCCAAAAACATAAATGATCGGCGAATCGCTGCGGATATGTTGATGGTAAGCAAAAAGGTAGAGGTCATGCTCGCACTTGATTATAAGGACGGACAAGCCACCGGAGACAATAAAAATGATATTTTAGATAACGCCTATGGCAACCCCAATGTAAATCACAACCTCCATTTAATGGACCATGGCACTAAGATGGCCGGAGTAGTACTGTCGTCCTTTCAATCCAAAAAATTGGAGAAGATAATGGGCAGCATCAAAATTATGCCGCTCTGTGTTTCAGGTTTTGGGGACGAACACGACAAGGATATTGCTTTGGCGATACGGTATGCCGTTGACAATGGCGCACAAGTTATCAATATCAGTTCCGGCAAATACCACTCCTTATATCCCGAATGGGTCAAGGATGCCATTGTATATGCAGCACAAAACAACGTGCTCATCGTTGCCTCTTCAGGAAATACCGGATTGGACTTAGATCTGGCCGATAATATAAAGTACCCCAGTGACATCGACAGCAAGGGAATGGAAATTTCCCAGAACTTTATTCGCGTAGGCGCATCCAACTATGTTTTGGACAGTACCTTTGTACATACTGCGACCAATATCGGTAAAACAGAAGTCGATATCTTTGCGCCGGGCGAGCACATTCGAACTACAAGCGCTAAAGAAAACGGTTACACACTTTCCTATGGAACTTCGGCATCTGCGGCCATGGTATCAAAAGTTGCGGCCCTTGTATTAAGCTATCATCCAGCCCTGGAAGTATCGGACTTAAAGCAGCTACTGTTGGGGTCTGCCGTCCAATATCCTGTTTCGGTACGTCGTAAAACCAACGATAAAACATTTGAAAACCTTCCTTTCGATTCTTTATCTAAAACCGGGGGCGTTATCAACGCCTATAATGCATTGCTTTTGGCGGAAAAAACCAATTAGAGTGAATTTTACGCCACCGTCCAACCCAATTTGGAAACATTCCGTTATACCAAAATATTAGGCCGAACCATCCAAATAACCAAGGTAAAGCCCTACCAAGACTAAGAAAAATACGATTGTTGAAACGGTAGACGTACTTAACTTTAGGCGCATATAATTGTTTTTTAAGATTAAACCCGGATTATGCATTAGAAAATCTATTACAGCTTCCAGCTACTTCAAAATATGGTGCTGCGCTACATTTTTAAATGTAACCGTAGCGCTGCTATGCTTACATTCATAAAATGTCATATTTTATCGCAGCTAAAAGCTTCATTACGAAGTTCTCATGCATAATCCGGGTTAAACTTTCAAAATTTTAATACAGGTTTTTTGCTCCAATCGCTCACGACACTTAGTCCCAAAAGCCCCTTCCGACATTCCTTCAAAAACCCAAGGTTGAGCGACTTCCTTTGCGACAACGCACATTGCTGTTCAACAAGCAAAACCCGAAAAAATTCATTGTTTCTGGGAGTGGTAAAGCCCCAATAAGATGGACAGTGTCGAAATACCGATCAGTATACTTCCTAGGGTGGAAAATCCCTTCAAATCGGTCCTGGTCAATAGGTATAGTGCCATAGGTAGAATCACTAACCCACCTATTAGTAGTTTTTTAGCGTGTTTCTTCAAATCCATGTTTTCTAGTAATATGTTGTTTTTAGAAAGATAGCAATCTTCGAGCCCTCCTACAAGCACTTTACTCCGCCCGATACACAAGGTTCTCGGAAGCAACGGCAAGTTGTCCGAAATCTGCTCCACTTAGGCGGTGGGACGGTACTTCATTATTTTTGCCGTCCAAAGTAAACAACCTAGGGGCAAGCCCACGAGGCATTAGAACGAAAATTAACATTGATTTCGACGCAAGCGTCCGAGCCATTTAAATCTCGATTATCGAGTAAAGAATCGGATTCCATACCGACCGATATGACGGGCCGTAATTTATTTGTAATTTCACGGTAGGTAAAATTTATGGGGGCATTCACCGAAAATAATACTTTAGTACTCGTTTTTGCACGTTCCGCGCAGGCCGAAATGGAGCACAAACCCATCGCGCAAGGTGCATCGTTGTTTGATGCGCTTACCGAACAGACCCTGAAAACGGCCCAAAAAACAGGTTTGGATGTGGTACACCTCAACGAAACCCTTCAATTAGGCGCTACCTTTGGAGAAAAGTTTACCAACGCCCTGGAGCGATTTTTTGCATTGGGCTACCAACAGATCATTGCCGTGGGCAACGATGCTCCGGAACTAAAAAAACACCATATCCTTACCGCTTTGAAGCGGCTGGACAAAAAAAATATGGTGGTCGGCCCGGATAAGGATGGGGGATGCTACCTCTTAGGCATTCATACCGAACAGTTTTGTGCCGCAAAATTCAGGCAATTGCCTTGGCAGACCGCTCGCACCGCCGCTGCTTTGATGCGGCTTGCGTCGGAACAGGGTTCCTCGGTGTTTCAACTGGCCCGTCTTTTGGATATTAACACCACCAAAGATCTCTACCGTTATGTTTCAGTGGTCAAGAAGGCCTCAGGCCAACTCCTCGCGGCCATTCTTTTGATACTGCGGCCCAAACCAAGCCGAAACCCTTATGTGGAACAGCTGGTAACGATACCGCATGGCAGTATTCCCTTCAATAAGGGCTCTCCGCGAATGTAACTCTACGCAAAATAGGCTCTTTTGAGCGATTCCTTTTAAAATCCGGCGTTTCGATAACGGGACTCCGGCAGTTCCATCACCTAAAAAAACATTTATGGCAAATTCATATTACGACCCGGCCGATCTTAGAAAATTTGGTAAAATAACCGAATGGAGCGAAGAACTGGGCACCAAATTTTTTGATTATTACGGAAAAGTATTTGAGGAAGGTGCGCTCAGCGCCCGAGAAAAATCCCTGATCGCCCTTGCTGTGGCCCATGTGGTCAAATGCCCCTACTGTATTGATGCTTACACCAAAGACGGCCTGCAAAAGGGCATTACCAAAGAGGAAATGATGGAGGCCGTGCATGCTGGTGCCGCAATAGAAAGTGGGGCCACTCTTGTACACGGCGTACAAATGATGAACAAGTACGATAAACTGAGTATGTAATACCATTCCGGCATAAGCTGGAATTTGCGCGGTGCCCCCAATCCCAAATTACCGATATGGGGCCGCGCTGTACGGCATACCGAATACTGAACACTTAAAAAAATGGCTACAAAATCATTAAAAGCAAGGCACAATGCCCTTGCCGAGAGCAATAGGCAACTCGATATATTGAACGGTGGTGTTTTTGAAGAAGGGGAGCTCCCGTTTTTCAAGGACAAGATTGCGGAAATAGGACATTTTCCGTTACGGCCCAAAAAGCTGGAAATCCTCCAGATCAATGTGGGCTATATGTGCAACCAGGTGTGCGAGCATTGCCATGTGGATGCCGGACCCGACCGCAAGGAGATCATGACCCGCGATACCATGCAGATGTGTTTGGAGATCATCAAGAATACCGGGGCGCATACCTTGGACCTGACCGGTGGGGCGCCGGAAATGAACCCCGACTTTCGCTGGTTCGTAGAAGAAGCCGCCAAAGCGGGCATCAAGGATTTTATTGTTCGATCGAACCTCACCATTATTCGGGCCAATAAAAAGTACTACGACCTTCCGGATTTCTTTAAAAAACACAATGTGCACGTCATTTCCTCGATGCCCCATTATACCCGAGGAAAAACCGACAAACAAAGGGGCGACGGCGTTTTCGACAAATCGATCAAGGCCTTACAGGAGCTGAACGCCGTCGGATACGGTATGCCGGACAGTCCCTTGCGCCTCGATTTGGTGTACAACCCTTCGGGTGCCTTTTTACCAGGAGATCAAGCCGCAATGGAAAAGGACTTTAAAAAAGCCTTGAAAGAAGATTTCGACATCGCCTTTCACAATCTCTTCGCCATAACCAACCTGCCCATTGCCCGTTTTTTAGATTACTTGATCGCTTCGGAAAACTACGAAGATTATATGTACGCCCTTGTGGAGGCCTATAATCCTGGGGCGGTAGAAAATGTGATGTGTACCAATACCATTTCGATCAGCTGGGACGGTTGGATCTACGATTGTGACTTTAACCAAATGTTGGGTCTAAAAGTGGCCAGTAAGGTAAAACACATTAAAGATTATAATGAGGAGGTACTGAACGACCGTAACATTATTATCTCACAGCACTGCTATGGCTGTACGGCCGGAGCGGGAAGCAGCTGCCAAGGTACGGTTACCTAAAGGTCCGCCAACGTACCGTTCGGAATATTGCTCCAAATGGTCCGTTATAACCTGTCTGTTTGAACATGGGGACCAACCCATCGGTCTGTGTCCATAAAAAATTGTCGTACCAGAATGCTCCATAAAGCACTTTAGCGAGTTTTATTGTTTTTTGTCCGTTTCACGTATGGTAACGGCCGAACACCCGGTTATTGTATAGCGACCGGTTGGTCGGTATTACAAAAAACCCGTATCTTATGGACAAGACGCTGAAACGAATGGCTACAATGCAACGCATGCAGGTTACCGGACTGTATCTTTTTTACAGTAAGGGCTACTATAACACGAGTGTAGATGACGTGTTAAAGGAACTCTCCATGTCCAAAGGGGCTTTTTACCATCACTTTAAATCGAAAGAGGATTTCTTTATCCAAATCATTGAAAATCTCCTGGTACGAAAAATATACACGGTACTTATAGAGCCCATTGAGGGACACGAGCACACCTTGGACCTTATCAACAGTTGTTTTGAGGACGCTTTGGAAACCGCCGTACATAACGAACTGGACTATGGCTTTGTATTGAGCAACTTTATCAACGAGTTCAACGGAAGAAACGAACGGGTTATGAAACACCTGAACAACATTCTTAAGGTTTGGGAAGTGAATTTGGTATCGGCCATACAACGGGGGAAGTTCAACGGGTACATCAACCGCCATGTAGATGCGGAAGGCGTTGCCGTATTTCTCATGAGCGCCTATATGGGGGTTCGAACCTTAATGGTGGAAATTACCCCTTCGGCAAGAAAGTATCGTTTTATGTCGCAGCTTAGAAACTATTTAAAATCTTTGGAAGTAAAGACCGCGACGGCCAACATTTCCTAGGAAAGTTCCAACATCGCCCTCACCTTTTGAACGATGGCCTCGGTACCGATCGTTTTTATAGCGTTTTCATATCCTTCGGGAACCTTGTTTCCATACACGGAAGTCGGTATAAGGGGAAATTGTTCCCTATCGGCCAACAAGGCCAACGAATCGGGCTGACCGAACGGATAAAACCCCGCAAACGGATGGGTAACGCCCCAAAGGGTAACTACGGGAACCCCGTACATTGCTGCCAAATGTGCATTGCCACTATCCATCGCCACCATACCGTCCAAATTCGAAATCAACGACAGTTCGTCCGCAAAGCTTAGCTTACCAGTTACGTTTACCCGATCGGTATCGCCTACCAAGGTATCCAACAACAGCTGTTCCTTTTTCCCCCCTCCGAACAAAAAGAGGGTACAATCGACCTGTTGTTGCAGTACAGCAAGCGCTTTTTTCATTAGTTCCAAAGGATATTGCTTTCCCTCGTGCGCGGCAAAAGGTGCCACACCGATCCATTTACGCGGCCTGTTCTCGGCAATCGATCGGGCGGCAGTGGATAGCGCCTCTTTTTCCAGCACATGTGTCTTTTGTAACGAAATGGGATATCCGGCCTTACCGAAAACGGTCGCGTACCGTTCATGAGTGCTTTTCAAGCGTGCGAATACCTTCTTTTTTGGGGCCGTCAATGCTTTTTTATCCGAACGGCCTTTATCGATACCGAAGAAAGGGGTGCTCCCGAATTTAAAAAAAACCTTTAGTATGGTACTGCGCAATACGGCATGTAGATCTACTACCTCGGTAATGTCCAATTGTTTTAGGGCACGATAAAGCCTCCAAAGCCCCAAAACACCTTTATGCCGCCCTTTTACATCGGCGGTAAATACCGACACCTGCGGAAGTTGCGCGAACATTGGTGAAAAAAACGAACGGGTGAGCACCGTAACGGTGCAGTTGGGGTGTTGTTCCTGAAGCGCACGCAGCACGGGAACGGTCATGGCCACATCGCCCATGGCGGAAAGCCGGATTACCAATAGGTGTTTGTGAACGGGAGTGCCCATTACAAGGGGTTCATTTTTGAGCGCGAAGTACCGGGTTCAGCTCATCATCGTTGTACATTTTCATTTGCTTGTACACTTTCATGTACTTTTCTCCGGAGGCAATATCGGAAAGTAGTTGGTCTATTGCGGTGGAAAGGTCCTTGCGCTGTTCCAATAGCACAGCAAGTTTTTTGCGGCATTTTGCCAGGTGCTCCTCGGAAGCGTCGCTCCGGTTGGCCTCTTCGTTCATGTGGTACACCTTTAGCGCTAGGATGGACAGACGGTCTATGGCCCAAGCCGGACTTTCCGTATTGATCGTTGCTTCTTCCCGAACTTCTACCGATCGGTATTTTTCCAGAAAGTAGCTATCGATATACTCTACCAAATCGGTGCGGTCCTGATTACTGGCGTCGATCTGACGTTTTAATACCAAGGCATCTTCAGGAACGATGTCCGGGTCACGAATTATGTCCTCATAATGCCATTGTACCGTATCGATCCAATTTTTTCGGTATAACAGATGTGATACCTCCGATTTGGGATATGGATTTTCAAAAACCTGATCTACCTTGTCCAAGACATGGTATTTTTTAATGCTTTCCTCAAAAATCTGGTATGCAAAGTCACTGAACATGGTTACCTTATTTTGACATCAAATATACCGATATTATCATAGTTAACGACGGACCATAGGTAAACTTAAGTGGTGACGCCCGTTTGGGACGTTTCTGTAGCCGTAATCTCCTTTCAAGAAGGTGCACTGGCCCAACCCACCCGCTACTACAACGGAAACTTATAAGTGACGCTCAATCGCCTATGGCCAGGCTAAGGAAGAATACCATAAGCGGTAAAAAAATGGACAGCATCAGGGTCACTTCTTTCATATTCGCCCTTCGAATGGACTCCACATACTTTGCAAAAAATATGGAGGCCGGAAAAAACGTCACCATTATCGGGTATACCTCCGCTCCGGAGACCAAAAAGTTTAAAAGGACACCCAAAACAAACGCTACGGCCACCAAGCGCATTGTAGCCACCTTTCCCATACCGGCCTTACCCAGTTTCACAAAAGAAAGCAGCCCCACGATGGAAACCGCGGCGATATAAAGCACCAATTTGGTACTGGTGGCCCAGTTTAAAAAGTTCGCCTTATTAAAACGGTAGTCAAAAACATAGTGTTCCCAAACAAAATCGACCCATCCAAAAACCGTAAGAACGCAGTAAATGACCATACCGGCGGCAAAAACCCCGGCAAAAGGTACCAACCAGTTTTTTATGTTTTTCGGTTCGTAAACATAGGTGGCCAGGTATACCAAGCACAGGAACAACAACGCCCAATCGTAAAACAAGCTGGCGATAACGATCCATAGGGTAGCATCGAACAGTTTTGACCGTATGGCCTTTAGGGAATGTAGGCTGATCAGCCTTCGCAAGGCGAGCAATAAAAAAAAACTGCAATAAATGGCGTTGCTATCGATCAATGTCTTTGGGAACACCAATAAAAATAGGGTGAAGAACAAAATCGTATACGAATTTGGACCCGTTACCTTATTCCGTTTTACGATGAAATTCATCACAAAATATCCAAAACAAAGCGTGGCCAGGGTAACCAACTGCAGTATAAAATATTCGGGGCCGTAGTGTTTGTCGAAAAGAAAAAAGTGCACAAAACAGTAACAAACGAACACGGTAATCAGCAAAACAATGTAATTAGCGGGCTTTGTTTTACCAAAAAAGCTTGAAATCATCGGGCGTTTTTATATTTTTGTACTCAAATATACTGATTACTGTTGCTGAAATTCAAAAATCCGGGCATGGACAACGAAACGAAGCCTGCCCTGGGCAATGAAACGTAACGGTATACGTTTAACTTTAACCAGTACATTCCGATGAAAGCATTTTTTGAAGGTATCGCCGATCTATTTGTCAACTATCTTTTCGCCCCGTTCGATTTTCTTCGATTTGTGGAAAGTTGGTGGACTTCCAATATGCTGAATTGGGTGTTTTTTGCAATTGGATTCGTGGCTTTCGGGTATTGGATGCTGCAACTCAAGAGCTACAACGACAATGGTGAAGAGGACAAGAGCATTACGTCCCACTCCTACCTTTAACCCTCCAAAATACGGTTACGCCACTACGTTAACCGTTTTCGACGGCCCAAAGCCGCCAACACTGATGTCGGTCAGTTTGGTTTATAGGTCGAAACCAATATCCTTTCGATAATTCATTTGATCGAACCGAACGGTATTTATGTTCGTATAGGAGGTAGCCAAAGCTTCTTTAAAATTTTCGCCGTAAGAAGTTATGGCCATTACGCGCCCCCCGTTGGTAAGCACTTTACCGTCCTTCAACTGGGTGCCCGCGTGGAATACCAAAGCGTCCTGAACATTTCTGAAACCGGTAATCTCCTTTCCTTTTTCATAGGCTTCGGGATATCCACCGGAAACGAGCATTACGGTAGCCGCTGTACGGTCGTCGATCTTTAGCTCGATCTCGTTTAGCGTACCCGCTGCGGTCGCCTTCAAAAGGTCCAACAGGTCCGTTTGGATCCGCGGCAATACCACTTCGGTCTCCGGATCTCCCATACGCACGTTGTACTCGATTACCTTGGGTTCGTCCCCCACCTTTATCAATCCGATGAAAATAAATCCCTTATAGGGCAAATTATCCTTTTTAAGGCCTTCTACGGTAGGTTTGACTATATTGGCATGTATCTTATCCATAAATACGTTATCGGCGAAAGGAACAGGGGAAATGGCCCCCATGCCGCCCGTATTTAATCCGGTATCGCCTTCCCCGATACGTTTATAATCTTTTGCGGTAGGCAAGATCTGGTATCCGTCCCCATCGGTCAGTACAAAAACGCTGAGTTCGATACCCGCCAAAAACTCTTCAATGACCACGGTAGTACTGGCATTGCCGAACTTTTCATCGATCAACATCGATTTCAGTTCCTTTTTGGCCTGTTCGAGCTCTTCCAAGATCAATACGCCCTTTCCGGCTGCAAGTCCGTCCGCCTTTAGCACATAAGGCGCGGTCAGGGTTTCCAAAAAACGATACCCCTCATCAAGGGTATCGACCGTAAAACTCTGGTATGCGGCAGTAGGAATACCGTGGCGCATCATAAATTCCTTGGCGAACTGCTTGCTCCCCTCCAAGGTTGCCGCGGCCTTTTGCGGCCCTATCACGGCAATCCCGCTCAAGTCCGGGTCCTCCAAAAAGAAATCGTGGATGCCGTTCACCAGTGGGTCCTCCGGCCCTACGACGACCATTTCTATGTTTTCTTCCAACACCAATTGCTTTATGGCCTCAAAATCGTTGACCCCTATCGGTATGTTTTGGGCGATGTCGGCCGTTCCCGCGTTTCCGGGCGCCACATACAGCTTTGTTAGTTTTGGGCTTTGCTTCAGTTTCCAGGCCATGGTGTGTTCGCGGCCGCCCGAACCGACGATCAGTATTTTCATAAGTGTAAAATTTGAACCAAACGGTTATCGTATGTGCTAGTGTTGCTTTTGATTGAATTCTCGGTGCGCTTTCTGCTGTAGCACCGATAAAGGAAGGGATTTGAAGTAATCGTATACGATTTTTAATCCCTCTGAACGGGGCACTTTTGGCTCCCAATCCAATATTTCCTTTGCCCGGCTGATGTCGGGCTGCCTTTGCAAAGGATCGTCTTGTGGTAGCGGCTTATAAATGACCTTCTGTTCGGTCCCCGTAAGTTTGATGATCTCCTCGGCAAACTCTTTGATGGTCGTTTCATGTGGGTTGCCAATGTTTACCGGTTCGGCATAATCACTAAATAACAAACGGTATATTCCCTCTACCTGATCATCTATATAACAAAAGGAACGGGTTTGGGAACCATCCCCGAACACGGTAAGGTCCTCCCCGCGAAGTGCCTGACCCATAAATGCCGGTACTACCCGACCGTCGTTCAAACGCATTCGCG
This sequence comes from uncultured Flavobacteriaceae bacterium, assembly GCA_947500445.1. Lineage (GTDB taxonomy): Bacteria > Bacteroidota > Bacteroidia > Flavobacteriales > Flavobacteriaceae > Pelagihabitans. The sequence continues at coordinate 156,817 of CANMSB010000002.1, read as the reverse complement.
GGCCATAGGTGTTAAATATACGCACGATACGTGTATCCACTCCATGAAAACGATGGTAGGCCATGGTAATGGACTCCATAAACCGTTTGGCCTCGTCATAAACGCCCCTAGGCCCTATTGGGCTCACGTTACCATAGTACTCCTCGGTCTGGGGGTGTACCAACGGATCCCCATATACCTCCGAAGTAGAGGCCACCAAAATAGTCGCTTTCTTTTGTTTGGCCACGCCTAACAGATTTAACGTGCCCAACGAACCCACTTTTAACGTCTCTATCGGTATTTTAAGATAGTCTATCGGGCTTGCCGGGGAAGCGAAGTGCAGAATATAATCCAATTCGCCCGGAACGTGCACAAACGTTGATACATCATGATGGTGGAACTCGAACTGCTCCAGCGGAAACAGGTGTTCAATATTTTTTAGGTCGCCCGTAATGAGGTTGTCCATGGCAATGACATGGAAACCTTCCTTGATAAAGCGATCACACAAATGCGAACCCAAAAAACCCGCACCTCCGGTTATTAAAACTTTTTTCATTTACGCTATTTAAATCCCTCGTGAAAACAGCACCGTGGTAACCGTTTTAAAGACAATCCTCAAATCTAATGTTATTGACTTGTTTTTGATGTAATAAAAATCATATTCCAATTTTTTTACCGAATCTTCCAGATTCTGACCATACTTATACTTCACCTGCGCCCAACCGGTTATCCCGGGTCGGATCAGATGCCTAACATTGTAATACGGGGTCAATTTTGTAATCTCGTTCACAAATATTTTTCGTTCCGGCCGCGGGCCTATGAATTGCATATCGCCTTTTACTACCGATATGATCTGTGGTAGTTCATCAATACGGAACAAACGAAGTATTTTCCCAAAAGGGGTTACCCTAGCGTCCCCGCTCGTGGCCATTTTTGCCCCTTCCTTCTCCGCATCCACCACCATAGAACGAAACTTATATATTTTAAACTCCTCTCCGTGAAGACCCACCCTTTTTTGATTGTAAAACAGCGGACCCTTATTGAAAAACAAATTACCAACGTAGACGAACGGTATAATTAATATAAAAATGATCCCGACGAACAAAGAAAGAAAAAAGTTCATTAAAAAACTGAAAATAACCTGTAAATATCTAATCTTCTTATTGCGAAGCTGTAACAGCTCGTAAAAACTATCGTTATGCGAACGAATGGGCATAGCCTCATACGTATTTTCATAAAAGGAAGTAAATGAAATAACTTCCTTCCCCTTAACGATAGACCTTAATAGCAACTTTTCCAAATCTTGCGACAATTCATTATACCCTTTGGTATTTATAATGAACGTGTCTATTTTGCTTGCCGCGGACAAAAAGAACTTTTTGTTCACGGCAGAATCGTTTTGTATGGAATACGTCAGTTTTACTCTATGAAACGTTTTAATTTGGTCTCCATCAATCAAGGCGATGTCTTCTCGAAGACTTTTATTGGTATGATCATCGTAGATGTAAAGGACGTTTTTGGAATCCGGAATCGCCGCAAAAATATTTCTGAACAGCAATCGCCAACCAGCTATTTGTACAGGTGTGAGCAACAAAAAGCATAATAACGGAATTCGCCAAAAGCTGGCATCAAAAACGAGGACGGAAAAAATAAAGACCAAAAAAACGAATAGTCCACTAACATAGGTAGATTGCGAAAAAATGTTCCGGCGCTTACTTACTTTTTCCAAACTGTAGAACTCCAAAATATATGCCAAGGCCAAATACACGAAAATACCAAAAGCAAACAAACTGATTTTATAGCGAACGGAAATAAACTCGGTATTTGTAGCATGGTTTATAAAAACATTGAGCGATAACAGCACTATACCGAGATCCCCGATAAGCAATATAAACTTACGTTCAATGGAATTTAGGATGGATGGTCTGGGCATATTTGGGTAAACATTTGTCCTCAAAAATAGGTGTTCTTTTGTAAAAACCACTTAAATACCAACAAGTCCATCGTATTTCTCCCTGAATAGCAGTTTAGTAAAGAACTGCTTCTAACCTTGGTACTTTAAAAAGCCTCTAATCATCCAATGGACCATGTAGTATATTGAAGTGAAAAAACCAAGTTTTTCCACCTTACTATAAAAATACCATTGTGACTTTAGCAGCTTTTTTTTGTCCCTTGACAAAGAGTCCTTTCTAATTCGGTAAATGGCCAAAGGCTCCTGAATACCTAACGCATAATCAATCTCCTTCAAATACGAAATCCAAAGGCCCATGTCTTGGCGTTTCCTGATCAAAGGCATATACTTTTTACCCATTATTTTAATATCTAAAAAAGCGGTAAGACAACTTATGGAATTCGATTTCAAAATATCATCATAGCGCACTTTCTCCGGAACGATAAAATCTTTGAGGAGCGGTGTTAAATTTTCATCAAATCGTTTATAACTAGAGAAAACAAACGTGACATTATTCTTTTTAAGAGCGCTTATGCTTTTGGTTATAAATTCTGGAAACCATATGTCGTCAGCGTCTAAAAAAGTTAAATAGTCTCCTTTTGCCATTGAAATGCCTTTATTCCGAGAAATGGCCGCTCCACCGTTTTTTTCTAGACGAAAGTATTTAATTCTATCGTCCTGTTTTTGTAATGCTTTTATTAGCGATTCACTGCTGTCGGTAGAACAATCATCTACCAATATATGCTCCCAATGTTCGTATGTTTGTGCACGAACGGAGGATATCGTTTCCTCAATATACCTCTCTGAATTATAGACGGGGGTTACTATTGATACTAATGCCATATTTTAATTTGTACTATAAACTGATTTAAAGCTTTTGGGAGAACTCGTTCAAATAAAGGACATTGCCTTAATACCCCTAGGGTAATTTAATGTCGGCTTCCCACACGATTTCCTTTCCTAAAAATTGTCCTGTTTTGATTGTCTTGATTTGATATTCCGGAAGAGCGACCGAAACGATCATGTCATTTTTTTGCACCTTCCACCATGGCAAGGAAAAAAGATTGTCACGGTAATAAAAGTCAAGGTTTGCATAATCGTATTTTCTTCGGACTTGTGGCAGGGATTCATTTTTTTCAGGAACAACGTGCAAAAAAAATCTCGTCCTCATTTGCGTTGGGCTGGCGTTACTTTTAAAATACCAAAGTTTATTATCGTATTGATATATTTCGAATCCTGAAGTACTGGCAAGTAAATTTGATTCTTTTTGAACACTTTTTAACGCTTCATACCTGACAATCCCGTCATACTGCTGTACGGCCCATAGTGTTAATATGATCAGAATACCTAATTGAAATGATACCTTATAAGTTCGTTTCGAAGCGTAATACAATTTTTTAACGTATTCACTACTCGTAGAAAGCGCATTGCCAATAATGGCGAAACCAAAGAGACAGAACGGCATGTACCATGCAATGAAATTAGTATGCGTATGGATATAGGAATGACCCTTAAAAATTATATGCCATGACAACGGTGCTAAAATGGACAACCAAGTCACAATAACCAATGCCTTCTTTCTTTTCAGGTCCGAAACACTTTTACCGGTACTTTTGACAATCACCACTAGGATGGAAAAGATAATGAACAACAATATCAGCTCGCCGTAATCTATGCTAAAAAAACTTCTCCAAGAAGAATCAACAAAAGTGTTCAAATCTATGGCTACCCCGGACCAATACTTTTCGAGTACCCCCGGGACGGTACTTTCGAGCGATTCTTTTATTATCTCAGGAAAATCTCCATCACCGCCAGAGGTGCGTTTTGAAAAACTATAGGCAATGTGCTCAAAACCTTTAGTCAATGATCCTTTTACGAAGGATAACTGAAAGGCCAGCGCAATGAAGTAAAATAAAACAGCACAGGCCACCCCCAATGAAACGCCTAACACCCTTTTAAAAAATTTCATTCTCTTCCAGGAATCAAGATAGGCGAAGTAAACAATGGGAACAACAAACATTACAAGTGTCGTCGTAATTAGTTCAAAACCTGTGAACACACATTTCAACGAGACCAGTAAAAACGAAAACAGCGTAATTTTCTTAAAACTTAATTCCGATTTTCTTTTGGAACTTTCGGCATCGAGTCGGTACAACATAAATATGAACGGTACGTAAAGTACTCCAACTACCCAATATAGATTTCTTCCGAATACGGTAAGCCAATGTGACGAAAGGCAAAAAAGTAAGGTAATAAAAGCTGTAATCAATCCGTACCTTCGGCTTACCCAAGACAGGAACAGGGCAAGTATAATAGCAAGAAGAAGTGCTGAACAAAACCTGAAAAAGCGAATGTTTGTAGCTTTTGAAAACGGTGAGAGCTGATCTAGTAAAACAAATACAAAGGCTTGCCCGGCGATTTGACTATCATACGTCTCAAAGCACTCTTTTTCGGCCTCCTGCTTTTTGTTTTCATAGAACGGATACTGATCAAATACATCACCTTCGGTACAATATCTCCCAAGTAAACCCGCTTTAAACGAAAGACCCTCTCTTTCAGATGCGGCTAAACGCCCAATAATCAAACTCTCCGAACTTTGTTGAAACGTGTAAAACCAAGATTTATCCGCAACATTCCAAAGGTTTAGGTAAAACCCAGACTGCAAGAGCACCACCGAGAGTATGAAAAAACGAATTTCCTTGGATCTAAAGAGATGCTTTAAACGCTTCATTACTATAATGATTCAAAATTATTAATGGTGCGGACCATGGCTTACATCCTATTTTAGTATACTGATAAATTGATATTTTGGTCTAAAAACCGTCTTAACCAATAAATTGTGGTCGTAAAGATGTATTGGGCACATTCGCCTAACTTCTTTCAAACCACAAGCGCTTATCAATTTCAAAAAGGAATTTTTGGACATATATTTTTTTGGAATAGAAATTCCATAACCATAATTTCCTACAATGTCCGCTAGCTGAAGTATTTTTCGCGAAAGAAAACCATATTCAAAGTGATCTTTGATCACTATGTATTTTGAAACGCGTTTTGCTTCGGTCAACAAACGCTCGATATTATCAAAATCGTGATGCAATACATCACTGAAAAGCACTACATCAAAAGAATTATCAGCAAAGGGAATTGTTTTACCATCGAAGCAGGAATAGTTTTTCCATTTTTCAGAATTCTTTAAATCGTCGGTAATCTGGTGAATATCGATACCCTTAAAATGGATGTCTGTATCCATCTCTGCTATAGAATTCCCAATAGTCATATCCCCACAACCCACATCTAAGAAAAATAATGATTCTTTAATGTCCTTTTCTTTTAGGAACCGCATTTCTTTGTAAAGTAATTTTGACAACAGTTCTACCCTATTCCCATGCGAAACATTCCGATGAAAAGAGATAAGCATACGATCTAAAAAGTTCTTTTTGTCTTTTGCTAAAGGTGAACTCATTTGTTTCTTTTAATACCGATAATACTGAACATGAAACTATACATTATTGTTTGTAAGCCCAATGTAAGGGGTACTACGGCAAGTAGCACTCTTCTCACAAAAATAACGGGTTCCAAACCGCCGAAACCTAGAGTTCCCCAAGTGTAAAAATTATAGGCAATTTGAACGATGCCTAAAAGAGTAAGTATAAGACCTAAAACCAACCCTCTTTCCAAATTGAAGTAATTGAACATTTTATTAAAATCCTTCGTTTCCGGAACCAAACCTTTTACAACACTATATATTTTGACGAAATAGTGGAAAAAAATGAGTTGTATGCCAATAATGAGCATAAAGGCCATAATAATAATGGTATGAATGTCAAAAGTGATTCCCCCTAGGCTAACGGGTTTTAAGACCAATATAAAACTAAAAGCTGCTGCCAAAATGGTAATAACCGCACCAGGGTACAAAAAGAGCCAATTTGGAGAAAACATAAGTAAAAATCGAAGGTGCCGCCAACCATCCCTCCAAGTTCTCAGATGTGGCGGTCTGCTTCTACCATCAGGAGAGAGGACGGTAGGAACTTCAGATATCTTCATTTTGTTCAAGGCCGCTTTAACGATCATTTCAGAGGCGAACTCCATTCCTGTTGTATGAAGATCCATTTTAATAAACGATTGTTTCTTAAACCCTCTAAGTCCACAATGAAAATCACGTATCGGAATTTTGAAAAACAGTCGTCCTATAAAAGATAATACAGGGTTTCCCAAGTATTTATGTATGAAGGGCATAGCCCCTTTTTTAATACCTCCCTTAAAACGATTTCCCATTACCAGATCATAACCTTCCCTCAATTTAACAACATAGGGCATTAGTCCAAGAAAGTCATAACTATCATCGGCATCACCCATGATAACATATTTTCCCTCTGCGCTTTGGATACCTGTTAAGAGCGCCGCGCCATAACCCTTTTCCGGAGCATGCACGACCCTAGCGCCATTTTCAAGTGCTATATCCTGAGAGCCATCGGTACTTCCATTATCGGAAATAACGATTTCTCCCCTTATTTGAGAGCTTTCCAGAAAGCTTTTGGCCTTCTCAATGCAAACCTGCAAAGTTTCTGCCTCATTTAAACATGGCATTACGATAGACAATTCTATTTCTAAGGCTTCCATTGTAATAACGTTTACCTACAAGATTACGGCTATTTTTTAATTTTCAAGCTTAAATGAAATGTTCTATGGCCTTGAATATTGGTCGTAAACCTTATACAGCGTGCTCAAAGCACTTTCCATGCTATAGGATTCTACCAAATATCTCAAATCCTCTTTAGGGGCGTTAAGTGATTTAAACAGCGCATCGCCGAGTTCTTTAAAATCATCGGTACATACATAACAAGAATTGGTTTTTGAGGCAACTGCGGCCAAATCACTTACATCAGTGCTTACAAAAGGTTTGTCCAAGGCCAACATTTCTTTTACGACATTCGGCCAACCTTCATGGGTCGAGGTCAGTAACAACACATCTGTAGCGTTCATAAACTCGCTCACTTTATCGTATGGGACTTTTGTCATTACCACCAGCTCTACATTTTCCATTCTCTTTTGAAGATGCGAAACCGCCTTTTTCGCGAGCGAAAACCGTTTTGTTGGATTGTGCAAGGTAGATGACGCGAACAATACCCTCTTTACGGGTCTTTGTCGGTTTTCAGGTGTCGCGACAAAATTTTCTATGTCGATCGGGTCTACTATTGTAGTAATCCTGGTTTCAGGGAACTTTTTTACGACCATCGACCGCATGGCATCCGACATTACTATCACATGATTGCTTCTCAGGAGTGCAAATTTCGTTAAGGCCGATCCCAAAAATATTCTTAATCTGTCAAATATGGAACGGCCAGGCGCTTTGTACCAATCGGAGCCTTTCAGTGAAACGATACGAATAGCTTTTACAAAACTGGTCAGAAAACCTACAGCAGAACCATACTGGGCATGAACGATCTCATATTTTTTCGATATTCGTCGAAGACGGAACAAATGTAGTATAAACCAAATCGGATTCCGAAGATCATTCATATAGTACAGATCGACCTTATCCTTGACAAATTCGTATTGATTGTACATCCAGACCCCGCCTCCTCCTGGTATTTTAGGGAAATTATGAGTCCATAATATCCGTCGGTCATCGTTAGGGTTTTTTTCGGTCATGCTTTGCTTCTTCTAAAATAGTAATGAATTTAGGAATGTTCTTTTCTATAGCGAAAAAACTATTTGCAGTTTCCAGCGATCTTTCGCACAGTGTGCCATAGGTCGGGGATTCTAAAATTTCTTCAATACTATTGGCAAGCATTGATTTGTCGCCATTACAGTTTAATCCAATTTTATTGGTTTTTATAATACCCCCTGGATCTGAATTTAATGCAAGAACAGGGGTGCCGCACATCCAGGCTTGTATAAAAGTATTTGAAAATCCTTCTGAAACGGAAGTGTTGATCAACAAGGCCGAACGGCTTAAAAACGAATTCACAAAATCATTGTTTTGAATCCCATGATACTCGATATTCCTGTTGGCAACCACCTTTTCTTGCAACCATTTTCCGTAGTTATTATCCGGAAGCTTTCCAATAACATGAAATTCGTAATCGGAATCGGATAAGCACTCCGCTAGTTCCAAATATACTTCTAACTGTTTTACCGGTCTGGCATTACCGATCCAAACAATTCGTTTCTTATCCTTTGTAGGTACACTGCTGCATATCGAAGGGTGCATATTGGGAATTACCGCTGTGGGCTCATATTTAAAATCCCGTATTTTGCTTCGTTGGTATTCCGTCTGGCAAATAATTATTGGATTCTTTTTTAAAATACGCTTGAAGAGTTTTCTTTTAAGTAAATCCTTGGTGCCCGTACCGAATTCGATGGAATAATTGTCCGCAATATGAAGCACAAAAGGGATTTTAAGATTTTTTGCAAGATTGGAAAAGCGATAGGTAAAGGTATTCAACATGCGTTGATAGAGCATATTGGGCGCTTCGTCGCGGATAATTTTGCCGACCTTTTTTATAAAGGTGCTGTAAAGTGACATTTTATCGCTCAAACTTGCCGACACTTTTAATTGATATACTTTAAAACCATCTATAGTCTCACATTTTTCATGCTCATGGCCGGAGGAGACATATACAATCGTGAACCCTTCCTTTTGAAGGGCTAAAGCTATCAATTTAGCTTGATATTCGGCCCCTCCCGTTATAAGGGGATAGAAGGGAACAAAAAAACAGATTTTACCTCTTTGCATCGTTAATTTCTAAAACGTTAAATACCTTTTTGGGCAATGCTTTATAAACAAAAGTAACAACAAGTATTTGCCCAATGTACATGAAAAGAGTGTAGAGGATATATTGCGATGCCGACCTTGAGAAAATAAGAAACACATTGAACAAAAGAAGATATAATAAATCCGTGAAGATTTTTTGTCTCCCGCGTTTGCTTTCCATATAAATCAGAAAAAACATAAAGACAAGATATACCACAAAGGGTCCAAAGTACCAAAAATTCATATAGGCCTCCATCAATGAGGAAAAGCCGGTTCCCGCAGTAGATCCCATTTCTTTGCGTTCGGCAAAATATTTATCCCTAAATTCAAAAACGATACCTATCGGTTTGGTTGGATAAACATACCTGGGAATGAAGGCCGTAGTAATTTCAGTATAGGTTTTGCCAATTTTGTACCGGTAGTCTTCTTCCTTTTTCGTGATAAAGATTCGATAGTTCAAAGCTGGTGAACCAAATTCTGAATTCGCCGGATTCATTAACTTATACAGCTTTTGGTCATAGCTTGCGAAAAATTTTGAAAAACCCTTGTATTCGATATTCTTCTCCCTTAACAAGGTCAGAACGTTGAACGCAACGTAAACAAACGATAAAAGCAAAATATAGGAAAAACCGACTTTTGTAATCCTTCTTTTGATGGTGTAAGCCAGAACAAAGACCACCATAGCTACCAATAGGGTTCCCCTTTCCCCGATAGCAAGATTGATAAAGAGTATAAATACAATCGATACTAAAAAAGGCGGGAGATAAGTAAGGTACTTATCAGTTTTACTTTGAACCGTTGCGAAAAACTGCGCAAACAAGGCTATTGAAATGTAAAAAAAGCCTTCATAGGGAATGTTCATTGCCAAATCATTCACAGCGCCTTGATAAAAGGCCTTGCCATGGGAAATAGCACCAAAACCACCGGCACGCAAAAAATTAAGGCCTTCGCTTAAACTGGATAGAATTCCCGCAACCAAAGCGAACCGATAATAATTAGCGTTTACTTTGCTCGTAGCATTGACAGGTATCTTCATGACCCGCTTTTTAACGAAAAACAGAAAAAGTATGGCCGTTGCCAATAATGCAAGTTGATTGCTGATCAAGAAAGAAAACAATGAGTCGTCCACTTTTTGCCATGACCTTAGCTTTGCCACCCGATGCCAACCAATGTCCGCATCAAAAAAAACGGAAATAGGAACACTATACCCGTACATACCGAACAAGACCATAAAAAGAAATAGTACGGAATTAACACCTACCGTCCTAAAGGTCTGATACAAAACAAGGCCATAAGATACTAATGAAAAAAATAATCCAAACCCATACCATTGTGTGGCCAAGATTATTATACTCAGCAGACAGAACGCTATGGAAAGTAAAATTCGCACGTGTTAATTAAAAATATGATTAAAAAAATTTCCTCATGGCCGATAACTTGGTTCGTAACAATTCTCGATTGAACAGTACGGAAGCAGAAACGGCGACAACAATACCCAAAACGATATACCAAATACCCTCGTTGTTGGTAATCAGAAACAATACAAAAGCGGTAGCGATGTACATCAAAAAAAATAACATCTTGACCTTTACAACGGTATACCTCTGAATATCAATATAGCGATAGAGCAACCAGATAAAATTACCTATCATAAAAACCAGCGCAGCACCGTAAAGTCCATAATCGGGAATTAATACAAACCCCATAAACACAATTAAGATACCTGATACCAGAGAGGTTTTGAATGCGTGCATATTTTTCTTTTCACATTGATATATAATGCCTAAAACGGAGGATAACGACATAAATACTACCCCTAGGGCCAAGATAGGGATGTATCGTGTCGCCTCCAAGAAAGACGTATCTATAATCAAAGGCAGTAACACCTTCTGGACAGCTATAAGCAGGTAAAGCAACGAAAATAACAATCCCGAATACGTATTGAACGTTTTTGAAAAAAAGTCTTTAAACTCCGCTTTACCGTAAACTGCAAACATTTTGTCCTGTAAAGAAAAATAGAAAATACGATTTAAGATTTGTATTACGTAAGCAATCTTAAATGCTATGGCATAGATACCGTTGGCGCTCAAAGTAAGGAAAGAGGCAATTATGTACTTACTGGATTGGTTGTTCATCCAAAGGCTTATGGCGTTCAACACCAAAGGAAAGGAATAACCCAGTAATTCCTTTGTAATGGTCATTTTCATAGTGTTGAAACTTATGTACTTCGTTATCCCCATGGCAAGAACATAAACTAAAAGTACAATCGACGCCGACCCGTAGGAAAGAAAAATAGCTTTCAGGCCATAGTTGCCCACAAAAAAGATACTGCACAATAGCACCATAAGAACATAGGAAAGTTCCGTTAGTACATAATGTGTGGACGAAAAGACGCTGCGGATTACCTGTTTTACGATAATGTAGAAAAAATTGGAAATCAGATAAACAAAAACGTATTTCGCCAGCGTCACATTGGAGAACGCATTTACCAGCCCAAATACAAGTGTAAAAAGACAAAGGCCCGCCAAAAACACCACAAGGGCATTTGACACCACATCGGTAACATTCTTGGTATTTTTGTTGGCCAAGACCCAACGAACGACCGCGAGTTCTATATGCCCGAAAAAAACAGGTGCCATCAAAATTAGCCCCGAGGCGACCAAATCAAAATAGCCCAGCTCCTCGTTCGAAAGATAAAATGTGTACAGCGGCACTAAAAAGAAGTTAATTACCAACGTACCTATGTTGCCAATACCGTATATAAAGGAACCCTTGGCTAAACTTCTTGGCTTATCGTTTTCTTTGGACATCGATAGTACTTATGGAATAAAACAAAGCGTTAAAAACCGCAAATAGGAATACCCCTGCCATGCGCACCAAAATATTTTCGGTCAATAAACTTAGAGCGAAAGCCAATAAGAAAAAAACATATATGTATTCATTTACCCGAAATGCAAGAATCAAGTTATATATAAACAAAAAAATAAGGGATCCCAATCCCAGAAAACCTGCAGACAACCACATATTCAGATAATAATTATGCGAGTTGATATCCGTTCCTGTAGATTGGTACTCGGCAATTTTATAATTTTTTTCGCTGTAACATTCATTTAGTTTCTTTTGGACATCACCAACTCCATAGCCGAAAAAAGGTTGTTTTTTTATCAAATCCACACTACAGTCGTAGATGTAGATGCGCTTGTCTACACCTCTTTCAACAGTATCTGATTTAAAGACCGATGAAAACAATTTGAAAACAGATGTGGTATTCTTGTTCGCGTAGGTATCAAAAACCCCTATGAAACTACCTATTGTTATAAGTATGATAATACCACTGATAAACATCATTTTACTTAGCCGTCCTCTGAAATAGAAAAACGGAAATAAACCGATAATCACAATAAGTGCTAACACCGTTGTTATTGCTTGGCTATATACGATAGCAAGAGTGAACATAATGGTGAAGACACCCAAAAGCACCTTATTTACGATCCATACCTTTGCCTTCATAAGCAAGCGAAATGAAAGCAACATGGCCGTAAGAAAGTGCAAGGATACGTACACTTTGTGAGATTCATAAATTACGTTTAAATGCTTTTGGGCCTTAGATAGGGCAAATTCGTAAGGATATGTGTTCAACGCTTTGATTTGTGCCAAAAAACTACTTTCGGATAGTTTCGGGAACCTGTCTATTTCAAGGCCATCGATAAGAACATGGAAAAAGTAAATTAGCAAAATCAGGTTCGAAACAATAAAACCGTACGATAGATACTTAAAAGTTTCTTCTTTTATTCTTGGTAAGAAGTATATGACAACACTAGGAAAGAACAACAGTAGCAAGCTGGCTTGTACCTTTTTGAAGCCGTCCGCAATGTTATCCGAATATCCTATAGAAAGAAGTAATAAAACATAGAAACCACAATTTACAATCAAAGGTTTTAAGCCATAATCCTGATATCTTAAAGCAAAATTTTTACGGTAAACGAGCAAGGTAGAGGACAAAAAAAGAATAGCGGTTGTGGAGGCGATACCCGATTTCATCAACGGATAAAACGACAATAAAAAGAGAAAAAAAAACGGTAATTTTTTCAGAATTCGCTTACTCAACATACGGCCCCCCGAAATTAATAATCATATGAAAATGGCTAGTTCCGATTAAGAAAACTATGATAAACGTAAAAATACGATATTCCAAACGATTGTTCCGTTACGCTACAGGTATAGCGCGGATGGGAGCTACGGAATAACAAAGGCTATGCGCCTTTTCTGTCAGGCATTTGGCACTAAGGTCTTTATGGGTAAAGCGCTAAAAGCGGCGCATAGTGGGTCGGGTTCCATTCCAAAAGTAAATTTTTGAGCGTTATCCAAGCGCAATACCTTTATACGTTCCAGCAAAGTTTGGCCAAATAAATCTTTCCCAGGTCATCTTAAATAAATTGCCTTTTGAACAACGCTAAATGCTATATTTTAGATGCAAGTGGAGTAACGTTCTTTTTTAAAGATTAAAGTCCATATCCAGTGGGTCTCTTTGTTTGCCTAACAAAGTAGTTTCCTTAATCTCTCAACAATAAACTATTCCTAAAACACTTCCTTATAATCGCATCCCAACCAGACATTTTTTAAGACTTTCCCTCCAATCGGGAATTTGAATATCAAATACGCTCGCAACCTCGGTAGTTTCTAAAACACTATATTTCGGTCGTTTTGCGGTAGCGGCGAACTCACCGGTCGCAATGGGGACCACATGACAACGTATCCCCAAATTTTCGAAAATCGTCAACGCAAAATCAAACCAAGTGGCCATCCCTTTATTACTATAGTGATAGAGCCCGTACCTATCCTCATTTTTATCGATGAGCCCAACAATGAAATGTGCTAAATCCAGGGAATAGGTTGGAGTGCCCTTTTGATCATTGACTACTCGAAGTTCTTTACTATCGTTGCTCATGCGTAACATCGTTTTCAAAAAATTTTGCCCGTATTCAGAGTATAGCCATGACGTTCTCAGTATGAAATAGGTTTTTAAATTCTCCATAATGGCCTTTTCCCCTGCCAATTTGGTTTGTCCGTAGACCCCAAGCGGATTGGTGTCGTCTTTCTCATTGTACGGTGTTTTTTTACGACCGTCGAAGACGAAATCGGTAGAAATATGAATGAGCTTCACACTATATTTCGCACAAGCCAAGGCCAAGTTTCTAGCACCATCAACATTTACGAGCGCAGCCTTTTGTGGTTCCGCCTCGGCCTTATCTACAGCGGTATACGCCGCACAATTCACACAAAAGCCTGGCATTTCCTTTTCAAAAAAAGCGTTGACGGCATTGTAATCGGTGATGTCCAAACTGTTCTTATCGAGGAAGACAAAAGAATTTTCAGAAGGCTTGCTTACGGTTTTGATACACGTTGCCAATTGTCCACTTCCACCAGTAACGATAATCTTGCTCATAAGCTGGCCATATCAAAATTTGGTAGCGCCCTGTCTTTTTCGGACAAAATCTGGGAATGGGACGGTATTTTCCAGTCAATAGCAAGGTCGGGATCGTTGTAGGCAATCCCACACTCTGCTTCTTTGTTATAATAATTATCGCATTTGTAAAGTACCTCAGCTGTATTGCTTAAAACCACAAAACCGTGCGCGAAACCTCTTGGTATAAAAAGTTGTCTTTTATTCTCATAGCTTAGCTCGACACTGATATGCTGTTTGAATGTGGGCGAGTTTGTTCGAAGGTCCACTGCCACATCCAATATCGAACCTTGTAGCACACGTATCAATTTTCCCTGAGCGTGTTTGCCTTTTTGATAATGCAGCCCACGCAATACCCCATACTGAGAAAACGATTGGTTGTCCTGTACAAAGTTTACCGCTGAACCGGTCGCCTCCTTAAATCGCTCATCGGTATAAACAACGGTCAGATACCCCCTTTCGTCTTTAAAAAGCGGTGCGTCAAGTATTACGCAACCTTTTAATGCGGTTTTCGTTCCTGTCATTTCTACTGCTTAAGAATACCCAATAGCTTTTCTCCGTAACCACTTTTCATTAAAGGTTCGGTTAAAGCCGTGAATTCCTTTTCATCGATATATCCCATTTCAAAGGCTGCTGCCTCGATAGCGCCGATTTTGAGGCCCTGTCGTTCTTCCAATACTTCCACAAACTGGGAAGCCTGCATCAAGGACTGAAAAGTGCCCGTATCGAGCCATGCCGTGCCACGATCTAATATACTCACCTGTAGTTTGCCCATTTCAAGATAAGCCCGATTAACATCGGTGATTTCGAGCTCACCACGTGAACTTGGCGCAATCCCCCTCGCAATATCGACCACTTGGTTGTCATAAAAATAAATGCCCGGAACGGCATAACTTGATTTTGGGCGTTCCGGCTTCTCCTCTATGCTGATGGCCTTTCCCAAGGCATCGAAGGCCACTACACCATAACGCTCGGGGTCGTGAACATGATAGGCGTAAATAACACCTCCGTCCGGGTCGTTGTGTTCCTGCATCTGTTTGGCAAGTCCTGACCCATAAAATATATTGTCGCCCAGAATGAGTGCAACTTTGTCCCCTCCGATAAAATCGGCTCCAATGATAAATGCTTCCGCCAAACCCTTTGGTTCGGCCTGGACCGCATAAGAAAAAGAACATCCATAGCGAGTGCCGTCGCCAAGGAGCGATCGAAACAATTCAAGATCTTTGGGAGTGGTAATGATCAAAATCTCCTGTATGCCGGCGTACAGCAATGTGCTTAGCGGATAGTAGATCATTGGCTTGTCGTAAATAGGCATCAATTGCTTACTTACCGCTAAGGTAATGGGGTGCAGACGTGTACCGGTACCACCGGCCAAGATAATTCCCTTCATTTTTATACTTTTTGGTATTTTTCTAAGCACCAAGCAACGGTTTTACGCAAGCCGGAATCAAAGTTCTCTCGGGGTTTCCAACCCATTTGACTTTTCATTTTACCGGCATCGATGGCGTAACGCCAATCATGTCCCAAACGGTCCTTTACAAAAGTGATTTGATCGTTATATGATCCTTTCTCCTTTGGGAATACTTCATCCAAAATAGCACATATTCGCTCTGCGACTGCAATGTTCGTATGCTCCGTATCGCCACCGATAATATATGTTTCTCCTAAAACACCGCTTTCAAAAACCATATTTATACCAATACAATGGTCCTCCACATACAACCAATCCCTTATATTTTTTCCATTCCCGTAGATGGGTATCGGTTTGCCCGATAAGGCATGTCGAATTATGGTCGGTATCAGTTTCTCATCATGCTGCTTCGGTCCATAGTTATTGGAACAGTTGGTCGTAACCACGGGAAGCCCATAGGTATGTCCATAACTCCTTACCAGAAAATCGGAAGCGGCCTTTGAGGCACTGTACGGGCTATTAGGTGCATAAGGCGTTTCCTCGGTAAAAAAACCTTCGGCACCCAAACTACCGTATACTTCATCCGTAGAAATATGGTGAAAACGCGCTTGTTCAAAACCAGGTTTGAGTTCGTTTGCTTCGGTCATCCAATACCGTTTAGCGGCTTCCAACAATACATGCGTTCCCTCTATATTGGTTTTTACAAAATTACTTGCATCTGCAATGGAGTTATCTACATGCGATTCCGCCGCAAAATGGATAACGCCATCAATTTCAAACTTATCGAAAAGGCTATCTACCGTATGTTTATCACAAATATCGCCCTCAAAAAAATGATAGTGATTGTCATCGACAACATCTATTAAATTTAGCAGATTACCGGCATATGTCAACTTGTCTAAATTGACAATTTGATGTGAAGGGTTTTTGTCTAAATAAAAAGGAATAAAATTACTGCCTATAAAGCCCGCGCCCCCAGTCACCAACAGTGTTCTCATATCGGGTCCGGTTTCCATCTATTCGATTTCCTTTACCTTAAGCTCAAGGTACTTGAAGAAGGATAACAGCAGAAAACCGACGACTAAAATAGCCGGTATCAAGAAGTAGGTTCGATTAAAAAAAGACTTACTTACCTCTTGGGTCTTGCCAAAATTCAAAATACTAAGTATCCCTGTTTGCTGGGTTAATTCCACTCTTTTGTCCTCTATTTCTTTGAGTAGCACGTCCTTCTGTGACAAAAGAGAAGGTACATTCAAGGTGTTTTCCTTTTCCATGTAGACTACTCCGGTACCCGATTTTTGTTTTTCGGATAACAGTGCCTTAGCATAATTGTCCACCAAAACATCGATTTGTTTTATCAGGTTTGTATTCTTCTCGATTCTGGAATGGGCATTGGCAATATGAACCTCCCTTAGGCCATCAAAATAGGTGTTAGTGTTGATATATGCCATCAACTTTTTGACAATGGCCGGGCCTTTAGTTGAATTTTTATACGTAAACGTAATTTTGTGATTGATTACGCTTTGTTCAGAAAGTTCTGAACGTAGAATGTCGATAACGAAGCTTTCATCCTTGAAATTTTCAAGTACTTCTAAATACTTCATTTCGTTAATAATGGCTTCGTCGGTCTTAGCTTTCTCATCCTCAATGGCATTAACCTCAATTTTAAACCCTTCCAAATCGGATATCGCGATTTCTAGCCCCTTGAAAAAGACTTCATTTTTTGATTTGATATTTGCCTCTAACTCAGCTACTACCTCATATAAGTAATTCTTGCTCTCAAAGTTGGGTCGAACAATTACATCGGTTTTAAGTTTCTTGGAAATAATTTGATTGAGTCCAAAACTGATTGCAAGACCTATGATGATCAAGCCTCCCAACTTTATCCCATTTTTCTTCAAATAAATGAAAACCCTTAAGAAAAAGTTTCCAACCTTATTGATTACTTTTTTTGCCAATTTAACTAATTGCCCCAAATCAATCTCATCGGAAGTAGTATTAGGAGTAGGGGGTGTCTGGTTTCCCATAAACTATGTATTGAAAATTTGCTTTAAAATTTTATCGGTAATCAAATAGGTCGGTTTTACCCCGGTAGTGCCCAAACCGCCCGAGGCCAAGGTACTTCCGGTTTCCAAAGGGTTGTCAGAGGCATAATACGCGTACCGCACCTGAACGTCTTCCGCAATACTCTTTCTTATCTTAGAGGCCGATTGTATGGCTTTTTGGTAGTGTACCCCTTCCATTTCCAAACCTATTACGTTCCAAGTACTCCTATGGAAGAACTTTAAAATATCCTTGTTTTGGAGTGAGGTTCCCAAAACGGTAACCATAGTTCCCTCACATACTTCAAGTCCATGCCCTTTAAAATCCTCGGCACTTAGCTGATTTTGAAACGGATAGTTATCGGCGGTCCCTTCAAAAATATGTGCGGAAGGAATCATTAAATCTCCTTTTCCACCCTCGAGGATGCCTGCCTTTCCCATTATCGAAATCGACTTGATATTCAAAAACGTCATATCGTTCTTGTTCTTCCCGTAAGGCCTTAACAGCTCGTCGATGGTCTCATATGCCTGCTCCCCAAATGCATAGTCCATAACAAAGATAACAGGTTTTTCATCATCGGGAATATTAGGGTCCAATTCATAACAACAGCCTGCCGGACCCAATTTTGCCAAATCAAAAATTTGTACGTCGATATTGGTTCCGGAAGTATCGTCCACCGAAAGCATTCCGTTTTTACTCGCTTCCTTAATAACCTTGTTTCGGAAATCGGTGTTCGCAGATGAGCTTAATGCCTCATATATCTCCAAAGATTCCGTATTCGGAAATTCTTTTTGAAGTGCATTTCGGGCAAAAAGGGAGTTCATAACACTATGCATGTTGGCGCTGATAATATGAATAGGGCGCCGTAACAATCCGTTTTTTGCAAGTACTTGTTTAATGGTTTTCGCCCATCGCTCTCCATGAATATGATGGCCGAGCCGCTCTCGTAACAATGAAGTGAAGGTTATGGCTCGTTTTTCGCCTGTAAGCTCCTCCTCGATGGCCAGTTTTCCCAACCAGTAAATAATATGTAAAAACCGTTCCGGACGTTTTTTAGTCGCAAAACGGGTGTAAATGTCCATGGTATCTTCAAAAGAGCGCCCCAGTATGGTGGCGGTATGAATTATTGCCACTTCCTTTTCGGCTTGGGTAAGCTTATTTTTTTTCACCGCCGATTCCAATTTTTTCCAGTCTCTAATGGTCTTATCGGAATCTTCGATCAATACCCGATTGCAAATTTTCTCCGATTCAATGAAAAGAAAGGTCAAGTGGGTAAGAATATCATAAATATCGGACCTGCCCCGTGTAATTTCAATATTCATTTGTTCGGCATCGATCCGATAGCAGTTCCGACGCCGTTTTGGTGGTATGATGGGGGTGAAATGTGATTTTCCATAGCCTTCATCGGAAGTAAGGTTAATGAACCTGCATTCCTCTATCCCCTCCGGTAAACGTTCCAGAACATAGATAAGCCCGTTCAATTCCGATTTTTCCTCGGCCACGCTACCGTATATTTCGGGGCGCAATTGCAAAAGCGCATTTTTTAAGGATTCCCCCGAAACCCCGTTCGGTTTGTAAAAACCCCTATTGAACAGGTGGCGCATGGTAATGTACAAGCGCTCAATGGCATTGGTGGATTCCTGTGCGCGTGTCGTTTTAATCGTGTTGGCCATAGTTGAATTTACAACGAAATTACAACTAATAATTAAAACGCAAACACCCATTTTTAGTGCCGCTATCTCCCGAAGGGCTTCAAAAACCGGCACCATATAGCATACCGTTTAAAGGCACAAAAGCGAAGTTGTTCCTTGGACAGCTTTCACGTTGTTTGCCCTTACCGCTTAAATGAGCGTAGTCCATCGGCCAATTTGCGGTCGTTGGATAGCCGTTGTACCTTGTTCTGGCCACCAAGCTTCCCAATGGATTTCATATACTCCAAAAAGCCCCCCGGACGAATCGCGCTTATCTTCAAGGTCTGTAAAATACCGCCCGTTATCAAATCGTAATAATAACTGTTCTGTTTTTGCAGGGCATTATCCAATATTGAAACGAACGTATCGGGATCCGACGGCACTTTTTGGAACTCTACGAGCCACTCGTGGTAGGGAAGTTCATCGCCTTGTGGGGTAATTTGTGGCGCTACGGTAAATTCGTTTACCTCGGCATCGGTCTGCGCTATTGCCAGCTGCATTGCTTCCTCCACCTCTTTAGCGATAACATGTTCTCCAAAGGCCGAAATAAAATGCTTGATTCTTCCGGAAACGACTATTCTATAGGGGTTTAAGGAAACAAACTGAATGGTATCCCCTAGATTATAGCCCCAAAGACCGGCATCGGTACTAATGATCATTACGTAATTAACGTGCAGCTGCACGTCCTTAATTCCCAGCCGCACGGGCGATTCATCAAAAAAGGTATCCGCTGCCACAAATTCATAAAAAATACCGGCGTCAAGTAAAAGCAACATGCCTTTTTCCGTTTGGGAATCTTGATACGCAAAAAAGCCTTCACTGGCGGGAAACAGTTCGATACTGGGCACCCTTCGGCCGATCAGCTTTTCAAAAGTCGCGCGATAGGGTTCGTAATTAACCCCTCCATAAATAAAGAGTTCGAACCCCTTAAAAAGTTCCCCTACCGGTTTTCCCGTTTTCGCCCGTAGCCGCTCAAAGTACATCTGTACCCATGAAGGAATACCCGCAATAACGGTCATGTTTTCATTTTCGGTTTCCGATACAATGGCATCCACTTTGGTTTCCCAATCTTCGATACAATTGGTTTCCCAGCTGGGAAGTCGGTTGGTCTGCAAATATTTGGGCACATAATGGGCCGATATTCCCGATAACCTTCCCAATTTGATGCCATTTTTTTCGGTCAACTCCGGACTTCCCTGTAAAAAAATCATTTTACCGTTAACAAAGTCGGTATTCCCGGTTTCGTGAATATAACTGAGAATGGCATTTCGGGAGGCGTTTACTTGTTGCTTAATGGACGTTTTGGTAATGGGAATGTATTTGGCGCCCGAAGTAGTTCCGGATGTCTTCGCAAAATAAACGGGCAGTCCGGGCCATAAAACATCCGGTCGACCCTCCAATACCTGTTCTACATAAGGTTTCAACTGTTCATAATCCCGGATCGGTACTTTTTGCACAAAGTCGGCATGGTTCGTTATGGTATCAAAACCATGGTCCTTACCGAATACCGTGTGCCGTGCCGTTGCAATCAAATCTTGAAAAACCTTTTCCTGGGTGGCAACGGGATTATTCGTCCATTTCAAGGTCTTTTTGGCAATGTGCTTGGCAAACAATTTTGCTGCAATCGATTTGAGGGACATAGGCGCTATTTAAAATCGATATAATCGGTGGGGTTCAGGGGAACGCCATTGTTCCATAATTCAAAGTGCAGGTGCGGACCGGTAGTATACTCACCGGTATTTCCTACCGATGCAATGACTTCCCCAGAACTTACGATATCGCCCTGCCCCTTGGTCAACGAAGCGTTATGCTTGTAAACGCTCAAAAGTCCGTCGCGATGCTCGATAATAATAACGTGCCCTGTATCGGCCGTCCACTCCGCAAAAATAACCGTACCATCGGCAACCGATTTTATGGGACTTTCCAAAGGCGCTACAACATCAACGGCATAGTGTTTTTTCTGCGTATCGTACGATTGGGATATGGTGCCGCTCAATGGAGGGAAAAAAACCACGTTGGTATTGCGTACATTTCGCTCGAACAAATTGTACTTGTCCTCAAGGGCAACTTCGGCACGCAAAAGGGAATCTTCCTTGATAGGGGTCAAATTTACGGACGCGGGATCTAATTTGAAACGTTCGAACAGGGAGTCTCGATTGACCTCGCTATTTTCGATATCCCCGCGGAGCACCATTCGAACATTGTCTAAATACCGATTGGCATAATAAAGGGTGCGTACCAGTGAATCCGTTTTATAGGTGAGTTCGGTGGCCTGTTTTTTCAACTTGGTGGAAGAATAGCCGGGTATGTATTCCCTGAGCGGCGTAAAGGCGATCAACAAGGTCGTAAGACCGATAAGTCCGATAATAAAAAGCGAGCCGGTGACAAAAACGTTTAGCCGACTAAGTTTAAAGGAGATTTTCTCTTCAAAGGTACTTTCGTTCAGGATAACCAAACGGTATTTGTGCAAGAGTTTCCTTTTGATCTCCCCTCTTTTTTTTCTTTTTCTTGCCATAGTAGCACAAATATAAGCTTCACATTCAATTTTTAAGGTCCCCTTATCGTTTTTAATACCTATTAACAATTGGTTAGATGGGTGTTATACCGGGGCAGATAGCCTTGTAACCGGGCAATTAAAACGCAAGAGCTCCGTTAGGGGTACATATAGGCAAAAAACTTTTTAGTATCTTTACCAATCAAACAGAAAATCTAATGATAACTTCATATATCTTTTTGGCCATCGGAGCCCCACAAATTATTTTAGTAGTGGTCGTAGTACTGCTTTTGTTCGGAGGAAAGAAAATCCCGGAACTAATGCGAGGTCTAGGTAGTGGCATCAAAGAATTTAAAGACGCTTCTAAAGAAGACGATAAATTGGAAGAAAAAAAGGAGTAGTCGACTCCATTTCTCCAATAAAAAAGCCCTTGAAATTTTCGGGGGCTTTTTTATTGGCCTAACTCATACCAAAAGGTATATTTACTAAAAAGTTCATTTTAATCGTTTAAGTAGAAGTCTTCGTAAGAATCCACTTAAACCCCTATTATACCGCTCTTACAGGCGCCTACATTTTTCGATAAACCCAGGTTTATTTGTAGGATACCTCAAAAATCTACCCGTTCACTACAACTTACCCGCTTTTTACAACAAAACATCGATATAAGGCATTGCCAGGGTAAAACCTGCGTTAAAGCTTTAGTCTGAATAGGTTCTCCCAAGTTTAAAATGATATCAGCGGCAGTGTATTGAACCTACCAAATCGTAACAAATGCCCCAAATAAGAACCTTAGTTTTTCTATTGTTTGTTTTCGGATTGTTCGCCAGTTTTAGCGTTCCCGAAAACGCTGCATACCACGCCTTCGGCATAGTTGAAACGAATAGTGCACCTCCTCCATCTTTTACAGGTTGCCCCCCGACCGATGTCGTGGTCACTTATACCCCGGGAACGTGCGAGGCTACGGTCAATTGGACTCCCCCCTCCGCTTCGGGAGCGACCTCGGTTACCAGTAACTATGACCCCGGAGATCTTTTTTTACCAGGAACCACGGCGGTAATCTATCGTGCGGAAAATGCTATTGGGGAAATTACGACCTGCGGTTTCAATGTTATCGTTTCCGACAATGACAACCCTGTTTTTACGCAGTTTCCAAGTGATGTTGTTTTAAACGCGGACCCCGCTACTTGTACGGCGGTCCATAGTTGGGCATATCCCCAAGCTACCGATAACTGCCCTGCCGGTCAGGGAGTAGCTCCGGTATTACAAGATTTTGAATCACCGACGAACCAATGCTACGATTTTTATCAAACGACCATAGAACCTGGCAGTCCCATCAACGGGTCCAATTACTTGCAGGCGCCCGTTTTATCGAGTATTCCTTTCTTTTCCAGCGAGTTTACCAGTCCGGTACTCTTATTTACCGGCGATGGGGAAATCTCGTTTTCACATGGCATTTCGGCAATTGGCGATAATGCTACCCTAATTGTAGATATTCTTGACCAGAACGATGTTGTGGTCATCCCAAATTTCTTTTCCGAAGTGTATACCACCACCACAATCCAACAAGAAAATCTTCCTATTACGTTCTCGGGTAATAGAAAAGTAAGGATTCGGTACTACTCGGACCTATTTTTGACCTCCGGACAAACTGGCTACTTGGATGACCTCTTGTTGCCAGGAACCATAGTCACCAACATTAACGACCCTAGTTGCGATCTAGATCGTTTCCTTGTACAAAGGGAAGATGGAACAGGACTACAGAGCGGCGATGAGTTTGCCGTTGGTGTCACTACCATTACCTATGAGGTGGAAGATTCCGCTGGAAACGAAATCGAACGCTCTTTTACGATTACGGTAGAAAACAACATAAATCCACCGACAGGTCAAACCACTTACTCGCATTGCTTCGGCACCACACCACCCGAACTTTCCGTTTCGGTCGGTTCGGGCGAAACCGCAAACTGGTACGACTCGGCGGGCACACAGATACAAGCTGGAAGTACTACCTATCAGCCGCCCACCACCACGGATCTTTTAAGAACCTATTTTGTAGAGACCGAAAACTCATCTTCGGGCTGTACCAGTGTAGACCGTTTGGAAATTACCTTGCAGCAGATACCGCTGCCCCCGGAACCGACAGTAACCACACCGATCGAGTATTGTGTTGGGGATACCGCTGTTCCCCTTTCGGCTACCGCGCTTACCGACCACAGCCTGCGATGGTATTCAAACGCAACCGGGGGACCCGCTCTTGGAAGCGCACCCACCCCGGACACATCCGTGGCCGCTACCACCGATTACTATGTGAGCCAGGTGCATGACCCTAGTGGTTGCGAAGGTCCAAGGGCAGTAATTGAAGTAGTGGTCTTTAACCGACCATCCGCACCAAGCGTTACCAGTCCGGTCGAATATTGTATCGGGGATACCGCCGGCACATTGGATTCCAATGCCACCGGAACAAATTTGACCTGGTACGATGCCGCTACCGGGGGCAATATTATCGCAGGCAACACCCGACCGGATACCTCGGCCCAGGGCACACAAAATTTTTGGGTATCGCAATCCGCTTCATCCGGTAGCATAACCTGTGAAAGTAATCGTGCGCAGCTCATCGTAAACGTAAACACGCCACCGACCATAACATCTAGTCCTTCAAATCAATCGGTCTGTCCGGGAACGAACGTTACCTTCTCTGCCGGTGCCAATAATTCCGGCAGCTTTCAATGGCAGCGCTTTACATCGGGCAGTTGGAACGACCTCAGCGAAGCGGCTCCCTATAGTGGTACACAAAGTGCAGATCTAGTGATCAGCGGTACGACCATCGCCATGAACGGCGATCGTTTTCGTGCCATCGCCAACAGTCCTGCGGCAAGCTGTAGCCCCGCCACCTCCAATGAGGCCATATTGACCGTTTCCGACACTACGGATCCCGTGATAACAGGGTGCCCTGTGGGGCCTCTTACCGCCAATACTACAGCAGGTAGTTGTGGAGCGGTAGTAACTTGGACACCACCTACCGCTACCGATGATTGTGGAACGGCAACCATTACGTCCAATGGTTACGCTCCAGGAGATGAGTTTTTACCCGGAACCACTTCCGTAATTTACACCGCCACGGATCTCGGCGGCAATTCGGTTTCTTGCAGTTTCGATGTCGTTGTAACCGACACTATTGACCCGGTTATCAGCGGCCCAACGGATATAACCGTTGCAGCAAGCAGCGCAGGTTGTTCCGCCATTGTAAATTATGCGACACCAACCGTTACGGATAACTGTGTAGCCAATACTGGTACTTTTCCTGTTGTTACCGATTTCGAAGTTGCCAGTCGAAACGACTTGATCGCGCAGTGTTATATCTTCTTTGGAAGTACCGTAACGACAAGTGCGCCTTTGGCCGGAAACACTAGTTTTTATACTTCGGAAATAGAACCAAGTTTTACCCGGGGGCTTGTCAGTCCCTTAGTTTATCTGAACGGAACAGGGGAAATTAGCTTTATACATGCTTTACAGGCACATCCTAGCGGTGTAAACACGATAACGGTCTTATTGGAAGATGAAGCAGCGATTACTACCCCCATCTATACCTTCAATTATACTGATTTAGCAACCAACGCTGCAAGAATACCCGTTACACAAACAGGGAATTACCGTATTCGGTTCGAATTTGATAGTGACACCAAAGTAAATACCTCAAAACGTGTACGCATGGATAATCTAAGTATTCCTGGCGTGCAACTTTCGGATCCTGCGAACAGCTGTGCTCCAATGGTATTATCCATAACCCAAACTGCCGGTATTGCCTCCGGAGGAACGTTTCCTTTGGGCACCACCACCAATACTTTTGAAACCACCGATTCCAACGGAAACACCGGAACCTATAGTTTTGATGTTACCGTTCAAAACAATACGGCCGCCCCTGGCGTAACCACTCCGGTAAGCTATTGCCAAGGAGATGCGGCGAGTGCATTGACCGCATCGGGGTCAAATCTCTTATGGTATACCTCGGCAATCGGAGGCAGTGGTACCAATACCGCACCTACCCCGAGCACCGCCGCCTCTGGATCCACATCCTACTGGGTCAGCCAAACGATCAATGACTGTGAAGGCCCGCGTTCCGAAATTGTGGTCGTCGTACGGGAAACACCGACGATAGCCATAGCCACCGCACCAAGCTGTTCGGTCGATCTAGCCACCTATTCCGTTTCCGTAAACGTAAGTACGGGAACGGTAACCAGTACCCAAGGGGCCGTTACCGACAATGGCGGAAACAACTGGACCGTTTCCGGCGTTACTTCGGGAACCGATATTACCATAACGGTAACCGATACCGGTAATTCCTGTACCAATACCCTTAACGTTACCGCTCCCAACTGTAGTTGCCCTACTGTAAACGCACCTACGGACGATAGCGGTAATCTGGCCTTTTGCGCAGGGGATACGGTTCCTACAGTGTCCGTAGGCGTCGGACCGGACGAAACTGTGGATTGGTTTGCTTCCGCTTCCGGTGGTACCGCCCTAATAACGGGCTCTTTAACCTACCAGCCAGCAGCAGGTAGCCTAACCGACGGCGCCAACAGCTTTTTCGCAGAAACCAGAAATACGGTGACCGGTTGTACCAGTGCTACCAGAAACGAAGTAATCATTACAAGAAATACCGTACCCAACGCAGCAACGGTAAACACTCCGGTAGTTTACTGTTCCGGAGATACCGCCTCCGCTTTGACTGCGGTAGGCTCCAACCTATTATGGTATGCCAATGCCACGGGAGGAACCGGAAATGCTACCGCTCCTACACCGAGTACCACAACGGCGGGAAGTACTTCCTACTACGTAAGCCAGAGCAGTGCGAGCGGATGTGAAAGCGCCCGTTCCGAAATCGTCGTTACGATCAACAACAGCCCGTCTCCACCGGGAATCGGCACACCGGTATCCTACTGTGAAGGGGATACGGCAAGCCCCTTGACCGCCACGGGATCCAATTTGCTATGGTATACCGCTCCGACAGGAGGCACGGGAAACACTTCCGCTCCTACACCAAGCACGGCAACTACAGGAAACACCTCTTATTATGTTTCCCAAACGAATGCCAATGGCTGCGAAAGTACACGGGCGGAAATAACGGTAGAAATAAATGCGATTCCATCGGCTCCTACCGTTAGTTCCCCAGTAACCTACTGCCAAGGCGATACGGCATCTGCGCTTACCGCATCCGGCACCAATTTGTTATGGTACACGGCCGCAACGGGAGGAACGGGCAATACTACCGCTCCAACGCCAAGTACCGCAACTGTCGGGAACAGCGCTTATTTCGTAAGCCAAACGACCAATGGCTGCGAGAGTGGCCGTTCTGAAATTATAGTCACCGTAAATGCGCCTCCTACCATCACCATCGTCGGCACGCCAAGTTGTGCTCCCGCTGCTACCTATACGGTCGACCTGACCGTAAGTGGAGGAACCGTTACCAGTACTGCAGGAACCACGGTCGATAACGGAGGGAATAGCTGGACCGTTTCCGGAGTACCCAATGGAACCGATATTACGGTAACGGTGAGCGAAGCCACCACCTGTACTGCCCAAACCAATGTAACGGCTCCCGACTGTATTACAGCGGTAGATGATAATTACACCGGTAGCATTAGCGGAACCACTGGGCAGAACAATATTTACAATGTACTTGACAATGATCTGGTAAACGGAAACACGGCCACATTATCAAATGTTTCGCTACGACGGACCACGACCTCGGCCGGAAATCGATTTCGATTAAATTCCAACGGCACTACCCGTATTATACCCAACACGTCGGTCGGGACGTACTCCTTCGAATATGAAATTTGCGATTTAAGCGCTCCAGGAACCTGTGATCGCGCAATCGCATACGCAACAGTGGATATTGCTCCGATACAAGCTGCCGAAGATTCGAACCTAACCCCTATAAACGGAATACCGGGAAGTACTGCGATATACAATGTACTCACCAACGATCGCCTAAACCAGACGCCCGTAACCCTTTCCACGGTAACGCTAACGGAAATAGCACCGGATCCTACCGGAAGTATTTCCATGAACCCCGATGGTACGGTGAATCTGGCATCCAATACCGAGCCCGGATATTATGTTATTGGGTATCGCATTTGCGAAACGGCCAATCCATCGAACTGTAGCAACGGACTGGCGAAAATATATGTGGACCACGACACCGATAACGATGGCGTGCTTAATTTTGAAGATCTTGACGATGATAACGACGGAGTACCAGATTTAGAGGAAAGTGATTTGTGTAGCGGAATTTTGAACTATCAGTTTTTCGAAATCGATGTGCCCGGAAGAACAACCGATAACATTCCTACTAATAATGCCACGTTCGAAGGGTCGGTAAACGAAATCGATGTTGATAACCTACAAAATTTACTGGACAATGGGGACAGGGAAACCTTTGCCATTCGCTATTCCGGTTTTATAGCCATAACTACCGGCGGAAGCTATACTTTTTATACCCAGTCCGACGATGGTTCAAAACTGTTCATCGACGGGGCCGAAATCGTGAATAACGATGGGGCCCACGGTTTCCGGGAGCGTTCGGGCACAATTACCTTGGCCCCGGGCACCTATCAGATTGAAATTCCGTTCTTTGAACGTTTCGGAGGAGAACGGTTGGAAGTCCGGTACGAAGGACCTTCCCTTGCCAAGCAATTGATTCCATTTAACGTATTTTCGGCAAATTGTGATCGCGATACCGATAACGATACCGTAGTGGACCGTTTGGATGTGGATAGCGATAACGATGGTATTTTTGATGCCGTAGAAGCGGGGCACACACAACCCCATACCAACGGCACGGTAAACGGAAGTGCCGGAGCAAACGGCTTACCGGACGCTGTTGAAAACCCTTTAGAAAGTGGTAATATCAATTACACCTTACAGGACAGCGATACCGATGGAAATCCCGACCTTAGAATACTGGATAGCGATGGCGACGGTTGTAGCGACGCCAACGAGGCTTATCAAGATCCGAATGCCGACGGTCCGGACAACGGCCAATACGGCTCCGGATCGCCTGCGGCTACCGATGGTTCGGGGAGGGTAACCGCAGCGGCCTATGGCGCTTACCATCCAGATGTTATCGATGATTCGGCTTCGCTAACCTGCCAATTGTCAGATCTTCAATTGGAAAAAACAGTAAACGAACCCAACCCCAATGTTTCCGATACGGTAATCTTTACCGTTACCCTTACCAACAATGGGCCCGATACCGCCACCAATGTGGTCATAGCCGACAATGTTCCCGTGGGGTATACCGTAAACCCGACCAGTATTTCAAATGGCGGTAATTTCGCAGGAGGCGTCGTTACCTGGAACCTGGCCACGGTAACGGCCGGGGACATCGATCTTACCTACGAGGCGGAAATCAATGCCCCGACCGGAACTTCTGGAGAATATACCAACACGGTACAAGTAATTCAGGCCGATCAGATCGATCCGGATTCCGCTCCCAACAACGACGATGGGAATCAAAGTGAGGATGATGAGGACAATGCCTCCGTTTCAATCATGGTATCGGATTTAAGCCTGGTTAAAACAACTACGGTACCTAACCCGAATGTTGGAGATACCATTACCTTTGAACTTACTTTGACCAATGATGGGCCGAACGATGCTACCAACGTTACCGTCGAAGACCGCTTGCCATCCGGTTTCACCTTGGGCACCATAAACAATGGCGGCACAAGTACCGCGAACAACATCAGCTGGACAATTGCCTCGGTACCAGTAGGAAGCCAAACCGTATCTTACGAAGCGACTATAGAACAACCGGCAAACATCCCCGGAGAATATACCAATACGGCGCAAGTGACCGCTTCCAATCAATTTGATTCGGACTCGACCCCAAATAATGACGACGGGGATCAAAGTGAAGACGATGAAAGCAGTACCACCATTACACCGCAACAGACGGATCTAGAGCTTATCAACACCATATCGGCATCGGATGCCAATCCGGGCGATGTGCTCATGGTTACCGTGGAAGTGGTGAACAACGGAAGTGATGAGGCGACCAACGTATCCATAGAAAATACCGTCCCCGAAGGATTCACCGTTACCAACATTAATAATGGCGGCACACAGACAGGTACCATTATTACATGGAACGGGCTAAATGTACCCAGTGGTACGCCGGTGGTCCTTACTTTTGAGGTTTCAGTAAACATCCCTACGGGGCGGAACGCGGAGTATATGAACATTGTTCAAGTGACCCAGGTCGATCAATTTGATCCAGACTCCGCCCCAAATAACGATGACGGTGATCAGAGCGAAGATGATGAGGACAATGCCTCCATACTACTTATCCCTGCCGACTTAAGTCTGACAAAGGCCCTAAGCGCCGCTTCCATACAAAATCCGAATGCCGGAGATACCGTAACTTTTGAGCTGACATTGACCAATGATGGACCGGGCGTTGCCACCAACGTAACCCTTGTAGACAACCTTCCTTCCGGCTTCACCTTGGGAACCATAAACAACGGGGGTACCAATGCAGCGGATACCATTACTTGGGTGCTTCCCTCCGTACCCGTAGGAACGCAAACCGTGTCGTATGAGGTGACCGTAAACGTACCGTCCAACACCATCAATGAATACACTAACACGGCCCAGGTGACCACAACGGACCAATTTGATCCCGATTCGGCCCCGGACAATGATGATGGCGACCAAAGTGAGGACGACGAGGCACGTTTTTCCATTCCTTCCCCTACAGTGGATTTGGAAGTAGTAAAAACCGTCGACAGCGCAGAAACCTTTTTCGAGGACACCATTACGTTTATCATTACGGTGACCAACAATAGTACGTATGAAGCTACGAACATAGGGATCGAGGACCAACTGCCACAAGGGTATGTACTGGTTTCCACCAATACCGCTAACGGGGTGTATGAAGAAGTGTCCCAAACTTGGGAAATACCCAGCATTGCGCCATCGGATACCGCTATTTTGGAAATGACGGTAACAGTGACCGATATAGACGACTATACCAATATTGCCGAACTCATTTATGTAGATCAGATCGATCCGAATACCGAAAACGACCGGGGAGAAGCGACACCTACGGTCACCCAAAGTGAGTGTTTGACAGTGTTCAACGAATTTTCACCAAATAACGACGGTGCCAATGATTTCTTCTTTATCGAGTGTATAGAACAGTATCCCAACAACACCTTACAGGTGTATAACCGTTGGGGAACGCTGGTTTTCGAAGCGCAGGGCTATAACAATACGTGGGACGGAAGCTCCATGGGCAGGGCGACCATTGCCACCGAAGAACGTTTGCCGGTAGGCACCTATTACTACCTGCTCGACCTTGGGAACGGAGAAGCAACCCCACGGACAGGTTGGCTGTACATTTCCCGATAACCCCAAAAACGACCAAACAAAAAACGACCAAACAACAGTGAAAAAAAGTAGGAAATAACAAGTTATAAGGCATTTACCATTAAAAAAAGCGGATACACAACAAAGATTTCCCCCAGAAAACCCTTGCGCTTATTTTAGTGTCGTGAACTTGGTATCGAGCATACCGGTTCCGGAAACCCAAATTTTACCTACATACCAAAAACAAATGGGGGCAATTACTTCTCTTAAAAGGGCCGCTACAGCGTCGGCAATATCAAAATTTACCATCTTGTGTTGCTGTATCCTATTCGGATATACCGTTTCGGGCCAAATCAACAATCCCGATTTTCGGGTAGGCGTAAGCTCGAACGATCTAGGGCCCTGCGGAGGCGCCAACAATGCCTTTACCTTCTTGAACATTCTATCAAAAACGGACCAAAACAACAGTTTTGAAATTTCTTTTACGCTTCCCGATGGGGTTTCCTATATTCCCGGAACAGAAGAAATTCGAAATCAAGAGGGTTCCGGCGATTTCACGCTGACCGTGGACGACACCGACCCCAACGCGCCCATTTTTACCTTGGAGCGCCCGGGGAACGCCAATTGGCAAACCTCGGACCGGGTACAATTTCGATTTCTAAAGACCGCGGATTGTGACGCCGTTCAGTTTTCATACAACGGCGGCCTTTTTAAAGATGCACACACCGTTTCCTATGTCAACGCCAGTGGCGCGCAGACCGATTCGGATACCGACCCCACCATCAACTCCTATAACTTTTTAAGTCCGTTATTGTCCATATTAAATTATAGCAACTCTACGGCCACCAACGGTCAAACAATAACAAAACCAATAGAGATTACCAATTCCGGTAACGGAAACACACAGCTGTTCTACCATACGGTCACCGTCGACCCCGATTTAAACGCTTCCTATGAGTTGCGGTTCAATGGCACAACATTGACTCCGAACTCGGTTTCGGGAAACGTCTTCTATTATAGTATCGATTTCAGTGCAGCTCCCTTTTTAGGAAATGTGGGCGACGGGGATTCCAGTTTCGAAGAAACGGAAGTGGTGGCGTTGGAAGAACGCTTTGTGGTCGCAGGTTGTGGCAGTCTCTCCATTACGCACCAATCCGAATGGGGGTGTAGTACCTCGGAAATCTGTCAGGTAACCAGTCCGGTCTCGGCCTTGGTCAATGTGTCCCAGGAAGGCCCGGATCTCAATATCAGGGAACTGACCACGTTCGGCCGTATAGATCTTGTTAATGGGGCCACCTATCTTGCCCAAATGGTAAATGAGGGAACCGTACCGGCGTTCGACGTTGTGTTGAACACTGGTTTTGGAACTTATAATACCATATCGCTGAGTAGTACCGAAAATGGCCTATGGGGTAATGACGGGCCTCAACCGCACAAGTTATTGTCCAACTTCATTTTCACGGATACGGGAAATCCGATGCCCATTGTTCGACTTCCGCACACCCAAAATGCAAACAGGGGGCTCGGTTCCTATGCCGTTGTTAACGATAGCGATCATGGGATGCCCGGGGTAGACCCCGATGGTCCCGGAGGGTTCGAGGATTTGGATGGGGATGGCTTTTTTGACGATTTGGCACCCGGTGCGATCGTGAATTATAGTTTTGACTTTGATTTTGACCCCAATACCCCCAACTGTCCGATAGTAAGTACCGATGTTGTTAGGGATTGGTCCGTGCGCTCTCAAGGAATTAGTCGAAACCAATGTGGTGATGAATTTGGTGCCGATCGTGCCTATTTCAATGATGGGCGTTTTCGTATTTCTCCATTAACGGTTACCAATCCGTCCGATATTTTCGACGGGCAGTCGTTCAATGTTAATTTACTGACCAATTTGGGCGTTTCCGGAAGAGATGCGCCTTTTTGCAACCTTCGCTCATTCTTTACGCCCGACCCGGACACATCCCTTGAAGTAGAAATGACCGTTCCGAACGGCGTTACCTTGGCGGCGGGTGCAGGACCGGAATTTTCTATGGCAGGCCCCAATACCGTTCGGTTTTTAACTACCGACATGCCCGATACGGAAACCCTGAGGGAAAATATATTATTTCCCTTGGAATATTCCTGCGGTTCCAGTGCTACAGGCCCCGTGGACTTTCAGTATACCGTAAGATACAGTGGCCCCTGTCTTTCCATGGTTCTCTATTGTGGAACCATATCGGCAACCGCCATTTGTCCTGGTAATTGCGACGGACCGTCCATAAACGCTTTCGACGCCGAACGGATTACTGCCGGATGGACGGACGACACCATGACGACGAAAACGGTGTTGGACCCTGCAATACACGCTACCAATTTTTATGCGGCAAGGGACGAAATGCTGATTACCGCCTTAGGTGAAGTAAATAACATTTCTGTAGACAATCTCAGTTTTGATATTACCTATAGGACGCCGGGACCAGCAGCCGGAGGTTCGGACCTTTTTGAATTTTTGCCCACCACGGATCCCTTGGCCCCGAACAAGTCGGAATTACTGATCAACGGTAGCGCATTCGACATTACTACCATGCCCACGGTTATAACGGAGGGCAGTAATAACTATAGAATACGTTTCGATCTGTCAGCGTTTGCATCAAGCTTTGATCCCGGAGATCAATTGGAACTGCGGCTTAAGTTTTTATGGGCCGACAGTTTTAACGATCGTACCGTACATACGCTAGATAATTTCAGGGGGGAGTACTTTTATTTCGATGGTGGTGGCGCTAAGGTGGCCTGTTTAAGCTTGGGGGACGAAGCAAGCTACCTAAAGGTTTCCGCCTTTGTACAAACTGGAGGCAGTAATGGCAGTGGTTGTACCCCATTTAACGATCAAAGCCGGCTAGGAGCGCATACGAACTCTTCCATCGATCACTTTCCCAATGAGTTTCGACCTTCCGTGGTTTTTGTGTCGGCTACGACCACCCTACCGCAAAATACAACACTAGCCAATGATAATATTACGTTCATCGGCTTTCCGGGCACACCCTCTGTACCTAACGGTAGGCTCAGTTACTCGCAAACGGGAAATCAGGTTACGGTAACCCCTAACACTGATTTTAGACATCGCCGTATCCAAGGGAATGTCATGTTCTTTCTCCGGGTGCCGGTGCTGGGAAATATCGACACCCCCGATTCGGGCACTAACTCCTATGAGATAACGTATCAGGAATATGCGTATTCCGATTATCCCTTGACTAGGGTCCGGACGCAGACCAAAAACTTCTCCCACGAGAAACCTATCTTTTCCGTTACCTCGCCCAACCCCGTAATCAGCGGAAACCAATCCAACATCACCTATGAAATGGAAGTGTGCGGTACCACGACCTCCACAATACCCAACAATTGGTTACAACTGGGCACTGCGACCAATTTCACCGTTTCGGAAGCGGTACTTTTCTCTGGCGGTGTAGAAACACCTATACCATTTACCCAGGACGCATCGAATACTTGGATCGAGATAGGAGAATATAGCAATGGACCTACCCAATGTAAGACCATACGGTTCACTGGTACCTTTTCAGAATGTTCCAGTTTTGATATTCCCGTCTCCAATTCTTGGGATTGTGCCGCTTACCCAGTGGATGCCGCGGCATACGCCACAGCTACCTACATCCCACAACTTACGCTTCGCTTGGAACCACAAAGTGCGACCTTACAGTTGCTGATAACGGAGCAACCTACCACGAGCGTGGACGTCTGTACCGACTTCGATATCGGACTGGAAATGCGAAACGCAGATGCAGGGGACCTGATCGATCCCTACATCACCTTTGATATTCCCGGGGATGTTTCGGGCGTATTGATCAACGATATCCAAGTGGAATACCCAAGGGGATCTGGGGACGAGCAAAGCGTTTCTTCTACCCTGGCGGGGAACCAGGTTACCGTAAACATCCTAGATCATACCACGATCGCCGCGGAACAGGGCATTAAGGGGGCCTCCAACGCCGCCAGCTTGGACGAGCAGATCGCCATTATCAACCTGAACCTGAACCTCCGTTGCGACTTTACCTCCAATACGGCCATTACCTATGCTGCCTTCGGGAACAACACCTGCGGGGTGCCCGCAGAAGGAAACGGTACCCGCTTGTCCACCAATCCTTTGGTATTGAACGGCGCAGAATCGAGCTACAGTACCGCAACGACCATCACTACTCCCAACGGAGGGGTTTTCCAAGGGTGCGATCCCTTTACCGTTTCCGTTCAAACGGTCATCGTGGACAACGGGCCCACTTCCAATGACGATATTGCACGTATTGTTCTACCGGACGGACTACGTTTCATTCCGGGTTCCTTGAATACCTCTGCATTCATTTCCGTCACCAATCCGGTGATCACCGTGGTGGACGACCATGAGGAAATTACCGTAAACATGCCGGTAGGCGCGGACAACGGGGATTTTATTTTATACGAATTCGACGTGGCCCTAAAAGATGAACCCAATGTATGTGCCGTCGATGTTCCGATTACCATAGCCAATTTTGAGGTCAGTAACGCCTTATCTTGCGGAGGGGTATCCTGTAGCAGTAGTGAAACCTTGGTGGGCTCTTCTTCTACCGATGTAACCTTGGAAAAATCGATCATTACTGCTTTCGGAACTCCCGAAGCTATAGTAGGAACACGTGCTAACGGCGATAGCACCTTTGATGTCCGTTTTGGAATAGAAAATACCAGCCCGATAACCTTACCGGCAGGAGCGGAATACACCGTTTATTGTTCGGACGCACTAGGGAATATATCGGGACCCGCGATACATTCCGGGGCCTTGCTACAGGGTATTGCGGGGAATTCGAATGTTACGGAAGTCTTTAGTTTTGACAATCCGGACGCCTGCAACGCAACGGGTAATATAACAATCGCATTTACGCCCTCGGCATCCAACTGCCATTGCGAGCCATTGGATATTGTTATACCCCTTCAAGACCGCATTTCGGACCTGGAGCTGAACCTGACCTCGGACCTGCAGCCCGCCGATGTCGGCGATATGATAACCTTTACACTCACCTTGGACAATATCGGCCCTTTTGATGCGCCGAACGTATCCTTGGAAAGTGTGGTGCCTAGCGGATTTACAGTCGTTTCCATACAGAATGGTGGCGTACAGAACGGCAATACCATAACATGGTCGTTACCCGAAATAGTAAGCGGTAACACCGTTACGTTCACCTTTACCGCAACGGCCAATACTCCTACCAATACGGCAGGGGAGTACACGTTCATCTCGGAAGTAACGACATCCGAAGCAAGTGATCCCGATTCCACGGTCGACAACTACGACCCTAACAGAACCATTGAGGACGACGAGTCCCTATTGGAGATGCAGGTACTGTCGGAAGAAACGGATATTCGAATAGTAAAGACCGCCGATGTGCTGGAAGCGGCCATAAACCAGACTGTCGTATTTACCATTACCGCAGAAAATTTGGGCCCGGACGAGGCCACCAATATCGGTATCGACGAAATATTGCCCAACGGGTTCCAGCTCATACTCGGAAACACCTCGGTGGGAACCTACGATGAGAGTACCGGACAATGGGACATTGCCGCATTGGCCGTTGGCGAAACCGCCGAACTGGAACTAACGGTCACCGTTGTAGCGGGTGACGATTACACCAACCAGGCCAGTCTCGCATTTGTAGAGCAGTTGGATATTGACACTACTAACGATAGTTCATCGGTAACCATACTAGTGAACGATGGTGGAAACGTAGGTACGGAACAGGACTGTTTAACGGTTTTCAACGAATTCTCCCCCAACAACGATGGCAGCAACGATGTGTTCTTTATAGAGTGTATCGAGGATTATCCCAACAACCTGTTACAGGTATTCAACCGTTGGGGTACAAAAGTATACGAACGTAGAAATTATGATAACAGTTGGGACGGTACCTCTGAAGGTCGCGTTACCATAAATGTAACCGAAAAACTACCGGTAGGAACCTATTACTATGTACTAGATCTCGGGGACGGAACCCCTGTGAAAACTGGATGGGTATACATTTCCAGATAAATTATTCCCACCAGTATTATTTTGGGCTTGCCCTATGAAAAGTTGATTGGTACCGCTAAAATGGTAGTACACAACAAAAAAAGGGCCCTTTACAACAAAAAGGACCTGAATCACATAAACCGTAAGGTTTTGACGTTAAAAGAAGTAATGATTAATCAGTACATCGGGATCGGCGTTTGTTTGCCGACACCAATGTAAGTTTTCCAAATTAGCGGAAGCCAACCCATATAAGCATGAAAGAATCCCAAATCTTTAAATTCTTGCTGTTACTTGTACTACTCCCCTGCTGGGCGAATGCACAACAGGACCCTCAGGTAACACATTACATGTACAATACGATGACCGTTAATCCCGGGTATACCGGTTCACGGGGCCATTTGACGGCCATCAGCCTTTTTAGGGATCAGTGGGTGGGCATTGAAGGTTCCCCACGGACCATTACGTTTGGACTGGATTCTCCCATTGGCAGGTTCGACGGTGTGGGGCTTTCCATAGTACAGGATGAACTCGGGCCTTCCGAAGAAACCTATATCGATGGGAACTATGCACATCAATTGATTTTGAACAACAAAGGGCATCGTTTGGCGCTCGGCCTTAAAGCAGGTGTCCGTTTTTTCAGTTTGGATTGGAACAAGGGTCTTTTTAGAGATCCCGAAACCCGTTTTAACGAAAACATTAATAGCAAACTGTTGCCCTCCATAGGTGCAGGTGTCTTTTACTATACCGACAGGGCCTACTTGGGATTGTCGACCCCGAATATCTTTACCAACGCCCATTATGACGAAATTCAGGAGTCGGAGGCGGTAGAGCGCCTTCACTTTTTCCTGATCGGTGGTTATGTGTTCGATGTCAATCGAAGTTTGAAGTTCAAACCTTCGTTTTTTGTTAAACAAGTGACCGGCGCACCGATATCTGTTGACGTCTCGGCCAATTTTTTGCTGAATAACACGTTAAATTTAGGAGTGAACTATCGTTGGGACGATTCGGTAAGTGCATTGTTCGGATTTCAGCTGTCCCCAAAGTTTAATGTGGGTTATGCCTACGATTATACAATTACCGAACTCAATAATTATAACACGGGTACCCATGAGATTTTCCTCAGGTACCAATGGATTACTCGAGAAAACAGATTAAAATCCCCAAGATTTTTCTAACGACCCTACACATGAAAAAACTAATTACTTCCAGCGTACTGCTATTTTCGCTGTGTTTCCATGCACAAGAAACTCCGGAAAACGATCTTGTTTTACCGCAAGACGATATTAGCATTAGCGGAATTTCAACGGAAACGGAGATGGCCCCAGTGTTCTTACCCAAAGAACCTGAAACTTTTGCCAGTGTTGCCAAAGAAAACAATATCGCCTTTCGAACCTTCAATGATCTAGAAGGTGTTCCCAATGGATACTACATTGTATCAGGGGTATTTAGTAAGGGGAAGAATCTCAAAAAAACCGTAAAAAAATTACGTAAAAAAGGTTTTGATGCCAATACGATACAAAATCCTGAAAACCAACTCAACTATTTGTACCTAGAACAGCATGAAGACTGGAGGGAAGCCATAGAGCGTAGCGCTTCCGGACTGGACGGTACTTATGACGACGAGGTTTGGATCATGCAAGTAGAAGGCTCGGGCGAAATAGTCGAAAACATGGACGCCGAGGTGGAAAGTGCGGAAGAAACCTCCGTAATCGCCGCAGAAGAGGTTACCTATGACATGTTGGACGAATTGAACGATAGCACCGAAACACCGACCATCGTCGATCGCCCGAACAAAAGTAAATTGATCCAAAAAGCGGACAGCTACTTCAATAAAATGTGGTACGCGGAAGCTGCGGAACTTTATGAAGAAGCCTTGGCAAAAGGCCAAGACTACTATACCTATGACATAATACAAAAAGCTGCAGATGCGCATTATTACAACACCAACATGGAAAAAGCCCATGGTTGGTATACCATTTTATACGAGCAGTACGGCGACGAAATGTCCGCCGAAAACACCTTCAAGTACGCCCATTCGTTAAAAGGCACCGGCAAATATGCCAGGGCAAAAAAACTTATGCGGTTGTACAACAAAAAAACGGATTCGGATGCAGCTACTGTTGACGAGGGGAAACTCGCCGCCAACGAAATGGTGCTCGACGGTATTTTGGACAGTTCACAGGACTATGAAGTAAAAAATATGGCGGTCAATTCGGAATATTCGGATTTCTCACCAATGTTCCTGGATTCGAGTCAGGTGGTATTCGCCTCCGCAAAGGACTCCTCCTTCTTTAATACCCGTCGGTATAAATGGAACGACCAACCCTTTTTAGACCTTTATGTTGCCCGCATCAACGAAGAATCGCAAGATTTAAAAGATGCCATAAAATTCTCAAAAAACATCAATACAAAATACCACGAGGCTTCCGTAACCTTTTCACCGGATAATACCACCATGTATTTTACCCGGAACAATTATGGGAAAAAACTAAAGCGCGATCAAAATGGTGTGAACCATCTGAAAATATATGTATCGAACAAAGTAGATGGTGAGTGGACCGAGGCCCGGGAAGTAGCATTCAATAGCGACGACTACTCCACCGGTCATCCGGCACTCAGTCCGGACGGAAAACAACTATACTTTGTGTCGGACATGCCCGGAAGTATTGGTGCCAC
This sequence comes from uncultured Flavobacteriaceae bacterium, assembly GCA_947500445.1. Taxonomy (GTDB): domain Bacteria; phylum Bacteroidota; class Bacteroidia; order Flavobacteriales; family Flavobacteriaceae; genus Pelagihabitans. The sequence goes on along the minus strand of CANMSB010000002.1, from coordinate 116,957 downwards.
CGACCTTTTTGTAGTCGACGTTCTTGAGAACGGTGAATTTTCGGAACCCAAAAATCTTGGGCCAGAAATTAATACGGAACGTCGGGAAATGTTTCCCTTCATCACGGAGAACAAACTATACTTTTCTTCGGACGGTCATATCGGATTGGGTGGCCTCGATGTGTACGAAGTGCGTATCGATGAGGAAGAGGGCTTTATGGAAGCCGTTAATGTTGGTCAACCGGTAAACAGCAACAAAGATGATTTCTCCTATATCATAAACGAAGAAAACCAACAAGGATTTTTCGCTTCCAACAGGGAAGGCGGTAAAGGCGATGACGATATTTATTCCTTTAAGCGCCTAATGGTAGAGGAAGTACCGGAAAACATGAACGCCATTGCCGGTGTGATCACCGAAATGGTTACCGGCGATATGATGCCACAGGCCCTAGTAGAACTGTTGGACGAAAACGGAATAAAATTAAAAGAGGTCGTGACCGACGAGGATGGCAGCTTTGTTTTTGAAGATCTCGACAGCAATACCAAATACGTTTTAAAAACGACCAAGGGCGATTTCTTTGAAGAGAGCAGGGAAGTTACCACTTTGGATAACGAACGGGTCGACTTGGACGTAAACCTGAAGCGTTTGGAAGAAATGATAGCGCTGGAAGACGGTATCAAAAAACTGAAGACCGAAATGATCTTCTTCGATTTCGATCGCTCTTATATCCGGGACGACGCGGCGGCGGAACTGAACCGACTGGTAGAGGTTATGACGGAATATCCTGAAATGGTTATCCGAATCGAATCGCATACCGATTCCAGGGGTAGTGCGGTGTACAACAAATACCTTTCCGACAAGCGGGCAAAATCTACCCGCGATTACATTATCTCACAGGGAATCGATCCGGAACGTATCGAGAGCGCTACGGGATATGGAGAGGAACGCCTGTTGAACGGCTGTGACGGCCACATACGCTGTACCGAGGAAGAACACTTTAACAACCGACGATCTGAATTTATAGTTGTGGATATGTAAGTTCCATAGCTCCAAAAAGAAAACCGCTACTGTTATACAGTAGCGGTTTTTTTATTTGGACGCAAATCGGACTCGTATGCGCGGCGTTTAAGGCCATATTACCGGTAGACGCCCACTAGTTATTGCCCAAAGCGCCATAAAGCCGTTAAAACGGCTTGTTTTAAAGATAAAAACTGATAACAGCGTTCCTTTGCCCGATTATCCTCATCCAATCTCTTTCCTCCTTCAGCGAAGCGGTCTTACATCCTTTAGCGCAGCGGTCCCCTTTTAAACATGCGCGGCGTGACAAAGTTGTCCCTTTTTGTCCGTTTCCCCGATTAACCTCATCCAACCTCCTTCCTCCTTAAGCGAAGCGGTCTTAACTCCTTTAGCGCAGCGGTCCCCTTTTCAACCAACCTCCGTGACCAATAAAAAGCCGATTCCAAAGCACCAAACGTACCCTGATATCCATTTCACCACAAACTTTTAATCGTTCACAACAAAGAAACTCGTTGAAAATACGCAAAGATCAGATTAACAGTTATATATACAATTAAACCCAAATCGAACCAAAATACCTAAATCATGAAAACCACCCTACTGATCAAAGAAATTTATCTGGAAGCTTTTAGAAATCTGGGCAGTGTCCTTGTAAAATCCTATTTCAAGGTATTCTCCTGGTTTTGCTTCGCCAGCTTTGCCATAATGCTCTACGCGTTTGTGTTCAGAGTGGCGACCGGCTATGCTTTCGAATAAGAACGACCAAAACCAACCTAACCGAAAAAGGCACCCTTTGTAAGGGTGCTTTTTTGGTTTTATACCATTTTTGCTTTAAAATCACCCAAATAAAACGCAGTCATTTTTTTGCTTAGACGAAAAGGAAAAATCAAGCATAGCAGTAGCTACGGTTGTTTTTTATTTTGAAGTATAAGCGGAGATGGGCAATTTTTAATGGGTAATTTTAAAGTAGAAATGGTATTAGCCCTTTCTCCCCGTTACCGGAACACCCTCCCGGTTGCAGCCCTTTTTCATTGCCCCATGGCACGTGTCCGTTTCCTATGGAAAACTGCACCTCCTACTAATTAATGTTAAAACGGCTTTAACGCCATACGGCCTTGTAAGTAATGGAATACAGCTTTTGATGCCGATATATGTGCCGTTCATCGATCCGTTACAATATGGGACATCCCTATCGTGGATAGGGGCCATTTCATCTAAATAATTCCATTTTTTTTAAGCAGCTGACCATATTTGTACCACAAACTAAAAAGAACCCTATATGAAAAAACTATTACTTGTAAGAGAAATTTATGTGGAAGCTTTCAGGGATTGGACCTATTTGATGCTAAATCGGTATTTCAAGGCCTTCTCCTGGTTTTGTATCTTCCTTTGGGCCATTACCGTATACGCATTCGTATTCAGGCTCTCTACGGGCTTCTTATTCGTTTAAGTCACCCGCAACCAAAAAAGCACAGGAACTTCAATGGCGTCCGGTGCTTTTTTTATTTAGGTGCTCCCTAGAACCTTATGGTCTTAAGAATGGCCTCCAGTTCGAACATGTCGTCACGTTTTTCGGCCGCTGGCGCAAATACAAAGCCTTCGATGACCATTTTCCTGTTTTTCTCGGGGTCCTCGATAATATAGGTTAGAAAAGGCCCCGCCATAGGATAGTTCTTAACGTCCCACAAACCCCTTACTTCGATCGCCTTTCTTCCTCCGATCTCGGTATGGAACACATGCGGCGCAAAAGCGGGCTCGGTACGCATATAGGTAACCTTTCCCGGATTGTCGGGACCGGGAATAAATTTTTTGCCGATGGTATCCCGCATCGATACGATATCGCGTACCAAGGTGGTATCGTTTTTGAACCTGTCGCCGGGAACGGTATAGGCAACAATGTTGGCGGTACCCTTTAAGATCTGCCGATCGAACCAAACGAAGTTGTCTTCTTGCCGCCCTACGGTATACACCGATGGGATATCGATCGATACCTTAAAATTCTTTTCCAGCACCCCTTCCTTGTTCAACGACTTTAAAAACCGTTTTTGGTTTTCCTTGATCTCCACCCCCTTAAAGGCCTCGATCATTGCTCCCGCCTTGGCATCGATATTGGCTATAAGTTCCTGCACCGTCCTTCCCTTCACGACCCCTATTCGTTGTGGGGAGGCATACAGGTCGGTCTTGATATGCGCCAGGTCCAAGGAATCTTTCATGACGTATAAAATGGATCGGGAACTTCGCGTGGTACCGGTAAAGGTTTTCGGCGGAAAATGATTGATGCTGAATTTTGGTTCGTTTAGGGTAAGGGCCAAAACGGGTGCCGCAAAATGTTCCCTGACCTTATCGCCGACGGCCCCTTTCCAAAGGTCATCGTCCATGACTACCGCCAAGGAGTTGATAGGGCCGATACTAGAGGGAAGGTACCGTTTTTGGTCTCCTTCTTGACATCCTAGAAGGACAATGCAGAAAAGAAAAAGGAATAACTTGGTCGTTTTCATAAGCGAAATACATTTACGATGGACAGGCGCACAACTTCAACTTGGTACCTGGTTTAAGGTTACTACCACTAATACCGTTCCATTCTCGTAAGTTTTCGACGGAAATCCCAGGATATTTTCTGGAGATGGTCCAAAGGGAGTCGCCACTTTGAACGATATGCACTTTGGTTCCTGGGGGAAATGTCGTTTTTGTAACTGCGGCGGTACTGGTCTTTTGTACGGTTTTTGTACGTCCACCACGGTTTCGTGGATAAATGGTCAACCGTTGCCCTACCCTTAGGTTATTGCTCCGTAAACCGTTCCATTGTTTCAATTGGCTTACCCGCACACCGTAGCGTTCCGCAATCTTGCCCAAATAGTCACCACTTCGCACCCGATACCGTACCCGCTCTTTTTCCGCCTGTTTTACCAGCGCGGGCAAGGGGCTTTCCTTACTATCGAGTTCCTTTTTAACCTGGGCATAGATCTGAACCTCGTTGGCAACAAATTTTCCCATAGCTTTTTTGGGCAGCCGAAGTGCATAATCCTTACCTGCTACAAATGGAATAACATTTAGTTTGTAGGACGGGTTAAGCACCTGAAGCTCCGCTACGCTCACCCCTACCATTTTAGAAATTTGATCAAAGGTGATCAGGCTTTTTACATGAACGGTATCGGTCTCAAAATAGGCCCGCTCGGCCTTTCTGCCCTTCAGGTCATGCTCCTCGGCATATTCCAATACGTACATGGTAGCCAAAAAAGCGGGAACATAACCAGCGGTCTCCCGCGGGAGGTTTCTTCGAATGTTCCAGTAGTTCCGTTGGCCGCCCGATCTTCGGATGGCCTTGTTCACGTTCCCCGGACCGGAATTGTATGCTGCCAGGGCCAGATCCCAATCCCCGAAAATTTCGTAGAGGCGGGATAGATAACGGCTAGCTGCCTTGGTGGCCTTTATGGGGTCACTACGCTCGTCCACATAGCTGTTTACATCTAGTTTATACTGTTTTCCGGTGCTGTACATAAATTGCCAGAGCCCGGTCGCTCCGACACGTGATCGCGCTTTTGGGTTTAATGCGGACTCTACTATGGACAAATATTTCATTTCAACCGGGATATCGTGGCGATCCAATTCTTCCTCGAACATGGGAAAATAAAACTGGCTCACCGTCAACATCCGCTCCATTAAGCCTCTTTTGCGTGTCAGAAACGATTTTATGAGGCTCTCCAAAGACCGGTTGTACACCACATTGAACGGGGTTTTTTGGTTGAGCCGTTCCAATCGCGCCTTAAGGGAATCGGTAGGCAGGTCGTATACATAGGTTTCCGCTACGGCAACGGGGTTTCCATCGATCATTTGACCGTTCCCCAATTGGAGTACCTCGGCATACATTTCCTCAAAGAGCATGTTCGTATCGTAGAGCTCTTTCATCCAAAGACTATCGTAAATGGCTGCTTGGGGGTGGTCCTTTAATTGATAATGCCCCTTATCGTCCGGAATGGGAAAGGGGAGGTCTTGATCCGAAGTTTCGTCCATCCGCTCCATTTGTTCGACATTCTCGGCGATGCCGATGGCCAGGGAATCTACAGGTGTAGCAACTGATACCGTATCCCGTTTAGCGTTCTCCTTTCCAACGACCACCGTAGAATCCTGTACCTGTGCCCGGCTCATTAGACCGAACAGGAGTAGTGCCGCCACAAGGAATACGTTACTTTTTTGTGTCTTCATCATACTATCAAAAATTACGGGAGGGTCAACGAAAATCCGACTTTTTTTTGAGAGTATAAAATTCGGCACCACCAAAGCGGTGTGCAAATCCCCTTGCCTTTTAAACGGATAACGTCCTTAGGCGTCCAATATTGCGGCGATCCCCGGCAAGGTTTTCCCTTCCAAACTCTCTAACATAGCGCCTCCTCCGGTGGAAACATAACTTACTTTGTTCTCGAACCCGAACTGTTTTACGGCCGCCACCGAATCGCCACCGCCCACGAGGGAGAAGGCACCGTTCTGAGTGGCTTCGTCCACGAAATTTCCGATAGCAATGGTACCCTTTGCAAAGTTTTCCATTTCAAAAACCCCGATCGGTCCGTTCCATAAAATGGTTTTCGATTGTGTGATTACCGTTTTAAAATTGGCCAGGGAATTCGGACCGGCATCCAGCCCTTGCCAACCTTCGGGTATCTGACTGACCGGAACGATCTGGGTATCGGCTTCATTGTTAAAGTCGTTTGCGGCCAGTACGTCTACCGGTAAATGTACCTGTACATTTTTTGCTTTGGCCTGTTCCATAATGGAAAGTGCCAATTCCATTTTGTCATCCTCACAGATCGATTCGCCAACGGAACCGCCCTGGGCCTTCACGAACGTATAGGTCATTCCACCGCCGATGATCAAATGATCGACCTTGTCCAAAATATTTTCTATGATGGTAATTTTTGAAGAGACCTTGGCTCCTCCTAAAATGGCAAGAACAGGTTTTTCCCCGGTACGCATGACCTTATCGATGGCCTCGATCTCCTTTGCCAACAAATGCCCAAAACATTTGTTCTCCGGAAAAAATTGTGCGACCACTGTTGTGGACGCGTGCGCACGGTGTGCCGTTCCAAAGGCGTCGTTAACATATACATCGCCCAAGGCCGACAGTTGCTGGGCAAAATCGGTATCGCCCTGCTCTTCTTCGCTATGGTACCTTAGGTTTTCCAACAACAACACTTCGCCCGACTGTAGTTCCGCAGCCGCCTTTTGGGCGGCACTGCCGACGCTGTCGTCTACGAACCGTACCTGTACACCCAATACCTCGGAGACCTTGGTACAGATATGGCGCAACGAAAGTTCCGGCTTTTTTGCTCCTTTCGGTCTTCCCAAATGGGACATTAGAATTGCACTTCCACCATCTTCCAACACCTTTATGATCGTCGGTTTTGCTGCCTCGATCCGGTTGGCATCGGTAACGTTAAATTCCGCATCGAGCGGCACGTTAAAGTCTACCCGAATGAGTGCTTTTTTATTTTCAAAATTAATGTCGGCCAAAGTTTTCATGTTCGTTGTGTTTTAAAGGAATCGCAAATGTACTTATTTCTCGGAATGGGCGAAAGCTGCCCCGGTAATTCTTGTACCATTTTGGAAAAACCGAACGGTCGGCAAGGGAGTTGACCATTGCCCTCAAATTTTTTCCGAGAAGCGTATCCTTTATTTACGGTTCTCCCAAAAAAACTATCTTTGGGACATGCTGTTTCAGGATGTTTTAGGGTTGTCACATATTAAAAAGCACTTGACCAAAAGTGCCGATTCCGGAAGGATTCCGCACGCCCAATTGTTTGTAGGGGGAGAAGGTTGCGGACTATTGAATACCGCTATTGCCTATGCGCAATACATTATCTGCTCCAACCAAAACGGTGAAAACGATCATGGAAACGAGGCCTGTAACCTAAAATTCGGTTCGCTTTCCCATCCCGATATGCATTTCGCCTTTCCGGTGGCCAATAGCGATAAGGTAAAGAGCCATGCCGTTAGCGACCATTATATGAAGGAATGGCGGCAATTTTGTTCGGAACAGCCCTATGGAAATCTTTTTGATTGGTACCGGCATATCGGTATCGAAAAAAAACAAGGTCAAATAGGGGTGGACGAGGCCTTGGATATCGTTAAAAAGCTATCGCTAAAATCGTACGAGGGCGGTTATAAGGTAATGCTCATTTGGATGGCCGACCGTATGAACAACGCCGCGGCGAACAAACTGCTAAAATTGATCGAAGAGCCCCCCAACCAAACGATTTTTTTATTGTTGGCGGAGGATGAGGAGCAGCTGTTGCAAACCATTCGTTCGCGCTGCCAAATACTTCGTTTTCCGCCATTGGCGGAAGCCAATATTGCGGATGGACTTGTTGCTAAAGGGCTTCCCAGGGACGAGGCGTTGCGCATTGCCCATGAGGCCAACGGAAATTTCAACAAGGCCTTGGACCTGATGAACCAGGATTCGGAAGATCTGATATTCGAAAAATGGTTCGTACAATGGGTTCGAAGCGCTTTTAAGGCAAAAGGGAACAAATCGGCGGTAAAAGAGCTCATTCTTTGGAGCGAGGAAGTGGCCGCGGTCGGTCGCGAAACACAAAAAAAGTTCCTCCATTACTGTTTAACGGTGATCAGGCAGGCCTTGCTGATCAATTACGATACGGAACAACTGGCCTTTATGAAAATACATGTCGACGGTTTTCAGCTCAAAAAATTCGCTCCTTTTGTACATGGGAACAATGTTCAGGAGATTTCCAAGGAACTGGAAGATGCCATTTACCATGTGGAACGTAATGGAAATCCAAAAATTATTTTTACCGATCTTTCCATAAAGCTGACCCGTTTACTGCATCGAAAGGAGGAAACGTCGCCACGCTAAGCGCCACTTGTTTTGGGTGCGAAACGATCGGAACAACTCACATACCATTCATAAAATTAAGGATACACTATGGAACACTTGACCGCGAACGCTGCACAGCTCTTATTGTTAGTATTTCTTGCCATCACTTTTCTACAAAGTGGTATCGACAAAGTGGTCGACTGGAAGGGAAATCTGAACTGGTTAACGGGCCATTTTGCAAAAAGCCCTCTGGGCAATATGGTTCCGTTGCTGTTGGGTACCGTTTTGGTTGCGGAAATTGCCTCGGGCATCCTTTGCGCTATAGGACTTTATACGATTTCCATAGGCATCGATTCGGACATTCCTTTCTACGGGGCGGTACTGTCGTGCATCTCCCTTTTAATGCTCTTTTTTGGACAGCGTATGGCCAAGGAGTATGTTGGGGCGCAGACCATAGTCATCTATCTGGTTCCTGCGGTGTTGCTCGTGTACTTGCTGCAGCAATAAAAAAACCCAACACCCTGGTAGGGTATTGGGTTTTTGAAAAAGTGTTGCCTTATACCGTTTTAAAGTTAAAATGGTATTGCTTACTTTTTGTACTTGTCGTTAAGGATTTTTAGGATTTCGTCGGTTATATCGTCGGTTTCGGATCCGTACAATACCGCACCGCCTTCGCCACCGCCTAGAATGTAGTTGTATCCTTGGGCTTTACCAAAGGTTTTGATCTCCTTTTTGACCTTGCTCACCAGAGAATCCATTTCGGTACGGCCTTCTTGCTGGATCTGCTGTTCTTCCTGTTGCAATTGTTGTCCAATAAACTGCCCCTTCTGCTGTATGATACCATATTCCTCTTGGGCTTTTTTCTGTGACATTCCCTGGGCTTTTGCTTGAAAGGCTTGGGCCTCCAATTGAAAAGCTTGGGAAATACTATCCTTCTTTTTGGTCATGGCGTCTACCTTGGCATTGAACTTTGCCTCAATGTCCATTTTCTCTTGATACTCGTCCAACAATTTCACATTGTCGACATAGGCCATTTTTGCCGGCTGTTGGCATGACATTACTCCGATGACCGTGAGCGTCACTAACAATTTTTTCATGATATTTTGTTTATAGTGTTTTTTTGAACTCGGCAAAAGTAGCAAAGCTTTTCTAATGCATCACGAACTATGGTAAAATTTAACCCATTACCTTTATCCCGTTTGCAATTGGCAGCCACCTCTATTATAATCAAAACCTATTGATTATTTTTTAAACATTGTCGAAGTCTATTGAAAATAGCCTGTTTTAAATCGCTTTTACCGATCAAAATTTCTATTTGACCCACCGGTTTGGGCTTATCGCCAAAGTGCCCTAAAAAGCCTTAAAATCCATTTTATCGGGATGCAGTTGTCGTTTATGCCTCTTTGCGACGCAGTATGTAAATGACGGAAGAATATTCCTTGGTGCGGGATGCCTTTAGGTTCGATTTTAATCCGTTCCAAAAAGCACTTAAGTATCTATTTTGTCCAGTCTTATATTTTTCCGACAATAGGGAAACGTAGAAGGAATCAAAAAACATGGGACGGGTCGCGACGACTTCAAGATTTACCTTTTGAAAAAGTTTGGGTATGGCATTTCTGGAAAAATGCCATACGTGCCGCGGCACATCATAGGCCGCCCAAAAGGTTCCATATCGTTTTGCGTCGTACGACCTAAAGTTCGGAACGGCTACAATAAGCGTTCCGTCATTGGCGAGCAGCCCCTCCAACTCCCCGATCTGTTCCTCTAAATTTGGAACATGCTCTAAAACGTGCCAAAGGGTGATTACGTCAAATTTTTTGTTTTGAAGCTCTTTTACAGAGCCACACAATCGAAGGCCTTTTTTCCGTGCGTTCTCTTGCGCTATTGGACTTGGTTCCACCCCTTCGATCTCCCAACCCTTCTCCTTGGCGGTTACTAAAAAATCTCCGGTTCCCGCACCAAAATCCAACAGCCGTTTTCCCGTTTTATTATTCCGCGTTATTAGCTTCACCTTTCCTTGAAGGTTTCGCCTTTTTACGATTTGGTATAGCTTTTCTATTATGGAAGCCTGCGCATCGGTATGCGAAATGTAGGCGTCGCTCTCATAATATCGATCTACGTTTGGCGGTATCGGTTCGGTGCGCAGCATTTCCATGTCCTCATCCAACAACAGGGTGAACGCCTCACCGGTTACGGAATGATCCTTAGTTCTTAAAAATTCCTTCATGGGACTATAGGCCTTAGTTGTGGCGTATTGTTTACGTTAGCTACTTGTTCTTGGGATAGCTATTTCTGCTGGTGCATGTTCTTGTGATGGTGCATTTTTTAGCAAAGCTGGGAACAAAACAGTGTTGTTTTAAACAGCGTTCCACGTGGAACCCTATCTGCTATCGCCCTAGAAAAACGAGCAAAACACTAATGTCGGATGGGTTCACACCACTTACCCTAGCTGCCTGCGCAATGGTCACCGGTTTGATGGCGCTAAGCTTTTCACGTGCCTCATATGACAAAGACTTTAACTGGCTATAATCGAAATCCTGCGGTATTTTTACATTTTCCAAGCGCTGTAACTTATCGGCATTCAGTTTTTCCTTCGCGATATAACCGGAATATTTCACTTGAATCTCCGTCTGTTCCAACACCTCATCATCTACCTCGTGCTCGTCAACATATGCGACTACTTTATCCAGTGCCATCATATGTTCCATGGTCACTTTTGGCCTAGAAAACACCTTGTACATTTTATCGGATTGCCGTACCGGCGATGAATCCAACTCCTCCAGAATCGGGTTGATTTCTTCCGGAAGCACACTGGTCTTTTTAAAGAAAGACACAAACGCCGCCGACTTTTTATCCTTTTGTTCCATCCGTCGCAAACGCGCTAGACTAGCAAGTCCTAACGCATGACCCTTAGGAGTCAACCTCAAATCGGCATTATCTTGACGCAACAAGGTACGGTACTCCGCGCGTGACGTAAACATACGATAAGGTTCCTCGGTGCCTTTCGTTATCAAATCATCGATCAATACTCCAATATACGCTTCATCCCTGTTTAAAATGAACGCCTCTTTTTCTTTAACTTTTTGGTGCGCGTTAATACCTGCCATCAAACCTTGCGATGCGGCCTCTTCATACCCCGTGGTGCCATTTATCTGCCCAGCAAAAAATAGATTTTGAACCAGCTTTGTTTCCAAGGTATGCTTTAGCTGTGTCGGTGGAAAATAATCATACTCTATGGCATACCCCGGTCTAAAAAACTTTACGTTTTCAAAACCCTTGACCGAACGTAACGCCTTAAACTGAACATCCTCTGGCAAGGAAGTAGAAAAACCGTTTACATAGACCTCAACGGTATCCCAACCTTCAGGTTCCACAAACAACTGATGACTATCCTTGTCGGCGAACCTATTTATTTTATCCTCTATCGACGGGCAGTATCTAGGACCGATACTTTTGATGCTTCCATTGAACATAGGAGAACGGTCAAAACCCTCTCGTAATAAATCGTGCACTAAAAGACTCGTATGGGTCATGTGACACTCCCGTTGTTTTGATAACTTTGGAGTGTTTTCATAAGAAAAGCGCTCCGGCCGTTCATCGCCCGGTTGTGGTATCATCACTGAATAGTCCAAAGATCGACCATCCACCCTAGGGGGTGTGCCGGTCTTCATTCTTCCGCTCTCAAAGCCCAACGCGACCAATTGCTCAGTAATTCCAGTAGCTGCCTTTTCGCCAGCCCTACCACCACCCAATTGTCTTTCTCCAATATGAATTAATCCATTTAAAAATGTTCCATTGGTCAACACTACACTTTTGGCCCTTATCTCCAAACCCAATGAAGTTTTTACGCCCACCACCCTATCCGCTTCTATCAACAGGCCCGAAACCATTTCTTGATAGAAATCACAATTGGGCGTTCGCTCCAACATCAGACGCCACTCCTCTGCAAACCGCATACGATCATTCTGCGCTCTGGGACTCCACATCGCAGGACCTTTACTTTTATTGAGCATTTTAAACTGGATAGCGCTCTTATCCGTAACAATGCCGCTATAACCACCAAGTGCATCGATTTCTCTAACGATCTGCCCCTTCGCGATTCCGCCCATGGCAGGATTACAGGACATTTGCCCAATCGTCTGCAGGTTCATTGTCACCAGCAGCGTACTACTGCCCATATTAGCGGCAGCGGCAGCGGCTTCCGCACCTGCATGGCCTCCCCCGACCACCACTACATCATAATCGTTCGCAAACATATCGTCAACGCTATTATATTTATACCCTTAGCGACCATCAATGTTCCACGTGGAACATTTTCATCATGCTATCCTCCATCTGGCGCATAACTTTCTTCTCTTCTTCATCTTTATCCCCATATCCCATCAGGTGCAACACTCCGTGAATCATAACGCGCCTTAATTCCGCATCGAAATCGGTTCCATACTTTTCCGAATTTTCCGCTACGCGCTCCACCGAAATGAAGATGTCCCCCGCAACCTTATTGCCGTCACTATAATCGAACGTAATGATGTCGGTTAACGTATCGTGATTCAGAAACCTTTTGTTCAAATCGAGAAGATAAACATCGTCACAGAAAACATACGATAACTCCGACACCAACAAGTCATTTAACCTAATAACCCTAGTTATCCAATCGGAATAATAGGGTTCATCAGTCAGACTAAAAGAGCCCTCGTAATTATAATTGATCATTCGCTCGAAAATATTCCTTCACCTTCTCTTTATAATCGGGGCGCAAAGGTAAGGCTTGTCGATTAAGTAATTCAATCTCATTTTTAAATTCCTCCAACAACTTCGGCTTCGTGGTGATCGGGTTCTGGTACTTTTTGTCATTAACCGTGCTTTCCCGTTCCTTCTTTTTACCTTGTTTCATCGCCGCATTCTCCAGTTTCAATAATTCATACTGTATGTTGTTTACCTTTTGCATGCTTCTGGTAGTAATTCCATTCTCCAACAAATCATCCTCAAAATCCTGCATTTGCCGCAACAGCTTTTCCCCAAGCTTTCGATCGGATGCGTTGATCATGTCCTGTAGTTGTTTTTCCAACGCGGCCCTAATTTCCTGCTGTTGCTTATATATCTCGTACAATTCCTCCAGTTCTTTCTCCCCCAACTGATTGCCATTGCCACTTCCGTTTCCACTGGGTCCTTTACCCTTCTTATCTCCCTTTTGATCACCCTCCCCATTTCCGTTACTTCCTTCGCCCTTTTTATCCCCATCTTCACCACCATTGCCCTCTTTACCTCCTTTTTGCTGCCCTTGCTTTCCGTCTTCGCCCTTTCCTTGCCCTTCACCCTTCTGGCCGTCTTCCTTTTCTCCCTCTCCTTGCTTGCCATCCTTGCCCATGCCTTCCATCTTCTTCTTCATGGCACCCTGCTCCTTTATAATGTCCGGCAACTGAAACCCCTCACTGCTCTCCCCCTGCCCTTGTCCCATTTTCATGCTTTGGTTCATATTGTCCAGAAGTTTCGCCAGAAAATCAGCGAGCCCATTAGAGGCATTCAACACATATTTTTGGTAGGAAACGCTTTGATATACCTGACTTTCGGCTAGATTGTCCAAGGCCTTATCCATATTGTAATACACCTCTGTAACCTGTTCGTCCACATATTCAGATAACTCCGGTTGTCGTAGGGACAGGCTGAATAAACTATCGTCCACGTGCTCGAACAACACCCGTAGTTCCTTTTGTTTACGCACGACTCCGCTGTACTGCGGTCCGTCCTGATCAATACTTTCCAAGGTTTCGAAAAGGCCTTCTTGTTTGAACGAAAAAATGACCAAATTATCCAAAATCTGCCGTAGCATTTCAGCATCCTCTGCAACGCTGCTCCCGCCTGAGCTACCCGAAGCCGACTGCTGTAGTTCTTTGGCCATTTCCTTCATTTTCTCCGCAGCGGACTGTTGCTTTCCCGAAATGGCTTTTGGTTTCTGTTTATCATCCGTCTGCTCTTCACCGGCCTTCATCATGTCCACTGCCTCCTTTTGGTTCCGTTCTACCCCCGTTTTCTTTTTCTCATCTACTTTCAGTTCCAATGGTTTTTTTAATGCATCATTGTCTTTTTGTAACTCTTTAAGTTCCTCTGTCAAGGACTTGAACGCCTTTTGTAAGTCCTCCTGTTTTTCACGGTCCTCTTTGGACAGGCCTTCCTTTTTGGCCATGTTCTCTTGCTCCGTTGCCATTTTCTCAAGCGCCTTCGACAACTGTGCCATTTTCTCGGTTACATAATACCGTTTTGTCAGTTCCAACAACTGTTCCAAGCTTCGCTCCCCTGTTCGTTGTTTCTTGCCCAGTTCTTCCAACCGTTTGCTCAACTCTTCTTGGTTGATCTTATCCGCTACCTTTTGTAGTTCTTCTATCAGTTTTGCATTCTTAAGCGCTTTTTTCTCTTGACGCTCTAAACGTTCTTGCAATAGCTTGTTCAGCTTATCATCCCTTTCGGTTCGCTTAAGGTTTTCTTTCAGCTGAGTGCTCAGCTTTTGCATCATTTGTTCCTGATTTTTCTGCTTATTCAGAAATTGCTTTATCTGGCTCTTGTCGTTGAAATTCAACTCCTTTTTTTCCTTTTGTAACTTATTGATGTCCCCAAGCTCGTTTTTTTGCTCTTGGTAACGCTCCATGGATTTGTCAAAACTATTGATCAAGGTCTCCCGCGACCGTAAATCCTTTTCCATCAATTGGTCTTGGTTCAACAATGCCATGGTAAAGACTTCACTTTTGGTAGCTTTACCACCGTGGACGGCATCATTATCGGTCACTTCAAAATAAAAACGATACTCCGTATCTTCCTTTAAGTCCATCCCCGAAGGATAGGTATAGTAAAACTTTTGGTAATTCCCTTTTGGTGACTCCAAGGGTACACGCTTTTTACTTGCGGTATCCGTACTGGGAAAATAGACCAAAGCAGTTTTCTTCAAAGCATAATCGTCCGTGGCCTCTCCTGAAAAATACGCTACATTGGGTGTTAACGAATCTATCACCTTGTTCACCTTTATCGTAGGAAACGCATCCTTGACCACTTTTATCCTATAGCCCAATCGTTCATAGTCGTTAACATTTTGGTTCCCGGTCGAAATTTCATACCCGACCGTACGGAACAACCGCTTGTTCAAACGATAGCCCACCGCTACCTTCTGAAAACTGACAGCGGTATCCCTGGTGGTCCACTTTACACTTTCGATATCCCTTCCCCTAATTTCCCAGCTAATACGCGTACCCTCGGGTACCGTGGCGTTTCCCGTACCCTGTAAACGCTTGTTCGCCCGTCCCGTATACCTCGGATAATCCAACCGCATGCTAAAATCTTCCATAGCGGGGGTCTTTAGCACATTTAACCGGTATTCCGGAGATCTCACTTCATTGGATACGAAGGAAAAAGAGGTACTCTGTAGCGGCTCTGGCAAGCGGTATTGGTAATTCCCGTTTCTCTCCGTCAATAACGCCTGTTTCCCATCAATTTCGATATACACCGTTTCCGGCCTAATCGTTCCAATAGTACCCATCCTGATCGTAAAGGTATCGGTATCCAACACCTCAAGACTGTCGTTCAATACCTGAAAGCGAAAGGGGGCCGGGGGTTCATAGGCCAAATCATAGTTGACTACCCGCTTTGCCGAACCAAAAAATGAGCCGAGATTACCGCTAAATGCGATTGCAGCGAACAACAATAAGGGAACCAACAGATACTTTACATACCTAAGATTGTCCTTATAGGCTATTGCACCCAAAAATGATACCTCGCTCAACTGCCGCGAACGCTGTTCGATACTGGCCAACAACAGCTCCGATTGCGCTGCATCCTCGGAAAGATCCAAAAGATTGTAGAGCTTGTCGCCCACTTCCCCAAAATGCCTGCCTATTAGCCGGGAGGCCTCCTTATTGCTGATTCCTTTTTTTAGCTTGAACAGATAAAACAAGGGCGTCGCTATGTACCGGTAGACCAAAAAGACCTCCACTGCTATCAGCAGCAGCAATAATCCCAACCTGCCTGTGGAACCCAGCCATAAGAAATACTCCACCCCTAAAACCAAAAAAAAGCACAACAGCCCAAAAGCGACAAAAAGGGTTATCCCCTTTATCAACATTTTGGTGTAATACTTTTTTACGAATCGATCAAGTTTGTCGAGTATTTTGTGATAACTGTTCAATTTCAATTATATTTATTACCAAGATACTTGATATCACCAATTTAAGAACGAATAAATTGTTAAAATGCCCTGCTAAGGCGCGCAAGTGTAAGCAAACCTTTTTTCAATAGTGCGTTTTGTCAACCAGTAACCGTTGTTTCCCATGAAAGACCTGAAATATATTGCCGCGATGACCTTACCGCTTTCCGCGGTCATCAGTATTTACTTTAAAGGGCCCTGGAGCTTTTTCACCCCATTCTATGCCTTTGTCATGATTCCCGTTTTGGAGGTATTGCTTCCGCACGACACCAGCAATCATGAAGGGGAAGTTCGAGAAAAAAAGGCCAAAAGCAAGGTTTTTGATTGGATGCTCTACCTTAACGTACCCGTTGTGTTCGGATTGCTGCTATACACCCTATGGGACGTGAACGCACATTCTTACGCACTCTATGAAGTGGTCGGCCTCATCATTTCGGTAGGTATCGTACTCGGCACCAATGGCATAAACGTGGCCCATGAATTGGGGCATCGACAGCAAACATGGGAACGTTATCTTGGAAAAATGTTATTGCTTCCCTCGCACTATATGCACTTCTACATTGAACATAATTTTGGCCATCATGCCAACGCGGCCACCGCTGAGGATCCCGCCACGGCAAAATACAATCAATCGGTTTATTCTTTTTGGTTCACCTCGGTGGCACGGCAATATACAAGTGCATGGAAACTTCAGCAAAAACTATTGAAAGGAGCCGACAAGCCGTTTTTCTCTATCACCAATGACATGCTATGGTATACCTTGTTCCAGTCGGTATATCTTGCCGCTACCTTCGTGTTTTTCGGACCTATCGGCCTAACCTTTGCTATTTTTACCGGAATCGTCGGCTTTACTATGCTGGAATCGGTGAACTATATTGAGCATTACGGGCTCATCCGCAAAAAAATGGCCTCGGGCAGGTACGAACGCGTTCGGGAAGTACATTCCTGGAACAGCAATCATGTAATGGGGCGTATTGTATTGTACGAACTTACCCGACATAGCGACCACCACTATAAGTCCTCCAAAAAATATCAAATTTTGGACTATTACGATATTTCTCCGCAGATGCCCTTTGGTTACCCCACCTCAATGGTCCTTTCCTTGGTGCCACCGCTATGGTTCAAAATTATGAACCCAAGAATCCCCAAAGACATGAAACCACAACAAACCTCCGAGGAGCATACGCCATCCTTTGGGTGAAGCCCAGTGTTTGTTTCCTATCCTGTCCTTGTTCCTGAGTTTTTAGGGCTACGGACAATATATCGTAGTATCGCCTTGCAACTGGACCTTTCAAAAACAATAGCTGTTCAATTTATGGGATAATGCGCCAAAAAAAGGTTCTTTTCATTTGTTTATATTTATTGTCTTTTAATGGTCAGATGTAATTCGCCAATAATCATTTAGGTTGGTATCAAGAATTGTTATGGCTCATTTCGTAACTTCGCGCCCATAAAATTTACCTATGGCATCCACTGTTCGCGTTCGTTTTGCTCCAAGTCCTACGGGACCCTTGCATATTGGTGGTGTTCGCACTGCCCTATTTAATTATTTATTCGCCAAAAAACATGGAGGAACGTGCATTCTCCGTATCGAGGATACGGACCAAAACCGCTATGTTCCCGGAGCGGAGGATTATATTATGAACGCCTTGGAATGGTGTGGTATTGCCTTTGATGAAAGCCCTAAGGCCGAGGGAAACTTTGGTCCGTACCGGCAAAGCGAACGCAAAGCGCTATACCGGGAATGTATTGAGCAGCTATTGGCCTCCGGGAACGCCTATTATGCCTTTGATACCTCGGAAAAGCTTGATTTTCACCGAAAGGACCATGAAAAAAAAGGAAAAACCTTTATCTACAACTGGCACAATCGGTCAAAACTGGACAACTCCCTTTCCATGGATACAAACACTTTGAACGAGCGTTTGAATTCCGGTGAACCCTATGTGGTGCGTTTTTTAAGTCCGGAAAACCGGACATTGCAATTGACCGATATCATACGTGGTACCATTGAAATAGACAGCAACACGCTCGACGATAAAGTACTTTTTAAAAGTGATGGCATGCCCACCTACCACCTTGCCAACATTGTGGACGATCACCTGATGGAGATCAGCCATGTGATTCGCGGGGAGGAATGGCTGCCCTCCCTTGCACTGCACCAACTGCTGTACGATGCTTTTGGATGGGATGCCCCACAGTTTGCCCACTTGCCCCTGATCATGAAACCTGTTGGGAAAGGAAAACTGAGCAAAAGGGATGGTGAGAAAGGCGGTTTTCCGGTGTTTCCGCTATCCTGGAACGATACTACCGGTTATAGGGAAGCAGGGTACTTTCCAGAGGCCGTGGTCAACTTTTTGGCTTTGTTGGGGTGGAATCCCGGTACGGAACAGGAGTTGTTCGGTATGGACGACCTGATCGAAGCCTTTGATCTGGACCGCGTAAACCGGTCCGGCGCACGTTTTGACCCTGATAAAACCAAATGGTATAACCACCAATACCTACAGCAACGGTCGACCGAATCACTGGTGGAAGACTTTCTTCCCATACTTAATGAACATGAAGTGCCTGCGGAACTGCTGGGTAGCGATCGGGTAGCGACCATCGTTGACATGGTGAAGGAGCGCGCTACCTTTGTTTCCGACTTTTGGGGCTTGTCGCATTTCTTTTTTAAACGACCCGAAACCTTCGATGCAAAGGCGGTAAAAAAACAATGGAAAACGGACACTCCCGATATCATGAATCGACTGCTTGACGTTCTTAAGGAAACCGATGCGTTTTCGTCGGACACGGTAGAGGGCATCGTTAAGGCGTGGATAAAAGATAACGATTTTTCCTTCGGACAGGTACTCGCCCCCTTACGACTGGTAATCGTTGGCGCTATGCAAGGACCGCATGTATTCGATATTTTGGCGATAATCGGAAAAAAGGAGACCCTGGCCCGTATCGATAGGGCCATCACCACCTTGTAAGGCTTGCACCAACCCAAATCACTGCTTTTTTTGGCACTACCATTTCAACGCTTAAATGGCGTCACCTATGGCGTACTTGTAACAAATTGCACCGAACTCCTACAGATATACAAAGTGTTTTCGTAATTTCAATTTACTAATCAAAATTATACACCTATGGGATTTAATGTATTTCTTATACCTATCGTTTTTTTCGGGATCGTAATTCTGCTATCCTCCTTTTTTATCGTAAAGCAACAGACCGCAGTGGCAATCGAACGTTTTGGTAAGTTTCACAGCATTCGCCAATCGGGCCTGCAGATGAAAATTCCTTTGGTGGACCGTATTGCAGGAAGGCTCAGTCTTAAAATTCAACAGCTCGACGTTATTATCGAGACCAAGACCCTTGATGATGTATTTGTAAAACTCAAGGTTTCCGTGCAGTACCTGGTCATTAAGGAAAAAGTGTACGATGCCTTTTATAAATTAGAGTATCCGCAGGATCAGATTACCTCTTTCGTTTTTGATGTAGTACGTGCAGAAGTCCCAAAAATGAAATTGGACGATGTTTTTGTCAAAAAAGACGATATCGCGATTGCCGTAAAAAGAGAATTACAGGAGTATATGTCGGAATACGGATATGACATCATTAAAACTTTGGTAACGGATATCGATCCGGATTCCCAGGTAAAAGAGGCCATGAACCGTATCAACGCTTCGGAGCGTGAAAAAATCGCCGCACAGTTCGAAGGGGATGCCGCTAGAATTCTTATCGTAGAAAAAGCAAAGGCCGAAGCGGAGAGCAAGCGCTTGCAGGGACAGGGTATCGCCGATCAACGAAGGGAAATCGCCCGTGGCCTGGAAGAATCCGTAGAGGTATTGAACAAGGTGGGCATTAACTCACAGGAAGCTTCCGCACTTATTGTAGTGACGCAACATTACGATACGTTACAATCCATAGGGGAGGAGACCAATACCAACTTGATCTTGCTGCCCAATTCTCCGCAAGCGGGATCCGATATGTTAAATAATATGGTCGCCTCTTTTACCGCCAGTAACATGATCGGGGAATCGATGAAGAAGACCAATACGAAAAAAGGCGAATAGGCCCAAAACGACATTACCTTTTTGACCATTCCAAATACGCTGCCTAAAATCTTCCTGGCAAAGCATATTTGGAATGGTTTTTTATTGGAAATGGTCTGCCAACTAAAAAAAGGGCTCTAATAGCTTTCACCCCTTCTTTTTGGAACTTGTACCATCTTAACTTTAAAATGGTATTAACCGTTAGCTGTCTTTTTGCTAATCGACACAAATATCGCACTGGAACAACGCTAAGAGATTTTTTTCCTATTTACTGTGCAGTTATCGGAAAAACAATTTAAGGCGATTAAACAGCCCTTAATATAGGCCGATTACATAATTAATACCGATTGATATAATTTTATTGATAAGAAATTTCTATGCTATGCTTTTTCAGCAATTTTCGCCCAGGTATCCCGCAACCCGACAGTTTTATTAAAAACCAATTTATCGGGAGTACTATCCCGATCTACACAGAAATATCCCATCCGTTGAAACTGTACCCGATCCTGCTCCTTGGCATTTTTTAAGCTGGGTTCCACATAAGCCGTAATTACCTGTAGGGAATCAGGGTTCACAAAATCCATAAAATCTTTGTCCTTATGCGTGTCCGGACTTTCATCGGTAAACAAGCGATCGTACAACCGTACCTCTGCCGAAATCGCATGTGAAATGGATACCCAATGCAAGGTTCCCTTTACCTTTCTCAAGCTTTCCTCGGTGCCGCTACCGCTCTTGCTTTTAGGGTCGTAAGTGCATTGCACCTCTATAATATTCCCTTCGGTATCTTTTGTACAGGACTCGGCCTTAATGATGTAGCCGTTCTTTAGCCGTACCTCTCCACCCAATTTTAACCTAAAAAATTTACGATTGGCTTCCTCTTTAAAATCTTCTTTTTCAATGTAGAGTTCCCTTGAAAAGGGTACTTCCCGAAAGCCCGCATCGGAATCCCCGGGATTGTTTTCAGCGGTTACATACTCCTCCTTACCCTCCGGATAGTTGGTAATCACCAATTTTAATGGGTTCAATACCCCCATCACCCTGGGCGCAATCTTATTGAGGTGGTCCCGAACATGAAATTCCAATAACGACACATCGATAAGGTTTTCCCTTTTTGCGATACCGATGGTATCGGCGAAGGCCACTATGGACTCGGGTGTATATCCCCTTCTGCGTAATCCCGAAATGGTCGGCATTCGTGGATCGTCCCAACCGTTGACCACATTATTTTCAACCAACTGTAATAGCTTGCGCTTGCTTACTACGGTATGGCTCAAATTGCGCCGTGCGAACTCCCGCTGTTTCGGCCGTACTTTGTCCGCTTCGTAAATTTGGTCTAAAAACCAATCGTAGAGCTCGCGGTGCGGTAAAAATTCCAAGGTACATAGGGAATGTGTTACCTGTTCCAAATAATCGCTCTCGCCATGGGCCCAATCGTACATCGGATAAATACACCAATCGGTATTTGTTCTGTGGTGCGCCTTGTTCAGTATGCGGTACATAATGGGATCGCGCATTAACATGTTGGGCGCTCCCATATCTATTTTGGCGCGCAGCACATGCGTTCCCTCCTCAAAATCGCCTTTTTTCATTCCTGAAAACAAGGCCAGATTTTCTGCCACCGTCCTATTCCGGAACGGACTGTTGGTCCCTACCTCGGTCGGTGTACCTTTTTGTTCGGCCATTTCTTCCGAGCTTTGGCTATCTACATAGGCTTTGCCCCCTTCGATCAGTTGTACGGCCCAGTCGTATAACTGTTGAAAATAATCAGAAGCATACCTTTCGGTATCCCAAGAGAAACCCAGCCATTTTACGTCCTTTTTAATCGCTTCCACATAGGCGGTTTCCTCCTTTGCGGGGTTGGTATCGTCAAAACGCAGGTTGACCGGGGCACCGTACTTCAATCCCAATCCAAAGTTGAGGCAAATGGAGCTTGCATGCCCAATATGCAGATACCCGTTCGGTTCCGGCGGAAACCGAAAACGTAGCTGGGATTTTTGGTATCCGTTTTCCAGGTCGTCCTCAATGATGTGCTCCAAAAAATTTAAGGCCTCGCGCGCTTCGCTCATATGCTTTGTTTTCAATCCACAAAAATAGCGAAAATGCTTCAATGGCGCCCTTGAAATTCGCCTCCCATACAAATACAGCCGTTTCACAACAACTTTGATTCCCGATACAACATTAAATTCCCTTCCCCATAATTATCCTTCATATTTGTTGTTGAATACTGTATCGATGTCACGCAATAACCCGCTGACCCAAAATTGAGTTATTGTTCAACACCGACCGCTTATTCGTTTTATCCAGTCCCAAGTCAGATAAAACTGGTAGTCACTAAAACTACAACTACTTATGAAAACAACATTATTCTCAACGCTACGGACACTCGTATTGTCGCTAGTACTGGCAAGCACCGGCACCCTGTCCGCTCAAATCATCATCGGAGACCCAGAACCCGCACCCAACCCCAATTTTGGTGGAAGCGCTTGGACGCGCATCTGTGCAGGTGGTAACGGCGGCTTTAACCAATACTATGTAACTTCCGAAATTACCGGAACGCCGAACAACGGAAACGAATTCATCCTTGAACTATCGGATGCCTCCGGAGGGTTC
The DNA here is from genome assembly GCA_947500445.1 of uncultured Flavobacteriaceae bacterium. Taxonomy (GTDB): domain Bacteria; phylum Bacteroidota; class Bacteroidia; order Flavobacteriales; family Flavobacteriaceae; genus Pelagihabitans. The sequence goes on along the minus strand of CANMSB010000002.1, from coordinate 94,302 downwards.
TCCAATCCTGTGGAATTGGCCCGGGAGGGCAACCTGACCACGGTAACCGATACCGGTATCGAGTTCTCAATACCTACCGATACCCGTGGAGATGGTTACAAACTAAGGCTTAGGAGTACCGATCCGGCCCGAACGGGATCCGAATCGCCAGCATTTGATATGTATTATCAAAACTATACCACCAACTTTAACATCAGCCCCAACGGTGACGGCAGTACCGGAGATGTCTGCAGTACAGCCGCCATCAACCTTGTTGTAGACAACGTGCCCAATGCTAGTACCTATCGGTATATTTGGTACCGTAGTTCTACACAACTCAGCGAAACCGGACCGAGTATTTCGGCAGACCAGAGTGGTGTATACCAGGCGTATATCGATTATGGCGCCTGTACCGGATCCACTAGCGCTTTCTCGAACTGGGTAACCGTAACTATTGGTTCCGCCGGTTCTGGTGTCGCTATCGCAACACCGGGCAATACGGCTTTATGTACCAATGAATCCGAAACCCTTCAAATTGCCAGTACCGACCCGGCCTGGAGCTACCAATGGTATCAAAATGGAAACGCCATATCCGGCGCGACCGGTACTTCTTATACGGTAAGTGCCAACACCGGTGGATTTGAGGGCGATTATGAAATAGAAATTTCCGGACCTGACATCTGTACCGAACGTTCGGCACCGGTAACGATAACCAATGCCTCCAACTTTACCATTACCAGAAACAATGCGGCCAATATCGTATTGTTGCCCGCACAAGCGGAAACCATTTCCGTAAGCACTACGGCAATTTCGCCTAGTTTTCAATGGTACCGTAACGGTAATGCCGTTTCCGGTGCAACCAGCGCTTCCTTGGAAATTACGCAAGATGGTACGTACTATGCGGCCGTGACCCAAAATGGCGGTTCGTGTTCGGCCACAATGGATTCAGAGGCGACCACCGCCGTATTGCCGGACTCCTTTGAGGTAGTTATTGCCCACCAAGGAGCGTATACCGATTGTGTAAGTACCAGTACCGTATTAGAGGTCGGTACCATCAACGCCGATGACGGGGCGGGTAACCTGACCGATGTCACAGCTGCCCTCATCAACGACTTTAACTATCAGTGGCGCTTGAACGGCGCCGATGTTGCGGGTGCTACCGGCAACTCCATTAGCCTGACCGGAACCACTGAAAATGGAACCTACAGCCTTTCGGCCGTATTGGATGCCTATTCCGATGCCTCCAACAGCCTACCGGTTCGTTTGTTGACCAACGAAACCTTGGCCATTAGCAGTACCAGTACCGTTTATTGTAGCAGTGCCGATATCGTAACCATTAGTACAGGTTCCGACCTGAACGGCGAAACCTTTGCCTGGGAGCGTGACGGGGTTACCGTTAGTACTACGGATACCGACCTTACGGTTACCGATTCCGGTACCTACCGTTTGATCGTCGACAAAGATGGTTGTGACCTTATTTCCAACGAAATATCCATTACCCCTTTAGACCCGAATTTGATTCAATTGGATATTGATGGTGACGTCATATTCCCTGAAGGAAGCTCAAGAACGGTCAATGCAAGCGGAGGAACCGCCTACCAATGGTTCGATACCGAAAACAACCTCATGAGCAGCACTAGCAGTATGACCTTTACCGAGGAAGGCGATTTTATATTGATCGCCAATATCGATAATTGCGAAATTTCCAGACCGATTACGGTAACTTATTTAGACCTTTTCAACATTCCCAACGTGATTACCCCAAACGGCGATGGTGCCAACGATCAATGGGTAATCCCCAATTCCTATTCGAACCGTTCGGACGTCAATGTCATCATTTATGATGATAAGGGAACGGAAATGTTGAACGTAATGGGCTATCAAAACAACTGGCCCCAATCATCGGTGTCGTTTCAAAAGCAAAATATGGTTTTTTACTATATCATCAAAAATGCAAGTGAAACCCTAAAACAAGGAACCGTTACGGTAATCCGGTAACCAACGCAACACCCAACCTACTACCTACGACCATGAAGCTTTTAAGACTGTTATCCTTATCGATGCTTGCCCTGCTGGCGGTAACCACCACCTTGCAGGCGCAAGAAGACGACCCTATTTTGCCTTACCGTGTGGCGCCTCAGAACCTGTTAAAGTTCAACCGGTTCCTGATCAACCCTACCTTTTCCACGGTACGGGAAGATAAGTCGTACATCAATTTATTACATAGAAACCAGTCGGTACAATTTCAGGATAACGATCAAACCTATTTTTTAAGCTATAGTGGTCGTATCGGTGATAGGAGCGGTCTTGGGCTTAGCTTGTATAACCAAAGCCTAGGCCCCATATCCAATATTGGGGTATTGGCGAACTATGCCTATGGTATAAAGTTGAGCGATAAAAGTAATTTTACCTTCGGTGGTAACTTAGCATACTATAGTAGTGGGCTCAATCTTAACGAGGTCACCGCTACCGACCAATTTGATAACCGTTTGGTAGGTACGGAAGACAGCAATGTACTTTCCTTTCAACCGGGTTTCAATATCTCTTACGGACAATTCGACTTTGGTGCCTACGCCGAAAACCTAATCGAATATAACCTTAAAACAAGTGCATCGCTTTCGGAGTTTGGCGATAAGGCCTACTCCGCACACTTACAATATACCTATCCTTTTGACAACAGTACCGGTATTTTGGAAAATGCCCGACTATTGCCTTTGGCGCGCGTTCGTATGAACGGCCAGCGGGCTTTGTCCACTGGTGCCAGCGACTTGACCTTGGGCGGTAGTTTGATTCTCGACCTGCCACGACTCGGCTGGGTACAGGCGGGGTATGACGATTTTTATGGCGCATCGGCAGGAGCAGGATTCAATATAAACCGAAGGGTATCCATCGGGTACAATATGGAAAAAGGGCTTGTGAACAACCTGGACAATTTTGGGGTGACCCATGAAATTTCCTTTGCCTACTCCTTTACACCGAACTTGACCGAAGATCGTGTGATGCTAGAGGACGACAATGATCTGGCCGAAGACGATGAGCCTGAAGATACCGACTTGGCCAGCAACGAAGAGATAGAGGAATTGAAGCGCAAGTTGGCCGAAAACGATGCCATTATCGCCGAATTAATGTTCCGCCAGGATTCCCTCGAATCGAACCGTCAAAAAGATTTGGAGCGCAGATTCGAAATGGTGATGCACATGGTCCGTAACGAAACCGATGGTGAACGACCCGATTTGGAAAAGAGGGCGGAAAGCTTGTTCCGCAACGGGGACGACGCTGTTGCCGCAAACACCGGCACAACTTTCGATGATGACAATGTAACCACCCAACAACAGGACGTGATCCCCAATACCGGAATAGGAAAAGAGGATGACTATACCGATGCCGTTACACAAAACGACCCAAATACCGGTAAGTATTCCAATTCTTCTGACGCCACAGATAACAGCTATACCTCAACCACCGATAATGATGCCTATGCCAACTCCGGTAATTACCAAACTGCACAGGACAATACGCAGGCGCAGGACTACAACACTGCCGCCAGCCGCGAAAGCATCAAAAGCCGAAAATTTAAAAACTTGGAAGGTGTTCAAGATGGGTACTATGTTGTCGCCAACGTGTACAAAGGCGGTCATTACATGGATAAATTTATGAACGACCTCAACGAACAAGGGTTCGTTACCGACTATATCGACAACCCTGACAACGGCCTCAAATATGTGTATTTGGAGCGTCATGACAGTTGGGAAGATGCCGCCGAAGCCTACAAGAGTAGTTTGGGGGGCAGTTATGACGGAGATCTTTGGATCATGAACGTCGATAACCGCTATACCAATGACCGTTACGCAAGCAACGTGGAAAAAGTAAAGGAAAAGTCCGACCAGTATAATACTGGAGAGGTAGTTTACAATCAAGTGCAAAAAGACCGCGTGGGCGACGTGCAGCCGGTTACGAGAGAAACCATTATCAACGGAGTGGGCTCGGGCTATTACATCATTGCCAACGTATTTGCCAGTCCAAAAAACGCCAATCGTTTTGTGAAACTGTTGAATTCCTACGGCCTTAGTGCAAGTTACTTCGTTAACCCAGAAAATAACTGGCGGTATGTATACCTGAAACGACACGAATCATGGAACAACGCCTTGATTTCCTATTACTCTAAACTAAACGATTCTTACGAAGAAAAAATGTGGATCATGCGGGTGAAAGCCGAGATGATCACCTAAAACCAAACCGTTACGAAACATCATTGTTCCCCATATCGCAGACTGTTACTTCTAGCGCTGTTTCTAAGTTGTACAACTTGGATGTCAGCACAAGAATACGTAGAATTTGAACCCCGTTTGGACGGTGATAATATTGAAATTCGCGGGGATATCCTTTTGGTAGGAAACAACATCATGAACCGGGCGAGCCAAAGCAACCCGCAACAAGCAAATACCCCTTACAACGGAAACCAGAACAACAATAGCCTTTGGATGGAGTATATCGACATTGACTCCGATCCCGCTACCTTTAGCTCAAGTAGTGCCGAACTTAACATTCCGGATCCGGATTGTTCGCAAGTACGATATGCCGGACTCTATTGGGCGGGAACTTACCCCAATGAACGAAGCACCAATGGAGGACAACAATTTAGCGGCACACCAAGAATAGAGGAGTGGAACGAAATAAAGTTCAAAATTCCGGGAGGTAACTATGTAGACCTCGTTGCAGATAATGACCCTGACCCGGCCGGGGAAGAAGATGATATTATAGTCAATGGTTATCAACCAGCAAATCCAGGGACATTTATAAAGGACGGTCCTGTAGTATGCTATAAAAATGTAACCGATTTAGTTCGTTCGAACGCCAATCCCAACGGGGAATATACCGCGGCCAATATCAGGGCCACTCGCGGAAGGCGCAGTGGTTCCAGCTCCGCAGGGTGGGTCTTGGTAGTTATCTATGAAAACCCTACCGAACCTGGTAAGTTCATTTCCACATTTGACGGATACGCCAGTGTATCCAGAAGTGCCAGTAATATTGATGTATTGGTCGAGGGTTTTAGAACGTTACCCGCTCCTTTTAATGTTAATGCCAATATTGGTGTAGCGGCGTTGGAAGGGGATTTGGGAATTCGCGGAGATCGATTCTTAATCGATACCCCAATAGCAGCGGGCGGGTTCAATAGGTTGGAAGAGAACAACAACCCCAGAAACAATTTCTTCAATTCCACAATAACCTATAAAGGAAATCAGGTTCCCACAAGAACCCCCTATGGTACGAACACCTTGGGTCTAGACTTGGATTTAATTGAACTCGACAACAACTTAAACTCTATATTACCGAATGACGAAACAGAGGCGACCTTGCGTTTCACGTCTTCAGGTGATGGTTATGGTCCTTTTCTGGCGGTATTTGCAGTTGAAATTATCGAACCCAATATTGTGTTGGAGAAAAAGGTTCGCGAATTTGGCAATCCCGACCCCAATACCAACGATATTACCGGTGCCGGAGTAAACTTGGGAGATGATCTGATTTACGAGCTTACGTTTAATAACATTGGAAATGATGATGCCACAGGTTTAATACCCGGAAGCTCAGACCCCTACGAGGCAAATTACATCATTCGCGATCTGCTCCCTATAAATACGACACTTGTAAACGTAGATCTATCACAGGCGCCTAATGTTGTTTATAAGGAAGAAGCTCCCGGAGAGCTCTTTTTCGCGATACCCGATAATCTGGTTTTGGAGGGTGGGCCCCGATATACTATTCGAATTCAAGTGAGGGTTGCCGAAAATTGCTTTGATTTTGTAGACGCTTGTTCCAATAGAATCGATAATCTAGCTTATTCCACCTATCGCGGTGTCGACAATTCCGCTACCATATCCGATGACCCCAGTGTCTCGGATTTTGACAATTGTGGTTTTGTAACTCCGGGCGCAACCAATTTCTTGCTCGATGATCTAGACGATTGTAATTTTACAAGAACGGAACAACTTTGTGGAAACAGCATACAATTAGAAGCTGGAGAAAACTTCAACAACTATGTATGGGTCCTTGATGCCAACAATAATGGTGAAATCGACCCAGGTGATCCCGTATTGTCCGATGGACCCCAGAACAGTATTGTAGTAAGCGATGTCGGCACCTATATTGTGGACAAACAAATAGACGATCCTTGTAAGGGTTTTAAGGAAATCATCAATGTAGAGCGTTTTGGCACCACCCAGACCGATCCGATCATTGCCCTGTTTAACGATGCCAATAACGATGGAGATCCCGACAATGATATCCGGGGCGAAATCGCCACCTGTAGCGATAATGGACGGGACATTACCAACCTTTTCCTTTGCGGATCTAACGATTCCCAAAACATATCGCTGAACATATCGGATGCTCGCGGAATTTCCTGGCAGCGTTTTAATGCATCGGGAAGTTGCGTAAATACCGATCCTTCATGCCCTACGGTAACCAATAGCTGTTATTCCGAGGTCACTACCGGAAACGTTTTTACGGCAAATACGGCAGGCCAGTATCGGGTGGTACTCACCTACCAGGACGGTTGTACCAGTATCTTTTACTTTAACGTATTTCAGAACAACCTCGACATCGAATTCCGATCAAGGAACATCATTTGTGAAACCCCGGGCAACATTACGGTCACCAGACCGACCAGTGGCTATGGTTTTCAATTGTTCAACTTGTCCACCAATAGCGTTCAAGTACCTTATGGTGTCAGCAATAGCTTTGATATTACCACCTCTGGGGCCTACAAGGTAGAAGTGATCCAATTGGGGCCGGACGGACTTCCGTTAACAGGGGCCTGTGTATTTGAAACCGATCCCATAGAAGTATTGCAACGACCTTTTGAGGTAACCACCAACCTGACCCCGGAAAATTGCAATACCCCCGGTTCCATAAACATTCAGGCCCTGAACGTGGTAGGGGATTATCATTACGAAATTCGTATCGCCGATGGTAGCCCACCGCCCCCGATTACCAGTCCGGATTATTATGCCGGGCATCCCGGTGGAACGTTTTTGGATGATGAAAGGGCACAACCCAGCAACAATTTTACCTTTAACAACCTTACCCAAGGAGATTATCATATCATTACCCGAACAGCGGACGGTTGTTTTAATGTTACCGATGTAACGCTATCCCGAGATCCTAATCCCGTTGTTTCCGCTATAACAACGGCAAATATTGGTTGTACTGCCGGCACAATTGAACTTACTCCCAACGGGGGTCCTGCCGGCACAGAATACAGTTATGCCATTTGGAGTAAAAACGGAAGTCAGTTATATACCGACATTAGCGATATTCCGGGTTCGGAATTTCGGTTGAGCAATACCTTTACCTTTGGATGGGAAGATGAGGACGCCGATGACATCTATACCTATATTCCCAACGATGATGGAACCTACATCTTTATCGTAGTAGACGATAACAACTGTATCGGATATTCTAATCCCGTTCGCATAGATGACAACGGCTCCATGACGGCGACAGTGCCCACTCCGGTCGATGTTTCCTGTAGTGGGCGGACCGATGGCGAAATCAATATTGTGGCCACAGGTGGGGTATCGCCCTATCAATACAGTATCGATGACGGAACCACTTTCCAAAACACGGCAGGCTTTGTAAACCTAGGTGCCGGCACCTATAATGTAGTCGTTACGGACGACTCCGGTTGCGAGGTACGTTTTGTACACGATGTCAACGAACCATTTCCGTTATCCGCGGCTACCGGGGTATCCAGGGACGTTAGTTGTAACCCTACCTTGGGAGCGCAGGTTCGGGTCACCAATGTTACCGGTGGTACGGCACCCTACAGCTATAGTTTTGATGGTGGTGCCAACTTTGGAACCAATAGTGTGGCCGACCTTCAAGCGGGATCGTATACTATCATCGTCAGGGATGCCAACGACTGCGAATTCCCTATGAATATCACCGTGGACGATTTGCCACAACGGCCCATCGTCACCCTTACGCCAACAGTGGACTATGGTTGTGATGGTCTTGGCACCATTGAAATGAGTCCGGACATTACCACCTACGACTATACCTATGAACTTAATGGGGTGTTGAATACCCCTCCCGATAGCAATACCTTTACCGGACTCACGCCCGCCACTTATACGGTAACAACAAATTATATTCCACAAACTCCACCGACACCTAGTGTTCTTTTACTGGAAGATTTCGGCTCGGGACCCACGGTGCCCAGCCCCAATACCACCATATATTACTATGAAGATCAAACAGGGGGCACACACGCCAATATGCGCCCAGGGGACGGTACCAACACCCAAATAAACGACAACGAATATGCCGTCACCAGCAACATTGTTAGTCCTTTTGGTGCTTGGATCCGCCCGGTGACAGATCATACCTCCAACGGAAGCGATCCCGATGGTCGATATTTGGTAGTAAATATCGGTGAACCCGATACGGGACAAGCCATCTATCGTAGTATAATAAATGATATTTACCCAAATCAAGACATCACAGTTTCTTTGTGGGCTTTAAACCTCATGCAAATGGGGAACCCCAATGGAGTTGACCCCGATTTGACTATTGAACTTAGAGAGGTCAGTGCGACCGGTGGTACCGGAAATTTGGTAGCTTCTGCAACAACAGGTATCATTCCTCGTAACAACACTTGGAACCAACCTCCTTTAATTTCGTTAAACCCTGGCACAAATAGTAGCTTGGAGCTATTGATTATTACTAATGAAAGTGAAGATAATGGCAATGACGTCGCCATTGACGATATTCTGGTGGAACAGACACCGGAAGTTTGCGAACAATCTATCGATACCGAGGTGTTGATCGAGGGTGGTAGAACCTTTGAAGGGGCCATTACCGGAACCAAAGATGTAACATGTAACGGACAAAGCAACGGTAGTATTACCTTTAGCGTGGCCAATTTTGACCCAACCGCCGGTTTTGACTACTCCGTGGACAATCGGGGCACTTGGACCAATAGCACTACTTCCCCACAACCCACACCGGAGCTCTATGCGGCCGGGTCACATACCGTTTGGATCCGTAAGGCGGACGATACCAGTTGTATGTTCTCGTTAACGACAACAATTTCCCAACCCGATTTGATAACCGTAAATGCTTCGGTTACCTCCGCGCTGACCTGTAATGCCGATGACGCGGTCATCACGGCCAACGCTACGGGAGGTATCCCCGGTTTCACCTATCAACTGCAAGATGCCAATACCGGCACCCCGATTACGGGATACGATTTTGCCACCAATACTACCAATACGGTCTTTTCAGGATTGGGAGCGGGCAGTTACATCGTGGCCGTTTTAGATACCAATAATTGCCCTGCACAGACGGGCACACCCATTCAAATTGTTACCCCTAGCGCACCTGTTATCGATACGGTAGACGCAACCGATTGTTACAGCGGTAATAGTGATGGCACCATTACGGTGACCGTTTCGGGTGGTACTGGCACTTACTTGTTCCAATTGAACGGAACCGGCCCTTGGCTATCCCCGGATACGGCGACACCAAATACCTATGTTTTTGAAGACTTGTCAAACGGATCTTACACAATCGATGTTAGTGATAGTCTGGGATGCGATGCGGTACAGGAAACTGCCCAAATAAGTCCATCCCTGAATATTTCCGCCACCGCCGCCAACATTCGCGCATGTGATACCGCAACGGACATAAACATTACTGCAAACGGTGGGTCGGGGACCCTTGTATTTGCCATTGCCCCGCGCGGTACCGTTCCGCCGGACGGGAATTTCTCCACCACCAATCCGATTTCAGTGTCGGTTCCCGATGATTATGATGTGTTTGTTCGGGACAATTCGGGAAATCCGGGGTACTGCCAAGAACTGTTCCCGATTACTATCGCCCAAGATCCGCCATTGGATGTCAGTGTTGCCCATGACGACGTTAGTTGTAACGGCGGCGCAAATGGTAGCATATCGGTAACGGTCAATGGAGGAGGAGAAGCACCCTATCGTTATAGTATCGACAACGGCGCTTCCTACCAACTCTCCCCTAACTTTCCAAACCTTTCACAGGGAGATTATGAAATTCAGGTCATCGACAACAGAGGATGTAATCTCCCTGCATTTATTGCCAGAACGATAGCACAGCCCGACGCGTTGTCCGCTGATAACCCAGTACTCACACAGGATTATCTCTGTGGGCCCGTACTTGGGCAAATTACCGTGAGCAACCCCATGGGAGGCTCCGGCAGCTACCAATACAACATTAACAATGGTGCGTGGACCACAAGCACTACGGGAGGTCATATTTTTACCGATTTAGCAGATGGTACCTACACTATTCTCGTTCGGGACGCCAATGACCCTGTTTGTACCCTCGTTTTACCGGATGTGGTAATCGACCCCTTACCGACCCCACCGACCCTAGGAGATTCCATCACCTATAATTGCGATGGATCCGGAAACATTACCATTACCCCATTTGACGCCAATTACACCTATATCCTGGATGGGGCATTGCCCGGCCAGACCGGAACGGGAGCCAATGTGTTTTCCAATGTTTCCCCCGGCCCACATACGGTTACCGTAGACTATGGGCGCGATTGTTCGCTCGACCATAACCTTACCGTTTTGGACGGACAAGCCTTTGCCGCCACAATAATCAGAGCTACCGACCCCAGCTGTAATTCTGACACCGACGGGACCATCCGTATCGAAATCGAAAATTTTGGCAGTAGCTATAGCTACACCACTGATGGTGGCACCACTACACAGACCGGAACCACCAGCCCATTAGATTTAACAGGCCTAGGGGACGGTACCCTAAACATCGATATTACCGTTGGGTCCTGTACGCTTCCCTTGTCACGAACATTGACCGCACCCAGCGCAGTGCGCACCACGGCGAGTGTAACAGAAGTGTTGACCTGTAACAATACCGCCACAGGTGCCACCATAACGGCCGATGCCATGGGAGGAACCCCTGGATACGAATATCAGTTGGAGAACACGAGTGGAACTGCCATTAGCGGTTACGATTATGCCACTAACGGGTCCAATACCATTTTTTCCGGATTGTCGGCAGGAGATTATATCGTTAGGGCGCGGGACGTAAACGGTTGCGATGACGAAATAGATACGGCCTTATCCATTGTTACCCCAACAATACCAGCGTTTACCGCCGTCCCTACACCTTGTTACTCCGGTGCCAACGACGGTACCATAGCAGTAAATGTTACCGGAGGAAATGGAGCATACCTGTTCCGCATCGATGGAGGTCCATGGGAAGCCCCAACACCGGCCAACTCATCGAACTATACGTTCTCCAACTTGGCCAACGGTAGCTATACGATCGATGTTCGGGATGCATACGGCTGTAGCCCTGCCCAACAAACCATCGTATTGAACCCTCAGCTAAGGGCGACCGCCACCTTACGGTCGGATCTGACCTGTACGGCGGACGCTACTATTGATATCGACGCTATCGGCGGTTCGGGAACTTACTCCTATCAGTGGGGCAACACCGCCACTGGACCGTGGAACACCAGCGGCTTTACGGGCAACGTATTTACCACCAATACCGACGGCACCTACTATTTCTTGGTATCCGACACCACAACACCGACCGTATGTACCGTAACCACCAATGAGGTTGTGGTTTCTCCGGCCCTTACACCGGTCATCACAAGTATTACCCCGACCAACCTACGGTGTAACAATGATGCTTCCGGGGCCTTGGATATCGTTATCGATACCAATATCGGTTTGGCGCCCTTTACCATTTCCGTGGTAAACACCAGTACGGCCACCAACTACGGCACACAGACTACAGGCCTCGCAGCAGGAAATTATGAAGTGACCGTAACGGACGCCAAAGGGTGTTTTGTTGTGGGTACCGAAACCATTACCGAGCCGGCCATTATCGACTATACGGCTACGAGCACTCCTATCACCTGTGATGTGAGTGGCACTACCACCAATCCGGGCTCTATAAGTATTTCAGGAATTACGGGAGGCACCGCCGAATACACGTATTACCTTTCGGCCAATAACGGCATCCCTACGCAAACACATGCCACTACTGCTACTACCAGAGACCATACCTTCGATATCTTAAATTTTGGTATTTACCAAATTGACGTAGTCGATGCCAATGGGTGTTCTGCGTTTCAAACCGAAATTATCGCCTCGCCGCCCAATGATCTGGACATTGATGTCACCACGGCAACGGCAAGTTGCGCCGATGGAGGGACCGCAATCGTTTCGGTAAGTAGTGCTGTTGGTAGTGGTGATTATTCTTTTGCCATTTACGAAAGCAATACACCGCCCTATTCCAGCAACTACGTTGGGCCGGATACCCCTGGCGGGGATACGGTAACCTTTTCGCAGGCGGCAAATGGTATTTATCTTAGCCCGGGAGTCACCTATACCTTTGTCGTTTACGACAATGTGACCAACTGTTATTATTTTGAAGAGGCCTTATTGCCTATCGATTCGCCATCCAATCTAACGTCGACCTTGGATGAGGTGGCCAATGTAAGCTGCACTGGATTTGCCGATGGAAACATTTCGTTCACTTTTGACAATTACGATGCCGCGGCATCAGATGTAACTTACGAAATATTCAATGCACAGTCCAACATTTCCACCGGAGCTCCTATTTCCGTGCCGGTAAGCGCTCCCGTCACCGCCCAAACCATAAACAACGCAGGAGCTTTGCCACAGGGCGAGTATTATCTGTTATTGACGGAAGTAGGCGGTCCGTACGCCGGCTGTTCGGTAGCTGGTGGCACCTTTACCATCCGAGAGTCGGTAAACCCGCTATCGGGCGACGTAAACGTTACCAAAAACGACAATTGTAATCTAAATGCAGGTGTTATCACTGCCAATGGACAATTTGGTACCGGACCCTACGAATACCAAATATTGCCGTTTTTGACAACCCCACCGGTAAGGGCCACTTGGGCAGGTTCGGCAACCAACGTATTTAATGTAGAAGGCGGTAGTTATGACGTGTATATCAAAGACGCCTTTCACTGTATTTGGAAATCGCCGCGAATTGATGTGCAAACCGATCCCGATCCCGAAATTTCGTTGGCCGTCGTAGATGAGTGCGCTACCGAGGGCAATTATGAGGTGCTGGTAACGCTCGACCAAGCGGGTAACGCTCCCTATGCCATAAGTGTCAACGGTTCGGCCTTCCAGAACATCGTTTTTGATGCCAGTAACGAATACACCATAACAGGGTTGAGTTCCAGTACTGTTGCACAAACGGTTGCCATTCAGGACTTGGAGGGTTGTGGGGAAACGGAAAACTTCACTATTTTTCCAAAATTTCAGGCAAGCGCCACGGTAACCGGACTGTTGAACTGTATCGGTTCGGGCAATGCGGAAATTACCATTACGGCTACGGACGGATCGGGCAATTTTGAATATGAAATCAACGGTCCGGTCAATCAGACCAGAACGGCCATACCCGCTTCAGGAGTCGCATCGCCGACCCATAGTACCGTATGGAACCTGGCCGATACCCCAGGAGTGTACACGGTTTCCATATACGATACCAATTCGTCGGCCTGCCCAACGGTAATACCGCTAAGGGTCGAAGACCGGATAACACCTGTTTTTGACGACATTGCGGCAACTGATATCAGTTGTTTCGGCGAAAACGACGGTACCATTACGGTCAGTGTTGTTGATAACGGAATCGGTCCCTATACGTTTAGGATTACCAGTTTGGATGGTGCCGCAGTTTCCATACTGCCCACCACCACATCGGCTACAAGTGCTATCTTTACCGGGCTCGCGCCAACAACGACAGCTGCTGGCTACGTAGTTACGGCTACCGCCGATGCCGCTACCAACAATTGCCCTAGGGATACTACCATACCGATTACCATATCCGAACCTTCAATAGTGGATGTTCCGCTAACGGCGATCGCCATTACCCCATTTGCGTGTACCGCAGGAAACAATGAAAACAACGCCGTTATCACCGTGCTTACCAGTGGTGCCGGATCGGTCAACGGTGGGTCGGGTACTTATACAAGGTTCGTGTTTATAGAAACCGCCACGACGACCGTATTGCAAGATGGTACGGATAACACCTATACGGAAACCAGGGTCATTAATACTGACCGTGACTACGACATCATCGTTTATGACGATGAAGGTTGCTCCAATGCTGCGCTTCCAACAAGGGTTACCATACTCGGTTTTGACGAATTATTATCGGTCTCCAGCGCCTATACCGTGAGCTGTAGCCCAACCCCCGATGGGGAAATCACCATCACGGCGACCTCTACGTTCAACGATACCACAAGGTTCGAATACAGTATCGACAACGGTACCTCCTGGCAAGACCCCAATGTTTTCAGTGGCTTGTCCATAGGCCCCCACACGATATTGGTACGCCATAAGGACACCGGGTGTATACTGCCCGTATCGGAAACCATCGAAGACCCGAACACCTTTGATATCGATGTTACCGTAACGAACAATGTAGTGTGCCATGGCAGTGCCACCGGTGCGGTTACTTTCGCCCTAACGGACGCCACTTACACCGGACCGTTTACTTGGACGATTTATAGGGACAACAATACGCCATTGGATTATACCGATGACATAGCGTACGACTCTGGCGATGAAAACACACTCTCATCAAATGCACTGATCGCCTCAGGATACAACATTGAGATTACCCAAACAAACTTGCCCAGCTGTTCCAACAGACGTGCCTTTACCATCGGCGAACCTAGCGATCCGATTTCCGGAGACCGCACGTTTACCGAAATCACCTGTAACCCCACAAACAACGGAACTATTGAAATTATCGACGTTCAAGGAGGTTGGGGCGGTTATTCGTACTTCATTTTTGACACTTCCTTAACTCCCGATACCAATGATGCGGCCAACTATGATACAAATCCGAGGGCGGACAACCTGAGTGCTGCCACCTATGAGGTATGGATCATGGACCGCGAAGGCTGTGCACACCAATTACCGGATGTTACACTAACAGATCCGTCCCCGATATTAGCGGATTTGCAGATCATCCAACAAAACTGTACCGATTTTGAAGGGGAAATCGAAATTACCGGTATTCCTTCCGGCAATCCTATTAGTGGCGGACAGGGGAGTGGCTATACGT
Organism: uncultured Flavobacteriaceae bacterium; assembly: GCA_947500445.1. GTDB lineage: Bacteria > Bacteroidota > Bacteroidia > Flavobacteriales > Flavobacteriaceae > Pelagihabitans. Next base: position 79,194 of record CANMSB010000002.1, on the reverse strand, counting down.
TCCAGTTATTACGAAACGGAATCGCTTTTGGCGCACCGCAGACGACGACCTTGTTTACAGGATTGGGAGCGGGCGACTACACCGTGGACATCACCGACCAATGGGGATGTACCGCCACAACACCGACAACGATTACGTTCTTTGACCCTATCGTTCCCTCAAAGACCATCGTCAAACCTATCGACTGTAACGGTCCGGGTGAAATTACCATTACCCATACCGGTGGATCCTCGGGTACCTATACCTATACGGTAACGTTCCCTGACGGTTCTACACCCTTTCCACCACAAAACACAGGGGTATTTACAGGCCTATCCGATGTTGGGGAATATACCTTTACCATTACGGATGACATCAGTGGTTGTCCCAAAACCATTGTAGAAGAGTTGGTCGCCATCGTATATCCGCAAATTGCGATCGATAATGTGGACGATGCCAGTTGTTTTAACGTAGCGGACGGTTTGATCACCGTTAGCGTTCCCGACAATGGCCTAAGCCCGTACAATTTTGAAATTACCGCTGTAGATGGTGCCGCAACATCGATACTACCAACAACTACCACGGCATTGACCGCCACTTTTGACGGCCTTTCCAGCACCAGCGGTGTCGGCTATACGGTGACAGTGACGGGCGACAATGGTTGTTCCGATACCATTGACATTCCGATTGCGCAACCTACCGAAATACTGGTTCCCGACCCGAGCCCGGTTTCCTTTGAATGTAGTAATGGCAACAGAACGGACTTCCCTACCATTAGCGTTACCGGTGTTACCGGAGGTACCAATACCTACCCTAGATACGTATTCGTAAACACCGATACCGGCATTACGGTACAGGACGGCAGCAGCCCGGACTATACGGAAACCGATTTTGCGGGAGGAACCTATACCATTGAGGTTTTTGACACGGATGGTTGTTCGGGAATGGCGGCAAACACCGTTCAAATTGTGCCTTTTGATGAGTTTACCGATCTTACGGCTACCGCAACTCCCGATTCTTGTGGATTTGAAACGGTGACCTTGTATGCCGAAAGTGCCTTTACCAACTCCGTGGCGGATCCTGCCAACTACCAGTTCCGAGAATTGGGCGGTACATATCAGCCCTCTGCCGTGTTCCCTGGTTTAGAAGTCGGTGTACATCGATTTGAAGCGCAGAACATTGCTACCCAATGCATATTGGAGGTACAATATATCGTAGAAGACCCCAACACCTTCAGTCTTGCCATTGACAAACTGAACGATGTCATCTGCTATAACACCGCCACTGGGGCGATTACCTTGGAAATTTCTGATAGCAGCTATACCGGTGATTTTGATTGGACCATATTTGAAACCAACGGAACACAAACCGATTTTACGGATGATACCCAAGTAGATCAAGGCAGGGCTCCCGCCAATACGGTCATCAATCCAAACGGATTGCCATTTGGCAATTACCGGGTACAGATTTCACAAGTAGGCGTTCCGAACTGTGATCTGAACAATTATTTTGCCATTAGCCAGCCCGATGAAATTATGCCAAATGCCACCATTGAAGCATTTGTAAGCTGTGGCGCCGGAAACGACGAGGGTAAAATAAGGGTTGCGCCAACGGGCGGTGTTGGTCCATACACCATCACCATACAGTCCGCATCACAAAGCTTTACGCAAACGGGCGTTTCGGCCTATATCTTTGAGAACCTTACCGAAGGAAGTTTTGACATTACCATTACGGACGCCATTAACTGTACCCCTGCTACGTTCGCCACTGCAATCGTACTGGAACAACCCGATGATATTGTGGCTACCATACCTACGCCGATACTCCGTTGTTTTAATGGTAACGATGCCAGCTTAACGGCAATGGTAGGACCTCGGACGGTTCCTGCAAATCCGGTGTATGAATATCAATTGAACCGTTATGGTGACAGTGCTTCGAATACTCCCCAACAGAGTGTTGTCCAAAATGGACCTACATTCGACGATTTATCACCTGGTTTTTATAGTGTTACCGTAAGTGACGATATCGGTTGTTCCGAGGAATCCAATATAATAGAGGTCATTAACCCGACCGAGGTAGCGCCACAGTTGGTAAAAACAGCTTCAATGACCTGTAATAACGGCGCCACGTTCTTACTGACCGCTACGGGCGGCGCAGGTACGGGAGTTGGACCTTATGAATATTTTAATACCCAAAACAATACGTGGACACCAATGTCCGGCGGTGATTCTGAAGTATTCCCTAATGCTTCCTTTACCGGTCCGCTAAGAGCGGGAACCTACCAGTTTTTGGTCCGCGATGCCAACCAATGCGATGCCGTGATGTCCAACGGAATTACCGAAACGGAAATCACCCCGTTAGCGCTTATAGACGTTGAGGCGACCCTTATAGGGTGTTTTGACGATACCGCCACCATTTATGCCGATGCCATTGGTGGTTTGGGAGACTACGAATATGAACTGTACACCAACTATACCGGAAGCCTTGCCGACCTGGATGCGCTGGATCCGGCAAATTTGGATGCCACCACACGTTTGCCCGGCACCAATACCACCGGAGAATTCCCGAACCTGGTTGCCGGAACCTATTATGTAAACGTCATCAGTGAGGACTGTACGGCCAACCCGATACAGGTTATCGTTGCACCGGCCACCTTCCTCGAATTTACACCGACGCAAACCGACGCCACCTGTTCCGAAGAGAACGACGGTACCATTACAATTCTGGACAATGGAGGAGGAACCGGCGTTTACCAATATGCAATCTCCGGACCGAACGACAACAACCTACAACAATTCGATACTATAAACACGTTTACCGGTTTGGAAGGTTCTCCAAGGGGTATTGTTTATAGGGTCATCGCACAGGACTCGAACGGATGTCCACCAAGCTTTTTCGAAATTACCATTTTTGAACCGGCCCCCTTACAATTGACGGTAGAACCCACAGGAGAAAGTTGTTTGAACCGTAATGATGGAAGTATTCGGTTAAATATCACCGGTGGTACGGGACAATACCGAGCCGCGCTCAATGTGGACTCCGGTCATGTGCCGATTACCGACGGCTACGAATTTGAAAATTTGGAACCCGGTATTTATGAAATATACCTTTTGGATGAGAACGATTGTCCGGCACTGGCCATTACCACAGTAGCTCCTGGGGTAAACTTAAATGCTAATGTTACTCCGGTATATGAATGCGCCACCGATGTGCTGTCCAATTATGTAAACATTACATTGGAAGACGAAAGTGTTCTTGGCGACGTGCTTTACGCGCTGGACTCGCAAGATATCAATGATGCGCAGTTGACACCGGATTTCAGGAATTCTGCTCCGGGCGAACATTATATTACATTGTTTAGCGGCCGTTGCGTAAGTGAACCGCATCCTTTTGTCATCGATGATTTTGAACCGCTAGAACTCATACTTCAACAGCGGAACATTAATGAAATTACCGCCGTGGCCAGTGGAGGAAGGGCACCGTATAACTTCTATTTTGACGATATCAACAACGGCAACGACAACACCTACAGAATAAACCGTACCGACACCTATACCGTTCGGGTGGTCGATGAAAACGGTTGTGAGACCAGTGGCACCATATTTATGGAGTTCATCGATATCGAAATTCCAAACTTCTTTACCCCTTCGGATGGAGACGGTTTGAACGATACTTGGAAACCAAGAAACGATGAAGGCTTTCCAAAGATACTAACTATCATTTTTGACCGTTATGGTAGAGAGATTTATAGAATGGGCATCGGTGATCCGGGATGGGAAGGCATTTACCAAGCCAAAGAACTGCCTAGCGGGGATTACTGGTACATTATTAAACTGAACGGAGAAACCGACGAGCGCGAGTTTGTTGGCCATTTTACCCTATATCGATAAAAATTAACCGAACTGAACCATGCGCAATACGCTATTAACATTTGGCCTCCTTTTTTGCTCCATACTAGCCAGAGGACAAGAACTGAATTCACCACAATTGTCCCAGTATTTGGCCGACAACCCTTTTGTGTTGTCGCCGGTATATGCTGGTATTGGAGATCATGTAAAGATCAGGCTTAACGGACTTGCACAATGGGTGGGTATTAAAGATGCGCCCCAGACCCAATCTTTGGCCGCGGACATGCGTGTCGGCGAACAATCCGGGGTGGGACTTTTTCTTTACAACGATAGCAACGGTTACACCAAACAACAGGGAGCGCGCCTTTCCTTTGCGCATCACCTTACCTTGGATCGCTACGACGATGAATTTCTATCTTTGGGACTCTCCTATAATTTCAATCAATTTCGTATCGATATCGACGAGTTTATCGATGGTAATTTAGATCCCTCTGTAGTGAACAACCGGCAAACCACCAACCATAACTTTGATGTAGGTGCCATGTACCGCTACGGTAAATTTTATCTTAGTGCAAATGCGTCCAACCTTTTAGGAAAAGACCCTAGGGACCTTACCTTTGATGCCGACGAACCCAACGAACTTCGAAATTATTACGTATACACTGGCTATCGCTACCGAAAAAATAAAAATAGCGACCTGGAAATAGAGCCTTCGTTACTGTACAAGATTTTTGAAAGTGATGGCCGTTCCGAAACGGACCTTAACCTTAAATTTCGATGGTACGATTTTGAGGATTACTATTATGCCGGTGTCAATTACCGTTTCTTGAACGACCAAATTGGTGATCCCCTTTATATTGCGCCTTTTGCAGGTTTAAAAAAATCCAATTTCTATTTTGGATATTCCTACCAGATCATCTTGAACGAAATTATCACCTATAGCACCGGTACCCATGTAGTTACCATTGGAGTAGATCTCTTCCAGGGCCTTAGTAATTGTAGATGTACCTACTAACACTGGTATCATAACACCATTTACAAATACGGCAACCTAGCTTCACTTTATTCGGACTATTGGCTTAAGTTTGCCTAAAACGATTTGTTTTGGGAACAATAAAGGTTGAAAACATTAAAATATACGCCCATCATGGGTGTCTTCCGGAAGAAACCATTATCGGAAGTGACTATCGGGTAGATGTATCGGTGACCGCCGATCTTTCCCGATCTGCATCCTCGGATCAACTCGAACATACCGCCGACTATGTTACCATCAATACGATAGTGAAAGAAGAAATGCAAGTTCCTTCCAAACTCTTGGAACACGTTGCGCAACGCGTGATCGATCGGATTTTTAAGGAATTGCCGATCGTTTCCCATACCGAGGTACAGGTTTCCAAAGTAAACCCACCGATCGGTGGTGATGTGGCCAAAGTAACCATAATCCTATCTGAAAAAAGAAGTTGATTATCTAAAATTATATTACCTTTGCCCCGCTTAAGGGCATCGTGGCCGAGTGGCTAGGCAAGGCTCTGCAAAAGCTTGTACAGCGGTTCGAATCCGCTCGATGCCTCTACAAAAATCCCTGTCATGAAAACAGGGATTTTTTTGTTCGTAGTACATTGAAACTATGGGTTCAGCGGCTTTTTTGAAGCATAAGGTCGCTCAGTGCCCTTAACACCACAAATAGTAAAACATTAAGATCCACAACTATCGGATTTTTTCAATATGTTCCAAACCCTTTTCAATGGTAAACTTGTCCTTGGGCAAAAAACCTTTTATGATCAATACGATACCGCAGATAATTAAAATGATGCCGAGTGCCTTTTTTACCAGTCGTATGCGTTCCCTTGTCAACTTTTGCTTGAGTTGTTTCGCCAAAAGAATTTTAAAGATATCCGTAATGAAATAGGCCGATATCATAGCCGTAAAAAACGTGATAATACGAGAAGAATCGTTGTTTAAACTCGGTCCGACAACGATGATGATGCCCAACCAAAAAACCAATACCCCGATGTTTATAAAGTTGAGTAGAAATCCTTTTACGAACAGGCCAATGTATCCTTTGCTTTTTTTTATAGGGGCATTTTCCATCCCTTTTGCCATTTTCACCTTGTTCTGCTTCTTTACAAAAGTAGTAACCCCATATACCAATAGAATGACCCCTCCAAAAACATAAAGTCCCGGTTGGTTGCTGAGGTTTTCCAACAATTGAAAGCTACTAAAGTATGCCGCACTGATAAAAAGGACATCGGCCAGAAGTACGCCGAGGTCAAAAACTACTGCCGCCCGAAACCCTTTGATCGCACTGGTTTCCAACAATACGAAGAAAACAGGTCCGATCATAAAGCTTAAAAGAAAGCCCAATGGTATGGCAGCCTGAATATCTTCCCACATCTGATCTACAAACAGTTATTAGTTAAAAAAAAGGATTATACCATTACAAGCGGGTAACGATACCACCAAAAACGGTTTTCTCGTCCATTTTTGACGGGTCGCCGTATACCAACACTTCTCCACCGGCCTTTACCGTGGCCTTTACGTAATCGGTCGCAAAAATCTCCGCTTTTGATCCGGCATTTACGTTAACGGTGGTAAACTTGGTCTTTAGTGCCTTACCCTCATACACCCCGCCGGTGTTTATAGCCACGTCCTGCAGATCTGCAGAACCGCTGGCTTCTATCTGTCCACCGGTAACAGTTTTTATCAACAACTGTTCTACCTCCGCCGAAACCACCAATTCGCCCCCTTCTTGCGCTTTTAACTCTAACACATCCTGGGTAATGGTCGATTTTGTGGTAATTCTGGCATCTTCGTTTACATCGATGATGACGAGGTCGTTATTGTAATACAAATCGATAAAAGTGCGATAGCCACTAAAGATCTTATCGATTTTCATACGGAGCTTTAGCACACCGTTGTTATTGACAACGGCCACTTTTTGCGTATTCGCCCCTGTAATAACGGCCTTATTTTCATCAGATCGGATCAGATTCACCGAAAGTCCGTCGAACGCCTTTACTTCCGTAAAACGCTGCAGTTCCTTGGTAATCTTTTCATCCTGTGCAAACGAACCAAAAAGGTTGGTAAACACTACAATACACAACAGGATAATTTGTTTCATATCGCTTTTTAAACAGCCCCAATATTCTAAACAAATGGTATTCCCAAAAATTAGCTATTCATGCTTACCGATAAGCGAAAAATCCAAATGACGTTTCACCAAATCGGTACTTTTGACCATAACGACCACTTCGTCTCCCAAAGTATACGTTTTTTTTGTGCGTTCTCCTACAATGGCGTACTGCTTTTCGTCAAAGATATAATAATCCCCTTTGATATCCCGAATACGCACCATCCCCTCACATTTGTTCGCTATAATTTCCACGTACATGCCCCACTCGGTGACCCCGGAAATTACGCCTACAAATTCTTGGTCCTGATGGTCCTGCATAAATTTGATCTGCATGTATTTGATGGAATCCCGTTCAGCGCTTGATGCCAAATACTCCATATCAGAACTATGTTTGCATTTTTCGTCATAAATGGCCGTCTTCGCAGTTTTGCCACCATCCAAATAATGTTGTAACAAACGGTGTACCATTACATCGGGGTACCTTCTGATCGGGGAGGTAAAATGGGTATAATATTCAAAGGCCAATCCGTAATGACCGATATTTTGGGTAGTATATACCGCCTTGCTCATACTCCGTACGGCAAGGGTATCCACCAAATTCTGTTCTTTCTGCCCTTTTACGTCGGCCAAAAGTTTGTTCAAGGAACTGCTTATGGAATTTTTGTCCTTGAAGTCCAAGCGATGCCCGAACTTTGAAACGATGCCGTTCAACGCTTGCAGTTTTTCCTCATTGGGTTCATCGTGAATTCGGTACACAAAGGTTTTTTCAGGTTTTTGTTTCCCGATAAACGCGGCTACCTTTCGGTTGGCCAACAACATAAATTCCTCGATCAGTTTATTGGCGTCTTTCGACTCTTTGAAATAGACCCCTTCCGGTTCGTTATTGTCGTTCAAATGAAAACGGACTTCTATGGAATCAAACGATATGGCTCCCTTCGCCATACGTCTTTCGCGCATGATCTTTGCCAATCGGTCCATCGTCAGCGTAGCGTTCACTACCGCATCCGACACTTCATACTGCTTTCCACGAATGGAAATTTCCTCTGGAATAACGCCATTTTCATTTTCAATGATATGCTGGGCCTCTTCATACGCAAAACGTTCGTTAGAGTTGATCACGGTACGGCCAAACCACTCGTTTTTGACCGTTGCCTTGTCGTCAAGCTCAAAAACTGCGGAAAAGGTATACTTTTCCTCGTTAGGGCGAAGCGAACAGGCATTGTTCGACAATACTTCGGGCAACATGGGCACCACACGGTCTACAAGATATACCGAAGTGGCCCGCTCATAGGCCTCGTCATCTAAAACGGTACCTGTTTCCAAATAATGCGACACATCGGCAATATGGATGCCGATCTCGTAATTACCGTTTTCCAGTACCTTGAACGACAATGCATCATCAAAATCCTTGGCATCTTTTGGGTCTATGGTAAACGTCAGTTCGTTTCGCATATCCCTTCGTTTGGCGATTTCGTCTGCCTTAATGCTAGTATCCAATGCATCGGCAAACCGTTGTACTTCCGTGGGAAAACTGTACGGTAGTCCGTATTCCGCTAAAATGGAATGTATTTCGGTGTCGTGTTCTCCCGGTTTACCCAATACTTCGGTTACCTTTCCATAGGGCGAGTCCGCCTTGTCGGGCCATTCCGTAAGGGTTACCACAACCTTGTCGCCGTCCTTGGCCGCTCCTACATTATCCTTGGAAACAAAAATATCGGTATACATGCGAAAATCGGAAGGTCGTACAAAAGCAAATTTCTCCTGCATATCCACAATTCCGACAAAACTTGTTTTTTTACGCTCGACCACCTTGGTGATTTCGCCTTCCAATTTTTTCCCTTTTCTTCGAGGGTAGATATAAATTTCAACGGTATCCTTGTGAAACGCTTTTTTGAGTTTGTTGAAGGGGACAAAAACATCGTCGTCCAAACCTTCCACAACGATATAGGCATTGCCTTTTCCGGTAATGTCAACAATACCGGTATGGTAGGTTTTCTCTGTTTTGGGAACCGAAACAGCCTTATACTGACCCCGGCTCTCCTCTATAATGCGCTTTTTTTCTTTTAACTGCACCAACCGTTTTATCAATTGATTTCGGTCGTGGGCTTCGGAAACGCCTATTTTAGCGGCTATTTGTTTATAATTGAAGCTCTTTTGGGGTTCTTTTTCAAGAACGGTAAAAATTCCTTTAGTGATTTCGTTTTTTCTATTGTTATTCGCTTTCCTTTTCTTTTTGGACATGTATTCTAGTTAATTTGATTCGAAAATTACGAATTATAATCTTTAGCCATTGGTAACGGTCTTTTCATGCTCGTTTTATGAGGTGCAAAGACAGTTATCAACAACTAGTATATCAATTCTTTTTTTCTTTTAAATTTTAAATAAATTTTGGTGATTATGATGGGGTGTTGATAGTTCTGATAAAAAAATGGTCGAAGACTTGTCTATAACAGATGTTAAGACTTATTCACAGGATATTTTACAAAAGTAAGTTGAAAATGAGTGTTTTGAAACTATTATCACTGTTGGTTGATAGTGTGTATCAACATTTTTTTTTGATAAGTAATTGTAAATACTATGTTAACTTAAAGGTATTCTCTTTTTGATATGTTGATATCAAGTTCTAAAAACATAATTCTTTTTTTCACTTTGGATTTTGTAAAGCAAGAAATTTATCGAATTACCAAAAAGGAAAGTTACTTTTTTATGTTGTGTTATGAACAACTTATGGGTATTCTTCAGACCACTAATTAACGATGTTTTTTTTACAGTTTATAAAATATGTTGTGAACGTACTACTTTTTGATGTGAGCCGGTGGTTATAAACAACAATTTGTATTTTTACGGCAAACGTTAAACACGTAAAGATGAAAATAGCGATTGGAAACGACCATGCGGGTACCGAATATAAACTTGCTATCGTAGGACTATTGAAATCCATGGACATTTCCGTCGTCAACCATGGTACCGATGGTACCGACAGCGTAGATTATCCCGATTTTGTGCATCCTGTAGCGAAAATGGTCTCGGAAGGTAGCGTAGCATACGGTATCATTATTTGTGGTAGCGGTAACGGTGCGTCCATGACGGCCAACAAACATCAAAAAGTACGTTGTGCCCTTTGCTGGACAAAGGAAATTGTTGCCTTGGCACGTGAGCACAACGATGCAAATATACTAAGTTTACCGGCACGGTACATTTCGTTACCGCAAGCTTTGGACATGGTACGTACCTTTTTAAATACCGATTTTGAGGGAGGAAGACACGAACGACGGGTCGAGAAAATACCATGTACCTGATTTATGGAAGTCCAGGTCAAATCTTTCGATGCGCTTACCGTTATGGAACTATATGCCATTTTGCGATTGCGCAGTGCGGTATTCGTGGTAGAGCAAGCCTGTATTTATCAAGATGTGGACGATAAGGACCAAAAGGCCTTACATGTCATTGGATCAAAAAATGGTACTTTGGTAGCCTATACCAGAATTTTTGCTGCTGGAGATTATTTTAAGGAGTCCAGTATCGGTAGGGTAGTGGTAGCCGATTCGGAAAGACAGCACGGTTACGGCAGGGATATCATGATAGCCTCCATTAACGCTATCGATGCGCATTTTAAAACAAAGACCATACACGTTTCCGCACAGACCTACCTTCAAAAATTTTACAATTCCTTAGGTTTTGAACAGGTTGGAGTACCCTATTTGGAAGACGGACTCCCACACATGGGCATGTTAAAAAGGGGAAGTTAGATTTTTATGGGCGTCTTGTTGGAGAGGTTGATATCCTCTAACATCGAATCGGTAAACTTATAATGTCCCTTGGTGGTGATAATACGAAAACGGTGGGAATTCATTCGGCTCATCGTATCCAAAAAGAGCCATTTCGACTTTAGTAGATGCGGCTTTTCTGACTTCAAGCTGATGTCAAAATAGTATTTTCTGCCATTTTTAACGGCTACAATGTCCGGAGTTATTTTTGAACCGCTTTCTTTTCTAAGATACGACTTGGGTTTTTCGTATCCCTCGGTATCGGCTTTGATGTCTTCAAAACCGCTCGTTTCTAGATAATTGATCGATTTTTGTATAAATGCCTGATTTTCTAATTTATCTAGTTCTATCATAACAAGCAAGCTAGCAGAAATAATTGAAATTCCAAATTTTGTTCACATTTAGTACCGAAACGAAGCCTTAGTTTAGAATTTCGGTAAACAAATCGATCAAGGGCTGGTTTACATTTGTTGGATCGGGAATACCATAACCGCGGTAAAGTCCAAAATTATCCTCATGATAGGTGTGATAGGTAAAATGAATATTTTTCGCCTTGGCAATGGAAACCATATCCCTTACATAATTTAATCCACCCTTGTTGTTTTCAAAGCAGGGATATCCCGCACCGAATTCGCCCATGTACAAGGGCACGTTTTTGGCCTTGGCCCAAGCATCCAATTCATTGATTACACTTTCCAAATAGGCCTTGTTTCTTTTATAAACGGGTCCGTCGGTAGTATAATAGTCGAGCCGTATTTTACATTCCGCGGAAACCGCGACATTGTTTCCTTTCATCCAGCCGCTAATTTGATAGGAATGGTTTTGTGTGGTCTCAAAAAGTACCGAATAGTTGCTGAAATTGGCGTCGTCGGTGGCTCCTTCTATGTAAAGGCTTTTTTGATCGTTGTGCCCTTCCGTGGTCGATATCCCAGCGGTACCGCTTTGATTGCGGCTCCAATAACTCCATCCGTCCGAGTCGCTGAGGTCCGTTTCATAAATGTTTCGGATAAAAACACCATCGGCATCATACTCCGATATTACAAGATCATCAAAATACACACGTCCGGAAACATTTTTGGCTACCAGTGCCGGAATGGCCATTTTTATGTTGGTGTCGGTAACTTTAAAGGGAACCCCTTCAAAATAGCGCCAAGGGGTGGTATTGGCAGGCAATTGTGGATTGTCAAAAGACGTGGTATACCAAGTAGGGTAGGCCACCTCGAGTTTCTCCTCATCGGGATAGGTACCTCCGTCCCCTAAACCGGAAAATTCCATAAGCTGATGGGTATAAAAGAAAGGTTCGTAACCATGAAATTCATAAACGATATTGGTTCCGCTGATATCCGGAAAATTAAAGTTGGCATCAGGGTCGGCATTTTTTACATAAATGGCCTTCTCCATAAAAAGAAGGTGGTGTTGGTTCACCGAACGAATGCCATCTACAAGTTTTTGCGCAAGTTCGCTCCATTGCGTGATCGACCTTGTAGGAACAGGCTCGTTCAAAGGGCCAAACCCGGCGATTTGAACTTCATCCGCGTAGCGTTCGGCAATGGCTTTCCATAGCGCGATCAGCCTATCTTGGTTGGCCATATCGTTCCAAAGGGCGTCGCCCTCACCTTGCGATTGGTAGCCTCCTTGTGGGGCATGCATGTTCAGTATAAGATAAACACCGTGTTTTTTGGCCCAGGCGATGTTTTGGTCCAACCAATCCCAACCGCTTTGGCGGTAGGTATAGGGGTCGGCATCGTCCTCAAAGTAGGTATAGTTTAAGTAGAAGCGTATGCTGTTCATGCCCATATCGGCGACCCGTTTAAAATCTTCTTCGGTATGATGCTCGGGAGGCAGCGGCCCGTTGTCCCAAATAAAGTTGGAAAAGGCAACACCTTGTAAATAAATGGGATTTTGATCGGCATCCACTAGTTGGGTTCCCGATAACTGAAGCAAGGGGTTTTCGGAATTTTCTTGACCGTTCGGATTTTCGGGTTCCGAAGACTCATCCGTTTGTGTCCGTGGTTGGGCCTCTTCAAAAGGCGTATCATCTTTACCCCCGCAGGCGGTCACCAAAAATAGCAAGAGTAGGGCATATGTAAATGGTTTCATAACACCGTTTATAAGATATACGGAAACACCGGGCCATATAGATGCATCTTAAGCGGATTCCTAAAAAGAGATATCAACAGACCGAGTAGTCGGTCGACGATTTTTAAATAGTAGTGTGATACGTAATATGCGGTAAATTTATCGTGACAATTTAGAGGGCAACAGTGAAATTTACACGAACCGACCACTTGGTCTGTTTCTAATATAAAGTAATTATAATCAGTGCATTGACTCAAATTTTAATAGCGTTTAAAATTGCTCGTAAAGCGACATTGCCAGCTTTTCCACAACGCCTACGACCAAAGCGTTTCCCATAAAAAAAGCCCTTTTGGCGTCCGGTATACCGGACAACAGGGTATGGTCGTCGGGAAACATATTCAGACGTTCCAATTCTATGGGAGTAAGCCTTCTTAGTCCTTTTTCGGTCGCGATAACATGTTTGAATCGAGAAGCACTGCTTCCTCCTTCTCCGGTAATTATGGTCCTGGAGGCATTGTCCATTGCATCGGGAAAAACCATTGCGCCTTCACTATAATGGTATGCAAATCCGTTTTTCGCGGTACGCATTTCTTTTTTCGATCCCTTTAAATATTTCCATTTGGGCATGTCTTCTTCGGGGATATAAAAAACATCGGGTACCTCGCCGTCTTCCAAAATATCTTCGAGCACTGTTTTTGGTCCATGATACTGCGCCATGGATTTTAGGGTGTGTGCGCGTCCTTCAAAATATAGGCCGGTGTTCTCAAATGGCGATTTTTTTTCGCTACTATTAAAGCTATCCGAAAGGGAAACTAAATCGCCTTCAATAGGAAAGGAATGCTCGCCCATTACTTTTTCCGATATGGGAAAGGCATTTGCCATTGGCCCAAGGTCATGCATCCATTGGTTTGGCCGCTGCGCTTTCAGTTTTTTGTATAAGGAAGTACTTTGGTGATATGCGAGTATGAATACCCGCCTTCTCCGTTGAGGCATACCATAATCGGCCGCGTTGATGACCCGCCACTCCACGGCATACCCCAAGTTCTCCAAACTTTTTAAAATAATGGCAAAATCCCTGCCCCTTTGGGTCGATGGCGATTTTAAAAGACGATCGACATTTTCTAGAAAAAGGTATTTTGGTCTATTCTTCTTTTCAGATAAGATACGGTGTACGCTCCACCACAGCACGCCTTTTTTTCCGATAAGACCTTTGGAGTTCTGTAGCGTGGTCGCGACGGAATAGTCTTGACAGGGAAATCCCCCCACCAGCATATCGGCATCGGGAATGGAGGCAACAGGAACGGAGGCAATGTCACAATTGCTGTGTCCCGCTGTTCCGAAGCGTGCTTCATATACCATGGAAGCGTGTTGTTTTTTGGTCGCGGGCTCCCACTGATTGCTCCAAACCACCTTGTACTTGTCGGTTTTCTCCAGGCCCAAACGAAACCCGCCCACTCCGGCAAAGAGTTCGATAACGCTTACTTTTTTCATTGCCGACGAATTTAATCAATATCGATGCTTCTTTTGAAACTTTCCCGGAATTATTAAAACGGAGCGGGACAAAACGGACATTACCATAAAAATGTTAAGCATGGATAATTCTATTTTGTTAAACTCAACCAACCGACCTCAAAATTTTGTAATTTCAGCAAGAACAGCAATTTTATTTCCAGCATGACGACTTTTGAAATTACAGTAAACGGACAGACCCAAAACGTAGCGGTAGATGCCACCACACCAATGTTATGGGTACTTCGAGATCATTTAAAACTGGTAGGCACCAAGTATGGTTGCGGTATTGCCCAATGTGGCGCTTGTACCGTACATTTAGGGGATACCGCGGTACGTTCCTGCCAATTGCCGATATCCGCCGTAGGTGACCAAGAGATCACGACCATTGAAGGGCTTTCGGAAAATGGAGATCATCCCGTACAAGAGGCCTGGTTGGAAGAAGATGTATACCAATGCGGTTATTGTCAAGCGGGACAGATCATGAATGCCAGCGCATTTTTAAAAAGCAACCCCAAACCTACCGACGAAGAAATAGAGACCGCCATGAACGGAAATATCTGTCGTTGTGGTACCTATACCCGAATCAAAAAAGCGATAAAAAGAGCGGCCACCTCCGAAAATTCCTAGTAAATAACCTCGGGGCAAGCCCACGAGGCATTAGAACGAAAATTAATATTGATTTCGACGCAAGCGTCGGAGCATTTTAAATCTCGATTATCGAGTAAACTTTAAAAAAACGCCAAATGACACTCGTAAAAACTTCATACAACAGACGCTCTTTTTTAAAAGGGTCGGCCCTTGCCGGGGGCGGAATGCTCTTGGGCTTTAGCTGGCTGGCCTCTTGCAAACCCTCGCCCGAACAGATCAAGAATTTACCCAAAGAATGGTTCAATATCAATGGCTTTTTAAAAATTGCGGATAATGGTCTGGTTACCATTATGTCGCCAAATCCCGAAATCGGACAAAATGTAAAAACGGCCATGCCGATGATCATTGCCGAAGAGTTAGATATCGACTGGAAAGATGTAATCATTGAACAGGCCCCTTTGAACACGGCCATTTTTACAAGACAGTTGGCAGGAGGAAGCCAATCGATACGCCAAGGATGGGAGGCCTTGCGTATGGCCGGCGCCACCGCCAAACAAATGCTGATGACCGCCGCGGCGGCACAATGGCAGGTTCCGGTGGGCGAAATTGTTGCAAAAAACGGGATACTTGCCCATGAGGGCAGTAACCGATCGGCAGGGTATGGGGAAATGGCCTCAGCGGCCGCAACGGTCGAAGTGCCCGAAGAGGTCGCTTTAAAGGAAACAGCGGATTTTAACCTTATCGGAACGGATAAAAAAAATGTGGACGGACCAAAAATCGTTACGGGCCAGCCCTTGTTCGGACTGGACATCGCGGAGGAGGGCATGCTCACGGCCATGATCATCCATCCGCCCGCGTTCGGTATGCAGTTCAAGGAAATGGACGCGAGTAAAGCAAAAGCCATGCCCGGTATTAAGGATGTATTTCCAATTGAGGTATACCCGGAAGGCGTGGAAAAGCAATGGTCCGATGGTGGTGGCATTGCAAAATTGGTAGCGGTAGTGGGCGAATCTACATGGCAATGTATGCAAGCCAAAAAAGCGGTGGAGGTACAATGGGAAGAAGCGTCGCAAGCGGAAAGTACTGGCGATCACAACGATGGCCTGGACGGAAAATTGAATTTGAACGGCGTGGCGCCCGCCCGTGAGGATGGAAATGTTGCAAGTGCGTTCAAAAAGGCCGCAAAAGTTATCGAACGCAGCTATAGCGCCCCTTTTCTGGCGCACAATACTATGGAGCCGATGAATTTTTTCGCAGATGTCACTGCCGAAAAAGCCATTTTAAAAGGACCCATCCAAACCCCGGAATTTTTAGAATTGACCCTGGCATCGGTCTTGAAAATGCCGGTGGAGCAGATCGATATTATGATGACGCGTATGGGCGGTGGTTTTGGCCGTCGGCTCTACGGTCATTTTGGAGTTGAAGCGGCCGTAATATCGAAAAAGATGAACGCTCCCGTAAAATTGGTGTATAGCAGAGAGGACGATATGACCCAGGGTACGTATCGGCCGGCGTACAAAGTACATTACAAAGCGGGTTTGGATGAAAATGGGGCATTGATCGCATGGCATGTGAAAGGTGTGGGAACAAACGATGATCTGGTATTCGAAAACCGCTTTCCCGCCGGTGCCGTCGATAATTATTTGGCGGAAAAACAGTCGTTCGAATCAAACGTCACTACCGGTGCCTGGCGGGCTCCGCGATCTAATTTTATTGCCGGTGCGGAACAATCGTTTATGGACGAGGTTGCGGAACTCGCGGGCAAAGATCCTATAGCATTTCGGCTGGAACTGTTGGAAAGGGCCGCGAAAGATCCCGTTGGCGCCATTGAGAATAATGATTACGATGCGAAACGTTATGCAGGGGTGTTGGAGCTGGTGCGGGAAAAAGCGAATTGGAAGCCTGGCGTAAAAGGCAGCTCCGCAAGGGGCGTGTCCGCTTATTTTTGCCATAACTCCTATGTGGCCCAGGTATTGGATATCGAGATGGATGGCGACACGCCGGTCATCAAAAAAGTTTGGTGTGCCGTAGATTGCGGAATAGTCGTAAACCCATTGAGTGCAAAAAATCAGATCGAAGGCGGTATTATCGATGGAATAGGACATGCTACCTATAGTCAACTGACCTTTAAGGACGGGAAACCGGAGCAACAAAACTTTGATACCTATTCGTTGATCCGTCACCGGCAGGCCCCAAAGGAAATCGCCACATTTTTTGTGGATAACGGAATCGACCCTACCGGGCT
Organism: uncultured Flavobacteriaceae bacterium; assembly: GCA_947500445.1. Lineage (GTDB taxonomy): Bacteria > Bacteroidota > Bacteroidia > Flavobacteriales > Flavobacteriaceae > Pelagihabitans. Next base: position 62,043 of record CANMSB010000002.1, on the reverse strand, counting down.
GGGAGAGCCGTCATTGCCACCGATAATCGGGGCGTTGGCCAATGCGTTGTACCAGGCTACCGGACAACGGTACTACCACCAACCTTTTGTTTCGCAACGGCAAATAGTCGGATAAAGCTTTGTTCTCCGATGAAGACAACGTGGGCCGATAAGCCTTAAAAGAAGCCCGCCCGCTTATGGCTTTGTTAGCCTTGTGAACTGGAAAAACCAGGGGTTAATTTCTTTACTTTTGTGGTAATACCATTTCATAGTTAAAATGATATAAACCCACTTATCATGCGCGCCATTATCGTTCTTGTATGCTTTTTCGTTTCGTTTGGCTTTTGTTTCGTTTCCTGTAAGCCCCTTGATGGTGAACCGGAACAAGCACATTTCAAAGATGAAATTTCTGAAATAAAGGAAGCGTACGCCCCCGATAAACGGGTAGCCCTGTTTCAGATAGCCCCTGAAAAACAAGGGGATGTTTATGTGTTGAAAGGAGAAAGCAACCTACCGGAAGCAGTAAGTGCCCTAAAGGAAAAATTGACTGCCAAAAACATTTCATATGTCGACAGCGTTCAGTTATTGCCAAATGCCGATTTAGCCGGAAAGACGAAAGGGCTTATTACCATTTCGGTAGCGAACCTGCGCAGCAACCCCAAGCATTCTGCCGAACTGGCTACCCAAGCAACTTTGGGGACCCCGGTAAACGTCCTTAAAAGAGATGGCGAATGGTATTTGATCCAGACACCTGACCGGTATTTGGCCTGGGTCGATCATGGTGGAATTGTATTGATGGATGAAAATCAATGGAAGGGTTGGAAGACCGGTCCTAAAGTGATGTTTACGGAAACTTACGGACAGGCGTATGAAACCCCGGCAGATAACACCAAGCCAATATCCGACCTCGTTGCGGGGAACGTTCTGCAATTGCTCGAAGAGCAAGAAGGGTATTATAAAGTACAGTTTCCCGATGCGCGTATCGGGTATATCAATAGGGTGGCAGCGGTTTTGTACGAAGAATGGCTGAAAGGAGCGGACAATGGTGTTGAGGGGTTGGTACGGACATCAAAAAGGTTTATGGGACTGCCCTATCTGTGGGGCGGCACCTCGCCCAAGGGCGTTGATTGTAGCGGCTACACGAAAACAATATTTTTTCTGAACGGAATGGTAATCCCACGCGACGCTTCGCAGCAAGTGCACACGGGAACGCTGGTCGATACCCTCAAAAACTTTGATGCCTTGCAAAAAGGCGACTTGCTGTTTTTTGGAAGAAAGGCGACCGACGCTACGGCCGAGAAAGTAGTGCATGTAGGTATGTGGATCGGAAACAACGAGTTTATCCACTCGTCCGGCAAGGTGCACGTGAGCAGTATGGACGACACGGCCGAAAATTTTGATGCTTTCAACAAAGACCGCTACCTACGGACCAAACGTTTGTGGAAACAGGAGGGTCAAGGGTTGTTACAACTGTCCCAAGCTTCGGTCTTTAGGGATTAATACCATTTTTCAGAGATGATCTATTCTTTGGGAGTACCAAAAACCAGTTTTAAATGGGCGTCGTCGGGCTTTCTTTTACCGCTCCACAAGCTTACCAAGATGTAGGTGAGCATGGCCATTAAAAAGGCGGGGATGACCTCATGGATATCTTTGAGCGCCGCATATTCGAAACGAAACCCGAAGCGCCAGACCACATTGACAAGCATTCCCATCACCATGGAGGCCAAAGCGCCCAGGTCGGTACCCCATTTTAAGTATAGCCCCCCGAAAATAGCCGGAAAAAAGCTAGCGGCAAATACGGCGCCGGCGAAAGCCGTAAGCTCAACAATGCCCGCCATCGGATATAGCGTTAATACATACACCAGCACACAATAGCCCGCCATAAACCATTTTGTTCTGGGAATAATTTTTGACGTATCCATGGGTCGTACCACATGCCAAATATCTTTTACAAAAGCGGTTCCGATAATGATGATGACGGAAGCCAGGGAAGACATTCCCGCGGCGAACAGACCGGCGACACAGATACCGTTCACAAATTTGTTATCGTACTTGTCCAGCATAAAACCGACCACCTCATCGGTGTGGTGGATCAAATACCCGGCTTCCTCGGCGTTGACCATACCGTGGACCAAAGCACCGAGCCCCATTACGCAAACTAAGGAAATACCTAGAAAAATCGGAGTCCAAATCATGGCAAAACGCATGCTTTTGGCATTGTTGATCGAGTAAAACCGGATTAAATTTTTTGGTTCGGAAATCTGTTTCATGCCTACGGCCAAACCAATGCCGAGGATGTATAAAAAGGAAACCAGCTCCCCAAAGGTGACCAGGCCCGATCTCATGGGTTCGCCCTGTTGTGTTACATGTTCGGTATTGCCAATGGCCTCCATCAAATTGGCCGTTCCACCGGCATACATGAAAGGAATGGCCAACATCAAAATGGCTACTCCGAACATGATAATTCCCTGTATGGCGTCGGTCCATAGCACACTATACATGCCGCCCCATATCGTATAGGCACAGGTAACGGCAATAATGGCAAAGGCTCCGTATTCGTAGGGAATATCGAGTACCGAGGTCAATACATGGGCACAACCCTTTGCGATGCCTACCATATACCAAATTGTGGCGAACAAGATGATCAATGCCGAAAGCACCCGGATGCTTTTGGCCATATTGCTCTTGTACCGTAAATGAAAATAATCGGGAATGGTAAATGATTTTAACCGTGCGGTCTGTGATCGCATTTTTGGCCCGAGTAGCTGCCAAGAAACGATACAGAAAAATGTCCATATCAAACCCATCCAGGCCCAGGAAAGACCATATTGAAAGGATTTTCCCGCTTGGCCGATATAGGTGTTGGTACTGGCAGAGGTGGAAAAGAAAGCGAGCGAAATCACCCAACCCGGGATTTCCCGTTTGGCAACATAATATCCCTCTACGCCTTGCGACGCCTTCTTTTTAAAAAACCATCCGATATAGAGGCAACCCCCAACGTAAAATGCCGTAAGTACGAGTGTGACCCAATGTTCGTTAAAATAGTCCATCAATGTTCTGGATTATGGTCGCTGTCATCCACGGTAATATCCCTTTTCAATACCAAAATGGCATTGAGCAGCACAAGAACCAAAATACCCACATAGGGGAATACGGTAAGAAAATCCATAGATCTGATGTTTTCATCTTCAACATTTAGCGCCGAAAGATGGTGTTCATGGGCTTTTACGAAGCAAACAGGGTTTGCCTAATTGTCGTTGGGCCAGTTCTTTTTTAATTCATTTTTGGTGACTTTGCCCAGCACATTTCTGGGCAAGGACGGCCGTTGCACGAACTTTCTGGGTATTTTGTAACCCGGCAGCCGCTCTTTGAGCCAGTGTTTCACCGCTTCCGCATCAATGGTTTTTGTGTTGGATACCACACAGGCTCCGATGATTTCGCCCCACTCCTCGTCCGGTAGCCCCACCACGGCGCAATCCGCTATACCCTCATATTTTCGTAGTACATCCTCAATTTCCAATGCGGAGATTTTGTACCCTCCGGATTTAATGATGTCGACACTATCGCGGCCGAGAATCTTATACATGCCGTTATGGTACATTCCGATGTCTCCGGTAATGAACCATCCATCATCGGTAAAGGCCTTTTTGGTCGCCTCCGGCTTTTTCCAATACTCCTGAAACACACTGGGCCCTTGTATTTGAAATTCACCCGGCTCCCCTTCTTTGACCGTTTTGTTGTCGCTGTTTACCAAGCGCATTTTTACCCCGGGCAAGGGAAGGCCTACATGCCCCGGCCTGCGCTCACCGGAATAGGCATTGGAAAGCCCCATTCCGATTTCGGTCATACCATACCGTTCCAGTAAAGTTAGCCCGGTGATGCTCCGCCATTTTTCCAAAACGGGAACCGGCAGGGCGGCCGAACCTGAAACCATTAACCGCAACTCGGAACTCGTTTTTGATAGTCGTTCCCTTGCTTCTCGCGAGGCGCTCTCCCAAAAGGAGATCAGTTTGTAATAAATGGTCGGTACCGCCATAAACAGTGTTAGGCGTCCCGACGCAATGGCATCCCACACCTGTTTTGCATCAAATTTGGGCAAAAATTCGCAGGATGCTCCACTCCAGAGCGCACAGCTCATTACATTGATGATGCCGTGTACATGGTGTAGGGGCAAAATATTCAAGATGGCGTCCTCCTTTCGCCATTCCCAAGCACTTACAAGAGTAACGATCTGGGCTTCAATATTGGCATGGGTGGTTACCACCCCCTTTGGTTTACTGGTGGTACCACTGGTGTATAAGATCATGGCACGTCTCTCCAAGGAAATATCGGGAAGTGATGCCGTGTTTTTTTTGAGCAGTTCGGATAAGGGTATTATGGCAATACCGGTTTCTTTTTCCAAAGGCTTTAGAAAATCGATAAAATCGGTATGTGCTACAACCACATTGGTTCGGGTGTCTTCCACAACATATTGTATGGAAGGTAACGGGTGCAGCACGCAAAGTGGCACCGCAATACCTCCGGCGGCCCATATGCCCCATTGCACGGCGGTGTACTCGAAAGAGGGCGGTACCAAAAAGGTGATTCTGGCCTCGTTCAAATCCGTTGCTCCATTCAGCAAGTTTCCCGCTACATTTTGCGATGCGTCCAATAGGTTTTGGTAGGTATACCGCTTCCCGTTGGAAACAAGCGCTGTTCTTTCGGCAAAGGAAACGGCCCTGTTCAGAAGTTCTATCATGTTTTAAAACTAAGGTGTTTTTTAAACATTAGAACAACAATATAGGACAAATGCTACAACAAATTTGTCCCAAAAACCCGGTGTTGCTATTTAACCCGCTTTATGCATTAGAAAATCTATTACAGCTTCCAGCTACTTCAAACTATGGTGCTGCGCTACATTTTTAAATGTAACCGTAGCGGTGCTATGCTTACATTCATAAAATGTCATATTTTATCGCAGCTAAAAGCTTCATTACGAAGTTCTAATGCATAATCCGGGTTTAAATACGGTATTGGGCATTTTTAGTACTTTTAGTAGACCCATTGTCTACTACGGTATTTCCCTTGGTCATTTTGGAATCTAGCCCATTGAAGTGGTTTTAACTTTTTCTTTTACCTACAAATTTCGCATTTTGTACCCTGACTTTGCCATTTTTGAATACCGTAGCTAAGGCTATGCTACTAAAAAATGACTTCATCAGGCTACAAAAGCCTTCATTTTCGGTTCCAAACAAAAAGTTTAAACCACTTCATTTAAAATACCTCAATTATGAAATTAAAAAACAGCTGTTTCAGAACTTTCGGTCGTTTTTTGCTCCTTGGCACGATGTTTCCCTTGTTGGTAATGTCGAGCCGTACGAAAAAGATAGCTATGGAAAGCTCTCAGAAAGCGCGTCCCAACATCATTTTTCTTATTGCTGACGATTGGTCATATCCCCATGCAGGGTATTATGGGGACCCTTTGGTTCGCACCCCCACCTTCGACTGGTTGGCAGCGGAAGGCGCTGTTTTTGATAACGCCTATTGCGCATCCCCTTCCTGTTCCCCTTCGCGAGCCAGTATTTTATTGGGACGGTATCCGCATCAGATGGAAAGTGCCGGTAACCTGTGGTCGGTGATTCCAAAAAAGTTTAAAAATTGGATGTCGCTATTACAAGAGTCCGGCTATTATACCGGAAGGAGCAGAAAAGGATGGGGTCCGGGAGATTATAAGGCCGGTGGCTACCAACATAATCCCGCGGGGAAGGAATACGGTAGCTTTAAAAGCTTTTTGGAAAATGCCCAAAAGGATGCGCCTTTCGCCTTTTGGTTCGGGAGTAACGACCCTCACAGAACGTACGAAAGGAATTCGGGCGCCAAAACCGGAATGGATATCGATGAGGTAATCGTTCCCGATTTTTTGCTGGACGTACCCTGCGTACGTAACGATATGTTGGATTATTATTTTGAAGTAGAGCGTTTTGATAGGGAGTCGGGCGCAATACTCAAGAGGCTGCGGAAGGAAGGTCTTTTGGACAACACCATCGTAGTAATGACCAGCGATAATGGCATGCCTTTCCCCCGAGCGAAAGCGAACCTTTACGATTATGGGACAAGAATGCCGCTCGCCATGTACTGGAAAGGGCGTATTGAAGGAGGAAAAAGGATTTCGGAATTTGTGAATTTTATCGACTTTGCGCCTACTTTTTTAGAGGCTGCCGGTATCGAAGTCCCAAAATCGTTCGTAGGGCAAACATTATTACCGCTTTTTGAGGGAGAAACGGGCATGGCCCAGCAACGGGACACCGTGTTTTTGGAACGCGAAAGGCATGCCAATGTCCGTAAAGGAAATTTAAGCTATCCCGCCCGTGCGGTTAGAACAGAGGAATACCTGTACATCAAAAATTTTGAGCCCGACCGCTGGCCGGCAGGGGACCCTAAGGTACACCAATCGGTAGGCCAGTATGGGGATGTTGACAATTCCATTTCCAAGTTTTTGATCATGCAAATGGAGGGAAAAGCTGACGATAGGGACTATTTTGACCTTTCTTTCGGAAAACGCCCGGCCGAGGAGCTATATGTTTTAGCGAAAGATCCGTATAACCTCCAAAACGAAGTGGAGAACCCCGAACATGAAGTAGCGCTTAAGCGTTTGCGAAACGCGCTCAAAGCCTGGATGGAAGCTACGGGAGACTTGCGTGCAAAAAAGCCTAGGACCGATTATTGGGACAACGTGGAATATACCCCGGATTATCAAAGGTCGAATGTTAACGTTCGGGATAGCGTGAACGCTTATCGCATGTTGTTGCGCGATAAGGGAGGCTTTATGGAAATTCCGTGTTCCGACGATTGAAGGATTCGAATAGGGGAAGGCCTATTCGGCATATACCAAACGATTGATGTTATTGCAGAGCTTGATTTGCGCTTCTGAAGGTTTCGGGTTTTCTGCGCGCGCGCGTTCAATGGTCATGATATAGATTCTGTTTTTGATACGATCGGCCATTCGTTCCATTTCCGTATTTCGCAACGCTTCCGCGTTTAAATTATCGAGTTGTTTCTGCCACCACGAAAGGCGAGCCTTTTCCGGTTTTTGGTAGTCCTGATAAAAACGGTCGGAAATCGTGCTCACCAATTGTGTTTCTTTGGCAAGCGCTGTTTTTCTGGCTTTTTTCTGGCTTTTGTACCCCTTGCTGGCCTTGAGTACGCCCATGGCGTCGGCAATACTGTCCGTTTGGAAAAAAGGGCCGAAGGTGGCGATGGTATGCTCATAAGCGTTTGCTTGCTGTAATAAAAGTCCGCTTTTGGCCGCCGTGCGGATTCCTTCCTGGGCGCGGGAGTAGGCGGTTTCCAAAAACGTTTTTGGCAATGTCCCGCCCGTTTTGTCTTGATTGCGGATAACCAACCAGTCAAAAGCACGATGCAACACTTCCGAAGGGGGCCACCGATGGCCTCCTTCAAAAGTCAATAGCGTATGATCAAAATCAATAGTATCCAGGTAAGAGACCACCCCGAACATTTCCGTAAGGTTGACATCCCTGGTGCCGCAAACTCCTATGTATGAAAAGTGTTGGTCGCTAGGGCCATGCATTGGGTGTTGGGAGAAACCGGCACCACATGCAATGACCCCTGCCATTTGATCGGTAAGTACGGCGATTGCGGTGGCTAAACGCGAACCTCCTGAAAACCCTGCTAAATAGATTTGATTTTCCGCAATGGAAAAATTGGAAAGTACATGTGCGAACAACCGCTCCGCTTTGGCAAAATTTTGCTCATAGGGACCATTTCGAATGTGATTTGCGCAGACTACTATAAGCCCATGACTTTCAGCGGAGGAAATAAAGGGCGCTATGGCGGTCTTGCCTTGCGCTTGAGGGTCGAACAAGAAGACGATAGGTGCCTTTTCGCCCGCCTTCATGGTTTTGGGCAAGTACAGGGCAAACTGCTCTACGTCCGAACCGTTAACGGGAACAGAATCGATGATTACCCCCTTTTGATAGGGTTGTTGGGCCGTTAGGCCAAACGTGAAAAGCAATAAAAAAATAATCAGTATATTTTTCATTCCGATAGTGCAAAAGCGATGATCTGATTTCCTTTTTTGGTACCTAATTTTTCGCCCCCACAAGCGATGGCGATGTATTGTTTTCCGTCCAGCTCGTACATGGCCGGTGTGGCGAAGGCCGGAGCCGGCAATTTGTACTCCCACAAGAGGGTGGCGTTTTGCTTGTCATACACCCTAAAATATCCATCGCGGGTAGCCGCAATGTAGAGTAATCCGTTTTCGGTAACTACGGGCCCGCCATAGTTTTCGGTACCGGTACCGACGCCTTTTTCTCCTAATTCCGGGGTATTCCCGAAAGGAACGGACCAAATATACTCTCCAGTATTTAAATTGATTGCATGTAAGGTACCCCAAGGTGGGGCTATCGCGGGCAATCCGTCGCTATCCAAAAACTTGTTGTATCCCTTATGGTCGTATGGGACTTTTTCGGCAGTTGATGTCGCACTACTTTCGGTAACGCTATGTTTTACCTCTTCATTAAAAAGAAAGCGTAACAACGCCTCTTTTTCTTCCTTTGGAATGTCCGGAAAACCGGTCATCATTCCCCTGCCGTGCGCAATAATATCGGAGACCTCGCTTTTCTCCTTGCGAAGCTCTAGATCGAGCAATGACGGAAACCCACTGGCCTCCATACCTTGTCGGCCCGCTTGATGGCAGCTGGCACAATATTGACCATATACCGCTTCCCCCAAGGGCAGGCCAATGGGTTTTTCCGTTGCCTTTCCCATTTGCAGTATTCTCGGCATTTCGTTGCTGTTTACATAAAGTATCCCCTCCTCTGGATCAACGGCCGCACCTCCCCATTCCGCGGCACCGTCATATCCTGGAAGTAAAAGAACGGGCGATAGGCTTGGTGGTGCATAAATGCGTTTATCCGCTTTTCGGAACATGCTAAGTAGTTCCTCCTTGTTTTTGGCAAACGGACTCAATTGGTCTTCGCTGAGGTCGGTCGACTGGCGTGCAAAGGGTTTGGGAGCAACCGGAAAAGGCTGTGTTGGCCAGGCGGTTTCGCCTTCAAGGGTAGATGCCGGCACCTGCATTTCCTCGATATCGAAGAGGGGAACACCTGTTTTTCGGTCAAAAACATACACATATCCCTGTTTGGTAACCTGAGCGACCGCAGGTACTTTTTTTCCATCCCTTTCCACCATCAATAAATTTGGCGGAGCGGGCAGATCGCGGTCCCAAATATCGTGATGGGTAAATTGAAAATGCCACAAATAGGCCCCGGTAGCCGCGTTAAGGGCTACCAAACTGTTGGCATAGAGATTACTTCCCTTGCGGGGACCCCCGTAAAAATCGGGAGCTGCGGAGCCAGTGGGCACAAAAAGGATTCCCGCCTCGTCATCTACGGCCATACCCGCCCAACTATTGGCAGCACCAACAAGCTCGTGCGTTCTGATCTCTGGATTTCCCCAGGTGTCGGCGCCCGCTTCACCGGTAGCCGGTATCGTATGAAAAACCCACTCCACCTCCCCAGTCAGGATGTTGAACGCCATAACATCGCCCGGAGGAGCGCCGGGCCCCTCGGAAACCCGTATGGGCATTACGATCAAATCTTTATAAACGGTGCCCGGCGTATTGGAAATTACAAACTTGTTCTTGGCTTTTTCGGAAAGGCCCGAGCGCATATCTACACGACCGTTTTCCCCAAAACCGGGAACGGGTTTTCCGGTAAGGGCGTCCAAAGCGTAAAGGTCGCTACCGCGGGTGCATAAAATACGTTTGTCGTTCCCCTTTTCCCAATAGGAAACCCCTCGACTGGTGGAATGCCAAACTTTTACCGAATCTCCGAATTGCCAAATTTCCTTGCCGGTTCCCGCATGAAGGGCCACTACGCGCAATGCAGCGGTAACACCGTAGAGCATACTATCGACGACCAAGGGGTTCATCTGCATTTGGCCCCAATCGCTAGCCTCGTAGGACCAGGCGACTTTTAACCGACCAACATTCTTTTTTGTAATCTGTGACAATGTGGAGTAGTGGGTTCTTCCCGGATCGCCCAAGTACGAGCTCCAAGTGGTGTACATGGATTGCGAAGGACTCTCCTTTTCGGGGCTTTCACAGCCGATAAGGATAAGCAGCAACACCAAACTATTGAAGAACACGGTAATAGCTCTCGTATTCGGAACCTTCTTCATTACTTTTTTCTTAAAATTACGGAAATTCTACTGGATTTTAAGGAGTATTTTTTTTGCTCTTCCATGAACGGATTTTCGCTGATCTTTGCTCAAACGTTCCAACTGGGGAATCAACCATTGCTTTAGTTTGGCATCTTTCTTGGCCCAACGTCCCAGGGTTTCCATAGTGGTATTGAGTACAATCCAATCGTCATAGCGGCCAAGGTTTTTTATCAGGAGCTCTTTTGCCTTCCGTAGTTGTAGTGCGCTCAAATCGTGTTCTAACAACAAAAACAACTGGGCCAAGGTCCATTGGGTGGATGCCTGTTCAATTGTTGAAATAACGTCGAGAAAACGATCGATATAGGGGACCAATAGCGCTTTTTGTTCTTTACCGATGCGTTTCATCGCATTGGAAACGCGAAGGCGCACCACTTCATCCTCACTGAAGTAACAGTTGAACAATTCTTCGAAACGTTCGGGACGTTTTAAGACAGTGGCCACGACTTCCACCGTATTTCCCAAGGAATTGGGATGTCCTCCCATTAGGGCGTTTTCAAAATTTTCCATATCTAGTTGAAATAGCGTTTTAAAATATGGGATACCTGTGTATAATAGGAGCTCCCGAACAAATTTAAATGGACCAAAAGATAATAGAGCTGATAGAGTTCGTTCCGTTCTTTTTCGTAGGGCGCAACGGGGAAATGCGAAGCATGGGCCCGGTAGAATACTTCGGGAAACCCGCCAAAAAGGCGTGTCATTGCCAAATCTACCTCATAGTGGCCATAATATACCGCTGGATCGATAAGATAGGGCGTTCCCGTGTTCGAGATGATAACATTGCCCGACCAAAGATCTCCGTGCAGCAAGCAGGGGACGGCTTCTGGAAACGTATTTTCGCAGGTTTTTAGTAGTACGGCTTCGCTTGGGATGTCGTTTGTTTTTAGGAGTTGCGCATCCAAGGCCCTACGCAGTTGCGGTAGCAACCTTTCCCGAACATAAAAAGCCGCCCAGTTTTTATCCCTGGTATTGGATTGTGGCAAACTTCCGATAAAATTGTCCGCTTCCCATCCAAAAGTAGGGGCATGGGACAGTTTGTGCTGGGCCGCCAACTGATGGCCCAAAGCTTCCATTTCGTTGGGTTCCGGTCGTTTGGGGGCCACAAAGTCCATCAGCAGTAGCGCACCCTTTTCCAAACCCTCGCAAAGCCGTACGGTAGGGGTTGCAACGGTCTTTGTGGCGGCAATGGCCTTTAGCGCGCTTTGTTCGGAGCGAAACATATCCAATGCCTGTGGGCCACGGTGTATTTTACAGAAAAAACGTTCGGTTTCCGTTTCCAAAAGATACGTCTCGGACAGCGCACTACCGGAAAGGGTACGTATGTTCAAAATACGAACGCACAGCAGGTACTCCAGATGTTTCTTCAGGTTAGCTTCCATCCCAAGTCAACAAATTGCATGCAAGTAGGGCAGTTGTTTTACGAATGCGTAAAAGGATAACGAGGGACCTACTTTTTTTAGTTTTTCCTTTATAAAAAAGCGCTGTTGCTCCCTGTTCCAACCAAGAACGACCCCATCATAGGATAACTGTTCGTACACCTTATATGCTTTCCATAGTTCCGCAATTGCCGCCGAAAGCGCTTTCCTATTTTTAAGGCTTTTTTGGGCACCTACAAATTTTTCGATCGTGTTTTGATCTTCAGGGGTGAGGTTCCGGTAATCTTCGTTTATGAGGTGTGTTAGCGCTGTACTGTCTTGAAGTTGATCAAAGAAAAACGGGAATGCGTCCTGAAACCGATAATTGGGGCCGTGCTCACCTTCTATCAACCCATACCCCTCTAACGAAAGCAACGAATCGGAAACGCGAATCCCTACGGGTATGTACCCTAGTTTTACGGTCGTGTCCGTTCCGGTTCTTGGAGGGGCAATGTCTAAATAAAATAAGGCATTCGCGGCACTGCTGGAGTCGATCAGGATGTTCGGACCGAAGGTGTGCATACCAAAACCTTCGGGTAAAATTGATCGAAGCGCCTTGTTCGATGCCACCGTTTTGCTGGAAGCACAGTCGTCCCGATCCGTTTTCAATACGGTATAGGATCCGTCGGAACCTTTGTAAGCCGCCGCTGTCGTTTCGCCATAGCAGCCACAACCTTCCTCGGTTCTTGTTATTTTTAGAAAACCCTTCCTGCTTTCATCAATAATTTCAAATTGGCTTCCTTCCGATTCCGCTTCAGATGGACGTCCCCCAACTTGTTCCCAAAGCAGATCGGAGCAAGCTGATCGGGATTGTGCGTTAGCTGGCGCCATAGCGAACAAAAGTGCGACCATTGGTAGCCATACTGTTTTGATGTCGATACGCTTATACATTTTGTTCATTGGTCATGGTTGTTGATTGAAACGAAGCACTTTATACCACTCGTAACAAGATGTCTGTCGCCATTGATACTTGGTGATTTATAACCCATAAGATAATCTACTAGGCGCTGTTTAACCCCTCAATTTGCCGGGTTTTTGGAAAATATTTTCATTCTTTCCCTATAAGCCTATGCGTTTTAAACGGACAACGGCTTGGTTAAATTTTTGACCGACTTGCGGCGGTGTATGGCAAAACCTAAAGGCCCAAAGGTAAAGAACAGGCCACAAAAATACCTTAGCATTCTATATTGGAGGCCTGTTCAAAACTTTGAAACGTCGCGAGTTTATACCAAATATACGGCGACCAAGTGTCAACCCTATAGCATACCATTTTAACTTTGAAATAACAGGAATAAATGGTTTCTTTTTCAGCTGTTCTTCGTTAAAAAATAGAACCGTAGCTAAGGCTATGCTAGATCCCCAGTCAAGCTGGGGACAGGCTTTTTGCCTTGAACAACTAAAAAATAATTCAATTTCTATAACTGCCATTTCAAAGTTAAAAAGGTATCAATAGCTCGCTAAGCTCTTATCGATGGAAAATACCATAGCGGAAAGTTTCCATCCTTGCTCCGGTGTGCCGATAAAGGTTGCCAAAAGGTTCCCTTTTTCGATTGTTCGCCTGCCAAGCGCAATGGTATACGAAGCACTTGCCCTAGCGGTATAGCCATCTTTTATCGATAGTTTTATGTTGCGGAAATCAATTTGGGCGTTTGCATCGATGCCATCCAATTGATGCAAGAAAACCCCTGCTGTATGCGCATCCGCGGTAAAGCTTTCGGTAAAACGGTTTTTAAAGCGAAAGCAGGGTGCGTTCGGAGCGATAAAGCTTTGGTCGAACGCATCTTGATCTTTCGAGTCGAAGGCGTTTTTTAACTCCTTGAAAAGGGTTTCCGGGTCTGAATCGATTTGCAAGTCGGTATAGTCCGTAGGGTCGTCCGGTGCGGTAATGGTAGCGGACAAGCTTACAATTTTCCATCCCTCATTGGTATTTACATACATAAAAAGATCATTACCGAACAGATCTTCTTCACCATCCCGAAATCCTTGGAAAAGATGGCTGTCCAGTGCCATGCCTTTTTTGATGGTAAATTCAATATCGGAATAAACGGGGAAGTACTCGTAGTCCCAACTCGTAAAAAAACCGATCCATTGGTTCCTGGTCAGGGTAGCGGTATTTGGGCTGCCATTGTTTTTCAAGACGAAATTAACGGTTGCGGCGTCCGAAAGGTACAAGGCTCGATGGGCTTCTGCATTTTTTTCCTCCTCGCTGACGGCAAATTCGGATAGCAGCTGTCGAAGTTCGGAACGGGTTTCCGTTTTGGAGGGACCTCCTCCCTTATAATCTGCTATACAGCCCGTAAGCCACATGAGGAAGGTGATTGCAATGGGAAAATGGATGTTGCGGATCATTGATGTTGTTTTCATTGTTTTCGATTTAAATTAAACATGGAACAAGGGTACAACATGCAATCCGTGCGGTCGTTCGTGCGCATGTAGGCGTACTACTTTACAAAGCGGTCGATATACTGTTTGGGGGTTATTTTGAATCGGCGTTTAAAGGATTTGTTGAAAGTGGTTTTAGAGTTGAACCCTACATCGTAAGCGATACCGATCAAGGTGCTTTTTTTATGTTCGTTCAAGGATATTTTTTCGACAAAATCTTGAAGCCGGTACCGATTAACGAAATCATAGAAATTACAGTGATAGCATTGGTTGATGGTTTTGGAGAGTTTGGTTTGGCCGATTTGAAGTTTTTCCGAGAGTTCCTTTAGCGACAGTGTCGGGTTTCGGTACAAATGTTCCGCCCGCATCCCATGTTCCAGGGCGGCCTTTATCTGTTTCAGTTCAGGGGAATCGTTTAAAGAGGTTCGTACCCGGGGACGAACGGTCCTTAAAAGTTCCGGCCGATCTATAAGTGAATAGGTAGCCCCGTAAATTACGAATGGAACGAGAATCCATCCGATATAGGTTTTTGTAAAAGGAAGTATTTGAATTCCAAAAAAGAAGTCCAACGCAAAACAGGCACTAATACCGATGCCCAAGAACAAAGCGATGAGAAAAACAATAAGAAATCTTAGCTGGTACCGGTTGGTGTTTTTTGGGTTTTGGGTATACCGCCGATATACCAGACCGGCTGTTAAACACCACAGCCATGCGCTCCAAAGGATCAAAAGGATAAATATAACGGTCCATTCAGCGGTGAATGCCTTGGCTTGGAGCAATTGGTCCATTTGCTGTTCGGAATACCTAAAGAGCGTGAGTCCATAACAAAAATGTAGGAAGGCGGGCGTAAAAAGAAGCGTGCTCCAGGTTCGTTCTAGGGCTGAAAAAGCAAGTGTTTTTCGGACAAACAAGAATAGCAGGGGCGCGAACAAAAATGCAAAAGAATCCAAGAACACTATGGCCCTATGTGGGAGAAGATGTAAAGGTACGATCAACAGATAAAGCAGTAGGGAGAAGGAGGCAATGTATAAAAGCAGCACTAGGTAGCGATTCGGGTTTTTGTTTCGGGCATTTTGCCGGTGAACGATACAACCCAACAGAAAGCCTTGAAATGTTGCGGTAATAAGGAAAAGCGTGAATACATCACCTAGAGAAAGTGAATCCATTTTTTAAGGACAAAGAACGCGGGTCTAGGACCCTTAAACGTAAATCCTTGTAGGGAATTATCGATTTGAACCGCAATCATTACCCTTTAAATGCAGTGTGCCTATCGTAAAATGGAACCAAGGAAAAGGAAAATACCTGTTAAAGCATTACAAGGGTATCTTAGGACGAAAATCAGTTATTCAATGTCCTCAGGGTATCCTCCGGCGGTAATCCAACCCCCGTCCACGGTTATGGTTTGGCCATTGATATGGATTGCGGCATCGGAAAGCAGGAACAGACAGGTTTGCGCGATATCCTGTGGGGTTCCTACCCGGTCGTTGGGGTTCAATTGGCGCCACATTCCTTCATAATCCGGTTGTTCTTGCCGTGTTCTTTCGGTAAGGGTCGCCCCTGGTGCGATTACATTAACATTGATGCCCCGGGAACCCAATTCGTATGCCAAGTTCACCGCCATGGTCCGCAAGGCCGATTTCGTCATCGCATAGGTGGTCAAGTGTTTATAGGCGCGAATACCCACCGTTGATGACATTAACACCACTTTTCCCTTCCCCTTTTCCGAAATAATACGTTTCGCGGCCCGTTGTACCAGAAAAAATGCCCCTTGCAGATTGAGTCCGACCACTTTTTGAAAGGCTTCCGGTGTAAACGTCAGGAAATCCCCAAATAAGGTGATTCCGGCATTTGGGACAACAAAATCAAGCCTTCCAAAGGTGTCGTAGGCAGCATCCACCATGGAATCGATGGTCGAAATGGCCCCTGCGTCGCCGGGAACGGCCATACAACAATTGGGATGCTGCTGTGAAATAGTTTTTATAGCATTGGCCGCTTTGTCGGCATCTACATCGTTTAATATCACTTTTGCGCCTTCTTGCAAAAGCGCCGCTACAATAGCGTAGCCGATACCATCTGCGGCTCCGGTGACTATAGCGACCTTATCTTTGATTCCTTTGTGTTGCATTAACTTTTTTTAAAATAATGGATAGGAGTCCCTCCCGTTTTGGGAACGTATGTAAAGAGTCCGCCACTTTTTGGATAGGCAGTACGTTGCGTATCGTCCAACCCACTTTTTGCGGTGGTAATGTACAGTGTATCCAAGTGCTCCCCACCAAAACAACAGGAAGTAACGTGGGGCGCTGGGACCGTTACCTGTTCCAAAACGGAGCCTGTATTGGGGTCCCACCGACGAACACAGTGCCCGCCCCAGTGCGCGATCCACAGCATGTCGTCCGAATCGATGCACATCCCGTCCGGTCCGCCATAGGATTTTGGTACTGAAAACGCGACTTCTTTATTGGAAATATCCCCTGTTTCGGGATGAAAGGTAAAACGCCAAACTTCATAATTGGCCGTATCGATATAGTAGAACCATCGTTGGTCGGAAGTCCACGCCATACCGTTGGAAATGGTCGTTTTCGATATTTGTTCGCTTACGTTCCAATCCGCGTCAACACAATAGAAGGCTCCCGTTTCGGGTGCTACCTGTTTGTGCATGCTACCGATCCAGAAACGCCCCTGGGGATCTACCTTACCATCGTTGTAACGCATTGCGGTATTCGAATTTTGCAATACGGGAAGTTCGGCCAACTTTCCGCTGTCCGGGTCAAAAGTGGCCAAACCGGACTCCATAGCAAGTAAAAATGTGCCGTTTTCATCGGGAACCGCGGCACCGATCATTTGTTCAAAATCCCAGAACCGATGTTTCCCATCCTTCGGATCGTACCTATGCAGTTTGGTGCCCTCGATATCGACCCAAAAAAGCTGTTGTTTTTTCCAGTCCCAAACAGGACCCTCCCCTAAGACAGCGTTCGTGTCCAACAATAGTTCGGCCGTACCTTTTATCATCATTTGTATTGGTTTCGCGCTTTACGATCGCTTCAATGTTCACCGGTTGCCGACACATGGCAGGGTCGATGTGTTCCTAGAAGCCTCATTTATACCATTTCTACCTTAAAATTACCCGTCAAAAATGGCCCTTTTCCGTTTTCGTCCAAGCAAAAAATGACGGCATTTTATTGGTGTAATTTTAAAGCAAAAATGGTATTATTTTTCTAATACGCTTATTGTTTCTTTTCTAAACTTCGGTTCTTTTAAACGAACGGCGACTTTTTGAAGCGCCCATAACGTATCCATTTTGTACGCTAGTACGTCCAACTTTCCTTTTCCTTTGGCCCCTTTTATGGTAAGTGCCATAAAAACGGAATCCTTCGCCTTTGAATAACGTACATGGCCTTCAAAAATAGCAAGCGCACCAAGGGGTTCCAAGGCTCCCAGCTGTTCCCTTACCCTAGTGTTCTTATCTGCCAAAACCAAGGCCTTGTCACATACTTCCTTATCGGCATAACCGGCAGCGATATGAAGTACGTTGGTCCCGATTCCCTTTGGAAGGCTATATAGCAACACCAAACAAAACACCGTTACGGGAAGTATCCATTTCCAATGGCGTTTCCAGTCTTTTGTTGCACGCGTCCTTTCATCCATAATCGATTGGAATCGGTAGTTGTTCCGGCACCCTATTTCAAGATGCTTTTATTGCATTTTCGCCTCTCAAAAAGAAGTTCAAGTCCGGAAACATCGTTTACTGCGGGCTAAGGAGAATTTTCAAAGCCTTTTTTTGCTCCATAAGTTCAAATCCTTTTTTCCAATCGGTCAAGGGCATCCGGTGCGTGATGACATCTTCCAACCGTATGGTTCCCTGGTTTATGATTTCTATGGCACGGTCCCATGTGGCCCTGGTGTACCCAACAGATCCTTTTATGGTCAATTGCCGAAAGGCCGATAGATCAAAAGGTATGCGGATGTCCTTGCCAAAGTGTCCTACTTGAACATATTGCCCTAAAGGCCGTATCGCTTGCAAACAATTGGCCGCCGATGCCGCGGCGCCGGCCGTTTCAAAGGCAATATCGACCCCTTTTCCCTGGGTTTCATCCCTCACTATCGCCTGCAGATCTTCTTGATCTACTTTAACAACGGTATGTGCGCCCCATGTTTTTGCCGTTTCGAGTTTGTCGGCATCTTCACTGGTTCCGGCAACAATCGTTTTTATCCCTTGCGCCAAAAGCATTTTGAGCAACAGCATCCCGATCGGTCCGGGTCCCGACAAAAGCACGGTATCGCCAAACTGCAAATGGGCAATTTCCCCTACCGCGTGCACGGCCACGGCAAAAGGCTCCACTAACGCTGAAACATCGTCGCTTACGTGGTCCGCGGTGGCATATAATTGATCGGGCCGGGCCGCTACGTATTTGGTAAACGCCCCGTTTACCCCATGTCCCATGCCGCGTTTGGCCTTGCAGAACATAAATTCGCCACTGTGGCAATACTCACAGTCGTTACAAATAACGGTAAGCGCACCCAATACGGAATAACGTTGACCTAGGGCTATCCCATCCGTATGGTTCCCTTTGTCAACGACCCTTCCCGAAAACTCATGTCCGAGAATAACGGGAGGATAATTTTTAAAGGTATCGTGGTATACGTGAAGGTCGGTACCGCAAATACCACAGGAATTGACCTCCAACAATACCATGCCGTTCTCGACCTTAGGCTCGGGCATTTCCTGAAGCCTTACATTGCCCGGCCCTTTGTCATATTTGACCAGTGCTTCCATTAGCGTAGTATTTTTAAGGCCTTTTCAACAATATTCGGTGCACGTAGCCCATAAATGTCCAACAATTCCTGGCTTTGCCCTGATTCTCCAAAGGTGTCCATTACGCCGACACGTTGTACGGGACAAGGATGATTTTCGGATACGATGGCCGCTACCGCCTCGCCAAGACCGCCCAAAATGGAGTGTTCTTCCGCCGTAACGATTCCTTTTGTTTCCCTTGCCGCTTTTAAAATGGCATCGGTATCGATGGGTTTGATCGTATGCATGTGTACCACACGTACGGAGTAGCCCTGTTCGGACAGAACGGCTGCCGCAAGCAGGCCTTCGTTTACCAATATACCGGTCGTTATAATAGTGAGGTCCGATCCTTCCCGAATGGTTTTGGCCTTTCCGATTTCAAAGGAGCCGTGAATTTCGGAAACGACCGGGTATTTGTCCCTTCCAAAGCGGAGGTATACGGGGCCCTTCATTTTGGCGGCCGCATGGGTGGCCAAACGTGATTCTTCGTAGTCACCGGGGACAATAACGGTCATGTTGGGCAAAGTGCGCGCCATACCAATATCCTCGTTGGATTGATGCGATGCCCCATCCCCACCAACGCTTATTCCACAATGGGTAACGCCGATTTTAACGTTCAGTTTGGGATAGGCGATACTGCTGCGCATTTGGTCGCCTGCACGACAGGTGGCAAATACTCCAAAAGTAGAGGCGAAGGGGATAAAACCTTCCAACGCCAGTCCGGCCGCGGCCGATAACATGTTTTGTTCCTGTACGCCACAATTGAAAAAACGATCTGGAAATTCGGCCTCAAATTGTTCGGTAAGGGTCGCTTTGGCCACATCGGCATCCATGACCAATATGTTCTCATTTT
The DNA here is from genome assembly GCA_947500445.1 of uncultured Flavobacteriaceae bacterium. Taxonomy (GTDB): domain Bacteria; phylum Bacteroidota; class Bacteroidia; order Flavobacteriales; family Flavobacteriaceae; genus Pelagihabitans. The sequence goes on along the minus strand of CANMSB010000002.1, from coordinate 42,404 downwards.
CACGTCCCAATTCCCGTAACGCATCGGCATAGCCTTGTTTTGTTGCTTTGTATTCCATAGTTACTTGAGTTCTAACATTGCTTTATCAAAATGTTCTTTTGCCGGCGGTTTACCGTGCCATTCGGCTTCGCCTTCCATGAACGACACCCCTTTTCCTTTGGTGGTATTGGCGATGATCATTACCGGGCGGTCCTCTTTTTTTGCTTTTTCGATGGTGGATATGATATCTTCAAAATCATGCCCGTCAATGGTAAATACCTTCCATCCGAAACTCTCCCACTTTGGGGCCAAAGGGTCCATCGGCATTACTTTTTCGGAATACCCGTCGGTCTGCAGGTAATTTCGATCGACAAAGCCTATCACATTGTTCAACTTGTACTTGTTGGCAAAAGCGGCCGCTTCCCAAACCTGCCCTTCTTGAATTTCACCATCACCACAGAGAATATAGTAGTAGTGCTCTTGTTTTTTAAGTTTTGCACCGAGCGCCATACCTACACCCGTTGAGATACCGATACCCAAAGTGCCCGTACTGGCGTCGATACCTGGGGTCTTGGGTTGATAGGGATGGCCTTGCAAATGGGATCCCGGTCGACGGAACTCCAAAAGATCTTCTTTGGGAAAATAACCACAATCGGCCAGCGCGGCATAGATGACCGGTGTACAATGTCCTTTGGAGAGGATAAAGCGATCGCGGTCGTCCCACTCGGGTTTGTCCGGGTCGTGCCGCATGACGTGATAATACAGCGCGGTAACGATATCGGCCGCACCCAAGCTCCCGCCAACATGGCCCGAGTTCGCACGGTGCACCATGGCTACGATTTCCCTACGGATATCGTTCGCTTTGGTTTTCAAAAATTCATGTTTTTCTTTGTCGATCATACTATTTTTTTAGTTGAAGTACTTTAATGATTCTGTACCGTTGTGCGGTTCCAAAGCATGGCTTTGGCCACAAACACTATGCTTACAGTTCCTTGTTCAGTTCGTCGGTGACGCATCCTTCGGAGGCAGTGGCCACAAAGTGCGCATATTTGAGCAAAAGCCCATGTTCGGCATTAATTTTTGGTGCTTTCCAATCGGCCCGGCGCCGGGCCAGCTCGTTTTCCGACAGTTTCACCTCCAAGGTGTTGGTAACGCCATCAATTTTAATGATGTCCCCATTTTTTATCAGCGCCAATGCACCACCGGTCTGCGCTTCGGGAGTAACATGGCCTACAACAAAACCATGTGTGGCGCCGGAAAACCTACCGTCGGTAATAAGGGCCACTTTTTTACCGAGCCCCATTCCCATAATGGACGCCGTGGGCTTTAACATTTCGGGCATTCCCGGTCCTCCTTTTGGTCCGCAATACCGGATAACGACCACATCTCCCGCTGAAACCTTTCCATCAAGAATTGCGGAGTTGGCCTCATCTTCCGAATCAAAGATATTGGCGGTTCCTTCGAATATTTCCCCTTCTTTTCCCGTAATTTTTGCTACGGCCCCTTCTTTCGCCAGATTCCCATAGAGGATCTGCAGGTGTCCTTCCTTTTTAAGGGGTTTGTCCAGTGGCATTACAACTTTTTGTCCTTCTTCTAGGTGCGCGACCTCACCAAGGTTTTCTGCCAAGGTTTTGCCGGTAACCGTCATACAGTCACCATGCAACAGGCCTTCTTTCAGCATCATTTTCATTACCCCTGGAACACCACCGACATCGTTAAGCTCTTCCATTACAAACTGGCCGCTGGGCTTAAGGTCCGACAACAATGGTGTGGTATTGCTCGCTTGTTGAAAATCGTCCATGGTCAAGGGTACGCCTACCGATTTCGCCAGGGCGATCATATGAATGACCGCATTGGTAGATCCTCCCAAAACGATGATCAACCGAAGTGCATTTTCGAACGCCTCACGGGTTTGGATGTCTTTTGGTCTGATATCCTTTTCAAGAATATTCTTGATGGCGGCACCAATGTTATTGGCCTCATCGGCCTTTTGTTGGCTTACGGCCGGGAACGAGGAGTTAAAGGGCATGCTCATGCCCAAGCCCTCTATGGCCGATGCCATGGTATTTGCGGTATACATACCGCCACAGGCACCTGGACCTGGACAGGCATTGCGAACGATATTTTTAAATTCCTCTGGTGTGATCTGACCCGACATTTTTTGCCCTACCGCTTCGAAAGAAGAGGTGATGTCCAGCTTTTTATCATTATGGCACCCACTTTTTATGGTCCCGCCATACACGATAATCCCCGGACGGTTTACCCGGTTGATGCCCATTAGGGCACCGGGCATATTTTTATCACAACCGACTACGGCGATAGTGGCATCATACCATTGCGCCGAGGTAACCATTTCCACGGAGTCCGCAATAATATCCCTCGAGGGCAGTGAAAAGCGCATACCAGTGGTCCCCATAGAAATGGCATCACTTACCCCGGAGGTGTGATAGATTAGGCCCACCAGGTCGTTTTCGACCACGTTATGCTTCATTTCTTTGGCCAGTGCGTTGAGGTGCATGTTGCACGGGTTTCCCTCCCAACCACAACTGACAATACCGACCTGCGCTTTTTTAAGATCATCGGTGGAAAGTCCGGCCGCATGAAGCATGGATTGTGCTCCGGGCCTTTCGTCGTTTTGTGTTACATGTTTACTATATTTATTGATCTCGCTCATAGGTCGTTTATTCTTATGCTACTGGTTATTTATTGTTGTTTATTGAAATCCATGCTTCTTTTTTGGCCGAAAGGGTTACCGCGTCCAATACTTCCTGGCAGCAGAGGCCATCGTAAAAATTTGGGACCACTTGTTCCTTTTTTGCAATGCCGTCGATCAGTTGTGCAAACTGGTGTACGAAGGTATGTTCCCAACCGATAATATGGCCGGGAGGCCACCAGGCGTCGATATAGGGGTGGCTGTTTTCCGTTACCAAAATAGTTTTAAAGCCTTGAAGTGATGGGTCATCGGACGAACTGAAATATTGTAGTTCGTTCAGGCGCTCCAGATTAAAACAAATACTGCCTTCACTACCGAAAATTTCAAGTCTTAAGTGATTTTTGAAGCCATTGGCAAAACGCGATGCATTGAAAGACCCCAATGCTCCATTTTTAAAACGCGCCATAAAAAGGGTGGTATCGTCGGCCGTAACCTTACCGGTTCCCTTTCCGTTTTGAAGGGGACGCTCTTTTACAAAAACTTCCTGCAACCCGGTAACGGCTTCAAAATCACCGATCAGAAAACGTGCCAGATCAATGATGTGCGCATTCATGTCGCCATGTGCGCCGGAACCTGTGGTTTTGGCGTCGTGCCTCCAAACCATGGGAAACTTGGGATCCACCAACCAGTCCTGATAATAGACGGCGTTAAAATGATGGATGGCCCCTAATTTTCCAGATTCGATAAGTTTTTTGGCCAATGCCAATGCCGGGACAAACCGGTAATTGAATATCATCATATGTACTACCCCGGCAGTTTCAGCGGCCTCGTACATTTCTAGGGCCTCCACATAATTCATGGCCATGGGTTTTTCGCAAAGCACATGTTTGCCATGTGCTACCGCTTCCAAAACGCAGGGCCGGTGGAGGTTGTTCGGCGTGCATACGTCTACAAGGTCAATGGCATCGTTCCGTACCATTCGCTTCCAATCGGTCTCTTGGTGTTGCCATCCGTATTTTTTGGAAAACGCTTCTAGGGCCGTTCCATTTCTGCCACAAGCGGTATGCATGTTCGGTTTTCCTTCCAATTCAAAGAAATGGGGGAGTTTCAAGTAACCGTTGCTATGGGCCTTGCCCATAAACTGAGAACCTATTATGCCGATGTTGACGGATTTTTTCATTGCTTTTACGGAGCTTGCCCGGTTCGTATTGTGTTGAATCGTTAGATGCCCAGAATGGTTTTGTTCAGGTCGGTATTAGTATCGCTTTTGGCAAAATCATCGAAGGACCTTTCCGAAGCCTTGATCATATGCGCTTTAATGAAGGGTGCTCCCTCCAAGGCCCCCTGGTCGGAGCTTTTAATACAACACTCCCATTCCATAATGGCCCAACCATCAAAACCGGCATCGGTCAGAAGGGTAAATAGCTGTTTGAAATCTACTTGTCCGTCCCCTAGAGATCGAAAACGGCCCGCTCGTTTTTTCCAATCTTGGTAACCGCCATAGACACCGGTCATACCATCGGGTCGAAATTCGGCGTCCTTTACATGAAAGGCCTTGATACGGTCCTTGAAATATTTGATAAATTCGATATAGTCCAATTGTTGCAATAAAAAGTGACTTGCATCATAGGTCAAACAAGCGGCGGGATGCCCATTGGTTTCTTCTAAAAAGCGTTGATAGGTAGCGCCATCATATAGATCTGATCCCGGATGCAGTTCGTAACCGAACGTAATTTGATGCTCTTGTGCCATATCCAAGATGGGCAACCAACGTTTGGCCAGTTCTTTAAAGGCATCATCTACCAGGCCTGCCGAACGCTGCGGCCAAGGATAAATATAGGGCCAAGCGAGGCCACCGGACATAACGGAAATATTATCGGTGCCGAAATGTACCGAGGCGCTTATGGTTTTTTGAAGTTGGTCCGTGGCCCATACCATAGCCTCTTTTGCATTTAGGCCTTTTGGATAAAATGCCTGAAACAATTTTTGGTAGGCAGGGTGCATGGCCAAAACCTGCCCCTGCAGGTAAGAGGCCAGTTCACAGGCCTGAAGCCCGTTTTCGGCCAAAATTCCATTGTAATCGTCGCAATATGTTTTTGAGGAAGCGGCCGTTTCCAAATCGAAAAGCCGTGTGTCCCATGTGGGTATCTGTACCCCTTTATACCCTAGATCGGACGCCCATTTGGCCATCCCGGCAATGGTATTGAACGGCGGAATATCGTCCGCGAATTGCGCTAAAAAAATGCCAGGTCCTTTCATGTTGAGCAATATAGACCTAAGTTACGGAAATTCTAAATCGGATTTTGTCAGAAGCGGGGAGGATATTACTGAAACGTTTAACCCGGATTATGCATTAGAACGTCGTAATGAAGCTTTTAGCTGCGATAAAATATGATATTTTATGAATGTAAGCATAGCACCGCTATGGTTACATTTAAAAATGTAGCGCAGCACCATATTTTGAAGTAGCAGGAAGCTGTAATAGATTTTCCAATGCATAAAGCGGGTTTAAGCAGCACGATAAAACCATAATGAAATTGAGCGCTCCAGGGCGCCCAATGGGTAACAAAATTACTACCGTTTTTTCCCAGGGATACCTTACGACAACCCGTATCGAACGAATTCCTTTTATAAGCAGCTCAAAACAAAGACAATCTTATTGCAGTATGCCATTGTATTTGGAGGAGTCGCCCAAAAGTTCGGTGGCGGCCAGTATGGCCTCATCATTTTTAAGATAGTATTGGTAGAGCCCTTCCCGATAAAAATAGCGTTTTACGATTTCGTCCTCCAATTTCTTTTGAATTTCGCGTTGGTAGGTACCCAAGGCCGAAAGTTTGCTTTGTTCGATATTGGTGAGCAATGCTTCAAAATCACTTTCGATGGTTTCGTTAAAAATGACTTTTTCCTTTGCCGTCAACGCGTTTTTTAGGGCTTTTTCGGTTTTGGTCTCAAAGGAAAAATCGCTGTCGGACACATAGGTCTTAAATGCTTTGTAGTCGGCATCGGTAAATGTAAAGTTTCCGATATCGCTCAGTTGATTGCGGTAATAATACTGAGTGGCATAGTCGAAGATAACACTGTTGTTCAATAGGGCCACGGTCAGTTCATTGGCTTTTACCGAAGCGATTTCCACATCGGGAAGTACACCACCTCCGTCTTGTACCTTTCTACCTTTACGTGTTTTAAAATCTTTGAATGCGGTGTTTTTGACCGCTTTTCCGTCGGCATCGCGGTTCCAGTAATCCAAGGATTGTATACACCTTCCAGAGGGGGTGTAGTAACGGCTAATGGTTACTTTTAATTGGGTGCCATAGGTGAGCTTCATAGGGCGTTGTACCAAGCCTTTTCCAAAACTTCTGGCCCCCATGACCACCGCACGATCTAAGTCCTGCAGACTGCCCGAAACAATTTCGCTGGCCGATGCGCTGGAGCCGTCCACTAAAACGACCAATGGAATTTCAGTATCAACAGCCTTGTTTTTGGTCTTGTATTCCCTATTGAACTTTTTCACCTTACTTTTTGTGGTCACGATCAATTCTCCTTTGGGAATAAAGAGGTTGGTAACATTGATGGCTTCGGATAGCAGCCCTCCGGGATTTCCCCGAAGATCTAAAACGATTTTTTGCGCGCCTTTTTCCTTTAGATCGAGCAATGCCTCTTTGGTCTGACTTGAAGCTTTTGCGTTAAATTTTGATAGTACGATATATCCTGTTTGTGCGTTTACCATTTCGTAAAAAGGTACCGCATCGACCTCGACAGCGGCCCTGGAAATTTTTGTCGTTTTTGTTTCCCCCTGCCTTCTGTACGTTACTTCAAGGGTGGTGTTGTTCGCTCCTTTTAGCAGCTCACTGGCATTGTCCTCAAAATCGGCCACTACGATATCGCCGATTTTTATGATCTCGTCTCCCGCTTTTAAGCCAGCCTTGTCCGCGGGGTAGCCTTGATGGGGCTCTATGATGACGAGCTTATCCTTATAGGACCGTACCGTTGCCCCGATACCGGAGTAAGCCCCTGCGTTGTTGATACGATAGGCCTCCACATCTTGTTCGTTCAGGAACTTGGTATAGGGGTCCAGATCGTCGAGCATGTTTTTAATGGCGGTATCCATTAAAGCGGCCGGATTGGTCTCATCTACATAGTTCATGTTCAACTCCTTGAACAGGGTAGTAAATATTTCGATCTGTTTCGCGATTTCGAAGAAATCACTTTTAACAAAGCCAGTACCGGCAAAAAAAATGGATAGTGCAAAAATGGAAATGAATACTTTTTTGCGGATCGGTCTTGTCATGTTCGCTGGGTTTTGATGCCCTGTTCCGAATGCACGGGACAACGCATTTTTGAAACTTGATCAGATTTATAGGAACAATACTATTGAAAAAGGCTAAACCACCTCATTAGCGCCGCTCCGTTTCATCAATAAAACGGGTCAATACTTTTTTCATGGCCTCCGATATTCTTTCAAAGGTCGGTTCCTCTTTACCAAGGTATAAAAATAGGAACGCAAATCTTCTTTCGGTATTGTTAAAAACCAGCGCTTTGTTCAAACGATAGGCTTCCCGAAGCAATCTTTTTATACGGTTTCGCGTTACGGCGCTCTTAAAGTTTCGTTTTGGGACGGTGACCCCGGCCACTATTGGCGCCTGTTGATCAGGGTCCGCCGTGATGTACATTAGTTTTATGGGATACTTCGACACCGAATTGCCCTCGACAAAAAGCCGTTCAATGGATTTTCTACTTTTTAACTTTTCGTTCTTGGAAAAACCAAGGGCCGGTTTTGACATACTTCCGATACTTCTTTAAACGATTGGAACTGATTTGTTCAAGGTGTTTGCGAGGTGTAAAAATTGTTTTGCGCATTTACGTCCGCCATGAGCTGCGAAGGGTCGATCAGAATGCCCTCGACGTTCTCCTTGGGCGTATCGATTTCAAAAACATATTCTGAAAACGCCCACGGCCAGTCGGGTAAAACCGTACGCTCCAACTGCGGATAGGGGTTTTCTTTTTCGCCCCGCATCATTTGCAATGGGGCGTAAAAGGTTTCCTGTGTGCCGTCCTTATAAACCACTAGAACATCGATAGGCATTGGCATGGATCCGATACGCTCTAGCGTTACTTTGGTTTTTCCATCACTTGTGGTTACGTTTTTTATTCCGTAATCGATGGTGTTGGTGGTCTGTGTCCAATCGGTAAGATACCAATCCAGTTCCATGCCCGATACTTTTTCGGCCGTTCGTTTGATATCGTTGGGCACCGGATGTTTGAACTTGAAATCCCGATAATACTGCCTTAGGGTTTCCATAAGCTCGTTTTGCCCGATGATATACCCAAGTTGTGATAAAAAAACAGAGCCTTTATCATAGGCCGCCTTTCCATACGCAAAATTGGTTGTGTAGCGATCGGAATGGGTGGTCTGCGGTTGTTCCTGTCCCGAAGCTACAAGATTGTAATACCCATTGTAGGTGTCTTCGAACGGGTTTGGCTTTCCCTGCTTCATAACTTGGTTCATGGCCAGGGAAGAAATAAAGGTGGTAAACCCTTCATCCATCCATTCGTGTTTTGCCTCGTTGGTCGCAAGAATATGTTGAAACCAAGAGTGCGCCATTTCATGGGCGGTAACCCCTACCAAACTTCCAAACTTTCGGTTTCCGGTAATCAAGGTACTCATGGCATATTCCATTCCACCATCACCTCCCTGTATTACGGAATATTGGTCGTAAGGATAGGCCCCAATGTTACTATTGAAAAACTGCATGAGTTCTGCCGTTTTTGGCTGTAGCTTTTTCCAGTTATCCACAATTTTCTCGTCACTCTTATATAGGAAATGGAGCATAGGCCCATTCACTACCTGTAGCGTATCGTGTACATAGTCCGGGTCCGCCGCCCACATAAAGTCGTGTACCTTGGGCGCCTTAAAATGCCAGGTCAGCGTTTTGCCCTTGGCCTTCTTTACTTTCGTTCCGGGAGCTTCATAGCCATGACCGATTTCTTGTGGGTTTTGCAGGTAACCGCTTCCCCCGACCGTAAAATTTTTATCAATGGTGAGTTTTACATCAAAATCGCCCCAAACCCCATGGAATTCACGGGCGATATAGGGGTTCGCATGCCACCCTTCCCTGTCATATTCGGCAAGTTTTGGATACCATTGGCTCATAGAAAGCGCAACGCCCTCGGCACTATTGCGGCCCGATCGGCGAATTTGTAAAGGCACTTGACCTTTAAAGTCCATATCGAAAATGCTTTTTTCACCGGGGCCAATGGCCTTTGCCAAAGCTACGACCAGCACCGTACCTTCTTCCTGAAAGGACACTTTTTGCCCATCCTGGGTGAGGGATTCGCAATGCAGAAATCCGATTTCGGTATCCGACAGACTTGCTATCCGGCTAGTACGATCGGCGTTGATCATACGGCTATCGGGATCTGTAATGCTCTGCAGGCGCATATCCATTTCACTGCCCGGTTGAAAAGCATTGAAATACAAATGAAAATAGACCCGGCTCAAGGCATCTGGGGAATTGTTGGTATAGACGAGCTTCTGCGTGCCCTCGTAGCGGTAGGTTTCCACATCTATCTGCACTTCCATGTTATAGTCGACATGTTGCTGCCAATAACCATCGATAGGTTGTGCAAAGGCAGTACCGACCTGAATGACAAAGGCAAGGAACAAGGTGGTTTTTAGAATTTTGTATTTCATTATATTAGGATATTTATGAAAAACGGAATTTAACCCGCTTATGCATTAGAAAATCTATTACAGCTTCCAGCTACTTCAAACTATGGTGCTGCGCTACATTTTTAAATGTAACCGTAGCCCCCGAAGTTTCGGGGCTATGCTTACATTCATAAAATGTCATATTTTATCGCGGCTAAAAGCTTCATTACGAAGTTCTAATACATAATCCGGGTTTAACCAAACGAATGGATTACAAGGTCATTTTTCCCGAGTCCACTGCCGCGGCCATAATCAGGGCATTGTAGGCATTTACGATACGTCCCGATGTTGAAATTTCGTTTAGCGAAGCGGTCTTGGCCGTATCTCCGCCTAAAATTACTTCCGCCTTTGGGGACAGTCCCGATTTCAGGATGATCTTTTTTACCTGGGCGGCGCTCAGCTTTGGATATTGTGAACGGATCAGTGCAGCTACCCCCGCAACTCCGGGAGCGGCCATGGACGTACCACTGTTAAAATCGTATTTGCTGCCCGGCATGGTGGAATAGATTTTTCCTCCCGGCGCGAACACGTCCACATTTTTTCCTCCATAGTTAGAGAAACTAGCGACCATCTCCGAACCATATTTTGATGTTAGGGCACCTACTTCTATAAAGTTGTTGGCAATTTCACCGCCCGAACCGTATTTGTGATCATTGGGATAATTCGTATTTGTGGTATCATCAAGGTCTTTTCCATCGTTACCTGCGGCGTGCACGATCAACACATCCTTTTCCGCGGCATATTTGATGGCATCGTACACCCATTCAGCATTTGGCGAAAACGCTTTTCCAAAACTACCGTTGATTACCTTGGCACCGTTGTCCACTGCGTACCGGATACCAAGGGCGATATCCTTATCGTATTCATCACCATTGGGAACGGCACGAATGCTCATTAGGGCAACATTATTGGCGATTCCGTTGGCCCCTTTTCCGTTATTGCGTTGCGCACCTACGATTCCCGCTACATGGGTGCCGTGACTTTCGTCGTCCACCGTGTTTTGAGGATCGCCGTCGCCATAACCACGATCGTTAAAGTCGTAAGGGTCGTCGCCAACGGCTTTTCTACCATCAAAATCTACTTTTAGATTATAGTTCAATTGTTCGCCAATACTGGTGAGATCCCCTTTCATATCTTCCAGAACATCGGATATGGAATCTCCGTATTGAAACATTTGCGATATGATCGATTTGCTTTGCAATAACGATTGGTCCTGCGTTTCTATGGCCGAAACTTCTTTTTTGGTGTAGTCTTTTTTACCCAAATGGGCGGCGATGGCCTTGTCCGCATTTTCAATGGCGGGATACATTTGATCGAGCTGGTTTTTGTATCCAAGGTATTTTTGGGTGTCCGCATCAATCTTTTGTTTTGCTTTTGCCTGCATTTCGGCGTCACCGATTTGGAGCCGAAGTATACGTGCGGCCTCCAATTGTTCATTGTAACTGGGTCCCAAAAAATCATAACCGTGAACATCGTCCACATAGCCATTTCCATCGTCATCTTTACCGTTGCCCGGTTTTTCGTCCGTATTTGTCCATAGCACGTTAACTAGATCTTCGTGTTTTAGGTCCATTCCGGAGTCCAGTATGGCAACGATAACCTTGGTTCCCTTTTTATTTCCGATAAGTTCGGCATAGGCTTTGTCGACACTCATACCGGGTATGGTATCGGTAACGAGGTCCAGGTGACCCCAATTTCGTTTTTCCGTTTCTGAAAGTTCGGCTATTTTTAGTGGAGTGGAATCGATATTGGCTATCGGTGTCGATACCAGGGAGGTAGCGCCACAGCCCATTAAAAATGTTGTTGCCGAAAGCCCAAGAATTCTTGAAAACGTCAATGTCATATCCTTAAAAGTTTAAATTATTCTTTTCGAAAGTAGGCCCCTTTATAGGGCGCCCTGAATTGTTCAAAACAGCCCCGGTCCGCCATGGTAACATAGCATGTTCGGCCATTTTTACCGCCAAAGGTAATGTTTGAGGGCTTTTTTCCCTTTAAATCTACTTCTTTTATGATTTCTTTATCTGGTGAAACGATAAGAACCGTTCCCTTTCCATGCCGGGTAATATACAAATTGCCCTTTTCATCGCAACGCATGCCGTCCAGTCCGAAATCGGGAAACGTCATGAAGCGGGTTTTGTCGAACAACCGCCCGTTTTCCATAATCTGGTAGCGCCATATCGTTCGTTGTACCGATTCGTTTACGTACAAGAATTTTCCCGACGGGTCCACCTCCAAACCATTCGTAGTGCCCATGTTATCTTCTAAAAGAACGACGTTCTTTTCAGGGTTCACCATCCATAGCTTGCCGTTCTTGTTTTTCCAGTCCGGATCGGATAAATACAGCGTTCCGTCGGCTACTACGACCAAGTCGTTCGGCTGGTTCATTTTAGGCTCGCGAACCCAAACCAAAGGTGTGTTGGTCCCTTTTGGAACTTTATAAACGGTATGGCTCACATAGTCGGCAACGAACATGTTTCCGGCCCTATCAAAACGGATACCGTTGCCTACGCTATTGTTCGGTAATTTCAGAAAAATGCGTCCTTTCCCTTTGGCGTTTACGATCCCTATAGTTCCTTCTTCCTTAAAATTGACGGCATATAAATTTCCTTTTCCATCCACCGCGGGCCCCTCAATTCCTTTGGTAAAGGCAAAGGCTTCGGTAAAATCGGAACTTTTCAATTGTTGTGTACCACAGGAAACCAATGGAAGGCTGCATAGAAAAAAGAAAATCGGTCGTTTTGGAAAATTAATTGAAAAGCGCATCAAAGGCTAGGGTTGTGTTTAGTCGGACACCTTTTACGGTATGTTGCAAGGTACAAATTTCATTGTGTGCGTCGTGTTCGAAAAATAGGAAATACTCCTGTGCCACAGCTTGTTCCAAAAAAAGTGCTTTTTCGTTCAAAGTGAGCAATGGTCGGGTATCGTATCCCATAACATAGGGTAAGGGTATGTGCCCGACGGTAGGGATGAGGTCCGCCACAAAAACGATGGTTTTCCCTTGGTATGAAATGTGCGGGAGCATTTGTTTATCGGTATGGCCATCCACGAACAGAATGCCAAAGCCCAATTCCGATTCCGGAACAAAGGCTTGGTCGCCTTTATGCACAAATTGGAGTTGTCCACTTTCTTGCATCGGAATCAGGTTTTCGGTCAAAAAAGATGCTTTTTCCCTTGCGTTGGGTTTGGTGGCCCACTGCCAATGGTCCTTATTCGTCCAAAATGCCGCATTTTTAAAAGTAGGCTCATAGCCTGTCCGGTTCTTGTTCCATTGAATACATCCTCCGCAATGGTCGAAGTGAAGGTGGGTCAAAAACACGTCGGTAATATCGTTTCGGTGAAACCCATATTGCGCAAGTGACGTGTCCAAGGTATGATTTCCCCATTTGGCATAATGCCCAAAAAATTTATCGGATTGTTTGTTTCCCATTCCGGCGTCGATCAAGATCAACCGATTTCCCGTTTCGATCAACAGACTGCGCGCGGCGATATCAATTCTATTATTGCTATCGGCAGGGTTGGTGCGCTGCCAAATGGCTTTGGGCACCACACCGAACATGGCACCACCATCGAGCTTAAAATTTCCGGTTTCAATAGGGTAGAGTCGCATAAACGGCAAATTAGGCAAACCGTCCTAAAATCCGATACCGCTTTAACACTTATTTCAACGCTACGGTATTCGTTTTAAAAGCCCTATTTTAGCGCAAAACGAACGAAACCGTTGAAAAAACTCGAACGTAGTCTATCCCTGACCGCCGTTATCGCCATTAGTATCGGCGGAATGCTGGGCAGCGGTATTTTTGTGCTTCCAGGGCTCGCCGCGGCGAAAACAGGTTCTTCGGTTTGGCTGGCCTATTTACTGGCTGCGGTATGTATTCTACCTGCCGCCCTTTCAAAATCGGAATTGGCCACCGCAATGCCCTCTTCGGGTGGTACTTATGTGTATATTGAACGTGCTTTTGGACCACTTTTCGGAACCATTGCCGGCATCGGACTATGGCTTTCCCTGTTGTTAAAGTCGGCTTTTGCCCTTGTCGGGTTTGGGGCCTATTTATCTATATTGGCCAATATTGAGTTGGGGCTGACCAAGTATATCGCAGTATTTTTTTTGGTCCTCATCCTGTTTCTGAACATTCTCGGTGTTAAAAAAGTAGGAAAGGTGCAATTGGTGATCGTTACCATAAGCATTGTTACCCTTGGCCTAATTTTACTTTTTGGGCTCCCCAATGTAAAGGCATCTCTGTTGGACCCCTTTTTATCGGAAGGAAAAATGGGCCTATTTTCTACGGTGGCCTTCGTATACATTTCCTATGCGGGGGTGACCAAAGTTGCTGCCATTGCCGGTGAAATTAAGAACCCGAGCAGGAACCTGCCTTTGGCCATGATCTTATCGCTATTGATCATGACCAGTATTTATGTGTTTATGGCCTTTGTGCTGGTCGGAAATATTCCCTTGGATTCCCTTTCTACGGATATCAAACCAATTTACACTATAGCCCATATGTTGGGAGGTACCTATATCGGATATGCCGCGGCGATGATCGGTGTGATCACATTGATTTCTATGGCGAATTCTGGAGTTTTAGCAGCTTCGCGCTTTCCATTCGCCATGGCCATAGACAAGTTATTGCCCGATTGGATGGGCAAGATACATTCCAAATACTTGACCCCTGTGGTGACCATTATCATGACCTGTACGGTTATGGCTTTGGTAATTTTGTTTCTGGATGTCGAAAAAATCGCAAAATTGGCCAGTGCCTTTATGGTGATGATGTTCATTTTTGTAAATGCATGTGTGATCGTGCTCCGGGAAACCTCCGCGCAATGGTATCGCCCTCCGTACCGTTCACCCTTATATCCCTTTGTACAGTTGTTCGGTATCTTTAGTGGTGTGGCGCTCCTTATTTTTCTGGGTCTTGGGCCAATGCTGGCCATCGTAGCCATTTTTGTGTTGGGCGCGATCATTTATTTAAAGTTTGGAAAGAATGCCACCCGTACGGGAATTTTAAGAAAATATGGCCACAGGCCGGCATTGTATCTGTTTTACAAAAGAAAGGGACAACAGGAGATTACCTATCGCAGCAACCAAAACAACGAAAACAAAAACTTGGACGGAAAGTTGATGTCCAATGCCGGGGTGGTGGTGCCCTTGCTCGGGAATGAGGCTTCTCCCGAAATGTTGGTAGAAATTGCGACCGCGATCAATAAGCGGGATACGGTTCAGGTAGTGAACATCACCGAGGTTCCCAACCAGACCTTTTTGGATGCCATGGTAGAGGAGAACCCCAAAGTGGTGTCGTTGGAACGTCGGATTTCCAGATTGGCGCAGGCCAAGGAGGTGGCCATCGATTTTGAGTCGGCGGTAACCCATGAAATGTCCGATACCATTCATGAGCTTAGTAATCAGACCCATTGCGATTGGTTGGTCATGGGGTGGAACGGTCGTGCCCATAGCGGTATTTTAGTGAGCAACCCTATCGGTTGGTTGCTGACCCATATCAATTCCGATTTTGCCCTTTTTAAGGATGATGGGGTACGGCATATCGGTAAAGTTTTATTGGCATTGCGTCCAGGGCGAAAAGACAAAAATTTTATTGCCGTGGCGGATCGTATCTGCCACTTTTACAACGCTTCCTTAACCTTATTGCATGTAGTTCCGGAAAAAACACCGGATGCGGAAATTACCGCCATGGAGGAACATGCCACTACCTTATTGAAAAAAGTGGACACCAAAAGCAAGGTCGTCATCGAAAAGGACGACGATCCTATTGCCACAATCTCTAAAAAATCGGCAAGTTTTGATCTGCTGATTTTGGGTACTCCACAAAAGGACAATTGGATTAGCGTGCTGTTCGGGACCGGGAAGGACCGGTTTACCGAACAATCGGCCTGTTCGGTATTGCGGTTGACCATGCGGGACTAAACGAACAGGCGCTACTTTTTTATTTTCTTTCCCAAAGGCTGTTTGGCTGTACTTTCGCTGTGAACACTAGGCCAGAAATCACTATTTTTAGTTTAAAATTGGAACCATGCTCGAGCTTGCCGGAATCATTATTTTAGGAATTATCGCACAATGGGTCGCTTGGCGGCTGAAATTACCGGCTATTTTACCTCTAATACTGATCGGTCTTTTAGTAGGGCCGCTCGCCACGCTCTACACGGATGATGGGCAAAAATTGATCGAACCGATATGGAACGGGAGCGCCGGACTTTTCCCCGGTGATGGCCTTTATTATTTCGTATCCTTGGCCATTAGTATTATTCTGTTTGAGGGCGGCCTGACGTTAAAGCAGTCGGAAATCCGTAATGTAGGCCCGGTAATTACCAAATTGATCACCTTGGGCAGTTTGGTCACCTTTTTTGGGGCCGGACTTGCCGCACATTATATTTTTGGACTCAGTTGGCAGATTTCCTTTTTGTTTTCCGCATTGATCATTGTTACCGGTCCTACGGTCATCACCCCTATTTTAAGAAACATTCCCTTGAAAAAGGATGTTTCGGCGGTATTGAAATGGGAAGGTATTCTAATAGACCCGATCGGGGCCTTGGCGGCCGTACTGGTGTTCGAGTTTATCAGTGTCGGCGAGGGGCAGGGGTATACCCAAATGGCCCTTATCGAGTTTGGAAAAATTTTATTGTTCGGTTTTACCTTCGGTTTTACGTTTGCCCATGCCTTGGCCTTTGCCATTAAAAAGAATTTTATCCCGCATTATTTATTGAACGTAGTATCGTTATCGGTAGTGTTATTGGTATTTGTGGAGTCCGATATTTTTGCACACGAATCGGGGCTTTTGGCGGTCGTGGTCATGGGAATGGTGATGGGAAACATGAATTTGCCGAACCTAAAGGAACTGTTGTATTTTAAGGAATCACTTAGCGTGTTGCTCATCTCCATTTTGTTCATTTTGCTGGCGGCCAATATTAATATCAGCGATTTGGAGTTGATTTACAATTGGGAAACTTTGGGACTGTTTTTGATCATTGTGTTCGTCATCCGACCTTTGGGTGTTTTTTTGAGTGCGGCAGGATCGAATTTAAAGTTTAATGAAAAACTGTTTATCGGTTGGGTAGGACCAAGGGGTATCGTAGCTGCGGGAATTGCATCCCTGTTCGGTTCCAAATTGCTTGCCAACGGGGAACCCGGAGCCGAATATATTACGCCCTTGGTGTTCATGATCGTTCTGGGAACGGTATTGTTAAATGCCACTACCGCTAGATTGTTTGCGAAGGCGATCGGAGTGTTTTTAAGAAAATCGGAGGGGATATTGATCATCGGGGCTTCCAAAGTTTCCCGTTTGATAGCGGAATATCTTCATAAGAACGGACGACATGTCGTGTTGATCGATAACAACCGGAACCATATTGAAAAAGCCAAAAAGTTGGGATTACAAGCTGTAAACGCCAACATTTATTCCGATAATCTTTCGGACAACCTCGAGCTTAGTAACGTAGGCTATTTGATGGCCCTTACCGGCAATTCGGATATCAATCAATTCGCTATCGATCGGTTCAAGGAACAATTCGGCGAGAACGGGTTTTTCCGCCTAGTCAATGCTGACGAAATGAACGATCCGGAAAATAACCCTAGGGAGGGCCTTTTTTCACATACCGATGATTTTATAAAGCTTATGGAGGCTACACGGAACTATCCTGCAATAAATGAAATCGATTTAAAGAATCAGGAACATTTTGAGGAACTGATCGCCTTTACCAAAGAAGATGACGACATCATCCCTATCTTTTTAAAGACACCGGATGGCAATTTGATTATTATTCCTTCATACGCCACTGAAATCGACAATATTACCGAAGGGTTTAAATTGGTTTACATGGGCAAGGTATTCGACACGGAGCTTTTGGTAGAAGAATCTTCGGGAAACTGAATAGGTTTTGAAACAGCTAGAACGTGATTAAAAGCACCCAAGGATCGGTATTGGGAGAACTAAAGGTGTTGCTGGTAACCTTCCCTATTTGCTTGGGAATTCCTGTTTTGGGATCGATCCATCGGTAATTTAGTTTTTGCGGAACGTTTTCTATCGTAATCTTCCCTCCGTTTTCGAGATATGATAGGTATACTTCCCCCTCTTTCATGAGTAACGGTTTTCCGTTAGCCATATCCCATCGTTTTTGGATGTCCGTAAAATCGACACCTTTTAAAATTTTACCGACCGTTCCAGCATAAGTGGCACCATCAAGGTGCAAAGCCTCTTCCCATGATACCATTTGATCGGACCAAGGATCCCATCCGGTTTCGGCACCGGTAATTTTCCATTGCCAAAGGCTCGCCGCCCCATAAACGATGCCCATAGTACCGCCATGCATGAGTTGCATCCATGCGTCTTGCCCTTGCCACCACCCACAACCGTTTTGGCCGCCGTTCATTCCCTCATAAGTGGGTTCTCCGTTGGCAACGGCCTTTGTGGGGACATTATCGTACATCGCCGCTACTTTATGGTATTGATGTGTTTTGCCGTGGCCGGTCTGTGCCCATTGAAAATCGACCCATTCTTTGTCCTGATGCGACTTGTTAAAGTGCATACAACGTTTGTTGGGGTCGTTTTTTGACCATTCGGCCACAAAATCATCACATGGGCTATAATGCAGGCCCACCGGTTGTTGGTAGCAATCCCATTGCTGTAGCATTTCACCACTCAGCTCAACTCCAGGATCGTTGCCATCATGATCTGCTGAAATTAACCAAAGGGCCGGGTTACTGCCGTATCTGGCCAGAAGGTACTTTACATATCGAACGTATTCTTCCGGTTGCACGCTGGTGCCCAAGACGGCTAATCCCTTCCATCCGAAACCTTGAAAAACGGGTTGAAAGACCGGAACCAGTTCGTTTGCGATAAGGATATCGACGAGGCCATCAAAATACTGAAAATAAGATACGTTTATTTGATTGAGATGCCCTTGGGAAATATCCTTGAAAGCTCTTTTAAAGCCCTGGTCCGTATTTCTCTTGTTTGGTCCCTTTGCTTGGGTGTCGGGTTGGAGCGTCATTAAAAGCACCATGTTAAACCCTTTTTCCCTTCTATTTTTTGCGTATATGCGTGCTTGCTCTTTTGTTGCCCTAAAAGGAAGGGCCCACGGGGTGTCCGCGGTCATTAAAAATGATTTTCCGGATTCATGTATCAGGTTTCGCTTCCCGGGCGATATTTGTAAAGGCCCTTCCTTTAACAGCTTATTTTCACCCAAATATGTTGTAGCAAAAAAAGCACCGGAAACACCGTGCAGGCCTTTATCTTGGTCATTACTACAACTCGAGCGCCATTGCCATCGTCCTGTTGAATCAGGTGGCGAAAAGCGGAGTTTCCAACTGTTATCACCGTCCCAAAAGGCGGGGCGTACGAGCGTGTCGCCCTTTGCGTTGTAAAATTGTGCCCATACATCTACATCCGTATAGGGGTTGTTGTAGTTGTTTTCGGCCTTTAAGTTCAATTCGACGGTATTCCACTGTGGAATTTTGGGAGCGGTGTTTTGGGAAAAGAGCGCGAAGGGCACACACCACATCACGGCATATTTAAAAAAGACCATTACAAATCGTATTGAGCGTTGGTGTTTAAAGGTAGTTCTTTTTATTTCATCCTTTTTAACGCCCCTTGCCCGACGAAACGTTTTAAAAATGACTTCATACCGGAACATCGGTCGGTTTTCTCGGTTTCGAACAAAAAGTTGGAACGTTTAAGAAATTTGACATGGAAACCCCTGATAACAGCATTTCGGGCCTTGTAGATTACCAGAAACGCGCATAAACAACCATCCTTAAAACCACCGATGTTTGGTTCATGGACTTCTTTATTTTAACAAGAGAAGCTAACGTAAAGTACTCATCCTTACCCCGAGAAGGGAGCGGTTTTTTCTACCGAGACGGAAATGTCCTCATCGGCTATCGGATAGGTTTCCCCGGCGACCATTTGAAAGAAATGAACGGCGGACTCCCGTTTAATTTTGTTTTTTAATAAGGGAAGATCAACATCGCCACTTTCTTGTTTCCATATAAAAACGGAATGTTGTGGCAATTGAATAATACGATGTTTTGCTGTAAACTGGGCAATATAAAATGTCATAGCTATCGGGGAAAATAAAACTCAATATATAACTTTTTCGGAAAGGAAATATTGCCCGACCCTTAATTAAAGCCTCTCAAAATTACGGATGGATTATCAAAAACGGAATCGTTTAAGCAATATAGTAGTAACGAGCCTGTTAATGGGGAGCAAAATTCAAACCAATTATACCATTCTTATGAAAAAATCATTTTTGTTTTTGGCCCTAGCGGCAACTTTTGCTTTTAGTACTTGTTCCAGTGATGTTGATGGTGGCTACAGTTGTGAATCTTGCATGGCACAGGAAGTTTCTGTTGAAATTTGTGATAATGGAGACGGCACCTACACCCCAACGGTTGACGGGGTTTGGCAAACCTTACAAGAATCGGAACTGGAAGGCTTAACGCCAAAACAGCTGGGCTATAGCACATGCGAGGCGTTAAACGTCCTATCCAACCCACTTTAAAAATAGCATTCGGGCCACTTTTCAATTGAGAGTGGCCTTTTTTTAATCGTTCAATTTCAGCACCGCCATAAATGCCTGCTGTGGGATTTCTACATTGCCCACTTGGCGCATGCGTTTTTTTCCTTTTTTCTGCTTTTCCAACAGTTTTCGTTTTCGGGAAATATCCCCTCCATAACATTTTGCGGTAACGTCCTTACGAAGGGCCTTAATGGTTTCCCGTGAAATTATTTTGGATCCGATGGCCGCTTGGATCGGGATATCGAATTGTTGCCGTGGAATCAGTTCTTTTAACTTTTCGCACATCTTTTTTCCGATGGTTACCGAATTGTCGAAATGGATTAGGGCCGATAGGGCATCTACGGGCTGCGCGTTCAATAGAATATCTACCCGTACCAACTTGGAAGCCCGAAGGCCTATAGGGGCATAATCGAAAGAAGCGTACCCTTTTGAAACCGTTTTTAAGCGGTCGTAAAAATCAAAAACGATTTCTGCCAATGGCATATCGAAAGAGAGCTCTACGCGATCCGTGGTCAAATAGGTTTGGTTGGTGATCAACCCTCTTTTATCGATACATAAGGACATCACGTTGCCCACAAAATCGGACTTGGTAATAATCGTTGCCTTTATAAAAGGTTCCTCTACGCGATCAATGGTTGAAGGGTCGGGAAGGTCCGAAGGATTGTTAACGATCAAAGCGGTGTCCGGGTCTTTTCGGGTATACGCATGATAGCTAACGTTGGGGACCGTAGTGATAACGGTCATATTGAACTCGCGTTCCAGTCGTTCTTGGATGATTTCCATATGGAGCATGCCCAAAAAACCGCATCGGAATCCGAAACCTAGGGCAGCGCTACTTTCAGGGGAGAATACCAAGGAGGCATCGTTCAACTGTAGTTTTTCCATAGAGGAACGCAGTTCCTCGAAATCCTCAGTGTCCACAGGATAAATTCCGGCAAAGACCATGGGTTTTACATCCTCGAACCCGGCAATGGCGTTTTGCGTGGGCTGTGCCGCATCGGTAATGGTATCGCCCACTTTCACCTCACGGGCATCCTTTATACCGGTGATCAGGTAACCAACATCCCCGGCCTTGATACTTTGTTTGGGGTGTTGTTGCAGTTTTAAGGTACCTACCTCATCGGCAAAGTAACTTTTATCGGTGGCAACGAACTTTATCTTTTGTCCTTTTTTTATTTCGCCATTGATGACCCTGAAATAGGTTTCTACACCGCGAAAGGGATTGTAGACCGAATCAAAGACCAATGCCTGCAACGGCTCGTCGGAAACACCTTCCGGTGCGGGGATCCGTTCAATGATCGCCTGCAATATTTCTTCGATGCCGATACCCGTTTTGGCACTGGCAGGAATTACCTCCTCGGCCTTACACCCGAGCAGGTCCACAATATCGTCGGTCACTTCCTCCGGACTGGCACTGGGCAAATCTACCTTGTTGAGCACCGGAATAATTTCCAAGTCGTTTTCAAGCGCCAAATAAAGATTGCTAATGGTCTGTGCTTGAATGCTCTGTGCCGCGTCGACCACCAAAAGTGCTCCCTCACATGCCGCAATGGAACGGGAAACCTCGTAGGAGAAATCTACGTGTCCCGGAGTATCGATAAGGTTAAGAACGTATTCTTCGCCCTGATAGGTGTACTCCATTTGAATGGCATGACTTTTTATGGTAATGCCCCGTTCGCGCTCGAGATCCATACTATCGAGCAATTGTTCTTTTTTTTCCCGATCGCTCACCGAACCGGTAAAGTCCAACAGTCGGTCCGCCAGGGTACTCTTCCCATGGTCGATATGGGCGATGATACAAAAATTACGAATATGCTTCATATGTTATACGCTTCGAGTGCAGGGGCTTATGCGCGTTGCAAAGATAGCGCAAAAACAAAAGGGTATTGCTAGGCCTCTTCAATAATATCAAATATTGGGAGCAAAGCCCCATTTTTCAAAATGACCACCATTTACGTAGGTAATTACGGATAAAATACGTTAGTTTTAATGTCATGTTATATTGAAATGTGAGAAATTTTGTATTAACACTTTTTTTTACGGGTCTGTTAAGCTGTTCGCTTCAGGCCCAGCTGCACCAAATTTCAGGTAATGTGGTCGATGAAGCTGGGGAGACCATTCCTTTTGCCAGTATATTTCTTTTGGATAGCAGTTACACCACCGTGGCCAAAGGGACCGCTGCCGATGAAAACGGTTTTTTTAGTATTGGGGAAATTGTTCCGGGCAGCTATTTTATTAAAGCGAGTTATATTGAAAACGAATCCGAACCGGAAATCTTGGAAATTGCAAAGGATTTGGCTGCACTTGAAATTGTGTTACGGCCAAATCAGGTGCTGGACGAAGTGGTGGTGGTTTCGCAACAGCCCCGTTTTGAACAGAAGGTAGATCGCCTGGTTTTTACCATTGCTAATACTTCCTTAACGGACAGCGATGTTTGGGACGTTTTGAAACGGACTCCCTCGGTAGTGATTTTACAGGACAAAATTGTGGTGAAAGGGCAAGATGACATTAAGGTCCTGATCAACGACAGACCGGTAAACCTGCCCAAGGAGGAACTCATCGATCTGCTATCGGGGACCTCCGCCAGTAGTGTGGAGGCCATTGAAATTATTACCAACCCGCCGGCCAACTATAGTGCAGAGGGGGCATTGCTTATCAACATTAAAATGAGCAAAAACCTGACAGCAAGGTATAATGGATCTGTTTTCAAGCGTTTTGACCAAGGTGTCTTTCCAAAATACACCCTTGGTACCGACCATTATTTTAAGGGCAACAAAACGGACCTTTCTATCAATTACAGTTACGGTTCCTCAAAGAAACTGACCCGCTATACCGATGTTGCCAACTTTATCGAAAACGGATCGGTGGCGTCGACCTGGACCACGGAGCAAGAACGCATAAGAAGGCAGAACCAACATAGCCTGACCGCTTTTTTGGACATTACCGTGGATAAAAACAATACCATCGGAATTTCTACCATAAATACCTACGCGCCCAAAGTAGATCAAATGGCCAAATCGGAAACGCTGATCGATGACCCTAACGGAAACCTGCAACGTAGCTTTAACAGTCTGAACGAAACGCCCGGCGACAGATCGAATAACTCGGTCTATCTGGATTGGACACACCGTACCGGAGAGGGAGGGGGAACGATTTCGGTGAATTCCCATTATACCCGTTATGACGATAGTCGGGAGCAGGAATTGGATACCGATTTTTTTGATGCGAACGGTACCCTTACAGATCAAGACAATTTTGTGACCGGAACACGGCAAAAGATCGATCTGTGGAGCCTTCAGTCCGACTATAATGTGAAATTGGACACCTTTTGGAGGCTTACTTCCGGTTTGCGATATGCGGGAATCTATTCCCAGAGTACCATTTCACAGGAAGGGTTCGATCGTGACCAGCCAGGAATAGACCCTACCGAATCGGGCACTTTTGACTATGATGAAAATATTTATGCCGCCTATTTAAGTACCAATGCCAGTTGGACAAAATGGAAGTTAAAAATGGGCCTTAGGGGTGAGTTTACCAAAACCGTTGGGCAGTTGAACACGGCGATGGAAACAAATCGTAGAAGCTACTTTGAACTTTTCCCCTCGTTCTCCGTAAACTTTTTACCCAGCAAAAAGAACAGTATTTTGCTGTACTACTATCGGCGCATCAATAGGCCTAGATATAATCTTATCAACCCCTTTCAGTATTTTCAGAGCGTCAACTCCGTTCAGGAGGGAAACCCCAACCTATTGCCCGCGGTGCGGAATTATGTACAACTGGGGTACACGTTTGATCGCAGTTATGCCATTGATGTTTTTTATAGAGTTCAGAAAAACCAATTTCGGAACCAAGTCTTTCAGGACAATGAAACCAATTTGCTGCGGTTTATAAGTACCAACTTGATCCGTAATATTTCCTATGGGGCGGATTTTTCCATCAATAAGAATTTTACAAACCGGTTGAGTTCCTATCTGACCCTGTCGGGATCATCATATTCGAACCGATTTCGGGATTTGACATCGGGAACGATAGTCGACAATGATATTGTTCTTATGACATTTAGAACGAACCATACATTTTCATTTTTGGAAGATCGCAGTTTGACCGCCGACCTTCTCTATTTTTATAAGACTCCCGTTATCGTCGGAAACACCCGCCAAAACGGGTATAGTGGCTTGAATATCGGATTTCGAAAGACACTTTGGAATAAAAAAGGAAGTTTTTCCCTCGAAGTGGTCGATATTTTTAATCAGGGCAATCTTTTGGATACCCGGCAATTTTTGGATCAAGACAATAGCGCCAGTATCAGACGGGAAAACCGCCTGTTACGGCTGGCCTTCCGGTATCGGTTTGGGGACTCGGGCATCAAAAACAACAAGAAATCTAAAAAAGTAGATGAACAAAAACGCATCTAATACCATTTCAAAGTTAAAATGGTATAAGCCACTTCGTTGTTCACAGGCGTTAGCTAAAAACCTGCACTTTAGCGAAACCCTCTCCTCCACGAGTATTGGGAATAAATAATTTTCAATACCTCGGCAACCTTTACGAATCACTAAACATTTTACTGCCAGCTTTTTACCACTACGCTGATACAATGAACTCATTTAGACTTTTTTAATTGGCTAAAAAATTGCCCTTTTCGCTCGACGCGCCGGCCGGCTCCTCATCAAAAGCCAAATCATTGGCTTTTTCTTTCGGCCCTGTCTTTTTTTCCTCCCGTAGCCCTGCTATGAAACTCAAAAAAGTCTTCAACAGGACTTAAAATGGATAATTTTCGCTTCAATCCAAAAAGTCTAAATGAGTTCAATGTTTAAAAAGAATCTCATTCCTTTTCCATGAACCGATATATTAAAACCCTCCCAGGGCACCGCTGCATATTCCCAAGCTGACCACTAAATAGACACCCGCCAAAATATAGCATACCTTGGCAATTTTTTTATTCTTTTTTTGGGAGAGAACCCCTATTAAAACAAGGACCAAAGGCGGTCCGAGCATGATTAGAAAAATGATGGTCAGTAAGCCATCAAGGTTGCCTACCTCCAAGGGAATACCAATATACATGTGTTCTCAATTTTAATAAACATTTTATTGGCACCGCCAAAGGATTTAATTCCTCAAGGCTTGCCTCGAAATTAAACGTTTGCTTCCTGCGAATGCCTCGTGGGCTTCCCCGGGGGGGTAGTTTACTACCGAACCGATTCAGTAGCCGAGCGTTTTAAAAACCCCAGTTGAAGGGCATGGCGTGGTAATCGGTCCCTTAAACTACATTCCTCCAATGCTACAAAGCCCAAGCGATACCAAAAAACATATTCCCGCTATAATGAATAACGTTTTTGCCGATTTTTTATCTTTTGTGAACAACAGGATGATGGCAATCAATAAAAACAAAAACCCGGGCAGTAACATTACTACTCCAAAAACGAAGGCATCGCTAAAATAGAGCTCTAATGGCAAATGGATACGCATATCTTTATTATTTGACGTCCAACGAAAGGTTGGCGAGCATGATGCCACAGGTACCCAAACTGATTAATAGGTAGACCCCGGTAAGGATAAAAAAAATCTTTGCCCGTTTTTTCTTCTTTTTGACCAAACTCACCAGGGCAACGATAAAAAATACCAAGGCCGGTCCGAACAACAAAAGAAATATAGCGCTCATACGATTTCGTTCTGTAGTTGTTTTAAGTACGCGACCTTATCGTCCCTGTAGAACAGGTTCATGGTCTCAAAGGGTATAATTTGATAGTCTTTGTTCACGATATGTACGCAGGACTTTTTGATGGCCCTTACATCAAAATTATGGGCATCTATAAATTGCATGATGATGATTCGGAACAGATTATCGTACCCCAGTTCCGGAGCATCGATTTCCGGTAAACAGCACATGATGCTTTTCAGGTTTTCCGAGGCTTTTTCCACGGAATTACCGGTGCTGAACAGCTCTATCATTTTACCATGTAGCTCGTGATCTTGCTCATAGATAATGGTATTCTTGCCCTCGTTCAATAAGTCGTCCGGGTTAATGAAGCGGGTCAAGGGGCTCACTTCGTTTCCGATTTTTAGGGCATAGGCCATTACCAGGGCATCAGGATTACAGGGTACGGGAATCAGGTCGTCGGGTTCAAAAATAGGGGACTGCTCCAAAATTTTCCGGCGCACCTCCGTTAGGGTGATCCGGTTTTCCCCGGCATCGAAATTTTCCAACCTTCCCGCAATTTGTGTGGGCTGAAAAGTAACGCCCCGAACACACTTTTGTTTGACCGCAAAATCGATGGTTTTCCCCATTTCAAGATCGTTCAGTCCCTTTTGCAAGGTAACGACCAAGGTGGTGGAAAGATTGAGTTGGTTGAGGTGTTCCAAAGCTTGCAACCTTGTTTCCGCCAGATCGGCGCCCCGAAGCGTTTGCAACACGGCATTCTCCAACGAATCGAACTGCAGGTATATTTCAAAATCGGGGGCATAGGTCGCCAGTTTTTTAGCAAAGTCCAGGTCCTTGGCTATTTTAATTCCATTGGTATTGACCATCAAATGGCGTATCGGAAGCGATTTGGCATAGTCCAAAATTTCAAAAAATTCTGGATGTATCGTAGGCTCCCCCCCGCTGATCTGAACCACATCGGGCTCTCCTTCATTTCTTACGATCGCATCGAGCATCAATTTTATTTCCGCTAAGGTCCGGTGTCTTCCGTAAGTGGGGGACGATCCCGCATAGCAGGTAGGGCAGGTAAGGTTACAGCGGTCGGTAACTTCTACCACGGTAAGGCAGGAATGTTGCTCATGGTCCGGGCAAAGCCCACAATCGTAAGGGCACCCATAGTGTGTTTTGGTATTGAAGGTTTTCGGATATTCGGAAGCTTTGTTATAATTGCGTATGTTCTTGTAATATTCAATATCGTCCGCAATGAGCACCTTACTGCGCCCATGGGTCTTGCAATGCTTCAGCATGTACACCTTTTCGTTTTCGAACACGATTTTTGCATCCACCCTACGCAGGCATTCCGGGCATAGGCTCAACGTAAAATCGTAATAGGTATAGTTTTTTTCAGCCATGGGATAGCGCGTTGCGTATGGTTCTTTGATAATACAGTAAACAAATTAAACATAATATTTGGATGCTACTGAGCCCTGCGATAAAAAATGTATTGGGTTTCAAAAACTCGATACAAAATCGAAACAGAAAGTAGGCGATCATAAAAACCTTGAAAAGCAATCCTTCTTCAAAACGGATGAACCGTTTTTCAAACCGCTTTAAGCCGGCGAACAGTAGTATTAGAAAAACGACCTCGTACAAAGCAATGGGATGTCGGAGCAGGCCATCGCCAAGGTCCATGCCGAGAAATAGTGTTGTGGCCTTACCATAGGTGAATTCCTTGGTTCCGCTCAAAAAACACCCGATACGCCCGATGATAATGCCAAGTATAATGGGAAACGTAAACAAATCGCCCGAGGATTGTTTTTCCCGAATGACTTTTTTCGCCAGTTCTACGCCCAAAAGTCCCCCAAAGAGCCCGCCCATAATCGTTTTGTTGTTTAATAACGCTATCCATCCCTGTTGCAGGTGTACGGGGGGATTTTCCATGAACGCCACCAAGCGGGAGAGGAACAAGGCCCCAAAGATGGCTCCTATAATGATCGATAATCGGTTGTTGGAAGAAATCGTGTCCGTACGGTGTTTTCTAAGGTATACATAATACCGAAAAGCGACGAAAAAGGCAGCGTATTCCAGTACCAGATGTATGTTTATCTGAGTCCCGAAAAGTGACGGTTCGTAAGGAATGGTTCCGTTAACTGGCATATGTATCTGTAAAGTACCCGTTTTGTGTTATACCACTTTGGCTTTGAAACGGTATCGTATCGTTTTCAAATGTAAGGATGTAAAAACAAGGGGCCTTCATGGTTTTCAGTGATTTTAGAAAATGTGGCCCGTTAGTTTCTAAAATGAGCCGACGTAACGGAGTCATTGATCACAATTATTAGTTGAAAATGATGTACTTTAATACAAGCCTTTCCCCGAGTACTCGGAGCGCAAATATTCAACAAGTCGGCAGTCGCATATGGTAGTCGACAATTGTTATGAACTACCACGCACTTTACCGCCAACTGGCCGCTATAACGTTGGTACAATGTTGAAAAACCACTTTATTCTTTTGCTTTAACCCTTTGCATTTTAAATGTATTGGGGTTTTGTTATTTTCACCAGCTTTTTACCCGGTTATGGCCATCCAAAATAGGGTACGGCGTGGGCAAATGAAAAAGTATCGCCGTTATTTACGCGTCATTTTTGCTTAATTTTGCCGATAATAAAACCTATTTTAAGGAAATGCCATCTATCGGAGACATACAATTGCCCGACTTTCCGTTGCTTCTAGCGCCTATGGAAGATGTGAGCGACCCACCGTTTCGGGCGCTTTGCAAAGAACAGGGTGCCGATGTGGTGTATACGGAGTTCATTTCATCGGAAGGGCTCATTCGGGATGCCGCCAAAAGTGTTATGAAGTTGGACATCTACGAAAAAGAACGTCCGGTAGGAATTCAAATTTTTGGCGCTAATTTGGACTCGATGTTACGGTCGGTGGAAATCGTAGAAAAATCGAACCCCGATATTATCGACATCAATTTTGGATGCCCGGTAAAAAAAGTGGTCAGCAAAGGTGCCGGGGCCGGTATTTTAAAGGATATCGATCTTATGGTCTCGCTCACCAAAGCCATGGTAAACCACACCAAATTACCGGTTACGGTGAAGACCCGATTGGGATGGGACCATGATAGCATAAAAATTGTGGAGGTTGCCGAACGACTTCAGGACGTCGGGTGCAAGTCCATTGCGATCCATGGGCGTACCCGCGCACAGATGTACAAGGGAAATGCGGACTGGAAACCGATCGCTGCCGTAAAGAACAACCCCAGGATGCATATTCCCGTATTTGGTAACGGTGATGTCGATTCACCGGAAGCCGCCAAACGCATGCGGGACGATTACGGCTTGGACGGGGCCATGATCGGCCGGGCCAGCATAGGCTATCCCTGGTTTTTTAAGGAAGTGAAGCATTATTTTGAAACGGGAACACATTTGGCCCCTCCGACCATGCAGGAACGGGTGACCGCCGCAAAACGACACTTACAAATGGCCATCGACTGGAAGGGGGAAAAACTTGGTGTTTTTGAGACACGCCGCCACTATACCAATTATTTTAAAGGGATTCCAAATTTTAAGGAGTACCGAATGAAAATGGTTACGAGTGACGATTCGGCCGATGTTTTTGCCGCTTTTGAGGAGGCTTTGGCGGTTTTTGGCGACTATGAGTTCAGTCTGTAATTCCGCTGACACCCTCATCTTTTTTAAAACGGACGCCTTCTAGGAAGTAATCAGTTTCTTGTTGATGCGGCTGCTCGCAATTTTTGCGGCAACAATGCCCAAAACCATTATGGTGGCCAGTACAATGAGTACGTTCATGAATTGAAATTCTACCGGGTAAGCCAAGGAAGCCGTAATCTTGAACCACTCAAAAAACACCTGTGATCCAATAAGCAACGACCCCAAGAGTACCCCGATGCCACCGCCCAAAGTGGTGACCAGCACGCCTTGTACAAAGTAGATGCGCCGCAATTCCTTTAAGGTGGTGCCCAAGCTGTACAGGGTTTTGGAATTTTGTTTTTTATCCAAGATCATCATGGTTATGGCACCGACCACATTAAATAGGGCGATGACCAATACCAAGGTAAAAATAAGATAGGTGGCTACGTTTTCGGTATTCAGCATTTTGTAAAGGGTGCTGTTCTGTTCCTTTCTGTTTTTTACGCTGACCGTGTTATTGAATACCGCTGCAATTTCGTTTTTGATACTGGGGATGTCTTTCTCATGATGTACTTTAATGTTGATACCGGAGAGTTGGGTACTGTCCTTTTCAAGGAGCCGTCGCACACTGTCCAAATCGGCGAACACATATTTTTTGTCCAAACTCTCCTCAACACCGTAAACACCGCTCAATACAATGGGAAGTTCGTTGTAGATCGCTTTTTTTGATTGGGGCGAAATAAAGCCTTTTCCCGGTTTTAAGGCGGCGATCATCAATGGATTTCTGTACTGATCGGTACCGATACCGAGCAAGTTGGATATTTCGATTCCCGCTACGCCCTGTACTTCGTTTATGGTCCAGGTTCCATAAATAATGGTACTGTCCACTCCGGTAACCTTGTTATACTGGCGATCTACCCCTTTTACAAATGCGATGTGGCTTTTTTCCCGATGGTAGAGCAATACTTTTTCTTCCAGTTCCTTGGAATAGGAAGCAAGCCCTTCCATATTTTTTAGTTGTTCTTCCTGGGAAGGTGAAATCGTAAAAAACTTTCCCGTTTGTGGAGTTACCTTTATGTCAGGATCAAAAACATTGGTGAAAGAAAGGCTGAACGTTTTTAGGCCCGCGAAACCAGACAAAACGATGAACAGGGCCGCTGAACCGATCACGATTACCAAAAACGTGATGAAGTTAATGATATTGACCGCGTTTTGGCTGCTTTTCGAATGCAGGTAGCGCTTGGCAATGTAAAACGGAAAATTCAAGTTTAGGACTTTTTTCTTTTTGGGAGCAGTTCCCTATTCTTTATGGGGTTTTCCTCCCCTTTCAAGGACTTTTCTATGTTTTCGATATACTCGAGGGAGTCGTCCAAATAGAACAACAGTTCCGGCACACGGCGGAGCTGGTTTCGGGTTCGTTGGGCCAGTTCGTGTTTGATCAGGGCCTGGTTGGAGCGTATGCCCTCCATTAAGACGGGAGCTTCCTGGTTCGGAAAAATACTGAGGTATACCTTTGCTATCGATAGATCGGTGGTTACGGAAACTTTGGAAACGGAGATAATAGTCCCTTTTAGGCCCCCTTCCAAGGCGGCGCGTTGTAATATGTCAACAATATCCTTTTGAATGACCCCGCCTATTTTCTTCTGTCGTTGTGTTTCCATAGGGCAAAAATAGTTCTTTTAAGACTGTCACCACCATTTGGTACGCCTACGAGCCGTATTTTTACCCTATTAAGCGATAGGAATTATGGATAAAATAGAACATATCGGGATTGCCGTCAAGGATTTGGAAACGTCCAATGCCCTGTTTGAAACATTGTTCGGCGCTCCTCCCTATAAGGAAGAGGCCGTTGCATCGGAAGGCGTAATCACCTCTTTTTTTAAGTTCGGACCCAATAAAATAGAGCTGCTTGCAGCAACGAGTGAGGATAGTCCCATTGCCAAGTTTTTGGAAAAGAAGGGAGAGGGCATTCACCATATTGCTTTTGCGGTCACCGATTTGAAAGGTGAAATAGCACGGCTCAAATCGGAAGGATTCCGTGTTTTGAACGAAGAACCAAAAATGGGTGCTGACAATAAGCTTATCGCTTTTTTGCATCCCAAATCGACCAACGGTGTTTTGATAGAACTCTGCCAAGAGGCACCTGCCGAAAGCGGTTCTTAGCGATAGGCCTTACTTTTCACCTGTTTAAAATTTTGTAGTTTGCTGAAAATGAAGAAACTAAAAATTTCTGCACATTCAGTAATTCGCATAAACTTATTTTAATCATCTTGGTAGGGTACGCTTAAAAAAGTTTATGCTCATTTCATACAAATGAAGGGCTAATATTTTTGTGTAGTTGAGGGTAATAGTTAAATTTGCGCCCTAATTCGGTCCTATAGCTCAGTTGGTTAGAGCATCTGACTCATAATCAGAGGGTCCATGGTTCGAGCCCATGTGGGACCACTTTTTGAATTCACTTCATATCAAACAAGACTGTAAATCATTGATTTACAGTCTTATGATTTTTTTCAGTTCTATTTATATTCCAATGATATCATCCAATTCGGTGCGCATTATGATATTCGCAAAAATGGGATAAAATCAGTGTTAAAGGATCGGTCGCCCTATTTCGACACAATCAGTTTAACCTAATTTAAATAGAAAAATGAAAAATGTATCCCTTGCAATACTCTGCTATTTGCGCGGCAACCGTTTGGACAAACAAGGCCGGGCACAGCTTTATTTTCGTATCACGGTGAATGGTCGCCGAAGTGAATTCAGTTTGGGAAGAAAAATAACGCCCGAAAAGTGGTGTTCCACCAGGGGCAGGGTCAAGGGAACTGAAGGCTTCCCTGTTCACCTATACGCCAACCGTATCGGTTTTGATGGAAGGGCATACAAGGACAGCTTTATAGGAAAACGCAGCCAACTGGCCGCCGAAAAGGTGGCCAAGGAAATGGGGCTGACCACGGCAAGGGAAGTAAGGCAAGAGAAACTTTTAGGAATGAAGGGCATTCGAAACGAGATAAAACAAATACATGATACCGTGATGGAAAAAGAGCGGCCCAAAGATTTTGACTCCTACTTCAAGTCAATGCAGAAATATAATGTAAAGGTCATTCCATTTATCAACAAGGGGAACAAGTTGCAAGGCTTTCGTTTCGAATACAAAGGGCACAATCTAAAAGGCAGCGCGGTACACCGCTCCCTATCGGGAGGGAAAATCGCTTTGGCCATTTCCAATAACAGCGCGAAAGGACTCACAATAGGAGAAGGCCAATTGGCAAAGCTGTAGAGGTTAGTGCCAACTTCGCCTTGACCTTTACCAAGAATCTTATCAAGAAAGGAATAAAGCGAAGTTTGGGAACGGGCATCGAGATATAACGAACGTTAAAAGAAGAACACTATGAAAAAGATGGAAGAATATATGGAACTGCTCACCGACGAACTATCCGGCTTTGAGGCCTCGATCAAAAAACTGGAAAGCCTGTACGGGAAACTCGATACCATAAAGGTGAAAGCGGACAGTTCCAACATTGAGCACCGTATCAGGGAGTTCCTTAACGAACAAGAACGAAGCACGGACCGCTTGGAAAAACGGATTACGGTACAGCAAAGCAAGATCGAGGCTTCCAGGGGCCTACCGGAGTGGTTATTGACCCTCTATGCCATCGGTATGTTGTTGCCCCTGTTCACCATCGGCTATTTCGCATATCAGGGTTACGGGCTTCAAGGTCAAAAGCGAAAAGCCTTTGAGCAGGGACAGCAACATATTATCGACCATTTTGGCGATTACTTCAAGGAGCATCCCGAAGCGTACGGGCCCTATAAAATTTGGAAAAGCAAGGACCCCGGTGTTCCAAAGGACCGTTAGCAAGTGCCCTATCCGGTTTTTGCTTTACGTTTATCTACCGGAACACTACAAAAACCGGACAGGATCCGCGCACAAGGTAAGTTATGGTATGATTTGGGACAAAGCGGACAAGGTGTTTTTTGCAGTATCAAGGCTGAAAAAGCCTTGATACGACATATCTATTTCCCATATTTTTAAAAAGAGGGTTAACACCTAAATTCAGACAAAGCTTTACGACCTACTTTTGATTCCTAAATGTTAACTTTTAGTATTAACAAGAGAGGAAGATAAAATTTCTCAAATTCTTGGATAAAAAGCATTTCGATTAAAAGATGAAGAAACTAGATTTTCTTAAATTATTAAAGTCCAAATCAAAAATCGTACTGCCCTTTCTCGGTTTTTTGGCAATCATTAATGGTCTGTGGAGCAGTAGCTTACTGCTGTTGGTAAACAATAAAATTTCCGGAACCCCTTTGCCTTTTTTTGATGAGTACGATTGGCTTATTTATTTGGTGCTTACCGTTAGCTCATTGTTGATATCCTATAACTTTCAAGCCTATATGTTGAAGATGACGTTGAATTTTGGAAATGAAATGATGTTGGAAATTTTCGATAAACTTAGATCGGCGAATTACGAGTCGTATCTTAAACTTGGAGAGGAAAGAGTACGAACAACCTTGGAAGATGTTGGTGTGCTAGGGAGCTTTCCGGATGTTTTCCTTTCCTTTTTCAATTCATTTGTAATGATTATTGTAGGTGTTAGTTATATGTTTTGGGTATATCCAAAAGGGGCCCTGATCATTTTGTTTTTGATAGTGGTGCTTGGTTTTGTTTATGTCAAAAGGAATGCGGTTATCGAAAAAAACATTGATGAGGCCCGATCTCTCAATGACATTTTTATGAGAAACGTCAACGACTTTTTGTTGGGGTTCAAAAAAATAAAGATGAATACCAATAGAAGCGAATCCATCTTTCACGGACATATTGCGAAAAACAGGCATAATTCTATAAAATTGCTAACGAGGGCACAGTTGGGGGACCTTGGTAATAATCTGATTGGGGATTACTCTTTTTATTTCGGAATAGGTATTATTCTCTTCGTACTTCCCTTGCTGTTCAATGTTGAACAGACCGTACTCTCTAGTTTTCTGATTACGATTTTATTTCTGATGGGCCCCATAAGCATTTTCGTTGATTTAATGGACAGCTTTATTCGTTTTAAAGTGGCTATTAACAGAATAAATGAATTCGCGGAAATAACGGAGACATCCCTGTTTACGGATAAAAATAATGATAGCAGGGAGTTTCCCGGTTTTGACCAGCTGAAATTTAGCAATATCAGCTATGAATATCTAGATAAAAACAACAATCCCGCTTTTAAATTAAAGCCTATTAATCTCAAAATAAACAGAGGCGAAGTGGTTTTTATTTACGGTGGGAATGGCAGTGGCAAAAGCACTTTCATCAACATGTTGTCGGGTTTGTATGTCCCCAAATCCGGCCAGGTATATTTTAACAACGAATTGGTTACAGATGATAACCGCGCGGCCTATAGGAATACAATGACGTGCATATTTGCCGATGATTATTTGTTTAGTGAAAACTATGACAACTTTGATTTGCTTCCATCGAATGATCGACTTACGGCCCTTCTCTCGAAAATGGCACTGGAAGGAAAAATACAACAAGACATAGCGAACAATAAAATACTCCATGACCTTTCAAGCGGTCAGCAAAAAAGACTTGCCTTGATTTATTCTCTTATAGAGGATAAGGAAATTTTTGTTTTTGATGAATGGGCGGCCGAACAAGATCCAGAGTTCCGCGCTTATTTTTACAAATCTATTATTCCCGATTTAAAGCGTATAGGGAAAACCGTCATTGCGATTACGCATGATGATGCTTACTATAAATACTGTGACCGACTGATAAAATTCGATTACGGAAAAATGCTCGAGGATACACCAAAAGAGTTGATTGCATAGCCTGTGTGAAAAGAGCGCCTTTAGATACACAAAATTTTAAATGTATAAATTGAATTAGTTATGAATGTACCTGAAATTAATGAAGTAAAAAAACATCTTGATAAGTTAAAAAAAAGTGCTTTAATACAAAATTGGGAGCTTCCGTACGAGAACCTTTTAACACGAAGAAGTGCTGCTATTTTCTTTTTAGATTTAGCCGATAATTCTGATTTGAAAAATAGCAAAGTACTAAAGGAACTGGAAAAGTATGATAACTTTAGTTACAGGGAGAATAGCGAGAAGACCCTTTCTCAACTTAGCCTGAGAGTAACATTTAGTGAAGAAGAATTTAAAAAGAACAATCCTACGCCAAAAGAGGACAAAGTGTTGCCCAAAGTGGAAGAAGGTACAAAAGCAAAAAAAGGCGAGCCTAAGAAAAAGGCCACTACCGCCAAGGCTTCTGGGACTAAGGTGAAAAAGGAAACCGCGAAGGGAAAGTCTACTTCATCAGCTTCCAAGAAGACTTCTGCTTCGGCAAAAAAACCTGCTTCGGCAAAAAAAGCGACTAAGAAACAACCTGCTTCCAAAAAGTCTTCTAAGTCAGCTTCCGAGAAGACCGGAAAGGAAATGACATCTGTTTAAAGGTATAAAGTTGAGTTTTTATGAGCCTATGAATAGATAATTAATGCTGCCACGAAGTGGTAGAAAGTAAACCCAACTTCGTTTTGTCAATAAATCGTTCATCCGGTTTTGAGATAAAAATTGAACAGTTGGGTTTGATTTTTCTTTGCTTTTTAGAAAGGTCTTATTCGAGTTTCATGCAATAATTAATGATAATGCAAGGGTTATGTCTGTAAATAGACCTCTTGAGATATCATAAAAATGTGATGATGAAAGGTTCTTTTTCCTAAGTACCTTTTTGATTTTTTTTACTACGGGTAATATGTCCAAAAAATGCGTTTCTTACGGGAATCTATTCAATCAATTCTCTAGAATTGGAATAGCACTGATTGTTTTATTAGTACCTACTGCCATTTTGGGGCAGACACTAAACCAAACTGTTAAAGGTAAGGTGATCGATGCCACTACGGGAGGGCCACTTACCGGGGCTACAATTAGTTTGTTGAATGCCGACCCTCCGAAGGGGGCTATAACAGACTTCGATGGTTTTTTTGTAATAGAGAATGTTCCCATTGGCAGGCAATCTTTTTTATGCAACTTTTTAGGATATGAGGATGCTTTGGTTCCTGAAGTATTAGTTGGTTCTGCGAAAGAGGTGAATTTAACCATACAATTAACGGAGTCTTTGGAACAGTTGGATGAGGTTGTATTGATAGCACGAAAAGATAATATCAAGCCGAATAACAAACTGGCGACCGTAAGTGCCCGTTCTTTTAGTGTTGAAGAGACCAAGCGGTTTCCTGCAAGTATAAGTGATCCTGGTCGTATGGCGCTCTCCTTTGCCGGGGTTACCAATTCAGATGATTCTACCAATGAAATCATCATACGGGGAAATGCACCTAATCAACTATTATGGAAAATTGAAGGGGTAGAAGTGCCCGAACCCAACCACTTATCTGAAGATGGTTTTTCACCCGGTGCGGTTAGTCTACTGAGTACAAATATGCTAGGGAAGTCAGATTTTTTTACGGGAGCTTTTCCTGCCGAATATGGTAATGCCTTATCCGGTGTTTTTGACATAAATCTGCGCAACGGGAACGTTGATAAGGGGGAGTATGCCTTTCAATTTGGTGTTTTAGGCACCGATATAGCTTTGGAAGGACCCTTTAGTGAAAACTATAAGGGGTCCTATCTGGTGAATTATCGTTATTCAACCTTGACCCTTTTAAATGAGATTGTTGAAGTGTCCGAAAATTCTGTTCCCAAGTATCAGGACCTCTCCTTTAAGATAAATTTGCCATTGGGAAAGAAAACCAAGCTATCCCTATGGGGTATAGGAGGTATAAGCGAAGATAATCTGGACAACCAAGATGATTCTGCGCCGGGGCAGTTAGAGGATGATAGGCTCGAATCGAAAACGTATATGACCGGCTTGAACCTAAAACATTTCTTAAGTGACAAAAGTACCCTCGATGCTTCTGTTTCTTATTCAGGTAATGAGAGCGATAACGAACTATCAATTGTGAGTACTATAAATGACAACGCCTTAAGTGAAAATGATAATTTAAAAAATGATGCGTTTCGTTTTAGCTTGAATATGACGAACAAATTTAATCCTAAAACCATCTTAAAGACAGGGGCAATACTAAGCTATTTGAATTATAACGTATTCAGTAATATCATAATCAACAATGTTGAGGAGGTGCAAATAGATCAGGAAGGTAATGGAACAATGGCCCAGTTTTTTGCGCAAACAAAATATCGATTTAATAAAAAGCTGTCGTCTACCTTTGGGGTTCACGGAACCTATTTTTCAATCAATGACAACTTTCGATTGGAACCCCGTGCAGGGTTGGATTATAAAATAAATCCCAAACATACACTAAGTGCAGGTATTGGTATTCATTCAAGAAGGTTGCCGTTAAACCAGTACTTTACGATCGTAGAAGATGAGGCAGGTACCGCAACCACACCGAACGAAGGTTTGGATTTGATGAGGGCGATACATTATATCATAGGATACGATTGGCGGATAATAAAAAATGGCCACCTAAAAATTGAGGCATACTATCAAGACATCAATAAAGTTGCTGTGGCCCAAAACCCAAGTTCAACAGATGCAGTAATTAACGGTCAGTATATCGACCTAGAACTGGTAGCCTCGGGAATCGCGAGAAACTACGGTTTAGAATTGACCTTTGAAAAGTTTTTTTCGCAGCAATATTACTTTTTGACAACGGCCTCTTTTTTTGATTCCAAGTATAAGGCGGCCGATGGGCAGTGGTATGATAACAGATTTAATTATAATTATACCCTTAATTTGGTTGCGGGCAAGGAATTTTCGATGGGTAAAAATGGGAATAATATACTTGGGGTGAATGGTAAGGTATTGCTAAACGGGGGAAAACGGGAATCTCCCTTTGATCTTGCTGAGTTTGATCGATCCGGTGATTTTGGTATTGTGGAAAATCAGCGAAATACCATTCAGCTTAAAAGCTATTTTAGACTAGATGTAAGCACGTACTATAGAATCAACAGGGCGAAAATTGCACATATAATTTCTTTGGATGTTCAAAACCTTACGGATAGGGAAAATATCGATCAGCAAATCTTTGATCCGGTCAATAGGGTTGTCAGACAAGAATCTCAATTGAATCTTGTACCTGTAATTAATTATCGTATAGAGTTTTAATCATTATCATTCCCTGAGGTTCTGCCTCGGGTATCGCGTATTGATATTCCTATACTCGTGGATATGAGTGAACATATCCATAAGAACGATAACAAAAGCTTGCTTTTGAACCATTTTGTTTGTCCTATCAAATATAGAAGAAATATCGTGAGCGATTCGGTCTCGGAAATTTTCAAAAGAATCTGTCTTCAGATCGAGGAACGGTTGGAGATTTATTTTTTAGATATCGAGCTTGACAAGGACCATGTCCATTTTCTGATCCAGAGTGTTCCTGTGAACGCCCCGGAGAAGATAATCGGTGCGGTGAAGACCATCACGGCGAAAGCGATTTTCCGCTTGTATCTGGAAGTCAAGCACATGCTTTGGGGCGGCAAGTTCTGGACCAGCGGATATTACGTGAATACCCTAGGGCAGTATACCAATGAGGAGGTAATCAAGAAGTATCTCCAAAATCAGGGCAGAACAAACTATAAAGAATTGCATAGAAATCAACTAAAATTATTTAGACACCCCGATGGCTCTGTCGCGAGGTAGTTCATTTTTAATAAGAGGAACCATTAATTTTACATAGAATTTACGTAGTAACCATTTGGTAAAGCCGCGCTAAATTTTTAAAAATATTACACTAACCTCTTCGTCAAAGTATTGTGGTAGTTTTGGGATAATATAAAAACCTACGTAATGAGGCATCGGGGAATTTTGATGACTAGAGTAGGTTTAATATTAAGTTCTTTGAGTCGCTATGATATAATCTATTTTCTAAAATGATATGTGTAACTGGTGTAGTTCTTATTTCTGACAGCCAAAGGCCCAAAAGTGTAGCCCAAAACATGGAACCTTAAACTTCAAAAAATGATAAGTTGTTGATAATCAGATATATAATATGGAAAGGTAACATCTGCTTAAAAACCTCTTATTCAGTGTAAGAATAAGCTTAAGGCATTTTGTCGAATATGTCAAAATTTTGTAAATAAAATAATAAAAAATAGATCAATATGTCCTATCTTGGTTTCAAAGTTCCGGCTATATTGCCTAAATTTTTGATAGAAGTTTAACAGCATTCGGTCAGCAAAAAAACCTTAAAAATTTCCGTTGCTAGACTGTTGGATTGTTGATTCTTTCAAGAAATGTAAAAAAGAGTGAGTTTAGAAATTAAAAAAAAGTATTTATCATTACTGAAAACGAATAATCTTGAATCGATAAAACTTACATCACACCTAAAATTTGATTTTCTTTTTGTAGACGTTAATACTCCTCAAGGCGGTGTACTTCACATGATGATAGATGTGAAGAAAAATATTTTACCAAAATTTATTCCGCTTTGCAGTTTTATATATTATACCAAGCACGATAAGGCCAATAGCTTTCTTCTAAAAGAACTTGGTTTTCATAAGAAGTTTTCTTCATATTTTAACGTTAAATCATTTTCGGGTAAGCAATACGTTAGGGTTGTATGTAAGAAGCCGAATATTCGTTTAATTACCACATTCGCTAAAAATCCAAAAAAGGAAGAACTAGGGCGATTCATCAAACAATTTAAAAATCAGAGAGTTGTGGTAAAATTAATCTCAAAGCAAAGG
Organism: uncultured Flavobacteriaceae bacterium; assembly: GCA_947500445.1. Classification (GTDB taxonomy): domain Bacteria; phylum Bacteroidota; class Bacteroidia; order Flavobacteriales; family Flavobacteriaceae; genus Pelagihabitans. Next base: position 2,543 of record CANMSB010000002.1, on the reverse strand, counting down.
ACTGGCTACAAAAGCGAAGAGTTCATTATTAGGAGCAAAAAAACCATAAAGAATGTAAGCTATTCCATATACAATACCCTTCTGACTTATTGCATTAACAACCTTACAGTATTTCTTTTAAAGGGTATACGCTTTAGAATTGATACATTTTTAGCCTTCATCAATAAAAATTGCCCAAAAAACTTAACTATGAAGCCTCCCTATCGCATTTATCAAAAATATGTTCGGTCAAGCCTTGTATTTTGACCGACGTCATAGTCATAAAAAATCCTGTTATATGAAAACATACATTTCGAAGTTATATCACCGAAAACTCCCAAGCTCAATTATCTATTTTGTTCACTGTTTTTTGAATAGGAACAAAGTTTATATCGTGAAATGAGAAACTCAAAATCAAAAAGAAATATATTGAAAAAGCGACTCCTTGGAATTAGGAAAGAAGCCGTTTTTTAACCCAAATGAAATCATATTAAATACTAGGGTAAAATTGATATTTCACAAGCAAAAATTTCAATTTTTTTTGTAACTCGCAAACCTGTCATGGCCCTAAATTTTACACTCTGTTACCGACCAACTCGCAATAATTCAAATAAGAATAACGATTAAGTATAATATTGTACTTATGGTTTCCTTTTAAAACCTCACCCATGAAAGTTAATTTGAAAAGGAAGAACGACAACTCTTCCGTATTAATTGTAGATGATCATTTAATTGCCAGAGAAGGACTGAAAAGAATGTTAGAAGCCACCACTAATTACAAAGTAGTTGGCCAAGCTAAAGACGGTTTTGAATCTATCAAGCAGATTTCGAATTTAAAGCCCGACATTGCTTTTATCGATGTTAACCTTCCAAAAGTTAATGGACTTCAAGTCCTAAAGAAAATAAAGAGAACTGAATCACCCACAAAAATTATCTTGTACGGAAACTTTATTTCCCACTCTAATTATGGAAAAGCCATTGCCAACAAGGCGGATGGTATCTTACTAAAGGAGTGTACCTGGGAAGAAACCTTATCTTGTATAAAAACGGTACTGTACGGGAAACAATACATAAGCCCAATTTGTTTAAAGCATAATGTTCCCGCCATTATCCTTGATGAAACGCTACACAGAAAAGAGCTTGAAAGGCTCCAGAGATTAACCGAAAAGGAGATGACCGTACTAAAATTGGTCTCTGAACAAAAAACTACCGCAGAAATTGCCGAAATTCTCTTCAGAAGTAAGAAAACAATAGAAAATGTTAGATATTGCATATGTAGAAAACTCCGGATTTCTGGTCCCAATAGTCTTACTATGTTTGCGTTGAAAAGGAGTGCTATCTTTAGTTAGCTTCCCCCCCTTTCTGCTATTTTGCACAAAATTTTAAACCCTCTGAAGTTATCGACAGGAGACAAACCCCTATTTTATTTGGGGCTATTTCTCTTACAGTATGGTTTGCTGGTTTCCTAAGCTCTAATTTGAGCGAAATGACATATAGACGGCCATGATGTCTCGTTGTACGCTGGAAATCATCCCGTATGCCTGAGTATATCGTATTTTTTCTCCGGTCTCATAACTCCAGGAGTATACCCTTAAAAACACTCACATTGGATTCGAACATATATTTTGCAGTACTGGCAATGCTAATGGGATATTTTATTCGCTGGTTTTCAACAAGGCGCACAATCCGCACAAATGAGGAAGCGTTTAATCATTTAAAAAAGGTCATGGAAGAACTGGATTTTTCAATAGGCAGGAAAAATCAATTTATCAATATGTTGATTCATGATATTAAAAGTCCGTTAAATTATCTTAAAACGAGGATTCAGTTGATACGACTTAATGGTACAACTGTCAAAAATGAGGATTTTAAGTTTTTTAACAATATTGAGAAAGATATCGAAGCTATTAACCATTTGTTGAATGACATGATTAATTGGGCACCGAAGTTCGAGAAAGGCCAAATGAACTATCTAACTTTTAATTTATATGAACTAATCAATAGCAACCTTCAAATCTTTGACTCTATCATAGAAGAAAAACAACTGCGTATTAATTTGAATATCAGTAAGGAACAGACTGTTGAATCTGATGCAGATATCATCTCGTTCATCATTCGAAATTTATTGAGTAATTCTGTAAAATATACCGATCAGGGAGGCGAGATTCATATCTATCACAGAAAGCAGGAAAATAGTTCCGAGATTATTATAGAGGATAACGGAGTAGGTATGAACAAAGATGTTATTCGTAAGTTAGATGAAAATCAAAGAGCGGCCAAAACAAATAAAGAAGGTTCGGGCTTTGGTCTTTTGTTTTCTAAAGAAATACTTCATAAAATAGAGGGGAAACTCTGCATAGAAAGCCAAGAAGGGGTGGGTACTACTTTCGTTTTAACAATCAAAACCAAACCCGTAGCTGTAGGCTAGCAGGGCCGTCTTATTGTATTGGACGCGTCACGGCAAATTACTGCGATTCTAGGGCGTGCGACACTATCCCATTAACTGTGTAAGTTAAAAATAACGAGGGTTAGACTTTTATCTAAAGTCGGACCCTTTTTTCATA
>CANMSB010000001.1 GCA_947500445.1 uncultured Flavobacteriaceae bacterium | reverse complement strand
GAAGGGAAAAGCCCAAGCGGATACGCATGGACAACGGCCCCGAATTTATCGCAAAACTGACGTCCCAATGGAGCGAGATGCACGGTATAGAGTTCAAGTACATACAACCCGGCAAACCGACCCAGAACGCATTCGTGGAAAGGTTCAACGGTAGTTTCAGGAGGGGGGCCTTGGACCGGTTCATCTTCGATGATATCGACCAGGTAAGGGAACAGGTTCGGATATGGATGGACGATTACAACAACGACAGGCCGCATAAGGCACTTGGGTACGTGTCGCCAAAAAGATACCTAGAACTTAATTCCCTGTGCGGTACCGCACAGGGAATTAAAAGCAATAACTTTGATGAAATTGGAAAAACAGGCAGTTCTGATTAGGGGTAGCTTACAGGTGCATCCCATTTGTTTTGGCCCCATTTGTTATCTTGCCCTTATGACGGAACCTAAGGTCAGTATTCTGATCCCCTTTAAAAATACCGAGGCCTATTTACAGGAATGTTTGGATTCTATTTACACCCAAACCTACCGTAACTGGGAAGTACTCGCGATCAACGACCATTCCGCCGATGAGAGCGAACGCATTGTTAGCGGTTTTGTTAAGAAGGATGCCCGTTTCAAGTTGTTTCAAAATGACGGAAATGGGATTATCGAGGCACTTCGAACGGCCTATGCCAACAGTACAGGACTCCTGATCAGCCGTATGGATTCCGACGATATCATGACCAATGATAAATTGGAAATAATGGTCGGTTCGTTAAGGAAATATGGCAAGGGGCATGTCGCCGTTGGTATTGTTCAATACTTTTCGGATCGGGGTATCAGTAATGGTTATGAACGCTATCAAACCTGGTTGAACGGTCTTACGGCGAACGGTACCAACTACACCGAAATTTATAAGGAATGTGTTATCCCCTCCCCTGCTTGGATGAGCTATCGAGAAGATCTTGATGCCTGTGGGGCATTTGCGCCAAATCGGTACCCCGAAGATTATGACCTCACCTTTCGATTTTATGAAAAAGGACTAAAGTGTATCCCAAGCGATCGTTTGGTACACTACTGGCGAGATTACGACAGCCGTACTTCACGAACCAGCGCACATTACGCACAAAATTATTTTCTCGACATTAAGCTCCATTATTTTTTAAAGTTAGAATACGATCCGTGCCGACCATTGGCGATTTGGGGTGCGGGAAACAAAGGCAAGGAAATTGCCAAAGGACTGTTGGCCAGAGCCATATATTTCTATTGGCTTTGTGATAACCCGAAGAAAATCGGTAAGGACATCTATGGCAAAGAAATGTTGCACTACGGCGCACTCGGTACACTTACAAAGCCACAGAGCATTATCACCGTAGCCAATACTACGGCACAACAAATGATACAAAACTATTTTGCGGAACGCGAACAACATAGCGGCAGCGATTTTTTCTTTTTCTGTTGACCGGACCATTCCAATTTTTTTCATCTTTTGTTCGCGAATAGGGACCTTTGATTTTTGAATTTCCTACTTTTGTCTATACATCATCAGGAAATGCAGTTTCAATATCCAGGGCTTCTTTGGGGATTTCTTCTTTTACTCGTTCCGATAATTGTCCACCTGTTTCAGCTACAACGCTTTAGAAAAACCCCTTTTACCAACGTTAAGTTTCTTAAAAAAGTAGTCTCGGAATCCAGACGCAGCCGAACACTTAAAAAATGGTTGTTATTGTTAACACGTTTGGCCTTATTGTCGGCCATCGTTATCGCCTTTGCTAAACCGTTTTATGCCGAAAAGCGTGCCTTAAAACCAAAAGACACCGTCATTTATCTGGACGATTCGTTTAGCATGCAGGCCAAAAAAGAAGGCAATACACTTATGAGAGAGGCCGTACAGTCTTTGATAGGTGCCATTCCAAAAGAACTTCGCTTTACCTTGTTCACCAATAGCACCGTTTATCGCAATGTTACCATTTCAGATATTCAAAACCGTTTACTGGAGGAGACGTTTAGTTCAAAACAACTGAACTTTACCGAGGTATATGCCAGGGCCAACAACTTTTTTTCCGATCAGGAGGTTTCCGATAAGGAATTCATCGTCATCTCCGATTTACAAAACCGGTTTGCCCCAATGAATGTGGACTCCCTGTCCGATATTCGATTACATTTGGTACAAATGGTGCCGGACGATGTGAAGAACATTTCCATCGATTCTACCTATATCGTCAACAATGCAAACGAAAGTGCGGAATTGGTTACCCTTTTGTCGGCCAACAACGCAACGGAAAACGTTCCGATATCTCTTTTTAATGGGGATACCCTTATCGCAAAAACCGCTGCCGCTTTTACCGACGACCACAAAGCAAAGGTCGTTTTTACGTTACCGACCGACAATGCGATACAAGGGAAATTGGAGGTAAGCGATTCCGGACTTTCCTATGATAATCGGTTATACTTTAATGTTGATGAGACGCCCAAGATAAAGGTACTTTCCATAGGGGCGTCAACCTCAAAGTTCCTAGACCGTATTTTTACGAAGGACGAGTTTACCTTGACATCAGTCCCGCTTTCGGGCTTGAACTACGGGGCGATATCTTCTCAAAATCTACTCATTTTAAACGAACTGTCCACTATTCCAACGGCACTGCTAACAAATCTATCCTCATTTGTGGAGGAGGGTGGGCATTTTTTGCTCATACCGGCCGATAATATTGACCGTCCAAGTTATAATGCGCTACTGGTCAATTACTTTTCCACAGCTATCCTAGAAAAAATCAGTTCGGACAAACTAGTAACGAACATCGCTTTTACCCATCCTTTGTACAAAAATGTATTTGAAAAGAAAGTGGTCAATTTTAGCCATCCAACCGTAGGATCGTCCTATGAAATGAAGACTACCGCGCCACGATTGCTCTCTTTTCAGGATAATAGTCCCTTTTTAGTGGGCGATGGCGGGAAATATGTTTTTTCCGGAGCGATCAATGAGGAGAATTCCAACTTTATCGGGTCGCCACTGATCGTACCCACACTCTATAACATTGGAATGTTCAGCCTTCGTTCGCCAGCGATATATCACCTCATGGAACAAAATGTTTCGGTGGATATTCAGGCGAAACTGGTAAAGGACAATATTGTAAAGCTTCAAAAAACGACACGGGAACTGATTCCGCAACAACGGGCACAGGCGAACAAGGTAAGCTTGTATTTTGATGAAACGCTTCCCGAAGATGGCATATACGCCATAACCGATAATATAAAGACCTTGGGACAATTAAGCTTCAACCATTCCCGTAAAGAAAGTACTTTGAATTATTTGGACCTAAGGGGTGTTCGTGCCGATTCTAAAAATACGGAAGTGGCCACATTATTTGAAAACATGGAAAAAGACAATCGCATTACCGAGCTTTGGAAATGGTTTGTTATTTTCGCAATGGTATTTTTATTGCTGGAGGTACTCATCCAAAAATTTATAAAATCGTGAAAAATGGATGTGGTCGCACTTACGGAACGATAGTGCACGTGATGTGGTATTCCTGATATAAAAATGATTTCCCGTTTCTCGACTTGATATGAACGTACTTATAAAATCCGCTAAAATAATAGCCCCTGAACAAAAGGAACTGCACCTTAAGAAAAGGGATATTTTAGTGACCAATGGACATATTGCCAAAATTGCCTCCAATATTACCGCCCCTAACAAAGGAACAAAAGAAATACGTTTTAACGATCTTCATGTTTCCTTAGGCTGGTTTGATAGTGGGGTCTCCTTTGGGGAGCCGGGCCATGAGGACAGGGAAACCATAGCCAATGGATTGGATACGGCAAGCATATCCGGATTTACGGATGTTGTATTGAATTCCAATACCTATCCGGTACCGGATAGCGGCTCCGATATTATTTACGTTAAAAATGCAGGAAGGCTCAAGGGTACTGCCTTGCATCCGTTAGGGTGCTTGACCAACCTTTCCGAAGGGGAACATTTGGCGGAGCTCTTTGATCTGCACCAAAATGGCGCCGTAGGCTTCTACGATTTCAGGAAACCGGTCACCAATGCAAACCTGCTTAAAATTGCATTGCAGTATGCCCAGAACTTTAACGGTCTGGTCTATTCCTTTCCCTTGGATACCAGTATTGCGGGAAAAGGGGTCGTGAACGAGGGAGCGGTTTCTACAACACTTGGCCTAAAGGGAATTCCGTCCTTAGCGGAGACCTTGCAGATAACAAGGGACCTTTCTATTTTGGAGTATACGGGAGGGAGGTTGCATATCCCCACGATAACCACCGCTGCAGGAGTAAAATTGGTTGCAGAGGCGAAGAAAAAGGGATTGGATGTAAGCTGTAGTACCACCGTTCACCACCTTTGGTTCAACGATACGGTACTGTCCGATTTTGATACCGACTTTAAGGTAATGCCACCGCTTCGTACAACCAACGATACAAAAGCCTTGATCAAGGGGCTTAAAAATGGAACGATCGATTACGTTACTACCGACCATACCCCGCTGACCATTGAAGAAAAACGAGTTGAATTTGATCATGCCGCCTATGGTACCCTGGGAATGGAATCGGCCTTTGGTATCTTGAACCAAGTATTTGATCTCGACACGACCATAACACTGTTGACCAAAGGTCGCGAACGGTACGGTATACCGGTGCCTTCCTTTAAAACCGACACCCCGGCCAACTTTACGTTTTTTGAACCCAATACGGTAAATGAGGTAGGAAACAAACCATTAAAAAGCACCTCTAGGAACAATGCCTTTAAAAATCAGCTGCTTAAAGGCAATGTTTTAGGAATAATCAATAAGGAGCACGTAATAATTTAGTATTTTTCGAGTTTAACTAATAATCAACCCTAAAAATTAGCATGATGGAACAATCAGTAAAAGAAGAAGGTAAAACAATTGCTATTATCGCCTATATTACCCTAATAGGATTGCTAATAGCCTTTTTTATGAATAATGACAAGAAAAACGAGTTTGCAAAATTCCATATCGGACAGTCCTTGAGAATTTCGATCTTGGGCCTTGCGAATTCCGTATTAGCGGCATTTTTGCCCGCCTCCATAGCAATCGTTTCTACTATCATTAGTCTTGCGGTACTTGTACTGTGGATCTTGGGATTGGTGAACGCCATTAACCTAAAGGACAAACCGGTACCTGTAATCGGAACTATCGGCGGATAAGCTAAAACGTACTCATTAAAAAAAGGAGGTCTAAGAGGCCTCCTTTTTTTGTTGAATACCTAAGGTTCCGCTAACTTTGCACCATGGGTAAAGAAGAAACGGGAAAAACAACGGCCATCGTAGCGTACCTAACGATGGTAGGGGCGCTGATCGCCATAAGTATGAATTCCGAACCAAAGCATGATTTTGCCCGTTTTCACATTCGCCAAGCATTCGGTCTGCATCTGTTTTTTTTAGGTTTCGCCATTTTTTTAAGCCAGTGGTTCAATGCCTATGCATGGTACGGCCTATATATCTGCTATATTGTCCTCTGGGGCTATGGGTTTATAGCTGCCCTTACCGATAAAAAAAGTACCGTACCCGTACTGGGTCCCCTGTTTCAAAAATGGTTCACTTTTATTTCATAGTATGACCACAGCCCCTTTATCGTTGACCCATCTCATAAGGCCATCGGACCCAACAACGGACAAGGCTCCGGTAATCTTTCTTTTTCACGGGTATGGAAGCAATGAAGAAGATCTTTTTTCCTTTGCATCCGAATTGCCCAAGGATCACACGGTCATATCGGCACGTGCCCCATATGCAATGGAACCGTTCGGATATGCCTGGTATGCCATAAATTTTGATGCGGAACAGGGCAAATGGAGCGATAACGAACAAGCCATAAGCTCTAGAGAAAAAATAATCGGTTTTATCGAAGAGGCCTGTCGTACCTATCATTTGGATGATACTCGGGTAACCTTACTGGGGTTTAGCCAAGGGACCATTCTCAGTTATTCCGTGGCACTCTCCTACCCCGAAAAAATAAGGACGGTCGTAGGGCTGAGCGGTTACATCAATGAGGACATACTGATACCGGACTACAAAGGGAAAGATCATTCCAACTTAAGCGTCTATGCCTCCCATGGTCAGGTAGATCAGGTGATACCACCCGAATGGGCCCAGCGCATATCCCCTTTTCTAAAACAATTAGGTATCGCACATGTTTATGAAGAGTTTCCCGTAGGCCACGGCGTTTCACCTCAAAATTTAAACTCCTTTAAAAACTGGCTGTTAAAACGATAAGCCTTATACCATTTTAACTTTGAAATGGTACGTATAGAAATTGAATTATTTTTTAGGTATTCAAGGCGAAAAACCTAAGCATAGCGGCAGTTACGGTTATTTTTTTCAACGAAGAATAATTGAAAAAGAAACCATTTATTAGTGCTATTTAAAAGTTAAAATGGCATTAGTTGCTACGTGTATATAGCAAATGGTCCATAAGCGTAAAATCGACCCCTAAATCATCTTTCAGCTCATACTTAAGCTGTATTTCCCCCCAGTATTTTCCATCCGAAAAATCGGCAATGATCCATTTATGGTTCAATAACTTTATTCTGTTCAGCTTAAAATCGCTTTCCATCCCCTCATATGGAATCAATGGATTATCGCCTTTGGACTCATTGGTTTCCAGAAGTTTATCGGCAATATAACGGGCCGGGTCCTGCAGCTGTAAATGGTCGTAATAGGCAAGCGCATCATCATTGTTTTCCAACGAAAAATATTGCATGTCCAACGCCTTTAACTGAGCGTTCTGCACCGAATCCTTTAACTGCTGTACCTCCGTTCGTAGCGCTTGAATCTTTTGGTCTTTGACATCGGCCATCTTACCTCCGCTAACAAACAGGTAAAGTGCGATAAGGGCCGCAAAAATAAATAGGTAAAGGAAAATTTTGTTCTTCAAAATAATGGGTTTTAAAATAATAAACGAAGGGATGACAACCCTAGTATGTATCGAACTTGTCTTACGTTTTTCTAATGCCTATAAATTTCGCCTTTCGCACCATAATAATGATCTAAAAGCCTTAGTTTCCGGTACTGTATACAACTTAGACGGCGTCCTATCTCTAAACTTCGATGACCAGATTGTCATAGGCCAAATGCACATGTTCGGGCAGACTACGGTTTACCTCCTCATGAAATCCCAGATGATGGCTGATATGGGTAAAATACGCGGCCTTTGGGCCTACCTTTTCTACAAAGTCAAGGGCTTCTTCCAAATTGAAATGCGAATGATGGGGCTCTTGGCGCAACGCATTTACTACCAATACCGTGCAACCCTTTATTTTTTCCAACTGATCATCGGCCATGCTTTTAACATCGGTAAGGTAGGTAAAGCCACCGATCCGATAACCAAAAACCTGCAACCTATTGTGATAGGCCTCTACAGGTACCACCGTTTTGTCTCCTAGGGCAAAAGAGACGTTGGGTACTACTGTGTGTATGGCGACCGCCGGGGCACCGGGGTACCGGTTTTCGTTCGCAAAAATATAGTCGAAACGGCGTTCCAATGCGGTGACTACCCTTTTATGGGCATATATGGGTATATCGCCCTGTCTGAAAAAAAAAGGGCGAATATCATCGATACCTGCCGTATGATCGGCGTGCTCATGGGTAAACAGTATGCCGTCCAACCGGGATACCTTGTGGGTCAACATTTGTTGCCTAAAATCGGGACCACAATCGATTACATAATTGTAGTCGCCCCATGAAATCATTACGGATACCCGAAGTCGTTTGTCCTTGGGGTCCTTGCTCAGGCAAACCGGATGGGTACTCCCGATTATAGGGATCCCTTGAGAGGTTCCCGTACCCAAAAATGTGATTTTCAAACCTGACTTCATGTGATACCAAATTTATAACATAATTTGTTAAAAGATGTTTTTAACTTCTTAACTTTGTTTAGCGTTGTACAATCAAATCAAGCTGCGTCAGTACCCGAAAAATCGGGTGCTGTCCACTATCGGCTCGAAAACCTAAAAACGATCAATGGCTTCAGTTCTAAAAAGGGACACCTCGTTTGAAAACATTCCCTCCATAAAGGCAAAAACCTTACGAATCAACCTTAATCCCGATATTTATGGCAGTTTTGCGGAGATCGGTGCCGGTCAGGAAACCGCAAGACATTTTTTTAGATCAGGAGGTGCATCGGGTACCATCGCCAAGGCGATGAGCGCCTACGATAAAGATTTTAGCGATGCCATTTATGGTGTAGAGGCGGACGGAAGATATGTTACCCAGGCCCGATTAAAACGGATGTTGGCCCATGAAATGAACCTCATGGAAGAGCGCATCAGTAGGGAGAAACACCCGGAACGATTGTTTTTTTCCTATGCCAATACGGTGGCGACCATCGATTTTTCAAAACGCTATAAAGGCCACGGTTGGGTAGGCATAAGGTTTCAATTGGAACCTGGCCAAAAAGAATTCGACGAAATTATCCTTCACATCCGTTTCAAACAAAATGAGGCGCGATTACAGCAGGAAACCTTGGGAACTGTTGGCGTAAACCTAATATACGGTGCTTTTTACAAGTATGACAAGCCGCGTAAACTGCTTCGTTATATCTACGACCACATCGATAAGGATACCATAGAAATCGATATGGTGAATTTTTCAGGGCCGAACTTTAAAAATGTGGACAACCGCCTTATGAGCCTACAGCTCATACGCAACAACATGACCGATGCGGTAATGTTCGGACCGGACGGAAACAACTTGTTGCCCGCCGCGGAACTGTACAAAAAAAATATTTTGGCCATGCGCGGTAGTTTTCGGCCGGTTACCAAGGTCAACACCGATATGTTCCACAAATCCTATGATATTTTTATCAGGGACCCATCGGTGAATGAAGAAAAAACGATCATCATTTTCGAAATAACCTTGAGCAACCTTAGGGCCTCGGGAGAAATCGATGAACAAGATTTTATGGATCGTGCGGAGCTGTTATGCTCTTTGGGCCAAACGGTAATGATCTCCAAATTTCAGGAGTATTATAAGCTGGTAGAGTATTTTAACAACTATACCAAAGAGAAAATAGGGCTGACCATGGGCGTCAATAACCTGGTCGACATCTTTGATGAAAAGTACTACCGTAATTTGAGCGGTGGCATTTTGGAAGCCTTTGGAAAGCTGTTTTTCAAAGACTTACAAGTATATCTGTATCCGATGAAGAATACGGAAACCGGTCAGATAATGACCAGTAACAACGTAAAGGTGCACCCGAGGATGAAAGAACTGTACAAGTTTTTCAAGTACAATGGCAAGGTGATGGACATTATTGACTACGATCCCGAAATCATGCACATTTTCTCGCGGGACGTGCTCAAAAAAATCATGAACGAAGAAGGCGGTTGGGAAGAAATGCTTCCCGAAGGAATCGCGGAAATGATTAAAAACAACAAGCTGTTTACCAGAAAACAACTGCCCGAAAAAAAAGAGGATACCAAAAAGAAAACCGCTAAGAAATAATTTCTTAACGGCAGTTTCCTTTACCATATCGCTTTTATGGCTCAATCGAGCAGTTGCGCGGCGTGGTCTTTCGTTTTTACTTTGTCGATAACCTTCGTTACTTTTCCATCTCCATCGACTACAAAGGTTTTTCTATGGATTCCGTCGTATTCCCTGCCCATGAATTTTTTTAGGCCCCATACACCAAAAGTTTCGATTACCGTTTTATCGACATCGGCCAATAGCGGGAATGGAAAGTCATACTTTTTCTTAAAATTGGACTGCTTTTTTTCGGAATCGGCACTTACCCCTAACAACTCGTAGCCTTGTTCCTGTAAGGCGGCATAATTGTCCCGTAAATTACAGGCTTCGGCCGTACAACCGGGCGTATTGGCAGCAGGATAAAAGAAAACGATCAATTTCTTTCCTTTATAATCGGAAAGTTTAACAGTATTTCCGTCTTGATCCGTGGTGGAAAACTCAGGAACGGTGTCCCCTATTTTTAGTGTATTCATGCGTTTATATTACTTAAATTTGTGTTTATTATTTTCGTCGTAAAATTAAACAAAAATGACCAAAGCCGAAAAGGTTGCCTTCACAATAAAGACATTACGGGAGTACTACCCTGAAATTCCGGTGCCACTGGACCATAAAGATCCCTATACCCTATTGATTGCCGTTCTATTGTCCGCTCAAAGCACTGATGTACGGGTAAATCAGATTACCCCGGTATTGTTTGCCAAAGCGGACAACCCCTATGACATGGTAAAACTTACCGTGGAAGAAATTAGGGATATCATACGCCCCGTTGGTCTTTCCCCAATGAAATCGAAGGGCATACATGGATTATCGGAAATCTTGATCGCCAAACACGATGGCAAGGTCCCTAAAGAAATCCATCTTTTGGAAGAACTACCGGCGGTGGGCCATAAAACGGCAAGTGTAGTGGTTTCGCAGGCCTTCGGTATACCCGCATTTCCGGTAGATACCCACATTCATAGACTAATGTACCGGTGGGGCTTTTCAAACGGTAAAAACGTGGTGCAGACCGAGCGGGATGCCAAACGCCTTTTTCCGGAAGAAATTTGGAACGACCTACATTTACAGATTATTTGGTATGGTCGGGAATACAGTCCTGCCAGAGGATGGAATCTGGACAAGGACGTGATTACAAAAACGATCGGTCGAAAAACGGTGATCAGTGCATACCATAAACTGAAAAAAGCCCGTAAGTAACGGGCTTTTTTCAGTAGTACACAGGTACTAGTTCTTTTAATTCAAGTTGTTCTCAAAACGCACTCCATCATATTTTACAATATGTAACGACTTGGAATAATCCAATAGAAACTTCACAGTTTCCGGACAAGCCTTAGTGAGTTCACAATCTCCTTGGTTTTTTGCGTAAGTTTTTTCCATATTGATGATCGTATAGTTATATTACCATAACGCCATCAATATAAAAATATTGTTTTACTCCCGAAGAGTTCTTTTAGTTGGTTAGTACAATGTTGTTTTTTTCAATGATTTTTCGAAGATTTATCAAAGCGTAACGCATACGTCCCAAAGCGGTGTTGATGCTCACCCCGGTGTTTTCCGATATCTCTTTAAAACTCATATCCTTATAAATACGCATTAAAAGTACTTCTCGCTGATCGTCTGGAAGTTCGTCGATCAAACTTCTAAGATCACTATCGATTTGATCTTTAATCAATTGTTTTTCAGCATTTAACTTATCATCACCGATTACCGAGAAAATATTGAAATCCTCGTTTCCTTCGAACATCGGCATTCTTTTGTTTCTTCTGAAATGATCGATGATCAAGTTATGTGCTATGCGCATCACCCATGGCAAAAATTTTCCTTCTTCGCTATAGGAACCTTTTTTTAGTGTCTTGATGACCTTTATAAAAGTATCTTGAAAAATATCTTCCGTAACATCCTTATCCAAAACCTTCGAATAAATAAAACTGGATATTCGCTGGTTATGTCTGTTGATCAGAATTTCCAATGCTTTTTCGTCTCCACTGATAAAGTTGTTTACTAATACTGAGTCTTCAATTTGAAATTCCATACGATCAAGTTTTTTGGTTAAGTAGATGATTTTGATTTAGTAAGCTTTGTTGGTCTTTGTTTGGTTGCTCAAACTGTTATCGTATCGATACCAGCTTTGTTTTTTAATTATGACCTAAAACTATACAATACCCCATGTTCTGTAAAAACATTGTTGTCAAACCACTGGTTTTTGATGTGAAATCCCTGTTTGGATAATTTGAACACAATTTAATCGAGAATATCACGTTCGGCGGAAATCTCAAAACATCGACGAACGGTATTGTTTCATCTATGAAATACCTGGTTTTTTGGTTTAGGGCCAAAAAAAAGCCCCCGTGTGTACGGGGGCCCTACTTTTTATATCCGAATTCAATTCTTGCAACTCTCCAATACCAAACCGTTTGCCACCTCTTCGATATAAAGGCTTTTAGAATAATCCAACAGGAACTGCAACCGTTCCTTTTTGGTTTTTACCAACCTACATGCAGTATCGTCATTCACGTAAATATCTTCCATAGTATCTTAAATAATAATGTCGTTCCTGTTGATAACGCCATATAAGTACTATTTCATTTATCCGTTCGACCTTTGGTAAATTAATTCGTTAAAACTATGTTGTGCTTCTCAATGATCTTCCTAAGGTTGATCAGGGCATAGCGCATTCTACCCAGGGCAGTGTTGATACTTACACCGGTTATCTCCGAAATTTCCTTAAAACTCATATCCTTATAGATACGCATCAACAACACTTGCTTTTGGTCCGTCGGCAATTCCTCTATAAGATGGTTCAAGTCGCAATCGATCTGCTCTTTGATCATTTTCTTTTCAATGTTCAAACGATCGTCGCTCACAAAAGAAAAAATGTTGAAACTATCGCTTCCCTCGAACATGGGCATCCTGGAAGTTTTTCTGAAATGGTCAATGATCAAATTGTGGGCTATACGCATTACCCAGGGCAAAAACTTCCCTTCCTCACTGTAGGTTCCCCGTTTTAGGGTGCGGATTACTTTAATAAAGGTATCCTGAAAAATATCTTCCGTAATATCGCGGTCGTTGACTTTGGAGTAAATAAAGCCGCTTATACGCTGGTTGTGGCGATTGATCAAAGTGGCCAAGGCCCTTTCATCACCTTCAATATAATTTCTAATGAGTTGGGAATCGTTGATAAGTACATCCATAACAATTACTTTTTTGGTTAAAACAACGACCTTACCTGGGGTAGAAGGTCTTTAGGTTATTCCTAGAATTTTAAAAAAGTAATTTTCTGCTATAGGCGTTTAACGTTTTATTAGTACCAAATATAGAAAAAATTAAATACAACCGACAAATTTCAGTATAAGTCTGTGAAAAATTGATAGGTAAAACGACATCCTTGGGTTACAATTCGGGGTATCGTATCTTTGCGCCCATGAGTATAAAAATGCCAGAAATAACCGAAGTCGACCCCAAGAACAACATCATTATTAAAGGTGCCAAATTGCACAATTTAAAAAACATCGATGTTGTTATCCCAAGAAACAAATTAGTGGTGATTACCGGGCTTTCGGGCTCCGGAAAGTCAAGTTTGGCGTTCGATACCCTTTATGCGGAGGGCCAACGAAGGTACGTGGAAAGCCTATCGTCCTACGCCAGACAGTTCCTGGGCAAATTGGACAAACCAAAAGTCGATTATATTAAAGGTATCGCCCCCGCCATAGCCATAGAACAAAAGGTAAACTCCACCAATCCGCGTTCTACGGTAGGCACTACCACCGAAATATATGACTACTTAAAACTAGTGTACGCCAGAATTGGGCGAACCTATAGCCCCATATCCGGTAAAGAAGTAAAAAAACATACGGTAAGCGACGTGATCGATCATGTAAAAAGCTATGATTCCGGTATAAAATTGCTATTGTTGGCCCCGATTCATATCGACAAAGAGCGAGACCCTGTAAAGTCTTTACAATTGCTTGCCAAACAAGGTTATGCCCGAATCAAGTACAAAGGTGAAATGCTACGGATCGAATCCGCTCCAAAAGATATCGGACGTTCTTTTCATTTAGTGGTAGACCGGATCATCACACAGGAAGATGAAGACTTTTACAATCGCTTGGCCAATGCCATCGATTCCGCTTTTTTTGAAGGAAAGGGAGAATGTATAATTGAAGCGCTTTCCAATGCGGAACAGGTTACCTTTAGCCGAAATTTCGAATTGGACGGCATGTCCTTTTTGGAACCCAATGTTCATTTGTTCAGTTTTAACAACCCTTATGGTGCTTGCCCCAAATGCGAAGGCTATGGCGATGTTATTGGAATTGACGAAGATCTTGTAGTGCCCAATACCGCACTATCCGTATACGAAAATGCTATTTTTCCCTGGAGGGGTGATAGCATGGGGTGGTATAGGGACCAATTGGTCAATGCGGCATACAAATTTGATTTTCCCATTCACAAACCTTGGTTTCAACTTTCCGAGGTGCAGAAAAAATTGGTCTGGAAAGGAAACGACCATTTTATTGGTCTTGATAAATTTTTTACCACCCTTGAAGAGAAAAGTTATAAAATTCAAAATAGGGTAATGTTGTCGCGCTACAGGGGCAAAACAAGATGTAACGCTTGTATGGGGCGCCGTTTGCGCGAAGAGACCGATTATGTAAAAGTACAGGACAGGGCCATTTCCGATTTAGTAGAGTTGCCCATTCAAGAACTTATCGGCTTTTTTAAAACATTGCAATTGACCGAGACCGAAAACCAGATCGCCTCAAGACTTTTGAAGGAAATCAACACCAGGCTCGGTTTTTTACTTAAAGTAGGGCTCGGTTACCTTACGCTGAACAGAAAATCGAATACTTTATCGGGGGGCGAAAGTCAACGCATCAACCTTGCCACATCACTGGGGAGCAGTCTTGTCGGAAGTATGTATATCTTGGACGAACCCAGTATAGGTTTACACCCAAAAGATACCGAAAACCTGATCGAGGTATTAAAATCGCTTCGCGACCTTGGAAATACCGTAATTGTAGTGGAGCATGATGAAGATGTAATGAAAGCCGCCGACCGTGTGATAGACATAGGTCCCGAAGCCGGAACGAACGGGGGCCAAGTTGTGGCGGACGGAAGTTATGAA
Organism: uncultured Flavobacteriaceae bacterium; assembly: GCA_947500445.1. Lineage (GTDB taxonomy): Bacteria > Bacteroidota > Bacteroidia > Flavobacteriales > Flavobacteriaceae > Pelagihabitans. The sequence continues at coordinate 424,914 of CANMSB010000001.1, read as the reverse complement.
GAGGTATTGAAAACCCAATCGTTGACCGCAAAATATTTGAACGGTACAGAAGAAATCAAAGTTCCCGAAAAAAGAAGAACATCAAAACATCAGATTACCATAAGAGGGGCACGGGAACATAACCTTAAAAATATCGACGTTACGTTTCCCCTAAACATGCTTACCGTAATTACCGGAGTCTCGGGAAGTGGAAAAAGTACATTGGTAAAGCGACTGCTGTATCCGATACTGCTAAAGGAAGTTGGCGGGTATGGTGAAAAGGCGGGGCAATTTACGGCCGTAGAGGGAATATACGCCCACATTAAACATATCGAATTTGTCGATCAAAACCCTATCGGGAGGTCGTCCCGATCCAATCCCGTAACCTATATCAAGGCCTATGACGACATCAGGGCCCTTTTCGCTTCCCAAAAACTAAGTAAAATAAGGGCCTACCAAGCAAAACATTTCTCCTTTAACGTAGATGGCGGCCGATGTGAAAAATGTAAGGGCGAAGGAGAGATTACCGTAGAAATGCAATTTATGGCCGACGTACACCTGGAATGCGATACCTGTGGTGGAAAACGTTTCAAAAAAGAAGTTTTGGAGGTAACGTTCAACGGCGCTTCCATAGACGATTTGTTGAACATGACAATTGACGACGCCATCAATTTCTTTCAAGAGCACCAACAGCAAAAAATAACGGGAAAATTGAAACCCTTACAGGATGTAGGGCTCGGGTACGTAACATTGGGGCAATCCTCCTCTACCCTTTCCGGTGGCGAGGCACAACGGATCAAACTGGCTTCGTTTTTGGTAAAAGGCACTACAAAGGACAAGGCCTTGTTCATTTTTGATGAGCCCACTACCGGACTTCATTTTCATGACATCAAAAAACTGCTGAAATCCTTTGATGCATTGATCGATAAAGGCCATTCCGTGGTAGTGATAGAACATAATATAGAGTTGATTAAATGTGCCGACTATATTATAGACTTGGGCCCCGAAGGGGGAGATAAGGGCGGGTCATTGCTGGCCGAGGGTACCCCAGAAGCAATTACAAAGAACAAAAAATCTTACACAGCACAATATTTAAAGGAAAAGTTGACGCGTAACTGATGTCATTTTTATGAAATCCCAGTTCCACCCGAAAAAGGTTGTTGTGCGCGACCCCATAGAGGGAATGGCTTGCCAGCGCCCAACGTAATTTGCATAAGCTGCCCGTTGCCATCAGAACAGTGGATAAATGTCCATAGCTATCTCCAAAAATGCGCTGTATTTACTGCAGCAATGAAAACCTATAGCGACCTCCAATACATCTTAGAAGTTTAAATTTTATTTTAATTAACTGATTTTCATGTTTTTAAATATTATCACTATTTTTTGGCACGCTGTTTGGTATATCTAAATCGAATGCGAATAATTCCATTCAGAATTCCACCTGCCGACGGCAGGTCCAAAAACCTTATATCATGAAAAAGCTCGTACTTCTTTTTTCAGCCTTAATATTTGGTACCAGTGGTATCATGGCTAACAGTACATTAGAGAATAAGGTTGCAGAACGCAATGCTTATAGGTTCAACAACTCCTTCATTTTCGTAGAAAATGGTGTTACGTTTTCAGTGTATCCCGATGGTGAATTTGATTTTTATATAGAATCCTATGTTCAGGGGCGCAGAAATGGATTAACCATGAATTCCGGGTTTGATTATAGCCCATACGCCCAGTATGATGACTATGGAGCCGTTATACAGGTGGAAAACGTTCCCGTGTTTTACGATTACTACGGGAGGGTATCCCAAATCGGGGATGTCGATATCCGTTACCGTAACAATAGGGTTCGAAGTCTTGGTGGAATGTATGTTTATTATAACAACCGTGGGTTTTATGATTACCATAGAGGATTCATCAACACCTTCAACAGGGTTTATGTATACCGTCCCTTCCATGCATTTTTTGCCAGACCGGCGGTAGGTTTTTGCCTTGTGTACAACCGACCTTATAGAAGGTTTTATTCGCCTGTTCGCTATACGTATTACAACCCGTATCGCTTTAATACCAGAAGAACGTATGCGAAAATCGGTAGGGAGCACCGTTACAATTCCGTACGTAGGGAGCGGGCTTCCATCTACCGAAACGACAAAAGGGTTGCCGTACGCAATAACAATAGACGTGGCGATATCGGAAGAAGCAACCGAAATATGGATCGTACGACCACTAGGGCACGAAACAGTGTTGCTAGAGTCAATAAGGCCGTACAAAGAAACGGAAATGTACGTAGCGCGGTCAACAATGGTAGGGCCACAACAAGAGCCAGAGGAAACAGTAGCACTGTGCGAAGCAACTCGGGAAATCGTGGTAAAACGATACAACGGAGTACCATTAAAAAGGGAAGTGCCAATGTAGGCCGAACACAAGGGACAAGAACACGTTCCAATACTATTGCCAAGGCGCCCAAAAGGAATACCGTAGCCACGCGCTCCGTAACCCGAACACCAAGAAGCACAACGGTTACCAGAAGTCGTACTACGTACAAAGCACCGAAACGAAGTACGGCCCAAAGGAGCCAACGTTCTTCGAATGCCACAAAAAGTAGAAGTACCGTCTCAAGAAATTCGAGAGCTACCAGTTCAAGATCAAGTGGCAGAAGTGTAAGAAGACAGTAACAGTATTAAAATAGTTTTTAGGTTGGTTAGTTGTTTACCTCCGTAGCGGATCCGTCCACTGCGGAGGTTTTTTGTTGTACCAATTTGAACAGGCACTTGGATTACTGCACTAAAACTATCGTTTATTACGGCACGAAACGAGAAAACCAGAGTAGGGTCGGTTTCCTATGCTCCTTAACGCTGAGATCAACCGTTTGTACCCTCGGCAATGGCAATGGTAACCTTTATGGATTTGCTAATGGGCGTATTGCTCTTGTCGGCATATTGGTCGTGCGGTATCAGCACGTTGGTTTCCGGAAAATATGCTGCAATATTTCCTTGCGGTATTTCATAGGGAACCACCAAAAACCGTTTGGCGGTCCGTGTTACGCCTCCATAGGAACTGAATAGGTGTACCACGTCTTTTTCCTTGAGCTTGCGTTCGAGCATGTCAGTGGGATGCATCAAAACAACTCTCCGCTCGTTATAAATACCCCGGTAACGATCGTCCAGACCGTAGATGGTGGTATTGAACTGATCATGGGAACGAATGGTCATCAACAGTAACTCGTCGGTCATCAAATCGTGTTCCGGAATCCGGTTTACGGTCAACTGTGCCCTTCCGTTTTTCAGTTTGCTAAAATCGCGTTCACGCACATTGTTGGGAAGGTAATATCCATTTCCCTTCGAACGCGTTGCGGTATCCTTAAAGCCTTTGATAACGGTATCGATACTTTTGCGGATCAATTCATAGTCCTCCCCCATCGCTTTCCAAGGCACCGGATGATCTCCATTAAAATAGGTGTCGGCAAGAGCCGCAATAATTTGGGGCTCGGCCCTTAACTGCTCCGAAGCCGGTTTTAATATTCCCCGGGAACGCTGCACCCTTCCCATGCTATCTTCCATGGTCTGGTATTGTGGGGCACCGTTTTTCATATCCTTCTCGGACCGACCGAAAGTGGGCAATATCAAGGCCGTTTTTCCCGTGACCAAATGGGTGCGGTTCAATTTGGTACTGATCTGGACCGTAAGTTGGCACCGTTGCAAGCCTGCCGCGGTGTATTCGGTATCCGATGCCGCCATCAGAAAGTTTCCGCCCAAGCATATAAAAACCTTACAGTCGCCCTCATACATTGCCTTTAGGGTGCCTACGGTATCAACCCCCTTATCAGTGGGTGGGTCGAACCCTAAGTGTTTTTCGATACGTTCGTTCAATTCTTTATCCACAAAATGCATGATTCCTACACTACGGTCCCCCTGCACGTTACTATGTCCGCGTACGGGACAGGTACCGGCATTGGGGCGACCGATAGCCCCCTTTAGCAACAAGAGGTTCACATATTCCCGTATGTTTTCCACCCCGTTTTTATGTTGTGTAAGGCCCATGGCCCAACAGACCACGATTTTGCTCTTACCCGCGAGCATCGCCACCATAGTATCGATCTGCGCTTCGGATACACCACAATCGGCCAATAGGGTTTCCGGCGCATAACGCGACAGGTCGTCCTTCAATTCTTGATAGCCATCGACATAGGCCCCTATAAAATCATGATCAAAAACCGCATTATTTATGGCATCCAGGGCAAACAATTTTTGCAGTACCAGTTTCATTAAGGAAATGTCCTGGTTGATTTTAACCGGTAAATGAAGATTGGCCAAATCCGTTCCGTTACCGATAAAACCGGAAACCTTTTGAGGGTTTTTAAAATTGACGAGTCCCACCTCGCGTAAAGGATTGATGCTAATGACCTTTCCGCCGTTTTGTTTACACTTTTCCAATGCCGAAAGCATTCGCGGATGGTTCGTTCCCGGATTTTGACCGGCGACGATTACGACTTCGGCATGATAAAGGTCTTCAAGCTTTATGGACCCCTTACCGATTCCCAATGTCTGTGAAAGTGCCATTCCGCTGGACTCATGGCACATATTGGAACAATCGGGCATATTATTGGTGCCAAAGGCACGGGCAAACATACCATATAGGTATGCCGCTTCGTTACTGGACCGGCCCGAGGTATAAAAAATAGCTTCATCGGGCGAATCGAGCGAACGAAGTTCCGAAGCGATCAAATCATAAGCTTCGTCCCATGAAATGGGCTCATAATGTTCCTTGTTCGGTCGCAGTACCATAGGTTCGGTCAACCTTCCGAACCGGTTCAGTTCATAGTCGCTTAACAACGATAACTGCGCTACACTGTTGTTTGCAAAAAAGGATCTTCCTATCTGTTTTGAAGTAGCTTCATCGGCCAGGGCCTTGGCCCCATTTTCACAATATTCGGCCACTTTTGAAGGGGTCTCGGGATTGGGCCAAGCACAGGAAGGGCAATCAAAACCATCTTTCTGATTCATTTCCAGTAGTGCCCGCATTGCTTTGAGCACGCCCATTTCCTTAAATCCATGCCGTAGCGCCTCTTTTACGCCAAGCACCCCGGCGGCCGAATCCATGGGTTCCTTTAGCCGTATTCCGGTAAAACGTTCCGGTCCCTGTGCCGATACGTTCCTTATTTTCTTTTGTTTCATCCCTTAAAAATACCTTTATATCATTTTAACTTTGAAATGGTATTAATTGCGTTATTGTCGCATACTTTCGTTTCCGTTCTTGATCTACGACCAAAAACGGCTTATGGTATCGCTACCGAACAGTTGTTCTTGGCAGCCCTGTAAATGGCCTCTATCACGCGAATGTCCCGAAGCCCCTCCTCTCCCGGCACCAACATCGAGGTATCCTGAATTATGGACCTTGCATCGTTATCCATTTGTGCCGCTTGTTGGTTTGGCAGTGCAAAATCGATTAAGGTTCCATCCGACAATTTTCCTTTATTTCCACTATAGGCCGAGTGCGGGTCCATTTTAAGCCAGCCCTTCTCATAGGCCACGTGCAAATTATTGGTACGCGTTCCAAAACTGCTTTGACAGGAAGCTATCGTACCACTCGGAAAGGTTAACTGGAAGGACATTGTCTCCTCTACTTCGGTGTAGATTTCGGGACGGGTAGTCGACGCTTGGGCGGAGACCATTATAGGTTCTTCGCCGGTAACCATACGTGCGCTCTGTAAGGCATACACCCCCATATCGCCCATTACCCCACCGCCGAGCTTTTTATTTTGTTTCCAATGATCGGTACGCAGATCTACATAACCGGCCGTGCATGAAATCATTTTTGGAAGTCCAAAGGGCCTTGTTTTTCCCATTTTTTGAAAGAATTGCACATTTGGATCGTGTTGACAACGATAACCAATGGCCAATTTTACCTTGGCCTCCTTACAGGCCTGGATCATGGCCTCACACTCCGCTACGGTCCGCGCCATTGGTTTCTCGCACCATACATGTTTGCCGGTTTCTGCGGCTTTTATGGCATATTCCGCATGCAGACCGGGAGGCAATACCACATAGACCACGTCAATATCCGGGTTGTTGGCTATGGTATTAAAATTGTCATAAGAATACACGTTCTTATCGGCAATTCCATATTTTTTTTGCCAAAGGGGCACTTTTTCAGGACTTCCCGTAACAATTCCCCTAAGCTCGCAATGTTTGGTCAATTGCAGGGCCGGAGCCAGTACCTCTGTGCTATAATACCCCAAACCGACCAATGCCACGCCCAATTTGCCCGAAGTCCGATCAGTGTTTGCAAAAAACAGCTGTGGGGCCAAACCGGTCGCAGTGGCCAATATGCCCGTTTTTTGAATAAAATGTCTGCGGTTTTTGTCCATTACGTTAGTTTAATCTGGAAAATACGATTTTCGCGCCAAATTATGGTCAATAAAATGCCGCTGAAAAATAGGTATGGAATCGTTTTCCCATAAAAAGCGATTATCCTTTGAAAAATACCCGATTACGGAACCTTGCGCAGGAGCTTCTTCCATTTTCCGTTTTTATTCCTTTTCTTCGTTCCAAATTATGACTGTATGACCATTTTTGTTGACATGGATGAGGTTATTGCCGATACCTACGGCGCCCATATTGAAATTTACAACCGGGAGTTTAACGGAACCCTCCAAGTATCGGACTGCATGGGAAAAGAAGTATGGCAATGTGTGCCGGAAATACACCAAAAAAGCATTCGGAACCACGCGCGTCGCCCCGGGTTTTTTAAGGACCTTACCCCCATCAAGGACAGTATTAGCGTTCTTCGGGAGATAAACGAAAAACACGAACTGTTCATCGCTTCGGCGGCCATGCAATTTCCCAACTCCCTTCACGAAAAATCGGAATGGCTCGATCGGTACTTTCCTTTTATCCATTGGAAAAACAGGATTTTATGTGGGGATAAACACATTCTAAGGGGAGATGTGTTGATTGACGACCGCAGCTATAATTTAGACCGTTTTGAGGGAGACACGCTACTGTTCAGTTCGCCGCACAACAGCAATAGCGATGGACACGCGAGGGCAAACGATTGGACCGAAGTGGCCCAAAAGCTATTGTAGAAAAACCATATCCTTTTCTCAACAAAGCGCAAGACAACCTCATTCTTTTTTGATTCTGCGGAAAATCGATCTTATTACAGCGGATATGTCCTCGGAAACGTTCAATCGGTATACGACACCAAAATAAAATCCTCCCATAAGCACGGTTTTTATCGCAATATTTACCAACGGTGGCAAATTGGGCCTTACATATTGGAAAAGTAAGAGCAAGAAAAACAACACTGCCAATACCTTGCCCATATTTACGGTAAAGGGGAGCATACCATAGGTGCGCCATACGAACAGCAATTTTATGGTATTGTACAGTAAAAAGGCCATAAAACTTGCGATGGCCGCACCTTTGATACCGTACTCCGGTATGAGCCACAAATTAAAAACGATGGTCAGCAATGCCAACCCCATACCCATAAACAATACGGCCCTATAATAATCAGAGTTGTATAATATGGCATTGTTATTCCCCAACACTGCATCGGAAACTTTCGCCATACCGATCCAAAAGACAATGAACCATGCCCCACCATAGGTATCCGGTAAAAGCAAATAAAGATCGTTCAGATTACTGAGCAATAGCACGAACAGGAGACCGGAAATCACAAATAAGGTCAATGCACTTTTTTGGTACAACCGCTTCAAGGCAAAAAAATCCTTTTCGTTCAATAATTTTGCCGTCAACGGATAGGTGATCTGATGCATGGCCCTACCGGGTACTCCAACGGCGGAAGCCATAAAACCGGCAACACTGTAATAGGCGACGTTTTCTATCTGAACATAATGGTTGAGCATTACCTTATCTATTTCAAGCAGTATGATGGCCGTGGATCCACCCAATATGATGATCAGGCTGTATGAAAAGATTTTCCAGTTAGGTAAAGTCCTGACCACTTTTAGCCGTGGCCGGTGCAGGTGATAGGCATATCCTTTCATGATCAGCGTTCGTGCCAGATATAGTACTACCAAAGCCTTTAGAAAAAAGGAAACGTCGATACTATCGAAATACAGCAATACCAAGAGTACTGTCTGCCCTACCCTACAGAACACCTCCTTCATGAAATTTCCAAAAACGGATTTCAAATGGACCCTTGTCCAGGCATAAAACACCTCAAAATAGGCCATCGCGAAACCGATCCAGAAAATATACCACACATACTCCTTTACCTCGGGGTTTTCCCGTGCTAAAAAAGTTCCTATCGCTTCATTGGCGAAATAGGACAATAGTCCTATAGGTATAATCAGAAGTAAAGGAAAAAGCAGCATCAGCGTTAAAAAACCTTCTTTTTGGTTTTGGTCTTGAAAACTACTATAAAATTTGACCAAAGTGTTGGGAACCCCGAAAGCCATTAGCGGCATTAAGATCAGGGCAGCGGAGAGCATTACCTGAATAAGGCCGTAATAGGTGTCGGACATAAAATTGGTGTACAAAAACAAAACATTGACCGCACCGATACCGAAACCCAGATAGGTGACCAGCATATTATCGATGGATTGTTTTCTGACGATTCCCATTACAACAGTTCGGCCAATTTTCCGGTGAGTGACTTTCGGCTATAGTTTTCCGTATTTTCGGAGGTTACCGATAACGCACCGCTTTTGAACGCCTTGTACCATGATAATACCGTTTCCTTTAAGGCCGTGGTATCCCGATAGTCGAAGGCTTGTCCGGTACGTGTTTGCATAACCATTGCGCCGGCTTCCCAATCCGTTGGGCCTACCGCTAAAATGGGCCGTTTGGCCGCCATATATTCGAACAGCTTTCCGGGAACGATACCCTTTGTTTCTTCCGAATCGATCTCTACCAGCAACAACACCTGCGCACTTTGCTGTCTACGGATGGCTTCGCTATGGGAAACATAGCCCCGCATTTTCACATAGGGTGCCAATTCGTATCGGGACAAGGTATTCATGACATCTTCACTGACAACACCGATAAATTCAAGTTGCAGGTCGGACCGAAACACCTCGTTTTCAGTGGCCAATTGGGAAAGTACCTTCCACAGATTACCCGGGTTTCTTCCGTTCAAAAGCGATCCGATATGTGCAATGGTAAAACCGCTGTCCAAACGGGTTCCCTTTTGGTATTCAAAATCATATCCATTGGTAATCACCGTAATCGGCTTTTTTGTCAAGCCCTGAAATTCCTGCTTAGTGGTCTGGCTGGTCACGATCAATCGGTCCGCACGGTTTAGCACCTCATGTTCCAATCGCTTATGTTTTTTTTGAGATCGCTTTGAAAGCCGCAGCTTTTTATGGTAGCCTATTGACGTCCAAGGATCCCGGAAATCGGCTATCCAACATAGCTCGTGATCAGTTTTTAACCGTGCCCCTATCAAATGCACACTGTGCGGAGGGCCGGTAGTGATAACGGTGGTTATTCCTTCCTCCTTTAGGATGGTAGATAAAAACGTTACTGAAGGTTTTACCCAATACTTTCGGGCATCCGGAATGAAAAAGTTGCCCCGTATCCAAAGCATCGCTTTCTCCAGCACCGATTGGTTTTTGGTTTCGATAATACCGGAACTGATCTGCTTTGTCTTATTTTTTGAGAAGAGTCCCGCCAGGCCATACGGTTCAAAAATGGGACGCGAATATAGTTTAAGGTTTTTGGGGATTTCTTCGGATAAGGTAGCATCTTGAATCGGATAGTGTGCATTCTCCGGTACATAAACTACCGGTTCGATATCATATTCCCCTAAATACTTGACGAACTTCAACCACCGCTGTACTCCCGGACCTCCTGCTGGTGGCCAGTAATATGTGATGATGAGTACCTTTTTCATCAGCTGTCGGCTTTTTCAACTTTTCTTTTGGATGTTCTCAAGGTAAAGATGAGCCCCCCGATAATAATAAGTCCCAACAAAATGGAACTGGCCAAGGTTATCTGACTTCCCGTTTCTACCACTTTGGGTTCAAACTTGAAGGTAATGGTATGCTCCCCCTCCGGAACCCTTAACGCCCGAAGTACGTAATTGACCCGAAAATGGTCCTTCAAGGCTCCATCGATATAGGCGTTCCATCCATTGGCGTAGTACATTTCAGAGAATACGGCGACTCCGGCATTCGGATTGTTCGTGGTATACGTTAAGTGATTGGGTTTGTAATCCGTCAGTTGAATGGTAGCGGTGCTGTCTACCCTAAAACTAAAACGATTGAGATCGTCAAATTTCTTGGTATTGACTACCGCTTTTGTTTTGGTATCCAAAGACCCCAATGCTTTGATCTCTTCATCGGCACTGCTTACGGGAACAAGTTCGGAAATGAACCAGGCATTTCCATTGGCATCGGTGTTCAATGCCGGGGAGGACTGCCCTTGTTCGTTCTTCTGAATTATATATTTAACGTTCAGCATGTTTAGCAGCTCCAAATTCCCCTCAAATAAATAAAAGTAAAACAGGTCCTGCATTCCGGCAGGCTTGGCAGCATGGTAACCGGTTATGGACTGATGAAAGTAAGAAGTACCCGCAGCGTCCCATCCTTCCGAGGGGTTATACACTCTAAAGATACTTTCGTCCTCTTGTATTTTTTTATTCGCAGCGGTTTCTGGAAACGGCTCCAACATCCGTCGTTTGCTCACAAAATTATCTTCGTTAACATAACGGAGTCCCACCCCTACAAGGTCAAAAACGATCATGGCACCGATGACAACAATCGCCAAGGTCTGTTTCAATTTTCCTTTAAGGTAAAACCATAACAGTCCGGCGGTCAGTAACACATACACCATGGAACGGAACAAATCGGCATTATAGACCGCTTTTCTGTCCAATACGATCAACGAATACAGCTCATTGCCATAGCCTTCGGCAAACATACGATCGCGTAGGCCCTCGAAAGAGAACATGCCTTTCAAAAGGAACAATAGCACCCCAAGGCCGAGCACCAGGATAGACGCAATTTTCCAAGCACGAAATTTCTCCTTATCCCCTATGTTAGGGTCGAAAATTGCAGCGAGTCCCAAAATGCCCAATAGCGGGGCACATAACTCCAAAATGACCTGAATTGACGAAACTGCACGAAACTTGTCGTACAAGGGAAAATAAGCGATCATAAAATCCGTAAGCGCTCCAAAATTCTTTCCCCAGGACAACAACAACGAGAAGACGACACCACCCAAAAGCCACCATTTGCGCTTGCCCTTTACCAAAAACAGTCCCAGTACAAACAGAAAAAAAACAATTGCACCAATATATGCAGGTGCCGACACATAGGGTTGATCGCCCCAATAGGTCGGTATCTGACTCGCGAACTCCAACGCCCTTGTACGCGGCAATCCCTGATCGATCAAAAAGTCATATGCCTTTGAATTTTCTCCTAGGTTTTCAACACTACCCCCTCCGAACAAACGGGGAACAAATAGGTTCAACGATTCGGCAATACCGTAACTCCACTGGGTAATATATTCACGATTCAAACCTCCGGTATTCTCTTTTGGGGTGCCTTCGGGGGTAATAGTCAGTTCCGATTTGCCCCTGGTACTCCAATCGGCATATTCCTTGGTGGCCATGAGCCCCGTCGCGTTTGCCGCAATACCGATACTAACGGCTACCAAAAGAAGCCCCACCGATATGCCGAAGTGTTTTAACTGTTTTTTTAGAATGGCGTCTACCAAATGGGCAACACCCAAAAGCAATACCAATAACATAAAATAGTAGGTCATTTGGTAATGGTTCGCCCTTATTTCCAAGGCCATGGCAACTGCCGTTACCACAAAACCCCATAGATATCGTTTACGAAAAACCAGAAGTATTCCCGCCAAGAGTATGGGAAGGTATCCTATGGCATGTGCCTTGGCGTTATGCCCTGCACCAAAAATGATTATAAGATAAGTAGAAAAACCAAAGGCCAAGGCCCCCACTATGGCCAAACGATAATCGACTTTTAGGCAACACAATAGAATATAAAACCCGATAAAATAAAGAAAAAGATAATCGGCCGGTCGTGGAAGAAAACGGATCAGGCTATCCAGTTTTTTCACATAATCGTGAGGATAATAGGCCCCCAGCTGGTAGGTGGGCATTCCACCAAAGGCGCTATTGGTCCAGTAAGGTTCCTCGCCGGTACGTTTTCGAAAATCGTTCTGTTCCTTGGCCATTCCGGTGTACTGAACAATGTCACCTTGTTCCATAACCTTTCCCTGAAGGACCGGATGAAAATAAGAAAGGGCTACCACAACAAAAAAAACAGCGACGAAGAAATGGACAAAAAACGCTTTTAGACCGTTTTGCATAAACTTTTAGGGTGATTGGTTACTTGCTTCGGTAAAAATAATCAATCGACCTCCTCAAAATCTATATATTCCCCAACTTTTTCCGAAGAATCGTGCTTTCGATCGCTTTTTGTAGTAATGGTTACCTCTCCTTCCTGTTGTTGCCGAACATCCTGAAAACCTTCGAATTTTTCGCGAAAGTGCTGTTCGGTCTTTTTTGCGGCATAGCCCAAGATTTTTGGGGCGAACATTCTGACCACTATCTTGAAGAGATAATAGACCAACAAAATGATAAGGACCGCTTTTAAAAAACCCATATTTTTTCACTTTAATATATCAAAAGTACAATTCTAACGTTTTAAACATGTGGCAAAACTCTTAAAAATATAATAAAACCAGGTATAACGGGGCATGGGGCGTACTTTTTACAGCAAACCGATGGGCGTTTCGGGATACCGTCAAACAACATAAAATGAGGTATTTAATAGGCATGCTCCTTTTGGGGCTTTCCTTTGCGGGAACGGCGCAGTATACGGATGTTATCAATTCCAACCGACCCGGACTTTCTGTAAGCGCATATGCCGTAGGCCGAAATGTATTGCAGTTCGAGGCAGGACTGTTATATGAACAGCAAGACCATTCGTTGTTGGATACCGATAGTAACATCTGGGGTACCGATATTTCCTTACGTTACGGACTGCTGTTTGAAGCCTTAGAACTGAATTATGAGGGAACCTTCCAAAACCAGAACATAACCTTCAATAACTTGGGGATCAGTGAAAACCGGACCGACTTTTCCCGAAATAGGGTGGGGCTAAAATTTTTGGTCTACGATCGCTATAAAAACCCCGAACGCAACAAACCCAACTTGTATAGCTGGAAAGCGAACTACGGCTTCAAATGGAAAAACCTGATCCCATCCGTTTCCATTTATGGTGGTGCGACCTTCAATCTAGGAGATAATCCGTTTTATGTAGGTGACCCAACGGTATCGTATCGGGCCATGCTCGCCACACAAAGCAGGCTTACACCAAGGTTCGTATTGATATCCAACATTGCATACGACCGCATTAGCACCGATTTTCCGGAGCTGAGCTATTTGATATCGCTCTCCCATGCGTTTCGCAATCCCAAATGGAGCGTTTTTGTAGAAAATCAGGGCATTCAAAGCGATCGGTATTCCGATGTGCTTCTCCGTGGAGGTGTGGCCCATTTGTTCAACGACCATTTACAGGCCGATATCAATATGGGCGCCAGTTTTAAAAATACACCTTCCCGAATCTTTATCTCGCTCGGAGGGTCTTACCGCATGGATTTCCACAAGGATAAGCCGGTACCGATCGAGGATCAGCAAGCCGGTGAAAACGGTGGTCCGATCAAGAAAAATGCCATGAAGAAAAAGAAAAAAGGTAAGGATAAGGACGGTGAAGATGGTGGCAATGGTGCCGAGGATATCGACCTTGGGCCATCAAAAAAACAGCTTCGCAAACAGCGCAAGGAGGCAAAAAAGAAGAAAAAGAACAAACAAAACGACAGTGGGCCGATCGATTTCTAAAACGGCCTTCCAACATCCCAAAAACTTCTTGTAAAATTGGCATTCCTAATTTCTTGCTCTTGTCAATATTCGCTAATATTGACCAAAGAAAAACGAGTCAATGGTCATCTTAAAAGAAGCTGTTAGCAAGGCAGATCTAAAAACCTTCATAAAGTTTCCTTTTTCCCTGTACAGGGACTCTCCCTACTGGGTGCCACCATTGATTTCGGACGAACTGAACGCTTTTGACAAAAACACGAACCCGGCATTTAAAAATGCGGACGCATGGTTTTACCTCGCCTATAAAGACAATAAACTGGTGGGGCGCATTGTAGGCATCATCAACTGGGTGGAGGTGAAACAACAACAAATACCCAAAGTTCGCTTTGGCTGGTTCGATTTTATAGACGACACTGCGGTATCCGAGGCGTTGTTGAACAAGATTGCGGAAATCGGACGCGAACACCAGCTCGAATTTATTGAAGGGCCGGTCGGATTTTCCAACCTTGACAAGGTGGGAGTGCTTACCGAAGGATTTACGGAAATTGGAAGTATGGTCACTTGGTACAACCATCCCTATTATGCCGACCATTATACGCAGCATGGCTTTAAAAAGGAAAAAGGTTATGTGGAAAACAAGTTTCCGGCCAAAAATGCCGATCCGGCACTGTTTACCAGACTGAACGACTTGGTGAAAAAGCGTTATAAGCTCAAGGAATTGAACTTTGACAATACCAAGGATATTCTCCCCCTGGCCGATCAAATGTTCGCACTGTTCAACCAAACTTATGACAAGCTTTCTTCTTTTGTGCCCATATCAGATGCACAAATAGCCTATTTCAAGAAAAAGTATATTAGCTTCATCAATCCGGAGTACATCAAGTTTATCGTGGATTCCAAAGAGCAGCTCATCGCCTTCGCCATAGTAATGCCCTCTTTTTCAAAGGCATTACAAAAAGCCAATGGCAAGCTGTTTCCTTTCGGATTTTACCATTTGCTAAAAGCGAAAAAAAAGCACCGGGACGTGCACTTTTACCTCATTGGGATCCATCCGGATTATCAGAACAAAGGAGTTACGGCCATTATTTTTAATGAGTATTACAAAACCTTTACCGCAAACAAAATTGACATGTGCTATCGTACGCCCGAGCTAGAAGATAATGTTGCTATTCGGCAAATGTGGAAGCACTTTGAGCCTGTTATACACAAACGCAGGGCAACCTTCAAAAAAAACATCGACATATAATACCATTTCCGGTATTAAATCACCCTTTTAAAATTATCTGGATTACGCGTTTCGCCCAACAACACTGGTCTTTTGGTTGTACACGTATAGGACGACCTCCAAAGACCGTTATCCATTTAGATAGACTAAAATCGTAGAACAAGGTGCCGTAAAAAGTAATGTGGAAGCATTACATCATTCGCCCATTGCAGCAGCAACGGCAGCGGAAAGGCGTTTGTAAGTGCCATTTTCCAGTCGATCCCGAATTGCCGAAAACGCTTCCAAGGTTTCCGAAACGTCGTCCAGGGTATGGGTGGCGGTAGGAATCATCCTAAGTAAAATCAATCCTTTAGGTATTACCGGATAAACAACTATGGAACAGAATATTCCGTAGTTTTCCCGAAGGTCTTTTACCAATGCCATCGCTTCCGGAATACTTCCGTTTAGGTATACAGGAGTCACACAGCTTGTAGTGGTACCGATATCAAAACCGCGATCTTTAAGTCCGTTTTGCAAGGCATTTACGTTCTCCCAAAGTTTCTCCTTCATTTTGGGATCGTTGCGCATCATATCCAACCGCTTTAATGCTCCCTTTACATAGATCATGGGAAGGGACTTGGCGAACATTTGAGACCTCAGGTTGTATTTCAAGTAATCGATAATTTCCTTATCGGCGGCCAAAAAAGCACCGATACTGGCCATGGACTTCGCAAAAGTGGCGAAGTAGACGTCGATATCATCTTGAACCCCTTGCTCCTCTCCTGCCCCGGCACCTGTTTTTCCCAGTGTTCCAAAACCATGTGCATCGTCTACCAAAAGACGAAAATTGTATTTTTTCTTTAAAGCTACGATCTCTTTCAATCGACCTTGCTCACCTCGCATTCCGAATACGCCTTCAGAAATGACCAAGATACCACCACCAGTGGTTTCCGCCATTTTAACGGCACGTTCCAAGTTCTTTTCAAGACTTTCGATATCGTTGTGCTTGAAGGTAAAACGCTTGCCCATATGCAAACGTACGCCGTCTATAATACAAGCGTGGGAATCTACATCATACACAATAATATCGTCTTTCGATACCAATGCATCTATGGCCGACATGATTCCTTGGTACCCAAAATTCAACAAATAAGCCGATTCTTTGCTCACGAATGTGGCAAGTTCTTTTTCCAGTTGTTCATGATATTTGGTATGACCGCTCATCATACGCGCCCCCATCGGGTATGCAGCACCGAACTCCGCAGCGGCCTCACTATCGATTTGTTTTATTTCGGGTAGGTTGGCCATCCCTAGATAATCATTGATGCTCCAGGTAATCACTTCCTTGCCCTGAAACTGCATCCTATTGGAAATCGGTCCTTCCAGTTGTGGAAAAACAAAATATCCTTCCGCTTGTGAAGCCCATTTTCCCAAAGGCCCTTTATTTTCAATGATCCTATCGAACAAATCTCTCATCAGTACTATATTTGTTGCAAAAGTATATATTTTTTGGGTAGTTACCCACCTCTTTTTCTTAGTTTTTGAACAGTAGATCGTGAACAAAAAAAAGCAACGATATATCGACATCATTGCTCATCCTATATTCTGTTTTTAAAGGGATTACCGTATCACCTGGACCTTTGGTGTCTCCTCGGTGGCATTTTCGTTCAAAAAGCCCTGCGCTTCCATCCAGGAATCACTGTATACCTTGCTCATGTATCGCGAGCCGTGGTCGGGAAATATGGCGACCACTTTGCTTTCAGCGGTGAATGTATTCAATTCACCAAGCTGTTTTACGGCCTGCATCACCGCACCACAGGTATATCCTGCAAAAATACCCTCAGTTTTGGAAATATGGCGCGCCATATGGGCACTTTCCTCATCGGTAACTTTAATAAACGTATCAATAGCCGTAAAATCCGTAGCGGAAGGAATCAGGTTTTTTCCAAGACCTTCAATACGGTAGGGATAAATTTCGTTGGCATCGAACTCCCCGGTTTCATGATATTTTTTTAACACGCTACCATAGGCATCCACACCGATAACCTGTATATCCGGATTCTGCTCTTTTAAAAAACGTGCCGTTCCGGAGATGGTCCCCCCGGTACCGCTACAGGCCACCAAATGGGTTATCTTACCGTTTGTCTGTTCCCAAATTTCCGGTCCCGTAGTGTTGTAATGGGCAGCGGTATTCAATTCGTTGAAGTATTGATTAATATAGATACTTCCTTTGGTTTCTTCGTGAAGTCTTTTTGCCACTTGGTAGTACGATCGTGGATCGTCGGCACTAACATGCGCCGGACAGACATAAACCTTGGCCCCCATGGCACGGAGCATATCGATTTTATCCGGACTCGATTTTGAGCTTACCGCCAAAATACAATCATATCCCTTTATAATACTCACCATGGCAATACTAAATCCCGTATTACCAGAGGTGGTTTCGATAATTGTGTCGCCTTTTTGAAGCAGTCCTTTTCGCTCGGCCTCCTCAATAATGTGGAGCGCTATGCGGTCTTTGGAAGAATGGCCCGGATTCAATGCCTCTACCTTAGCATAAAATGCACCTTCAATATCCGCTACGATCTTGTTCAACTTTACCAGCGGTGTATTTCCCACTAGGGCCAGTATATTATCGTGCGCTTGTATTTCGTTTTGCATCAAAGTTGTTTTTCGTTAACTTAAAAATCAACAAAATTCAATGGCAAAATTACCATTTTTTTTCGATTAGTCGATTTTTCCTTCCAAATCGAGTAAAAAAGCATATTCCTTGGCCACTTCCCGTAAAGATTCAAAACGACCCGAAGCCCCGCCATGACCAGCTTCCATGTTGATGTTAAAAAGTAATAAATTCGCATCTTCCTTGAGTTCACGTAATTTTGCCACCCACTTCGCCGGCTCAAAATACTGTACTTGGGAATCGTGTAGCCCGGTAGTGACCAGCATGTTGGGATACGACTGGGCCACAACATTGTCATAGGGCGAATACGACTTCATATAGTCGTAATAAACCTTTTCGTTCGGATTTCCCCATTCGTCATACTCCCCGGTGGTAAGGGGTATGGAATCGTCCAACATGGTAGTGACCACATCGACGAAAGGAACCTGGGCAACGATTCCATTGTAAAGCTGTGGGGCCATATTGATTACGGCTCCCATAAGCAGCCCACCTGCCGACCCTCCCATGGCATACAAATGCGCATTGGAGGAATATCCTTCCGCTATCAGGTGTTTGGAGCAATCGATAAAATCGAAAAAAGTATGTTTCTTTTTTAATAGTTTTCCATCCTCATACCACGATCTGCCCAAATACTGTCCGCCACGTATGTGGGCGATCACAAAAATAAAACCACGGTCCAGCAAACTTAAACGCACCGTTGAAAAATAGGGATCTATGGTCGCTCCATAGGATCCGTAGGCATATTGTAACAAAGGGGTGTCCTTGCCGGGCACGGTATTCTTATGATAGACTACCGACATGGGTATTTTAGCCCCATCCCTGGCAGTGGCCCAAATCCGTTTTTCAATGTAATGCTCTTTTTTGAAGGTATTCCCCATGACCTCTTGCTCTTTTTTAACCTTCTTCTGCTTGGTAACCATGTTAAAATCGATTACCGACGACGGTGTGGTCATGGAGTTATATCCGTATCGAAGAATTTCGGTATCAAAATCGGGATTTGTCCCGACATAGGCCGTATAGGTTTCGCTATCAAAAGGGAGGTAGTAGGAATCGGTACCGTCCCATCGAACAATTTTTAGCTTGTTGAGCCCATTTTCGCGCTCCGAAAGCACATAAAATGTTTTAAACATGTCCACATCCTCGAGTAATACTTCCTGGCGGTGTGGTATAAAGGTCTCCCAATGTTCAAAATCGGTAGTGCTCTCCTTTGTTTTCATCAGCTTAAAGTTGATGGCATCGTCCCTGTTGGTAAGCATATAAAAATACTCCCCGTAATGTGCAATCGAATATTCCACTCCCCTTTTTCTAGGGCTGAACAGGCGAAATTTATCGTATGGACGGTTCGCAGGAAGAATTTGATATTCCGAGGTCAACGTACTATAAGAACCAATGACGATATACTTCTTCGATTTGGTCTTGTATACGTATGTACCGAACGTATCGTCCTGTTCGTGGAAAATCAATTCGTCCGACTCCGCCGGAGTTCCTAGCACATGTCTGAAAATTTTATCCGCACGAAGGGTTACGGGGTCTTTTTTGGTGTAGAAAAACGTTTTATTGTCATCTGCCCATACTGCACTACCGGTGCTATTCAATATTTTGTCTTCGTATATCGTTCCATCGTGCAAATTTTTGACCTGTAAGGTATACTGTCTGCGTGAAACGGTGTCGACCCCAAAAACGGCGAGTTCATTGTTGGGACTTATGGCGAGTCCGCCCAGGTTAAAAAAGTCATGTCCTTCCGCCATTTCGTTTCCATTGAACATCACTTCGTCCTTGGCCGTAAGCACCGCTTTTTTTCTGGAATAGATCGGGTATTGCTGTCCCGTCTCGAACCGGGAAATATACCAGTACCCATTGCTTTTATAGGGAACGGAAGAATCATCTTCCTTTATCCTGCCCTTCATTTCCTGATAGAGCGACTCCTGAGCGTTTTTGGTATGGGCGCTGGCCGATTCGTAGTATGCATTTTCGGACTCCAAATGCGCAATTACAGCGGCATCTTCCCTATCGTTCATCCAATAATAATCATCGATGCGGACATCGCCGTGCTTCTCCAATGTTTTTGGTTGGATTTTGGCCTGGGGAAACGAAATTTTGGTCATGCTATTGCAATTTGTCTTTTATCGCCGCAATCCTCCTACACGGTAATAACAAAGGATTTAACCCCGGTTACCCTATAAACGATAGCTTCCGATTCAATTTTGACGGCAAAAGTAAGGCATCCTAAAAAAACGGCTATGCTTTTATGACGAAAGGTTTCCCAAAAGGTCCCGAAACGATCTGGAATTTCCTTTATGGTGCTCAATACATTGGTAAAACCGTAGGAAGCACATAAATAGAAGCATCCTAGTATCCAGATTTAATGTCTTGCTAAAATACCAACGGAACCTATCGCACAAACACTAAAAGTGCATTTCTCCATTGGTTTTGTTAATTTCGCAGGGTATAACCATAAAAACGTTACCATGTTCGGAGATATGATGGGTATGATGGGAAAATTAAAGGAAACCCAAGCAAAAGTCGAAGCCACCAAGAAACGCCTAAACGACGTAACCCTTGAGGAAAAATCGTCGGACGGCTTACTATCGGTCGTTATAACGGCCAATAGAACGATTAAAGAAGTTAAAATAGCGGAGGCACTGCTGCAGGATAAGGAACAATTGGAAGACTATTTGATTTTGACCTTGAACAAGGCCATTGCCAAAGCTACCGCTATCAATGAAAATGAATTGGCAGCGGCCGCCAAGGAAGGTATGCCCAATATTCCGGGAATGGATTCGTTTTTTAAATAAAACCGGGATTCCATAAAAAATGGCAAGCTTTTTGAAACCCTACAGTAAGGGTACTTGAATATTAACGGTACAATCAATACTCATAGATGGGCGCATTCTGGAAAAAAGCCTACTTAATTATAAATTTGAACATAAGATACGAAACCATGAAAAAGTTGTTTTTCTTATTGCTTTTACCATTTTTTGTTAGCGCTCAGGATGGCGAGCATGAATACGGTGAACATTGGGGCCTTGATTTCGATACGGCCATTTCCGATGCAAAAAAGGACAGTAAGAATATTTTAGTCTATTTTACTGGTAGCGACTGGTGCCCACCTTGTAAAATGCTAAAAAAAGATCTTTTTGATACAGCCGAGTTTGAAAACGTTGCAAAGGATTATGAGCTCCTTTATGTTGATATACCCCGAAATAAGGATTTGCTCAGCGATACGCAATGGAAACACAATCAGGAGGTATTGGGCAAGTACAATAAAAAAGGATCTTTTCCATTGATCATGATATTAAACCCTAAAGGCAAAGTGCTGGACAAATACTCGGGATATAGCATGACCGGAGATGTACGGTATCATATGGATCTGTTCAAAAAGTACAGTGATTAAAGCTACTTATTGAACTCATTTAGATTTTTTTCCCCGAACTGTCGGGAGGCTAAAAAATTGTCCTTTTTCGCTCGACGCGCCGGCCGGCTCCTCATCAAAAGCCAAATCATTGGCTTTTTCTTTCGGCCCTGCCTTTTTTTCCTCTCGTAGCCCTGCTTTGAAACTCAAAAAAGTCTTCAACAGGCCTTTAAATCACTAATTTTCGCTTCAATCCAAAAAGTCTAAATGAGTTCATTGCTAAAACAGGCCTAGCAAATCCGTTATCATAAAAAAAGGAGCTTTCCATATGGAAAAGCTCCTTGACTATTTAGGTTGATGATAGTTCTTAGTTGTTGATCAAACGGAATTCCGTTCTTCTATTGACCGCGTGCTCCCTTTCCGTACAGGAAACACCTTCTTTACATCTGTTCTTGATTTTACTTTCTCCATAACCATTTGCTACTAAAAGACTTGCATTGATTCCCTTGCTGATCAAATAATCGGCAACGGCCTTTGCTCTTCTTTCGGAAAGACTTTGGTTGGAACTGGCCCCTCCTCTAACATCGGTATGTGAAGCGATCTCTAACTTTACACCAGGGTTTTGTGCCAAAACGGGCATCAAACGCGAATCGATAATGTTGCGCGCTTGGGAAGTCAACGTAGCGCTTCCCAAATTCCAATTGATCGGTAATGCCTGATACTCTACCAAAGAGCACTCGACTTCCTTCCAAGTGGTCAATCCGCCCTTTTCCTTTAATACTTCCTTGGTAACCGTTTCGGTTACGGCAGGTACCGTTTCTTCGGTAGTATAGGCATCATTGTCCAAAACTGTTTTGGTAATTTCCTTGTACTGGGCAGGAATGATTTCCTCGACCACTCGGGCCGGTTCCAACAACACCTGCTTTGTGTAAGAAGCGTTTTTAGACCCTATCGGGGTTTTTGAAGTACTGGCATCACTGGCCAGAGTAGTTGTTTCCACGGTAGTAAACTCCGCAGGATACCCTTTATAACACCAATACCGACAATCATTAGGGTTTCCAGAGGCACAATCTGGAGCAGGTGCGCCCAATTCCCATTGGGCATAAGCGGGCTTAATTTCAATCGTTTCGGAACTGGTTCCGAAAGAAGCGGGAGTGATCGAAAGGGTATTACCGCCTTCTTTAGACACGTAACTCACCGTTTCGGTGCCCCACTTTTCAGGTACTACGGTCAATTTTTTACCTTCTGGCTTTATCATGACCCTTTCCGTTACCGTTTTAAAAGTAGCGGGTACTTTTTTGAGCACCTTGTAAGCCGGTTTTACGGTAATGGTTACCGTTTCGTTAACGTACACATCAGGTGTCGTACAACGTACGTAACATTTACCGGGTTGGGGGTTTGCGGGCAAATCCTGAGCCATACTAACTGCCGCCGTCATCAGCGCGCAGCACAAAAGTACTTTTTTCATCATTGTAAAAATGTTTAGTTAATGTTTATAGTAATGTATCGGCAAGATACTATTTCTTAACATAATTAACATATTTTTAGAACATAATTGCTATCAAATGAAAGGTTTTTCTTTCAATCGGAGTTAAAAAGAACGAAATGTTATGATATCTAGGAAAAAAAGAGCCCCTAATCCGCTTAAAACAAGCGATTAAAGCTTTTCGTTTATGGGAATCATCAACCTATGCTTTTTTTCATGCAATTTCGACCTAATGCGTTCCTATAACTTCCTGTTGGAATAGTATTGAAAGAATTATAACGTTGCTTTCTTCATAGAAAGTGAATATCTTTAAAGAAAAAGAATCCATTCTGCTATGATCGAGGTATTTAAAGATGACGAAAACCTGTTCAGGTTTCAACTGAAGACCGATGACGGCAATTCCATTTTCAAGAGTGTTTCCTTTGAAACCAAGGACGAAGCGGAACGAATGGTCTCCGTTTTGAAACCACTTATTCTACAAGCATCCGGCTTTGAGCGTAAAACCAACTATCAAGGCAAGTTTTTATTCAATTTAAAAGGGGCTACGGGACAATTGATCGGAAATAGCCCGCTTTATGATTCCGAAGTCGGTATGGAAAACGGCATTAAAAACCTAAAGACAAAAATTGATACACTCAATATTTAGGCTTTCTGCCATTTTAATTTTGAAAAGGTATTACAGAGAATTTAATACTGCCAGCACCTTCTCATGTTGTAGGTCCGAATAGTCCATATGGGTTACAAGCCGAAGCTTTCCATCCCCCATCGCTATCATAAGAATCTGTTTCCCCTTTAATTTTGAAATGAAGGTTTCGGCCGACATTTTAGTTTCGTCAAGTTCAAAGATCACAATATTGGTTTCGATCGGTTCCACTTTTTTAACGAAAGGCAGTGCGGCCAAAGTACTTCCCAACGCAATAGCTTTTTCGTGGTCCTCTTCCAAACGTTCGATATGATGGTCCAAGGCATAGCTACCGGCCGCAGCCATAAAACCGCCCTGACGCATACCACCTCCTAAAACTTTTCGGATCCGCAAGGCCTTCTTCATATGTTCTTCCGAACCTACTAAAACGGAACCTACGGGACAACCCAGTCCCTTACTGAGGCAAACACTGATGGTGTCGAACAAATTTCCAAAAGTTTCGGCAGATTCGTTCGTCTTTGCCATCGCGTTCCATAGTCGAGCACCGTCCAAATGATAGGCCAGGCCGTTCTCCGCACATACCGTTTTAATTTCTTCCAGAGCGTTTACCGACCAACAGGCACCACCACCCTTGTTCGTAGTATTTTCAACACAGACCAAACTGGTCAACGGGCTATGATAAAAGTCGGGTGGGTTGATCGCTTGTTTTACCTGTTCGGCGGTCATCATTCCCCGGTGCCCATCGATCAATTTGCACGATACACCGCTATTAAAACTAACCCCGCCCCCTTCATAATTATACACATGGGCATATTTATCACAAATAAGCTGGTCTCCCGGTCGGGTATGTAGCTTTATCGCGGTTTGGTTGGCCATAGTTCCCGATGGAAAATACAACGCGGCCTCCATACCGAACAGCTCGGCCACTTTCTGTTCCAAAGCATTTACCGAGGGATCCGTTTTAAACACATCGTCTCCCACCGGCGCGCGCATCATAGCGTCCAACATCCCTTGTGTTGGTTTAGTAACCGTATCACTGATCAAGTTTATTTCCAAATTACTGCACTTTAGTGGTTTATTTCGGTTGAGAATATCAAGAAATACCTGTCTTGGACATTACCCATGAAAACAGTCCATACCGATGGGAGATCCATCGGGTATCTTAGGAACTGCGAATACCTTAAACTTTTCTGGGTGTTTTTGAAAATTATCGATCCTTCTGACCACTTCTTTTTCAAAAACATCGGTAGAACGGGCATAATCGGTCTTAAGTTTTTGAAGCGTAGCGTGTGTAATAGCATTCACCTGGGGGTGTACGCCTTTCTGAACGGCCAAATTCATCAAATGCTGCAATACCCTAAAGTTGATGTTTTGCTGTACGGTCGTCAAATAAGGGTCCTTGTGGCTTTTTCCAAATGTACTTTTTAGTAATTCGTTTTGCAGCGTTTCCAGACCCAATTGACTTGGGTCAAGCGCCTTTTGTTGGATCAACCGTGAGCTACGTTCCGGATGTAATACAAAAACCAAGCTCATATCCGCCGCGGTCTCCGGAGCGGAAAGCGCATCAAAGGAAACCCCGGTCTTCCCCTTGAACGACTCCCGTGTTCTGGGATAGCCAAAGGCCCTGGGCGGAAACAGCTTCAGCTTTTCCTTAGGTATCGCAATGATGGCCGCGTCCAATGTATTTAGAACGCTGGTCAACGCCTTTTTTTGAAGCAGGGCGGCCAAAACCGATACCACCTCCTGGCCATCGCCCTTTACCGCATAATTATATTCCAGACCACCGATACGCTTCGCCACGGCCTCCGTTTGGTACCGATGGAAAAAATATAGGGGAACAAAAACGTCCTCCAATACGGTATTCGGTTCATTATCCCGAATATTATCGATGGAGAAATTACCAATGGCCTTCTTCCGAACCGCTAACAACGCTTCCAACTCCGAAACAATATCCATACCATTATCCCATAAATGGGCAATCGCGTGGGCGCTTCCCATCGGCCGTGCATCTTGATCTGTAATATAACGCAGTCCTTTATTTTGTGCGTCCTCCAAAATTTTGGACAACTCTTCAGATTCATTTTCGGCAGTTCCAAAATCGGTGTAGCTATACGCTACGGCAACCTTGTCCCATGCACCGATTCCGACCGCATATGCATTTGAAAAATCGATATCGTCTCCCGAAATCGTGAATTGCGGATGCGGATAATCCATTACGGACGCCCTATTGTTGGCACTGGCCGCATAATTGTGTGCAAAGCCCAGGGTATGTCCGATTTCGTGCGCCGATAGTTGTCTGATCCGAGACAGGGCCATCTCCAATAGTTTTTCATCATTATCGTCCCTTTCCCCAAAGGGCCTATTGGTTAAAGCTTGGGCGATCATAAAATCCTGACGGATCCGCAAACTCCCCAAACTTACGTGGCCTTTTATAATTTCTCCGGTCCGCGGATCGGTTATACTACTGCCATAGCTCCAGCCCCTTGTGGAACGGTGTACCCATTGTATTACGTTGTAGCGTACATCCAAGGGATCTGCATCGTCGGGAAGTATTTTTAGTTGAAAGGCATTTTCATATCCTAGGGCCTCAAAAGCTTGGTTCCACCATCTTCCGCCTTCCATCAATGCGGAACGTACCGGTTCGGGAGTACCATTATCGAGGTAATAAACAATGGGATCTACCGCTTCGCTCCTTTCGGCTTCGGGATTTTTCTTTTGTAACCGGTGTCTCGTAATAAAACGTTTTAATATGGGTTCTTGTACCGGGCTGGCGTAGTCATAATAGGCAAAGGGGTAAGCACCGCTCCGAGGGTCAAAAGCGCGTTGTTCGTAACCGTCACCGGGCAACTTTATAAAAGAATGGTGCTGCGCAACCGTTACCAAACTTGGATTTGGGCTTACCGATTTAATAAAATCCCCTTGAGGTGTACCTTTGAACGTCAAAGTTACATCGAACTCAATATTGTTAGGGAATGCGACCGTCCTTTCCATGGCCAGCGCACTTTTATCCTTATCCAAGGTATATTTTCCCTGTGCCGTTTGCTTTAAACGTTGTGCCACCCCATGTGCATCACGCATCAAAAAATCGGTAATGTCGATAACATACGACCCGTTCTTTTCCTCAATAATCTTAAAACTTCCCAAAATAGATTTGGCAAAGGCCTGTTTTACGGATGCTTGTTCCAGCGCATTATCGGTCAACGCCCGATAACTAAGGTTAGGCTGTACCAAAAACAGCTTTCCGCCCGCTTTTTCAAAAAACACAACCTGCTCATTACCAAGCTGCCCCCTATCCAAACCGATATCATTACTTCCAATTCCACTACTCAGTGCATATACATATAAAAATTGCTGGTCCAACCGATCTACGGTCAAGAATATCTTATCCAAGGCACTATCATGATAAAAATCAAAATACCCCTCAAATTGCTGATATCCCTTCTTTTTTTCAGAAAACTGTCCGAAAATGGAACAACCACAAAAAAAGAGTACAATGGGAAGGACGTAACACTGCTTCATAGGAGTTGGTTTAATCTATAATCACTGTGCTAAAATTATAGAAATTTGGTTGCACAACCATAGTTAAATCCTATTTTTGCCCACAAACAGAACACAATGATAACAACGGACCATTACAAAGGTCTTATTGATCGCCTTGGTGCGTTAAGGAGGTATCTTTGACATTGATGCCAAACTTATCGAAATAGAAAATGAGCAGGAAAAAACGCTCGCCCCTGACTTTTGGGACAATCCAAAAACGGCTCAGGAGCATATGCGTTTTATTCAATCCAAGAAAAAATGGGTCGATGATTATAATGCGGCCAAAACCCTGTTGTCCGATCTAGAAGTATTGTTGGAATTTTATCAGGAAGGCGAGGTTTCGGAAACCGAGGTCGTCCAACAGCATGATAAGTCCTTGGGACTGATCGAGCAAATGGAGTTCAAGAACATGCTGTCCGAAGAAGGGGACGAACTTACCGCAGTCTTACAGATTACCGCCGGGGCCGGAGGGACGGAAAGCTGTGATTGGGCCTCCATGCTGATGCGCATGTATATGATGTGGAGCGAAAAAAACGGGTATAAAGTCAAGGAACTCAACTACCAAGAAGGGGATGTCGCGGGCATCAAGACCGTTACCCTAGAAATTGATGGGGAGTATGCCTTTGGTTGGTTAAAGGGTGAGAACGGTGTACATCGATTGGTACGGATTTCCCCTTTTGACAGTAATGCAAAGCGGCACACTTCCTTCGCATCCATTTATGTATATCCTTTAGTAGACGATAGCATCGAAATCGAAGTGAATCCTGCGGATATCGAAATCACCACCGCGCGCTCAAGTGGTGCCGGTGGCCAAAATGTGAACAAGGTAGAGACCAAGGTACAACTAGTGCATAAACCCAGTGGTATTCAAATTTCCTGTTCGGACTCCCGATCCCAGCATGATAATAGGGCAACCGCCCTTAAAATGCTGAAATCACAGTTGTATGAAATTGAATTGCGCAAAAAAATGGAAGCCCGGGAAGAAATAGAATCTTCCAAAATGAAAATCGAATGGGGCTCCCAAATAAGAAACTACGTAATGCATCCGTACAAGCTGGTGAAGGATGTACGGACTGCCGAAGAAACCGGAAATGTAGACGCCGTAATGGACGGGGATATCGATCGCTTTTTAAAAGCCTATTTGATGATGACGGGACAACAGGAGGAAGATGTGTAGGTAGTAGGTTAGTAGTTTGTTAGTATGTGGTAGTTAGTATCTAGTAGTTAGTGGCAATAATGAGTAATGAGCAGGAAATACCAATTACTCAATACTCCGTACTCATTACTCCTAACTTCTCACCATATCAATAGTAAATAAAGTAAAAATGATTAAAATTTATCACAATCCGAGATGTCAGAAATCAAGGGAAGGCCTTGAATTATTGGAGAAATCGGGCAAAGCATTTGAGGTCATAAAATATTTGGAAGACATTCCCACCAAGGACGAACTGCGCTCGGTGATCGACTGTTTGGGTATCCGTCCTGAAAATTTGGTACGCAAAAATGAGGCGATCTGGAAAGAAAAATACCGGGGGAGATTGCTTTCCGACGAAGAAACGCTGGAAGCCATGATACAGTATCCCAAGCTTATCGAAAGACCCATTGTAATAAATGGTAATAGCGCGGTGATCGGTAGGCCGATAACGAATATCGAAAGTGTCTTAAACCAATAACAATCAACACTTTGGACATCAAAAACCTCTTAAAATCGGTTATTTGTGGTATCTTTAAAGCCGAAACGGTCTAACGTTTGCCTTTTATAAAATAGGTTTGTTCTAAATACTTTTACAAAATGAAAACGAAATATGTCGGACTGCTCCTTTTTCTCTGTCTATTTTCATTCGCAGCGGAACTGAGCGCACAATATGGATATGGTGGTGGCGCCTATGGTAGAAGAGGGCTTGGCGGTAGACAAGGAAGAAGTACCATTCCGCAGGCCCAATCGGCTCCCGAACCTCCGAAGCCAAAAACTGCAGAGGAAATCGTTGATGAGGCGATGCCCAATATAACGGAAGTGTTGGAACTCAACGACTTTGAAGTTGCCGTACTTGGGGCGATTTTAAAAAAGTACACCCAAGAGCGTATTGAAATGCAGATTTTAAAACTAAGTCCGGAAAAAACACGTGAAGGTTACGAAAGTATAAGGAAACGGCAAGATGAAGAACTGAAGGCCGGTTTGCCTCCCGAAAAATACGAAGCCTTTGTAAAAATGCAAAGCGATGGTATTCAACAATCGAAAAGGGAAAAGAAGAAAGAAAAACGGAAAAACAAAAAGAAAAAGCAACAGTAGCTGTTTGATAGAAATACCGCTATGTTGAAAGTTCAACACTTAGGTATTTCTAATAGTATACGGATGTACCACTTGTAGCTGACCTAAACTGTTTTTCAGTTCAAAATATGTTATACAAAAAAAGAGCCTTAAAGGCTCTTTTTTATTATGCGTTACGTGCAGCCGCTTTGGCCTTACGTTTTTCTTTATACATTTCGATAAGATTACCGAACAACCAATATGGTATTACAAAAGTCAATAAAAAAATCATCAGCCAAAAGCCTATAGTAAGAATGGTCAAAAAGGCTAAAAATCCAAGGTATTGGTCGAATTCGAACATGCTTCTTTATTTTACGAATACAAAGATACTTTGAAAAAGGGCACATTGACAAATCAAATTCAAAAAAAATGATGTATGTAATTTTTGGAAGTCGCTAGGTGCTATTCATTTTCCAAACTACTACCTTTGTTAACCTAATTATATTGATATATGAGCTTTAGAACAGAAAAAGATACGATGGGCACCGTACAAGTGCCTTCCGACAAATATTGGGGGGCGCAGACCGAACGCTCTAGAATGAATTTCAAAATCGGTCCCGTTGGTTCCATGCCATTGGAAGTGGTCTACGGCTTTGCCTACCTAAAAAAGGCAGCGGCCTATACCAATTGTGAACTTGGTGTATTGGCCGAGGAAAAACGAGATCTTATAGCGCAAGTGTGCGATGAGATTTTGGCGGGAAAACTAGACGACCAGTTTCCGCTTGTCGTTTGGCAGACAGGATCGGGAACGCAAAGCAACATGAACGTTAACGAGGTAATCGCCAACCGGGCACATGAAATTGCCGGAAAGGTTATCGGTGAAGGGGAAAAAACCATTCAACCCAATGATGATGTGAACAAGTCACAGTCGTCCAACGACACCTTTCCCACTGGAATGCACATTGCCGCTTATAAAAAAATTATTGAAACGACCCTACCAGGCATCACCAAACTTCGCGATACCCTAGATCAAAAATCGAAAGAGTTTCAAAAAGTGGTAAAAATAGGACGTACCCATTTGATGGATGCCACACCGCTTACCCTTGGTCAAGAGTTTTCGGGATATGTTTCCCAATTGGACCATGGCCTAAAAGCGTTACAAAACACCCTGCCCCATTTGGCGGAACTTGCTTTAGGGGGAACCGCCGTGGGTACTGGGTTGAACACTCCAAAGGGTTATGATGTGCTTGTAGCAAAATACATTGCCCAATTTACCGGTCTGCCCTTCGAGACCGCGGACAATAAGTTTGAGGCACTGGCCGCTCACGATGCCATCGTCGAAAGCCATGGCGCTTTAAAACAGTTGGCGGTGTCCTTGAACAAAATAGCCAACGATATTCGAATGATGGCTTCCGGACCAAGATCTGGAATCGGGGAAATCATCATACCCGCCAATGAACCGGGAAGTTCGATCATGCCCGGAAAAGTGAACCCCACGCAATGTGAGGCATTGACCATGGTTTGTGCCCAGGTAATGGGCAACGATGTGGCCATTACCATTGGAGGCACTCAGGGCCATTATGAACTAAACGTTTTCAAACCCATGATGGCCGCCAATATTTTACAATCCGCCCAATTGTTAGGGGACGCCTGTACCAGTTTTGAGGTTAATTGTGCAAGAGGTATCGAGCCAAATCATGAAGTGATACAACAACTATTGAACAACTCTTTAATGTTGGTCACTGCCCTCAATACCAAAATCGGATACTACAAGGCCGCAGAAATTGCGAATACGGCACATAAAAATGGAACCACCTTACGGGAAGAAGCCGTAAATCTCGGTTATGTAAGCGAGGCCGATTACGACGCTTGGGTGAAACCGGAAGATATGGTGGGGGCTTTGAAATGAGTGATGAGTGATGAGTGATGAGTGATGAGTGATGAGTGAAATACAAAATCTTGCGTAAACATCCGGATATTTCATTCAAGAACATAAAAAAAGGGACATCGATGAAGATGTCCCTTTTTCCATGTATAATGGAAAGTGTTATTTCTTTATTTCAAGCTAAACTTGGAGGTACCTAAAAGTTTAAGACCATCATCATAAACGTTTACCATGTAGTTTCCTTTCTGAAACTCACTTGATGGTTTGTTGATATAGTCGCAAACATCCAAGGTTTTATTCTCATAGTAAAAATTGGTTCCCTTACTGTACGTTACGGAAGCTCCGGAATCATTTGTTTTGGCATAGCTTTCGCCCAAAACGTTTCCTTGAGGATCCAATACTTCAAGATAAAACTCTCTGTCTCCAGCTTGCGCAATAACATTGTTGGCTACAGTGAAACAGATTTTAAATTTATCGGTACGACTAGCCCTAGAAGTTGAAACTAGTTTACCACTGTTCTTTTCTTTTACCGCATCAACAGTAAAGGTGGTGATGTTCAAAGCAGATCCTTTTTCGACCACATCAGCCAATTGGGTGTTCTGCACTACCAATGAATCGTTAAAAACGGTTTGCTTTTCCAATTCAACATACGTGCTGTCGCGTTGCATAGCAATCAACGTATTCGATTGCTTTAAAGAGTCTACTTGCTTTAGAAGTTGCTCTCTTTCCGCTTTAAGAACACTAACTTGTCTTCTATATCTTGATAAAGAAGAGATATCGGCCTTCATCGTTTTCACAGAATCGATGTACTTGGCGATGTTGTCCCGCGCAGCGACCAACTCTTCATTGGTAACGTTGCTTTCCAAAATAGCCTTGTCATATTCAGATTTAAGGCTGTTCAAGTCCTCAACAACTTTGGTCTTTTCGTCGGTAAGTGCCGCAGTCGTTTTCTTTTTATCTTGGTAAAGACTTACGGTATAAATGATGGTACCTAATAATACGACACCAAGCAGACCAGCCAAAACCTTTAATCCGTTGTTATTTTTTGTTTCAGTCATAACTTTAATTATTAATTACTTTTTATTAGAATGTGTTTGTTTGTATCGCTCTATATACGGGCAGGTTTTCCATTTAGATTTTTTCTTTCAAAAAAATTGGACGAACTGCATGTAAAAATCAATACTTATTCTTACATTAAAGCGATTTTTCACCATCATAACGGCCATCGCCAACGAAATTACCTATTTTCAAAACAATTACGGGATTGCTTTTCAATTGTTCAACATTACTTGGCTAAAAAGGTATTTCTCGGTCGGAACAAGAAATCTACTTCGGTTTGAACGCTTTAAGCGGACTATTATTGAGCACAGGGAATCCTTTTTTGTAGTTTGTATTTCGGAGGTTGTAGTTCACGCTTCCTTTAGTTCCCATTTGGCAAAAGCCATTTTGAGCTAGGAAAATTGGTCGCAGCCCGCGACATATATAGCATGAAAACAGGGCTACGATTGTTATAGTTGGCCCTGTTCTTTGTATTGGAAAAACAATGGGAACAAACGCCATACTATTCCAGTAGGGTTTGTCAACAGCAGATGTTTTACCATAAAATACCTATTTTTATAGGATAACGGTAACGAACGTTCGACATGAGAATTTCCTTTTTACTGATTAGTAGTATCCTGCCATTCGTATTGGCCTGTAAAGAAAAAACCGAGAAAAATGATACTGCTACGACCAACAACATGGAAAAAGTATCGGACACTGTGAAATCTATTACAATTGTTCCCATTTCGCACGCAACTATGGTACTCGAATGGAACGGAACTACTATTTACGTCGATCCAGTAGGAGGTGCCGAAGCATTTACCGGTCAAAAGGGGCCCGATTTAATACTGATAACCGATATTCATGGAGATCACTTTGATCTTGCTACACTACAAGCTTTAAATACCGCTAAAGCAAAACTAATGATGCCACAAGCGGTGGCCGACAAGATGCCGGATTCGTTTACCCCACAGATCGATGTGATGGACAATGGGGATGAAAAAGAACGGTACGAAATTGTAGTCACGGCGATGCCTATGTACAATTTAAGGGAAGAAGCATTGGCCTTCCATACCAAAGGAAGGGGAAACGGTTATGTACTGACAATGGGCGATAAACGGCTCTACATTTCTGGAGATACCGAAGACATCCCCGAAATGAGGGCTTTGCAGGACATCGACAAGGCTTTTGTCTGCATGAATTTGCCTTATACCATGACGGTGTCCAAGGCTGCCGATGCCGTATTGCAGTTTGCGCCAAAAGAAGTGTATCCTTACCATTATAGGGGAAAACCCGATGTAAGTGACGTATCCGAATTTAAGCAAATCGTTTCCGAAGGGAATACCGATATTAAAGTAGTGCAACTGGATTGGTATCCGAACGACCCCTTCTAGGTCAACGAATCAATTTTTTGTATTTGATTCTTTTGGGCATTAAATCGCCTCCCAGGCGCTTCTTTTTATTTTCCTCATAATCCGAAAATGATCCTTCAAAAAAGTATACCTGAGAATCTCCTTCGAAGGCCAGTATATGCGTACAAATACGATCTAAAAACCATCTGTCGTGCGAAATAACCACGGCACATCCTGCAAAATTTTCCAACCCTTCTTCCAACGCCCTTAGGGTATTTACATCCAGATCGTTGGTAGGTTCGTCCAAGAGCAGCACGTTTCCCTCCTCTTTTAAGGTCATGGCCAAATGAAGCCTGTTCCGTTCACCTCCTGAAAGCATTCGCACTTTTTTATTCTGCTCGCTTCCGGAAAAATTAAAACGGCTCAGATACGCCCTTGAATTTACTTGTCTTCCTCCCATCATCACAAGTTCCTGTTCATCGCTAAAATTTTGCCAAATGGTTTTCTCCGGATCGATATTGGAATGACTTTGGTCCACATAGGCGATTTTTGCCGTATCGCCTACCTGAAAGGCCCCATCATCCGGCGTTTCCTCTCCCATAATCATCCTAAAGATGGTGGTTTTTCCGGCCCCATTAGGACCGATAACCCCCACAATACCGGCCTGCGGAAGGTTAAAGCTCAATTTTTCATAGAGCAACTTATCCCCGTAGGCCTTGCTAACGTCATTTGCTTCGATCACATTGGTACCCAATCGCGGTCCGTTCGGGATGTAGATCTCCAGTTTCTCGTCCAACTGCTTTTGATCTTGACTCAACAGTTTATCATAATTCTTCAAACGGGCCTTTTGTTTGGTCTGCCTTCCCTTAGCACCTTGGCGGACCCATTCCAATTCCCGTTCCAATGTTTTTTGTCTTTTGGAAGCACTTTTACTTTCCTGAGCCAATCGTTTTGCTTTTTGATCTAACCAACTGGAATAATTGCCTTTCCAGGGAATACCTTCTCCCCTATCCAACTCCAATATCCACCCGGCAACATTGTCCAGAAAGTAACGGTCGTGCGTTACGGCGATTACGGTTCCTTTATATCCCGCCAAATGATGTTCCAGCCAATGTACGGATTCGGCATCCAAATGGTTGGTAGGTTCGTCCAGTAAAAGTATCTCAGGTTCCTGTAGCAGCAATCTGCACAAGGCTACCCTACGCCGCTCCCCTCCCGACAATACGGCAATTTTTTTATCGGGTTCCGGAGTACGCAATGCGTCCATGGCAATCTCTAGCTTTGTATCAAGCTCCCATGCATTGGAGGCATCTATTTGATCCTGTAGGGCCGCTTGCTTATCCATAAGCTTTTGCATCTTATCGGCATCTTCATAAACCTCCGGTAAGGCAAACATATCATTGATCTTGTTGTATTCGTCCAGTATGGCGACAGTTTCGGCAACGCCTTCCTTTACAATCTCCAAAACTGTTTTTTCTGCATCCAATTGCGGTTCTTGCTCCAAGTACCCAACGCGATAGCCCGGTGAAAAAACAACGTCGCCCTGATAGTTTTTATCTTGCCCGGCTATGATTTTCAATAAGGTAGATTTACCGGAACCGTTCAATCCTAAAATTCCGATTTTAGCTCCATAGAAAAAACTGAGGTATATGTTCTTTAGAACCGGAGTATTGGCATTTTTATAGGTCTTACTGACCCCTGACATGGAAAAAATGACTTTTTTATCGTCGCTCATCTGTTGTACTGTATTTAAAATTGAAGACTTTACTCTTGTGTTACATCCTCTCGGCAATATCCTTAAAAGCTATGGACATTACTCAAAAGAACGTATTGAAACGGACATTAATAAGAATCCCGTGATTTTTAAACCCGCCCCTTTAAGGCATTAAACACCCAGGCTATGGCAAAAAAACCGATACCTACGGAGGCAAATCCCCATCCTGCAACATCATCATATCGGAAAGCGCCCAAGGCAATAAGGGCCAAGCCTACAAAAATCATGATAAATGTGGCCCATGCGAGCACCGTATTTTTATTCATTCCCATTTTTAGCGTGGTTTTCTTGGTTTGGTAGTAGTTTCAAATATCGCAAATTTTGCGGTAACAGTCCTAGTAATTCTACAACTTTCATTTCTCAAAGGGAAAAACGATATTCGATTGTTGTCGGACCGTATCCAAGAGGGTAATGAGGTCTAGGCTGTTCGCATGGCTCCATTGTTCGCTTTCCAATTGCCCCGATTGAAGACAGGAATGTACCTCGTTGATTTCATGGGAATATCCCTTTCCTGTAGTAGGCAACCCATATTCTTTGGTGACACCGTCCCTAATCACCGAAAAACCTTGGGTTTCGTGCCATCTGGAATCGATAAATATCGTTCCTCCCGTTCCCTGTATCTCGGCACGCATTTCCGAATTTGAAGTGAGTCCGCTGTACAATAGGGCCTTTGTGTTTCCATAATCGAAGAGCATTGCGGCCTGTACCTCTGCCCCGGTATGGTGAATGTTTACCGAAGACTGGATGTTTTTTGGTTTTCCCAACAACAGATAACTCAAAAAAATAGGATAGATCCCAATATCCAAAAGCGACCCCCCGGCCAGTTCCGGGTTCAATAGCCTTCCTTCTTCCCCTTTATCCAAGCCATAAAACGCAAAATCGGCATGTAGGTATCCGATTTCCCCTATTTTTTTGGCATCGACCAATTGTTTTATTTTTTGAATGGAAGGGTTAAATCGAGTCCAGAGCGCTTCCATCAAAAAAACACCATTCTTTTTTGCACAGGCGATCATTCGTTCTACTTGCGAACGGTTGATGCCCAGCGGTTTTTCGCAAAGGACGTGCTTGCCTTGCTCCATAGCCTTTAGGGCCCACATTTCGTGCCCGGTATGTGGAGTCGCGATATACACCACATCAATAGTGTCCAACGCCAACATGGCATCATAATCATCGAATACATACGGGGCATCGTAGGTTTCGGCGAACGCTGTCGCACGCTCCATACTTCTTGAGGCGACTGCGTTCAAAACACCCGTTTCCACCAACTGCAGATCACCTGCAAAACTATGGGCTATCTTTCCCGGCCCCAGTATTCCCCAACGTATCAATGTTCTCATATCGCTCTCAAATTTCACCAAATGTAATGAATTTTAGTCCGTATCTTTATTGCGTAAAAGAAAGCTAGATGGACCTTAAATTCAATAAAAACGAAGATCATAACAAGCTCTTGTTATCGGACCTGAAACGCCGATTGGCCAAAGTAGCCCTGGGCGGTGGTACCGCACGCTTGGAAAAGCAACGCGCCAGCGGAAAGTTGACCGCACGGGAAAGAATCGATTATTTATTGGACGATGATAGCGACCGTATCGAAATTGCGGCTTTTGCAGGGGACGGCATGTATGCCGAACATGGTGGGTGTCCTTCTGGAGGAGTTGTGATCAAAATCGGTTATGTAAAAGGAAAACAATGTATCGTAGTAGCGAACGACGCTACCGTAAAAGCAGGAGCATGGTTTCCGATTACGGGAAAGAAAAACCTACGGGCACAGGAAATTGCCATGGAAAACCGTCTGCCCATAATTTATTTGGTGGATAGCGCCGGCGTGTATTTACCGATGCAGGACGAAATTTTCCCGGACAAGGAACATTTCGGCCGTATTTTCAGAAACAACGCGCGAATGAGCAGTATGGGCATTACCCAAATTGCAGCGGTCATGGGAAGTTGTGTGGCCGGTGGTGCCTACCTCCCGATAATGAGCGATGAAGCCTTGATCGTTGATAAGACCGGTAGTATTTTTTTGGCAGGAAGTTATTTGGTAAAAGCGGCCATCGGGGAAACCATAGACAACGAAACATTGGGCGGTGCCGATACCCATTGTGAAATCAGTGGCGTAACCGATTATAAGGCCAAGGACGATAAACACGCCTTGGACACCATTAAGAACATTATGGATAAGATCGGTAGTTTTGATAAGGCCGGTTTTAACCGATCTGAACCAAAAAAACCGCTAGGAAAGCAAGAGGATATTTACGGCATTCTTCCGGCTTCACGAGCCGACCAGTATGATATGCTGACCTTGATCGAACGTTTAGTAGACGGTTCCGAATTTGAACAATACAAGGCCGACTACGGAAAAACCATACTTACGGGCTACGCCCGTATCGACGGTTGGGCAGTAGGTATCGTGGCCAATCAGCGTAAAGTGGTAAAGACGGCAAAAGGCGAAATGCAGTTCGGTGGGGTCATCTACTCCGATTCTGCCGATAAGGCCACCCGTTTTATCGCCAATTGCAACCAAAAGAAAATTCCTCTTGTGTTTTTACAGGATGTGACCGGATTTATGGTCGGCAGCAAAAGTGAGCACGGCGGAATCATAAAAGACGGGGCAAAACTCGTTAACGCCGTGAGCAACTCGGTAGTTCCCAAGTTTACCGTTGTTATCGGAAACAGTTATGGCGCCGGTAATTATGCCATGTGCGGCAAAGCCTATGACCCTAGATTGATCGTAGCCTGGCCAAGTGCTGAACTAGCGGTGATGAGCGGTAATTCCGCGGCAAAAGTACTCCTGCAGATCGAAAAGTCGTCGTTAAAGAAAAAAGGCGAAGAAATTACTCCTGCCAAAGAAAAAGCGTTGTTCGATAACATAAAAAAACGCTACGATAATCAAATTTCGCCCTATTATGCCGCCTCCCGCATTTGGACGGACGCCATAATAGATCCATTGGAAACCCGAAAATGGATTTCTATGGGAATCGAAGCAGCGGACCACGCCCCTATCGAGATTCCTTTTAACTTAGGAGTGCTTCAGGTATGATATACCTTGTTTGTTCCAATTTCCATTCCAATCTATTAAGAGTATATTAAAACAGCATTAAAACGTTAGGCCTCCTTAACGCTAACTAAGGGGCCAAAGAAACGATGCCCATAGCATTATTGATTTTCATCAGTTCCTGATTCACGTTCTTTAGCGTCATTCTAAATACCTTCACGTCCTTTTTTTGAGTTATGGTTCCATAGTCGTGATAGGTGGTGACCTTAAGGTATGAAGGTGTTAGGCTTTTGTTACCCAAATATTTGACGAAAATTTCATAATCGCCCTTGAGCGAAGGGTCCAACGCTTTTTCACTGATATTGTATCCAAAATCCTTCGATTTCTTTACAGATTCCGGATTGTCGGCCAAACTATGTTTCCACTCATATAGGTTTTTATCGGGATCTACCACACCAAGTTGAAACTCCGCCTCACTATCGTTCCATTCGATTACCAAACGGGTAAAGCCTTTTTTCATTTCTTTGGAGTTTAAGGAAACCGTATCGTTTTTAACCGAAAGCATCTGCTCCATTTTTAGCAAATTATGGTGTTCACGTCCCATAATTTTAGTGAAACCGGTAGTATCCAATTCCAAAATCCCTTGATGCAACATGTAGTTGTATCTGGTATACATATCCTTGGATTTTTTAAAATCGCCCAAATTGCGATAACTATTGGCCATGTCGAAATAACTTTGGGCATATCTTGCTCTCTTTTTGAAGACCGCGGTATATGCTTCATGCGCCTTTTCATATCGTTGTTGTGCCTCGAACATATACGCCAGCGCCTTCAGGGCCAATACATCATCTTCCACAGAATGGTAATGTTGCTCCAATAGTTGGTCGGCAAAGGGCAGGTCATTTTTTACGTCCGCAAAAAAACCGTAGGTATCCAAAATGAATTGCGAAGAATTGCCATAAGTGGTTTTATATTTTTCGAACACCTTTTTTGCAGCTTCCAACGAAGTTGTTTCATGCAGTTGTTTTAAGTATTCCGGCAAATTCTTTTCCATCGATTTTGCGGTAAGTACCGGGCCTTCAAGAAGCGCTTTGCCGCTCTTTCGCGATGCTACTTTTTCTTGGACATTAGGAATTGATAAAGCGGTATTCACTATGATTACAACGTTTACGCCCAAACTACTATAAAAACCTGCACTGGCCCTTCCACTGAGTACGGCCATACGCTCTATCACCGCCGGATCTAACCAAAGAGGAGCATCCGTACTAACTTGCCCATCCACATCAAAGAGAACGTTAGCCGCCTGAAGTCCCCCTGCGGCCCCGGACGCACCGGTTACCGAACCGCCGGAAAAACAATCGCCGGTTACCCGAATTCCGGGAAATCGCGACCGTAAAACATCAAGTATGCAAGAGAAGTTTCCAATCTGTTTTTTCTTTAACACCGCCACGCTAGTTGCCGATACCTTGGCATTTAT
The DNA here is from genome assembly GCA_947500445.1 of uncultured Flavobacteriaceae bacterium. Taxonomy (GTDB): domain Bacteria; phylum Bacteroidota; class Bacteroidia; order Flavobacteriales; family Flavobacteriaceae; genus Pelagihabitans. The sequence goes on along the minus strand of CANMSB010000001.1, from coordinate 385,455 downwards.
AAAACCGTATGCGGTACGAATAATGTCTTCATTTGACGCATAATCCGATTCCAGATCTCTAGTTTTCCTTTTCTCTTTTACCGTAATATTTTCCAATGCCATTACCTTGGGAAGCATTGTAATGTTCAATACACGTGTTACATCCTCAATTTTTATGGTTACCGTTTTCATGCCATCATAAGCAAATTGCAAATTATCCGCCTCACGTACCGATACTTCGTATTTACCATTAACATCACTATGGGCAAGCACCTCCGAACCATTTAAACTGATTACAACATCTTTTAGGGGAGCATTTTCATTGGTAACCGTGCCAAACACCTTTTGTTGTGCATATGAGCTACAGACCAATAAAAGCATCAATGAAACGGAAAGTAAGTTTTTAGTGTTTGGATTTTTCATTTTCAGGAATGTTTTGTTACTAGGATTTATAGGTTTCGTTACGGTTATCCACCTCGCAATTTCACAATAAAAGATTAAACTGGTCCATACAACTAGCATGTATTTTATAGTGGGAAATCCCTACCCCGAACGTTTATTAGACTTACGCTACTTACATCAAAAATAGTACCAAAAACCTATTGTTCTTACTCTACTTATATTTATAGCTGCAAAATCAAAAGAAGTAGTAAATAGGTCGTAAAAGTTAATCGTCTTAAGGGATTTTCGTGCGCGTATTTTTACCCGTATAAAAACGTTCAAGGCTGGAATGTGGTAATTAGTTTATCCATCTACCAACAAATATCTGGCTGTTTTATATCACCTGCACCCCTAAATCCCCATGTTATTTAAGACCATAGCCAAAAGTCACTGTATAGTCGTGATTTCGTTATGGAAAGATAGTACGGGAAGCGTATTTGCCAGTAGCGGCTATTATCCTTCCGTGTATGCTTCCTTCCCTTAAAATCCGTTAAACGATTGTCTAAAGTGAGTTATAAAAAGTTTTATTCTAAAATGAAAGCCCTATTTTTCTTTCTTTGAATTTTTCCGTTCTCCGTGAGCAGCAACTCTGAAAAATAAAAAATTGCTTTTGGGGTTTCGTATTTGTTCAACGCGGATATTGTCCGTATTTTTTTAAGTAAATCAGGATTTGTTTTTTCTCCTTCCAAAACAAGTACCACCTTTTCACCTAATGCGGCATCGGGAACCCCGGTAACCATAAACCGACCGGAAATGTATGGTCTCAATTTTCCTTCGATCTGCTCCGGGTTCAATTTAACTCCTCCTGAATTGATTATAAAATCAAAACGTCCCAACCATTCGAACGTTTCTGCCGAAAGTAGTTTTACCACATCGTTGGTGACTACTTTTTCATCTACGATGTTAGGGGCATCGATTACCAAACATTCCCTATCGTCTTTTGTAAAGGAGACGTTCGGCAATGCCCTAAAAGGGCATGGTGTTGTCATATCCGTTTTCGGGATTTCCCTGGTCGCTACGTGGGTAATGGTCTCCGTCATGCCGTAGGTTTCAAAAACACGGGTCTTTTTGGCGCGTACTTGGTCCTTAATGGTATCCGAAAGCGGGGCCCCACCGACCAGGAGTGTCCCGATGCGGTCTATAGCGGCAATGGCATTGCCCAACTGCAAGGGCACCATTGCCGAAAAGTCATAAGTGTTGCGGTTTTCGTGTAGAGGGTTTGAAGAAGGGGCAACGCAATCGATTTCCAAGCCCGATACCATTGCCCTAACGAGCATCATTTTTCCGGCAATAAAACTTGCGGGCAAACACAACAATGCACGCTGTCCCGAACACAATCCAAAATATTCTGCCGTCGCCAGTGCTGATTGTACCATTTTTTCTTTCTGCAATTGGATCTGCTTTGCGTTGCCGGTACTTCCCGATGTTTGAACAGTAATGGTGTCGTTCAGGTCCAACCAATCCATCAAGAAATCTCCAATGGCAACTTCAAAATCAGCGCCCTCTTTTATAAAACTATACGCAACTTCCTGCAGTGCTTCTTTATCAAAGGAAACACCATTAAGTTTAAAGGCTGGATGTATGGCGTTATGCATTGCGCAGGTTTTCATTGTCGGAATGAAACGCTTCTTTTGTCGGTACCGTTCCTGCGAGTCGTTCTTTCCATTTCGTCCAACCATATTTTTTTGAAAAAATGATCAATAATATCGGATAGATAATCAAAACGGGGACAAAGATATCCCAGCCCAAAGTAGGATCGGAAACATCCAAGTAAATAGAATCGGTTTGAAAAGCGGTCCAATCCGCGGTCATTAATAACGCACCAATCAAATTGTTGGCGGCATGAAACCCTAACGCCAATTCCAAACCGCGGTCCATTAAGGTTATAATTCCCAAGAAAAAACCGGTACCAATGTAATATACCATAATACCATAACCCAATTTTTCCACTTCGGGGTTGCCCATGTGCATGATTCCGAACAATACGGAGGTGACCACCAATGGCACCCATCTGTTTTTTGCCATGATTCCGATACCCTGCATCATATGTCCTCGAAAAAGATACTCCTCAAAACTGGTTTGCAAGGGAATCAACAGTATTCCGATCAACGCCAAAAGCAAAAATGGTCCCAACTTAAAATTAAAAACATAGGACTCCGGTGAAAAATAAACAGATACCACCGTTAAAACGACCGTAACGCCGCCCCATAAAAGGAATGCAAAAGCGACCCGTTTCCAATCGATTACGGTACGGGAAGTGGTCAACGAAGTTATCGATTGTTGGTGTACGAACTTGGTCCATACCAAAACGAAGAACAACCCAATGGCCATGGGAAAAAGCATGGTAACCAACACTGCATGGGAACCAATGGCATCGATCATTATTTGTATACTGTCCTCGACCGAAACGGGCGATAACATAATGGAAATATAATTGAGAACCATTAAGCCAATAAAGCCTAAGGGCAATATCGCGTATTTCCATAAACCGATGTTCCCTTTGTATCCCTGTGCTATGTACATAAATTTGATATTATATTTTTCTCCCATTGCCGCGATTTTCGATACCATATCGCCCCGTCCGTTACTTCGAGCGGACTCTCAAAATTATTCGTGTATAGGCTTCCGGTACCCAAACCCTGCGGCAGTTTATTTTTTAGCGTATAGGTCCACTGCGCAATGGCACTTAAACCAACATTGCTTTCCAAGGCGCTGGTCACCCACCACGAAATTCCATGTTTTTCAGCCAATTCAATCCATTCCAGACTTCCCTTGAATCCACCGACAAGACTTGGTTTTAGGATGATATACTGTGGCCGTATACGGCGGAGCAAGCTTTCTTTTTCGGTAACGGAAAATACCCCTATCAGTTCCTCGTCCAAGGCAATTGGTAAGGGCGTTTCTTTACAGAGTAGTTCCATCTTATCAAACTGCCCTTTCTTTATTGGCTGTTCTATGGAATGAATGTCCAACTTTGAAAGCCTTTCCAACTTGTGAATCGCATCTTCGGGAGTAAAAGCCCCATTGGCATCGACCCGTAATTCGATTTCAGCGGCACCATATTTACCGCGTATCCCCTCTAACAATCCATACTCCGTTTCAAAGTCGATTGCGCCTATTTTCATTTTAATACAACCAAACCCCTCGGCAATCTTTTGTTGTATCTGATCGTGCATAAAACGTTCTTTTCCCATCCACACCAAACCATTTATGGATATTGGGCTTTCCTTTTCGGTAAAATCCGAGGGAAAGAGCAGGAACGGGTCCTTCGCCGAAAGGGAAAGGAAAAGCTGTTCTACCCCGAACTGTATGCTGGGGAATTCGGAAAGTTGTTCCCATAACCAATCTTTACCTTCTTGGATATGGTCGCATACCCATTGTAATTTGGCTTCATATTCAGGAACATCGTCAACACTCAGCCCTTTTAGCAACCCACATTCCCCTATACCGGAGCGATCATTGTCCCTAACGATCAAAAACCAGGTTTCCTTTTTACGCAGAATTCCACGGGACGTTCCACTAGGGGTTTTAAAGTCGAGAATGTACTTTTTGTAACAAGCTTTCATAGGCATTTCAAATTTAACTATATTTCATCTGTTTATATTTATTGTTTTTTAATGGTCAGATGTAATTCGCCAATAATCATTTCGGTTGGTATCAAGAATTCTTATGGCTCATTTCATACCATTTTAACCTTCAAATGGTATTAGAGCTAAATTAGCGGTATGAAAACGATTCACGGAAAAACCATTTGGATAACAGGGGCCTCCTCCGGTATTGGAGCTGCATTGGCCCAAGAACTGGGAGCAATGGACTGTACTTTGGTACTTTCCGCAAGAAACGAAGCGGCCTTACACCGTGTACGGCAAGCTTGCACAAGACCGGAGAAAGTACATGTCGTTCCTATGGACCTTTCCGATTTTGATGGTATGATCGCCCTTACCGATTCGGTATTGGCTTTAGTGGGTTCGGTGGATGTTTTGGTGAACAATGCAGGATTGAGCCAACGCTCCTTGCTCATCGATACCAAATTTGAGGTATTCAAAACCTTAATAGACATCAACTACCTTGGCACCGTGGCTTTGACCAAGGCGCTGTTACCGCATTTTGTACGCCAAGGCGGAGGATATTTTGTTACGGTATCGAGTCTAATGGGCAAATTCGGTTCGCCTTACCGCTCCGGTTATTGTGCCGCAAAGCATGCCCTGCACGGTTTTTTTGATGTATTGCGGATGGAACATGAAAAAGATGGTATTCAGGTAAGCATCGTCTGTCCCGGTTTCGTACAGACCAAGGTTGCCCAAAATGCCCTTACGGAAACAGGTACCGCCCAATCGAAAGATGATTCTGCTACGGCGAACGGATTACCCGTTTCCGTTTTTGTAAAGAAAATGATCCGTGTTATGGAAAAACAGAAGTTTGAAGCCTATATCGGACGAAAAGAAACCATAGGGGTATACCTAAAACGCTTTTTTCCCAAGCGCTTACACCGTACTGTGCTAAAAAGTAAGGTGAGATGATCGAATCTAAGAAAAATTGAACCAAAAACGTACGCCCTCGGCATTGTTATCGACGTTTAACTTGGTCTGTAACTGGTTGGCCAGCCGATTCATAAGCCGTATACCCATTGAAGAGTTGGTGCGCTCTTCAGAATCATCGGGAAGCCCTACCCCATTATCGGTATACTCGAAAAAGCCTTCTTTAATCCCTATTTTTCTTAAATGAATGTAAATTTTCCCATTCTCATCATCAGTAGGAAACGCATATTTAAAGGAATTGGAAACCAGCTCGTTCAAAATAAGCCCAAAAGGGATGGCACGATCGATATCGAGTTCTACGCCCTCGGCATCAACGGTAATATTAATGTTATGTCCCCCTTTTTTGTATACCGATTGTACGCTATTGATCAAACTTTCGATATACCCCTGCATTTCAATTACGGAAAGGTCTTCGTTCTGATATAACTTTTGATGGATCAGTGCCATCGCTTTCACCCTGCTTTTACCTTCCTCCAAGGCTTCGATCGCCGCTTTACTACGGGTATTTTTGGTTTGCAGGCTCAATAGGCTGGAAACCATTTGCAAATTGTTCTTTACCCTGTGGTGGATTTCTTTCAGTAGCGAATCTTTTTCTACCAAAGAATTTTCGATAATGTGTTTTTGTTCCGCGATCAAACGCTGATTTTTAATACTCCTTAGGTAAGCATATACCAGACCGGCCAAGGCTAAAAGCGTGAGCACCAAAAGGATAAAGGTAGTATCGTTCTGCTCATCCAGTGCGATCATGTCACTTCTCTGCCGTTCCATTTCGAGCCGCTGTTGCTCGATCATAAAACGGTCGTTGTTTTTATCTTCACCTACAATGGTCTCCAATTGTTGTCTGCGCAGTTGCGACTCTTTGGTCTTTAAAGAATCGGAAATCCGGTTGTTTCTTTTCAAATACGCTATGGAATTCTGGTAGTCTCCCGTTTTGTCGTAATAATTGGCATACAGCTGATTTTTTTTGATGATGTTTTCCGGCTTTACCGGAGTAAAATCACTACTCAAATAATCGGTCGCTTTTTTAAAGTTTCCGGTCTGAAGATAACATTCGGCAATGGCAAGATTGTTTTCTACCAAATCGGAAGAAAACTTCCCCGCATTAAATTCATCGATTATCGAAATGCTTTTTTCCAGACGCTCCAAAGCAAGTTTGTACTCCCCCTGTTGTACCAAGGATTTACCGATGTTGCCCTCGATTATTCCTTTTAGAAGGTTTGCTTCGGTCAACTGTCTTGCACTTCTCGTTTCGGTGACCTCGTTTAAAAACAAATCTATGAAGGCTCCCGCTTTATTGTATTGGGAGATGGCCGTAGGGGACTTGTCCAGGCGGAGAAAATCACCTACGTTATTGTAAAAGATCGATTGCTCATAATAATCCGTTTCATCAACTTTCTTTTTTTCCTCTAAAAAATAGTCCTCCCGAGCTTTTTGGTAAAAACCCAAATTGGCATAAATGTCATAAAAAGAAATGTTTTCGGTCAATCCAAGTACGCGTTTTTCTTTTCTGACATCTATTTGTTCCGCGTAAAATTCGAGCTTTCCGTAGTTGAGATCCATTAAATCCAACAACAACGCTTTTCTATAGAGGTCCAGCTCATCGATCTCTTTATGCAAATCTTTGGAAATCGCGATACTACGATAGTAATCCCCTAAATCGTGATAGACCTGTGATTGCATCAACAGGTAGTCCAAAATAACGGTAGAATCCTTTTGTTTGTTTGCTTGCTGTAGGTAAAGGTTGATTTGATCCAACCAATCATAGGCGGAGTTTTCACGATAACGATTCGGTTCACCAAAGAAAAAATTCAGTCTGCTCTGTGATTCTTGGTCCTTCTTAAAGGTCTCAAAAAGGTTATCATTGGAGATGGCCGTTTCTTGGCCAAAACTTTTTTGAGGTACCCAAAAAACCAAAAAAAGAAAAAGTACTATTAGTTGGTTGGTAGTTCTGTTCATATTGGTTACTGTGCAATAACTTGGGGTTATTTAAACACGTTGAAAACGGACTATTACTTAGGTTTCTTTCAGTGCATCCCAAAAATATCTTTTTTGTATAATTGGGAATGAACATTGTTGTGTAACCGCCTATTTATGTTGTCAACCAAGACTTTAGTATAAACGTCTTTAAGAACACACCCCAAATGGCGGGAACACTCTTTCGAAACCGGCAATACGCTACCGTTTTTTACGATACCATTAAAATAGCAAGATATTCCCAGATAACTACCGTTTTAAACTAAAAAGAGTCCTGATTTTTATTCAGGACTCCTTTACGAGAACACTATATGAAAATGAAAAAATTTTAGAAGCTTATTTTGTTATTTCTACATAGTAAAAGTAAGCCACCGGGGCCTTTTTATAAAATACTTGTTGTGAAACGGCCAAATATTGTGGTGAGCGCGGTTTTTGGCACTATTAAAACAAAAAATCCCGCTTGGAGCGGGATTTAATCGGTATTGACAAAGGAGACATTCTAAGAGTTCATAGAAGAAATAATGAACTCCTTAAACTCCTTTGAAATCGGAATCAAATTATTGTTGATCATGATATCTTTTGAGTTTATCGCATCAATATGATCGACATTGACGATATACGACTTATGCGCCCTATAAAATTTGTTCTTCGGAAGTTTTTCCAGGTAATCCTTTAACGGAGAACGAACGAGAAACTTTTTATCCACTGTATTCACTTCTAAGTATACGTTATCGGCCTTAATGAACTGAATATCGCCAAACTGAATACGGTAGTATAAGTGTTGTTTCTTTACAAAAATCGAGTCTTTCAATACGGAATTGGAAACGGCTACATCCTCCTCTTGCAAATTATTGGCTGGAGCTTCACCGTTTTTGTCGGAACGAATAAAATTCGATAACGCAATTTCTATAGAGGTATAAAGGTCCTGTTGCTCAAAAGGCTTCACTAAATAACCGTTCGGTTTAACCGTTTTGGCATTTTCCACGGTTGCCCTGTCGGAGTTAGAGGTAACGAATATAAAGGGAATATCGTAGTGCTCACGAATATGTTTTCCCAAATCGATTCCCGTTTTATCCGATGCCAATATAATATCTATCAATACCAAATCGACCTGTTGGGTCTTCAGTACTTCTACCGCCTGTTCATAGACTATTACGTTATCAACAATCTCATAGCCGATTTCCTCCAGCATGGATTGCATGTCATCCGCAATAATGACATTATCCTCAACGATGAGTATTCTAATGGGTTGTTCCAAGATAGGTAGGGTTTTTAGGTGGTTAGTAAAATTACAAAAATTTATTATAAGTAATGTAGGTCAGCACGGCCAAAAGAAATGTGCTAAGGGCCAACTTTTTAAGCTCGGGGTCCATGGCCACCGGCTCCTTTATATTCAATACGGTCCAAAAATGGTAGGCTATCGGAACAAACGCCAACAGCGGTAGACTGTTCAAAACGGTTTTTGCAAAGGTTCCTACGAATACGAGCACCGCTACAAATGCCATTATCAGCAACGCATAATGGTAACGTTTGCCATTTGAAAACCCTATTTTCACCACTAAAGTGTTCTTATTTGCCTTTTTATCGGATCGGTAGTCCCTTAAATTGTTCAGATTTAAAACGCCGGCACTAAGCGCCCCAATGGCAATTGCCGGCAACACGGGCGTAAACCTCAATTGCTTGGTATACAGAAAAAAAGAACCGATGACCGCGAGCAGGCCAAAAAACAAAAACACGAAAAGATCACCAAATCCCTGATAACCATAGGCCGACTTTCCTACCGTATAGCGGATAGCTGCCCATATGCTAAGCCCGCCCAGAATCAAAAAAACCAGCGGAAGTACGAGGTGTTCCGTACCGAATGCCCGATACACCAAAACAATCACCAGTACAACACTGATAAACGCCGTAAGTGCGATTCCCCTTTTTAACTCCAAGGGGCTCAAAAGTCCGCTCTGCAATGCGCGCTTGGGTCCGATCCTATCATCATTATCGGTTCCCTTCATACCATCACCGTAATCATTCGCGAAGTTCGATATTACTTGAAAAGCTATGGTCGTCAATAATGCTAAAATAAAAATTAATATATCGCTATAACCGTAAAAGTTGGCGATAGCGGTACCCATGATTACCCCGCTGAGCGATAACGGTAAGGTCCGTAGTCTGGCCGCATTTAACCAAGCACGTATTTTCAACACTAAAAAGGGTCTTCTATTTGCACCCTTTTACCATCTTGGTACGATGCTACGAACGCGTCCTGAAAACCTAGATCGACAAGTTGTTTGCGAAACGACTGCGCCTCTTCCAAGGTTTCAAAATTCCCAAGGGAATACGAATAAAACGGATTGGTCTTTACGAACATGGTATTGGTGAGTGCTTCCGAGGCCAAGGTCATATTGTTTTCCACAAAGGACTTTACCTGAACGGAATAGATTTTTTCCTTCTCCAAAAATTCCTTTGCCAAATAAAATTCCTTTACCAGGCTCAATTCCTCGTTCTGGACCTTTAAATTATTTATCCTGGACTTTACCGCATCCAAACTATCTATGGACACCAAGTAATGATTTTGTGTCTCATAATTTTTTGAAGTACTCAAGCCGGCCGTAAAGGAAGTTATGGCCAATGTCCCGACAAGAAAGAGCGCCGTAATACCGGCCAACACGTTGCGTTGCATCTTGCTCCTTCGCAGTTCTTTGTTCTTGAACTTTATTTGATCCAGAAGTCGCTCGTTAATAATTTGAGCCTTGTCAATGTCCTTATGCAATTCCAGTAAATCGCTTTCTTCTATAAAAGGCATGTACAGTGAGTTTTAGAGGGAACCTATATGTTAAAGTTAATTAAAACTATGGTAGGCACACAATAAATGCCGACCATTTGTTGCAAAAATAGAATTTTTAGTGGTAAAGGGATAAAAAACCGATGTTAAAGTAATATACTTCACTGATATACATTATTTTAAGCTTTACTTTTCCAGAGTACGAATACCGTCCTCCCCCAAGGTTATTTTCTTTTCCTTGTATAGGGTACCGATTCCTTTTTTAAACATTTTCTTGCTCATCTCAAAAGTTGCGGCAATCGTTTTGGGGTCTGATTTGTCGTGGAAAGGCAAAAACCCACCATGATCTACCAGCATGCGATAGATTTTTTCTGCGGCCGGCTCCAACGCCTTGTTGCCGATCGGTTGTAGCGTTACATCTATTTTACCATCGGGCCTGATGTTTTTAACATAGCCCTTTATGCTATTCCCTACCCCTATCCGTTGAAAAACATCACTTAAAAAAACGAGCCCCTTGTGCCTGTCATTTATAATGACCTCCCACCCCAGCTCTGTGCGGCGCGATACAAGAAGGTCTACTTCTTGACCTACGGATACCGAAATTTCTTCTTTTTGTAAAAAGCGGTCTATTTTATTGGAGGCCACCAAACGAAACGATTGCTCGTCCAAATAGCAGTATACTACATACCATTGACCCTCTTTCATGGCGTCACGCTGTTCGCGAAAGGGAACCAATAAATGTTTTTCAAGCCCCCAGTCCATAAACGCCCCGATCTTGTTGACTTCCGCTACCTGTAAAAACCCAAATGCATTACGTTTCACAAACGGCTCCAGACTGGTCGCTACGGGACGTTCCTCGTGGTCCAAATAACAGAACACCTTGAGCATATCGCCTATTTCGTACGTTTTTGGAACATATTTGTTGGGCAACAGTATTTCTACCCCGGTATCGCTGGTTAAAAAAAGCCCTACACTGGTGTCCCTATCAATTTTTAGGGTATTATAATTTCCAAGTTCGATCATACTGCAAAAATAACCATTAGAAAACGGTGGCATAACTACCTACCGGAAAATGCCGTTCCGATTAAAACCGCACAAACAAAAAAAGCCACTCGAGTTGAGTGGCCAATACTGATAAGACGGTATTTTATTTGTCGTATACCGACGCTTTTTTAAAATGCTTGCAAAGCATATAATAAATTACCGCACGGTGTTTGTTTCTGTTTGAGGATCCATACTTTTCAACAACGCTCTTGATAGCGGCCATAAGTTCCGGGCTATCCTTCAAACCTAATTTTTTGATAAGATAATTGTTTTTTACCGTTTCCAACTCTTTGTCATCGGAACCGGAAACCTTGGAAGCATCCAAGTTATAGATAGCAGGTCCTAGACCAACGGTTACCTTGGTCAAAAGATCCATATCGGGAGTCTCGCCCAACTTATCTTTCACGTCTGCTGCATACACTTTGATCAAATCATCTCTTTTACTCATAATTACTTGTTTATAATAATGTTAATGGTTTATAAAAACCGAAGATATAAAATCGAAGTATGTGAGCAAAATTTTATCATTCAATAATCTTGGTGTACTTATCTCGAGCAACTTTGGAGCCTTACCTTGTTCAAAAAAGGATTTCGTGGCCTTTACAAGGCTTTCCTCATCGGCAACCCCGATATGTTCGAAACCAAACATTTCACAGAGATTGCCGGCAGTTAAGTTGTGTTTCGTCTCAAAAAAACGTTCAAAATTTTCGCTTTGCTCCTTTCCGGGGAGAATTCTAAAAATACCGCCCCCACTGTTGTTGAACAGCACTATTCTGAAGTCATCACGAATGTACTCGTTCCAAAGTCCGTTACTGTCATAAAAGAAACTGAGGTCCCCGGTAAGGAATACGGTCGGTGAACTATGATATAAGGCCGCGCCTATGGCCGTAGAGGTGCTGCCGTCGATACCACTGGTTCCCCTATTACAAAAAACGGTTATCGAAGGGTTCAATGCGAACAACTGCGCATAACGCACGGTGGAACTGTTGGCCAATTGCAACTGATATCCCTCGGGAATGGCTTTTAAAATATGTCCAAAAGCGAGCATGTCGCTAAAGTGGATTTGTTTTAAGTAACTGTCCCGTCGCATTTCGAAGCCTTTTCGAATCGAATTCCAAAACGGAAAATAATCGCTTTGGACCGGTTTTGTGTACTTCAAGAATGTGTCGAAAAACAGATTCGGGGTAATTTTAAAATGCTGGGAAAGACTAAAAAAGGTGTCGTACGCTTTTATAGGGTCGATATGCCAATGCTCCTCGGGGCGGTGTCCGCGTAAAAAGGCCTTTATTTTTTTGGAAACGATCAAGCCGCCAAAGGTGAGCAGTATTTTTGGGCGTAAACGCGAAAACCATTCTTCGGTGTCGTCGATTTTTTCCAAAGGCGCCAGTAAGCTATCGATACTTGGGAAGAAATTAGGATGATGAAGGTTCGAAGTCGTTTCGGTAAGTACCAGTATCGATGGATCGTTCGCCCAAGTATCTAAACACTCTTGCGAAATTGTATCCGGGTAGTTGACCCCGACCAATATCAACTTTCGGTCGGTAGCGTTCCATCGCTCGGCATATTCGCGAAGTTTATCCTTTGCTATGCGAGGTGCGGCATCCGGTATGGGATGACCGTCTACCACAACGGAAGGCGTTTGTACTTTATCGTATAACGGCTCTTCAAAGGGAACGTTGATATGTACCGGAAGTTGGGACGACATGGCAACATGCAGCGCATTGTTCAGCGCTTGGTCGTTTTTGCGCTGGACCGTTGTTTGCAGCACATCGATAGCATCCCCTTCCAACCAATCCGGAACATAAGTCCTTAACCGATCGGTGGCATGGATCACATCTTGTTTCAAATGTGTGGAATATCCGATGTGTCTTAGGAAAACATCATCCTGTCGTATGGTCTGTCCATCACCGACATCTATTTTATAGGGAGGTCTGTCGGCAGAAATGACCACTAAGGGAATTTGACTGTAAAACGCCTCCGCTATTGCCGGATAGTAGTTCAGTAGGGCACTTCCCGAGGTACAACAAATGACGACCGGTTCTCTGGTCTGCTGTGCGATACCCAACGCAAAAAACGCGGCACATCGTTCATCGACGATACTAAAACAGCTAAAAAAAGGATTTTCGGAGAACCCAATGGTTAGCGGGGCATTGCGGGAACCTGGAGAGATTACGATATTTTTGATGCCCCTTTCCTTACAATGTTGGACAATGGTCTGGGCCGAAGGAATACTGGGATATATCATTGTCACAAAAATACAAAGCAATACGCTTGCTACCCAATGCAAAACATAAAACTATTTGCCCAAAAGCACCCTGAGCATGGTCTTGCTTTTATGCACGGTTTCCTCCCACTCCTTTTCCGCATCGGAGGCTGCGGTTATGCCTCCTCCCACATATATATACATATGATCGTCATGCCACTGCATACATCGAAGGTTTACGAACAGCTCCGTACGGGAGCGTATTCCATCATACGCTTTTAATTCGGTATTTCTTCGCTTTGCAACAGCGGGCCGGGACAGTTTTTCCTTGATGTTCAATTCGCCCAAAAATCCGGTATAAAAGCTGCGTGGATAATCCTCATTGTCCAAAATGAAGGTCTTTGCCCCTGAAACGGGCAAACCGCAGACCGCGGGTGTCGGATGAAGCGCGGTGATGAAACTTTTCAGGTCGGTCTGCATCTGGCCTTCAATTTTGGTACGCAAATGCCATAGCGTTCCCGCCCTAAAATTGGCCGCTGGGGAAACACGTAAAGCCTTGGCCTTATCCTTTAGGACATTTTTGATGTATTCGGTGACCAAACGCTGCTCCTTTTTTTCCTTATCCCCCCATTTTGGTAGCGTACCCGCTACGAAAGGAAGCGTTCCAGCAAGTGACATGGTGGTGAACCGTTTGTTTTCCGTACGAATAAGAATTTCTGGTGTCGCACCCAACCAACAGCCGACTTCGGGATGAAACCACAGATAACAATACGCTTCAGTATAGGTGTGCAACAAGGTTCGGAAAAGCTGTATCGCCGTTTTTGTATTCGGCACCCGTAAACGTCGGGAGAGTACCACCTTTTCAAGTTCCGAATCCCCGATTCGTTGAACGCCCTTGTTGACCAATTTTATATGGGCTTTACGATTTTCATCGGTTTGGACAAAGGAACCGGTTTCATCGCCATGAAGGTTTTGTACTTCGCCAAAAATACCCGAGAGTATCCTATCGCCCTTTAACAAAAGTGAGGGTTCCTGCTCGTCAAAAGGTGCAAAAACAAATCCGGTCTCGGTAAAGTCATTCACATGATGGAGTGCATCATTTTCCTGCAAAAATACCTTAACGGTCCGTTTGCCCGGCTTTCTAAAAGCGACAAAAGGAAGATTTCCATCCATTTGGGCGATAACTGCACCTATGACATCCAAGAGCATACTATTTTTTTGGAAGGGACATGGTGGTCAGCTTACAGGACGAAATCAAATTATTTTCGGAGTCCGTTATTTTGATATCCCATAATTGAGTGGTGCGCCCTTTGTGTACGATTGTCGCACGGGCAAATACCTCGCCCGATCGGATGCTTTTTACGTGATTGGCCGCAATTTCGATACCCCGAACAAAAAAATTCTGTCCGTCCAAGAAAATATAAGAGGCCGTACTTCCGATACTTTCGGCTAGAGCTACGGAGGCTCCTCCGTGCAAAACACCATCGGGTTGATGTACTTTTGAATTTACCGGCATTTTACCAACCAAATAGTTCTCGCCGACATCGATATACTCTATCTGAAGCGTTTCCATCAAGGTGTTTTTGGTTGCCTCGTTGCATACCTTCAGTATTTTCTGTTTTACATCTTCCATTCCTTGGTTTTTTACAAAATTAGACAATGAACGCGTCTTCGGTTCCTCTTTTGTCCGTAATTTTCTTATTTACCGATAGAATTGCTGCAAATCGACGCTGTGATAATCCCTAGAATAGGCAAAATACCTTATGGGTATTGGAAAATGCACAAGGCAGTTGCCAAGCACCTCTTAAGACCAATAGAAAGCTAGGATTTACAGGAAGACGACAACTTCGCTGATAATCCTTATTTTTTATGTAACGGAATGAACAGGAACCTTAGTTGGTTCAAAGTCATAAAAAAACCTATATTTGTTTTATTTTAACGAACGTTCAGTAAAATGCCGACAATAAAAACCTCTAAAGAACAAGTATTGCAAAGCGTTATCGAAACGATACGGCAAAAAGGTATTGCGAACAGTAGCATGAGCGACCTTGCAAAGCAATGCAATATTCAAAAGTCCCACTTCTATTATTATTTTGAGAACAA
Organism: uncultured Flavobacteriaceae bacterium; assembly: GCA_947500445.1. Lineage (GTDB taxonomy): Bacteria > Bacteroidota > Bacteroidia > Flavobacteriales > Flavobacteriaceae > Pelagihabitans. Next base: position 370,397 of record CANMSB010000001.1, on the reverse strand, counting down.
AGAGGCGCTGATACAGGAAGTTCTTGCCATGGTCAACAGTTACATGACCTATAACATGAACAAGGTGGTCGACAATCCAGAATTGGACATCGGGCAAAAACTATCCGGTATCCGCCTGCTGATCCATAAACTGTTTCTCGACAATGACGGAGGTTGCGTTATGGCCAACACCGCATTGGAATCGGCCCATTCGAACCCCAAGTATTTTGAGGAGATCCGTTCCTTTTTTCAAAACTTTATTACCGGCCTGGAGCGACTTTTACAGGACAGCCATTCTAAAGAAAAGTCACGCTATTTGGCCGAACAAATCGTTCAGGACATTGAAGGGGGCATTCTTTTGATGCGGGTATATCGGAATCCCAAGTATCTTCAAAATGCCATTACGCGTATGTCCAACATTATCTTACCCTGAATGCAAATTATTTACACCCTTTTAAAGAAACCTTTTTTTGCGAAGTATATGGTCACTTGGCGCAACCCTTTGTCGGAGAAACAGCTTCAGGAATGGGAGTCCATTTCGTTTTCAAGCCGTTCCGGCGTATCTGTGAAAGGGCTTTTCGCGGAAAGCCGTACGACGGTTTTGAAGGGAATTATCGTAATGGGACATCCTATGGGAAAAGAGGCCAAAGGCTACTTTTTAAAAAATGGATATACGGATGTGCTCCGCAATCATGGATATCATGTACTGTTGTTCGACCTGAACGGTTTTGGGGAAAGTCCCGTGGGAAACTTCGATTATTTTGAAGATGTTATCGCTGCAGGGAAAGAAGCAAAAAAAAGATATCCCGATCTGCCGATCGGATACCACGGTATTTCTATGGGCGGACAGTTTGCGACCATTGCATTTGCAGAAGAACAGGTATTCGATTTTGCTATAATAGAGAGTGCCGCCAACACCCTTGAAGATTTTTGGATCCACTACCCTATCGCCTACTACGCGCTGCGCTGTATTTACTTTTTTATGCCCAAGTATCGGAAACGGATCAAAATGATCGACCGGATCAAGGAAGCGAAAGGGCTTAAAAAATTGCTTTTGATCTATCTTGAAAATGATGCCGTTATCCGTAACGATGCCGGCCCAAAATTTAAGGATGCCGCTTCCGTTCCCAGTGAATTGGTCATTTTTAAAGGGGCCAAACACGCCCAAATACCAAAATCCGAACACCGTGAAGCTTATTTCAAGCTCTTATTGGATTTTTTTGATACGCAAACCGTTAAAAAATGAATAAAGAAACCGTTATTACCTCCGATGGGTTCCCCATCACCGCACATATGTTCAAAGCTAAAAATGCCTCTGGCAATACTGTTGTCATCTCGGGCGGCGTAGGGTTGCCCCAACGTTTTTTCTTCAAATTTGCCAAATGGCTCTCGGAGCAAGGTTGCCGAGTGTATACCTTCGATTATCGCGGTATCGCCTTTTCCAAAAAAGGGGCAATTGCCAAACTGGAAGCTTCCTACAAGGAATGGGCACAGCAAGATTTTAAGGCGGTTACCGAACATGCAAAGAACGCATGTCCAGAAAACAACATGTTGCATATCGGCCATAGTTTTGGTGGCAATAGTTTAGGCCTTGGGGATGCATATTTGCACTACGATCGTTTTTTGACCGTGGCCTCCCAGTTTGGATACTTCCGGAACTTTCCTGGAAAAATGCAACTGGTTATTTTGGTCGGTTTCGGTTTTTTAATGCCCGTATTGACCATGGTGATGGGCTACTTCCCCAGTCCTTGGTTCGGGCTTGGCGAAGCTTTACCAAAACAAGTGGCCCGTGATTGGGGTATCATGCTACTGCGAAAACGCTCCATGCTGGACTTGGCGAAACGGTACGGAGAAAATTACTATCCTAAAATTGAAGGGCCTATGTTAATGCTCAGTATTGATGATGATACCTTCGCCCCAAAAAAATCGGTCGACGTACTCGCCAATGAGGTTTATAGGAACGCCAAGGTAGAACGGATGCATTTAGTCCCAAAAACCTTTGGACTTTCTAAAATTGGCCACAACGATTTTTTTAGACAACGGCATCAAGAGCAGCTTTGGCCCATTGTTACAAACTGGTTCAATCTTGAAAAATCATGAACGACGCGTACCTAAGAACGACCTATTTTATAGACCATGATCAAACGGAACTTCAGGACCGTGCGAACGACATCGTTTCCGGCCAAGTTTCCGATACTAAAAAGTGTATCGCCCTGTTCAATCATGTGCGGGATCATTACCCCTATGACCCCTACCATTTGGACCTACGTCCACAAACGCTCCGGGCAAGCAACCTTCTAAATCGAAAGCGGGCGTATTGTATAGAAAAAGCGATTCTTTTGTGTGCCCTGTTAAGAGCGGTGAACATTCCGGCCCGACTGCATTTTGGTAATGTGAAAAATCATATTGCAATGGATAAGATCATAAAGATATTAAATACGGATGTGCTGGTATTCCATGGTTGTACCGAAGTTTTTTTAAACAATCGTTGGTTCAAACTTACCTCCGCTTTCAACAGTGCGCTATGCCATAAATTAGGAGTTCCGGTGTTGGAGTTCGATGGAATAAAGGATGCCGTTTTTCAACAGTTCACCGCCGATGGTGACGTTTTTATGGAGTATTTGGAGGAATATGGTTGTTTTGACGACCTTCCGTACGCCAAAATGCTCAGTAGTTTTAAATCCCATTATCCACATATCGCCATTCCTGAAAATCTTGTTCTTAACCTTGCATAGCCCTGATGAAGCCCAAAAAAAATCAAGTACAATATAATACGGTCAACACCTACTCCACCCTGAACGAATTGACCGACGACACGGAATATGTTTGGATCGTGCTACATGGTATCGGTTATCTTAGCCGGTATTTTTTAAAATACTTTGATGAACTCCCTACGGACGAACATTATGTTATCGCTCCGCAGGCTCCGTCCAAATATTATCTCGACAATACCTATCGCCATGTTGGCGCCAGTTGGCTCACCAAAGAGGAAACCGTACTGGAAACCGGCAACCTCTACGCCTATTTGGATGCTGTTTTGGAAAAAGAGAACATTCCATCTACCAAAAAATTAATTGTTTTTGGATATTCCCAGGGCGTTTCCATTGCAACGCGATGGGTGGCACATCGAAAAATAAAATGTGATAAACTGATACTTTACGCTGGCGGGATACCAAAAGAACTTCAACCGTCCAGTTTTTCATTTTTAATGGAAAACAAGACCGAAATCATCACCGTTGTCGGGAACAAGGACCCTTATTTGACCGAAGAAAGAAGGACGGAAGCCACTGTACAAATCGAACGATTGTTTTTGGGAAAGGCCAAAGCACTAGTTTTTGACGGGGTACATGAGGTCAAAAAAAGCGTGATTCGTCAACTGTTTTGACGTAGGTATCCGGTATTTCCGTGTCTATGCCGATATGTCGCCCTTTCAGTGGTAACAATCCAACTTCTGTATTTTTTAGCCTATTTTTCTTCCGATGTTTCCGCTATGGGATAATAATCGATCGCCCGTGTGGTATAGCTATTTTCAGGTGTGACAATTTGTTTTACCCAATTTTTAGGGTCGGCATCATCAAATTGATATACATATTCCCGTACTTCCTCATTTTCGCCAGTTTTTACGGTTTCCCCCGACAAACATCCATCGGCATCGTAACGATAGTTGGTAGTCCTTTCGGGTGTAAACTGTCCTGCATCGGTATCAAAAATAAAATCCGTTTTTAAGAATACTTGCTCTTTTTCGTTGAAAGTAGTTTCTTGTGCCTTGTGGGGGTCTCCGTTCAGAAATTTTTTGGTGAGTACAATGCGTTCCCGACCTCCGAGCTTGTTTTTGCGTGTTGAGGTACGGATGGATTTTTGAAGTACTCCGTTTAAACGGTAACTGACGGTACTTTCGTTTCTATATTTGGTGTAGCTGACGGTTGTTTCGTCAATTCCCTCTTCGTTTGTTCGAACGATCTTGGTGAGCCGTCCACTGTCGTCGTGCCAGTATTGGTATTGATCTAAAAAATCCTGATCATATGAAATGATCTTCTCCGTAATCTTAAGTGTTTGTAGCGAATCAAAGGTGTATAAATTGGCGATACTGGTTGCCTTGTCAAAGTTACCGCCCCTATAGTTCTCAAAGCGTTTTTCCGTAAGCCGTCCATTTCCATAGGTATAGTACGTTATGGTGTAGTCGGCTTCGTTATAGCGGGTCACGGATTTGGTCAAGCGCCCCTTGGCATCAAATTTATACTCTTCCTTACCGTAGTCGGTACTGACCAAGCTCTTTTTGACCGCTCCTTTCAAATCGAAATCGGCCGTGGTAAATAGTTTAATTTCTTGCGATCGAAGTGTTACCGTGACAAAGGTGGAGCACAATAACAAGGTTGAAATGTAATTTCTTATCATACCGTAAAATTACTTTTATTCCATTAACCAGAACAAAATTAGTACCAAAGATAAAAGGGACGGTTTGCACCGTCCCTTTTTTTATATGAAGAAAACACTATGTTCACGTTACTTTACCTCTTCAAAATCAACGTCTTCAACGTTATCGCCTTCTGCTTCCTCGGATGTACCCGCAGCTGCGTCGGCTTCTGGAGCAGCTCCTCCGGCCTGTTGTGCCTCGGCCTGTGCCTTGTACATTTCTTCGGAAGCTACTTTCCAGGCTTCGTTAATTTTATCCAAAGCAGGGGTAATCACGGCCAAGTCTTTGGTTTCGTAAGCTTTTTTGAGTTCTTCCAAAGCAGCTTCTATCGGTTGCTTTTTATCATCGGAAAGCTTATCGCCAAACTCCTTTAACTGCTTTTCGGTCTGGAAGATCATTCCATCGGCCTCGTTCAACTTATCGGCAGTTTCCTTTGCGTTCTTATCCGCTTCGGCATTGGCTTCCGCCTCCGCTTTCATTTTTTGGATTTCCTCTTCGGTCAAACCAGAGGAAGCCTCGATACGGATATCTTGTGACTTATTGGTCGCCTTATCGGTTGCCGAAACTTTAATAATTCCGTTGGCATCGATATCGAAAGTAACTTCAATTTGAGGTGTACCACGCTGTGCCGGTGGAATACCGTCCAAGTGAAAACGCCCTATGGTCTTATTGTCGGCGGCCATTGCCCGCTCACCCTGTAATACATGTATTTCTACCGATGGCTGATTGTCCGCCGCGGTGGAAAACACTTGCGACTTTTTGGTCGGGATAGTGGTGTTGGCCTCGATCAACTTTGTAAAAACGTTGCCCATGGTTTCAATACCCAAGGATAGCGGTGTCACATCCAATAACAATACGTCCTTTACATCACCGGTAAGTACCCCTCCCTGAATGGCTGCACCTACGGCGACCACTTCGTCCGGGTTTACCCCTTTTGAAGGTTTTTTACCGAAAAACTTTTCAACGGCCTCTTGCACTGCAGGTATCCTTGTAGAGCCCCCTACCAAAATGATTTCGTCGATATCGCTTTTGGAAAGTCCTGCCGCTTTTAAGGCGGTCTGACATGGCTCGATGGTACGCTTCACCAAATCTTCGATCAATTGTTCGAATTTTGCTTTGGTAAGGGTACGCACCAAGTGCTTAGGTCCTGTAGCGGTAGCGGTAACATAAGGAAGGTTTATTTCGGTCTGTGCAGAGGAAGACAGTTCGATCTTTGCTTTTTCAGCAGCTTCCCGCAACCGTTGCAGCGCCATGGCATCGTCCCTCAGGTCGATACTTTCATCATTTTTAAATTCCTCGGCCAACCAATCGATAATCTTTTGGTCCACGTCGTCACCACCTAAATGCGTATCCCCATCGGTAGACAGTACTTCAAAAACTCCATCTCCCAATTCCAAAATGGATACATCGTGCGTACCACCACCAAAATCGAATACTACTATTTTTTGGTCTACGGTCTTTTTATCGAGTCCGTACGCCAAAGATGCCGCAGTAGGCTCGTTTATAATCCGTTCTACCGTAAGTCCCGCAATTTCGCCCGCCTCTTTAGTCGCCTGCCGTTGGGCATCGTTAAAATAGGCAGGAACCGTAATTACGGCCCTTGTCACATCTTGTCCCAGGTAATCCTCAGCGGTCTTCTTCATTTTTTGAAGAATCATCGCCGATAATTCTTGAGGGGTATACAAACGTCCATCAATATCTACTCTGGGCGTATCGTTGTCGCCTTTTACCACATTGTAGGGTACCCTTTTTGCTTCCTTATCGGATTCGGAGTACTTATTCCCCATAAATCGTTTAATGGAATATATCGTTTTGCTAGGGTTGGTCACCGCCTGTCTTTTGGCCGGGTCACCAACTTTGATTTCTCCTCCTTCAACAAAAGCGATAACCGATGGAGTGGTCCGCTTTCCTTCTGCATTTGGAATCACCACAGGTTCGTTTCCTTCCATTACCGAAACGCAGGAGTTGGTGGTTCCCAAATCTATACCTATTATTTTACTCATGTTATTTATTTTAAATGTTAGCGCCTCTTTTTTTGCGATTCACTCGTTAAATGACAAACAATATGCCAAGACATGAAAACTGACAGGATGTCATTCCCGGTTATCTTTAGGGTGATTTTTAAAAGAGTATCGGGCCATAACGACGCTACTACCTAACGAAGAAGAATGTCGCAACCGGTTTCTTTCTTATGCTAAGTATGAGAAGTTGAGCTTGGCGAGGGCAGCTGTGAAAGGTTCATGGTTCATAGCAACCCTATTTGGTCGCAACCAAACCAAGAGGTTGTGCGATGAAGAAAATACAATTTTATATGATATGCCAGCTCGCCATGAGGCCCCTATTCTACAATAGGTGTAATCTCTATTTTACGAAAATCGATGGGTCCATGGTCTCCTTGTATGAATATCGGGCCCGGTTGCGCTTCTTTGTTATCCAAGGCCCCACCGGTCATCCCTGGGATATTTTGGTCGTTGATAATGGTGGTCCCATTTGCGATTACGGTAACCCGGCGACCGATAAGGGTAATCTCAAAGGTCTGCCATTCTCCCGCCTTTTTCGCGACCATTTCGTTCGGCGTTAAAAACCCATAAACTCCTCCAAAGTAAACACTGGACGCTTCCTTACCATAATTGTCGGCGATCTGTACTTCATATCTACCACGCAGATAAAGTCCGCTATTGCTGTCTTCCGGATATCGGAATTCCGCTTTCAATTTAAAATCGCTAAACTTCCGGTCGGAAACAAGGTTGGAACCGGACGCAGGGCTTTTTAAAATCCCCTCTTCAACAATCCATTGGTTCTCACCTTCGGCATGCCATCCGTTCAAGCTTTCGCCATCAAAAAGAGCGACCGTGCCCCCCCAGTTCGGAGCTGCGCGGTACTTTAGTTTAGGCGCCTTTACCGCTGTCCAATCATAGCGCTTTCCATCGGTATACACCATAGTACCGTTCAGCGCATCCCCGACCAAGTCCCCTTCAAAGATCATGTTGGATCCGCCCGGTTCCCATTGTGGTGGTATCTCAAATCGAAATGTCGTCTTTTCATAGGATATCTCCGAAATCGGTCGTGCGCTCCCAAAAGCGTACACAAACCTACCTACAAGGGTATGGTTCCCTGAGTGGGTAATTTCCAACCAGGAAGGCAGTTCTTCCCCATCCTTTTGAATGGTTAAATTCCAGCGTCCCTCCAAAGCTTCTGATTCTTGCGACATCGTCACCGAGGAAACCAAACTGAAAAAACACACCAGCAATACCCGTATTACCCTTAACTTAAAAACCATGGAACATATATTTGTTACGCTAAAATAGAACTTATCCGTTACATCCGAACGTTTTGGGTTAAACGACACTTTTGTTTTACGCTTTTTTCCGAAACTAACCCTCCCCAATCGAAACAGGAAAATTTCCATAGTCCTATTTGCCCCTCGCACCATTTCCATACCCGAATTTCCATTGTCCATCTTGTTTGACCAGTCGAAAAAGAAATTGTGTCAACTCCTCTTTAGCAACATCAAAAAAAAGAGGAATTACGAAAATCAGGGCCAAAAGGAAACGAAAGACGTGTCCATTGTGTACTTTTATCCGCACAAAAACAAATACTAATGTCCACTGCAAAAAAAGAGTACAAACGGGTCACCGTAAAATCATTGGTAGAAATGAAGAAGAATGGGGAGAAAATCTCCATGCTTACCGCTTATGATTATTCGATGGCAAAAATCGTGGATTCCGCCAAAGTAGACATCATTCTGGTCGGTGATTCGGCCAGTAACGTTATGGCGGGGCACGAAACCACCTTACCCATTACCTTGGATCAGATGATCTATCACGCCACTTCGGTCATTCGAGCGGTAGAACGTGCTTTGGTCGTTGTCGATATTCCCTTTGGAAGTTATCAAAGTGATCCCAAGGAGGCCTTGCGTTCGGCCATACGGATCATGAAGGAAAGCGGTGCACATGCCGTTAAGCTTGAGGGCGGTGAGGAAATAAAGGAATCGGTAAAACGTATCCTAAATGCGGGCATTCCCGTAATGGGTCACTTGGGGCTTACACCGCAGTCAATTTATAAGTTCGGTACATACACCGTTCGGGCCAAGGAGGAAAGCGAAGCTGAAAAATTGATATCAGACGCCAAGTTGTTGGAGAAAATAGGATGTTTTGGTATCGTTTTGGAAAAAATACCGGCCTCGCTTACGCAAAAAGTCAGTGAAAAACTTTCGATACCTACCATCGGTATCGGCGGAGGTAAACATGCAGACGGCCAAGTACTGGTCATTCACGATCTGCTGGGTATGACACATGAGTTCAATCCGCGGTTTTTAAGGCGGTATATGAATTTATACGAGGATATGGGAAATGCCATCTCCCAATATGTGACGGACGTTAAAACAAAAAGTTTCCCTAGTGACGACGAACAATATTAAAAAAAGCGCTATGAAAAAGGGCCGAAGGTTGAAGCAGATCGGTATCGTTTTGTTGGTGCTATTGAACATAGGTTGTGATCAAGTTTCCAAAGATGTGGTACGCAAAAAGGTCGACTTTGGGGAGTATATTGAAATTGTGCCCGATCATTTTATATTGACAAATGTGGAGAACACTGGTGCAATGCTCGGTTTTGGGGATGATTTTTCGCCTTGGGTAAAAATAATCGTGTTGCAACTGATTCCCGTGCTAATACTTTTCGTGCTATTGTTCCGAGTTTTGTTAAAAAAAACCTTAACCCTTTGGGACGGTACCGCCTTTTCTTTTGTGATCGGTGGCGGCATCGGAAACCTGATCGACCGTATTGCCTATGGCTCGGTAACCGATTTTTTTCAGATACGTTTGGGGTTTTTAAAAACCGGTATTTTTAATATGGCCGACGTGTCCGTTACCCTTGGGGTGCTATTGTTATTGGCCCTTTCCCTGAGCGGTAAAAAAATTGTGGTTTGATGGCATCTAAACTGCGGTCTACAATTTCGAACTTGCAAGTACTCTACGAGGACAACCATCTGATTGCCATAAACAAACGAGCGGGCGATATCGTACAGGGCGACAAAACCGGCGATACCCCTTTGAGCGAGGTTACCAAAGGCTACTTAAAACGGAAATACAACAAACCTGGAAATGTGTATTTGGGCGTTGCCCACCGCTTGGACCGCCCCACTACGGGCATTGTGGTTTTTGCAAAAACTTCAAAAGCCCTCCCCCGTTTAAACAAACTATTTGCCGAAAAGGCCGCGGAAAAAACCTATTGGGCCGTTGTACGCCAAGCACCGGAAAAACACGAAGCTACGCTAACGCATTGGCTGAAACGAAATACGAAACAGAACAAATCGTACGCGTACCCCAAAGAAGTTCCCGAAAGTAAAAAGGCCATACTCTCCTATATGCTCCGCAGTACATTGGATACCCATTTTTTACTGGAAGTAGCCTTAAAGACCGGTAGGCACCATCAAATTCGGGTACAGCTATCCGCCATAGGCTGCCCTATAAAGGGAGACCTCAAATATGGATTTCCCCGCAGTAATAAGGACGGCAGCATTCACTTGCATGCCAGAAGCCTTTCCTTTATACATCCGGTCAAAAAAGAGCCCATTTCCATTCAGGCCGCCCCTCCCAAAGATCCCATTTGGGATGCGTGTGTATAATTTGATTACATTTAATGCCATTTTAACTTTGAAATGATATAAGCCCTTAACAACAAGTTGTTTATGATTCGAAAAAACCTGGTAATACTTGCCCTGTCCGTATTCGCCTCCTGCGGAAGTTACAATTCCATTGATCGGTTTTACAATGCGCATAAAAACGACGATCAGGTAACCGCAGTACGTGTACCCCGTTTTATGCTTAGTCTTTTAAGCACTATTTCTCCCGAAATGGAACAAATGATAGGTACTACAAAGGATTTGCGTTACATGCAGTTTCCCAGTGCTACCGCAGAACGCACTTCTTTTCTCAACCAACAGATGAATACGATCACAGGGAACAATTTTATAGAAGTGTATCGTAAAAACGATGCCTTAAAAAGAAACGTGGTATCAGTTCGGGAAAAAGGCAATACCGTTCGTGAAATATTGATTTATAATAACAATGCTACCAAAGGCTCTTTCCTCTATTTTAATGGAAGGTTCGACCCGGAAAAAGTACGGGCGATGGCAAAACGGAACGAATTTCAAAAGTTGGGACAAGGATTGGTACAGGAACTGAATATGGATACCTCCCCGAAAACACCGGAACAATAACCGACACCGCTTCCAACTTAACGGCGATACGCGCGAACACTTTCGATGACTACGGATGCCAAAATCAACACACCTCCGATAATCGTGGGCCAAGATGGTATTTCGGAAAGGAACAAAGCTCCGATTACTATCCCGTATATGGGTTGTACACTGCTAATGATACTTATCGTGGTCACCGAGAAGTGTTTAAATGTATTGATCAATAGCGTATGGCCCAAGGCCGTAGTCACCAAGGCAACTCCCAATAACCCTGTCCATTGCCCTGGCACCTCGGTTAGGTCGTAAATAAAAAAAGTGGGAATCAATAAAACCGAAACCAATAACAGCTGATAACTCATTAAAACCGACCCCTGGTAGTTACCGACTTTAGTTTTAACGATCAAATTCCTTAAAGCGTAGCATACCGCTGAAAAAAGTCCGAACGCTATCGCCACGGTATGCGAATTCCCAAAATCGATATCGGGTGCCAACAGATAAACACCGCTCAATACCAAAGCCCCCAAGAACAAATGTATTTTTTGAAAACGGGTTTTTAAAAAAACCGGTTCCAAAAAGGCCGTGAACACCGGATAGGTAAATAAGGCCAGCATACCAATGGCTACATTGGAGAGTTGCAAGGCCTCAAAATAGGTGATCCAATGAACGCCCATTAACAGCCCGGAAAGGAAAATGGGAGCCATATCCGCTTTTCTAAGGCGAAACGAAATGCCCTTGAACCTGCAATAAGCATATAAAAATACCAGTGCCAGAATGGAACGGATGGCTATGGTCAGTGGTGCCGGAAGGGTAATATACTTTCCGAAAGGCCCGGAGGTACCCATTAATAGCATGACCAGACCGAGCTCGATAAAATTTCGGGTATGGGGCGTAAATACCTTCAAAGGTCAACGTGTATAGGCCATTGCCTTTTCCCTGATGATCTGTGCCACCGGTTTGTTTTCGAGATGACTTTCGAGCCATGAAATGATATCCAGATACAAAAAGGCCCTTTTTTCATAAGGATCGTTTTCGTAGAGCTTCAATCGGGCATGCAGTTCTTGAAAGGCATCCTGCAACTCGTGCGGATAAATATTTCCAAGATTCCGTAAAAACTTGATCATTTCTTTTTGGACCTCATGCAGATCGTTCATTTTTAATAAAAATTTGTAGGTACTCTTCAATTGTACCTCCAAATGATAGTCCATTCCTGCTTCGTAATGCGCAAACAAGCTCAATACGCGGGCAAAACACATCAGATCTTCCCGCATTTTTAAGTTCCGGTTGTTGATGATCTTGTTCAGATAGACAATACAATTCTTATGATCGCCATCCCCAAAATACAGGCATGCAATTTTATAATACAGCACCATAATATGATGCGCATCAATGCGATCTTTATGCTTGTTTATTCCAAATTCGACAATCTTCACCAAATAAAGGCCTTTGTGGAAGGTGCCCTCCAGAAAGTGTAAATTCAATTTGTTGGCATTGAGATATAGAAAGGCCAATGATGTAATATTATCATTTTTGGGAAAGTCCTTTCCGGCTACAACGGATTCTAATTTTTCCAATGTTTGTCGGAACTGCGAACTGTATTTTACATAGAACAACGATTCTAAAAGGTAATGGTTGCCCTTTAGAAAAAAGACGGGATTTAGAAATATTTGTTCCTTTTGCTCATAAAAAAGGTCCACCCATTTGCTGGCGTACTTATACGACGACACAAAATCCTGAATTAAAAAACTGTACCAGAGGTGCGCCTTGTACAACCATAATTTCTCCCGAAAACCGAGTTCTTTTAGATCATATTTTGGCAAGTGTTCCTCAAAGTAATGCTTTATCCTTTTAAAATCGGCGTCACTTTGGACATAACCGATCTTTAGCATGATACCATACAGCTGCAAGGACAAGTTGGACAACTTACTTGTCATCACGTTCATGGCAGAAAGGTTCTTGGCCTGTACGGCAAGCTCGTTTGCCCTGTCCGGGATACTTCGGGTAATGTATTGGGTTTCAATAATTTTCTCCAGCTCTACAATTTCATAGGCAATGTTTTTCTCTTCATTTTCGATTGCAATGGCCTTCGCCTTGTCCAACAACTTTAAACTCTGTTTGTACAGTCCTTTTTGGTACAATATGGTCGCAAAATCCAGTTGCTCGCGAATCTGGACACGAATATTCTGATTCCCGGGATTGAGCCGAAGACTGACCAGGATTTGCTTGTAAAGGTGTGCCTTTAAATTGGAGAGCTGGGTTTTTTTTACGATCCCACTGTCCAAAATACTTTTTTCGTCGTACTTCTTAATTTTATCGAGCAAATTAAAAAGCGCTAAAAATTTAGCATCGGTATTTACCCCCAGCCTGCCGACGTATAGTTTAAATTGCCGCTTCTCAGACTTGGACAAGGACTTTACCAACACGAAAAGGGCATCTTTATGTACAGTTGTCATCGTAATAAATAACAGTTAAAAACTTGAAATTCAAATTATTAAATTGCGACCAAACCAATTTAACGTTGTAACTATTTTTTCGTAATTTCGGTGGGTCCAACCCGTCGCGCTATATTCGTAGAGGGTACCTAAACTACACAAATATAATGAGTAAAGATAAGGTAGATATTTTTGACACCACCTTACGGGACGGCGAGCAGGTCCCCGGATGCAAGTTAGACGCCGAACAGAAATTGGTGATCGCCGAACGATTGGATGAGTTGGGCGTTGATATCATCGAGGCGGGATTCCCCATTTCAAGTCCCGGTGATTTCAATTCGGTCCACGAAATTGCAAAATTGGTGAAAAATGCAACGGTCTGCGGACTGACAAGGGCCGTCCAAAATGATATAACGGTTGCCGCCGATGCCCTGAAGCCTGCAAAAAGGGCAAGAATACATACGGGTATAGGTACTTCCGATTCACATATTCAGTACAAGTTCAACAGCACAAGGGATAAAATTATCGAGCGGGCCGTAGCTGCGGTCAGTTATGCCAAAACCTTTGTGGAAGATGTGGAGTTTTATGCGGAAGATGCCGGACGAACGGACAATGTATTTTTGGCAAAAGTGTGCGAGGCCGTGGTAAAAGCGGGTGCAACAGTGTTGAATATCCCCGACACCACCGGTTATTGCCTTCCCGAAGAATACGGATTGAAAATAAAATACTTAAAGGAAAACGTTACCGGTATCCATAAAGCCACGCTATCCTGCCACTGCCATAACGACCTGGGACTTGCTACCGCAAATTCCATTGCCGGTGTGGCCAACGGGGCCCGACAAATTGAGTGCACCATTAACGGAATCGGGGAACGGGCCGGAAATACCTCTTTGGAGGAAGTAGTGATGATCTTAAGGCAGCACCCTACCTTAGGGCTTGATACCGATATCAACAGCAAGCTGCTCTATGATACAAGCCAGATGGTCTCACAAAAAATGGGAATGATAGTACAGCCCAATAAGGCCATCGTTGGTGCAAATGCCTTTGCACATAGTTCGGGAATCCACCAGGACGGGGTCATCAAAAACAGGGAAACCTACGAAATTATCGACCCTGCCGATGTAGGCGTTAACGAATCGTCCATAGTACTGACCGCAAGAAGCGGAAGGGCGGCTTTGGCCTATCGCGCAAAATTGGTAGGATACGAACTTACGAAGCTCCAACTTGATGAAGTCTATCAAGAATTTTTAAAGTTTGCCGACAACAAAAAGGAAATTTTGGATACCGATATCCATGACATCATAACGGCGACGGACCTGAACATTGAAAGTGTTTTGTAAATGCAATTGAAAATAGCACTTTTGGGTGGTGACGGAATTGGGCCGGAAGTACTGGCCGAGTCGGTGAAGTGCCTACAGGCGGTCGCGGAGACCTTCAATCATAATTTTACCTTCGAAAAAGTGCCCATTGGCGCCATTGCCATTGATAAGTACGGTACTCCACTACCCAAAAAAACCTTGGAAGTGTGTGCCGATTCCGATGCCTCGCTCTTTGGCACTATCGGTACTCCGGAGTATGACAATTCCCCTTCGTTGAGTATTCGCCCTGAACAAGGGCTATTACAGCTCCGAAAAGAACTTGGCCTTTTTGCGAACGTCAGGCCCGTAATGATGTTTCCTGAAATTATCAAAAACTCCCCATTGAGCAAAAAAATGGTGGCCGGTACCGATTTTGAGATTTACAGGGAACTCTCGGGAGGTATTTACTATGGCGAAAAAAAACTGGAAAACAACGGTACGCTAGCCACCGATCAATGTTCGTATTCCGAAAAGGAAATCAGTAGAATTGCCCACAAAGCATTTAAAGCCGCTAAAAAAAGACGAAAGAAAGTAACTTTGGTCGACAAGGCGAACGTTCTTGAAACCTCGCGCCTATGGCGAAAAGTGGTCATGACGATATCGGAAAGTTATCCGGAGGTAACCTTGGAATGCCTGTATATAGATAATGCGGCGGTGCAACTCTTGTTAAATCCAACGGCATTCGATATCATTTTGACCAGTAACATGTTCGGCGATGTACTGTCCGATCAGGGCAGTGTCATCATTGGGTCGCAAGGACTGCTTCCATCGGCTTCCATTGGAGAGTACCATTGTATGTTCGAACCGGTACATGGGTCTTACCCCCAGGCAAAAGGACTGAACAAGGCCAATCCGGTTGCTTCTATTTTCAGTGCGTCCCTACTGTTGTCCCATTTTGGCTTGAAGGAAGAATCACGGGCGGTCATCGCTTCCGTACGAAAATCGTTCAAAAAGAAAATTGTAACACCCGATATTCTCGGTAGCAGCAAATATGGAACGAACTATGTGGGCGACTTTATCGCCGACCATATCACCGATATTGATGACGATATGAATATGAACGACGAAAACATCGGCTTGGGAAAATCCACCATTATTTAATACCATTTCAAAGTTAAAATGGTGTAATACCTTTATTCGTTCAAAAGATTTTGAACAAAAGCTTCAAAAGTACTTTTAAATTCAAGATATTTTTCTCCGGTTGCAGGACCGTTAAAACCGGTATGTATTTTTCGGACTTCCCCTTTTTTGTCGATGAATATCGTAGTTGGATAGGATAGTACATGGTTCAGCATAGGCAGCTTTTCCTGAGCTTTTTGCTTGTCGGAAGTATCATATTGTGCTAAAACAATGGGATACTCCACTCCAATACGCTCCTTTAACCTTTCAATACTTTTAAAAGCGCCGGTCTCGGTCTTGGCATATTCGAACGCCAACCCAACTATTTCTAGATTCTCTTCTTGGTTCCGTTTTAAATAGTCAACATAAAATTTGGTTTCGTCCAAACAATTAGGGCACCAAGTACCCATAATTTGTACCAATACCACCTTACCTTTAAAACGGTCGTCATCCAAGCTTACTATTGTACCGTTGGCATCCGGAAAGGCAAAGTGGAACCGATCATAACCCGGTTTCAAAAAGGTAAGCGAATCGGCATTGGGAAGTTCAAACTGTGGGTTACGCCTTGCCAAAAAAGGCTCTTGAAAATGATTTCCCGAAAAAAAGGTTCCTTCCAAGGTACTATCCGTGGCCCGGGCCGCAAATAAAAAGGCGTGTGCACCGTCGAATGCCGATAGTTTTAGGGAATCGCCGTTAACCATCCCTTCCAAATAACGGTAATCGCCGGTAGTTGTTCTGAACGTACCGGTTACCTGATTTCCCTTCTGGGAAAAAATACCCTTTCCCAAATATTCATCTTCCGTACCTCCGCTAAATACGGTTTCCCATATCCCGGAAACATTCGTGTTATGGGCTTTGGTCTCATTAAAACGGGTAGGTTCGCCATATACGGCGGTAAAAGGTACCACACGGTCCAAACTTTCTTTGATAAAAGCCCCTTGCATTGCCGTTTCGGTAAACGTACCTGCCAAATACCCCTCAAAAACAGGGGCCCTAATCAAAATGGAATCGTTGGTAATCTCAATTTCGTCGACAATAATGGTTTCCGTACCGTTGAAAATTTGCAACGCATACCCCCCATTTTCCGATGTGGTCCATGCAAAATTGAAAGGAAGCGTCTGCCCGTCCGTAATCTTTAAAGCTGCGCGCCAAATCCCATCTTTTGGTACGGCAGTCTTTTGGCGTTCACATCCCGAAAGCAGTATAAATGCCACCACAAAAACGAAGAGATTTTTCATGTCTTTAAGCTTAAACCCTATCGGGGCGATTATTGATGGCAAACCTACGCTAAAAAATAAATCAATTCCAAAGAATCGCTATTGAATGTCTAGGGGCATTGTTTTATCTTTACGCTTTTTAAAACCGACCGATGAACATCTCTTACAACTGGCTCAAACAATTTTTAAACCTGGACTGGGAATCCCAAAAAACGGGAGAACTGCTAACGGATATTGGTCTGGAAGTAGAGGGGATAACTGCCTTTGAATCGGTAAAGGGCAGCTTGAAAGGCGTAGTTGTAGGACATGTGTTGACATGTAAAAAACACCCTAATGCCGATCGGCTCAAACTCACGACCGTCGATATTGGTGAGGCAATGCCCCTACAAATTGTCTGCGGTGCGCCCAATGTAGCAGAAGGACAGAAAGTGCCGGTAGCCACTGTGGGTACGGAACTTTATGACGCCGATGGCAAGCCATGGACCATTCGCAAGGGGAAAATAAGAGGCGAAGAGAGTTACGGAATGATCTGTGCCGAAGATGAATTGGGCTTGGGCAAGGGTCATGATGGCATTATGGTCCTGGACCCTTCGTTGGTACCTGGCACCCCTTGTTCCACCATTTTTGAGATCGTTCAGGACGAGGTATTTGAAATTGGCCTTACCCCAAACAGGGCGGATGCAATGAGCCATTTCGGTGTTGCTAGGGACCTAAGGGCCGGCCTAAAACAACAGGACCTGCAAATAGAGCTGATCACACCATCGGTAAGCCAGTTCAATGTGGACGATCGATCCCTAAGAATTGAGGTGCAAGTAGCGGATAGTGCGCTGGCACCGCGGTACTGTGGCCTTTCTATAAGTAACCTAACGGTGAAAGCTTCACCGGATTGGTTACAGCATCGCTTAAGGGCCATTGGCCTAACGCCCAAAAACAATGTCGTTGATGTCACCAATTACGTGCTGCACGAACTGGGACAACCGCTACACGCCTTTGATGCCGACCGCATCTTCGATAAAAAGATTGTTGTGAAGACCGTGAAGGCGGGAACAAAATTCATGACTTTGGACGGGGAACAGAGGGAACTCCACGAGGACGACCTTATGATTTGCGATGGTGAAAAACCAATGTGTATCGCCGGTGTTTTCGGAGGTATCAATACAGGAGTTACCGAGGGGACCACTTCGATTTTTCTGGAGAGTGCCTATTTTGATCCGGTTTCCATTCGAAAGACGGCAAAACGCCATGGCCTCAATACGGATGCCTCTTTCCGTTTTGAACGGGGTATCGATATCGAACAGGTGGAATACGCCCTCAAGCGTGCCTCACTTTTAATTACGGAAATTGCCGGCGGCACCATTTCGTCCGATATTATCGATCTATATCCTAAAAGAGCGGATGACCATCAAGTATTTCTAACGTTCAAAAAAGTGCATAGCCTGATTGGCCAGGAGATTCCAAAAGACACCATAAAATCCATTTTGGCTTCCTTGGAAATACAGGTAAAAAATGTGACCGAAACAGGGCTTGGACTCTCCATTCCCTCCTATAGGGTAGATGTGCAGCGCGAAGTTGATGTGATAGAGGAGATTTTGCGCATTTATGGCTATAACAATATTGCCTTTACCGAAAAATTGAACGCCTCCATTGCCCCTACTTCCAAATTGGAAGATTACAAGCTGCAACGGATAATTGGTGAACTATTGGCCGCTTCCGGTTTTTACGAAATCATGACCAACAGTCTCACCAGTACAAAATACCACGAACATATATCAGAAGCGGCGAAGGCACAAGCGATAACAATGCTGAACCCCTTGAGCAACGACCTATCGGTAATGCGACAGTCGATGTTGTTCGGTGCCTTGGAAGCGGTTTCCCATAATATCAATAGAAAAAGACAGCACCTTAGGCTGTTCGAGTTTGGACAGACCTATCACCAATTTACTGCAGAAAGGAGAGCGGAACGCAAACATCTGGTGCTGTTGGCTACAGGAAATCGAGAACGGGACAGCTGGACCGGTGCAACCCAAAAATCGGATTTCTTCTATGTACGCGGTATGATCGAAAATGTATTGCAGCGATTGGGAATCAATGACATACGGCCTATACCAGTGGATCAGCCTCTTTATTCCGAGGGCATAACCTTGACCTCGAACAAGCGAAACTTGGCCGAAATAGGTCTGGTTCAAAAATCGGTCCTCGATAAATTTGGCATCGCCCAAGAGACGATATTTGCCGATATCGATTGGGACGAGGTACTCAAATTGGCCGGGGCGAAAGCCATTGTTTATCAAGAAATTCCAAAATATCCCGCCGTAAAACGTGACTTTGCCCTTTTATTGGACGATTCCGTTGCTTTTAACGATCTATATCAACTAGCGCTGCAAACCGAAAAAAAACTGTTGAAGGATGTCAGTCTTTTTGACGTGTACATGGGAGATAAGTTGCCGAAGGGAAAAAAATCCTATGCCTTGAGCTTTACCTTACAGGACGAACAAAAAACCTTGACGGACAAGCAGATCGATAAAATTATGAAGAAACTACAGACGCGGTTTGAAAAAGAACTACAGGCCGAACTTCGTTGACAAACCTTTATATCTTTGCTGGTAGGAAAACACTATCGATTTCATGGATGACCCCGTTGCATTGGTTCTCGTCCGCAGTCGTAATCCTCGCGGAGTTCCCATTGCTATCGGTCAGTACAATATCGATACCGTCCATGGTGGCGATAAGCTTATCGCCTTGTACCGTAGTAAAACTGGCTGTTCCCTTACCACGGCACATTGCTTTTAAAATATAGGATGCCGAAAGGTTCCCAGCAATGATATGATATCGAAGTAACGCTTGTAAATCATTTTTGTTTTCGGGCTTTAAAAGTGTTTCCATTTGTTCTTGGGAAAGCTTTTCAAAGGCCGAATCCGAAGGGGCGAAAACTGTGAACGGACCCTTTCCGGACAAAATGTCCTCTAGATCAGCAGCACGCATGGCCGTTAACAATACTTGATGATGGTCCGAATTTTGAGTGTTGGTAACAATGGATTCACTAGGATCCATTATGGGTTTTTCATTGGAATTTTGTGCACAACAAAGATTGAGGAAAAGAAATAGGCACGCACAACATAACTGGTAAAAGTAGGACATCATTTGATAATATTTGGGAACGGAAACAGATAAAACGCCGATTTCGTCGGTAAGATACACTGGTTTGCCGGAATACCATGTTAAAAGAAAGTGCCATTCAAAGAAATTAACCTTATCTTAACATGTAAGTTCAACATGGTATTTCAAATGCGGTGACTATTTGTTAACTTTACAATGCTAAAGAAAAAGAAATGAGATTACAAAAAACCAACATCGAGCAAAAGCTCGAAAAAGTTCGTTCTACAACTTCAAATACCGATACCATACTAGCGGAAGTGCATCGGATTCTTCAAAAAGATGCACAGGAAAATGATCGTATCGAAAAAAATATTTCAGGAGGAAAAGCACTGGTGACCAATGCATTCGATTTTGATTTATTGGAAACCGATCGTATTTATCATATCGACCAAATCAAAAAAATCTGTATCGATTATCGGTTGCGCTTTTTGAACTCCAAATATTTTAAGGGGGAAATACCGCAGGAAGCCATATCCAAGATCAAACAGTTGGAGAAAGCCCATGAAATAGAATTGACAGGATTTAAAATTGTAGCCCCTTCAAAACTTTTTAAATTAGAGGATAAGGACGACCCTTTATTGTTCGCACCTATTGGAAACGATTACTTTTACCTGATACACAAATGGGGCAATGACCTACACCCGTTAAGAAAATTGTTGGTGTGGCCGTTTAAGGGCATTGTAAACCTTACCGTACTGGTAATGTTGATCAGTTATGTCTGTACTTCTTTGGTTCCTTCAGGTCTGTTTTCGAAAACAGCTACATCGAGCGAATTTTGGATCATTTATTTTTTCATGTTCAAGAGTATCGCTTCCGTCGTTATTTTCTATGGATTTGCTTTAGGGAAGAACTTTAACCCCGCTATTTGGAACAGTAAATACTTTAATGTCTAGCACCGACATTATTTAAAGGGCACAACGTTTTCTTAAAGTACCTAAGCTAGCCGCAAGTATCTATCCTCCCTATTAAGATACCGGGACCGTGTTATACTGTGAAGTGGTTTAAACTTTTTCTCCCGAACCCTTGGGAGGCTAAAAGATGATGCTTTTTCACGCTTCTTCCGACTTTTTTCCTTCCGTATCCCGGCTATCCTCCTCAAAATAGGCCTCAAAAGAGCGAAGAATCATGTACCGCATCGGGATTGCTTCAATCCAAAAAACTAAAATGGTATATGCCCATTGGTGAATGCCCATGTGGATCCTTACGGAAGGTCTGGATTGGACATGGACCAAAACCTCGGACCGGCCGTATAGGGCAATTATGATTTGTATCGAAAAAGGTAGGTTTTACGAAGCTGTCCAAAAATGTAGCTTTTAAAGCAGCTCAAGCATATACCTTTTGATATTGGCATCCTTGTAAATCTTTTGGATTCTATCATGGTATAACCTTGTAAATCTTTGATTTTTAGCAAGGTTACCAAACAGGGATTCTTGTTTTATAAAAGACAGGCTGTCAGTTTCTGTTCGTTTGGCCGCTTCATGAAGTTCGGCACCCATAGCATCGATAATTTCAATTGGCTTCCCATCCTTATCGATTCCCTTATCACTATAATAGCACCAAGCAGCGATGACCAAGGTGGCGCATTGTATGTTTCCGCCAGTAGCTAAATTCTCCTGTAGTGTAGTAATCAAAAATTTAGGCAACTTGGCCGAGCTTTCCGAACAAATACGGCTGACGCTGTCTTTGATATTTGGGTTGGCAAAACGCTCTAGCAAACCGTCTTTATAGTCCTCCAAATCAATGCCTTCGATATTTCCCAAAACTGGAGTAGCTTCTGCATCCAAAAAGCCGCGCAAATAAGTGGTGAAGGTTTCGTCTTCCATACAAGCATTGATGGTGGTGTGGCCGTATAGCGCCCCCAAAAGCCCCAAGACCGAATGCCCGGCATTGAGAAGTCGCAGTTTCATTTTCTCATAAGGCTCCACATCGGGTACGAATTGTACGCCTACTTTTTCAAAGGCCGGTCGCCCATTCGAAAATTTATCTTCTACGACCCATTGTATAAAAGGTTCGCAGGTAACGGGCCAGGCATCTTGTATGCCATAAGTTAGTGCTAAGGTTTCGATATCCGTTGGGGTTGTCACCGGCGTAATGCGATCTACCATACTATTGGGGAACGCCACTTGTTGTGCTATCCATTCCGCCAGGTCAGGATCTTGCTTTTGGACAAAGGCAAGTAGCATCTTTCTTGCCATGTCTCCATTATGCTCGATATTGTCACAGGACAAAATGGTAAAAGCGGGCAAACCCGCATCGCGCCGCCTTTTTAGGGCCGTGGTTAAAAACCCATATACGGTTTTAGGTTCCAGTGGATGCTGTAGTTCGTGTTGAATGTCGGGGTTATCAAAATTGAAGTCCCCCGTATTAGGATTAAAATTATACCCTCCCTCGGTTATCGTCAGCGATACGATCCTAGTATCCGCATCTGCCATGCTAGCGATAACGGGTTCGGGGTCCTCGATTCCCATTTTGAAATCAACTATGGCCCCGATGACTTCGGCATTGATTTTTCCGTTTGGGTGTTTGACCATCAAGGTATAGAGGTGGTCTTGGATTTTAAAAATGTCACGGAGTTTGGAATCCGCTTCGCGTAATCCGATTCCGCAGATATTCCACGCTGGGGCACCGCCGCCTTTTTTTAAAAGGTGTAGATAGTAGGCAAGGTGGGCCCTATGAAAGCCGCCGACCCCGATATGTACGATTCCCGTTTTATTCGCGGAACGTGAATACATAGGCACGGGTATATGATTTCCTATTGCTGTTAAATTCGTTTGATTGAGTTGTATCGGGTTTTCCACGCTAATCTGCTGTATTGGTTTTCCCGCGTTTCAGCGCCCAATAAGCTAACACGAAATAAATGCTGGTACAACCGAATGCGCAGGTATAAAAGAGTTCTCTATTTTCGATATAATCTGTTTCCGTAGCACTTCCGAATAAAACATTACCGGCCAAAACCAAGGTAGCGATCAAAGCCGAAATAGCAACGAATTTTAATCCCTTCGAGAACATTGAAACATCCTTGGCAACAACAGCTTCATTTTTTGCTTGCTCTACGTGAAAGCGTTCAATGGCTTCATTACGAACTTCTTCTTCCTTGACCTCCTTTGCAAAGTTCTCTTTTGCTCCGTATTTAGATGCGAGCAGCGTATACACCGCGATGGTAAAAAACCAAGTAGGGATAAAGAGATAAAAGAAAGACATCACATCAAGCGCATTTAAGCCAAAACCGAAAACCAAGCCCAAGCCCCATGACGCCACGGCAGGCATACTAAAGCTAAGCTTACGGTACGAAGACCAATAGCGGGTGTAGCCAATTCGTGGGAAAATTTGATGTTCCGCAAATACAATCGCCCCCACGGGAACGACCAGCAGTCCTGCATAGGTGAGTAGCGGTAATATTTGTGAAAAAACAAAGGGAAAACAGGCTACAACAATGGTGACCATACCCACTACGATGGTCGTTTTCTTTCGAGAATGGTTGAAGAAAATCGCTTGTGCGGCCAAACCTGCCCTATACAAATTGGTAATAGCGGTCGTCCACCCCGCAACAATAACAATAGCAAAACCGGACCATCCGAGGGCATAATAGGCCACATCACCTGGGTCGAGTTCTACGATAGATTTTCCTAAAATTACAGCAGCACCGGCTCCCATGATTCCGGCAGCGATCCATGCGACATAATGCCCGAACATCATGCCGGTACTGGTGGCATAACCGTAGCTTTTCTTTTTGGCAAAACGCAAAAGTGCCATATCGATCAATCCGAAATGGGTTATGGTATTTGCCGCCCAAGCAAAGCCGATGACTTCGACCAGTCCGATTCCAGGTTGTCCATCACTGTTGATTCCTGTCCAAATACTCTGATCCCCCAGAGTTATAATGTCGGCCCATCCCGCAGGTAACGTTTTATCCAAAACATCTAATGACAAAGCGGGAAGGAGCACCATAGCGCCACTGGTAAACATCACAAAAAGCCAAGGCGCACAGATGCCCGAAAATTCTGAAACGGCATTAAAACCATAGAGCGCGATGAAAACCATAACAATGCCCACCATCAAAACGATCAAAACAAACCAGACGTTGGTGGGATACCAATTGAGTTGCGCAGGAATATCAAAGGCAAAACGTACGGCAGTGGCCGATACGGTAATCATAGCAGCCGAAATTACCGAAAAGATGATGACATTGGCCCAATTGTACAACTTGGTCATCGAATCGCCCGCAATCTTATTCAGATAGGTGTAAAGGCTCAATCGCGTATCAACGGCAATGGGAGAGGTAATAAACCGCCAACTCAGTACGGCTAGAATATTACCGATTAGAAGCCCGAGAAGGATATCCATCGTTTTGGCACCGAGTGCGACAAAGGTCGCCCCAATAACAAACTCTGTTGCCGCAACATGCTCGGCAGCGTAGAGTCCGGCAAAATGCGTCCAATCGTGTAATTTGTGTTTGGCTACTGGTAATTGTTCTTCGTCAAGATCCTTAAACTGGTCAAAATCATTGTCGGCACGCATGGGCTTGGCTGGTTTTTAAGCGAAGACCTACAAGATAATACTTTTATGGTACCGATGTTGGAGAATTGAAGTTGTTTGTATGCCGGTGCATTTTCCAAATTCGTTTTATGAAACTATTTAATACCATTTTAACTTTGAAATAGCAAGTACGACAATGCAATTGTTTTTTAGGTATTCAAGTTAAAATTCCTGTCCCCAGCTTGACTAGTAACAGCCTTTTTAACCAAGAACAGTTGAAAAGAAATGATTCATTAACGCTATTTCAAAGTTAAAATGGTATTACTTGTGCAGACGAAGCTATTGTTATTGCTATGCTTGCTCTGGTACTATTTTTCCAGTATGGCGTATGGAATGCCATCGACATCCAGATTATCGATTACGGCCGGCTGTTCTCCGATAAATACACGCAGTATGCCACCTTTTTGCGAACCTATTTTTTTGTACCCGATTACCAAAAAGTTGTTTCCTTCATCATAAGTAACGGCGGTGGCCGTTTCTATTTCGTATTCCAAATTTCGTTTTTGATCAGAGAGAAACTGCTCAAAGTCGTACAGGACGATCAAATTGGAACTGAAATTATAGATTGCCGGTAAAAAGGAATAAGCGGCATTATCACCCGGGGGCATAATGTAGTAAAGGCTGCCAGAACTGTCAAAAGTGTGAAAATCGGAAGCGGCGAACTCCGTAGGCAAGTCCTCCCGGTACCTTACGGTTTCTTGAGAAAGCGTTTGACTGTTCATTATGGTATGTAAGGTATCATAGGAAACGATTACATCATTATTGGCATCTTTGATCAACCGCCGCGCATCGGTGCCCAAATTCATTTCAATGATAAAGGTATTGGTCGCCGCATCCATAACATAAAGCTTGTTTTCATTTACCGTTACCAAATCGGATGTCAATACAAACAAACGATTATTGGCGAATACCAAATGTTCCGGTTTCTGGACCATGGGAATATCGACAGGGTCACCACCTTGATCGCCTGTAGGTATGGCCCGGATAAAATAGTTGGTTTCCGTGTCGTTCTCCACTACTCCATAGCCGATATACACGGCATCATCGCTATGTGCGATACCAAGTGCCGTGAGACCACAATCTCCCAAATCTTCAAAAATGGTGGCGTCCTGTGCCGCATCGGTACTAAAATCGTATTTGGTGTAAGCACCACCACAGGGTCCTGTAGTATTGTAAAAGGAAATTACGTTTCCGTCCCTATAGGTAAAATCTGGTTGGTCCGTTGTTCCAAATGGGGCAGCTGTGGGATTCATGGTAATTACCTCACCATTGGCGTTCAACGATTTACTGGTAATCGTATTTCCACTGTCCATCAATAAGGTGTAATCGACCGCTGCTCCCACTGTGGGTCCATCGCCCGGGGTATCCAAACCATTTTCAGAACTACTACAGGAAACAAGGGCAAATACCGCCAAAAAGAGGCCGCAAAAAGTGTAGGTACGCATAATGTAAGTATTTGGGTTTTTACTGGTACTATACCGGAACCGCGTACATTTTAGCTCGCAATTCCTTAATGCCCTTATCGGACATGTATTCATCGAACGTCAAATGACGATCAATATTGCCTTTTGGGGTCAGTTCAATGATACGATCGGCTACGGTTTGCGCAAATTCGTGATCATGGGTAGTAAACAATACCGTTCCCTTGAAATTCTTCAATGAATTATTAAAAGCGGTAATGCTTTCCAGGTCCAAGTGATTCGTAGGCTCGTCCAACATTAATACATTGGCACGCAACATCATCATTCTACTGAGCATACACCTTACTTTTTCACCACCGGACAGCACGGTACATTTTTTAAGGGCTTCCTCTCCGCTGAACAACATTTTACCCAAAAATCCCCTTAGGTATACCTCCTCGCGCTCTTCTTCGGTTTTTGCCCATTGGCGTAACCAGTCGACCAAACTTACCGCTTGGTTAAAATATGAGGAATTGTCCGCGGGAAGGTAGGATTGTGAAGTAGTGATGCCCCATTGCAAATCACCGTTATCCGCGCGTTTCCTTCCGTTTACAATTTCGTAAAATGCGGTAGTAGCCCGCGAATCCTTTGAAATAACCGCAACCTTGTCCCCTTTTGCCAAATTCAGGTTTAACCCTTTGAACAATACCTCACCATCCTCGGAAGAAGCGGAAAGATCATTAATGTTCAGTATTTGATCGCCTGCCTCACGCTCCCGATCAAAAATAATGGCGGGGTATCTTCGACTGGACGGTTTGATGTCCTCGACCTTTAATTTGGAAAGCATTTTTTTTCGGCTCGTAGCCTGTTTGCTTTTTGCGACGTTAGCGCTAAAACGCATGATAAACTCCTGTAGTTCCTTTGCCTTTTCCTCGGCCTTTTTATTCTGTTGTGCTCTTTGCCGCGCTGCCAACTGGCTGCTCTCGTACCAAAACGTATAGTTACCACTATATAAATTGAGTTTACCAAAATCGATATCGCCGATGTGGGTACATACGGAATCTAGGAAGTGACGGTCGTGGGACACTACGATAACTGTATTTTCGTATCCACCGATAAAATGCTCCAACCAACTTATGGTATCGTAATCCAGGTCGTTGGTAGGTTCGTCCATGATCAAAACATCCGGATTTCCGAACAACGCCTGTGCCAAGAGTACCCTAACCTTTAACTTGGAGTCCATTTCGCCCATTGTAGTATAATGCAAGGTTTCGTTGATGCCCAAATTGGACAGTAGCGCCGCCGCATCACTATCGGCGTTCCAACCGTTCATTTCCTCGAACTGTACTTGTAGTTCCCCTATTTTGTCGGCATTTTCGTCGGTGTAATCGGCATACAGCGCATCGATTTCCTGCTTTATTTTAAAAAGAGGGGTATTTCCCATAACAACGGTCTCCAAAACCGTGGCCGTATCATATGCGTTGTGGTCCTGTTCCAAAATGGACATTCTTTTTCCCGGTTCAAGATGCACATGCCCGGAGGTGGGCTCTATTTGACCCGACAAAATTCGCAAAAATGTCGATTTGCCAGCGCCGTTCGCACCGATAACCCCATAACAATTGCCTTGCGTAAACGATACGTTCACTTCATCGAACAATACTCTTTTACCAAATTGGACCGATAGATTGGAAACCGACAACATAACTACTGTTTTAAAATTTCGTGCAAAAATACGCAAAATAAGTTCCGTCGGCCAATAAACGTTGATTGCATGTCTCTTGACGAAAAGCAAGGGCCAAACCCCTAATATTTAACGCCCTATTAACAGCAAAGGCCCAATGCCTTGCTTACTTTTACCTTGCGTAGCGCTAGTTTTATGATAAAAAAATTACTATATCCCCTCGTTTTAGTAGTAATGGGTTGCGGTGAAGGAGCGTTGAATTCCTCGAAGGTACATTTTGCCGGTGAAATCGTCAATCCGACCAGTAAACATGTGGTATTACTAAAAGGAGACCGGGTCATCGACTCTGCTCAACTTGATGCCACCAACCGCTTTGCCTTCAACTTTGACTCGTTGCCCACGGGGCTATATCACTTCAACCATTCGCCCGAACTGCAGTACATTTATTTGGAGCCCGGCGATAGCATTACAATTCGATTGAACACCATTGATTTTGACGAATCTTTGGCATTTTCCGGGAAAGGTAGCGAGATCAGCAGCTTTCTGTTAGAAGTGTTTTTGGCCAAAGAAGCCGAAGCTCCTTTGATCAACGCATATTATACCCTGGAGGCGGGAGCCTTTTCACTCAAAATCGATTCCCTTAAAAAGTCGAAGATGGACATGCTTGGGGACTTGAAAAGTGATGGTGAAGTATCCGGGGAAGAAGAAGCCATTGCATTGGCCAGCATTTCGTACACCTACAATACGTTTATGGAGAAGTATCCTTTCAAACATAAACAGTTGGCCCATCAGGGCGTAATGGAAAGCTTGCCAAAAGGGTTTTATAGTTATCGCAAATCGCTTGATTACGGTGATGAAAAGCTGGTGTACCTGCGTCCCTATTACAATTTCATGCAACATCACATTCAAAACCGGGCCTATATGGATTGTTCCGAAAAATGTGCCGTGAACGAAGCTATTGTGAGGGACCAACTGCACTTTAACCAGCACAAAATGCGAATGATCGACAGTTTGGTCACCGCTAAGGAGCTAAAGGACAACCTTTACCGTTATGTTGCTTTCGATTATCTTTTGAAGGTACACGACACGGAGGAAAACAATCGAAAATTTATCGAGGAGTTTCACGAACTGTCACAGAACAATAAGCATCTGGAGGAAATTGACAATCTGTACCACGGTATTGAAAACATTCAACCCAATAAGTTCATACCCGAGCTTTATGTATCGAGCATGGATGGTGACACCATTTCACTTCGTGAAATTTCCGAAAAGGGGAAAACCGTTTTTTATTTTTGGTCCGGTTCGGAAAAAAGACATTTTAACAATATTAAGGCCAGGATAACAAAATTGAGCGAAGAACACCCTCGCTTACGATACGTTGGAATCAATATGAAAACCAATGAGCCAACTTGGAAGGCCATGGTAGAACGATCGGGCCTAGATAAAAGCTTACAGTTTAGGGCCGATGATTTTGAAGAGCTTACGAAATCATTGATTATTTATCCGCCCAATAAATGCGTTATTACCGAGGACGCAAAAATTGTCGATGCTTTTGCGAACATCTATTCCGAATTTTAGACCCCATACCGAACAACATCCGTACGCGTCAAGAACAACGAAACAGTCTTACGGTAACAAACAATAGTAAAGAAAATCGTTTATAGCAATACCGGCATAAAAAAAGACCGCTACGGGCGGTCTTTTGTTTTATTTTGAGCGAAAAACGTCGCCTTTAATTATCCTTTTTATAGTCGGCCAAAAACTTCTCAAGACCAATGTCGGTCAACGGGTGCTTTAACAGACCTTCTATTGCGGACAGTGGCCCTGTCATGACATCGGCGCCCAACTTGGCACAATCGATAACATGCATGGTATGCCGTACGGAGGCCGCCAATATTTCGGTGGCAAAAGCATAATTGTCATAAATCATTCTAATCTCCGCGATAAGGTTGAGCCCAT
Source organism: uncultured Flavobacteriaceae bacterium (assembly GCA_947500445.1). GTDB lineage: Bacteria > Bacteroidota > Bacteroidia > Flavobacteriales > Flavobacteriaceae > Pelagihabitans. The sequence goes on along the minus strand of CANMSB010000001.1, from coordinate 340,950 downwards.
CCGTAGAAATGTCGTCCAATCGCCCGATAAACGGAGAAACGTAAGTTGCTCCCGCCTTTGCCGCCAATAGCGCCTGACCCGCAGAAAAAACCAAGGTACAATTGGTACGTATACCCTTGTCGGAGAAATATTTTAATGCCTTTACACCATCTTTGATCATCGGCACTTTCACTACGATCTGGTCGTGCAGTTCGGCAAGCTCCTCCCCTTCCTTGACCATGGCTTCAAAATCTGTGGCGATTACTTCCGCAGATACATCACCTTCTACAATGTTACAGATATCAACATAATGTTTTAGGATGTTGTTACGTCCGCCAATACCTTCTTTGGCCATTAACGATGGGTTTGTGGTCACACCGTCCAAAACACCCAATGCCTGGGCTTCGCGGATTTGATCTAAATTTGCCGTGTCTATAAAAAATTTCATTTCCTTCCTAATTTATGTTGATATTGATTTTGTCCTCAAATAGCATCCGACAACCACCGGACGATCGTTCTAAAGATTTGGCAAAATTACAACTTATAATGTTTTAATAACATTTTCTCGAACACTTTCTGGGGCAACAACCGCTTTAGGGAAACCGAAGTTTTCTGTAAAAATGCTCCCACCTTGTAATGAATTTTTGGGGAAGGGTGCGCAATAATCTTGAGGATCGATTTTGCAACCTCTATCGGATCTCCACCTTGGTCGACATCATCGTTCAGTGCGTTCAAAGTATCCGCGTAGGCCGTGTAAGGCGAATCTTTTGAAGCGGCGGTGTGAAAACGGCCGGCGGCGATATTGGTGGCATAATCGCCGGGAGCCAAGTTCGCAACGGTAATTCCGAACGATCGCACCTCCATACGTAAGGCTTCCGAAACAAGTTCGAGGGCACCTTTGGAGGCGGAATAGATCCCGCGGTAGGGCAACCCCATATACCCTGCGATGGAAGTAATGTTGATGATCAAACCGTTCTTTTGTTTTCTCATTTGCGGCAGTACCGCTTTTGTCATCCGCAATGGGCCGTGAAAATTAATGTCGAAAGCGTTCATAATGGCATTTTCCGGTGTTTCTTCTAAAGGTCCGGTAATCCCGACGCCGGCATTATTGATCAACACGTCAACCCGCCCCTCCTTTTCCAACAAACGGTGTATGGCCGTTTGTATGCTTTTTGGCTCACGCACATCCAACTCTAATAAGGGAAAATCATTAAAATCCGGATGGGCCGAAATACTCCTGGTAGTACCGTATACCCGGTATCCCTTTTGTTTGAGATAGCTACCGATCGCTTTACCGATTCCGCTCGAACCACCTGTAATCAATACAACTTTGTCGCTCATATGTTTGTAAAATAAGAATAAAACCTAATACCATTTCAAAGTTAAAATGGTATAAGCACCGAAGAGGGCTACCCAAAATTTCACTTTAGGGCACAAAAAAAGGCAAGCTACCTACATCGCACCGCTACAACCATATACCCTTGCTGCGTTCCCGCCCTGGGGGATTCTACAGGAGCTGGTCGTGTAGGACTTGCCAAGTGCAAATATACGATCTTTTAAATGCTATTTTAAAATATTCCACCTAGAATATTCAATCAAAATGTCAATTTTATGATTCTACCCAATCGAATAGCCCCGGTCTGCGCTCGTGCCATATCGAAAAAACAAAAGGAGTTACGTTATACCATTTCTGTTCTTAAATTACTTAAATAAAAACCAGGGGTTTTTTGGGTAGGCGAAAAAGAAAATCCAAGCATAGCAATAGCTATGGTTAGCTTTTATTTTGAAGCATACACGGAAAAGAACAATTTTTAATGGGTAATTTAAGAACAGAAATGGTATTGCATATAAAAGTTTAACGGGTATTGGTATCTTTGAGGACGCGACCGTTTTCTGGAAAAACGGTAACAGTCAAGGACCCGATTCTTGGTTAATATCAATATTTTATTTTTTAAACGTTGTAATGAAACTACTTAATCATTGTAGAAAACACTCCTTTTTATTTATCGTTCCGGCGATAGTATTGTTGTCCGGGTGTGGGGATATGAACCGAAAAAAGACGGAACTTTTCAAGTTAAAACTTGAGGGCAAAACATTCAAACAGAACGATCGTGTGGCCGTCGCTATCGGCAATACCGAAAACAAGGAAATTAAAAGCATCATTTATACCATAGACGGGCAAACACTCCCGGTAAGCGATGGGAAAATCTATTTGGCCATCAAAAAATTAGGCGAAAAAACGCTAAACGCTACCATAACCTATGATGAAGGCAAGGCAACGGTATCCAAAAACATTCGGGTACTCGCACCCAGGCCGCCAGAGGTGTATACTTACGAAATTGTAGCGGAGTACCCGCATGATGACCGTGCCTATACCCAAGGACTGGAGTTCCATAACGACACCTTGTACGAGAGCACGGGTAAAAAAGACCGCTCCTCTTTACGAAAAGTGGATTACAAAAGTGGTGAAGTACTTCAGAAAGTCGCCATGGACGGTACTGTTTTTGGAGAGGGCATAACCATACTGAACGAAAAAATTTTTATGCTTACCTGGCAGAGTAACAAGGGATTCATATACGATTTAACCACCCTGGAAAAACTCGATAATTTTCAATATGGCGAAAGCAAACAGGGATGGGGGTTTGCCAATGACGGGAAACGCCTGATCAAAAGCGACGGTACCGAAAAAATTTGGTTTTTAAATCCGGAAACCTTGGTAGAGGAAGATTTTATACAAATCGTTACCAACAAGTCCATTTTCAATAGGGCCAATGAATTGGAGTATGTAAACGGCAAAATATACGCTAACGTTTACCAGCGCCCGGGCATTATGATCATTGATCCGACCAGCGGGGCTATAGAAGGTGCCGTAAATTTTGGGGGATTGGACAAAAAGGTAACCAAATCGGATACTTGGAACGAATCGGAAAATGTGTTGAACGGAATAGCATACCATCCCGAAAGAAAAACATTCTTTGTCACGGGAAAAGATTGGGACAAGTTGTTCGAAGTAAACATCATTAAAAAATAAGGATGCCGACTTTTGAAAAAAGAATTGTAGTCGCGAAAAAGGACTTGGACGAGTTAAATCACGTAAATAACGTGCGGTTCGTACAGTGGATACAGGATATTTCAAAAGCACATTGGGAGTTGCTGGTCGGGGACGAAATGCGTAAAAACATGGTATGGGTAGTTACCCACCACGACATCTCCTATAAAGGTGCCGCAACGGAGGACCAAGAGCTACGGATAAAAACCTATATTTCAGAAAGCAAAGGAGCGCAATCGATGCGGATCGTCGAATTTTATTGTACTCGAACGGGCACGCTTTTGGTGCGTGCAAAAAGCCAATGGTGTTTGCTGGGAGCAACCAATTTTAAGCCCATTCGAATACCAAAGGCCATTTTGTCCATATTTCATGAACAAGAAACATAAACAGTAAGTGAAAAAGAATATATTTTACCTTTTACGATCCGGTTCCCATAGTTTTCTCCAGGGGATTGGAATGTTGTTGCTTCTGGTGATGATCAGTTTTTGGAGCTCCTGTAGAAAAGATTTCGAATATGTGCAGAGTAACGGAAGGTTGGGCTTTTCAACGGATACCGTATTTTTGGATACCGTGTTCAACAACATCGGCAGCAGTACCTATAGTCTAAAGGTATATAATCGATCGGATGATGATATTGAAATCCCTAACATTCGATTGGCACAAGGTTCCGAAAGCGGATACCGGCTCAACGTAGACGGTGCTGCCGGAAAAGAATTCCAAAATATCCCCTTGCTTGCCAAGGACAGTCTTTTCATTTTTATAGAAACGACCTTTGCTATTTCCCAGAACGATGCCCTTACGTTTTTGTATACCGATGACCTTATATTCGATACCGGACCAAACGAGCAGACGGTATCCCTGGTCACACTCGTGCAAGATGCCGTTTTTATTTTTCCCCGGACCAATGCGGACGGTACCAAGGAAAGCATTCTGTTAGGGCTTGATGCGGAAGGCAACCAACTACGGGTCGAGGGTGTTGAACTGGCGGCGGACCAACTGAACTTCACTAATGAAAAGCCCTATGTTATTTACGGTTATGCGGCAGTACCCGAAAATGAGACCCTGGAAATAGACGCGGGTGCACGGGTACACTTTCATCAAAACTCCGGTCTTTGGGTCCAGAATGGGGCTACCTTAAAGGTCAACGGTGCCATAAGTAGGGATACCTTGTTGCTTGAAAATGAGGTCATCTTCGAGGGAGATCGTTTGGAACCGGAACTTGCCGATACTCCGGGCCAATGGGGAACGGTTTGGATCGCCAATGGCAGTACGGACAACGAAATTGACCATTTGACCATTAAAAATGCGACCGTAGGCCTACTGGTGGAAAGCGGTGCAACGGGAGACACCCCTGCCCTGACCCTGCGCAACTCCAAGGTGTATAATGCATCCAGCGTTAACCTTTGGGCGAGGAACAGCGCCATTGTTGCCGAAAATATGGTATTCGGCAGCGCAGGGAACATATCGGTATACTGTAATTTAGGAGGAAATTACCGCTTTACCCATACCACAATTGCCAACTATTGGTCCAGAGGCTTTCGGGGCGGCGAAGCCCTTCGGATCGATAATGAAATTGAGCTAGCCTCCGGAGAACGGTTTACCGGGAACTTGGTGAACGCCACTTTTGAAAACAGTATTATTGATGGCAGCAGTCTTTTGGAACTTGCTTTGATAGATAACGGACAAAATGATTTCAATTTCCTTTTTGACCATACCTATATTCGATTCGATGACATATCCGGCCAACTTTCCGGCTTACCGGTCTATGACTTTGAAAATACCGCGCGATACAACAGCGTTTTACTGAATGAAAATATTCCTTACAAGGGTACCGATCAAAATGATTTTCGATTATTGGAAAATGCCCCGATCATAGGCATAGGAAGTACCAGTGCCGCCCTTATCGTTCCTTTTGATATTTTGGGAATCGATCGTACCACCGCTCCGGACCTAGGCGCTTTCCAGTTTGTTCCAATTCCGTAGGGAAGCATCAATAACTCCCGTTTCGAGAATACCAGCTTTATAAATCCTTTTTTGTTAAAATCCAAAAAGTGCTAAACGCCCAAATGTTAAAATTTGTTAAATTGACAGATTTTTCTGTCAAAATAGCTTGTTTTCAAGGGGTTAGCAAAAAAAACTATAGTTTTTCTAAGGTTATTCTCTAATCCACTCTCGACCACTATCGCTAATTTGCAGTATCATAATTGGCACCAGAAATGGATTACAAGTATATCATTATCGATTCGGATGCTACATCAAATCTGCAGCTTATGCACTATTTGGATGAGCACGAAGATTTTGATTTTTTGGGGCTTAGTAAAACTAGTGGAGAAGGATTGAACAACATTCTTAAACTGCTTCCCGATCTGGTTTTCGTTAACTTGAACAAATCTGCGGAAGAGTGTTTCCAAATGGTCATGGAACTGCACCAATATGTTAAGGATATGCCACTGGTCATCGGGCTCTCAAAAACCAAGAATCACGCATACCAGGCCATAAAATGTAATTTTTTCGATTATTGGTTGCTTCCCTACAGCGAATTGGATATTCGCAAATCCCTGCTAAAACTAAAATTGCGATCACCAAAAGAGGACAAAACGCCCCATACACTTTGTTTACAGTCCTACCGCGACTATCATTATGTGGATACCAACGATATCCTTTACCTGCAGGCGGACAACAATGCCACGGATTTTATAATGACCGACGGGTCCAGAATAAATACGTACAAAACCTTAAAGAGCTTTGAACAACAATTACCAAAAAGTTTCGTTAGGGTACACCAGAGTTATATTCTCAATACCAAACATGTTGCACGAATCAATTACGGAAAGGCAATATGTAGTTTAAAAGGGCAAAAATTGCAACTCCCGTTTTCAAAAACCTACAAAGAAAACGTGGATGGCCTCAAAAAAATCCTCTCAAAAAACAGCATTTCCGCCTCAAATTAGTACAATCCTAATAAAATTAAGAAGAATTCTCTTATAAATGATGAGTTTACCCCGCACACTTTTAATCGTGCTCCTACGAGCTGGTTCTGTTCTACTTTAGTCTTGAAAATAAAACGAACTACTAAAAACTACTATTATGAAAAAAGTGATTTTGATTGCCGCAGTATTGTTGACCAGTGTAGGATTTTATTCTTGCGAACAGGATAGTACCGATGAGACCCAAGCACTTTATGAAAACGTACAAGCAAACGATGGTGATCCAGATGAAACTGATGACCGAGGATCGGGAAATTAGAAATATCTTAAAAAAGGCCTCAACAGATGTTGGGGCTTTTTTTTATCTTCGTTAGATGACATTGAGCCAACGATTCGTAGTTTTCTTCCTTCTAACGAGTACCTTATCGTTGTTTACGGCCTGTAAAAAAAGTAAAACGGAAAATGGTACTACCTTCAACGATATAGAGTCGGAGGTCAAAAGAAAACCCAATGTTTCGGATACGGAATACCGGAAACAATTGCAAACAATCTTCAACCAAGCTAAGGCCCTTGACATAGACACGCTTCAAAGCAAGTACTTTTCTCAACTTTCATTGGCATATTTAAAGCTAAAAGATTCCTTAAATTTCAGAAAAACAAATCAGCTTTCAAAAGAGCTAGGGATACAACTCAAAGATAGCAACCGTCTGGCCGAATCGCATTGGGATTTAGCCACCTTTTTCCGGAATACCGGTTTAGCCGATAGTTCCTATTATCATTATGCCAAAGCGCAAAAACTTTACGAAAGAATTGGAAATGATTTTCATTCCGGACGCATGTACTACAACATGGGTTATATCCAAAATATGATAAAGGATTATACTGGTGCCGAAATTAACCTTATTAGGTCAATAGAAATTTTAAAGCCTTTGAAAAAGAATCGACAGCTCTATCTCTCTTATAACATCTTAGGGCTAATCAGTACATCACTTAAAGAGTACGATAATGCTATCAATTATTTCAACAAAGCGCTAGAGCATGGAAAGAATTTACCAACCTTTAAAAGTAAACAGCTAACCGTCCAAAATAATATAGGTGTCATTTTTTCAGACCAAAACAAATTGCTAAAAACCAAAGCATGGTTTCAAAAAATGTTAGCTGAAAATGAAAATCTTAAGAATGAAGCACCTCTTGCCTATTGTCTAGCTCTTATAAACTTGGTTCAAGCCAAATACCTCCTAGGCGAGACTGAAGGAGTGGAAGATGATTTGATGGAAACACTTCGCATTAGAACCGATCTCAATGATTTGACGGGGATTGCAAGCTCCCATTTTCATTTAGCTGAGTTCTACCTTCAACAAAAAGATACCATACGTGCTCTAAGTCATGGCACCACGGCTAAAAAGGTGGCAAGACAAGGCAATGACAACGACCGGGTTTTGGAAACGCTTTTGCTATTGGGGGCGGTAGATTCCGAAAATGGGGTCCAGCATACTTTGGAGTATATTGCGCTGAACGATAGCCTTCAACAGGAAGAACGAAAAACCAGAAACAAATTTGCGCGGATCCGTTTTGAAACCAACGAAACCATAGAACAAAACCGCCTTTTAGCGCAACAAAAAAGGTTATGGATCGGAATTGCCGTGGTGGTTGTTCTATTGGCGTTGGCCGCATTCCTATTTTTTGATCAACGCGCGAAAAACCAAAAACTGCGCTTCCAAAAAGAACAGCAGGAAAACAACGAAAAAATATTCAACCTCCTTTCCGATCAAAGCCAAAAAGTGGAGGAAGGCAAAAAAATTGCCCAAAAACGCATTTCAGAGGAACTGCATGACGGTGTCCAAGGACGGTTACAAGGGGTGCGAATGTTATTGCTAGGGCTCAATAAACGAACGACCCCTGAGGCAATCGACCAACGTTCCGAGGCGATAAAAGAACTACAGGATATCCAAGAAGAAGTAAGGGCCATTTCCCACGAACTTAGCCATGCGGCCTACCAGAAAATACACAACTTTATCAAAACGATCGAGGATCTTTTAGCTAATGTAAAGGAAAGTGCCAAACTCGATTATTCCTTTGAGTATGACGACTCCCTACAATGGGACAATTTGGGAAGCGCCGTAAAAGTTAACCTGTATCGCATGGTACAGGAAAGCATTCAAAACTGCGTAAAGCACGCAGCGGCCAATCAGCTTAAATTGGTGTTTCATTTGGAAAAGGAAACGCTATTGCGGGTAAGTTTGATCGATGACGGTAAGGGCTTCACAATCAAAAAAGGGAGAAAAGGAATAGGAATGCGCAACATTGCCTCGAGAATAGCCAAGATAAATGGTGAGTTTGACATTGAAAGTGCCCCCGGTAAAGGCACCACCGTTACGTTCTTGATTCCCATAGCGTCCCTACAATTGGTCCAAAATCAGATATAAAGGACCCTCGTTTATCCGGAATGCGACCCACCATCAAAACTTAAAAAGACAATAAATCACTTTCTACTCTTGCTTTTAAACAAAAAAAGTAGGATTTTGGCTTAATTAAGCTACTTTTTAAGTAGCTTGAACGCTGGGATGTGATGATAGGATAAACCCTGAAAAAATCTTTTATTTGGAAAAAGACTCCAGTGTAAGTCGCTGGGGTGAATCATAAAAAATAATAAGGAGTAATGGATAGAGTAGTGACAATTTTATCGGTCGATGACCATAAGATGACAGCTTTGGGATATAAATATATTCTGGAAGACGCTGTTTTTGAGGAGTACACGGTTCGTGTAGACGTAGCGAACGGCTATTTGGAAGGAGAGAAAAAAATTGAGGCGGCCGCGGGGACCGATCGTTATGATATTGTATTATTGGACATACAACTGTTCCCGGCAGAAGCCAAAGACCCTAGAACAGGACAAGATTTGGGCATACTGGCCCGTAAACTCATTCCCGAGAGCAAGGTGGTGTTCATGTCGTCCTTTAGCGATAGCTTTCGAATAAACAGTATTTGTCAATCCGTAAATCCGGACGGCTATTTGGTAAAATCGGAAATCGACGAGCTCAGTTTGATCGATATGGTAAAGACCGTGGTCAGCGCACCTCCCTATTACACCCATCTGGCATTGGTGGCCGTTCGAAAGAATATTGCACAAACCTTTCGCGTGGACGAACACGACCAAGCCATTCTCTATCAATTGTCCATTGGCACAAAAACAAAGGACATGACCTCGGTGATTCCGCTTTCCCAAGCGACCATCGACAACCGAAAGAGGGCCCTAAAACACAACTTTGGTGTACAGGACAAAAATGACCTCGCCTTGATCGAAGAGGCAAGGGTTAGGGGGTTCATCTAAAAAAATTAGATGAAATGCACGCAATACCCCTAAAAACCTAATTTTTCTAAGGTTTTTCTATAATCGGGCAAACCAATTAACGGCTAACTTTGGTCGCTAGTGAAACCTAAGCTCCATTGTAGTATGCCTTTACACCTAGACAACTTCAAAAACAGACCCCCTATCGCTATACTTAAGGATAGTGATATTAATGGGCTATCGTTTTTCAAAAAAGAATTGGAAAAACTGTTCTTTTCAGAAGTAATTATTCGAAACAGCGCGACCGACATGCGTTCGGCCAAATTGGTAATCGAACTGAACTGTAATTACAACCTTATCGAGGGCCTCATTCATCTTGACGAAGGGATATGGGGACAGTGGAAAAAGAGCCGGAGTCATATTTTTAGCGACTCCTTGTTCTACAAATTGATGAGCGGTCTAAAAAGCAAGAACGAATTTCATATCGATGTGGAAGAACTGTCCTTTGTTTTTACGGATAGTACCGTTATCGTAAACAAGATTTATGAAGGCAGTATTCCAAAACAACTGGATGCCATTTTAACAAAGCTGTCATCACATTTTATATACCTGACCAACAGGAATAGGGAAATACCCTTTGAAATTTTCATCCCGATCTTTGAAGAAGGTGAACAATCCTTTGTTGCCGATAATCGAATTCCCGCGAAAGCGGCCAAAGGGAAAATGCAACGAAAGGATTATTTCAATTACTGGGGACTTTATTTTTATTCCCAGGAAGACGATGGCCTTATCTACACCTTGCGGAACAAGTCGATTTCTTCGGGCGAACTAAATATGCTCAATGAGTAACCGATAATTGCCCGTATTCCATTCTGGGATAAGTGTGCCATAATCCCTTGATAGGTCGCAGGTGTTTCCAGCCATTATATCATGGCACAAACTTGGAATGAGTCTAAAAATTAGTATCAGGTATCCCGTATTTGTAATCTCAGTTAAACGGTAAATAAGCGTTGACTATTTTTTAATGAATCATTATCCGTTGAACAACGGACGATTTTTCATTAAGGTGTTCACTTCCGCTTTTACGGATGCGATTTCCGTATCGTTGTCAATGTTTGCGAGAACACGATCGATAAGGGCTACTATCGTTCCCATATCCTCCTCCAGTAGGCCACGAGTGGTTATGGCGGGTGTTCCAAAACGAATTCCAGAGGTTACAAATGGAGATTTGTCATCAAAAGGGACCATATTCTTGTTTGCGGTAATATCGGCTTTAACCAATGCCGCTTCGGCTTCCTTTCCGGAAATATCCTTGTTTCGCAGATCGATCAGCATCATATGGTTATCGGTTCCTCCCGAAATAATATGATAGTCCCTTTCAACGAACGCCTTGGCCATGGCGGCCGCATTTTTCTTCACCTGGATCATGTACTGCAAAAAGTCGTCGGAAAGTGCTTCTCCAAAGGCAATGGCCTTAGCCGCTATAATGTGTTCCAACGGTCCGCCTTGATTTCCGGGAAAAACGGCAAGGTTCAATAATGCCGACATTTTACGCAGTTTTCCGTTCTTTAGGGTAATACCAAAAGGGTTATCAAAATCTTTACCCATTAAAATAAGTCCGCCCCGAGGTCCGCGTAAGGTTTTGTGGGTGGTGGTGGTCACAATATGGCAATGCGGCACGGGATCGTTCAATATCCCCTTGGCGATCAAACCCGATGGGTGAGAAATATCAGCTAACAACAGGGCCCCTACACTATCGGCAATTTTCCGGAAACGTTCAAAGTCGATGTCTCGGGAGTAGGCCGAGGCACCGGCAATGATCATCTTGGGTTGCTCACGTTCGGCAATTTCCTGTATCACATCATAGTTCAAAACACCGGTCTCCTTTTCAACACCATAAAACACCGGATTGTAAAGTCGACCCGAAAAATTCACCGGGGAACCATGTGTCAAATGCCCACCGTGCGACAGATCAAAACCCAAAATGGTATCACCGGGCTTTAGACAGGCATGATATACCGAGGCATTGGCCTGAGATCCCGAATGCGGCTGAACATTTGCATACTCCGCACCAAAAAGCTCTTTTGCACGATCGATCGCGATCTGTTCAACTTGATCGACAATCTCACATCCTCCATAATACCGCTTTCCAGGATACCCTTCCGCGTACTTATTGGTAAGTACCGAACCGGCGGCTTCCATTACTTGGGGACTGGTAAAATTTTCAGAAGCAATGAGCTCTATTCCGTGTATCTGTCGGGCCTCTTCTGCGGTGATAAGGTCAAAAATCTGATTGTCGCGTTGCATAATCGGTGTTTCTGTTAAATGAATGGCAAAAATACGAAACGAGTGAGGTTAATTGGCATAAAAGAATATATTTGAAAGAGATTTTATTAAACAATAATTAACAATTTTCCCATGCCCCATAAGACGAACGATGCCTCAAAAAAAAGTTGGTTGTCCGTACCTGAAAATTCCGATTTTCCGATTCAAAATATTCCTTTTGGAGTATTTCTGACCCGTGACGATATCATTACGATAGGCACCAGAATAGGCGACTACGCCATTGACCTCAATGCTCTGCAACAACTGGGTTATTTTGAAGGGATACCGCTGACCGATGACATCTTTTTGCAGGATAGCCTGAACGATTTTATATCCGACGGAAAAAAAACATGGCGGCTCGTTCGCAATAGGATCAGTACGCTTTTTGATGTGGAAAACGACACTTTGCGAACGAATATGGACCATAGGTCGACCGTGCTTTTTTCCGTAAACGAAATAGAGATGCAGTTGCCGGTACAGATAGGTGATTATACCGATTTCTATTCCAGTAAGGAGCACGCGACCAATATTGGCACCATGTTCCGGGATCCGGACAACGCCTTGCTACCGAATTGGCTCCATATCCCCGTAGGGTACCACGGGAGGAGTTCCACTATTGTACCCAGCGGCACCGCAATACACCGCCCGAATGGGCAGACCCTTCCCAAAGGAGCGGAGGCACCCGTTTTCGGACCATCAAAAAGGGTCGATTTTGAGTTGGAAATGGCCTTTATTACCACCGATGCCAATGTACTGGGCGAACCTGTTTCCGTGGCGGAGGCCGAGGATTATATTTTTGGAATGGTACTTTTTAACGATTGGAGTGCCCGGGACATTCAAAAATGGGAATATGTGCCATTGGGTCCGTTTCTGGCCAAAAACTTTGCCTCCAGCATTTCCCCATGGATCGTAACCTTGGATGCGCTCGAACCGTTTCGGGTAGCCGGACCAAAACAGGACCCGGAGCCCCTACCCTATCTGCAACAAAAGGGCGACCACAGTTTTGATATTCAATTAGAGGTCGCCATTGCCCCGGAAAACACGGAACCTACCGTAGTAGGAAAGTCCAACTTTAAATACATGTATTGGACCATGGCACAGCAACTCGCCCATCACACGGTCAATGGTTGTAAAATAAACAGTGGCGATATGCTGGGGAGCGGCACCATATCCGGTCCAACACCCGACTCCTATGGCTCCATGCTCGAAATCGCCTGGCAGGGAACCAAACCCGTTACCATGAAGGATGGTAGCCAACGTAGTTTTATAGCGGATAACGATACCGTAATCATGAAAGGCTTCTGCGAAAAAAATGGCGTCCGAATCGGATTTGGTGAAGTAAGCACCAAACTGTTGCCTCCTTTCCAAACGGAGTAAATCCTTCAATTCGATATGGTTTTATAACAATGGAACAAGATATTTCATCGTTTTGCGTTCTAGAACCACACCATTTTGGCACGGCTGTTGAAAAGGTGTCCGTATACCCTTAAAAACCATATTATGAAAAAAGGACTACTTATAGCGATAAGCCTTTTGATAATGCTTTCTTGTGGCGGTGTAAAAAAGACCCAGGAAGCGATCAACATCGGCGATTATGGCAGTGCCATAGACAAGTCGATCCGTAACCTGGTAGAGAACAAGACCAAAAAAGGGAACCAACCCTATGTCCTGCTACTTGAGGAAGCCTATCAAAAAAATACGGAACGCGAACTCCAAAAGATCAGGTTTTTAAAAAATGATGAAAATCCGGCAAACTTCGAAGCCATCTATACCGGTTATGAGAAACTGCGTAGCATTCAAGAACGGGTGCGCCCTTTGCTACCGTTATATATTAAGGAAGAAAGAAGAGATGCCAAGTTTTCCTTTAACAATTACGAAAACGAAATTCTTGACGCGAAAGATGCGTTGTCCGAATACCTTTATGACAATGCCTCGGGCTTATTGGCCAACGGTACGAACAAACAGGATTTTAGGAAAGCGCACGATGATTTTCAATACCTACAAGAAATCAACCCCGGATTTGAAGAGACACCAAAACGGATACAGGAGGCTTATGCCAAGGGACTGGATTACGTAAAAGTGGACATGATAAACGATTCGGACCAAATTATTCCCGCCCGATTGCAAGAAGAGTTGCTCGATTTTAATACCTACGGACTGGACGCCAAATGGATTCGGTACCATACCAACCACCTTAAGGATATCGACTATGACTACCAAATGCAAGTAGCCCTACGGAACATCGTAATTTCACCCGAGCAGGTCAACGAAAAACAGATCATTAAAGAAAGACAGATAAAGGACGGATATACCTATGTTCGTGACGCAAGCGGAAACGCCGTTCGGGACAGTCTTGGAAACCGTATAAAAGTAGATGCCTTTAAAACGGTACGTTGCGATTTTTATCAGTTTACCCAGTTTAAGTCGGCCCAAGTATCGGGCATGGTCGATTTTACCGATTTAAAAACACAGCAACAAATCAATTCTTATCCCTTGTCGAGCGAATTTATCTTTGAACATGTGTACGCCAATTATGATGGTGACCGTAGGGCTCTCGACAATGAATTGGTCGCGCTGTTAAAATTGGCGGCGGTTCCATTTCCTACGAACGAACAAATGGTGTACGACGCGGGCGAAGATCTTAAGCAGCGTTTGAAGCGGATACTTGTTCGCCAACAGTTTTAGATGTCCAAATGAAAATACGTTCTACTGTGTATAACGATCGTGTTCGGTCCCTAGTTTTTACACTACCTTTTCAAAAAGGAAGGAACGAGCATTTATTGGAGGATGTTATTTATTAAATAAACCGATCTAGCGATACTTCCGCGATAGCACCATGGCTCGCATGTTGCACCACTGTACCATTGCGTACCACAATCAACTGTGGGGACTGGTGTATCACCTGAAAATGATACCCTGTTTCATCGGATACCGCCCTATGCGCATGAAGATCTAGGAAATAAAGGTCGATCTGTTCCTTGGTAAATCCGTAATTACCGGTAAACATATTCAGCACCATTCTACTGATACCGCAGGTGGTCGAATGTTTAAAAATGACCTGGGTCTTGGAATTTGATCGCGAGGTGATTTCGGCCAGTTGCGCTATATCGTTAAGGGGAATCCACGGGATTGCCTCCTTTTTCTCTTTTTCTTGCTCTTTTTTTCCTCCGAAAAGGTTATTGAATACTCCCATAATTATGTTTGCTTTATTGCACTCGTCTTGAGTTTTTAAACGATTTCCCAAAGGGCCAATAGGCCAAACTTGTTAAACTTTGAATCGATTTATCACCTTGTGAGACCAATGGATAAGTCGAGATTATTTCCGTTACTTACGTCCTGCCGAAATGACATCAAAATACCTTCAAAAACCGCCATTTTGTCTGCTCGTTCAGCTTGGTAGGATTGTTGTCCCCTATTCTTCAAAAGTAGGAAATACCTAAAAATAACACGATGAATAGTAATAATTATACCATAAAATCGCAGGAGGCAATTCAACTGTCCCAGCAGCTGGCGCAGGAAATGGGCCATCAACAAATAGAGAACGAACATCTTTTTAAGGCCATTTTACAAGTGGACGAGAATGTTATTCCCTTCATTTTAAAGAAGTTGAATATCCAAATACCGTTGCTTATTCAATTGTTGGACAAGCAACTGTCCAGTTTTTCAAAGGTAACGGGAGGAAATCTACAGTTTTCCAGCAAAGCTGCCCAAACTATAACGGAAGCGAGCATATTGGCCAAGAACATGAACGACGAATTTGTTGCCATCGAGCATCTTTCGTTGGCCATTTTTAAATCGAAAAGCAATGTTGCCCGTATCTTAAAAGACCAGGGCGCTACGGAAAAGGAATACCTTGCAGCCATTGAGGAATTGCGAAAAGGCGGAAAGGTGAATTCGCAAAATGCGGAGGACACCTATAATTCCCTTGATAAATATGCCAAAAACCTCAATCAGCTGGCCGATAACGGCAAGTTGGACCCCGTAATCGGAAGGGACGAGGAAATACGTCGTATTTTACAGATCCTTTCCCGGAGAACCAAAAACAATCCCATGCTCGTGGGAGAGCCCGGAGTCGGAAAAACTGCCATTGCCGAGGGGTTGGCACATCGTATCGTTCAAGGTGATATCCCGGAAAACTTAAAGGACAAAACCATCTACTCACTGGATATGGGCGCATTGATTGCCGGGGCCAAGTACAAGGGCGAGTTCGAGGAACGTTTAAAGGCGGTAATCAAAGAAGTAGTGTCATCCGATGGCAACATTGTATTGTTCATCGACGAGATCCATACTTTGGTAGGAGCAGGCGGCGGCCAAGGGGCCATGGATGCCGCGAATATTCTGAAACCGGCATTGGCAAGAGGGGAATTACGGGCTATTGGGGCGACTACTTTGGATGAATATCAAAAGTACTTTGAAAAGGACAAGGCATTGGAACGGAGGTTTCAAAAAGTGGTCGTGGACGAACCGGATACGGAAAGCGCCATTTCGATCCTACGTGGTATCAAGGAAAAATATGAAGCACACCACAAAGTGCGAATCAAAGATGAGGCCGTTATCGCCGCAGTAGAACTTTCGCAACGTTATATTACCAATCGCTTTTTACCGGACAAGGCCATTGACCTTATGGACGAGGCCGCGTCGAAACTGCGTATGGAAATCAATTCCAAGCCCGAGGAGCTTGACGTTCTCGACCGTAAAATAATGCAGCTCGAAATTGAGATCGAGGCGATAAAAAGGGAAAACGACCAAAACAAACTCCAATTGCTCCATATTGAACTGGCCAACCTTAAAGAGAACCGCAAACAGATCTTTGCCCAGTGGGAAAGTGAAAAAACGGTTGTGGACAATCTGCAGCGAACCAAACAGGATATCGAAAACTATAAATTGGAGGCCGAACGGGCGGAACGCGAAGGCGATTACGGAAAAGTGGCCGAACTACGCTATGGGAAAACAAAAGAGGCCCAAGAACGCTTGGAACAACTCCAAAAAGAACTCGCGGCCCAGCAAACAAAAGGAGTTCTGATCAAGGAAGAGGTCACCAACGAGGACATTGCGGAAACCGTGGCAAAATGGACAGGTATCCCGGTGAATAAGATGCTCCAGAGCGAACGGGAAAAACTCCTTCAATTGGAAGAGGAACTGCACAAGAGAGTTGTCGGTCAAGAAGAGGGAATCATCGCGGTTTCCGATGCGATTCGTCGCAGCAGGGCCGGTCTGCAAGACGTTGACCGCCCCATAGGCTCGTTTCTGTTTTTGGGTACCACGGGAGTGGGGAAAACGGAACTGGCCAAAACATTGGCGGCCTACCTGTTCGACGATGAGAATGCCCTAACAAGAATTGATATGAGCGAATATCAAGAACGGCATTCCGTAAGCAGACTCGTGGGGGCACCTCCGGGATATGTGGGCTATGAAGAGGGCGGTCAATTGACTGAAGCGGTTCGGCGCAAACCCTATTCCGTGGTGTTGTTGGATGAAATTGAAAAAGCACATCCGGATACCTTTAACGTGCTATTACAAGTTTTGGACGAAGGCAGGCTGACCGATAACAAAGGAAGAGTGGCCGACTTTAAGAACACTATCATTATCATGACCAGTAATATGGGCAGTCAACTCATTCAAGAAAGGCTGGAAAGCACCAAAGACCGGGACACTGCTATGGAAGCGGCCCGTATTGAAGTATTGGGACTGCTGCGAAAAACCATACGGCCGGAGTTCTTAAACCGTATCGACGACATTATAATGTTCACCCCATTGGATGAATCGGATATCTCAAAGATAGTAAAGTTACAGCTGAACAAATTAAAGAAGACCTTGAACAAACAGCATATTACCATTGATGCCACCGACGAGGCGATCGCATACCTGGCAAAAAAAGGATTCGACCCACAGTATGGGGCCAGACCGATAAAGCGGGTCATACAAAAGGAAGTCCTGAACAACTTGTCCAAGGAACTCTTAAAAGGTGCCATTACCGCGGAAAGCATCGTATTGATCGATTGCTTTGATGATAATTTGGTCTTTAGAAACCAGATTGCGTTAGTGGAATAATGGTTGCGGAACATGGGCATAAAAAAGAGCAGTTTGAGTACTGCTCTTTTTTCATGTCCCACATACCATGCAGTATATAATTTTTTTATCTTCGTAGGAAAATCTGCCATAAATGTCCACCAAAGCCGAAAGAACCACCGCTTTTATTATCGAAACCGTAGCGCCCGTTTTTAATAAACAGGGGTATGCCGGTACGAGTATGAGCGATCTGACGGAAGCTACAGGGCTTACCAAAGGAGCATTGTACGGGAATTTTGAAAATAAGGAAGCCTTAGCGTTGGCTGCTTTTGAGTACAACGCAAAACGCCTGTTGTCGGCCGTAGACGACCGATTGAACGGAACCGGAACCGCTTTGGAGCGTATTTATAGATTGACCGATTTTTACCGAAACTATGATGAGTTTACCGTGCCGATGGGCGGATGCCCGGTAATCAATGTAGGTATAGATGCCGACCATAACAATAAAATGTTAAGTGCCGCCAGCAAGGAGGTAATCAAGACATTGGAGGGCAAAATTGCGCTGACCTTGGAAAATGGGGTCAACAACAACGAACTGCGACTGCCCGTGACTCCCTTACAATTTGCCAAACAATTGTTCACCATGATACAGGGAGCGGTTTCTATGGCCACCATAACCAAAGACCGTAAATATCTTTTGAATACCATTGCCTATTTGGAACAACTGGTGAAGAAAGAACTCAGAAATTAACGGTTTTATACCCGTTCCATTTTAATTTTGAGATGGTAGGTATAGCCATTGAATTATTTTTTGGCTGTTCCTGGCAAAACAATAATTGATGGTATTGCAACAGTATTATCGCCCCACTACCCTAAAAATCCAGGTTTTATCCTGATATTTCCCGTAAAAACGACTATCCCTAGCCTCTCGGGCTTCCGACATGGTATCGAATCGTTTCAAATAAACGTAGTTGTATCTATTTGAGGACCTCACGAACGATTTTGGCGCTAGCCCCGCTCCTTTCAGCTTTTTCATAAAGGCGGTATAGTACGTTTTGGTACCGAAAACATTGGTAATCAAATAGAAACCGGGCAGCAACTCCCCTTCCGACAGCACTTCCTCATATTTTTCATTTCCTTGCTGTACTACCGTTTCTTTCTTGGTATCGGGTTTGGGCACTTCGGTTTCACCTTTTTCGGCATAGGAACGTGGTGGAGGTGCTACGGTTTCATCCGTTGAAACCGGTGGGGTATTTTCTATAATTCGCTGTATGGAATCCAATCGCTTTTGCGCTTCTATTGCACGCTTCTTACGTCGTTCTTTTTCTATGGAACGCTGCTGTAATGCCTCTTTCTCCTGTTGCTGTTTTGCATCAAAAGCACGCCCATCGGATTCTTTCGGGATTGTATCCGGTCTTTCGACCTCGATTTCGGAAACTGATGACTTAGTTTCCTTGTCACCATCAACAGACTGTATTTCAGTTGTTTTTGTAATCGCTTTTTCAGAAGTTTTTTCAATTTCGGCGTTTTCTGGTTTTTCTTTATTATGGACTATTTTTTCTTGAGCAACGGTCTCGGTTTTGTCCGTAACCGATGGCTTCCTTACCGACCGTCCACCAAATTGATACATCGCGACCAGCTCAAATGTGGTACCCGTATTTCGTAAGGCCGAGCTGGTGCCCGTCTCTACAACGCCCCCCAGCGATAGTTTTTTAAAAAAGCGCCCTCCGGCACCAAAGGCAAATCCGTAAAAATCGTTATACCCCAGCTGTGTCCAGTATTTTTCTGTGGAAAACTGTGCGCCGATACCAAATTGATTTTCAAAACCAGGAACCGATTTGTAGTAAAACAATGGTCGTAACATTGTGGTAGCGGAACTTCCGAATGACAAATCATACGATACCGAAGCGGTATAGATACGGTCGGACGGGCCAGAATTTCGCTTACGGGTAGAAAAATTATAGTCCAATAAGTTTTCTGAGGTCAGTCCAATGGTCAAATCGCTCCATTGTAGAAAAATACCGGGTGCTATTTGAAAGATAAAATCAGAACCGTTGTCACTGATCGGTAACTGTAACAAAGGATCGATAACGAAACGCTCATCGGCAAACGCTTGCTGAAAACCAAACAGGTTAAGGCCTGCCCCAAAACGCACTTTCGAATTGAACTCATAGGCGTATGCATAGTTCAACACTCCTCCGGTGTTGACATACAGGCCGGTGTTGTGTTGGAAAAAACCAATCGACGCCGCAGCATTGGGCTTAAGTTTTCTGCTATAATTGAGAAAAAGCGTTGTAGGATCGGCGTCAATGTTCTGCCATTGCCACCGGCTCCATAGCGCAACGGATTGTTCATTGGTAGCGGTAAGGGAAAAACCGGGATGGAACAGACTGGCGTTGTAAGGACCTACGTTATGTTGTCGCAAGTCTACGGGAAGTGAAACTTCTTGAGAAATCGCTTTCGATACCCACAGTAAAAAAAGCAAAAGAAGCCCGCATCGCGTCATATACAAAAAAACAAAAAACAGCACGTTTCACATACTATTTCAAACTTATTTTAGTTAAATAGAAAGAAAAGTTTTCAACAATTACCCGGCCCTTCCAGGTTGGTTAGAAAGCATAGCACCGATAAGGTGTTCGATATGTATTGAACGAACAACCAAAAGCATATGAAATTTTTACGATTGTTTGTAGCTACCGTGCTGGTTTTAAGCATCTTTTCCTGTAAAGAAGAAAAGAAAGCAGAAACCGTAGACACCCCAGTGGAGAGCGGTGTAAGTACTTTTTATCTGATACGGCATGCCGAAAAGGACCAATCCGACCCCGATAATGTGGACCCTGAACTTACACAGGCCGGTTTGGGCCGGGCCATGCACTGGGCAGAAATTTTACAGGACGCGGAACTGGACGCCGTGTATAGCACCGATTACAATCGAACCTCCATGACCGCATCTCCTACAGCGGTCAAAAACGATATCGACACGCAATATTACGACCCCAACGAAATTGATATTGAACAGTTTAAGACAGATAACCTGAACAAAAGAGTTCTTATCGTCGGACATAGCAACAGTACGCCAGAATTTGCGAACAAGTTGTTGGGCGAGGAAAAATATTATCAAATGGACGAATATGACAACGGCAGTCTTTTTATCGTACAGATCGTAAACGGTGTTGCTACCTCACAAAAAATTGTCTTCAACTGCAACTGTCCAAAACGGGAAGAATCGCTTTGATCTTCCAACCGATGAGTCGACTTCTAATTCCCTAATTATGGAGAAGCATGTTTATTGGATTTTTATGAACGTTACTTTTTCTTGATTTCCTCTTTACGCCAAAGCGCAAATTGTTTATTCAGCAACGTTACGGCAGGTTTGCCTCCCTTTTTCATTCCTTGTACCGCGAGTTTTAAAATTGCTCCATCCTTAGGTTGGTAGACCATTATAAAAGCGGACCGCGCATATTGTGTTTCGCACCTTTTATCACCACCGGCTTCTTCGCCCGCCTTTAGTGCAAGCATAAGCCTTTCTGCTAACGGTTTATCCCTATTTTCATCAAATGCCCTAAAGGCATCTGCCACTACTTTTCCCCCTGGTAGTATATTGCCCATAACGGCAAAATCGTCTCCTACTTGTTCACCGTTCCAATCTGTAATTTCTGTACCTGAATATACTAGTGGTCGATTATCCGTGTTCAGTAAAACGATACCATATTGTTGTCTTTCAGGATGGAACCTTTCATCTTTCATAGCGGTAAGTATTTCCGTTAATCCTTTGCCTTCTCGCATTAAGCTTACGCCTTCCATTCGCCCAAAATAATCGCTTCCCGCCTGAACAACGATGGCTCCTTTTCCCGGAACGATAGATGCTATTCCAGAAACATCAAAGGTACATGATGCGCCCGCAATACCTATTTCGCCCGTCTCATGGTCCACAGCGATTATCGACCACGTACCATAACAGTATTAAGAAACAAACGTCGTTAAAACCAACACTAACGCAATACTTTTTTTTCTCATTTTTTGTCCTTTTAAGTTTTTAGCAAGTAATCCCGCAATAGAGACATGGGGAAAACAAATTGGTTACACCATTTCGTCCGATTCATACAATTAAAAGTTGGTTCGTTTTAAAAAGTGAACGGAACAATGAAATTGGTTTCGTTCAACTGTTCCAATAATTGTGGGTATTTTTGTAACTCATGCAGCATAAAATAAACATAAAGAACAAGCGCGCCAGGTTCGAATACGAACTACTGGACACCTTTACCGCGGGTATTGTACTCTCTGGCACGGAAATCAAGTCCATTCGTTTGGGAAAGGCATCGATTACCGAAAGTTTTTGCGAGTTTAGCGAACGGGGCGAACTATTTGTAATCAACATGCAAGTGGACGAATATTCCCATGGATCACATTATAACCATAAACCAAAAGCTTCCCGTAAATTGCTACTCAATAAAAAGGAACTTAAAAAACTGTTCAAGGAAGTGAAGACTTCAGGATTGACCATAATTCCTTTAAATCTTTTTTTAAACGACCGTGGTCTGGCCAAAATAAACATTGCATTGGCAAAGGGTAAAAAACTATACGACAAAAGGGAAAGTATAAAAGACCGTGACAACAAACGGAATTTAGATCGGATCAAAAAAAGTTTCAACACTTGAACAGTGCCTTAGGCTAGGCTCAATTTTTGTTTTCCAAAAGCGGAACGAACCGAAAGGAACCCAATGTTTTCTTTTCAAATTGCTTTGCCGATTTCCGTACGAACAGGGTCATTATCTGTTCATCGGTCCCGATCGGGATGACCAACCTACCCCCTACTTTAAGTTGGGCCATAAGTGCTTTCGGCACTTCCGGTGCGCCTGCCGTTACTACAATACGATCAAACGGTGCTTCCTCGGGAAGTCCCTTGTACCCGTCACCAAAAATCAGTTTCTTGGGACGATATCCCATTTTTTTGAAGAACAGGGATGTTTTTTTGAACAGTTCCAACTGTCTTTCAATGGAATAGACCTTTACCTTCAAATGCAATAAAACGGCGGTTTGGTATCCGCTACCCGTACCGATTTCCAGTACTTTCTGGTTAGGCGCGAGCTGTAGCAGGCTTGTTTGGAACGCTACGGTATAGGGATGTGAAATGGTCTGGTCCGCAGCAATGGGGAACGCCTTGTTTTGATACGCATGTCCTTCAAAACTACTGTCTATAAACAGATGCCTGGGAACGGTACGTATGGCACCGAGCACTTTGGAGTCGGTTATTCCTTTCTCCTCCAGTACATCTGCCAGCTTGTTGCGCATGCCTCGATGCTTCAAAGTATCTTTCAAAAAGGGTCGGTTTTGGAACATCAAATGTAACGAAGTTATTTCTTCCGAGGAAGCATTTGAGAGCAATACCTGATCTTGCCCATTACCTAGTGCATGGTACGGTTCTATCGGCAGAAACATCCTATGGCGACCGTCAAAAGCTAACGGTTTAGCCAAAATAACTGCTTAAGTATGCTTATTTTTGTCAAACATTGAACAGTACGGCCCCTATACTTTTTATGGTATTTTTTCGAGACAAGAGGTTGCCATGGAACGAGGATTGCCGTATATCCATAAACACAACAGACTATGTTAAAGGTTGGAGTGCTCGGAGCGGGGCATTTAGGTAAAATACATTTGCGTTTACTCAACGAATCAGAGGCGTATGAGCTTATCGGTTTTTATGATGCCGATGCAGTAAATGGAGAACGTGTCGCCAAGGAGTTCGGATACCGTTATTTCGACAATTTAAACACCCTCATTGCTTCGGTCGATATTGTGGATATCGTTACACCTACCCTTTCGCATTTCGAATGTGCCAAAAAAGCCATCGAGAACAAGAAACACATTTTTATAGAAAAGCCCATTACCCATACTTTGGAAGAGGCCGAAGAATTGATAGCGCTTGCCCGGGAATATTCGGTAAAGGGACAGGTAGGACATGTAGAGCGTTTTAATCCTGCTTTTACGGCGGTCAAGGAAAACATTAAGGACCCCATGTTCATTGAAACACATCGTTTGGCGGAATTCAACCCAAGAGGTACGGATGTACCTGTGGTGCTAGATCTGATGATCCATGATATCGACGCCATTTTAAGTGTTGTAGATTCGGAGGTAAAACAAATCAATGCCAGTGGCGTATCGGTCATTAGCAGCTCACCGGATATTGCCAATGCCAGAATTGCCTTTGAAAACGGTTGTGTTGCCAATTTGACGGCAAGTCGTATCTCTTTGAAAAACATGCGCAAATCGCGTTTCTTCCAAAAAGATGCCTACATCTCGGTCGATTTTTTGGAGAAGAAAGTAGAGGTGGTCAAAATGAAAGCGGCACCCGAACGACCGGGAGATTTTGACATGGTATTACAAAACGCCGAAGGGGTCAAAAAACAGATCTATTTTGAAAATCCGGAAGTACACCCCAACAATGCCATTAAAGACGAATTGGAGGCTTTTGTCAAAGCGATCGAAACCGATACGGAGCCGGTCGTTTCCCTTGAGCAAGGGACCAATGCCCTACGGGTAGCACTTCGCATTATCGAATCATTTTAAAACGAACTTATGAACAATATCGCCGTAATAGGTGCCGGCACCATGGGGAACGGTATCGCCCATGTATTTGCACAAAATGGTTTTTCCGTTAGTTTGATAGATATCTCCCAAGCTTCTTTGGATAAAGGAATGGGGACGATCACCAGAAATTTGGACCGCTTGTTACAAAAGGAAAAAATTACGGAAACGATAAAATCCGACACCTTAAAGAACATACATACCTTTACCGCCTTGGAGCAAGGCGTAGCTAAGACGGAACTGGTCGTAGAGGCCGCTTCGGAAAACCTGGCCGTAAAATTGGAAATCTTCAAACAACTGGACCAGCTGTGCAATCCCGATTGTATTTTGGCTACGAACACTTCTTCCATTTCCATTACCCAGATCGCCGCGGTGACATCGCGGGCAGAAAAGGTTATCGGCATGCATTTTATGAATCCCGTTCCCATTATGCAACTGGTAGAGATCATTCGTGGTTACAATACCTCCGATGCAACGACGGGCACCGTTATGGAGCTTTCTAAAAAGCTGGGGAAAACACCGACCGAAGTAAACGATTATCCCGGATTTGTGGCCAATCGGATTTTAATGCCGATGATCAACGAAGCCATTGAAACCTTGTACAACGGGGTCGGTGGCGTAACGGAAATCGACACTGTTATGAAACTTGGTATGGCGCATCCGATGGGACCGTTGCAACTGGCCGATTTTATCGGTTTGGACGTTTGCCTTTCCATTTTAAACGTTTTGTACGATGGTTTTAAACGCCCCAAATACGCACCCTGCCCGCTTTTGGTGAATATGGTGAATGCCGGGAAATTAGGGGTGAAATCTGGAGAGGGGTTCTATGATTACTCCCAAAGCCGGAAAGCCGAAACGGTATCCCAAAGCTTTCTATAGCAAGGGATAAATGAACCAGAAATAGCCCCGTAGACACTTAAACAACATTAATCGTATCAAAAATGGCCACCGTAAAACCGTTCAAAGCGATCAGACCCTGCGCGGACAAAGTCGTTCATGTGGTCTCCAAATCCTATCAAGGCTATAGTAGAAAAGAGCTTAACGCCCAATTGACCTATAATCCATTTTCATTTTTGCACATCATCAATCCGGGTTATAAATACCACAAGGACGTGAAGGGACCGGAACGATTTCAATTGGTGCATAATCGTTATTTGGAGTTTTTGGAGGACAATGTTTTTTTAAAGGACGCCAAGGACAGTTTTTACCTGTATCAAATGGAAAACGGTGCGTTCAGTTGCTGTGGGCTGTTTTGCAGTACCACCGTGGCGGATTACAATGACAACGTCATCAAAAAACACGAGGACACGCTTCAGCGACGGGAAGCCCTGTTCGCCAATTATCTGAAAACGGTAAAGTTTAATGCGGAACCGGTTCTGATGACCTATGAGGATACTACCGCTATTGCCAAGATCATTGAACTGGAAAAACAAAAACTGGTTGCATACCATTTTACCACTACGGATAAAACGACCCATAAACTATGGGTAATCTCCGAAAAAAAGACCGTAACCGAATTACAGAAAGGTTTTGAAAAAATACCGGCGCTCTATATCGCAGATGGACATCACCGCAGTGCCTCCTCCGCACTGCTGGCCGAAAACTCAAAAAAGGAGAATCCCTCCCATACCGGTAAGGAACCCTATAATTTTTTTATGAGTTACCTGATACCCGATTCCCAAATTCAGATACATGAGTTCAATCGCATGGTGAAAGGACTGAACGGCCTGTCGAAGGAAGCGTTTTTGATTCGTTTGGATGCTTTTTTCCGAATCGAAAATCAGGGGAACGTACTGTATAGGCCGTCTAAAAAACATCACTTTAGCATGTATCTCGATGGTGCCTTCTATTCCCTATACCTTCGAAAGAAGGTTTACCGATTCACCGACGCGTTAAGCTATTTGGACACCCAAATATTGTTCAAGACCATTTTGGAACCTATTTTGGGAATAACCGACCTCAGAAAGGACAAACGGATCGCTTACGGGCATGGAAAACACAACATCATAGAAATGAAGGATGCCATCGACAAGGGACGGTTTACCGTTGGCTTTGGCATGCTACCGGTACGCATGGCCGAAATAAAGGCCATTGCCGACGCAGGGTTGGTAATGCCCCCAAAAAGCACCTACATCGAGCCGAAATTGCGCAGTGGCCTTGCGATCTACGAACTATAACAAGCTATCCAACTATGTCGATCCAACAAAATTTGCTTCGTATTAAAACCGAACTGCCGGAAAACGTAACCCTGGTGGCGGTATCGAAAACCAAACCGGTTTCCGATCTGCAAGAGGCCTACGCCGCCGGCCAACGGGTTTTTGGCGAGAATAAGATCCAAGAAATGACACAGAAGCACGAAGCCTTGCCAAAGGATATTGCCTGGCACATGATCGGCCATGTACAACGCAATAAAGTGAAGTATATGGCCCCTTACGTTAGCCTTGTCCACGGTGTTGATAGTTTGCGATTGCTAAAGGAAATTAACAAACAGGCCGCAAAACACGAGCGGACCATCAATTGTCTGTTACAGGTGCATATTGCCGAGGAAAGCACCAAATTTGGGCTGGACGAAGCGGAACTGCTCGAGTTGATTTCCTCCGACGCCTTGCCCCCCCTTTCGAACATCAGGATACTAGGGCTTATGGGAATGGCGACCTTTACGGACAATGAGGACCAAGTCCGTAGGGAATTCAAGCACCTAAAAACGCTTTTCGACCGGGCGGCAACAGTACTGGACGGTTTGGAAATCGTATCGATGGGCATGAGTGGCGATTATAAATTGGCCATTTCCGAAGGGAGTACCATGGTGCGCATTGGAAGCAGTATCTTTGGCACTCGAAACACATAATATAAAATCAGGATACTTTTTAGATGTACGCCATACTTGATATTGAAACCACGGGAGGAAAGTTTAACGAAGAGGGAATTACGGAAATCGCCATCCATAAATTCGACGGCCATGAGACGGTGGATCAATTTATCAGTCTGGTAAACCCGGAGAAGCCCATACAACCGTTTGTTGTAAACCTTACGGGAATCAACAATAAAATGTTGCGAACGGCCCCAAAATTTCACGAAGTGGCAAAACGCATCGTAGAAATAACGGAGGGCACCACCTTGGTCGCCCATAACGCCCAGTTCGATTATCGTATTCTACGCACCGAATTCAGAAGATTGGGGTACCAGTTCGAACGCAAGACAATTTGCACCGTTGACCTTTCCAAAAAGTTGATCCCGGAAGCCGAATCCCACAGCCTGGGCAAACTCGTACGATCTTTAGGTATTGCGGTCAGCGACCGGCACCGTGCCAACGGAGATGCCTTGGCGACCCTAGAACTCTTTAAACTTTTACTTGCAAAGGATGTTGATAAAACCATCATTAAAAGCGTATTAAGGACCGAAACGACTGGGGAGCTCTCACAGCGACAGCTCGATATGGTAGAAAACCTACCATCGGAAACTGGGGTATATTACATGCACAACAAGGATGGTGAAATCATTTACCTAGGCAAAAGCACGAATATCAGAAAAAAGGTAAACCAACATTTTACTAATGATGGTGGACGTTCTCGAAGATTACAAAAAGAGACCAAAAAGGTAAGTTTCGAAAAAACCGGAAATGAGCTGATTTCCGTTTTAAAGGAGTATGAGGAACTGAAACGCCACAAGCCCTCCTTTTCCCAGGCAAGGGCAAAACTGTTGTTTTCCCATGGCATTTACGAAGAAACCGATGCCAAAGGATACCTTGTCCTCAAAATTGCAAAAACAACCCCCAAATCACGGGCGCTGTTGACGTTCAATAGCCGATTGGGGGCTGAAAACTTTCTGGACACACTGATAAAAAAGAATCGGCTGTGTTTAAAATTAACAGGGAGGTCCGATGCCAGAAAACACTGTTCGGCCTATAGTGAGGGCAACTGCGATGGTGCCTGTATCGAAAATGAGAGCCCGGAGTATTACAATGCAAAAACCTTAGCGGCCTTGGAGCCGTACCGCCTCGCATCAAAAACCATGGCGTTAGTCGATAAAGGTAGGGCAATTGGGGAACGGAGCGCAATTTTGATAAAGAACGGGAGCTTTATGGGGTTCGGTTTTTATGGTCTGAACCATCAACTAAATAATTTGCATATCTTAGAATCGTTAATTACGCCCATGCGCTCCGATGCCAACACCAAACACATTATCGAATCGTACATGCGTAAAAAGAGAAGTCCAAAACAGGTTCAACTGATACCAGCCGAGTGAAAGAACGCAAACCGAACGCAAATTGGAGAGGTCGCCTTCATGAAATCATTTATGAAGCGGATACGCCCTTGGGCAAAGCTTTTGACCTATTGTTATTTGCATTGATCATCCTAAGCGTTGTTTTGGTAATGCTGGAGAGCGTAAAATCGTTCGATATAAAATACCACAGGCAACTGCTGATTTTTGAATGGATCGTCACCATTTTTTTTACCATCGAATACATTGCCCGTATCGTTGCCATAAAAAAACCATGGAAGTATATCCTCAGTTTTTATGGCATAATCGACTTTATTTCCACAATTCCGCTGTATATCTCTTATTTTTTCGTGGGGTCACAGGTGTTATTGGCGGTAAGGGCCTTGCGCCTTTTGCGAATTTTTAGGATCCTAAAATTGGTCAAGTTTCTTGGGGAAGCCTCCCAACTTAAAAAAGCCTTAAAGGCGAGCAGGGCCAAAATTGCCGTATTTATTTATACGGTCCTTATTTTGTCCGTTATCATGGGTACGATCATGTATTGGGTAGAAAGCGATGCCTCGGGCTTCACCAGTATCCCCAGGAGCATTTATTGGGCCATTGTTACCCTGACCACCGTTGGTTATGGCGATATAGCACCGCAAACGTCCCTAGGCCAATTTATCGCCACAATGGTCATGATCTTAGGGTATGGCATCATCGCCGTACCGACGGGCATCGTCACTTCGGAATTTACCAAACAGGGATTGTCGGAAAAAGGCAAAATCCATTTAAATACTCAAAGTTGCCCCAGTTGCGCGGTGGAAGATCACCGCGACGACGCTACCCATTGTTTTAATTGTGGAAGCAAATTGTAATGGCTAAAATCCTATTGGCAGTAGTAGGCCCCACCGCTATCGGCAAGACCACCTTGGCAATAACCTTGGCACAACATTTTAAAACGGAAATCGTATCCGCGGATTCCCGTCAATTTTACAAAGAAATGCGCATCGGCACGGCAGTACCGAGCCCTTTGGAACTGAATGCGGCGCCCCATCATTTTATACAGCACAAAGCTATTTTTGAAGAGTACTCGGTAGGCGAATATGAAACCGACGCATTAACGTTGTTGAACTCCCTTTTTAATGCTCATGAGGTGGTCGTCCTAGTGGGTGGCAGTGGCCTATATGTGGATGCCGTGGTGAAGGGACTCGATTATTTTCCAAAAATAGCCACCGACATTCGACAACAACTCAATCTGGATTTTCAACAGAAGGGAATCGTACATCTGCAACAACAGCTTAAACAATTGGATCCTACCTATTATAAAAATGTGGATACCGAAAATCCACATCGGCTGATCCGCGCATTGGAGGTATGTATCGGTAGTGGGCGCCCCTACTCCTCCTTTTTGAAACGCCCCAAAAAAGAACGCTTCTTTAAGACGGTCACCCTTGGGATTTCCGCGGCGCGAGCGGACATTTACGCACGGATCAATAAAAGAGTGGACCTTATGATGCAAGAAGGACTTTTGGAGGAGGCCGAACGACTTTACCCCCACCGGAAGCTAAATGCCCTTCAGACCGTTGGCTATCGAGAGCTATTCCAGTATTTCGATGGTAATATCGACCTGGAGACCGCAGTTGCCGAAATTAAAAAAAACACCCGCCGTTTTGCGAAAAGACAGCTCACCTGGTACCGAAAACGGTCGGATGTGCATTGGATCGATTATAAATATCAAAAGAAATCGATGATAGCAATGCTGGAAGAAAAACTAACACAAATTTCCAATGAAGGTTAACAAAATCCTTTTTGTAATGGGCGTATCGGGCTCTGGAAAATCTACCGTGGGACGCGCGTTGGCAGAAAAACTTCAGATTCCGTTTTTCGATGGCGATGACTACCATCCCTCGGCCAACGTCACCAAAATGGCAAAAGGCATTCCCCTGGACGATGCCGATCGACATGGCTGGCTGATCGCTTTGAACAAATTGGCGATGAACCATAAAATGCAAGGCGCTGTCATCGCTTGTTCCGCACTTAAAAAAACCTATCGGAAACTACTGACCGATGGGATGGAACACTATAGCACCTTTGTTTTTTTAGAAGGTTCGTTCGAAACCATAGAAAAGCGCATGAAAGCACGAAAAGACCATTTTATGCCCACCGACCTGTTACGCTCCCAATTTGACACCTTGGAGCCTCCCTTGGATGCGATTACCGTATCTATTTCACAACCTGTAGCTACCATGGTGGAACAGGTAGTGCACTCCATGTAGCATATCGCAGCAATTTATCCTAAAACGCCCTACAGATAACCAAATGTTTTTTTATTTGGTCGGCCGCTAGGGCCTTATACGGCCGTAGCTAAGCACTTGTAAAAAAAATAAATGGACGCTTAAACCGGTGCGGTATAAAGGTATATTGGCAAAAAAGGAAAAAAAAAGCATCTATCATAAATAGATGCTTTGTATCGTTGGGAATGGTCGTACAACCGTTTAGGATTCCGTTTTTATTACCAAACGAAAGCCTTCTCCGTGGATGTTAAGTATTTCAACAGTATCGTCCCGTTTTAGATATTTCCGCAATTTTGCGATGTATACATCCATACTACGGGAGGTAAAATAATTGTCGTCCCTCCATATTTTGGTCAATGCCAATTCCCTGGGCATTAAATCGTTCTCATGAAGCGCCAACAAACGCAACAGCTCATTTTCTTTTGGTGAGAGTTTAATGGCCTCTTCTTCCTTATACTTTAAAAAACGCAGTTTACTGTTCAGGTGAAAACCACCTATCTGAAACTCGAACTTTTTGCTATCGGCAAGCGTATTGGATGATTTCCGTTGCAAAATAGCCTTTAGTTTCATCAAAAGCACCTCCGAATCAAAAGGTTTGTTCAAGTAATCATCGGCGCCCGCCTTATATCCTTTTAAGACATCTTCCTTCATTGTTTTTGCCGTTAAAAAAACAATGGGCACGTTTTCGTTTTTTTCCCGGATTTCTTTCGCCAATGTAAACCCGTCCTTGTAGGGCATCATAACATCCAAAATACAGACGTCAAAATTGTCCTTTTTGAATTTTTCAAAGCCTTCCATTCCATTTTTCGCCAAAGTGACGTCAAAATCGTTCATCGAAAGGTAATCTTTCAACACGATTCCAAAATTTGGGTCATCCTCTACTAAAAGTATTTTTTTGTTTACTGTATCCATAATTATTCTAGATTAAGGGTAGTTTTAGAAAGAAAGTGCTTCCCTTTCCTTTTTCACTTTCTGCATAGACCTCACCCTGATGATCATCCATGATTTTCTTTACATAGGCCAGTCCCAGACCATGCCCTTTTACATTATGCAAGTCTCCGGTATGTTCCCTATAGAACTTTTCAAAAACCCGCTTGAGAACAGCTTTGCTCATACCTGAACCCTGATCCTTTATTTTAACGATAATAAAATTTTTGGCCACTTCGGTGTATACATCAACCTTTGGGGCCTCGGGGGAATATTTTATGGCATTGTCCAACATGTTTACGAGCACGTTGGTAAAATGCATCTCATTTGCCAAAACTTCCGTACGGGGTGCCTCTAAATGTGTTTTCACATACCCACCACGATCTTGTACGATCAACTCCACGTGTGCAATGGCATCTACTATAATGTCGTGAACATCCAGTCTATCCTTACTGATGTCCAACTGATTTTTTTCCAGTTTCGAAATGCGCAGCACGTTTTCTACCTGCGCGTGCATCCTTTTGTTCTCGTCCCTGATCATTCCCAGGTAACGCATTATCTTTTCCTTGTCATCGATCGTCTTCGGATTTCGAATCGCCTCTACCGCCAAATTGATGGTCGCTATCGGGGTTTTGAACTCATGCGTCATGTTATTGATAAAATCGGTTTTTATGGCCGAAATCTGTTTCTGTTTTATCAATTGATAGATTGCTCCCGAATACGATGCCATAATGACCAATGTAAAAAGCAGGGAGAGTACCGCCATGCCCAATATCTGTTGGATCAAAAAACCTTTCTTTTTAGGAAAAGTGAGCAATAACGAAAAATCCGTATCCCCATCCTTATCCTCAAAAATGGGAGACTTGTACAAGGTACTGCTGGCAAACTTGAATTTTCGGGATTTAACTTTGGTCGGAAGTCCCTTGCTGTATATGCCATATTCATATTCGACATTTAAGTTTCGTGATTCCAACTCCCGGCTCAACAACAACTCCAATTCTTGTTTGGAGACCCGTTTATGAATGGGGACCGTTTTCGCACTTTCACTGAAAACGTCATCAAATTGCGCTTTTTCAATACTGGAAAGGGTTCCTATTTTTTCGAGCTTTTCGACTGCATTTAAACGTATACCGTTTCCATCGAGATCGTAATCCTCTTTAAAAACAGTTTTTTGCCTTCTGCTGGTATAATTCGATATCAGCGTACTATCTTCATTATTGCCATTGTCAAAGAACGTGGATGCTATATTATAGTTCTCCTCTAAAATACCGTGGGAATAAAACAGTATTTCGTTGGAATTGATATCCCTATCGATAAAAAAGATGTTTCTGAGCTTCGTCGATGTAGGTGCTCCCAAACTGTCCTGGGAAAGATAACGGTCGTAGTAATCACGTCGCTCCCTTTCTTCTACCTTGTCGGTAACCTTCGACAATACCTGCGAAACCGCGTTTGAGAACTGTTCTTCCTTGTCTTCCACGGACTTCTTTATCCAAAAAACTTGGACAAAAATGATTCCGATGAGCGAAAGGCTCATTAGAACTACTAAAAGAACAAATAACCTTTTGTTCATCTTTTAATCAAAATTAAAGATTTAACATTTACCACTTTCTAGGTTTAACCAAACCTTAACAAAAATGTTAAAATGGAGTGTTTTCAGAGGGTCCCAAGTATTTTTTGGTGTATTCCCAAAACATCGTGAGCCGTTTGTTCCAGATCTAAATTTTCGATAACGTAATCCGCTTTTCGTCTTTTTATTTCGTCGTCCAATTGATGTTCCATACGAGCCCTTACCTGCCCTTCGGAAATGCCATCCCTCTCCATAACCCTCTGAATTCGAACACTTTCATCTGCAGCTACCAGAATGGTCGCATCATAAAAAGCCTGCATCCCGTTTTCAAAAATAAGTGCGGTTTCCTGTATCACATACTGTGTTTTCTGTTCGGATGCCCATTGTAAAAAATGCTCCCGAACTGCAGGATGTACGATAGCGTTCAATTTTTCCAGTAGTTCCGCATTTCCAAAAACCTGTTCCGCAATATGTTTTTTGTTTAACTTTTTGTCCAAATAGGCGGCTTCGCCAAACAAGCCGATAATTGCTCTTTTTACGGTAGCGGAGTCGCGCATCAACTTTTTCGCCTCCCTGTCCGAATCGTAGACGGGCACTCCAAGGTCGGCGAACATTTTCGCTACGGTGGACTTACCGCTACCGATCCCTCCTGTTAATCCGATCAACTTCATTTCCGCTCCAGAATAAAATCCGTACGATCTTTTATAACAGTCGCACCGTAAATGTTCGTTGGTTTTGAAGCAATGATGAGCTTCAATGTTTTCGAATCGGTCCCCTGTACTTCTTTATAGTCGGCAATCACACTAAAATCCGACGCTTTGAGTCCCTTTAATGCTGTTAAACTTGCCTTGACCAAAACGTTCGTCTCGGCAGGGAAGGTCGTTACGGACATATCTTCGGGGGCATTGATAACCGTTATCGGAACACTGATCATCTTTTCGGAAAAGCGGGATACGGTACCTTCTATTTGCACTCTGGTGGTGCTATAAGTGGTATACTTCAATTTTGAATTGTTCTTTACGCGCGCATTAACCGAGAAAGCCTCCGTAACCTCGGATAAACGAATAGGGTCGAGCAATACCCGTTCGATAGTATCCACTTCATTTTGTGGTCCCGTGATACCGATCGAGTCCGGCGTTAACACCAAAGGTTTTTCAAGCCTATAATTCTCAGGCAACTGTAAATCCACTTTGGACACAAGGGGTACTTTTTTTGAAATGACCTTTTGAAAGCCAAAAAAAAGGGAATCTTCGGCAACTCCCAACAAGCTTACGGAATTGGGAAGCTGGGTGTCAATTTGCCGCATGCACTCCTTTTCTACCATAAAATAACGGCCACGGTCGTTTTTCACTTTGGAGAGGTCGAGCCGAAAACTGCGTTCGCCTAAATTGAACGATAAAAACCGAAAGCCTACCGCCTCCAATTTTAAACGGACCCGTTTCTTAGAAACATCGACCAGCAAAAGACTATCGGGAGGATTTACAAAGGTAAGGGCCACTTCCGCATGATGCGTATAGCGGTTGGAAAGGTTACTTACGAACCAAGCCAAACTGGAACACAAAAAGAACAAAAAGAATAGTTTTACCTTTCGTCGCTTTAGGATATTTTTAATTTTCTGTATCACCCTTTGTTACTTGAAAAACAGTTTTGGAAATACCTGTTCCGCTGTTTTGCCACTAAAGTTAATCAAGATAACAGACTTCAGAAAACCATACCCGTATCCTATGAATTGGATCCATACGGCCAAAAAGGATAATAATGCTATCGCAACACTCCTATTTTTTAATAGGGCATCGATAAAAACCAATGCAAAGTAGCAGCCATACAAACCTAAAGGTGCCAAAATATCGATTGCGAAAAGTACCAACGAGACCAAAAAGCCCAAACAAAAAAGTGTTGGAAACCAATA
Source organism: uncultured Flavobacteriaceae bacterium (assembly GCA_947500445.1). Taxonomy (GTDB): domain Bacteria; phylum Bacteroidota; class Bacteroidia; order Flavobacteriales; family Flavobacteriaceae; genus Pelagihabitans. Next base: position 305,890 of record CANMSB010000001.1, on the reverse strand, counting down.
GGTGACCTTTGCCGTTCCAGGATGCCATTTGTTCAATATGGGGCGCACCATCCCAAATTTGTTTACTTGTATATAGAACTTTTTCCAATCGATCCGTCGCTTATGATATACAAAGGCGTCGGGTATCAAACGGGTTTCGTATCCGTTGTTCCATATACGCATCGTTAGGTCGGGATCTTCTCCGGGGTGTATTTTCCCATATCCCCCAACGGTTTGAAAGGCTTCTTTGGAAATACCCATATTAAAACTTCTGGGCTGGAATTTACCGATCGCTTTTTTACCCCCACGTATACCACCGGTGGTCCAAATAGAGGTCATGGCATAGTTGATGGCCTTTTGCACAAGACTAAAGGACGGGTGTGCGGCATCAGGTCCACCATAACAGTGTACAAAATGCTCTTGCAGCGCTTTATCCGCCTCCACCAAATACTGTGGCGGTAAAATACAATCGGAGTCCAAAACAATAAAATAGTTTCCTTTCGCCCGCTCCATCCCATAGTTTCGGGAAGCACCCGGCCCCGAATTGGGTTTCGGCAGATAGGTTATCTGCAACCGATCTTGAAATAGGGACACCTCATGTTCGGCACTGGTAGTGGAACCGTCCTCAACAATGACAACCTCAAAAGCGTTTTCGTAAGTCTGCTCGGCCAGACTTTCTAAAAGCTCCCGAATTTCATCGGGACGATTGTAAACCGGAATGATGAACGAAAAGAATAGCTTCATTGGCCACAGGCGTTAGTTGAAAGAATGCACTTTAGTTCAAGACTTTCCTCCGAATACTCGGAAATACAAATCTTCAATAAATATGCAGTTGTACTTGGCAGTCCGTAATTTTTATGGATTACAAAACAGCTCACTACCAACTGTTTACTGCTACTTTGATATAATGAAGTGATTTAAACTTTTTCTCCCGAACCCTCGGGAGGCTAAAAAATGATTCTTTTTTACACTTTTTTCGACTTTTTTTCCTCCCGTAGCCCTGCTATGCAACTCAAAAAAGACTTCAAAAGAGCAAAAAATCATGTCCCGAAGCATCGGGATCGCTTCAATCCAAAAAGTCTAAATCACTTCAATGTTGAAAAAAAACTTCATTCTTTTCCTTTAAACCTATGCATTTTAAATACCTGGTAGTTTAGCTAAAAGCTAATAGTGATCGGCACCCAAACATTTATATGGACATACCCTGACCATCAGGTCGGGCAACGTTTATTCAGAATTTAAATGGAGTGGCCTAACTTTCGGAAAAATAATCGATGACTTCTTGACTGACACCGGTGTTGGAAAAACCGCCGTCGTGAAACAAATTTTGCATCGTTACCTTTTTGGTAAGGTCCGAAAAAAGGGATACCGTATAATCCGCACATTCCAAAGCACTTGCATTACCTAGGGGTGACATCTTTTCGGCATAACTGATAAATCCGTCAAAACCTTTGACTCCCTGGCCTGCCGTGGTCGGTGTAGGCGATTGCGATATGGTATTGACGCGAACTTTCTTTTCCTTTCCAAAAAAGTACCCAAAACTTCTGGCGACAGACTCCAAATAGGCCTTGTTGTCGGCCATATCGTTGTAATCTGGAAACACCCTTTGTGCCGCCATATAGGTCAGCGCTACGATACTCCCCCACTCTGCCATGGCATCTTGTTTGTACAAACTTTGCATCACCTTGTGAAAGGACAAGGCTGAAATATCCCATCCCTTAGCGGTAAAATCATATTTTTCGTCCGTGTAATGGCGTCCTTTACGAACATTTACGGACATTCCAATGGAGTGCAGCACAAAATCGAGTTTGCCCCCAAGAATCTCCATCGATTTGCTCACCAAAGTATTCAAATCCTCTTCCAGAGTAGCGTCGGCGGGAATAATTTCGGAACCTGTTTTCTCCGCAAGTTGCTTGATCTGCCCCATTCGCATTGCTATCGGAGCATTGGTAAGTACGAAAGTACCGCCTTCTTCATGCACCCTTTCCGCCGTTTTCCAAGCGATGGAATTTTCGTCCAATGCACCAAAAATAATTCCTCTTTTTCCCTTTAATAGATTATATGCCATGTGTTTGTAATATTTGTTCGATTTCGGCTTCAAAGATATTTAAAAAGTTTGCAGGAAAACGATGTGGTCTACAGAAAGTTTGAATCGCTATTTTCCCATTTGCGGAACGGTATATTGGGGATACGGCTTTCGTCCCAATTTACGATTGTAGTGCCCAAAGATTAATCGAGTAATTGCCGGGCATGTGCCATTGCAGAATCCGTCAACACCTTACCCCCTAGCATCTCGGCCAATTCGGAAACCCGTTCTTCTTGCTGCAGCTGTTTCAATTTGGTATGGGTTGTTTCCCCTATCTCTTCCTTAAAGACCTTGAAATGGGCATCTCCTTTGGAAGCCACCTGAGGCAAATGGGTAATGGAAAACACCTGCATATGGATGCTCATGGCTTTCATGATGTCGCCCATCTTGTTGGAAATTTCCCCTGAAACCCCGGTATCGATCTCATCGAACATCATCGTCGGGAGTTGTTCATAACGCGCCAACACCGCTTTTATGGTCAGCATGATACGCGACAATTCGCCACCAGAGGCCACTTTTTTAAGCTCGCCATACCCCACTCCCTTATTGGCCGAAAATAAAAAGGCCAGATCGTCCTTACCTGTTTCCTTAAAATTCGCTGCGGGGGTCAACTCCATTTTAAAGGTTGCGCTGGGCATTCCCAAAGTAGAAAGCACCTCGGAGAGTTCCTTATCCAAGATCGGTATTGCCTGGGTTCTTTTCTCGGAAACAATGGAAGCTTTTGCTTCCAGGGTTTCTTTTTGAGCCGCCAACAGCGCTTCTTTTTCCGCGATTTCCACTTCTAAATTCGCCGTATCCCCAACTTTTTGCGAAAGTGCCTCCTGAACGGACAAAAGATCGTTAACATTTTGAACATCGTGTTTTCGCAAAAGATCGTACAACAATTGCAATTGGCCGTTAAGTTGCTCAAGACGCTCGGGATCTGCTTCCGTGGTATCTTTGAGCGATTCCCATTCCGAAGCGATATCCTCCATTTCGATATGGACCGATTGTATCCGTTGGTGCAAGTTTTCATACTTTTCACCAAAATCGGCCAGCTTGCCCGAGAGTTGGGTCAATTGGGTTACCGCGCTCATAATACCCAACTGGTCGTCACTTAGCAATTGATAGCCATTGGCAAAATACTCTAAAATGGTCTCTACATTGCTCAATTTTTGCTGTTCCGATTCCAGTGCTTCCTGCATTCCTTCGCTCAGGGCCGCCGTTTCCAATTCTTGAAGTAGAAAACTGTCGTAATCTTTCTCTTTATTGGCTTCTTTTTGGGTAGCGATCAACTGTTGCAAACGCTTTTCGGTATCCCTGAACGCCTTTAGTTCCGTTCCATACGCCTGCAAGTTTTGCTTATTGTCGGCCAAGGCGTCGATAACTTTTAATTGGAATTCATTTTCCGTAAGTCGCAGGGTCTGGTGCTGCGAATGCACGTCGATCAAGCTTTCCCCCAACGCCGATAGTATGGATAAGGTTACCGGAGAATCATTGATAAAGGCACGAGATTTACCACTTGGGTGTATTTCACGGCGCAAAATTGTTTCGTCCTCATAGTCGAGGTCGTTCTGTTCAAAAAAGGGATGTAATCGGTATTTGGTAATTTTAAAGGCCGCTTCTACGATACACTTCCGTTCTTTGTCCCGTAACGACCCAAGGTCGGCACGTTTGCCCAATACCAGGGCAAGACCTCCTAAAAGAATCGATTTTCCGGCACCGGTTTCCCCGGTAATAACCGTAAAACCAGTATGGAAGGACACCTCTAGGGCATCGATCAAGGCATAATTTTTAATGGATAGGTTGGAGAGCACAGTTTCACTTACTTAGGATGCAAAGATATGTTTATTCCGTCGTAAAACATTCCATAATCTTCTTCAAAAGAACCTGCCGCAAGTAATCGGTAAAAACGGTGCTACAAGCCGATCACCCTACAAATACATAGACCGTCACCTATCGCAATCCCTCGGAATTGATAGTTACCACCGATTGAAGTTTAATATTTGATATCGTTCCAAGTGCTGGAATACAGGGGCGCAATACTGTTCAGGGTCTCCTTTAAAGACACGATATCGGTCTTGGGGCCGTCTGAAAAAATACTTTGGATCTCTTCCGATTTGGCATCAAAAAAGGTCTGGATCAAAAAGGCATTGGGACGTCTTTTGATCATCGTTTCAAAAAGTTTCATGGTACCGGAGATCACCTGTTTTCCGGTACTGTTATTGTCGGCCAGTACATCCATTCCTTTTCTGTGGTAGTTGTACATGGCAACACGGTATTCCCTGTACGAGTTCGACATGAGGTTATCGACCAGTTCGAACCGACTGCGTTTGTTATCGGTGGTGCGTTCCCAACCACGAATGTTGTTTCCCTGTGCCTGGGTAACAATGGCCTGGGCCACCCTAAAATTATCGTTTCCGCCTTCAAGTGAAAAGGTATCCGCATCCAATCCAAGGATTACATACACGTAATACGATATGACGCTGACAAGATTCGATTCAAAAACATTTTGATTGAAGACCAACGGCTGAAATTCAATGTATTCAAAATCGAAATTATTGTCCTTAAAGTTAAAAATCGGGGTCTGGTACGAAGTATTGTAAACAGGTCTAGAGGATTGTACCTGAATGTTACCTTGAAAACGATTGGAATCGAAATCGGTAATGGTAATGAACATTTGTGCGTTCACCAGCTCATTTTCCTTAAACTTACGGTTGGTCCACTTGTTCTTGTTCACAAAATCGTTCAACGCCCGTTCCAAGGTTTTGAATACCTGTTGATTGGTTTGCGAGACCTGATCGGAATTTACCGTAATGGTACAATTTAGCTCTTGTGCGGCCAAAATACCCATGAACATCAAAAAGAAGCTGAAAAAAAAGAATGTGTTACGCATGGGTCTTACTGATAATTAAGTTCCAGATATCGGATGCTACGGCCGCCTTTGTCTTAAGTTCAAACGATCGTATCTCCGAATTCTTATCTATAAATTGTATTTTATTAGTGGAAGTACCAAAACCCGCACCCTTGTCATTCAGGGAGTTCAATACGATGGCATCCAAATTTTTTCGCTCCAGTTTTCCTTTTGCATTGGCCAGCTCATTCTCTGTCTCCAAGGCGAAACCCACCAAATATTGCCGTTTTTTCAGGGCGCCCAACGACTTTAAAATGTCTTTGTTCTTCACTAAAGTTAGGGTAAACTCGGCATCCGATTTTTTAATCTTTTGTGTTGCCACCTGCTCGGGCCGATAATCGGCCACTGCCGCAGCGCAGATAACGACATCCATATCGGAGTAATTGGAATGGGCGGCATCGTACATTTCGTTGGCGGACGTTACGCGGATACAATTGATGTTCGAGTGTCTTGGGCTTAAGTTGGAAGGCCCGGACACCAAGGTTACGGTCGCACCCAAATTGGCGGCGCACTCCGCTAATTCGTATCCCATAAGACCGGTAGAATGATTGCCGATAAAGCGAACGGGGTCAATGGCCTCATGCGTGGGTCCGGCGGTAATCAAGACCTTCTTACCCGATAAAGGCAGTCCTTTTTGCAGCTCCCGTTCTATAAAGGCCACCATATCCTCCGGTTCTGCCATTCTGCCCTCTCCGTGCAATCCACTGGCCAGTTCCCCACTGGTCGCCGGAATCATGATATTTCCGAAAGATTCCAGCGCGGCAAACGATTTTTTGGTAGTAGCATGTCGGTACATGTCCAAATCCATCGCCGGAGCAAAAAATACGGGACATTTGGCGGACAGATATGTCGCCAATAACAGGTTGTCGGCCGTTCCATTGGCCATTTTTGACAAGGTATTGGCCGTGGCCGGGGCCACGAGCATCAAATCGGCCCAAAGCCCTAGCGATACATGATTGTTCCAATCTACGGAGCCATTGTCCTCCGAAACAAAATCGGTCAGTACAGGGTTTTTGGATAAGGTTGCCAAGGTCAACGGCGAAACAAAGGAGCCGGCGCTTTCAGTCATAATAATCTTGACTGTAGCGCCGGCTTTAATCAGTAATCGAACCAGGAAGGTGGTTTTGTAGGCGGCGATTCCCCCTGTTATCCCTAAGAGAATGTGCTTGCCATACAACATCCGTTATACCTCTTTATCGGTATTCCTGTGGTATATTTTTTCGTTCAACCATTCCTCAACGGCCAACGCGTGCGGTTTTGGGAGTTTTTCGTAGAATTTGGAAACCTCGATCTGCTCTTTGTTTTCAAAAACTTCCTCCAGACTATCGCTGTAGGTTGCAAACTCTTCAAGCTTCTCCAACAGTTCTTTTTTGATTTCGGAGTTTATTTGAACCGCTCGTTTTGCCGCTATCGAAATAGCTTCGTAAATGTTTCCCGTTTCCTGATCAAATTCATTTTTGTTGATGGTAACGGTAGAAACCGGCGCTTTGGAATTTTTTAGGTCATTCATATTCATGATATCGAATTATTTATTTGGCCCGCCCTGTTGGCTGCTCTGGTAACTCTTGGTTTATTTTTTCCAATAACTTTTCCGCCTTTTCGGCATACTCCGTTTCAGGATATTGTTTTTTCAACTGCTCATACGCCGTTCGTGCCTTATTCAAACGTTCCGGCTTCATCCGCTCGATACTGTTCATCCCGTACTCGGTGGCCGACTCAAACCGATAGTACAACGCTTTTTCCATATACACGGAACCCGGGTAATCGGTAATGAAATTCTCAAAGGCGGCAATTGCCGGAGTGAGAAAGGTAAAATCGAACTTTCCTAGCTTGTTGAACTGTTTGGCTATTTCATAGGCCTTTCGTTCTTTCTTTGTTGTCAGCTCCTTTGCCATTTGGTTGGCCTCCGGAAAATACTCCGAATCGGTGTAGGTATTTATAAAGGTCTGCAATTTTGCGAGGGCCTTATCCGTATCGGTTTGGTCCAATGAATAATTGGGACTCAACTTATAATAACATTTTGCACCAAGAAACGAAGCTTGCGCCGCTTTATCACTACTTGGATATGACTTGACAAAACGCTCGAACTGATATCCGGCCATATTGTAATCTTTTCGCTGAAAATAGCTGTCCGCCAAAAAGAACATGACCCGTTCCCCTTGAGGCTTTCCAACGTACTTTGGCGCTATTTGTTCAAAAAGACGGTTCGACCTTTTATAGTCACCGTCCTCGTAAAGCTTTTCCGCCATATCGTACTTGGCCTTCACATCTTGATTTTTCAATACCTGTTGGTATTCACTACAAGAGGAAAAACAAACGACTAGACATAAATAGAACGGTAATGTAGCCCGGTTTAAAAACATTTTGCAAAATTAGGGATTATGGATGGATTTAAAAAACAAAATTTCCCTGCTAAAATAAGCAGATGCCCTAACTTTTAAATCGCTTTTGAGGAAGTTTTAACGTACGTTATGAAACAGTGTGCTTTAGCTTTTGTTCCACGAACCGAAGGAGTTCTCCTTTTAAGCGTGTACTGGCCTCCATCAAAGGCAAACGCACTTTGGCCGTAGCAAGGTTCAGAATTTCAAAAATCGCCTTAATCCCGGCAGGGTTCCCCTCTTGGAAAATCAGTTCCATTCCAGAATGTAACGCATGGTGCAGCGCTCTTGCCTCGGCGGCCTCACCGTTCAGGCCGAGCCGTATCATCGCCGAAAACTCCGCGGGAAGGCCTTGACCAAGCACGGAAATTACTCCGGAACCACCCGCCAATGTCGTTTCCAATGCCGTTGCATCATCACCAGATATCACCATAAACCCGTTCGGTTTTTGTCTTAAAATATGCCGTACCTGTTCCATCTCGCCCGAAGCTTCTTTTATGGCTATGATCTTTGGACAATCGTTGGCCAATTGTACGGTAGTCTGCGGTGACATATTACTACCGGTGCGGCTCGGCACATTGTACACGATGATCGGTAGTGGCGATGCCGCAGCTATTACCTTAAAATGTTGGTAAATGCCCTCTTGGGTAGGTTTGTTGTAATAGGGGGATACGGATAAAACGGCATCAAAATTCGTTAGGTCGAGTTCCCTAAGCTCTTCTACCACGGCGGCGGTATTGTTACCTCCGACACCTAAAACCAAAGGAAGCCTACCGTTATTTGCGGCAACCACGGTATCGGCAACCAATTGCTTCTCTTTTTTGGTAAGGGTCGCCGATTCTCCGGTAGTACCCAATACCACCAAATAATCGATACCCCCATCGATACAGTAACCAACAATTCGTATAAGCCCATCAACATCGACATGGCCTTCGGTGGTAAAAGGCGTCACCAATGCGACCCCAGTTCCTATCAATTCCTTCATACTATCCACTTTATTTGTAATATATCCTCTATTCCGAATAATTATAACCAAGTGAAAAACAGCATGTTGTGGATAGTTATCCGCCTATTTCATTGAGGACGCTCAAATACTTCTTTAGCTCTTTTTTAAAGACCTTGAAGTCGTTTAAGGGAACTTCCAAAATCAAATCGTTAAAATAACTATCGACTTCACTGAAACCAACACGAAAACGTGCCTTGGTATTGACGCTCATCAATTTCATGAGCAAGTTATCTTCTTTGTAATAATTGACCAGCAAATCGTATTCCCGGCTTAAAAATTCCAAAGCGTAACTGTTTTCGATCGCACCGTTCCATCCCAGGTCCTTATCGGAAAATACAGGGGTGGCATAGGGGGAGTTTTTATCATAATAACTCTTGTACCCTATTATTTTGACGGCATTGGGCCGAAGTGCGTACTCTTCTTGAAACTGGAAAAAGACATCCGAATTTTCAAACTTGTCCATATCCACAATACACCCGACCGAGGTAATTCCGTGGGACCGGTCTGCCGGTACTACGGGGCGTTCCATGGCCGCTTTCAAAAACTTAACACCAGATTTATATTTCAGCTTATCTTTTATTCCTTTAAACATGTATTTTTACCATTTAAACATGCAACCTTGTCCATTGGAGCATCGGGTCTTTATCCAATTGCATTGGAATAAAGTACCACCTGTTCCACCACAAGGTCCCAAGGGCATGCAATACAAATGTAAAGAATATCCTATCACCTGATGGGGCAAAGATAAAAAGGATGACTGTTTTAAAAATAAAACATTTTGTTATTTTTGTAACAACATGCATAGTGGCATCCTGTAAACCGGACGGTTACTCCTTACAAAAAATAACGGCAGCACAGCTCCCTATATTGGACACGATCGCAAAAATTGATTCCATCGACGCCATGATCCTCCCCTATCGTTCACGGATAGATGCGGTACTCGACAGTACCTTGGCCTATGCGCCCAACGCCATTTCCAAGGACGACGGCAGCTACAATACTACCGCAGGCAATCTTTTGGCGGATTTAGTGTTGGAGCGTGCCAACCCGATATATAAAAGCCGCACTTCCAATACCATCGATTTTGTGTTGCTCAACCACGGTGGTATACGATCTACTATTTCCAAAGGTCCGGTAAGCGCCCGGACGGCATACGAGGTGATGCCTTTTGAAAATTACATCGTGGTCGTTGAATTGCCCGGAATGGCCGTAAAGTCGCTTTTATCCTTTTTGATACGCTCAAAAAGAGCACATCCCGTGGCGGGAATCCAAATTGTTTTGAATAACGACGATACCATTCATCAAGTAACCATTGCCGGCGGGCCTTTTAGCGAAACGGAAACCTACCACATTGCTACCAACGATTACCTAGTAAAAGGTGGCGACAACATGGGTTTCTTTGCCGATGCCAGGGCTTTTCACCAGACCGATTATTTGATCCGGAACGCCATAATCGACTATTTTAAGGCCGTAGACACCTTAGCCCCCAAGGTAGACGACCGGTTTTATAAAAGGAATTGAGATTTACAAAAATATTGAACACCCATATACAAATTGGCCCTTAGTAGGATTTGGGCACCAAAAATGCAACAGGTGCCATGAAATGAGCAGAAATTTTTAGTTTTCTCATTTTCAGCAGAATACAAAACCTCAAACGAATGAAAAGAAGAACGTTTATCAAGGATGTTTCGGCAGCGGGAAGCTTGGCGCTAAGCGGTCTTTCCTTAGCGTCGTGCAAGGACCTACCCAAAAAAAAGCTGACCATTTTACATACCAATGACGTACATAGTCATATCGACCCCTTTCCTTCGGAACATAGCGAATTTCCGGGAATGGGCGGTCTGGCGCGACGGGCGGCATTGGTAGAAACGATCCGTAACGAAAATCCGAACACCTTGCTATTGGATGCCGGCGACATTTTTCAGGGAACCCCCTACTTCAATTTTTATGGAGGCGAGCTGGAATTCAAACTAATGTCCAAACTAAGGTACGATGCCGCCACAATAGGAAATCACGACTTTGACAATGGCATCGACGGACTTTTGGCACAACTGCCCAATGCAACGTTCGAGCTGTTATCGGCCAATTACGATTTTCGCAACACTGTGCTCGATGGGCATGTAAAGCCGTACCGCACCTATTTTATGGATGGCATCAAAGTAGGTATCTATGGACTTGGTATTCAATTGGAAGGTTTGGTGACCCCTTCACTCTATAAAGAAACAAAGTCGCTCGACCCTTATGAAATTGCCTGGGATTGCGAACAACGGCTTAAAAACGAAGAACAATGCGATGTCATTATCTGCTTGTCCCATCTGGGCTACCGGTACCCGAACGAAAACAGGCCCAACGACCTAAAACTGGCAGCCAAAACCGCACACACCAACCTGATTATCGGTGGGCACACACACACTTTTTTGGAAAAACCCACCATCGCGAAAAACCGTATCGGTAATGATGTTCTGGTCAATCAAGTTGGGTGTTTCGGGCTTCAATTGGGAAGAATCGATTTTTATTTTGATGCCCTAAAGAACAGTACCTCCAAAGGGGTAAGCATAACCGTTTGATCATGACCTTACAGTTCTTAAAGACCGATGCCAAAAATGAGGACTTCATTAAACTGGTGGCACTATTGGATACCGATTTGGCGACCCGCGATGGAGCGGATCATTCGTTTTACCATCAGTTTAACGGTATCGACCGATTGGAATACTGTTTGGTAGCCTATTACAACCACAGGGCGGTGGGCTGTGGCGCCCTTAAAACGTTTGACCCTACCACCCTTGAAGTAAAAAGGATGTACGTATTGCCTGATTTTCGTGGAAAAGGTATCGCCACAAAAGTGTTGACCGCGCTGGAAGTATGGACAAAAGCATTGGGTTTTCACCATTGCCTACTGGAAACCGGAAAACGACAACCGGAAGCCATCGCCCTATATCAAAAAAACGGCTATGTCATCGTTCCCAACTACCCTCCCTATGAGGGCGTTCAAAACAGCCTTTGTTTTAGAAAAACTGTTCACGGCCAAACCAACAAGAATTCCTGACTTATTACGTTAGCAATACCATGTGGTACATTGCTATAGTTCCTATAATACCTGCTCTATGCTATTTGGTCGATGGTTTAATCCAAAAGGATGTAATAAAAGGCATCCGCTACCTCGTCGGCTTTTTGCTTGCACTAGTGCTGCTATGGATAGGATTGCGCCTTTTTTGGGTTTGGTTCGCGCTATCGCCCCCAATTTTGATTCCGCTGATTTTGATTGCAAACCGCGTCGTCAGAAGGGCGATTATTTAGTCCGATGTCAACACGAAGGCTACCAACTGCAAATGCTCGGTTTTCAAGTCTACCGTGGGGTACGGTTTTCCCGCCTTACGATACCAATAGCCCGCATTGAACGCATCACCTTCTTTACGGTGCAGGTAGGCGTGGATCCAACTTCCCAAACCAGTGTGCATGTCCTGGGCAATGTTATGGGAGGCTTCCCAGTCGTCCTTGGCATCGAACCAAAGCGCTTTTAAACCTTCGGGCCAATGAAGCGGCACTTCCCTGAGCCGTAGCGAATCTTGAAAGTCTTGAATATTTTGAGGTGGTTCCATTGGCCTTAGCATTTATTTTTCACGGACGCAACCAAACATCCGGATTCAAATAAAACATTTTTTTCCATCCCTGCACCGCTTCATCATCGTATAAATGTGGATAGGGAAATGGGGTTGTTATCGCATAATGCAAATGTGGAGGTTTGCCAACGGCATTTCCCGTATCCCCGACAGAACCGATGACCGCCCCGGTACTCAGTGGTTTAAAGACTGTTGTTTTGATATCGTTCAAGTGCGCATAATAATGAAAACGCCACTTTGGCCCCAATACCATAACGGACTTCCCCCCTTTTCCCCCTTCGTGAACGTACACCACAATTCCTTGGGTAGCCGACAGTACATCGGTACCCTTTTCGGCAAAAATATCGATTCCTTTATGGGTAATGGAACTGCCCCACGGATAGGCCCAAAACGATTTTTTGTTCCAACTGGTCAAGCTCGCGTCCCGAACGGGTACGACCATGGGTTGCGGTATCAAAAAACCGGCTCCTAGCACCAATAAAGGCACCCATAACCATTTGCGCAACGATCGGTTTCGAAACAAAAAAGCCAAGGTGGTCAATACTGCCAGCCAAAAACGTCGGGTGGTGTTGGTAATCATTTCGTTATTCGTTAAACCAAGGGTATCCCCAAATCAAGTTTTTTTTGACAATGGCGTTGTTTCAATACAAGAAACCAAATCGACCGGAGTTCCTTAGCATATCGTCCCATACTCCCTTTTACACCGAACGCCCAAAAAAATATACTCAGTTAACCATTTGCAAAAACTCCTGTTCCGAGATAATGGGAACCCCCAATTTTTCCGCCTTGGTTCGTTTACTGGGTCCCATTTTGTCGCCGGCAACCAAATATGCGGTATTCGAGGAGATACTGGAACCTACTTTACCCCCATTGTCTTCGATCAGTTTTTTTAGTTCGTTTCGCCCGATGGATTCAAAAACCCCCGAAACGACAATGGTTCGTCCTTTCAATTTATCGGTTTGATGCTGCAACTGTTCTTCCGATATGGAGAACTGTACCCCATGGCGTTTAAGTCGGTCGATGATAGCCCTGTTGGTAGCATTTCCAAAAAATTCAAGAACGGATTTCGCGATACGCTCCCCTATTTCGTCGACCGCTACAAGCGCTTCCTCCGTAGCTTCGGATAATGCATCTATATTTTTGTAGGCCCTGGCCAGTTTTTTTGCTACGGTTTCCCCAACAAAGCGGATACCCAAGGCGAAAAGGACCCGCTCAAAAGGGATTTGTACCGATGCCGCTACCCCTGCGACGAGATTGGCTGCGGATTTTTCCGCCATGCGTTCCAACGGCATAAGCTGTTCTTTGGTCAGTTCGTAAAAATCCGCATAATTGGTGACCAAGCCTTCGTTGAACAATAAGGTTACGGTCTCGCTCCCCATTCCTTCGATATCCATCGCTTTTCTGGAAATATAGTGCTGCATGCGTCCCGTAATCTGCGGTGGACAAACATAATAATTCACGCAATAGTGCTTTGCATCACCTTCGGTACGCTCCAATTCACTATCACATTCGGGACAGTGAGTAATGTACGCCGTCGGTTTCGAACCCTCGGGCCTCCTGGTAAAATCTACCTGAACGATCTTGGGGATGATCTCCCCGCCTTTTTCAACAAAAACGGTATCCCCTTCGCGAATATCGAATTTTGCAATTTGGTCGGCATTGTGCAATGAGGCCCGTTTTACCGTGGTTCCCGCGAGAAGCACAGGTTCGAGGTTCGCGACCGGGGTAATGGCCCCGGTACGGCCCACTTGATATGAAATCTCCCTCAAAACAGTGGTCGCCTGTTCCGCCTTAAACTTATAGGCCATGGCCCATCGGGGCGATTTGGAAGTAAACCCAAGTTCTTCCTGCTGTTGAAGGTCGTTTACTTTGATAACGACACCATCCGTTTCATAAGGCAACTCGTGGCGATGTATGTCCCAATACGCGACAAAATCCATAATCTCCCCCACCGTTTTACAATGTTTGGCTACCGATGGTACTTTGAACCCCCATTCCCTTGCTTTTTCGAGCATTTGCCATTGTGATGTAATTCCGGTGTTCCGGCCTACGATACCATATAGCAAACAATCCAGTGGGCGCTGCGCGGTTATGGCGCTATCTTGAAGTTTTAAACTTCCCGAAGCGGTATTCCTTGGATTCATATAGGGCTCTTCCCCATTGGCGATACGTTCCTCGTTCATTTTGGCAAAACCCTCGAACGGCAATACGATTTCGCCCCTAATATCAAATTTTTCAGGATAGTCCCCTTTTAACCGCAACGGAACGGAATTGATGGTTTTTACATTGGTCGTAACATCGTCTCCCTGGGTACCATCGCCCCGGGTCACCGCCCTTATCAACTCCCCGTTTTCATAGGTAAGGCTTATGGAAGCGCCATCATACTTCAGCTCGCAGGTAAACGTCACATCCACGTCGCCAAGTCCCCTTTGAATGCGTTTCTCCCAATCTTCCAAATCTTCTTTTGAATAGGAATTGTCGAGCGAATACATCCGATGGTCATGAACCACCGTATCGAAGTTTTTGGTGACGCCACCGCCGACCCGCAAAGTGGGCGAGGTAGCATCATAAAATTGAGGGTTGGCCGCTTCCAAGTCTTGAAGGGCCTTTAACTTCATATCGAACTCATAATCGGAAATGGTCGGACGGTCCAACACATAATAATTATGGTTGTGTATCCGTAACTCGTTTCGTAATTCGGTCAGCTGTGCTTCAATGTCCATATCCTTTCGAATGGGTGTTAGTTTGTCTTGATATTTTTTACGGCATATTGGTTACGGTACCTTTTAGCATCCGAGGATTCCCGTAAAGGTCGTTTCGCAATTCAATATCCATAAAATTATGCTCCTGTAAAAGCTGTTCGGTCTCTTTCGGGAGAAATTGGTTAATTTCCAAAAACAAGGTGCCGTTTTTGGCAAGATTACGTGCCGCGAAACCGATAATTTTTTCATAAAAAATCAAAGGGTCCTCATCTAGCACGAACAATGCCAAATCGGGTTCAAAATCAAGCACGTTAGCCTGCATTTGTTTTTTTTCACTTTCCCGTACGTAAGGAGGGTTGGACACGATAACATCGAACCGAAGTCCAAGATCGTTTAGTGTACGGATATCCGCCTGTACCGTTTTAACATCCACCTTGTTCCTTTGGGCATTGCGTTCGGCCAATGCCAAGGCCGGTTCGGAGACATCGAGCGCATATACGGTACTTCCCTGTAGGTATTTTGCCAGTGAAACCGCTATACAACCACTCCCCGTACCGATATCCAACATTAGGGTTTCTTCCCTTTTCGATTGCGTTTCCATGGCCGCGTCCCCTTGTGCCGATGCCGTCGAATCTTTGGTATCGCCCACATGCCCCTTGTATGTTTCCAAAATCCAGTTGACCAACTCCTCGGTTTCCGGACGGGGAATCAGCACGTTTTCGTCCACTAAAAAATCCAATCCCATAAACTCCGTACTCCCCATAATGTATTGCACCGGCCGGTGGTTACGCAATTCGGATAGGGCATGGAACAAGGGTTTTTCCTGTGCTTTGGTCAGCTGTCGTTTGGGGTCCAACGCCAGTACAAAACGTGGAAAATCAAAGTAATGATCGATCAACAGGAAAAAAAAACTATCCACTTCCTCCACCGGATAACGCGCATCCAACTCCTTGTGAAAAATCTTTTTTACTTCGCTCAACAACATATCGGATCCACTTGAACCCAGCACTTCAACAGGCATTAAAAGTCCATCGAAACGTCTCGGTTTATTGTTCTATTTTTGTGTTCGTGAAGATACTGAGAATGCAGGCAATCCTAAAAATCCTATCGCATAAAAAATGACGTACACTACGGATGAAAAATATATGTTACGGTGCATTGAAATTGCCAAAAACGGGATCGGCACCACGGCACCAAACCCTTCCGTAGGGGCAATCGTCGTACACAATGGTAAAATTATCGGGGAAGGCTTCACCAGTCCTTTTGGCGGTGCGCATGCCGAGGTAAACGCCATTGGTTCGGTAAAAAATAAAGCCTTGTTACCGCATAGTATACTTTACGTGACCTTGGAACCCTGCTCCCACCATGGAAAAACTCCGCCTTGTGCCGACCTGGTACTACGGCATAATATTCCCCGAGTGGTCATCGGACTTAGGGATCCCCACATTAAAGTAGCGGGCAAGGGAATACAAAAACTAAAGGATGGCGGGTGCGAGGTACATACGGGAATAATGGAAAAAGCCTGTAGGCTACACCACAAACGGTTTTTAAAATTTCATGAGGAACACCGACCTTACATCATTTTAAAATGGGCACAAACATCGGATGGTTTTATGGCACCTGAAAGCCATGAAAGGGATAGTGTTGCGCAACCGTACTGGATAACCAATAAGGCATCCCGACAGCGAGTCCACTTTTGGCGCAGCCAAGAGCAAGGGATACTGGTAGGTACCAATACCGTTCTGGCCGACAACCCTAAACTGAACGTTCGGTTATGGTCGGGAAAAAGCCCGATACCGTTGGTTATGGACAGGCTTTTGAAAATACCAAGCGATTTTCATGTGCTGAACGGCGCGGTTCCGGCTATCGTACTCACGGAAACGGTAGACAAGAAGCGGTATACCAAAGAAAATGCCTATGCCATGATCGATTTTTCGAAACCATTGCCGGAACAGATCTGTAACCAGTGCTATAAGGCCTCGATCACCAGCCTATTTATCGAGGGCGGTGCGCGGACGCTTCGAAGCTTTATCGACAGCGACCTTTGGGACGAGGCTAGGGTGTTTACCGGAAATCAGTCGTTTCAGGAAGGGCTGAAAGCACCTACGCTCCCTATAACACCGACCGTTACCGAAAATTTGAGTGACGACATACTGAACATATATTATAGATGATCAAGAACCTAATTTTTGATTTTGGAGACGTATTCATTAATCTGGACAAGGATATCGTTTTTAAGGAAATACGGAGACACGGCGGCGAAACCCAATTGTTGCCACAATTGATAGCGGTGAACAAGAAATACGAAGTTGGTGCTATTTCTTCCGATCGTTTTATATCCGAAATCTTTGACCTGTTCCCAGCAATCGATAAATCGGAGATCGTTCGCATATGGAACGCCATGCTATTGGATTTTCCGGAGTACCGCTTGCTGTTCCTGGAAGCGCTGGCCCAGGAAAAACGGTATCGTATGTTTTTATTGAGCAATACCAACGCCCTACATATCGAAGCGGTTCGGCAACACATGGGCGAAGACCGCTATCGGCGCTTTCAAAATTGTTTTGAAGGTTTTTATCTCTCACACGAGATCCATTTAAGAAAACCGGATAGGGAAATCTATCAATTTGTATTGGATAAAAATGAACTGCGCCCCGAGGAAACTTTTTTTGTCGATGACACGGAAGAGAATACCGAAGCCGCTAAAAATATGGGTATTACGTGCTGGAACATAAAAGTTGGGAAAGAAGACGTTATCGATTTAAGAAGCAGACTTTAGTATGACCTATCTTGTTCTTAGTATTCTTTTTTCCAGCGTCATTTTTGTCGTTTTCAAGTTGTTTCAACGTTATGGGGTAGAAACCTTGTACGCCATAATCACCAATTATGTGGTGGCCTGCGCCATCGGCTTCTATTTTTACGAGGGAAGCGTGCCGCTATCGTCAGTACCCAAAAAGCCTTGGTTTTGGGGTACTTTTATGCTGGGGGCGTTGTTCATATTGGTATTCAACTTAATGGCGGCCACTGCTCAAAAAGTAGGGGTCTCGGTAGCTTCCGTAGCAACAAAAATGTCGTTGGTCATCCCGGTAGTGTTCGGTGTTTTCGCCTATCAGGAAACACTGGGACCGTTAAAAATATTGGGGATAATTTTGGCATTGGGAGCGGTTTATTTTGCGTCTGTCAAATCCAGTACTTCCATTAATGGCAATACCCTACTACTCCCGATCTTGGTATTCATAGGCTCTGGGCTTATCGATACCAGTTTAAAATATTTACAGGAAGTATATATCGCGGAAAAGGAATACGCCCTTTTTTCAGCTTTGGTCTTTGGTTCCGCTGGCGCGATCGGTCTGCTCCTAATTTTGTTGCGGGGCATACGGACAAGTTTGAGCATCAATCTTAAAAATATGGTGGGCGGTGTCGTTTTGGGCATCCCGAATTACTTTTCCATTTATTTTTTATTAAAGGCCCTTCAAAACGATACTTTAAACAGTGCTTCGGTATTTACCATCAATAACGTGGCCATAGTAATGGTATCCACCTGTTTGGGAATCGTACTTTTTAAAGAGTCCGTAAGCCCTAAAAATTGGGGCGGTATCGTTTTGGCGGTGATCAGTATCATATTAGTAGCATTTTTCTAATGGAGGGGACCACAAGCTTTAAAACACTGGCAGGCCCTTCACCGGAAACACTTTTTAAGGAAAAAAAGAGCAAATTTTACGGGTACGCGTTTCCCATAAAAACAGAAGATGCGGTAAAACCCATCATACAAGGCTTACAAAAAGAACATCCCCAAGCCAATCACTTTTGTTTTGCTTGGAAGTTGAACCCGGATGGAAGCGCCTATCGGGCCTCTGACGATGGAGAACCGAACAATACGGCCGGTATGCCCATTTATGGCCAATTGAATTCCTTTGGCCTTACCAATGTGTTACTCGTGGTCGTTCGGATTTTTGGGGGAACAAAACTGGGTGCCGGCGGATTGATACAAGCTTACCGGGCGGCGGCAAAAATCACTTTGGAAGCGAGCAACATAAAAATGGAGTTCGTTACCGACGAAATAATGATAACCGTACCCTACGGCGAATTACAAAAGGTAATGCGCTATATCAAACAAGACCGACTAAAGATCGTTTCGCAAGATATGGGGCTTAATTGTACGCTGACCGTATCGGTAGACCGGTCGGATACCGAAAAAATAGTATCCAAATTTAAGGGAGTGAGATCCGCCGTAATCAAAGTAAAGTAAACGGCATTCCCTGAGAGTGGTATCATCATCCGGCCGCTTCTATTTTCTCCAGGATGTACCCCGGACATTTTATGGGGCGTTTCGTTTTCATATCCATAAAGGCAAGTTGTGTGTTGGCCGTCGCCAAAAGTGCACCCTTCTCATTATAAATTTCGTAATCGAATTCTATTTTAACCACCGGTGTTTTTAGCAACTGTGTCCTTACGGACAACAGGTCGTCATAAAGGGCGGATTTTTTAAATTGCACCTGTAGGGATATTACGGGGAGCATCACCCCACTTTCCTCCATGTCCCTGTAAGAAATACCCAGTTCGCGTAACCATGCCACCCTACCCATCTCCAGGTACTGCGCGTAATTGCCGTGGTACACCACTCCCATTTGATCGGTTTCGGAATACCGCACTCGAAAAGAAATTTCGTTAAAGTCCATACATTTCAAGCTAAAAAGTTTATATTTAAAGGAGTTCGAAAAGGCCGGTGAACATGACGAAAAAAAAGCGGAAAATCAATAGCTTTTGATTTTTTTTTTAGAATTTTTGTTCACATATTTGTCCCACTTAAGAACAGAGGTTTGCTCCAACCTTTTTTTGACCTGCTTGCTAAAAAACTAACCAACAAATAATAGAACTTACAATGAGTGTTACTGCAAATTCCGTATGGAACAATTGTTTGGCTTTTATCAAAGATAACATCCAACCGCAGGCATTCAAAACGTGGTTCGAACCTATTAAACCCATTAAACTTTCTGACAACGCCTTGAGCATCCAAGTACCCAGTAAATTTTTCTATGAGTGGTTGGAAGAACATTACGTAAAACTATTAAAGGTATCGTTGACCAAGGAACTAGGGGAAACCGCAAAATTGGTCTATATCATCAAAATGGAAAATACTTACGGTAATCGAGAACCGTTTACCGAAAAAATACCCAGTGCAAATCGGGGACATATGACACCTCAAGAAATGGACGTTCCCATCAAATCTAAAAATCCAGAACTGAAAAACCCTTTTGTCATCCCTGGTATTCGAAACATAAAAATAGAATCACAACTCAATCCCAATTATAATTTCGATAATTTTTTGGAGGGCGACTCCAACCGTTTGGCACGTTCGGCAGGTATGGCCGTTGCCAATAAACCGGGCGGCACCTCGTTCAACCCATTATTGATTTTTGGTGGCGTCGGACTTGGCAAAACCCATTTGGCACATGCCATAGGGGTCGAAATAAAGGACAAGTATCCGGAAAGGACCGTACTCTATATTTCTGCAGAAAAATTTACCCAGCAATATATTGAGTCGGTAAAGAAAAATACACGGAACGATTTTATCCATTTTTACCAACTTATCGATGTTTTGATTATTGATGACGTTCAATTTTTATCCGGTAAGTCGGGGACACAAGATGTATTTTTCCACATTTTCAACCACTTGCATCAAAACGGAAAACAGGTCATTTTAACTTCGGACAAAGCTCCGGTAGACATGCAGGATATCGAACAACGGTTGCTTTCCCGTTTCAAATGGGGGCTTTCCGCAGAGCTTCAGAATCCCGATTACGAAACTA
Organism: uncultured Flavobacteriaceae bacterium; assembly: GCA_947500445.1. Classification (GTDB taxonomy): domain Bacteria; phylum Bacteroidota; class Bacteroidia; order Flavobacteriales; family Flavobacteriaceae; genus Pelagihabitans. The sequence goes on along the minus strand of CANMSB010000001.1, from coordinate 285,419 downwards.
GAATTTCGATTCTAAAGAACAAATTGTATCGGGACGGAGTAGAAATGCCCGAGGATATCGTGGAGTATGTCGCCAAACATATAAAGACCAATATTCGAGAATTGGAAGGTGCCATTATTTCGTTGATCGCACAATCCTCCTTCAATAAAAAAGAAGTGACCTTGGAATTAGCGCAGCAGGTGGTCGAAAAATTTGTAAAGAACACCAAAAGAGAAGTCTCCATCGATTATATCCAAAAGGTGGTATCGGACTACTTTGAAATGGATGTGGCCACGCTACAATCGAAGACCCGAAAAAGACATATCGTACAGGCCCGTCAGTTGGCCATGTTTTTTGCTAAAAAATTCACAAAGGCCTCACTTGCCAGTATCGGCTCCCAAATTGGAAAGCGCGACCATGCAACGGTCCTACACGCCTGTAAAACAGTCGATAACCTTGCCGAAACCGATAAACAGTTTCGCAAATACATTGACGATCTTACCAAAAAATTCTCTTGACCCCTATGGTTACCAAGGTGCTAATGGTATGTCTTGGAAACATCTGCCGGTCTCCTTTGGCCGAAGGGTTGTTACAGCAAAAAGTTGATCCAGAAAAAATACAGGTAGCATCGGCCGGTACGGCGGGCTACCATGTTGGGAATCCCCCGGACGAACGTAGTATTGCGGTCGCGGCCAAGTACGGGCTCGACATCAGCCAACAGCGCTCGAGAAAGCTTATTGCAAAAGACCTGGAGCGTTTCGACTACATTTACGCCATGGACCGTAGCAACTACCGCGATATATTGGCCTTGGCCGAAACCAATGTCCAAGCGGCCAAAGTTCGGCTACTTTTGGAGACCGCAGCTACATCGGAAAGCGACGTTCCCGACCCTTATTACGGCGGTGAAGACGGCTTCGAAAAGGTATACAGCATGGTAAATGAAGCTTGCGCGCGTATTGCGGAACAACTACAATCCAATTAAATGGCGCAAAACTCCTCAAAAATGGGCACGCTTTACCTTATTCCCACAACATTGGGGGATACGCCGCCATTAGAGGTTTTACCGATTTCCATCAAACGCGCTATTGAGGATATCGATCATTTTATTGTAGAAAACGAAAAAACGGCAAGAAGGTTCATAAAAAAAATCAGTCCAAGAAAATCGCAACCAGGCCTACAACTATCCCTGCTCAACAAATACACCGAGGAAAGTGCGTTGCCCGGTTTTTTGGAACCTTGTTTGAACGGACATTCCGTTGGTGTCCTTTCCGAAGCCGGGCTGCCGGCAATTGCCGATCCCGGGGCCAGCGTTGTAGCTGTCGCCCATGAAAAAAATATCAAGGTGGTTCCTTTGGTGGGGCCCTCTTCCCTACTTTTGGCGCTAATGGCTAGTGGACTGAACGGACAAAATTTTGCGTTCAACGGTTACTTGCCCATCGATAGCAAAGCGCGTAAAAGCGCCATCAAAAAATTTGAAAAGAAATCAAAGGACTTAGGTCAGAGCCAATTGTTCATTGAAACGCCCTATCGAAACGACAAACTGTTCGAAGAACTCCAAAAAACACTGTTGCCACATACCCAGTTGTGCATTGCATGCGACATTACACTGGCCACCGAGTACATTATTACCAAAACCATGGCGCAATGGAAGGGAACCGTTCTCGACCTTCATAAAAGACCCGCCATCTTTATCGTTCAAGGGTAAAAATAGCTAGCACTCGTGTTTCTCTGTTGTTTTTGACCATTCGAATAGCTAAGGTTGTCCATATGAATATGCGTAACGCGCGAGGACCCAAAGCCGTTGTGCTTTGTACGATACCTTCCCTTGTATCTTCTATACCATTTCTGGTGTTAAAATAAAAACCCCCGACAATTGCCGAGGGTTCTTCCACTTCCATATTTGGTTCCCCTGAAGAGGGAACTAATTCTTACTAAAGCATTACACTTTAGGATTTCGTTTTGGCGCTACGTAAGAAACATCATATCCTGAAAACTTACGCATATACTTCGCCATACTGGTTCCGTAATCATCCATAACATCATACCTTCCCCAAGACCTTAGGTACTTCTTTACATTTCCGGGACCTGCCAAATGGGCGGCGGCCAGCATTCCGGACTCCGTAACCTTTACTCCTTTGATCTGTTTACCAACGAACCTTTCGATATCCCTTCTTAAAATCCATTTATTTCGAGCTAAGTTGGTATAAAACGCCTTTTCCTGTAATACGGGATCGTTCAAAAACTGGGTGGCATTATAAACGCCTACCAACTGCAACGTGCCGATACCAAATTGATATTTGCCCAAATATCCCAAGGTATTGGTAGTAAAATAATTGCCTTGAGATTCTTTAAAGGCGAGCGCTTCTTTAAATCCGATATAGGAACTTCCCAAAAAGGGCGGCGCGACCATAACACCCGCGAAAACCGCCTGTTTTTTAGGATATATGGCATAGCCGGGACACTCTACGATCAAGTGCTCAGGTACCTGAACACTTTCCTTTACCAAGTTAAAGCTCATTAAAATCAAGAGCGTCAATAGCGTACAAAACGAAATTACACATCTTCTCATTTTCTTGTTTCTTTTAAACCGATATCCCGTTCTAGAGGATAAGCGGTTTCATTTTTTCAGTCAACAAAGATACGTTGAGAAGAAAGCCTGGGTTTCCAAGATTTCGTTAAAAATTGCCAAATTTAGTTTATTGGCGCAAATTATTGGACGAGCTGCTACCTTTTGATATGCTGCGAATTGATCCATCGGATATACTGTTCCTTATTTCGGTTATGCTGCGCTAAGGACTTTGCGAACTTGTGATATCCGAAATTTTCCACATTGGCCACCATATAAAAATAATCGTGTTCCTCAGGGTTCAAAACTGCTTCGACTGCCGATATATCGGGCATAGTAATGGGTCCGGGCGGTAATCCCACATACTTATAGGTGTTGTATGGGGAATCGATTTCCAAATCTTTATAGAGTACCCTTTTTATCACAAGGTCAAAATCGTTTCGGTGTTTTTTAAGTGCATAGATTACCGTTGGGTCGGCCTGAAGCACGTTATTTTGCTTTAATCTGTTCAGGTAGAGCCCGGCAACCCGTGGGCGTTCGTCAACCTTTGCTGTTTCCTTATGCACGATCGCTGCCAAGGCCACAGCTTCGTTCGGGGTCAACCCCTGTGCCTTTGCCTTGGCAATACGCTCCGCCGTCCAAAAACGATGGTATTCCTTTATCATGCGTTCCCGAAATTCCACCGCGGAAGTATTCCAAAAAAACTCATAGCTGTTCGGGATATAGGCGGCGAGACCGGTATCCGCTGTAAAACCGTTGTCCCGTAAAAACGTTTCATCCGTCATCGCCTTTACCAATGCCATGCTATCCGCTTCTATTTGTGCTGCAATGCGCCCCGCTAAATTCGGCAAACGCTCTTGATTGTTAAAAGATACCTTTACCGGGATATTTCCACTGCGTAGGGTATTGATGATGTCATTGTTGTTCATTCCCTTTTTGATGGCATATTTACCACCTTTTACCCGGGAGGCATACCCTTTTCTTTTGGCCAACTGCTTAAAGGACCCTAAATCCTGCAGTAACGGGGAAAGCGAATCGAGTACGGTTGCAAAATTTGCTTCCGAAGGAATATAAACTACTTTTTCGCCAGTTTCAAAGCGGGTATTGGGAAGAAAAACGGCGTTGTATACCTTATAGGCGAACAAACCGCCACCGACCAAACCGGCAAACACAATGATCAATAAAATTTTCTTGATGTACATTTACTCCTTTATTTTCTGAAACAATATTTCGTCCTTATACCCATCGCCCGTGTACAACCAATCGCATTTTACTCCGATCTGGACAAATCCCAACTTTTGAAACAGGTGCATGCTGGTATCATTATCGGCCCCTACATTGGCGTAAACCTGATGTAGGTCCAGGGTATGGAAGGCATACTCCAAAAGTACGGATATTGCCTCGGTACCCACTCCGGAATTTCGGTGTTCGTTTTTTAGGACCACAATACCGATACCGGCCCGTTTATGGATCGGGTCAAAATCAAAAAGATCGATCAGCCCCATTACCTGGTCCGCTGCCGAACAAATAACCAACCGAAGCTGTTTTACATCATAGATGTCCCTATGTGCATTTTCCAGATAGTACCGTAACACGTGCTTGGAATAGGGAGTGATCGTGCTACTGATTTCCCATAGTGCCGTATTGTTCTCTGTCTCATACAAAAAGTCGAGGTCTTCAGGCTCTAATGCCCGTAGGTACAATTGTTCACCTTTTAAGGGGTCCATACGATTTCTCCTTTAAAAACCATTTTGGCGGGGCCTATAAGGTAAATGTCACGGTACCCCTCTTCATCCGTATCGAAAGCAACTTCCAAATCGCCTCCCTCGGCATGCAACACAATTTTTTTGGATTTGGACAGTCCTTTTTTGTGCATGGCCAAGGCTACTGCGGTAACACCGGTGCCGCAAGAAAGCGTCTCATCCTCTACACCGCGCTCATAGGTCCGAACGGCATAGGCATCGGTTCCCTTTGGCGCAACAAAATTGATGTTACTGCCGCTTTCGCCATACAGTCCGTAGCGCAATTTGGCGCCTTCCGCTTTTACGTCCAAGGCTTTTAGGTCGTTTACCAATTGTACGTGATGGGGCGAACCGGTATCCAAAAAATAGGATTTCTCTTTTTCCTTGATCTCGGGTACATCCTGCATTTTTAAATGTACCCGATTATCGGTATCGATGTGGGCGGTGTGCCATCCATCAACCGCGATAAAAAGTGCCGTTTTCTGAATAACGCCCAGGTCCCGTGCAAAAGCTACTAGGCAGCGTCCCCCATTTCCGCACATACTGCTTTGGTTTCCGTCGGCGTTGTAATAGACCATTCTAAAATCGCCATCAACCTCGGGTTCCAACAAGATGAGCCCATCGGCGCCGATACCAAATCGTCTGTCACATAAAAAAGACACCAATTCCGTATTTTCCTTTGGAAAAAAAAGCGTTCTATTATCGACCATAACAAAGTCGTTACCAGTTCCTTGATATTTGTAGAATTTCAATTGCATTTCACCGATTATAGCACAAATATAGAACTTTATTTAACGAAAATTTAGCCGTTAAAAAGTCGTTAAACACAAAATAATGAAAAGCGAAAACTGTTAAATTTACGCTGCAAAACCATTAAACCGTATTATCAATTATGAAAAAGATAGGAAGCTTATTGCTACTTTCCGTTTTTGCCGGGTCGATAACCCTAGGCGCCTACAAACTTTTTTTTGAAACGACCAATTACGCATTCGTCAACAGTTCGGGCGAAGCAACAACCTTCGATACCAGCTATACCCCCACTTCGGCAAAGGGAGCCGGGATCAATGAGGTGGATTTTACCATAGCGGCCGAAAAAACGGTGAACGCCGTTGTCCACGTAAAGAATATGGCCATCAGTTCCGGAAATCCCTCCAATATTTTTGATTTTTTCTATGGCCAGGGCGGGAGCGAACGTACGGAAATCGGAACAGGTTCGGGTGTCATCATTACCCCCGATGGGCACATCGTTACCAACCACCACGTCATCGCCAATGCCAGCAAATTACAGGTTACCCTGAACAACAATAAGAGCTATGAGGCCGTAGTCGTGGGGTCCGATGAAAATACGGATATCGCACTGTTAAAAATAGAGCCGGAACAACCACTGCCCTACTTGGCATTTGGCGATTCGGATAATACCAAAATTGGCGAATGGGTGCTCGCGGTCGGAAATCCCTTCAATCTAACCTCCACGGTTACCGCCGGGATCGTTAGTGCAAAGGCCCGTAACTTGGGCAGAAACCAGTCGTTCATCCAAACCGATGCCGCGGTAAATCCCGGGAATAGCGGGGGTGCTTTGGTGAATACGAACGGAGACCTTGTAGGCATCAATACCGCTATCAGCTCCAGAACGGGATCTTATGTCGGTTATTCGTTTGCGGTACCGAGTAACATTGCCCGTAAAGTAGTCGATGATATTACCGAATTCGGAAGTGTTCGCAAAGGAATGTTGGGTATTTCCGCCATTCCCAGCGATAGCCGATATGCCATTGAAAATGGAATCAGTGATATCGATGGGGTTTATATCGGGGGAATCGAGGAAGATTCCGCTGCCGAGGAGGCCGAACTATTGGAAGGCGACGTTATTACCATGGTCGATAATATTAAAGTGCGCAAATTCCCCGACCTTTCCGGTTACCTGACCACGAAACGACCTGGGGATAAGGTTAAGGTCATTTTAAAACGTGATGGAGAACAGATGACCAAAATGGTGACCTTGAAAGAAGTGTTGACCATACAATTACCGGTTCTTGGGCTCACCGTGAAGGATGTCTCCAAAAAAGATCAAAAGAAATTCAAGATAAAGGAAGGAGTCAAAATCGTACGTGTTCCCGAACGCTTATCGGGCTACGGTCTGGTCGGTAAAATTTTATTGGCCGTGGACGACGAGCCTATCGAGGATAAGGAAGATGCCAAAGCACTTTTTGGTGAAATTTCCCGATACGGCCGTACCAGTCTTACCACCTTGAACGAAAAGGGGGAACGTGAACGGGTCATCTTTCAGTAAATCAAAAAAAACATGATAAACGCCTCTTTTTAAAGGGGCGTTTTTTATTTGTAAAAAGGGTTTACGAAAACGTTTGAAAAAACTAGTTTTGCAACACCGATAACAATCATTCCAAGATATCACCATATGACACATATCGATTCCTATGAAAAAGAGTTGGCATTCCAGGCAGATCGCCGAAAAGCCACTACGGAATTTATAAAACTCACTAGCGACCTTTGGTACGATAAGGCAATAGAAGTGGTTTTGTTCAAAAACCAGGTCATCGACAAGAATGTGAGCGATATTATAAATCTGCACGAATACGCGGGGAAATTTGTTCAAAAGCCGATTTCTATTTTTGATTCGGTCGAAATTTTAAGGGCCATTAACGACCTGCCCTACCCTCCCTCCAAATTGGATATCGGCAAGCTCACCTATGAGTACCATTCCGATGATAATGGCAACGGGGAAGTAAAGGAATTTGTAATCGACAAATTAAAGGGCGCAAGTACTACCGAGGAAATTAAATCTAAAGATGTTGTTCTTTACGGATTTGGGCGTATCGGTCGATTGGTCGCCCGTGAACTTATGGCCAAAACCGGAAGAGGTACCCAGTTAAGGCTTCGTGCCATCGTAATCCGGGGCGAAGTTTCCGAGGAGGTATTGGAGAAAAGGGCCAATTTGTTGCGTGCCGATTCCATTCACGGAAAGTTTATGGGGACGGTAAACATCGACGTTCAAAAGAAAGCGCTTATCATTAATGGTACCACCGTATACTTGATAAGTGCCAAAACACCGGATGTGTTGGATTATACCGCATACGGAATAGCAGATGCACTGATTATCGATAATACCGGGGTATACCGGGACAAGCAGGCATTATCGCTGCACCTGAAATCAAAAGGAGCTTCTAAAGTATTGCTCACCGCTCCGGGAAAAGGAATACCCAATATCGTGCACGGCGTTAACCAAGCCGAGTACGCTCCCGACAAAAACGTTATTTTTTCTGCGGCATCCTGTACCACAAATGCCATTACCCCAATTTTGAAGGTTATCGACGATTCCCTTGGAATTGCCAAAGGACATATTGAAACCATTCATGCGTACACCAACGATCAAAATTTGATGGACAATATGCACGGCAAATACCGTCGGGGTCGCGCAGCGGCCCTAAATATGGTCATTACTGAAACAGGCGCCGGTAAGGCAGTAGTCCAGGCCTTGCCCGGACTCAAGGGAAAGCTGACGTCCAATGCCATACGCGTGCCCGTCCCCAATGGTTCGTTGGCCGTTTTAAACCTGGAAATTAAAAACAAGACCTCCGTTGACGGCATCAACACCATCATCAAAAAATATGCGTTGGAAGGTGACCTGGTGGAACAGATTCAATACTCCTTGAGCAAAGAGGTGGTTTCCTCCGATATTGTCGGCACTTCCGCACCCTCTATTTATGATAGCAAGGCGACGATCGTGGCCGATAATGGAAAGAACATCGTTTTGTATATTTGGTATGACAATGAATATGGGTATTCCCATCAGGTGATTCGGTTGGCCAAATACATCTCAAAAGTGAGAAGGTTTACCTATTATTAAGGTGCTATAATTTTTTTTCATTTTTAAAGTCTATAAAGCCAATGACAGCGTACATATGGTATAACAGAACAAGCGAGACTTACAGACGGGCACCTTGATGGAAATGCGTGCAAATCGCCAAATTTTTTTCTTAATTGATAATATTGGATTACTTTAGCCCCCCGAAGTCACAAATAATTAATTCTTAGCAACCGTACCAGACATGAAGGGTTTTAGAACACTCCTACTTTTTACTGCATTTTTAACTACTTTTTCCCTAATTGCGCAAGACTCGGACGAACCGGAATTGTCGTTAGATAAAGGTCCGATAAGCAGCCAATTCGATTTTATAGCCAAAAAATCGGGAAACTATAGGGCCGATGGGGTTCGATATGAAGTGGTAAAGGAGGCCAACCTGTATAAAATCAGGAAAAACGTCTTGGACACCATCAACGCGATCAATAAAAAAACGGTGGAACTAAAGGCCACCATCAACGAGAGCGAAAAAACGATTGCCGACCTAAACAACAAATTAGAGGAAACAACGGGAAACCTGACTTCGGTCACCGAAGAAAAGGATAGCATGTCCTTTTTAGGCATACAGGTATCGAAGGCAACATACAATTTTATATTGTGGACGGTCATCGGTGCGTTACTGCTTACCCTACTCTTCTTTATCTACAAATTCCGTAAAAGCAATATCCTTACCCAGGAAGCGCGTACCAATCTTTCCGAATTGGAAGTGGAGTACGAAGATCATCGCCGGAGAGCCTTGGAGCGGGAACAAAAAATCAGTAGGCAATTGCAAGACGAAATCAACAAATACAAGAAACAAAAATAACTACAAGCTCCTTAACGGAGCTTTTTTTTGACCATAAGGGTTCTTATGAGAATAGATATTATAACGGTACTTCCCGAATTACTGAAAAGCCCTTTCGAAGCCTCCATTTTAAAACGGGCCATAGACAAGGGCTTGGTGAGCGTTCATTTTCATAACCTTAGGGACCACACGGACCACAGTTATAACCAGGTGGACGACTATCAGTTCGGCGGTGGTGCCGGAATGGTACTGATGGTAGAACCGGTGGACCGCTGTATTAGTGGCTTGGTGGCGCAACGGGACTATGACGAGATCATTTATATGACCCCTGACGGTGATACCTTGAATCAGAAAATGGCAAACCGACTGTCCCTAAACGGTAACATCATCATTTTATGCGGTCACTATAAAGGTGTGGATCAACGCATTCGGGATGCCTACATTACCAAGGAAATTTCGGTGGGGGACTATGTACTCTCCGGAGGGGAATTGGGCGCGGCCATCCTTTGCGATGCCGTAATCCGATTGATACCGGGTGTGCTGAACAACGAAACCTCTGCCCTGACGGACAGTTTTCAAGATAATCTTTTGGCTCCGCCAGTATATACCCGACCAGCGGAATATAAGGGCATGAAAGTTCCTGAAATACTGCTGAGCGGTAATTTCCCCAAAATTGAGGCATGGCGGGAGGAAAAGGCCTTGGAGCGTACCAAAAAATTAAGGCCAGATCTACTGAACGATTCGTAACCTCCGCTACAATATCCAAAAAAATAGGGGAAACCATTGTAGGTTCTGAAATAAGGTTTATTTTTGCAACCGATAAAATCAACCTCTGACGAAAATCGTGAACGTTGGTTTTTAGCCAATAGTAAATTATAACAATGGAATCATTAATCAATTTTGTAGAGAGTGAGTTTGTAACCAAAAACGAGTTTCCAAACTTCTCATCAGGAGATACGATAACCGTATACTACGAAATCAAAGAGGGCGAGAAAACACGTACCCAGTTCTTTAAAGGTGTTGTTATCCAACGTAGAGGAACCGGTGCCACCGAAACCTTTACCATACGTAAAATGTCCGGTACTGTAGGCGTAGAGCGAATTTTTCCGATCAACATGCCCGCGCTACAAAAAATTGAGATCAATAAGAGAGGGAAAGTGCGAAGGGCACGTATCTTTTACTTTAGAGGTCTTACCGGCAAGAAAGCTAGAATTAAGGAAGTGCGTTCGTAAGACGTTTCTTAGCAATAATATAAAGGCTCCATTTTTTAATGGGGCCTTTTTTATGAACAATTGTTAATAATCAAAGTTGATAAACTGTTGATTACAATACTGTTAAACACCACTCCTTCTTACATTTAATTCCTACATTTAAAGAAGAAGCTTAAGGTTTAGATAATTGTTTCGTGTTTTTTGTGAAACGCGAATTGTAAAATACTTAAAATAGCATATGAGGATGTAGATGCGATCAATGGTCGCGGTTTTGTTTTTTGAGCAAAACAGGTGATTTACAAATCATATCAAGAAAGCCATATTAATTTATTCCATAGATTGATATGGCTTTTGCCGTGTTACCGCTCCCCTTTCATCGGCGCCCTGTTCATCAGGGATTCCGTATGGCTAAAGTTTGGTTTTTCTGCTCGTTTTTTCCTTCATTAAATGTATATTTGCTCCGCTTAAAGTAAAACTCCAATAATCAATGCCTAAGATATACTATACCCGCACCGACGAGGCACCCGCGTTGGCTACACAATCGTTCTTACCTATTGTAAAAGCGTTTATCAAAACTTCCGATATCGACGTAGAAACCAAAGACATTTCTTTGGCAGGAAGGATAATCGCCGCTTTTCCAGATTTTTTGAAGGAAGAGCAAAGGATTACTGACGACTTGGCCGAATTAGGGGACATGGCCAAAAATCCGGAAGCGAACATTATCAAACTTCCGAACATCAGTGCATCCGTTCCCCAATTGCAGGAGGCCATCGCCGAATTGCAAAGCAAGGGCTATGCCCTGCCCGACTACCCGGCAAAAGCCGAAGACGCCGAAACCAAAGCGATAAAGGCCAGATATGACAAAATAAAGGGAAGTGCGGTAAATCCGGTATTACGCGAGGGCAACTCGGATAGAAGGGCGCCACGCGCCGTTAAGAACTATGCGAAACAGAATCCGCATTCCATGGGTAGCTGGTCTGCCGATTCTCAAACCCACGTGGCTACAATGGACCATGGTGACTTTAAAGCCAATGAAAAGTCTACCACGCTCTCCCAGGCCACTACCGTTCGAATCGAACATCATGCAAATGACGGGTCCGTAACGGTATTGAAGGACGACCTGGCCCTACTACAGGGGGAAATTATAGACGCTTCCGTTATGAGCAACAAAGCGTTGGTCGCTTTCTTGGAAGAACAGGTTGCGGACGCCAAAGAAAAAGGGGTGTTGTTTTCATTGCATATGAAGGCCACCATGATGAAAGTATCCGACCCCATCATATTCGGATATGCGCTAAAAGCCTATTTCTCCGATGTATTTACCAAACACGAAAGTACGTTTGCCGATCTGGGCGTCAATGCCAATAACGGATTGGAAAATTTATTGAACAAGCTTACCGGACTGGATGAGGCCAAAAGGGCCGAAATCGAGACCGATATTGCCAACACCATAGCCAACGGGCCGGCATTGGCAATGGTCAACTCCGATAAGGGAATCACCAATCTGCATGTTCCCAGCGATGTGATTATCGATGCGTCCATGCCCGCAATGATCCGTAATTCTGGTCAAATGTGGAACAGTGAGGGAAAATCACAAGATACCAAGGCCGTTATCCCCGATAGCAGTTATGCCGGTATCTACACCGCAACCATCGATTTCTGTAAGGCGAACGGCGCATTTGATCCCGTTACCATGGGTACCGTTCCCAATGTTGGGCTTATGGCCCAAAAGGCGGAAGAATATGGTTCGCACGACAAAACCTTTGAAATAAAAACGGCAGGTCAGGTAAAAGTGGTCGATACGTCCAACGCATCCGTGCTGTTGGAACATGGGGTGTCCGAAGGCGATATATGGCGTATGTGCCAAGTAAAGGACGCCCCTGTACAAGATTGGATCAAACTTGCCATCGCAAGGGCAAGAGCTACAAAGGTACCTGCGGTGTTTTGGTTGAACGAAGATCGTGCACACGACCGAGAGCTTATCAAAAAAGTAAACCAATATTTGCCCGACCATGATACCGAAGGGCTTGAACTGCATATTTTAGACCCTATAAAAGCGACCAACTTCACGCTAAAAAGAATGAAGGAGGGCAACGATACCATTTCGGTATCCGGAAACGTATTACGGGACTACCTTACCGACCTCTTTCCAATTTTGGAAGTGGGGACCAGTGCAAAAATGTTATCCATCGTACCCCTGATGAACGGTGGCGGATTGTTTGAAACGGGAGCGGGAGGTTCGGCACCTAAACATGTTGAGCAATTTTTGGAGGAAGGCCACCTTCGATGGGATTCCCTGGGCGAATTTCTAGCCTTAGGGGTTTCCTTGGAATTCTTTGGGGAGAAATACGGTAATGCCAAAGCGACCATACTCGGGGATGCACTCGATAGCGCCACCGAAAAGTTTCTCATCAACGATAAGTCGCCTTCCAGAAAAGTAAAAGAACTCGATACGCGTGGCAGCCATTTCTATTTGGCCCGCTATTGGGCAGAGGCCTTGGCCGCCCAGGAAAAGGATGGCGCGCTTCAAAGTCTCTTTAAAAAAGTCGCCGAAGCACTTAAAAACCAAGAAGACACTATAATTTCCGAGCTGGAAAATGCCCAAGGGAGCCCGCAGGAAATCGGTGGTTACTACAAACCGGATGCCGCCCTTATGGCCAAGGCCATGCGCCCGAGCGATACCTTGAATACAATTTTGGCCGATATCTAATTAAAACAACAGCAGTATAAAGCCCATTACCTCCGTAATGGGCTTTTTTTATGTAGGGCTAGCAAAAATCGTTTCGTCCGTTTTACTGCAATGCACCGAAAGCGAAAAATAGCCTTGTCCGTTCTCCCAAAAAAATGTTAAGCTTTGAAATTGGCTAGCTATCGTACTTATTTTTATAAAAAAAAATCGGATGACCTTACCGCAAAAATGGCTATTATTCCTGGCCTATAGTTTAGTGTGCTATGCCGGACACGCCCAAAAATATACGATCAGCGGAACGGTTACGGAGGAATCGAGTAACGAAACCCTCATAGGCGTCACCATTGCGGTGCCCGATCTGCGTACCGGCGTTACGACCAATGAGTATGGCTTTTACTCCATCACGCTTCCCGAAGGTGCCTACAAAGTAGTGGTCAGCTATTTGGGTTTTAAGGATGTGGTACGGGAAGTACAGCTCTCCGAAAATCAGAAAATCAATTTTCAAATGACCGAGGAAGCCGAACAGCTCAGCGAGGTCGTGGTTACCGAAGATGTCGAAAAAATGGATATACGTACGCCCCAAATGAGCGTGAACGCCCTTTCCACGGAAACCATTAAAAAAATACCCGTCATTTTAGGGGAAGCCGATGTCATTAAGTCCATTCTGCTGTTGCCCGGGGTTACCAACGCCGGTGAAGGCGCTTCGGGTTTTAACGTACGTGGCGGTGCGGTGGACCAAAATTTGATTTTGCTCGATGAAGCCATTATTTTCAACTCCTCACACCTTTTCGGCTTTTTTTCGGTTTTCAATCCGGATGCGATAAAAGATATCAAACTCTACAAGGGAGGAATCCCTTCACGGTACGGCGGCCGGGTATCCTCGGTTCTGGATATCTTTCAAAAGGAAGGGAACAGCAAGGAGTTCCATATGAACGGCGGTATCGGTGCCGTGGCGAGCAGGTTGTTGGTAGAGGGCCCCTTGATCAAGGATAAAGCGGCTTTTTTGGTCGGTGGCCGTGGTTCGTACGCGCATCTCTTTCTTCCCTTGTTCGATCAGGACAATACCGCTTACTTCTATGACCTGAACACCAAACTCAACTACAACATCAATGAGCGCAACAGCATCTACCTCTCCGGTTATTTCGGTAGGGACGTGTTCGGTATCAGCGATAGTTTTGTGAACACCTATGGGAACGCCGTGGGCAATTTTCGATGGAACCACCTATTTTCGGATAAACTTTTTTCCAATCTTTCGCTCATCTATTCCGATTATTATTATGGGCTAAAGCTCGATTTTGTCGGTTTCGATTGGAACTCCGGCATTCGGAACTTTAATCTGAAATACGACCTCAAACACTATCTGAACGATAAATTACAGATCAACTACGGACTCAACAACGTCTATTACGTTTTCAATCCCGGAAAAATCGAACCCAGTAACCCGGAGTCGGGAATCGTTGAATCGCAGCTGACCAAAAAATATGCCAATGAAACGGCAGCTTATATTGATGTGGAGCATGATATTACCGAAAATTTCAGTGTGCAGTACGGTCTGCGTTTCAGCCATTTTATCCGTTTTGGACAAGACGAACTTTTTACCTACGAGAATGATGTTCCCGTAAGGTTCGATCCTTTGTTAAGGGTGTACCAAGAAGCGGAACCCACCGCAACGGTTTCTTCGGATAGATCGGAAACCCTGAGCTCCTTTTCCAATTTGGAACCTAGGGTTTCGCTATCGTATGCGTTTGGCGCGAACAGTTCCATAAAATCGAGCTATACCCGATTGGCGCAATACCTCCATCTGCTATCCAATACCAGTTCCCCTACCCCATTGGACGTTTGGACACCGAGCGGACCGTTCATTGAGCCCCAACTCCTGGATCAATATGCCCTTGGCTATTTTCAAAATGTAAAGAACGGCGACTACAGCCTGGAAACCGAGGTTTTCTATAAGGACATACAGAACAGGATCGACTACATCGATGGTGCGAACCTCATTGCGAACGATGCCATTGAACAGGTCATTTTGAACGGAGAGGCAAGAGCTTACGGCCTTGAGTTCCTGCTCCGAAAAAATGAAGGGGCCTTCCAAGGGTGGTTTGCCTATACGCTGTCCCGTTCGGAACAACGAACGCCCGGAAGGGTCGCATCGGAACCCGGGATCAATTTTGGGGAGTGGTACAGTACACCCTATGACAAGACCCATGATTTTTCCTTTTACGGAAACTATGAGTTGAACAAAAAATGGAATTTCAACGCCAACTTTGTCTATCAGACCGGGCAGCCCACCAACTATCCGGTAGGTCAGTTCGAGTTTCAGGGGTTAACGGTGCCGTATTTTGGACTTCGGAACCAAGAGCGCTTACCCGACTATCATCGGGTGGATGTGGCGGCAACCTTGCGGCCGAAAAAAAATGAGGGCCGAAAATGGAAAACGGAATGGGTATTCAGTATCTATAATTTGTACAATAGAAGAAATGCCGCTTCCATAAATTTTAGAAGAAATCAGGATACCGGAAACAATGAGGCCGTTCGGACCTCTATTTTTGGTGTTGTACCCGCAGTAACCTATAACTTTAAATTTTAAGGCCATGAGAGTTTATGCCATACTTTTTTGCATTGTTTTGGCGGGCATATCGTGCGAGGATGTAATCGATGTCGATGTTCCAAGCGAACCCCCGCGATTGTCCATTGATGCCTTGTTGCGCTTGAACGATACCACAGCCGCCTCGCAGACCGTTCAGGTAAGGGCAAGTTTAACCAGTTCTTTTTTCGGTGATGTCGTTCCCACAAGTTTGGAATCCATTGTTATGACCAACCCGGATTACGTTCCCCAAGGTCCGGAAGACTCCAATACCCTTCTTCTTAATGAAATAGCTCCCGGTCTTTATGAAGGTAACAAAGCGACCGATTTTTTTACGCAAGGAACCGTAAGCCTCTCCATTTCGCATGAAGGGCAACGTTATTTGGCCACGACCGCCTTTGCCCCTGCCGCTCCCATAGACCGACTGAGCCAAGGTGACGGTAATCTGTTCAGTGAGGAGGAAACCGAAGTGGTCATCGCCTTTACCGACGATATACAAACCGATAATTTTTATGTTTTCGATTTTGATTTTAACGAGTATTTGGTCAGTGAAGACGAATTTTATCAAGGGCAGACCTTCGAATTTTCCTATTTTTATGATGATGGTGTTGCACCCGGTATGGAAATCACCGTGGAAATTTTAGGCGCCGACAGGGGGTTTTATAACTATATGAATCAACTTATTGCCCAATCGGATGGCGGTGCCCAAGGTCCGTTTCAAACCCCTTCTGCAACGGTAAGGGGCAATGTGGTCAACGTTACCAATAGCGGGACTCCGAACGCTTCCGAGGATGTGGATAATTTCGCGTTGGGCTACTTTGCCATAAGCCAAACCTTTACACAAGACCTGTTGATCGAGTAAACTTAAAAGTCGGGTGTTATACCATTTCTGGTATTATAATAAGCCTTAAGGGCATTCGGAATACGTTAATAGACTGTGGTGTCGAAATAATTTTGAATCCGTTCCGAAACCAACCGTTCGGCATGCTGCATGCTATAGGCAACGGTCATGTCCGGTGTTTTCACTTGCAGTACCTCATGCAAACCCATTTTTCTCCATTCCGTTTCCGCCAAATCGGAAACACCACAAATAGCGATTACGGGAACATTGAACTTTTTACCAAGATCGACCATTCCCTTGATCCATTTCCCGTGTAAGGTTTGCAAATCGAATTTTCCCTCACCGGTAATAATATAGTCGAACCGTTTCGATTCCAACAACTTTTCCGTTTCGGTAAGCTGAAGCATAAAGTCGGTTCCCGATATGGAAACGGCGCCTAAAAAAGTTTGCAGTCCATATGCCGTTCCACCGGCTGCACCAGCTCCCTTTACCTCCGAAAAATCCGTATGCAGACAGGCCTTCGCCACTTTGCTAAAATGGTGCAGTCCCAAATCCAACTGTTCTATTTCCGCTGTATCGGCCCCTTTCTGTGCCGCATATGTATAAGCGGCCCCGGTGGGGCCATACAATGGATTGTTCACGTCGTTTACGGCAAAAACCGCTACATTATTGGGTGTTGCAAACGCCTGGGGAACGACAATTTGTGCTATTTGCCCAAGATTGGACCCTATGGGTGCCAAAGGGGTTCCCTTGGCATCCAAAAATCGATAACCGAAACAACTTGCGATTCCCATACCGGCATCATTGGTGGCACTGCCGCCCAGGCCGACATAAATTTTTTCGGCCCCTTCGGTAAGGGCGTGTTTGATCTGCTCTCCCGTCCCTTTTGTGGTCGTTGTCAGCGCACTTTTCTCCGTGTCGGATAAAAGCTCCAACCCAGCGGAATTGGCCAACTCGATATAGGCCGTTTTATGGGCTGCATGCCACAGATAATAGGTATCGATGGTCCTACCAAGGGGATCAACGGTTTTTGTCCCTATCCTTTCCACGGTAAGTTGTTCCGCGATGGCCGTTAGAAAACCGTCCCCACCGTCGGACGCACTGATCGTATGCACCTCTAACTCCCCATGGGACGTCTTTAAGCCTCGGGCTACGGCAGAAACGACCTCCATAGCGGTCAAAGAACCCTTAAATTTATCGGGAGCCAACAAAAAGCGTATCGAACCATCCATTTGATTAATTTTATAATTATACTATGTTAACTTTGAAATGGTATTATACGGAAATATAGGGCTTAATGGTTACTTTTGAAAGTGAAGCAGAAAGCGAACATATGAGAACCGATCGAGATCAGCTATTACGGGGAATCAAATTTTTTGGATATACCGTAGCGCTGTGCTTTACCGCCCCTTTCACAATCTATCAAGCCTTTAAAAATCAAGGACACCCCTTGTACTATCCGGTATTGATCCTCGGTTTTATTTTGGCGATAGCGGCCGTTGTAATGGGGTTTCGGGCCGTAAAAACGGTGGTCGACGCTTTTTTTGGTAAAAAAGGCACTGCTTCCCATAAGGAATAACGCCATTTTCCAGCTGTCAATACCGACAACTTCAATTCAAGTTCGACAAATACCCCAGCCGTTATGTAGTTATCAGGCTATTTTTTCTTTGGGGTCCTCCATTTGTCGGTGAGGGTGGCGTAGTCAAAATCCAGCACGCTTTCCTGACGTTCCAATCGTTCCGCGGCAAAGGCACGCTGTAAAATATCCTCGATCAGATAATCTTCGCGTACCGCCTCCGGATGAAACTCTTCCTTGATACTGATATTGAACATTTTTGCCGTGGTATTGTACCAAAATGCCCGCCAACCGCTACGCAGTTCCTTTACCAGATCAAAAGCGGTGGTCCCCGTTTGTCGGTGTATCAGTTTTACCAAAATCTGCCCTTCGGTACGGGTCAGTTTTTTTAGTTCTGCCGAAAACTCCTCCTCGATGTATTTTTGAATTTTTTTGGTGTATTTCTTTCGTCGTCGTTTCTTTTTGATCTTATCGATACTGTCGTTCAATTCTACCAAACGTTCCGCCGCCATTTTTGCGTAAGGATATACTTTTATGGTTTTCCGGCGTAAAATGTAATACCGTAATTTGGCTTTGTAGTTATCGAACTTCAATTTTCCGAACACATATACTTCCCCCAGATCGATAGCGCTCCTAATTATGGAATCGCCCTCTATGATGATTCTTTTCTCGGTAATCGAATCCATCGGTTGCTCTTCTACCTGCGACCATCCATAACCAAAGCACAACAATAGCGCTATATAAACAAACTGTTTTCTCATCTTATTGGGTTAAGCAAAAGCCTTGCCAAAAGTAACGATTAATAATACGGCATATTATTAAAGCAGCGTGAATATTAGTAAGTTTGTAGTTAAAATAACATCATATGGCCGACAAGAAATTGCTTACCAAAAAATCGTTGGATTTTTTTGAAAAATACCTGAACAACGCAGCACCCACCGGATACGAATGGGAGGGTCAAAAGCTTTGGATGAAGTATTTGAAACCTTATGTAGACTCCTTTATTACCGATACCTACGGTACCGCCGTTGGAGTGATCAACCCGGATGCAAAATACAAAGTGGTCATCGAAGGACATTCCGACGAAATTTCGTGGTACGTAAACTATATTACCGATAACGGATTGTTATATGTAATCCGAAATGGCGGTAGCGACCATCAGATCGCTCCCTCTAAATGGGTAAACATCCATACCAAAAAAGGCATCGTTAAAGGGGTGTTCGGTTGGCCTGCCATACATACCCGAAAAAGCGGAAAGGAAGAGCCGCCAAAACTCGATAACATTTTTATCGACGTTGGTGCAAAAGATAAGGATGAGGTGGAAAAAATGGGCGTACATGTCGGTTGCGTTATCACCTATCCCGATGAGTTTCATGTGTTGAACAAGGATAAGTTCGTGTGTCGTGCCATCGACAACCGTGCCGGTGGTTTTATGGTCGCCGAGGTGGCCCGACTCTTGCACGAAAACAAGAAAAAATTGCCTTTCGGACTCTACATTACCAATTCCGTACAGGAAGAAATTGGCCTAAGGGGTGCCGAAATGATCACACAGACCATTAAACCGGACGTTGCCATCGTTACCGACGTATGCCATGATACCACCACGCCCATGATCGATAAAAAGGTTCAGGGCCATACGGAAATGGGCAAGGGACCGGTAATATCCTATGCGCCGGCAGTACAGAACAAGTTGCGGGAACGTATCATAGAAACGGCCGAAACGAAAAAAATTCCTTTTCAGCGTATGGCGGCTTCCCGATCGACCGGAACCGATACCGATGCCTTTGCATATAGCAATGGCGGCGTTGCATCGGCCCTTATATCGTTACCATTGCGATACATGCATACTACGGTGGAAACCGTTCACCGTAGCGATGTTGAAAACGTTATCCGGCTGATCTATGAAACGCTTTTGACCATAAAGGAAGGGGAAACATTCAGTTATTTCGAAGACTGATTTTTTTAACTAGCAATTGGAATCAAAAGGTCGCGCTACTTTCGAAAAGAAGTACGCGACTTTTTTTATCAAACGTTGAAGTCCTTAATAAAGAACAATGGACGAACTCTTAGATGTTTTGGACACCGATGGCACACCTACCGGGGAAACAAAGCTGAAGTCGGAGGTACACCGGTTGGGTCTTTTCCACCATACCGTACATATTTGGTGCTACACCTTAGATGGACATGTTTTATTGCAACAACGGGGCAAGGACAAAAATACCTTTCCATTGTTATGGGACGTGTCGGTTGCCGGACATATTGGGGCTGGAGAAACCGTAATTGACGGCGCCATGCGGGAAATGGAAGAAGAGATCGGTTTGACCGCCGAAGCCGAACAGTTCGAAAAAATCTTCACTTTTAAATCCCTAAAGAAGCCTACTAAAGGACTGATCGACAATGAGCTTCACCATGTTTTCCTGTTTCCGCTGGAAGTTGCCCTTTCCCAACTAAAAAAGCAAGAGAACGAAGTAGCGGCCTTACGGTTTCTTCCGGTACAACACTTTAAAAGGGAAATCTTGGAAAACAACAATGGTTATACCTATGTGCCGCATAGCGATGCCTATTACGCTACCGTTTTGTCCGCAATGAGGCAACGCATACCCCTTTAAGTGATGCGGTATCGTTGTACAGGACAACAGCGCCGTACATCATTGAAAACTAATCATTTATACAACCTAATAACAGCTTTAACCTAATAACAGCGCTATCAACTTGTCCAGTTCTTTAAAACCATAAGTCGTCTGTTCGCCGTTTTCCATGTTTTTGACCACAAGATTTTGGGATGCCAGTTCGTTAGCACCAATGGTTACTACGAAAGGAACTTTACGATTGTTGGCAAATTTGAACTGTTTTTGTAGTTTGGAAGACGAGGGGTAGATATCGGCCGTAATTCCCGCCGCTCTCAGTTGGGTCAACAAACCTAGGGATGCCAGGGCCTCTTTTTCGCCAAAATTCACAAAGAGCACTTGTAGCGAGCGGTCTATTTCTTTTGGAAAAAGATCCAGTTCCTCCAGCACCAAATATATTCTATCCAAACCGAAGGATATCCCTACCCCACTAACGTCCTTTAAACCAAAAATGCCGGTAAGGTCGTCGTATCGTCCGCCGCCGCCGATAGACCCCATTTTTACTCCTTCGGGAGCGGCCACTTCAAAAATGGCCCCGGTATAGTAATTGAGTCCACGGGCAAGGGTGACGTCTATGGCCAGGCTAGCGGAATGCAATTCTAAAGCCGCTATGGCATCGATAATAAAAACCAGTTCTTCAACGCCTTTAGAACCCATTTCAGAAGCTGCCAAAAATTCCGCCAAAATCGACAATTGCTCGGTATTGGAGCCTTTTAACGAAAATAAGGGAGCCGCTTTTTCAATGGCCGTTTCGGTAATTCCTTTGGCCAGCATTTCCGCTTTAACGCCCTCTGCCCCTATTTTATCGAGCTTGTCAAGAGCGACCGTAAAATTGATCAAATTGTTTTTGGCCCCGATCACTTCCGCGATACCGGCCAAAATTTTTCGGTTGTTGAGTTTAATGGTGGTACCGGTCAACCCCAAGTCTGTAAAAACGGCATCGTACAGTTGTACGAGCTCCACTTCTTGAAGCAACGAGTTGGCGCCGACCACATCGGCATCACATTGATAAAACTCCCTAAAACGTCCTTTCTGCGGGCGATCGGCCCTCCAAACCGGTTGTATTTGATACCGTTTGAAGGGAAAGTCAATCTCATTTTGGTGCATGACCACATAGCGTGCAAAGGGTACGGTAAGGTCATAGCGAAGGGCTTTTTCGGAAATTTTTGGTGTAAGCGAACTACTTTTCTTGGAGCTATAGGTAACGTCGTCGACCTTACTGATAAAATCACCAGAATTCAAAATCTTAAAGATCAAACGATCTCCTTCATCCCCATACTTCCCCATTAAGGTTTCGGAATTTTCGAAGGACGGGGTCTCTATTGGCTGAAAACCAAAGGTCCTAAAGTGTTTTTTGACGATATCGAAAATATAGTTCCGTTTACCGACCGCCACCGGTGAGAAGTCCCGGGTACCTTTGGGAATACTTGGTTTTTGCGCCATTTGATTTTAATTGAACTACAAAGATAGTTTTCCGTAACCGCTCCTGCAAAAGAGGGACCACCCTATTTTGACGGTAATTTCCACAACTGTAGGAGATGTAAAGGGTATCAAAAGGGTTGTGATACCATTTTAACTTTGGAATCGTATTAAACAGTGATTACCCTTTCAAACCATTGGTATAGTTCGCCTTTGGTGATGGAAGCGCCTTGCCGGATCAATTCAAACTTGTCGCGGTTGGAATCATCCGAATAGGCTTTTGCAGCGGTCAGGTATTCCACAAAATCGGACTGCCAATTTTTTTTGAACCAGTCAAAGCCAATTTTGGTGGTTAAGTCGATATCCGGGTTCATTACTTTTACCGATAGGAGTTTCATTTCCTTTTCCGCGCAATGAAACAGGTGCATGTGCTGTTCCGAAATGTTTTCCAAATAGGCAACTTTGGTCAGAACACCTTCCCAGATCAAATCGCTAAAGACATCGAGTTCCTGTTCGGCCACTTCGGGCCGCTCCTCTTTGATCTGCGACCATTCCGATGCGGTAATCGATTGGGTCGCCAAAAAATTGATAAACTCCGGATGCAGTTCGTCCAATTGCTGTTTGGTCAAGCGGGTATACTTCATGTCGCAAAAGTAATACCATTTTAACTTTGAAATAGCACTAATAAATCGTTTCTTTTTCAGCTGTTCTTCGTTAAAAAAAATAACCGTAGCTAAGGCTATGCTTAGATCCCCGGTCAAGCCGGGGACAGGCTTTTTGCCTCGAACAACTAAAAAATAATTCAATTTCTATACGAGCGATCTCAAAGTTAAAATGGTATAAAGCTGTTTTTTGATAGGATAATCTTTATTTTCCGAAAAAAATAGTCTGGCACGATGGTTCGGACACTTTGGAGCAATTAAAAAAGCCCTGGTTGTTCACCAAGGCTTTTTTAGGACGCCCTACAGCGCTCTTATTAGTTAAAAATATATCGAACCCCTACTTGTGCGGTCCATCGCGAGAGGGCACTTGTATTGAATGTAAAGGTATCCGTTCGATTGGTATCAAAACTATAGGTAGGATTGTTGGCATCGTCTACACTCACCCCCAATACTTGATCAAACGCTTGCTCCTGTACCAGTCCCCATTTTGAACTGATCAGGTTTCCGAAATTCAATACATCGATACTCAACTGAAATTTATTTTTATCGTTCACCTTAATGTCCTGTAGCACTTTAACGTCCCATCTTCCTCTCCATGGAGCCACGGCACCATAGCGCTCGGCATATTCGCCCCTTCGGTCGTTAAGGTAATCGTCTTGTTGGATAAACGCTTCGAATGCCTCGGCCTGCCCTTCCCCGCTAAAGGTCATCTGACCAATTTCGCTTTCTGTAGGAATGTAAAGTAGGTCGTTGATACTTGAACCGTCATTATTGATATCTCCGCCATAAATATAATTGTAACGGCCGCCCTGTGCATATTCGAAAAATGTGGAAACTGTTGTTCCCGTCTTTTGAAACACTTTGGAAAGCACTCCAATAAACCGGTGGGTATCCCCATATCTAGAGAAGGCAAGAACATCATTGTTGGCATTACCGACCACGGCATTTCCCGCGAAGGCGTCGCCAGTAATTTCGGCATCTACGGAATTAACTTCTTTTGCATTAAGGTAACTGTAGGCCAATTGGGCGTAAAGCCCATTGTTCCATGTTTTTTGTGCTTTGAATGCCGCATTGACAATACGCCCCTGGTCAGAATTGGTAAATACATAGGCATTTGTCGGTCCACCAAAAATCTGGGATTTATCGTCGTTTGAGTACACCGCACGATTGTCGACACCGTTCAAACTTTCGGACGGGGAACTTAGTCCCCAGTTCTGCACATGCGCCGCATTTAAATCTTTTGTATAAGAAAGGTCGGCGGTAAGGATCAACCCATTTTCAAGTTTTTTATCCAAACCCAGGTTGGTTCTCCAAACCTGTGGCCATTGGAAATCGGGATCGACCAATTGGTAAAAGAAAAAATCAACACCCTGTACTTGGTTGCCCAACCATACAAAAGGAAAACGACCGGTGAACAGTCCGGACCCACCCCGTAACTGAAGTGTTTTATCCCCTTGGATATCCCAATTGAAACCAACCCGGGGAGATACGAGCCATTTTGTACTCGGAAGACGCTCCGAATCCAATAATATGGAAGCATCAGTATCCGGATTAAAATATTCGATAGAAGGAATGTAGGTTCCGTTGGCCCCACCTTTACGCTCGATATTTTCCCGAATCTTTTCTCGTGTATCAAAATAAAGTGGCCTATCCACCCTAACCCCATACGTCAATTTAAAATTTTCCGTAGCATCCCATTCATCTTGGACGTAAAATGACATTTGTCCGACATTGGTTTCGGCCAAAGACCAGCCACCAGGATTTCCGGTACCATTCGCCTCTAAACTGTTGCTAGCGCCGATAGCGTTATCAAATGCAGCTTGCAACGCCCCGGAACTTGCAAAATCGGGAAAATCGGTAATCGTGGTTGTCGGAAAAAAGACACCTTGTGCACCATAGGCCCCTAGATTGAATGAATTATCAAACTGAAACTTCTCAAATGAAAATCCAATGGTATAGGTATGGTTTCCTTTAAAAATATTAAGATTGTCCGTAATCTGAAATACCTTTTGATCCAATCTGTTATTGATGGAAAAGGGCTCATGGCCCGCAATGATATAATTGGAAGAACCTGATGCATCCAATATGGTAATACTCGGTGCAGGTGTCGAGAATGGATTTCTAAAATCGTCGAAATGGGTGTATCCTACTTGAAGCTTATTGGTCGCTTCCGAAGAGAGGGTCGAGTTCAGCTCCAACTGAACCGAATTGATATTGTTGTTAATTTCATATCCCGCATTTTCGAACTGTAGGGTTTGAATATTAGGCCCTCGAAAGGCAATCGCATTTCTGTTTGCCGGTTTTCCTTTTGAAGCGTTCAAAAAATTATAAATAAGTGCCAACCTATTGTTATCGTTGATATTCCAATCCAACTTGAAAATACCTTTTGTAGATTCTTGATCAAAATTGAATCCCTCATATCTACCTGGATTATAAAAAATATCATTTCCTTGCCCATCTTGACCGATTACGACTTGACGGAGCAAATTATCGACCAACTCAAAGTCGGCAGCGGTCACCCGTGACTCATTAATGGTTCCACTTCCCCTATCGGGCACAAAACCGTCCGTACCCAACTCGGTAAGCTCGTCTTTTTCAAAATTCATAAAAAAGAACAGTTTGTCCTTTACTATAGGCCCGCCAATACTAACGCCATACTGGGTTTGCTCCAGACCGGTCTTGAACACATCGTCCCCGTCTATTTTTCCTCCGGTCAGGTCATCGTTACGAAAGAAGCCGTATACCGTACCATAAAATTCGTTTGTTCCACTCTTGGTCACCGCGTTTACCGAAGCACCGGTAAAACCGGCCTGGGTAACGTCGTAAGGTGCCGTGGATACCTGAATTTGATCAATAGCATCTATAGATATCGGTGTAGCATTTGTTTGCCCACCGGGCTGCGCTGCATCCAAACCAAAAGGGTTGTTAAAAATGGCCCCATCCAAGGAGAAATTATTGTATTGATCGTTTCTACCACCAAAACTGCCACCACTTGCCGTTGGCTCGAGTCGGGTAAAATCGTTGGTGGATCTGGAAATGGTGGGCAAACGGGTCAATTCCCTTCGTCCAACACTTGTTTCCGCCCCGGTACGGTCCCCACCGAAGGTTCCCCCTTGATCTGATACCACCACCACTTCGTCAAGCGCTTGGCTTTCCGCAACAAGCTGGGCATCCAGATTAAAAGTCTGTCCTAAATTTAAAAAAACGTCGTTACGCGTCAACGTCTGAAAACCGATATAGGATACGGTAATCTCATATGGGCCACCTACTCTGAGGTTCAAAAGGTTAAAACGACCATCTTCATTGGTTATCGCTCCGTACTTGGTTCCCGTCGGGGTGTGGACCGCAACGATGTTCGCGCCGAACAAAGGTGCCTCCTGATCGTCCAAAAGTTGTCCTTTGATTTTAGAGGTCGTGGTTTGTGCCATAGCTAGCGTACCAACTCCCAAAACAAGCAGTAATAGTAGTTTTTTCATCATGTTCTTGATTCGTTTATTTTAAAAGAGGGGGCAAATTAAGCATAAAAAAAGAGCTATGCATGCATAGCTCTCTACAACTTATTCACAATGTAATGGTATGTATTACTTTTCGGCGATTACTTCAAAAGCCAAATCTACAACAACATCCCTATGCAATCTTACCTTAGCATTGTAAGGTCCGACACGCTTTACACTACCACCTTGAATGGTGATGAATTTTTTATCGATTTCATGACCTTCTTTACCGAGGGCCGCTGCCAAATCGATGTTGGTTACCGATCCGAACAATTTATCGCCAGAACCCGTTTTGGAAGCAATTTTCACTTCCAAGGTTTTTAGGGCCTCTGCCGTTTTGTTCGCCGCGTCGACAACCTTTTTTTCTTTATGAGCGCGTTGTCTCAAATTTTCCGCCAAAACTTTTTTGGCAGAAGGAGTGGCAATTGCCGCCATTCCCCGTGGAATCAAAAAATTCCGTCCATAACCGTTCTTTACCGTTACCACATCATCTTTGAAACCCAAATGTTCTACGTCTTGTTTTAATATCAATTCCATTTGACTCTGTCTTTATTTTAGTAAATCGCCAACATAGGGCATTAAGGCTATGTGACGCGCCCTTTTCACGGCTTGAGCCACTTTTCTTTGATACTTTAAGGAAGTACCGGTCAGTCTTCTTGGAAGTAATTTTCCTTGTTCATTGACCAGTTTCATTAAAAAATCGGCATCCTTGTAATCGATATACTTGATACCGGACTTCTTGAAACGACAGTACTTCTTTTTGGTGTTGGTTTCAATATTAAGCGGGGTCAGATATCTGATTTCCCCATCTTTTTTTCCTTTTGCTTGTTGTTCTATCGATGCCATTCCTTATGCTTTTGTTTTTAACCTTGTTCTTCTTTTTTCTGCCCACGCTACGGCGTGTTTATCCAATTTTACCGTCAAGAACCGCATAACGCGTTCGTCCCTTCTGAATTCTTGCTCATAAGGACCAACAACCTCACCGGGACCGGCAAATTCGAACAAGTGGTAAAAGCCACTTTTTTTGTGTTGAATGGGATATGCTAATTTTTTAAGTCCCCAATTCTCTTTGGCGACAATTTTAGCACCATTCTTAATTAAGAAATTTTCAAATTTCTTAACTGTTTCCTCTATCTGAACATCAGATAGAACGGGATTCAAAATGAAAACAGTTTCGTAATGGTTCATAATTATATATTTTTTTAGGAGTGCAAAAATAGGAATATTTGTCAGTATTCACAAGAAAACGGGATTTTCTTCGTTATACCATCAATAGAATCATAAATCGAACTTAACCAAATCTTAACCTATGGTCAGCGGTGATTTACCTAAAAACATCCGTATCGCAAACAGTCCCAGTTGCGGTGTATGTTGTTTTTCAGTACTTTACCAATGATTTAACCCCACAAATCTACCCATTTATGAAATTAAGAAGTATTATCGTAGACGATTCGTCCATGCAGCGGATGGCCGTCGCGAAGCTGGTGAACAATCACCCGAACTTAGCTATGGTGGCAGAGTACAGCAACGCGATCGAGGCCAAAAATGGCATCAGAAACAATGAAATCGATCTAATTTTTCTTGATGTAGAAATGCCCATCATCAGCGGATTCGACCTACTCGAGTCCTTAGAAAACAGTCCACAGGTAATTTTAATTACCGGAAAACCTGATTACGCTTTAAAAGCGTTCGATTACGATGTAACCGACTACCTACACAAACCGATTACTATGGCCCGGTTCGACGCATCCGTACGACGCGCCATTACCAAGTTCGAACAGATGAACAAGGTAACGGAAGACGAGGAGCATATTTTTGTTAAGAGCAATCTTAAGAAGCGAAAAGTAATCCTAAATGAAATCAAATGGATAGAAGCGCTCGGCGACTACATTAAACTGGTTACCGATGAAGCCAACATCGTTATTTTATCTACGATGAAGTCTTTTGAAAAACAATTGCCGGAAGATAAGTTTCTTCGCATCCATAAATCCTACATTGTCAACTTGGAAAAGATAGAAAAATTCAACAGTAAAAATGTAGAAGTAAGCGGACGCTCCATTCCTTTGAGCAGAAACAAAAAAACGGAATTGGCGGAAGCCCTCAGCAACGTTTGAGTGCCAAGCCCGTAGCGTACACAAACCGTTATTGCTCAAGTATTTGTGATAACGGTTTTTTTGTGCCGTAAAAGATACCAACATGGATACATTGCCCTAGGTATTCGGTACGCAACGGCAAACCTCGCACCTCGATACTTCCGTAATGGTGTGATACCGTTTTAACTATGAAATGGTATTAAATGTGGTCTACATTATAAATGACCCGTACACTGCGGTATTGGGAAATGGCATTAAAAGAGCGTTGCAATCGTTTTATGCCTTTTTTTAATTTTGGTAGCGGCCCAGAAGTATTGGGAATCTTGATCAAGATGTGTTTTAGATATTGATTTCGAATTCGGGCCACCGGGGGAAATTCCGGCCCCAGAACATTGCCGCCGAGCCCGTTGCGCAGTCCTTTGGCAAACCAATCGGAGGCCTCGTTGACCCGATTGTATTCCTTATGCTTAAAAGTAATCTTAATGATCCGGTTTGATGGCGGGTACTGAAATTGTTCCCGTTCATAAAGTTGCTCATCGAACATGCCCTGATAATCATTGGTAGAAACCTGTTTTAAGATCTGATGATAGGGATTGTAGGTCTGCACGATCACTTTTCCCCGTTTTTTGGTACGCCCTGCCCTACCCGAAACTTGGGTCAGCAGTTGAAAACAGCGCTCATGGGCGCGGTAATCGGGAAAGTTGAGCAAAGCATCGGCATTCATAATACCTACTAGGCCTACATTTCGAAAATCGAGCCCTTTGGTCAGCATCTGCGTCCCAACCAAAATATCCATTTCTTGCTGTTCAAATGCCGTAATGATCTTTTCATAGGCATGTTTGCCCCTGGTGGTATCCAAATCCATTCTGCTGGTACGGGCCTGCGGAAAAAGCGTCTGCAACTCGAAGGCTACTTGTTCGGTACCGAAACCTTTGGTATCCAAAGTAGCATTTCCACATGCTTCACAAGCCTGTGGCAGCGCCTTATGATGTCCGCAATAATGACAGCGCAATTGTTTTTTATACTGATGGTAAGTAAGGCTTACATCACAATTCGGGCATTGCGGGGAATGTCCACAGGTGGTGCACTCTAAAATAGGGGCATATCCGCGCCTGTTCTGGAATAGAATGATCTGTTCTCCCAAGTCCAAGGCTTCCTGCATTTCCTGTAAGAGCCTTTCGGAAAAATGACCTTTCATCTTTCGTTTTCGGGCCTGCTCCTTAATATCGACCAATTCAATATCGGGCATCAATACGTTTCCGAAACGCCGGTCCATTTTTGCATATCCGTATTTTCCGGTTTTTGCGTTATGATAGGTTTCGATACTAGGTGTTGCAGAACCTAAAAGTACATCGGCGCCGTGAAGCTTACCGAGAACAATGGCGGCGTCCCGGGCATGGTAACGCGGTGCCGGATCAAATTGCTTAAAGGAACCCTCATGTTCTTCATCTACCAAAATAAGGCCCAACCTTGAAAATGGCAACAATAAAGAGGATCTTGCGCCAATGACGATCTGTGCTTTTGCCTTTTCCCCCAACACATTGTTCCAAGCTTCTACCCGCTCCTGTGCGCTGTATTTGGAATGGTACACCGCCACCTTTTCGCCAAAATAGTCCTGCAGCCTTGTAATAAGCTGAGTGGTCAGTGCAATTTCGGGCAATAGATACAATACCTGATTCCCCTTTGCGATACACGCTTCGATCAGTTTTACATAGACTTCCGTTTTTCCGGAGGAGGTTACGCCATGGAGTAAACAGACTTTGTTAGCATCGAACGCCCCGCGTATATCGGTCAGGGCCTGCCGTTGTTGTTCATTCAGCGCTTTAATTGCCGATGTAGCGGCACCTTCATAGGTTACGCGATCGGTACGGATATGGTATTCCTCCAATATCGTTTTTTCTACCAAGGATTTGATAATGGCCCGTGAAGCCCCACTTGCCATCTCCAGTTCGTCGATTTTGATTGGTTTTTCCGTGCTGCCCTGAAGTTGAAATACCGAGAGTACCACCTGACTTTGTTTCGGTGCCCGGGACAACGATTTTAATAAGGCCTCCAATTCTTCATCGGAACGATAGCGGCCCGCCAAACGCACATAGCGCACTAATTTTGGTTTGTACTGTTCGTTCAATACCTCCTGGAGCAAGATTACTTTCTTGTCCAGCAGCCGATGCAATACGGGTAAAATATGCTTACGATCTAAAATTGCGCTTACCTCCTGAACTTTTAGCACTTCTTGGTGCTGCAGCGCTTCAAACACCAAAAACTCATCGTCCTTGAGGGTATCTTCGGAAACCGTTGCCGTTTTGTTTTTTAAGATTAGGGTTTCACTTTCCAAAAGCAAGGCGCTCGGCAATGCACTTCGCAATACCTCCCCTATGGTACACATGTAGTAGGAGGCGATCCAATGCCAATGCCGCAACTGAACGTCGTTCACTATGGGCACCTCGTCCAGCAATTCATAAATTTCCTTAGGCTCGTAAACGGTGGGCGCAGTGGTATGTACTTTATATACCAAAGCGGTATACAACTTGGATTTTCCGAATGGGACGGCTACCCGCATTCCCGGTCGTAAAAAATCGGCCTCCTCATCGGTAACGCTATAGGTGAACAATTGTTCCAGCGGAATGGGCAAGATGACGTCGATATAGTGTTGCATGAGGGGTATTGTACTAGCCTTTTACCCGTTTCCAAGTTTGGGTACGGTATATGAACGCCAAATAACCACGTACCTTTAATTCATCCGAATTGTCGGGGTTAAGCCATATTTTACAACGGAACGTCATGGCCTGTTCGGGATCAAAAAGGGTATTGCCTTTGTATACGCCTTTCTCTTTTTCTTTTGCATTTTTGATAATGGTCATCCCCACAACGGGCTTGTCCTTTAAATCTCCATCACATTTGCTGCATACGGAGTTCTCTTTCCCCTTTTCCAAAATTTTGACCACTTTACCGTACATTGCACCCTCTTTTTCATAGATATCAATAATCGCTTTAGGTTTTCCGGTTCTGTCGTCTATGGTCTTCCATTTCCCGAAAACCGTTTGACCGTAGGCACAGGACACCATTAAAGTGACCACAAAGGTTGCTAGTATTTTAGATAATTTCATCTTTTGGGTAGTTTTTTCGAAGCCAATTGAGGGAGGCGTTCAATTCAAATCCGAGCAGCAAGATATTTGAATTTAACCAGATATATACCATTAATATCAATAATCCGCCCAAGGCCCCATAGAGTTCGTTATATCGGGCGAATTTTTCTACATAAACCCCAAAAAGATACGACGTAAGAAAGAACAGTATCGTGGTCATTAAGGCCCCGGCAGAAAAAAACCGCGCCTGTTTCCCTTCGGCCGTTCCAAAATAATACAAAATGGCCGTGGTCAAATAGGATAGGATGATAAAGAATACAAATTTTGCAATCTGTACACCGATCACATCCTCATCATCCAAAATGCTACCACTGGTGCGTTCCGCAAATTCCTTTAAATAACCCAATACATACACCTCGATATACACAAAGGCAACAAAACCTACGATAATCAATACCGATAGGATAAGCCCCACCATGAGGGCATACAGGTATTGCCTGAAAAAATTACGGGTAAGGTTTACGTGGTATGATGTTTCAAAGCCCCCGAAAATGGCATTTACCCCATTGGCGATCAAAAAAATAGAGATCAAAAAGGAAGAAGACAACAGTCCGCCCCTTTTTTGGTTCTTAATCTGCTGATAGATTTCACCAAAGTACTCTCCTGTAGCGTTCGGAAGGAAGGATTCTAAAAAGGAAAGAAATTCGGTATCAAAATTAGCATTTCCAAAACTGAGGTAGGATACCAAAAACGGAACGAGTGTGATCATAAAGATCAATAGCGGAAAAATGGCCATAAACAAGCTGAACGCAATAGAACTCGCCCTAGTGGACAAGGCTCCCTGTACGATACCACGTATGTACATTTCGGAGAGATCATAAATAGAGAGGCCTTCGAACCCTGGAAGTTTAATACTTTTTAGCAATCGCAACAACCAGTTGATCACCGGTATTTTTGAGAGTCGCTTTTCAATATCGATAGCCATTTAAACCGCTTTAAGGCTCAGGTCCATATTGTAAACCGAATGGGTAAGCGCTCCCGAAGAAATATAATCCACTCCGCATTCGGCGTAATCGCGTATCGTTTTTTCGTTAATATTTCCGGAGGACTCGGTAAGGCAGGTATCCCCGATCATCGCAACCGCCTTACGGGTGTCTTCATAACTGAAATTGTCCAAAAGAATGCGGTATATGGGTTTGGCGTCAAGAATTTGGGAAACTTCGTCCAAATTACGGGCTTCAACTATAATTTTTAGATCGCGACCGGTGTCTTTCAAATAATCGTGCGTCAAGGCTATCGCCTTTGAAATACCTCCTGCAAAATCGATATGGTTGTCCTTTAACATGATCATATCATAGAGAGCGAAACGATGGTTCTCCCCACCACCGATCTTCACGGCCCATTTCTCCAAAGCACGGAGACCCGGCGTTGTTTTCCGGGTGTCCAATATCTTGGTCTTGGTTCCTTCCAAAAGCTGTACAAAAGATGCCGTTTTGGTGGCGATGGCGCTCATACGCTGCATGGCATTCAATACCAAACGTTCCGCCTTAAGGATGCTTTGTGATCTTCCAGTAACATAAAAGGCCAAATCACCATATTTGACGGGGCTACCATCTTCCAGCAAAACCTCGATACGCATGTCGGGGTCCACATAATGGAATACTTGTTCGGCAAAAGCGATACCAGCGATTATACCATTGTCCTTCACCAACAATTTGGCCTTGCCTTCGGCCGTTTTTGGAATGCAAGCAAGAGAACTATGGTCACCATCCCCGACATCTTCACGGATTGCATTTGCAATTATTCCAGTTACTTCTTTTTGAAATTGTTCTTCTGAAATCATTATCGGTGTATTGGGCTGTGCTAAAATAGTAAAATGTTATCGCTTCTTTGATCAAAATACGCAGACGACCAAAGAAATCAAAGGCATTTGAAGTTCTCGGGCCGCCATTTGCAACTTCCAGAGCCTACCGAATTCACTTTGCCCTTGGTCATGCACAACAAACACCTATCAAAGGCTTCCTCAAAGTTAAAATGGTATTACTTTTGCGGCATGACACTGGAACTCATCGCGATCGGAAAAACCGACAGCCCCGAACTACAAAAGCTCATTGCAGATTATAA
Organism: uncultured Flavobacteriaceae bacterium; assembly: GCA_947500445.1. Taxonomy (GTDB): domain Bacteria; phylum Bacteroidota; class Bacteroidia; order Flavobacteriales; family Flavobacteriaceae; genus Pelagihabitans. Next base: position 252,068 of record CANMSB010000001.1, on the reverse strand, counting down.
AAATCGCTTGGGCCATTATGTGAATTTTCGTTTGTCCATCTTGCTCGACATAAAAAACACCAAAAACCTGTCCGAAGCCCAGCAAAAAGAAAAGGAAGGGGAACTGTTCTTAAAACACATCACCAAATCCGACATTGTGGTATTGTTGGACGAAAAGGGAAAAGAATTAACTTCAGTTGGATTTTCCGATTATCTTCAGAAAAAAATGAACGCCGGCCACAAAAAATTGGTTCTTTTGATCGGTGGTCCGTACGGATTTAGTCCGAGCCTCTACCAGCGTGCACAGGAAAAAATAAGCCTTTCAAAAATGACATTTTCCCATCAAATGATACGGCTTTTTATCGTAGAACAGTGTTATCGGGCCTTTACCATACTGCGGAACGAGCCCTATCACCATAGATAAGGTGCATGTACATCCCATTTTAATCTTATGGAAGCAAAACGTTAATAGAGTACCCTAAATTTAATGGTGTGGTCTACCTTTTTCAGTGCCTTGATCACATCTTTATTGTATTCCTTATCCAAATCGCTGATCACATACCCGACCTCATTATCGGTAGAAAGATATTGCCCAGTAATGTTCATTTTATAGGTGGCCAGCACTTCGTTAATGCGCGCCATGACCCCTGGAACGTTTTTATGGATGTGTAAAAACCGGTGTGAGTTGGATTGCTTCGGCAAACGGATGTTCGGGAAATTCACCGCATCTACGGTATCTCCCGAATTGATATATCCCATGATTTTGTTGGGTACAAAATCAGCGATATCGCGTTGCGCTTCTTCGGTACTACCGCCAATATGGGGCGTTAAAATAACATTGGGCAATCCTTGTAATTTTGTGATAAAATCGCCATTCGCCCTTGGCTCTTCCGGATATACGTCTACGGCGGCTCCGGCAAGTTTTCCCGACGCCAAAGCGGCGGCCAACGCATCGATATCGACTACAAAACCTCTGGAAAGATTGACCAGATGGGCACCGTTCTTCATTTGATTGATTTCCCGTTCGCCGATAAAATTTTTGTTCGCCTTATTATCATCGATATGTAGGGTAACTACATCGGACACGTTCAAAAGGTCTTCCAATGTACTGCACTTCACGGCATTTCCTAATGCGAGCTTATCGTTTACATCGTAATAATACACTCGCATTCCTACCGCTTCGGCCAATACGGAAAGTTGCTTTCCTATATTTCCATACCCGACAATACCGAGGTTTTTACCCCGTACCTCCCTAGATCCAACAGCCGTTTTTTGCCACTGCCCTTGGTGTATTTCGGTACTTCTTGGAAAAATACTGCGCATGAGCATTATTATTTGCCCGATGGCCAATTCTACCACCGAACGGGTATTGCTATAGGGCGCATTGAAAACCACTACCCCTTTTTGTTTGCAATAGTCCAAATCGATCTGTGTGGTACCGATACAAAAGGCACCTACTACCATTAACTTATTGGCGGCGTCCAACACCTTTTTCGTGACCTGGGTCTTTGATCGAATACCTAAGACGTGAACACCCTTAATTTTTTCGATCAACTCTTCTTCGGGCAGACTATGGGTAACCAATTCAACAGAGAAACCATCTTCGGAAAGGTTTTTAAAGGCTGCGGAATGCACATTCTCCAAAAGCAAAATTTTAATCCTGTTTTTTGGATACGAAATATTTCGGGGCAGATCGTTTACGAACAAAAACTCGTCCAAACTTGGCGCTACATAATCGGCATTGTTGGCCGCTTTTTCACGGTGTACATTTTCGGTATAGGCAAAAAAGGTATCCGCAATTCCCGCTTCCCGCATCACATAATCGCTATATCCATCGCCGATGACCTGTACTTCGCCATCCAGATCCAATCGTTTTAGACATTCGATTTTACCGTTATGGGATGCCAGTGGATTGGCTTCGTCAAAACCGATAATATTTCCCGCTTCGTCAAATTCAAAGGTATTGGCATATACCCGATCGGAAGGAATATTATACGCCTCTACAATGGGATCGATAAACTCTTTAAAACCACAGGAAATAACATAGATATCATCTGCATACTTTTCAAAAAATTCCTTATTGGATTCGATGGACTTGGAAATTTTCAACCGCAGTTCCGCCACCAGGGCCTCCAAATCGGATTTGTTCGCCTTTAACAACTGGATCCGCTTTTCCAAGGATTCGGTAAAGGAGATATCCCCATCGATACCCAAATTGGTAATGCGCTGGATCTCGGCTACCACTTCATCCTTATTTGCCTTTCCCTCTAGGGTCATTTCCGCCAAAACATCGAGTGCTTCTACCCGTGTGAGCGTGCTGTCAAAATCGAAAACGTATTTACGTGCCACTTCGCTTATCATTTTATTTCTTTTCACTTTCAAACCCAAAGGACAAATGCATCCATTTTCAGGTTGAAAAAAGTAAATGTAAAAATTAATTCGGGTGCAATCGGGAGAATCTTATCAAAAGTTATCCCTATCACCAATCTGGGTAATTTTGATATTAATTTCGTAGTAATCGCAGACTAAAATTGAAAAATCCGTAAATCGGATGAAATCAAACGTACACGTAAAGGAGTCCGGTCAACATGGCCATACCGAAACTGAGCAAGGTCCCGATCAGAATATACTCGGTCAGCTTTCGGTTATTGCTTTCTTTTAAATCGTTGAAGCGAAAAACGGATTTGGCAGTAATCAATAGCCCGATCGCCTCCCATTTTCCCAATAAAATGAACAGAAAAACAAAAAGACGTTCAATAATACCGATATATTTCCCCGCATTGGGCAGCGAATCGTGATCCAATGCGATTTGGGCGGACATGCGTTCCAATAATTTCCCCATTATAATTGCCGCTGGAAAACTTAAAAAAACGATGCCCGATGCCATGCCCCAATCCAAATGACGGAAAAAGGTGCCGGTATGTTCCCAAAGCCCTCCATAAAACGCACAACAGTAAAGCACCAATATATGCAGTAATTGGTCGATAAAAAACGGAATATTCGCGTGTTTGAACAAGGGTGTGGCGTACAGTTTCAATAGATCGATAAAATAGTGCGATACCGTTATGATCAAGGCAAGCCCCCAATACGAAAAATCCCAAAGCAATAGCATGGTTACCACAAAATGTAAGGCAACATGAATGTATAGGTATTTTGACTTGGCCTTGTGCATTTCTTTATGGCGTACCCATCGATCGGGCTGTAGCAAAAAGTCTACGATAAGGTGTGCAAGGAAGATTTTTAAGAATAAGGTCATTACATCAATTCTTTTACTGTGGTCCGGTAATACTCCAAAAGTTCTAAAACAAGATCCAAACGCGCACGTTTTTGTCTTTGGCTCACCGCAGATTGCTGAATGTCCAGCAGTCCCGCAATCTCCATTTGTGAAGCTTCGGGTCTTTCTAATGCCAAGGCAACAATTTCTGCCGAAACGATGCTCCAATCGTCCATAAAATCAAGGGCAAGCCCCAATACCAATTTAAAGGTACGATCATAGACCGGATTTCCCGTGGCTATGGCAAGGTTTCGTTTTTGTGTTTTTAACGACTCAAAGGTTCTCCCCGAACGTTGATAGGCAGACCCGTTCGATTCGCTTACACTGGCCCCCACAAACGTTTCGTCCCCCAAACCGATTCCTATTCGCACATCTAGCTCCTTGAACGTTTTCATCAACGCCTTTATGGTAATCGCTACTTCCAGTGCATGGGCCACCGATACACGGAGCTGAAACTCATCGCCGCGATACACCTCCCAATCACTAGGGGTTTCCCCCCATTTGGAAAAACTTTTTTTGAGGACTTCCAACCATTCCGATGAAACATAATCTTCGGAATTAACGATATCGCCCGTTATAATTGCTATCATAAATATAAGCCAAAGCGCTAATTTATACATTTATAAGCAAAAATGCTAATAAATAGCAATTATAAGTCGAAAAGCTTATAAGTGGTTATTATAAGTCAAAAGGCTTATAATTTTTAGTTGGTTTTTAGAACCATCTCCGTACGGCAATACAATACCGTTGGTACTCTTTTCCGAACAATCGGGACAGGGCCTCTTCCTCCGGTAGTATTTGAAACCGGTTCATATAGCCTACAAAACCAGCGGCCAGCAGTGTATTAAAAGCATTGCCCAACCACAAGCCCCAAGCCAAAAGAATCAATAAAAACGACAAATACATCGGGTTACGGGTATACGCATATAGTCCGTTCGTCACCAGTTGCGAAGCCTTCGAAGGTGTTCTGGGGTCAATGGTGGTCCTTGCCCTAAAAAAATGCCATAAAGCTACCGCACCTATGACACCAGAAAGTCCGAGTAGACCATAAATTAGAATAGTACTCCCAAAAAAATCAAAATCGCCAACGGGCAAAAACCTATCGAGTACGTACATCGCCCCTATAAAAATGAGCAAGACCAGCAGTGGCGGTATTTTCAATTTCATTTGATAAAATTACTACTTTTACCCTTATGCAACTCGTTTTCGCCACTCACAACACCAACAAACTTCAAGAAGTTGAAAAATTGCTTCCCGCCTCGATTTCCCTTTTATCATTGACCGCTATCGGATGTAATGAAGACATTGCCGAAACCGGAACGACACTTGAAGCGAACGCACGGTTAAAAGCCGATCATGTGGCCAACACCTACGGCATGTCCTGTTTTGCCGACGATACCGGATTGCTCGTAAACAGTTTAAACGGGGCACCGGGCGTATATTCAGCACGCTATGCCGGAACGCAAAAGAGCGCGGAGGACAACATGGAGTTACTTTTACGCAATTTAAAGGACGTAAGCGATCGCTCTGCGGCGTTTCAAACGGTCATTGCCCTTCGGTTGAAAGAGGAGCTCCATACCTTCAAAGGAGTTGTTAAAGGAGAAATAACGCTGGAAAAAAAGGGAACCAAAGGTTTTGGCTACGATCCTATTTTTAGGCCGGAAGGATACACCAAAACCTTTGCCGAGCTTCCACTTTCCGTAAAAAACGAAATCGGCCATAGGGGAAAGGCCATAAAAGCGCTATTGGAATTTTTAAAAACCGTCGGATGACCCGGACCAGTTCTCCACGACACCTCTTTTTACGGCAAGCGCCACAATACTTATACCATTTTAACTTTGAAATCGCGCGTATAGAAATTGAATTATTTTTTCAGTTGTTCGAGGCAAAAAGCCTGTCCCCGGCTTGACCGGGAATCTAAGCATAGCCTTAGCTACGGTTATATTTCTTAACGAAGAACAGCTGAAAAAGAAACGATTTATTAGTGCTATTTCAAAGTTAAAATGGTAATAGCTCCGGAAACCTTATTTCAGGCCAGGGGCACTAGCATATAATACCTTTGAACGACCCACTTTTTCGACAATCGGGTACCGGGCACACTATGTTAATAATTAGCAGTACCTTTGCCGCTTTAATCTAAGCCGCCGGTATGGCAGGTGTTGCGAGGAGTCCAATGGGTTATGATCGATAATCGCTCTATGCAACACACCTATTAGCGATTAACGAATAACACATTATGACAAAATTTGAAGCATTAGGCCTTCAGCAATCCTTATTGGATGCCGTTGCCGACATGGGGTTCGAAACCCCTTCCGAAGTACAGGAAAAAGCGATCCCCCTTTTATTGGAAGATGAAATTGATTTGGTAGCCCTGGCCCAAACCGGTACCGGTAAGACCGCAGCGTTCGGTTTTCCGCTTATTCAAAAAATAGATACGGCTAGCCGTACCACACAAGGGCTCATCCTATCCCCTACCCGTGAACTCTGCTTGCAGATCACCAATGAGTTAAAATCCTATTCCAAATACGAAAAAAGTGTAAACGTGGTGGCCATTTACGGTGGCGCCAGTATTACCGAACAGGCACGACAAATCAAGAGGGGCGCACAGATCGTAGTGGCCACTCCCGGTCGTATGAAAGACATGATCGGTCGTGGACTGGTCAACATCTCCAAAATCGACTACTGTATTTTGGACGAGGCCGATGAAATGTTGAACATGGGGTTCTATGAGGACATTAAGGACATTCTTTCCAACACGCCCTCGGAAAAATCGACTTGGCTCTTTTCAGCTACCATGCCAAAAGAGGTATCGGTCATTGCCAAAAAGTTCATGCACAGTCCCCAAGAAATCACTGTAGGCACCAAAAATTCCGGAGCATCCACCGTGCAGCACGAATATTACGTAGTAGGCGGTAGAGATCGCTACCCCGCATTAAAACGATTGGCGGATGCCCATCCCGATATTTTTTCGGTGGTTTTCTGTAGGACCAAAAGAGACACCCAAAAGGTTGCCGAAAACCTTATTGAGGACGGTTACAACGCGGGGGCGCTTCACGGTGACCTCAGTCAGAATCAGCGAGACCTGGTCATGAGCTCTTTTCGGAAAAAACAGATCCAAATGCTCGTCGCTACCGATGTAGCGGCACGCGGTATCGATGTGGACGACATTACACACGTAATCAACTACCAATTGCCGGACGAGATCGAAACCTATACCCACCGAAGTGGTCGTACGGGAAGAGCGGGAAAATCGGGAATATCGATGGTCATTGTCACCAGAAGCGAACTCCGAAAAATAAAGGCGATCGAACGCAAAATCAATCAAGAGTTCTTGACGAAGAAAATACCTTCGGGCGCCGAAATCTGTGAAATACAATTATACCATCTGGCCAGTAAAATCAAAAATACACCGGTAGACTCTGAAGTAGAGGAATATTTACCCGCTATTTATGATGTATTGCAAGGTGTCGATCGTGACGAACTCATCAAAAAAATGGTTTCCGTAGAGTTTGGCCGATTCTCCAGTTATTATAGTAAGTCCAAAGACTTGAATACCTCTGGTGCCAACGATAGCAGAGGCGACGGTCGCGGACGGGATAGCTACAATTCCAATGGGGCGGTACGCTACTTCATCAATGTAGGCGAAAAGGACGGTTATGATTGGATGTCCCTAAAAGATTTTATCCGCGACACGGCCGGTTTGGGAAGGGACGATTTGTTCAAAGTAGATGTAAAGGACAGTTTTTCGTTTTTCAATACCGAGGCCGATGTTACCGACCGTATTCTGGAAACCTTTACCGATTTTAAGGTAAAGGGGCGGTTTGTAAACGTTGAAGTTTCCAAAAGTCCCGGCGGCGGTCAACGCGGCGGCAAAAATAAGGGGAGACGAAGGGATAAAGGATTTCAAGGAAAAAAACGGGGAGATCGAAAAGAAAAACGCGGCAATGCCGTACATTCCGGTAAAAGAAGAAGTACCCGACGGAGCGATTTCTTTTAAAACGGTACCATTTTCCATTGGAAGCCCGAGCTAAGCGGCAATGTTAATTCTTCACTAAAAAATACGCTTCGGCGTATTTTTTGGTTATGTTTAGTACTTTTACCTCTGGATAACGAACGCATGGCCAAATACCTCAAATGGATTTTCATAATCCTCCCTTTCATAGTTTTTAGTCAAGATGACGATACCTCGGCTCCCCTAAAGGAAATAAAGGCCGTTGTCATCAACGCGCAGACCGATGCTCCCCTTGAAAGTGTGCATATCATCAATTTGAACGAGGTGGTCGGTACCATTACCAACGAAGATGGTGCGTTTGCCATATCGGCAAAGGTAAACGACACCTTATACTTTTCATTTTTAGGTTTTAAATCGCAGAAAGTAAGGGTAACCAATGATATGTTCAAGTTCAAGGACACCAAAATATCGCTCACCGAGTTGGCCTACGCCCTCGAAGAAGTAATTGTCACCCCTTATCAACTTACGGGCTATTTGGAAATAGACATCAAAAACCTTCCTTTGAACGACTCGTACCAATATAGCATATCGGGCCTTTCGGTAGGGTATGAAGCGGGCAGCAAGAGCCCTAGTGCCGTTACCAAGGTGCTCGGAGCGATTCTCAATCCGGCGGATCTGTTACGTAACCTCTTTGGGAAGCAGCCCAACCAAATGCGAAAACTTCGGAAAATAAAAAAAGAGGATGAAATTAGGGACCTTCTTGCCACAAAATTCGATAGGGAAGTCCTAATGGAACTGCTCCAAATCGAAAAGGTCGACATTCAAGACATCCTTACCAATTGCAATTATTCCAAATCGTTTATTACAACTGCAAACGACCTGCAAATACTGGATGCCATTAGCAATTGCTACGAAGAATTTAAAGTCCTGAACCGTAAAAAATAAATTTTCTAGTTCCCCAAGCATTTTATAGCTTTAGACAAAATACGGGTATCATGTTATCCGCGTGCACCCCAATTCCAGAACAAAGCGTAATTTATGACCAAGACTCTCATTGCCGTTTCCCTTCTTTTTTTGATTATCGCCTGTAAGGAGGAAAAAAAAGCGCCACCTGTTACCCTTGCTAAGACTACCGACACCATTCCTGTGAAGGAAGCGAAAAAAGTCCCTTTTGATTGGGATGCGGCGAACATTTATTTTTTGCTCACCGATCGCTTTAATAACGCAAACCCCAAAAACGATATCAACTTTGAACGAACGGATTCTACCGCAGTTTTAAGGGGATTTATGGGTGGCGATATTGAAGGGATTACCAAAAAAATTGAATCGGGATATTTTACGGACCTGGGTATCAATGCCATTTGGTTTACGCCCGTTGTCGAACAAATACATGGTGCCACCAACGAAGGAACCGGTAATACCTATGGGTATCATGGGTATTGGACAAAGGATTGGACCGCACTCGATCCCAATTTTGGAACAAAAAAGGAACTGGAAAAACTGGTAGGTACGGCCCATGACAATGGAATACGCATTCTTATGGACGTGGTGTTGAACCACACCGGGCCCGTAACCGATGTCGATGCGGTTTGGCCAGCGGAATGGGTACGTACGGAACCACCATGCGCCTTTACCACCTATGAAAATACCACAGCCTGTACGTTGGTAAAAAACCTTCCCGATATTTTGACCGAATCCGACACTGCCGTTGAGTTGCCGGATGCACTCTTGGCCAAATGGAAAGAAGAGGGCCGACTGAGCAATGAATTGGATGAACTGCAATTGTTTTTTGAACGGACCGGGTACCCAAGGGCGCCCCGATTTTACATTATCAAATGGTTGGCCGATTATGTGAACGATCTCGGAATAGACGGTTTTCGTGTGGATACCGTAAAACATGCGAGCGAAACCGCTTGGAGCGAACTATACAAAGAAGCTTCCCATGCCTTCGATACTTGGAAGAAAAGGAATCCGGACGCTATTTTGGACGACAACCCTTTCTATATGGTAGGCGAAGTCTATAATTATGGCCTATCCGGTGGACGCGATTTTGATTTCGGTGATAAAAAAGTAGACTATTTTGATTATGGGTTCCATAGCCTCATCAATTTTGAATTGAAATACGATGCACAAAAACCCTATGACGCTATTTTTAGTAAGTATAATGAACTGTTGACCACCAAATTTCAAGGCAAAGGGGTAGTGAATTACCTGACCTCCCATGACGATGGTGCACCTTTCGACAAGGAACGCAAAAATCCGTATAAATCGGCCAACGTGCTTCTTTTGACGCCAGGTACATCACAGGTATATTATGGGGACGAAACTTCTCGAAGTTTGACCATTGAAGGTGCGGAAGGTGATGCCACCCTACGCTCTTTTATGAATTGGTCCGACCTGGATAGTTTACCGGAAACGCAAAAAATTCATAAACACTGGCAAAAACTCGGACAATTTAGAAGAAACCACCCTGCCGTGGGCGCTGGAAAGCATAAACGTTTGGCAAAATCGCCCTATGTATTCAGTCGTACCTACGTAAACGGTGATTTTAAGGATAAGGTAGTCGTAGGGCTGGATTTACCGGCCGGTAAAAAATCGCTTTGGGTGAAAGGTTTTTTTGGTGATGGAACAACCTTGTTCGACACCTATTCGGAAACCGAGGTAGTCGTAAAAAATGGGAAAGTCATTTTGGACAACCCCAACGACATCGCCCTCTTGGAATTGGCCGAATAATCCGTAGAATAGAAATAACGGCCTAGAGAACCCCGGAAATGTACGGTACAAGAGCATACAACCCCAAAACACTGTTATTCACGAAGGTGATAACGGGCCATGATATCGGTAATGCTCTTTATGGATTTTTTGGTCCAATCCAATCGCTTTTCCCGTTTTTCCGATTGTGATAGCTGCCATGGCAGGTCCGTTTCCCTTAATTTTCCCGTTAACCGTTGTAAAATAATTGCGGCGGACACCGAAATGTTTAAGCTCTCGGTAAAACCCGCCATCGGTATTTTTAAAAACCCATCTGCCCGTTGGAGTACTCCCTCGCTCAACCCCTCTTTTTCCGTTCCAAAAAACAAGGCCGTTTTTTGGGTGATTTCAAAATCGGCCAACAAGCAGGAATCGTTATGTGGCGTGGTCGCAATAATCTGATATCCCGAATCTTTTAAATGCCCTATACAAGTAGCTGCCTCTGGGTAACGGTGGACATCTACCCATTTTTCAGCGCCCATGGCAATGTTCTTATCCAACCGCTTTCCAAATCGGCCTTCGATAACATGCGCCTCCTGAATCCCAAAAACCTCACAGCTCCTGATAACGGCACTGGTATTGTGCAATTGAAAAACGTCCTCCATGGCAACGGTAATGTACTTGGTCCGTTTTTCCAGAACGGTTTCAAACCGTTGCTTTCGTTCGGTACTGATAAAACCTTCCAAATATGCAAGTAAATCGTCGTTCCCCATACAACTAAAATACAAAAAACACTATTTTAGAACAGTGGCATCGCCGACCGTCGATCCGAAACGCAGCGTACCCGATGTTTTGATAGCTGGCGGCCTTATTGAAAATAGATTACGGAAATTATATGAAAAAAAAGATTGTTGTGCTTACCGGAGCGGGAATAAGTGCCGAAAGCGGAATCCGTACGTTTCGGGATTCCAATGGATTGTGGGAAGGTCATGACGTGATGGAGGTAGCATCGCCCCAAGGTTTTGAAAGAAATCCCGAACTGGTACTGGACTTTTATAATCAACGCCGAAAACAATTGTTAACGGTGGCCCCAAATGCGGCACATATCGCATTAACGTTACTAGCGTACCACTATAACGTATCCATAGTCACTCAAAATGTTGACGACCTACACGAGCGCGCTGGGAGTACCAACGTCATTCATTTGCATGGTGAACTTTTAAAGGTCAGGAGCACTACCGACGAAAAAACAATCCTCGATTGGACGAAAGATCTGTTTTTAGGGGATAAATGCCCGGGTGGGAACCAATTACGCCCACACATTGTGTGGTTCGGGGAAATGGTACCGCAAATGGAAAATGCCGTGAAAGAAGTGAAGACGGCCGATATTGTTTTGATCATCGGTACCTCCATGCAGGTGTATCCGGCAGCGGGATTGGTCGATTACGCAAAAACCGGCACACCCATATATTTCGTAGACCCCAAACCGGCCATTTCGGAAGGGGATTTCAACAACCTTCATATCATTCCCAAAACGGCGGTGTCCGGCGTTCCCGATCTTGTAAACGATTTAATAAAAAAAGTCTCCTGAACATCCTTCCTTTTTGCTTTTGAACATAGAACCCCGCATGAGTTCTTCATAAACGGTCTCGACCAGGCGTTGCGTAAGCATTGTCCAACATGGACTAAATGGTAATGCCCTATTAATGGAATAGCTTTTCAAACTCACGCTTATGGGAAAGGAGCGCAACCAAACCCTTTTTTAGTATTTTTATCGCGCTGCGATAAAAAGAGGAGCATTTTGTCTCAAAAAAACCTTTACGAAATATTAGATTATGTGGACCATTCCAGAGCGAAACGGAAAACAGTGGTCGCATTCTTACGCCAAAATCCTAGTTGGATACCCAAACTTTTGGAAATTGCCTATGAGAACCAAAGTCCTGTCTCCTCTAGGGCCTGTTGGGTGCTGGATTTTACGTTAAAAACAGATATCGAACTCCTTTTCCCTTACATAAAGGTATTCACGGATAATTTGGGGTCGGTGCATCTGGACTCTTCCGTACGGCCTATCGCAAAGATTTGTGAGCACTTGATCATCGCGTACTTCGCTAAGGACAAGAACGCGGTACAGGAGGTTTTAAAAAAAACACATCGAGAAAAAATTACGGCCGCCTGTTTCGATTGGCTGATCAGCGAGCAAAAGGTAGCCCCGCAAGCGTATGCAATGATATGTTTGCTGCATTTAGGGGAAGAGTTCGATTGGATACATCCCGAATTGCTACTTATTTTAGAGAAAAACTACCACACCGGGAGCGCGGCCTACAAGGCGCGTTCCCGACAGGTGTTCGCAAAACTAAAACGGACCCGGTCTTGAACGGACCACACTTGCCCCCGCGAATTATACCTTTACTTCCTTGGTCGCCTCAAGCCTCCCAAAGCTTTGCATGCCGAAAAGTATGGTGCATTTTCGCTTTTAAGCTACCTTTCATATCGGTATATTTGCCACTTTAAATCTAAAAAGTAATCTTGAACTTATGTCACTGACCGCTTTAAATGCCATTTCGCCCATTGATGGAAGATACCGAAACAAATCGGGTAACCTAGCACCCTTTTTTTCCGAACAGGCGTTGATCAAGTATCGTGTTCGAGTCGAGATAGAATATTTTATAGCCCTATGTGAAGTGCCGCTGCCACAGTTGACGGCATTCGATAAACGGAAGTTAGACGCCCTACGTGCCATTTATGAAGAATTTACCGAAGCGGACGCCACGGCCATAAAGGATATCGAAAAAATAACCAACCACGATGTAAAAGCGGTGGAATACTTTATCAAGGAAAAGTTCGATGCGCTCGAACTTTCCGCTTTTAAGGAGTTTATCCATTTTGGGCTCACCTCACAGGATATCAATAACACTTCTATTCCACTTTCTATAAAAGAGGCTATGAACGAGGTGTACGTACCCTTGTATTTTGAGCTTTTGAATGCCTTAAAGCAGTTGGTAAAGGAATGGGAAAACATTCCATTATTGGCGAGGACCCATGGGCAACCCGCCTCCCCTACCCGATTGGGCAAGGAAATAGAGGTGTTCGTGGTACGCTTGCAGGAACAGTTCAATTTATTGAACGATATTCCCAGTGCCGCCAAATTCGGAGGTGCTACAGGAAATTTTAATGCCCATTTTGTGGCATATCCCGATATCGACTGGAAAGCCTTTGGAAAACGGTTCGTTCAAGAAAAATTGGGACTTCACCATTCTTTTCCCACCACGCAAATAGAACATTATGACCATATGGCGGCTTTGTTCGATACCTTAAAACGGATCAATACGATTGTTCTGGACCTTGATAGGGACTTTTGGACCTACGTATCCATGGATTACTTTAAACAAAAAATCAAAAAAGGAGAAGTGGGCTCCTCCGCCATGCCCCATAAGGTGAATCCTATCGATTTTGAAAATTCGGAAGGCAACCTTGGCATCGCCAACGCCCTCTTCGAACACTTATCTGCCAAACTGCCGGTATCCCGTTTACAACGCGATCTGACCGATAGTACGGTATTGCGTAATGTAGGTGTTCCCTTTGCACACACGGCAATCGCTTTTCAGGCGACCTTAAAAGGACTGCACAAACTGTTATTGAACGAAACGAAAATCAGAAAAGATTTAGAAGACAATTGGGCGGTGGCCGCGGAAGCGATACAGACCATTCTGCGACGCGAAGGGTATCCGAACCCCTACGAAGCGCTTAAAGGGCTAACACGTACCAATACTACCATTAACAAGGAGTCGATATCAACTTTTATCGACACCCTCGAGGTTTCCGACGAAATAAAGCGGGAATTGAAACAGATTACCCCGGAAAACTACACCGGTATTTAAGATTGGTCGTATTAAAGTAGGTTCTGTGCAGTATCCGTTACGGTCACTTTACTTGCTTCCAGTACTCGGAGGAAAATCATCGAAAATTGGTTTTAACCACATTATTACCAATTTACCATTTAAAATACCGAAGTTACCTTTTGATTTACTGACGTCGCAAGGGTTTTGCACAGTCGTAGATACGAAAAATACTTGCAAGAAAAGTAAAACGACAATGTTCCTTTTTTAGGCATTGTTTTCAGCCTTAATATACAAAAAAAGAACCCCGGCCGAATTGGCCGGGGTTTATCCTATTTATATAGATGGTTCCTATTTGACCGTTTTCACAACCTCCACTTCGTGTGGGTAAGGAATTTCAATGCCTGCGTTATCAAGCGCTATTTTACAACCTTCGTAGGTTGCGAAATATACATCCCAGTAATGCTCCGGTTTGGCGAACGGCCTGACCGCGAAATTTACCGAACTGTCGGCAAGTTCCAATACGTTTACCGACGGTGCAGGGTCCTTTAATACCTGTGGATTCGACGTCAAAACTTCCATCAATACTTCTTTGACTTTTTTGATATCTTCTTCATAGGCGACCCCGATTACGGTATCTACCCTAATCTTGCCCTCTGCGGTATAATTGGTAATATTCCCGTTGGCCATTGCCCCATTGGGCACAATAAGTAATTTGTTATCGGGGGATACCAGTTTGGTAGTGAAAATCTCAATTTCCTTTACCACACCAAGTACACCCTGTGCTTCTATTAAATCCCCAATTTTGTAAGGCTTGAACAGGATCAACAATACCCCACCGGCAAAGTTGGACAAGGACCCTTGCAAGGCCAATCCAATGGCAAGACCGGCAGCGGCGATTATAGCGGCAAAACTGGTCGTTTCTACCCCCAATTTGGAAATGACCATAATGATCAAAAAGATTTTCAGGGCCCAGGAAACAAGGTTCAATAAGAATTTTTGAAGGGATTCGTCATACTCTTTGGCAAGCATTCCCTTTCGTAACAGCCCTACCAATTTTTTAATTACCCAGGAACCGATAATGTAAATGAGTATCGCTCCAATAATTTTTGGGCCATAATCCGCGGCAAAAGCAATGCCTTTGTCAATCCATACTTGTGCGTCTTCCATACTTTAGTGTTTAAAATTAAATTTATGTTTATAGTTATCAACGCAAGATAAGCATTCGTGTGTAAAAAATTAATAGTTAGGTGATGAGCTTTAAACCCGCTTTATGCATTGGAAAATCTATTACAGCTTCCAGCTACTTCAAAATATAGTGCTGCGCTACATTTTTAAACGTAACCGTAGCCCCGAAGTTTCGGGGCTATGCTTACATTCATAAAATATCATATTTTATCGCAGCTAAAAGCTTCATTACGAAGTTCTAATGCATAATCCGGGTTAAACCAATATGCTGAAGTAACAATTAACACTATTTCCAATGTTAAGTTACCCATTAAAAACTGTTCTTTTCCGCGTATGGTATAAAATGAAAAATCCCGTTTCGCCAAAACGAAACGGGATATGTTTTTATACTTTATACCATTTCCACCTTAAAACTACCCAAATAAAAAATAGTGTTAGAACCGGTTCAGCCCCTTATAAATTCGCCTAATTCACCTAGCCCTTCCCCTTTGTAGTCGGACTTCTGGATCGCTTTAATAAATTGCATGATGTGAGCCGGATTCATATCATCGCCCAAAACCCGAACCAGTAAGAACCCTTTTTCCTTGTTATCACCATAGATGATGACCTCATCGATTGCATCGTTCTCTCCTAGGTATTTAATGGTCGCCTTGCCATAGGAAGTGTTCATCCGCATCAACTCGTTAAATTTGTCCCGTTTTAATATGGCCTTTACCTTTTTCTTTTCCACGTCATATTCCATAGCATTGTCCGCTGCCTTTTTGAATGCCAAAACATTCAACTTTTGCAACGAGGCCAACGCATCCTTCTCTTCCGCATTCAAATCGACTTTCTCCAAGTTCAGCAAACTTACGGGCAGGTCTGCGGAAAGAAAGTTTGGATTTTCGGAACTATCTACAAAGTACTCCTGTAAACTTTGTGTGCTGGAACATGCCGATAGCAATACCAGCGGCAACAGGATGACAGCGATTAATTTCAATATTTTCATGACCTTTCTTTTAATGGGTTGGTACTACTATCGCTCACCTGCCTTATTAAGCTCATCCGGTAGGTTCATTTTCTCCGTTAAGGTCGCTATTTTTCGCAGATCGATATCTCCGGTCACCGTTACCAGAACGGTTTCCAATTTTCTACCGTTAATGTCGATGTCCGTATGTTCAAAACCGGAAACGAACATCAAAAGTTCAGCAACGTGATTGTCGTCCCTGCCCTCCTTCACATAGAACTTTACGTTAGTATCGCGATCTTTGATACGCATCAACTCCTCCAACTTCGCGTTACGAAGATGCTTTTTAACGGAGGTCGCCATATCTGCCGAAACTCGTTTATCCTCCGTTACGAAAACCTTTATTCCGTTTAGGCCCTTTGCCATTTCTACAAATTCCTTGGCATCCTCATCGCCGTCGATATCTACGGCACTGACCAAATCGATTAGGCCCTTGTTGATACTAATGGCCGCAACATGGTCCATTTCTTCATATTTGTCAAAAATAGATTGGGAATATCCCAAAACCGGTAAGACTGCCAATGCAAATAGTGTGATGTATTTTTTCATGATTACTGTTTTTGAAATCGAACCTGAAAGCTCCATTTCCGTTGATTGATGAATATTAAATGTGTACTAATTTTTCTATAAATCCGCGCGAGCCGTGATTAAATTCGAACGCGGTTCGGACTGTAAACGACAATGATCAGTTGCCATCGCCGGCCTTGCCCAGTTGGTCTCCACCGGGAAGGTTCATTTTTTGCGTCAACTTGGAAATACTTCTGAGATCGATATCACCGGTAAGGGACAACAATACCGTTTCCATTTTTTTACCGTTTATTTCAATGTTCTGTTCCTTGATACCCGTAACGAACATCAATAACTCTTTTACGTGATCATCGTCTTTCCCTTCCTTCACATAAAACTTTACATTGGAGTCCCCATCGCGTACCCGCATCAATTCCTCAAAGGCCGAACTTTTTAAACGTTTTGTCACCCAAGTGCCGACATCCTTCGAAATGGTACCGTCCTCCGTTGTGATTACCTTAAAACTGGTAATGGAGTTGACCAATTTGAAAAATTCTTTTGCCTCGGGATCATCGGAGCTAACACTCATTTTACCGAGCATTTGAAACATTTTGGGCTGCATTGCCACAAAGGTGACCTTGTCGTCATCTTCATATTTATCGAAAATGTCCTGACCATAAGAAAATAGGGGTGCTATGGTCAAAAGGATGATAACTGCTATTCTTTTCATGATTTTTTATTCTTTGATTAAAAATTTATTCGTGGTTTCTTCAAATTTTTCCAAGTGGTACAACTGTTCCGTACCTTTTTGAAAGTTCATCCCCAACATGGCCAATGCTTCCTGTGCAGATTCAATTTCTGCTTGGGTATATTGCCCTTCCCAGGGATCTTCGGTGCCGGTCCCTGAAGACCAGTTCATGTAAACACCAATGGCAAGTATCGTTACTGCTGCTACAGCGGCCCATTTCAAATAGTTTTTTCTAGGTTTTAATGGGATTTGTTTCGTAAACCGCTCGTTCTTGGCGCTCGAAAAATATTGAAACATTGGGGCGTACGTCTTTAGATGTGTTGCCACACTTTCTTGATTGAAATACTTCCTCAGGGTTTCTTCTTCCGCCACCGTAGCGGTAGCTTCAAAATACTTCTCTAATAATTCTTCTATTTTAGCCGATTCCATATCGATGTTTTTGTACTAATTTTTCTCTTACCGCTTTTCTTGCCCTAGATAATGCTACACGTACCGCAGTAGGTTGCATATCCAACATTTGGGAAATTTCATCAAAATCATATTCCTCTACGTCCCGTAACTGCAAAACCAGTTTTTGTTGCTCTGGCAGTTCCTCCATAATCCGTTGTACCCAACCCACACTATCCTTTGCTTCCAACTGCTTTTGTAGTCCCGAATTCTCCTCTGCATAATTGCTATGGACCAACTTTAGGTTGTTCGCCTGTTTGGATTTCAACCGATCCAAACAGAAATTCTTGGTCATGGTCATCGCGAATGCCTCTACATTATTATAAGAGTCCATCACCTTTTTTTTAGACCATAACTTTAACAGAATCTCCTGGGTAGCGTCCTCGGCCTCTTGTGTGGAAACCAATAGCCTTTTCGCCAACCGGAACAACTTATCCTTAAAGGGCATTACTACATTCAAAAATTCTGACTGTTGCATTATGGTCGGGTTGTTTTTAAACCGTTGTTAGCAGTTCACATAAGGAAGACGAAGAACATCGAATTTTGTTACAAAAAATTTTTTATTCTTTTTGAAGTAAGTATTTTGCCCCTGTTAACACTAATATTAAACATGGTAAAGCGGTTTATGTTGCATTAAAAACCCGAATTCCATATCACTTTAACTTTGAAATGGCCTGTATAGATATGGAATTATTTGTTAGTGCTATTTCAAAATTAAATTGATATTCGGTAGGGTTTTCATCGTAATGGTTGTTATCCATTCTAGGAATGGAAATCTACACCGCCCTCTTATTACGTATCTATCCGGGAAGATACCCGAACATTAAAAAATGAATTGAATATGAGAAAGTTTTTGTCTTTTGCCCTTATTACGGGACTATTATTTACCGCTTGTAACAATGATGATGGGCCTGACACACCCGAACCTACGGGACAGGAACCCTTGGATACGGTTAATGTTGTTTCACAGGATTTTATATGGAAAGCCACCAATTTATGGTATTTCTGGCAACAAGATGTTCCCAATTTGGCCGATGATGCATTTACGACAACGGAAGACTATACGGACTTTTTGGCTTCGGAGAGCGATCCTGGAGCATTGTTCGATAACAAATTACGCTTTGCAGAAGACCGTTTCACCTTCTACTCCAGCAATTATAAAGAGTTGACCCAGAGTTTGTCGGGGGTATCGAGCAGTAATGGATTAGAGTTCGGCCTTGTTCGCTTCAATACCGGGAACGACCTTTTTGGTTATGTACAGTATATAGAACCAAATTCCGATGCCGCTGGTAAAAATATAGCACGTGGAGATCTCTTTACAGGTGTTGATGGACAAGCGCTTACCTTGGACAACTATATTGGTCTTCTTTTTGGGGACAATTCAACGTATACCCTTAATTTGGCTACCATCAGCAACAATACGATTACCCCTACCGATGAAGAGGTGACTCTTACCAAACAGGCCGGTTTTCAGTCCCAACCGATTTTAATGGAAAAAATCATTGAACAAAATGGGCGACGCATCGGTTATTTGGTGTATAATCAATTTTTAGATGAATTTGATACGGCGTTGAACGAGGTTTTTGGCCGTTTTAAGAGTGAAGGGATTACCGATTTGGTCCTCGACCTTCGGTACAATCCCGGTGGTAGTGTTCTTACATCCCAACGTTTGGCCAGTATGATCTATGATAATTCCACGGACCGGGTATTCTCCAAGTCTATTTACAACGACAAGTACAATGCTTTTTTAACAGCGGAAAATGTGGATGTAAACCGTTATTTTCAAGATAATGTGGAAGGCCAAGCATTGAATAGCTTAAACCTTAGCCAAGTTTATGTGATTGCCCTCCGTAGTTCGGCTTCTGCCAGTGAATTGGTCATCAATAGCTTGGTTCCTTATATGGACGTTATTCATGTGGGCGATACTACAAGGGGAAAAAATGAATTCTCAACAACGATGGTCGATGATGTGAACAGTAACTTTGGCCCCTACATTTATAACCCGGAACGCGAAAACGAAATTAACCCGGACAACCAATGGGCCATTCAACCGCTTATCGGACGAAGTGCGAACGCCGACGGCTTCTTTGATTATACCAGCGGTCTGATTCCCGATATTGTTTTGGAAGAAGAAATTGACGATCTCGGAGTTTTAGGTGATGAAAACGAGCCCTTGTTAAAGGCGGCTTTGGACGCAATCAGCGGAGTTTCGGCCAAAAGTGGACGAACCACACCCAGAATGCCAATCAACGATTTCAGTACGTCTAAGATGAACGGCCCCACCAAGGACAACATGTATGTTAAAAGATTGCCTGCGGCAATGCGGCCTTCCGAATAAGAATATTACTTAATATAGAAATGGTGATCACTATTGTTAGTGATCACCATTTTTTTTGATATGATATTTCATAACAGTTCGCTTTTTGTTACCACATAATACCAGAAATGGTATAAAACGAACTTCATTCCAATAACGCCACTCCTGATAAGCGCTTTATCTTATGTACCAAACGTTTTGGAAAAGGTATGGCCTCCGGGTGAAATAATGCCGCCAATAGTTCTATTCCATCGACCAAAGTACTGGCCGAAGATTGTGTAAACAAATCAAAATCGATGCTATAGACCGCATTTGATCGCACTGCCGAAAGCGTGACCCAACCAGTTCTATCCGTAAGCAGCCGGATTTCTTTTAAGGTTCTTTCTACAGTAAATCCACAGGGAGCGACACCAATAATTTCCGGGTCGTATGCCGTCAAATCTTCCCATTGCAAAACAGTGCTGTTGCCAGATGGGTTCGACAACAAATCGACACCGCCGGCAGCGGCGATTTGATCGGGAATCCAATGCCCACAATTGAACAAGGGATCGATCCACTCTAAAAGTGAAATGCGTTTTGTCTTTACCTTATACTTCTTTAATCGTGCGGTAACAACGGACATTCGTTGCTTTAACCGCTCCACATATGCCATACCGATCGCTTTTTTTCCAATTGCTGCAGCAATGGTCAAAGCGTTATCAAATACATCCTCTAATGTATTCGGCGTTATCGAAATCAAAAGCGGTCTTTTTTTCAAATGCGCAATTGCTGCGGAGGTAGCTGCAGTATCTATTTGGCATACATCGCAAACGTCCTGGGTAAAAATCACGTCGGGAGCGAGTTCTTCCATCAGCTGTTCTTCCACATAATACAGGCTTTTCCCCGTACGCTTACTTTCAGAGAAAAGCCTATCTATTTCACGGCTGCTATATGCTTTACCCTCCAAAACACAACGAACGACCACGTTCTTTTCAAAAAGTGCTACCTGGGGACATTCGAACGTAACGCCGTAAAGGTGTTCCTGCAACCCCATATCGTATATCATTTGGGTAACGGCGGGTA
Organism: uncultured Flavobacteriaceae bacterium; assembly: GCA_947500445.1. GTDB lineage: Bacteria > Bacteroidota > Bacteroidia > Flavobacteriales > Flavobacteriaceae > Pelagihabitans. The sequence goes on along the minus strand of CANMSB010000001.1, from coordinate 231,061 downwards.
GAAATGAACAAACCTTTAGCATAAAAATTTAATTTAGGACCAACTGAAACAGGCAACGCTATTCATTAAAGTAGACACCACCCGGAATAATACCGACCTCAAACGACCCGATTTCGGATTTGGTGTCCAATGAGAAAATGTTTAAATCACCGTTACTGGCGAAGTCCTTGGCATCCGTAGTATACAACCTACCCCTATTCGTTGTCATTCCATAAATACTTAAACCGGAAAAATCGCTTTCCGCGGGCAGGGCGGTGGCGTCCGTATCCAATCCAAAAACGTTTCCGTCCAAACTATAATACAAGGTACTACCGTCCAAACTTAGGTGATTGGGGTGTTCCGTTACTTCAAAATCGAAGGTTGTGGTCACCGTAGCGGTTTGTACCGCAATCTTCTGCAACCTTCCAGCGGTTTCCTCTCCAGAAAAATTGGGCTTTCCGGCCGAGAGCACCCAAAGGTCTCCTGCAGCATCCAATTGCATGGAGTTCGGCACCGCCCCTACGGTTATGGTATCGGATACGGCATCGGTATCCGTATCGATTACGGAAATTTTATCATTAAAACCAAAAGCGCCTTGGTGGGCCACATACACGGTGCTGCCACTGGCCAAAATGTCCTCGGGACCAAAAGGAACGGGAATACTTCCCGTTATTGTATTACTTTCCAAGTCTACCAATGCAATAAAATCGTCGGTCTCGTCCATACCGTCTCCCCAATTGGTTACGTAACCTGTTCCATTTACGGCAACAAAATACCTGGGGTTATCCAAGCCCGTATCGATCAAGGCCAATTCCTCAAAAGTATAGCGGTCGACTACGGTAATGGTGTTGGAGACATTGGCGACGATGTAGGCCTTGTTGCCGGAAAAACCGATAGACTGTACGATGTTCCCAAGATCGGAACCGTTTACGCTGTTGTAAATGGCATTCCCCACCGTGTCCAAGGCTTCCGATATAAAGGACACCGTTCCGGTACCATTATTGAACGGGCCTTCATTGGTGACCAGAATACCATTTTCAAAATCTCCTTGGGCCATTACCGGATCATTGTTATCATCGTTTTCACAGGCGATGATGATTCCCCCTAAGGCCAAGGCCAATACAATTTTTCTAAAGTTCATTTGTTAAAAATTAAAGTTAAGTTGAAAGTGCAGGTTTCGGTTCGGCATGGGCCTGAACGCTATATTTTGGTATTCGACATTGGCAATATTGTTTATCTTACAAGCCGCGGTTACCGTCATATCCAAGAACTTTGGCAGCTCATACTCCAACCCCCAATTGCCGATAACATAATCCGATAATGTCTGCTTGTTATCCGTAGTGGTAAACACCTCACCATTGTAAAGTGTTTGATAATAGGTGGTCCATTTCCCTTTTACCAGAGCAATATTGGCCCTAGCCGTATGCAAGGGTACGTATAACAATTGGTTTCCCGTTTCCGCATCCAATGATTTGGTAAAAGCGTACGCCCCGTTTACGGATACCTCTGCCCATGTCATTTTTTTATTCCATTGCGATTCCAGTTCAAAACCGAACTGCTCCGTTTCGTTAACATTGACCGGTGTCCATACCCCGGCCAAATCAGGCCGCCATTGTATGAGGTCCCTGGTGGCGATGTAATATCCGTTCAGTTGAAAGAGAACATTCTTGAACCGTAAGGATTGTCCGAGCTCTCCTTGCAATGCCGTTTCCGGAACCAAATCGGAATTACCACCGGCCCCGGCACCCTGCCAGTACAAATCGTTGAACGTTGGAATCCTGAAGTTTTTTGATGCCTGAAAGCTCACGGTGTAGGCCTTTGTAATATCATAGCTTCCGTTAGCTGAAAACAGCAGCGGACTCTCATAACCACTTACCCAATCTTTCCGAAGATTCACCCCATACCGAAACTTTTCGCTTGGAGTATGCCGTACCAATAGCATGCCTGTGAGTATTTGTCGGTTTTCGGAACGTATGGAGGATCCTTCGGCATCGATATATTGAAACTCCGAAATTCCGTTTATTACCACTTTTTTAAAACGATACTTCAAATCATAATTGAAGAGTGCGGTCGATGCTTTCCCAGTGCTAAAGTCTTCCACCGCATTGTTCGGATAATACCGGTAGCGTTCGTATAAATGCGCTGCCTTTACCCGTTGTACGGTCTTGCTCCCGAAATTGACCCATTCCAACAACGACCTGGAATTGTAATCTCGATAGCGGTCATTGGAAGGAGCCGTTAACGTGCTCGAAAAGTTACGGTCACCCAAAAAACTTTGATGGTACGCCTGAATGATATTCGTCTTTCCCAACACCAGACCATAGGAAAGATCGATCGCGGTGTTGTCAAAGGCACCGTTCTCATTGCTACGCTCGGTCCCCAAATACTTGTAGTCGTTTTCAGAACCAAAATATCCTACCCCTATCTTAAAAGCACTTTTTGTATTTCCTAAAGAAGTATTGTAGAAAAGGGAGCGGGTATCAAAGGCACCATAACCCATATTTACGTTGTGCGATGTGTGTTCTTCAAACTTGAGTACGGAATTCAAATGTACGCTACCGCCAATGGCCCCGGTACCATATTGTGTGCTGCCACCACCGCTACGTACAACAACTTCATTGACGGATTGCGAAAGTAAGGTGTTGAAATCGGTTTGGCCGCTCATTTGCGAATTGATGTTGATTCCGTTCCAAACTACCGCGGTCTGTGACGCTCCCGTACCCAGGAAGGCGACCGTGGAAGTCATTCCATACCCGTACTCCTTAAAATAAAGGTTGGTGTTAAACCGTAGGTTATCGGTAAACGTACCGGAATTACGGCGCGCAACGGAGTCGTTTAGCGTCAAGGTTTTTATACCATCGGAAAACTGTCGCAACTTCACATCGGCCAAAATGACCTCATCGAGAACGATGACCTCATTATTTTGTCCAAAAAGAGATACGGCACCACCAAATAGCACCAGAATAGTGAATATTGTTTTCATACACAAAAGACCTTTTACCCGAAAGTCTATAGTTTTTAGTTCCGAATTCGGCAGGTCTCCTGACTTGCGTTTCGTTACCCACCTTCCCATCCAGTTGAAATAGACAGTGGTCTTGTAGCTGGTAACAAACATTTGCATTTATGCAAACAAAGCTTACAGTTGCGGGAACAGCTCCGGATTTACACCGGATTCCCTTTTAATTCCATCACGAAAACCGATGGAAACCAAAATTCGGAGTAAATGTACTTCTTTTTTGCAGAACTACTTCAACATTGTTTTTGCTCCTAAAAAAATGTCTAATATTGGGCCCGTAAAAAAACAACCCGATATGATGTATTACATTACCGGAGGGGAACGCTCGGGAAAAAGCAGGTATGCGCAAGAATTGGCCCTTCAACTTTGTTCAAAACCCAAATATGTTGCCACCTCAAGAATTTGGGACAATGACCATAAGGCCCGAATTGATCGGCACATTGCCGAAAGAGGCGAGCGGTGGCTATCCGTTACGGAAGAAAAAGTACTTTCAAAGGTTATCCATGAAGGAGAAACGGTAGTAATCGATTGTGTTACGCTTTGGCTCACCAATTTTTTTTCGGACACCAAAAATGATGTGGAAAAAACACTGGAACAAGCAAAGAAAGAATTTAAAAAACTACTTGACATTAACGCCACTATCATAATCATATCCAACGAGATAGGAATGGGAGTCCATACCGAAACGGCTGTAGGAAGAAAATTTACGGAAGTGCAAGGTTGGATGAACCAGTACATTGCAAATTATGCTGAAAAAGCAATTTTAATGGTATCGAGAATACCGGTAACAATCAAAAAATAGGCCTCATATGGAGTTTAATATTTCACCGTTGAACCGATCTCTTGAGCAGAAGCTACAACATAAAATAGACCAAAAAACCAAGCCATCCGGCTCTTTGGGAGTACTGGAAAAGCTTGCGTTACAAATCGGACTGATCCAAAATACCGTTACACCAAGGATAGAAAACCCCAGCATATTGATTTTTGCCGGGGACCATGGCATTGCAAAAGAAGGCAAAGTGAATCCATATCCCCAGGCTGTCACTGCCCAAATGGTCTATAATTTTTTGGAAGGCGGAGCTGCGATAAACGTTTTTTGCAAACAAAACAACCTTGCGCTTCGGGTAGTAGATGCGGGTGTAAACCATTCCTTTTCAAACACAACGGGACTGATCGATGCCAAAATAGCGTTCGGAACAAAAAATTACCTCACACAAATGGCAATGACTTTGGCACAATGCAAGCAAGCTATTCAAAAGGGCGCGGACATCATGACCCAGTTGCATGCAGAAGGATGCAATACCATTGGTTTTGGCGAAATGGGAATAGGTAACACCAGTGCGGCGGCCCTTCTTATGAGTTACTATACAAAAATGGATATCAAAGAATGTGTAGGTGCGGGCACGGGTCTTTCCAAAAAAGGTATTTTACAGAAGACACAACAACTCCAAAAAGCGATTAAAAAGCACCGACCCAACGAACCAATGGAAGCATTGGCAACCTTTGGCGGTTTTGAAATCGCTATGATGACGGGGGCCATATTAAAAGCCGCTGCTCTGCATTGTACCATTATCGTAGATGGTTTTATAGTAAGTGCCGCACTATTGGCCGCACATGCAATGGAAAAAAATATTTTGGACTATTGTATTTTTGCCCATTCTTCAGGAGAACAGGGACACTCAAAACTATTGGGGTTCCTTAAAAGGAAACCCTTATTGAACCTGCAATTACGTTTGGGAGAAGGTACAGGGGCAGCCTTGGCATTTCCTTTGGTACAATGCGCAACGGGCTTTTTAAACGACATGGCCAGTTTTGAGCAAGCAAAAGTGAGCAGTATATGAAAAAGGAAATCGACATTTTTTTTACCGCACTTATGTTTTTCACCAGAATTCCATGCCCAAAATGGATTACCCATGATCCGGGCTATCTGCAAAAAAGTGCCAAGTATTTCCCCCTTGTAGGAACGATTGTCGGAAGTATTGGTGCGCTGGTTTTCTATGGTTCATCTATCATCTGGTCCAAAGAAATTGCCCTATTATTGAGTATGGTCGCTACCATTTATACCACAGGAGCCTTTCACGAGGATGGCTTTGCCGATGTATGCGACGGTTTTGGTGGGGGGTGGACAAAAGAAAAAATACTGGTAATCATGAAAGATTCCCGTTTGGGCACCTATGGTGTCATAGGGATTACAATGGTCCTAGCGCTGAAATTCTTGGCCCTTTGTCAAATTTCCACTCCATTGGTACCTTTTGTATTGGTTGCGGGCCATTCGGCTAGTAGGTTCATTGCAACAACCCTTATTTTCACGCACCCATACGTTCGTGAAGAGGACGAAAGCAAAGCAAAGCCCGCAGCGCAAAACCTTACGGTCACCCTATTGCTGATATCCTGTTTTTTCGGTTGTTTGCCACTTCTTTTTTTTCAAACAGGTTGGGTGTTTTTGCTGCTGATCCCCATGTATCTATCAAAATTATACCTTGGGCAGAAATTCGGCAAATGGATAGGTGGGCAAACCGGAGACTGCGCAGGAGCCGTACAACAACTCTCAGAACTTGTATTTTATCTTAGCGTTATTGTATTATGGAAATTTATTTAGTCCGACATACCACTCCCGCAATTGACAAAGGTATTTGCTATGGCCAGACCAATTTGGATGTTACCGATAGTTTTGAAACGGAATATAAAGCGGTTCACAAAAAAATATCGTTTGCTGAAGGCATGCAAGTATTCAGTAGTCCCTTAAAGCGATGTAAAAAACTAGCGAATACTTTTGACGAAGCGGTTGTGGAGGACGCCCGTTTGATGGAACTCAATTTTGGGGAATGGGAAATGAAAGCTTGGGACCACATTCCCTCGGAAGAAATAACCCCTTGGATGAACGATTTTGTTACCCTTCCGGCACCTAATGGAGAATCCTATGTCACCTTGCAAAAAAGAATGGTCTCTTTTTTGAACGAGCGTATTCTACCCGCTCAAAAATCTTTGATAATTGTGTCCCACGCCGGACCAATACGGGCGTTACTCGCATACATTAAGAAAATTCCGTTAAAAGATTCCTTTGCAATTCAACTTAATTACGGTCATGTCGTTCATTTGTCTTACAAAGACGCTACTTTTAATATTGAAAAAGGACTTCAAATAAAATGACCCATGAAAAGGAGTAAACGGATATTCTCGATTGTTTTTTTATTTGCCCTTACCGCTATCTGTCATTCCTGCAAAAATGAGGTAAAAACAAGTCCATTAAAAGCTGTAAAAAACCATAGCAAAACTACTATAGATCATGCCAAAGGCTTTACAATGGAAAAAATGGCCACCGGAGTAACGCTATTAAAAGTAAATTCCCCTTGGCCCGATGCGGAGAACACTTATACCTATGCATTGGTCCCAAAAAGTAAGATGGCCCACATCACATTGAACGCCGACGCTTACGATGCCATCATATACACGCCGGTAGATAAGATCGTGGTTACATCGACCACCCATATCCCGGCCCTGGACGCCTTAAATGTTCTTGATCATTTGGTAGGGTTTCCCAATACGGATTTTGTTTCCTCTAAAAAGGCCCGGTCTTTGATCGACAAGGGCACGATAAAAGATTTGGGCAACAACGAAACCCTTAACCCCGAAATGACCTTGGCGCTGAAACCTGATGTAGTCATCGGTTTTGGGATCAACGACCAAAACAAAGGGTACAACACCTTGCAGCGGGCTCGTATACCTGTTGTATACAATGGGGATTGGACAGAGCGAACACCATTGGGGAAAGCCGAATGGATCAAGTTTTTTGCCGCGTTTTTTGATACCGAAAAAACTGCCGACAGTCTCTTTCGCGAAATTGAAACGAACTACGAACAAGCCAAAAATATGGTCAAAAATGTCAAAAAAACACCAACGGTACTTAGCGGTGGTCTCTATAAAGATGTTTGGTACGTGGCCGGTGGAAAAAGTTGGATGGCAGCCTTTCTAAACGATGCCAATACCAATTACCTATGGCGCGAAACCAAGGAAACGGGTAGCATTCCATTAAGTGTAGAAAACGTTTTGGAACGAGGTACAAATGCCGAATTTTGGTTGAATCCCTCCATGCATACCTCCTACTCCGAAATGAAGGCCGCTAACCGGCATTATGGTCGGTTCGACGCCTTTAAAAATGAAAAGGTATTTTCGAATGCAATAGCCAAAGGACCAACGGGAGGGTTACTTTTTTACGAATTGGCGCCCCAGCGGCCTGATTTGGTTTTAAAAGATTTGATCGCTATTTTCCATCCGACGGTATTGCCCGATCACCAATCGGTTTTTTTTAAGCCTTTACACTAAACAATGCGGACTACCAGCAACAGATATTCGTTCCTACTACTTGGTACTGCTTTGCTTTGTAGCGTACTCCTAAACGTTAGCCTAGGATCGGTAAACATCCCTTTTAAAGCCCTCTTGAACATTCTTTCTGGGGAGGCATCTAACGAATCATGGTCCTATATTATTTGGGACTACCGCCTCCCCAAAGCCTTTACCGCCATATTGGTCGGAAGCGGTCTGGGCATCAGCGGTCTTCTAATGCAGACCTTATTTCGCAATCCCTTGGCCGGGCCTTTCGTTTTGGGGATCAGTTCCGGGGCCAGTTTAGGTGCGGCCTTATTGCTACTGGGCGGAACCTTGTTATCGGGGGGAATCGCTTTTTATTTGGTGAACGACCTAACGGTAATCATTGCGGCAAGTATTGGCAGTTTTGTCGTATTGTTCGCCGTAATCCTTGTGGCCACAAGAATTAGGGATACCATGGCCCTATTGATCATTGGTTTGATGTTCGGCAGCATTACCGCGGCCATGGTAAGTGTACTTTCCTATTTTTCCAGTGCGGAACAGCTCCAACAATTCATTTTTTGGTCCTTTGGAAGCGTAGGGAACTTAAACTGGAACCAAGTTGCACTACTTTCAGGAATCGTTATATTGGGTACTTTTTTGGGCGTACTATCCATAAAGGCGTTGAATGCCTTATTGCTGGGGGAGCACTATGCCCAGAGTATGGGCATCCGGCTAAAAAAAACCAGATACCTGATATTAGCCGCAGCAGGACTACTTGCAGGTGGGATTACGGCTTTTGCGGGACCAATCGCCTTTGTCGGGCTTGCGGTTCCACACCTTGCCCGCCAACTCTTTAATACCAATGACCACAAAACCTTGATTCCGGCCGTGTTTCTTTATGGAGCGATTTTAATGTTACTTTGTGATGCCGTGGCACAATTGCCCGGTTCCGCATCGGTACTCCCGATAAATGCCATTACCAGTATCATTGGCGCGCCCGTTGTCATTTGGCTATTGCTCCGTAAACGTAACATAGTGTTTTAACGCATACCTGAAAAACTATCAAAACTAAAGAACGACATATTACTCTGAGTACTACAAAGCTGGCCATAGGTTACGGAGCGGAACCTATTATAGGCGACATTACATTGGACCTACGGGCAGGTGAGTTATCAGCAATGGTCGGCAGTAACGGTATCGGGAAATCGACCTTGTTACGGACCCTGGGAAACATACACCCCTCGCTTTCTGGGGAAATTAAGATAAATGGTGTTCCGTTACCCCAATTAGCCTCTGAAAAGGTTGCTACGACCATCAGCCTGGTATTGACCGAACCTCTGGCCACGAAAAATTTAACCGTATCGGAATTGGTGGCCCTTGGCAGACAGCCCTATACCAACTGGATAGGAACACTGACCAAGACCGATATACAAAAAATAACGGAGGCCATAAAAATGTTGGACCTAGGGGAACTTAGCCAAAAAAAGTGCCATACGTTAAGCGATGGACAATTGCAGCGCGTATTGATCGCACGGGCTTTGGCGCAGGATACCGATATCATGTTGCTGGACGAGCCGACGACCCATTTGGATCTCTATCATAAGGTCGGTATTTTCAAACTGCTTAGAAGTATCGCCCATAAAACGAACAAGACCATTTTTTTTACCAGCCATGAGATAGAAATGTGCCTGCAGCTCTGTGATACCTTGCTTATCCTCAATGGAGCGGACAACCCTTTCGGAAGACCGTCCGAGCTTACGAAAAACGGACATCTTGATACCCTTTTTCCATCGGACACCGTAGTCTTCGATGCAAAAACCAATAGCTTTCGCATACAAAAGTAAGCCTGTAGGGGTCTCACTTTTTCCGGGTGATCCCGTATCTTTACGGGAAACACCGCTCGTAGCAATGAACCCATATTTGATCTATACATTACTGACCCTATTGTGCTTGGCAATAGGGTATCTATTAGGGGTTTACATCCAAAAACTAAAGACGCAGTCGCACCAAAGCGCATTGCACGAAAGGGAGCAACAGCTCCGTCAAAGCCTGACCGCTCTGGAAGGTAGGCTGGCCGATTCGGAAGAACACAAAAATCGGCTACAGCAGGAAAAGGAAAATTTGGGCAACCAACTCGTCCGTACCGAAGCCGATATGGAAAACCTACGATTGAAAAATAGGGAGCAAAAAGAGGAGGTGGAGCAATTGCAAGAAAAATTCACCAAGGAATTTGAAAATTTGGCCAATAAGATATTGGAGGAAAAAAGCTTGAAGTTTACCGAAAGAAACGAAAAGAACATCAAGAACATTTTGACACCGCTAAACGAAAAAATACAACTTTTCGAAAAAAAGGTAGAAGAAAGTCAAAAGGAAAACATCAGCATCCATTCCGCCCTAAAAGAACAACTACTCAATTTACAGTCGCAAAACCTAAAGATTACACAGGAGGCCGAAAACCTGACCAAAGCCTTGAAAGGGGACAGTAAAATGCAGGGAAACTGGGGAGAACTGGTATTGGAACGGGTTTTGGAGAAGTCGGGACTGGAAAAAGATCGGGAATATTCCGTACAACAGCATTTTACTACGGCAGAAGGGAACCGTGTATTGCCCGATGTAATCATACACCTTCCCGATGGAAAAAAAATGGTCGTCGATTCAAAGGTTTCGCTTACCGATTATGAGCGCTATGTAAACGAGGAAGATGACGATTTGAGGGCCCGCCATTTGAAAGATCACATCAATTCCCTAAGAAGACATGTTGACCAACTTTCCGCAAAAAAGTATGAAGATCTTTATGAAATGGAAAGCCCGGACTTTGTGCTTTTGTTCGTGCCTATAGAACCCGCTTTTGCGATTGCCATCAATAATGACAACTTGTTATACAATAAGGCATTTGAACAAAATATCGTTATTGTAACACCGTCTACCCTGTTGGCGACCCTACGCACAATAGACAGCATGTGGAACAATGAAAAACAACAACGGAACGCCATAGAAATTGCACGGCAGGCGGGAGCGTTGTACGATAAGTTTGAAGGTTTTGTAACCGATTTGACCAAGGTGGGGAAAAAGATGGACGAGGCAAAATCGGAGTATAAAGGGGCCATGAACAAACTAGTGGAAGGTCGTGGTAACATCGTTATCAGTATCGAAAAGCTGAAAAAGATGGGGGCAAAGGCAAAAAAATCGATTCCCGACCCCATTTTAAAGCGGGCCCAGGAAGACGATTTTGAAGAAATAGGGAAGGTTTAGTGAGTGGTTAGTGGTTAGTGGTTAGTGGTTAGTGGTTAGTGGTTAGTGGTTAGTGGTTAAAAAATAAAAAACTGGTTGAAAAATGGGAAATTCAAGTCATCTCACTGTCGTGCCCCTCATATACAGCACTTCTTAACAAATTCCTAGGACACCGTAAAAACAATACATGAAGAAAATAATTACAATAGCAATTTTGGGCCTTATGGTCATATTGGCGGTATACTACGCCTTCATTTATTTTGTTCCCTATAGCGAAGGGGTACGCTCTGGCGAGCTGATAAAAATTAGTCACAAAGGGGTAATGGTAAAAACTTGGGAAGGGGAAATTAGTCAAGGTGTTTCCGGAGCTCAAATTTTTACTTTTTCCGTACTCGACAAGGACGAACAGGTTATCGAAAAGCTTCAGGAATATCAGGGCAATTATGTAAAACTACATTACACGGAACGTTTTGCCACATTCTTTTGGCTGGGCGATACCAAATATTTTGTGACCCAAGTTGAAAAAGAGCAGTCCCCACATTTGAGAAATTAAGGGTGTGTAATGAGCAAAGACTTTTAGTTTCTTCATTGTCAGCGGACTACAAAATCTTAAACAGATGAAAGAATTCAAAACGGCTAGGGAGTCAAGGTTATCGATTACCGAATTGATGCTACCCTCCCACTCCAATTTTGGGGGCAAGATCCATGGCGGCCATATTTTAAGTTTAATGGATCAGATCGCGTTCGCCTGTGCCTCCAAACATTCCCGAAAATACTGTGTGACCGCATCGGTGAACCGGGTCGATTTTTTAAGTCCGGTAGAGGTCGGTGAACTTTTGACCCTTAAGGCATCTATCAACTATACCGGCCGTACGTCAATGGTTGTCGGTGTTCGCGTGGAATCGCAAAACGTGACCAGCGGAAAAAAAAGGCATTGCAACTCCTCCTATTTTACCATGGTCGCCAAAGATGACGAAGGAAACAGTACTCCCGTTCCGGGACTTTTAGTACAGGACAAACAGGGCATTCGCCGTTTTGCAAGGAGCAAGTTCCGAAAGGAGGCCGCTTTTAAAAGGGATACCAAATTTGACGAAAACAACTTTGACGCTTCCAAATACCAAAAGGGATTGGCCAATGAAAATCTTAAGATAGCGCTTAAGTAATACCATATTAACTTTGAAATAGCACTAATAAATGGTTTCTTTTTCAGTTGTTCTTCATTAAAAAAAATAACCGTAGCTACGGCTATATGCTTAGGTTTTTCGCCTTGAATACCTAAAAATAATTCAATTTCTATACCTACAATTTCAAAGTTAAAATGGTGTAAGCGCTTGGGCCGCCTCGGCGTCCAAAAACCAGAGCAACTTCTGACTTTTTGGGGCTACCAAAGCTGCAGGGTATGCTTCGAACGAATCCTTTTTATGGATGATCTCTGCTACCTTTGGGGCCTTGTTTTTACCGGTGACCAAAAAAGCGACGATAACCGCATTATTGATTAGCTTGCCGGTAATGGTAATACGCTTTTGCCCGCTATCGGGATGCGTGGCCACTTCGCAGTACTTTTCAGATTGCCAAAGGGCGATTTCATGGGGGAAAATGGAAGCGGTATGCCCGTCATCCCCCATCCCCAGTATAACCAGGTCAAATTGCGGAAGTCCGTCCACGGAAGGCAGATGGTCTTCCAACAGCGCGGCATAACGGGCCGCCTCTTTTTCAGGATCGTCCTCCCCAAGCACCCGATGTACGTTTTCTTTTGGAATCTTAATTTTGGACAACAGATGGGTCTCTGTCATCTTATAATTGCTTTGATCATCCTCTGGAGGAACACAGCGTTCGTCGCCCCAATACAAATGCACCTTGGACCAGTCGATATCGGCCTGAAAGTTGGCGGCCAGTTCATCAAAAACTACTTTGGGCGTACTACCGCCCGATAAAGCGATGTGCACCGTTTTTTTCGATGAAATCAAAATGGCCAAATAACGGGAAAAATCCACCGCAACATTTGCCTTGTCCGTTGCTATTTTTGTCTTCATTTGCTGATATTATAAGTTGAGCAGGGCCCTTAAGGTTTATAAGCTTAAATGCCTTACATTATTTTGCGTCATGTTTTTCAATCAATCCATGCAATTTTTCATCATTGGAAATCTCGATCCAACGTCTTGCTGAAATTCCATGATGATTGACCTTGTCCATATCCGTACCACGCTTTAGCAAGGCTTCGATAATTTCAAATCGTATCCCATTCAACTCTTTCTGTTCCGCTCGCCAAGTTTTTCCATACTCCCTAATGGCAGTAAAAATAGGACTGTTTCCGTTTTTGTCCTCCACAACATTGACGTCTATCTTATCGGTATCGATCAAGACGAGTGCTACTTTAGATAGGTCGTGATATTCCAGTGCAATATGTAGCGCGTTCCGTCCAAGTTTGTTTTTCCAGTTTAGTTCGGCGCCGTTTTCAATCAAATAGGTAACGATTTCGAGCTGTCCTATCGAACCTCTATAATCGGAATGACATAAAAGGGATTCTATCAAAATGGAATTTTCGTCAGAGAAAAGCGAGTGTCCATTGATATCAATGTTATGCGCTTCTATAAGGGCGACCACACAATCCCTATTCGCTTCAAACAATGCTCTAAAGAGTTCTTTTTCGAACTGCATTTCACGTTTCTTAAAAATTAAATAGAAAGTTGGTAATACCACATGGCCCGAAACAACTGTTCTTTCTCGTAATCCTTGGCCTGTTGGTCATTTCCTGAAATCCGTAAAAAAAACGGTCCCTTTTTAAAAGTTTGTTCGGCCGTGCTAACAAATGACGCAGAATCCCGGATCATCCGCCAAATTTTTGCTCGGATTGCGCCATTCCCCTATTCCTTCGATCAGATCATGGCTGTTTTCAGGCCCCCATACCCCCGCAGAATACCCGTAGACCTTCTCGTCCGAATTTTTCCAATACTCCAAAATGGGATTTACAAATTCCCAAGCGGCCTCTACTTCATCTGCCCGCGCATACAGTGTGGCATCGCCCTGCATGGCATCTAACAATAACCGCTCATAGGCTTCCATAACATGGGTCTCGGTCAAACTGGAATAGTAAAAATCGAGGTTTGCCCGTTCTACTTTAAACCCTTGACCAGGAACCTTTACCCCAAACTTGATCAAAATACCTTCATCGGGCTGTATGCGTATGACCAATTTATTGGCCTTGTCGTTAACCCCGGCATCCCTAAAAATTTGGTGGTGCGGCGATTTAAAATGGATGACCACCTCGGTTACTTTTGTCGGCATACGCTTGGCCGTACGTACGTAAAAGGGAACATCGGCCCACCGCCAATTGTCTACAAAAAACTTAATTGCGGCAAACGTTTCCGTGGTTGAATCGGGATCCACTCCTTCTTCTTCGCGATATCCGTTTACCCGCTCGCCATCGATGGTTGAACTGACATATTGTGCGCGAATGGTGTTTTCATGAAGTGTTTTGGCATCACGCATCACCCGTAAAGATTTCAGGGCCTTCACCTTTTCGTTTCTGATCTCCTCGGCATTCGCTCCTATAGGGGGTTCCATAACCACCAAGGAAACTATTTGCAGTAGATGGTTTTGAAACATATCCCGCAAAGCGCCCGATTTATCATAATAGCCTCCCCTTTTTTCGACACCACCGCTTTCCGCATTGGTGATCTCCACATGGTGAATATAGTTTCGGTTCCAAAGCGGTTCAAAAATGCTATTGGCAAAACGGGTGACGAGCAGATTCTGTACGGTCTCCTTTCCCAAATAATGGTCGATCCTGTAAATCTGCGGTTCTTTAAAATACTTGTGAAGTCCGTCATTCAATTGCTTGGCGGTTTCCAAACTATAGCCAAAAGGTTTTTCGACAATCAATCGCTTCCATCCCTTTTCCTCGGACGCCAGCTGTTGTTCGCTGATATTTTTGGCAATCGCCTCATACAAGCTTGGCGGTGTTGAAAGGTAAAAGATGTAGTTATGGTTCGTGCCGTGTTCGCTGTTCAAGGTCGTGATGCGTTCGGCCAACTGGGTGTACTCGGTATCATAATCGTTACCCAGGTCCGTATAAAAAATCTTGTTCGCAAACGCCTCGATCACATCGGCGGCGGCTTCCTTTAAATCGTTCTTTAAGTAGCTGCTTTCCAACACCACACGTTTTCTAAAGTCTTCATCGGAGAGGTTGGACCTGCTTGCCCCAAGTACTACAAAGTTCTCGGGCAGGTGTCCCCCTTTGAACAAATTGTATATGGCAGGCACTAGTTTTCGTGCGGTGAGGTCGCCCGAGGCGCCAAAAATAACGAGCATTTGATTAGCTGTCTTCTTCATTTACTTTCTTCTATATAGTATTCCGTAACGGGAGCCTCTCCCATTATTTAAATATAGCCAACCTGTCGGAGTTTCCAAGTCAATGGCGCTTAAAACTGAATATTTTCATTTAATTTTGAAACAAGCGATAGCAGCACTAACATATCCGCAAAAGAAATGAAAAAAGCATACGATTTTGGTTTGATAGGTCTTGGGGTAATGGGACGTAATTTTATATTGAACGTGGCCGATAACGGTTTTACGGCCTATGGTAATGATCTTGATGAGGAGAAGGTAAACGCTTTAAAGGAAGAAGGCGGCGATTTGGACAAGGTAAACGCTACTACCGACGTAGTCACCTTTGTGGCCGCGCTATCGAAACCCAGGAAAATCATGATGCTCGTTCCTGCAGGGAAGATCGTGGATGCGGTAATCGAAGGACTATTGCCACATATCGATGCGGGCGATATTTTGATTGACGGCGGTAACTCCTTTTTTACCGATACCGATCGGCGCGAGGCCTACCTTAGCGAAAAAGGAATCCACTTTTTTGGTGCGGGGGTCTCGGGAGGTGCAAAAGGGGCCCGCAAGGGACCCAGCATCATGCCCGGAGGCTCTAAAGAAGGGTATGCCGCCGTACAACCTATTTTTGAAGCGGTATCCGCGAAATACAAAGGAGAACCCTGTGTTGCGTATTTGGGACCAAAGTCTGCCGGAAACTATGTTAAAATGGTGCATAACGGCATCGAATATGGGTTGATGCAGCTTACCTCGGAAATTTACGACGTACTTAAAAAAGGTGGGGATTTTTCCAATGATGAACTGCATCGCACCTATAGCAACTGGAACGAAGGACGTTTACAGTCTTTTTTAGTAGAGATCACCTCTGAAATATTTGAACAGGAAGACCCACTTGATGATGGAAGACTGGTCGATCAAATTCTGGACAAGGCCAAACAAAAAGGGACCGGAAAATGGACTTCACAAAACGCCATGGATCTTGGAATACCGGTACCATCCATTGATATTGCCGTTAGCATGCGCGAGATTTCCGCCCTAAAGGAAGAACGGGTACGGGCGGATGCGTTGTATGACAGGCCGCAGGTTAAAAAAATGGATAAAAAGGTGTTGGAAAAACTTTCGGAAGAAGCGCTGTATTTCGCCTTTATCATCACCTACGCCCAAGGACTCCATCAATTGGCCGATGCCTCCAAAGAATATGGATATGATGTGGATATTGCCACCATTGCAAAAATCTGGCGTGCAGGTTGTATTATTCGGGCCGGGCTATTGGCCGATATTACCGAGGCATTCAAAGAAGATGCTTCCCTGCCAAACCTTTTGTTGTCACCATCCTTTATCGAAAAGGTAAGGAGTACCGTTGGTGCGGCACGAAAATTGGTCGCTTACGGTGCCGAAAATGGCATTCCGTTGCCAGCGCTATCAAACTCCCTTACCTATTTTGACGCCTATACCTCCTCCCGCTTGCCACTCAATGTTATTCAGGCACAACGCGATTATTTCGGGTCCCATACCTATGAGCGGCTCGACAGGGAAGGCATTTTCCATACCGAATGGGAAGCTTAACGGAATTCTGGAGTGAATTGCGATTACGGGGTATATAGCGGTTATTGGGCCATTCCGCACAACGGTTTTATACCATTTCTGGTGTTAGTAGGCTAAGCAATCTAAATCGTTTCCAAAAAATGCCAAAAACGAAATACAGCATTTATGTAATAGAACTTTCGAAACGGGTATTTACGGAAGACAGAAGGTTCCGCGAGGCCAATCCGCAGTTTAACGGGGTATTGCAATGCCTCTACGTAGGAATGACCAGCAAAACCCCTAAAGAACGTTTTGCGCAACATAAAAACGGATACGTTAACAAAAAGGGACACGGACTTGCCGCCAAAATCGTTCAAAAATATGGGATGTATCTGAGGTCAAGTCTGTACCAACATATTTCCCCCCTCGATTCAAGGGCGGAGGCATTAAAAATGGAAGCTACCTTGGCACTGGAACTTCGACGAAAAGGATATGCGGTCTGGTATAATTAATATCATTTTAGCTTTGAAATGGTAAAAGGCGAATCTACAGTGGTATTACTGGACTTGTAGAAACTTTTTGTTTCTTCATTTTCAGAAAACAGCAAAATTTTAAACAGATGAAAAAAGTATTGGTTCGGCTCGCTTCCCTCCTTTTTCCGAATAGGGTCGTAAAATTTGCCTTCGACCAACTGTCCAATCCGCAAGTACGAAAATTACGGGCCCATGAAGTAGCCGTTCTGGAAAAAAGTACCAAGGAAACACTTGCCTTTAAAACCCATAGCATACGATGCTACCGATGGGGAGATGGTGCCGAGCGCGTTTTGCTCGTCCACGGCTGGGAGGGGCAAGCAGGAAATTTTTCGGACTTTATCCCCCCCTTACTTTCAAAGGGTTATACGGTATATGCCTTTGATGCTCCCTCGCACGGGTATAGCAGCCGCGGCAACACCAACCTTTTTGAGTTCACGGAATTGGTAGGCCTTATGATTCAAAAATACCGGGTAACCAAACTGATAAGCCATTCCTTTGGCGGTGTTGCCGTTACCTATGCGCTATACGAAAACCGGGATTTGTCTTTGAAAAAATATGTGTTGCTGACCGTTCCGGATAAATTTAGCCAGCGTATCGACGACGTTTGCGAACAAATAGGAATTACCCCAAAAGTGAAGGCCAAATTGATACAACATATTGGCGATCAAACGCAACTGGACCTTACAACGACCAATGTGAGCTTTTTTGTTAAAAACATCAACGTTGACCATGCCTTGATCATACATGACAAAAACGACAAGATCATTCCTATCGAACGGTCAAAAAATGTGCATCATCAATGGGCAAATTCTGAATTTCAAGAAATTACGGGCACAGGGCACTTTCGCATTTTAAGAACACCAGCAGTAGTAGACCAAACCATAAACTTCTTAAATACCACCGCCTCAAACAACACTTAATAATTGATACCATTTTACCTTTGAAATGGTATAATAGCACAAAATCCCGCACAGGGACCGTATGATCATGTGCGGGATTTTCGTCGTTGTATTTAAAAGGATATGCGCTACCCCTTTTCTTATCGGTCTTATTTAGATAAGTACATTTTTCTACGATGGTATAGTTCGTAAAACTGATCGTCCTTTAAGCTATCGATGAACAAAATACTCTCTCCGGTACTCTTCATCTCGGGGCCTAAATTTTTGTTCACGTTAGGAAACTTATTGAACGAGAAAACAGGCTGTTTAATGGCAAAGCCTTCCAGCTGAGGATCAAATGTAAAGTCCGTCACCTTGTTCTCCCCCAGCATCACCTTCGTTGCAAAATTCACATAAGGTTGTTTGTAGGCCTTTGCAATAAAAGGAACCGTTCGAGAGGCCCGTGGGTTCGCCTCGATGATATACACCTTGTCATCCTTGATCGCAAACTGAATGTTGATCAAACCTACCGTATTCAGTTCCAAGGCAATTTTTCGGGTGTGGTCTTTTATTTGTTGCAGTACAAATTCTCCTAAATTAAAAGGGGGCAACGTAGCGTTGGAATCTCCGGAATGGATTCCGCAGGGCTCTATATGCTCCATAATACCGATAATCTGTACATTTTCGCCATCACATATGGCATCCGCTTCGGCTTCGATGGCACCGTCGAGGTAGTGGTCCAATAACAGTTTGTTGTTGGGTATCTTTCGCAACAGATCTACTACATGCGATTCCAGATCCTCCTTATTGATTACGATTTTCATACCCTGACCTCCCAAAACGTAAGAGGGACGAACCAATAGCGGGAATCCGAGTTCATCGGAAAGTTGCAGCGCCTCATCAGCGGTTTCCGCAGTGCCAAACCTTGGGTAGGGAATATTGTTTTCCTTGAGCAAAGTGGAAAAACTACCACGGTCCTCCGCCAAATCCAAGGACTCGAAACTTGTTCCGATAATTTTCACCCCGTATTTGGATAGTTTCTCGGCCAATTTCAAGGCGGTCTGCCCTCCCAATTGTACAATAACGCCCTCCGGTTTTTCGTGGCGGATAATATCGTAAATATGTTCCCAGAACACCGGTTCAAAATACAGTTTGTCAGCAGTGTCAAAATCGGTAGAAACCGTTTCGGGATTACAATTGATCATTATGGTCTCGTACCCACATTCGGCAGCTGCCAGCACACCGTGTACACAGCAATAATCGAACTCTATTCCCTGTCCGATCCTATTGGGTCCCGAACCGAGCACCACTATTTTCTTTTTATCGGTAACCACACTGTCGTTCTCTACATAGCGCTTACCGTCAGCAGTTTCGATCTCCGCCTCAAAGGTCGAATAATAATAGGGCGTCAAGGCCTTGAATTCCGCAGCACAGGTATCTACGAGCTTATACACCCTGTTGATGTTCAATTCGGTTCTTTTATTGTACACCTCGCTTTCATAACAATCGAGCATGTAGGCAATTTGCCGATCTGCAAATCCTTTTTGTTTGGCCTCCAAAAGCAACTCCCGCGATAAGGTGGCTATCGTATATTTTGAAATTTCCTTCTCTAAAAGGTGTAGTTCTTCATACTGCTTTAAGAACCACATGTCTATTTTGGTAATCTCATGGATGCGGCTCAACGGAATCCCAATTTGGATCGCATCATAAATGACGAATACCCGATCCCAACTGGGTACTGCCAGTTTTTCAAGAATCTGATCGTAATCCCGATATCCTTTGCCATCGGCACCCAGTCCGTTTCGTTTTATTTCCAACGATTGGGTCGCTTTGTGCAACGCTTCCTGAAAGGATCGGCCGATGCCCATCACTTCTCCTACCGATTTCATTTGTAGTCCTAAGGTGCGGTCCGAACCTTCGAACTTATCAAAATTCCACCGTGGTATTTTTACAATAACATAATCCAAGGTAGGCTCGAACAAGGCCGAGGTGGAACGTGTGATCTGGTTTTCCAATTCGTCCAATGAATACCCGATGGCCAACTTGGTCGCGACCTTTGCTATGGGATATCCCGTGGCCTTCGATGCCAATGCGGAAGAACGGGAAACCCTTGGGTTGATTTCAATGGCAATGATATCTTCGGCCTCGTCGGGGCTCACGGCGAACTGTACGTTACAACCTCCTTCAAAGTCGCCGATACTGCGCATCATCTTAATGGCCATATCCCTCATTTTTTGAAAGGTACGGTCCGATAACGTCATTGCGGGAGCAACGGTAATTGAATCTCCGGTATGGATGCCCATGGGATCCATATTTTCAATAGTACAAATAATGACCACATTGTCATTTTTGTCCCGAAGCAATTCCAGTTCATATTCTTTCCAGCCCATTAAAGCCTTATCGATCATGACCTCATGAATCGGGGAAATCTCTAACCCACGACTCAACAGCTCATCAAAATCTTCTGGTTTATATACGATTGACGCTCCCGCACCGCCCAAGGTGTAGGATGCCCTGATGACCAAGGGGAAACCGAATTCCTGAGCGATCTCTTTTCCTTTTAAAAAGGAGGTAGCCGTTGCCTGTGGTGCCATACCGATACCGATCTTGAGCATCAGTTCGCGAAACTTTTCACGGTCTTCGGTAATATTAATGGCGTCGATATCGACCCCGATCAACTCTACCCCAAAATCTTCCCATATCCCTTTTTCGTCCGCTTCGATACAAAGGTTCAATGCCGTTTGCCCGCCCATAGTAGGTAACACAGCATCAATTTGTGGATGCGCTTTTAAGATCTCCACGATCGACTTGGTATTCAAAGGTTTCAAATACACATGATCGGCCATGGAAGGGTCGGTCATAATGGTAGCCGGGTTGCTATTGATCAAAATAGTTTCAATACCGTCTTCACGCAACGATCGTAACGACTGTGAACCTGCGTAGTCGAACTCACAGGCCTGACCTATTATTATAGGACCGGAACCAATAATCAAAATGGAGTTTAAATCTTTTCTTTTGGGCATTTTTGAGAGCGTATTTTATGTTAGTATTTCCTATTGTGCCGAAATATCAGCGCAAAAAAAAGGTGCTACTTTTAAAAAAGTAACACCATTTATATTTTAAAAATAATTTTGCATTATTTTTTGTGTCTCGGTTCTGAGGATACAGTGAGTTTCTTTCTTCCTTTGGCCCGTCGGCGCGCTAGCACCTTTCTGCCGTTTACAGAAGCCATACGTTCCCTAAACCCATGTTTATTCCTTCTTTTTCGTTTTGATGGCTGATATGTTCTTTTACTTCCGGGCATTTGCTATAGAATTGTGTTAAACCGAATTTACGTTGGCATTTCACATCCATACCGTAAAACTGGGCGCAAATATACAAAGAGTTTTTGCATTGCCAAACGCAATGCGCAAAATGTTTGTAAGAATTCCACTTTTTGTGACGCAATGCACAACTCGACTGGATGGCGATGACGATTAAGGTTTGTTATCATGTAAAATCCCTCCTAAAAAAGACCATCATACCCGTGAATATCGACCCCACAAGGGGAAAATTCGATTTGTTTTTATTACTTTTGCATGATTTTAAAAACCTATAGCATTACAAATGAAATTCGCCGTTACCACCTTTTTTATCTTGGTATTGGGAACCTTAGGGTTTTCCCAGACCACCCTTGGCTACGACTTAAAAAAAGACGAAGTATTTACCATTCAACAAGATGCTGAACAGGTGATTACCCAAAATATGGATGGCGCCGTACACGAAATAAGAAACAGTATCAATGGTGTCATAGAGTTTAAGGTAATCGGGGAAACGGGCGGCAACTTTGAGATTGCCCTACGTTTTAAAGACCTCAATATGAAAATGACCTCCAGCATACAGGGAGAGTTAATGAACGTTAAGGCAAAAGAAGTTGAAGAAGGTGATATGCAATCGGAGATGTTCCATAGTCTTTTGGATATTCCCGTGACCATGACCTTATCCAAGACAGGAGCGATTATAGAGGTGATCGGCGGGGATAGTTTGGTTTTAAAAATGGCCGAGGCCTCCGGTATAGAGGACGAGTTTTCATTAAACATGATGAAAAAATCGTTGGAAAAAGAATTTGGTTCGGAAGCGCTTTCCAACAGCTACGAACAGATGACCTTTATTTACCCTTCAGAGGGAGTGAAGATAGGCGATACTTGGGAAAACGAATACGTTGGCAAATTGACGGCCAAAAACCTATGGACGCTTACCGCCGTATCCGATACGGATGCGGAAATCAGTGGTTCGGCGGACGTGGTGATGGAAGTTTCCGAACCGACTACCTCAATGACCCTGAACGGTGAACAACAGACCACGGTGACCACCGACCGCAATTCGGGCTTCGTAAAAACGATGACCGTAGAAGGTTTGGCCGAAGGATCGGCCACCATGGCGCAATTGGGCGACCAGATCATACCCACAAAGATCAAATCGACCGTTACCTACCAATTAATCAACAACTAACACATGTTCAATAAAAATATTAAGTTGGTCATTGCGGCCTTGATCATTGGCTATGCAGTGTATCAATTTATAGAGGGAAACATCGGTAACGGTATTTTTTTGTTACTGCTTTCGGGTATTTTCATCTTTCTCTATTTCAGGAACGAGATGATTTTGTTGGCATTCCTAAGAATGCGAAAACAAGACCTTATCGGTACTCAAAAGTGGCTGGATAAAATCAACAAACCCGAGGCCGCCCTTACCGTCAAGCAACAGGGGTATTACAATTACCTTCACGGGATCATCCATTCCCAAAAGAACTTGACGCAGGCCGAGAAATTCTTTAAAAAAGCCCTCAAACTAGGGCTTACCATGGATTATGATGTGGCAATGGCCAAATTGAGCCTTGCAGGAATTGCGATGCAAAAAAGACGCAAACGTGAAGCCACTACCCTGCTGCAGGAAGCAAAAAAACTGGATAAAAACAATATGCTTACGGAGCAGATCAAAATGATGAAGGACCAAATGAAAAAAATATAGCCCTCCAGTAGATAACTTCAATTTCGGTCTTTTCCCGCTACTTATTTTCCAATCCATTTACGCATGCCAAGCGGCAACAATGGTACTGTATCTAGAGCACTTTTTGACCGCCGTATTTGAAAACGATTATGGCTTTTACTTGCCATTGTTTATTTATACCATTTCTACCTTAAAATTACCCCTTAAAAATGGTATGAAAGTTTTCCGGTGTTCGGCTACTTGTAATAGCCTTTATTGGGAATTTGGATGGTGTACTTCTTTTTAGAGGCATTGTTCAAATGCGGCTGTCGTAACCACGGATTGTGTCTTTTTAACACTTTATAGCTGATCTCGTACTCCTTGGCAAAGTCGGCAAAACTAAAAACAGGTTCGGCCACTTCTATCTGAAAGGTGGGCACCGCCTTGTACATATCTTCCTCTTCTATTAAAAACCCATACTTTTCTGGACTGTTCAAAATTTCCTTGATCGCCATAATGCGAAAAACGTACCTGCCGGTCTCTTGCCCTAGCAATAAATCGTAATAGCTATCCGCTTTTTGAACACCCAAAAACTTATTGATCGATCCCGGTCCGGCATTGTACGAGGCCGCGGCAAGGGTCCAAGTACCGAAACGTTCCTTTGATTTTTTAAGATAACGACAGGCGACCTCGGTGGCCTTCTCCAAATGGTACCGTTCATCTACATTGCTATTCACCTCCAACCCGTACTCACGACCGGTCGCTTTCATAATTTGCCAAAAGCCGGTAGCACCTGCTGGCGACACCACATTCTGCAGACCACTCTCCGCGACGGCCAAATATTTAAAATCGTCCGGAATACCATTTTTTGCCAAAATCGGTTCAATAACTGGGAAGTATTTGTGTGCGCGTTTTATAAGCAATACCGCATTGGACTGCCAATAAGTGTTTACCAGAAACTCCCGGTCCACCCGTTCCAAAACCTCGGGGTCGTCCAAAGGAACCGTTTCCCCTGCAAAGTTGAGATCGGCAGGAATATCGATGGCCGTTATTTGATAGGCACCCGTATTTACCGTTGTATCCTTCTCGTCATCGTCATTTTCCACTGTGTCCTGTCTGCTTTCCTGAACGGCAAAAACAAGCGTACTGATGACGAAAAAAACGCCCAGTAGCATTAAAGTATTTTTTAAAAATTTCATCGCTATGTTTTAGAATTACCCAAAGGTATGTTACCCTTATAGTATTACAACTTTTTTATTCGGAAATAATTGTGGGCAAGTGGTCATTAAACCATTTGGCCCGGTGAATGATCATGGTATGCGTACCGTTTTTGACCCGGATACATTCAGAAATATTTGCAATGGGAAACACGGCATCTTTTTCGCCATGGATATGAACAAGATTGTCGATAGGACTTTTATGCTTCCAATTTACAATTTGGTCAATGGACCAATCGATATAATATTTGTCCCTTATGGAAAGGTACTCCTCATACAGCGCAAGTCTTTTCGGTACGGTTTCGCCAAAGGCGTATTTTGCAAGCAGCTCTACGTTGTTCACCAAGCCGGTCGGCAATAACTTATGGACTTTGGTATATTTTGCGAACAGCATCCGTTTTGGAAGTTCCGACTCGTGTTTTACACTGGAAACGACGATAACTTTTTTAGGCTTAACAAAGGGTTCCATTTCCTGTACCAACAGCCCCCCGAAAGATACGCCGACCAAAACACAATTCCCGTGTTCGACCTGTTGCGCCATTTCTTCGGCATATTCGGATAGCGTAGTTCCCTTTTTTGGTACGAACCACGAAAGCAAATGCTGGCGGTACCGATCTTTTGGCAGTCGAATATGCTTAAAAATCGAGGGGTTGGCCGCCATTCCGGGCATAAAATAGACATGGGTAATATCGGTCATTGCACTACAAAGCTTATGATTTTACTAGGAATTTAGCATTTTTTTAAGTACTTTTGCATTGAAAGTAAGAGAATCCCTCAGTTTTAACTTTATTACAACATTTTCGAAATTACGATTGATCTGTCGTGATTTTTTTGTCTAAGACCAATTTTAAAATCACACTATATGAATGAAGTAGAAATTAAAGACAACAGTTTCTTGCGCCAATTTGAAACAAATGTTGATGGACATTTGGCTAAAATTGAGTATTCCTCTCAAGAACGTAAGGTCTTTTTAACAAAGCTGGTGATTCCTGAGGAAATCCAAAGAGAATCCTTTAAGGAAGATTTTATCAAATCGGTTTTACATCATATCCAGGACCAAAATTTAAGAGTGGTTCCCACAAGTCCGCAAATTGCTGGATTTCTAAGAAAAAATAGGCAGTATAAGGAAATGTTGCCAGTGGGCATCCGCATCTAAGGACCTGATGAACGATTTTAAAAAAACCTCCATTCTGGAGGTTTTTTTATTTCAACAACGTTTACGTTATCATTAGATACAGAAAAGAAAAACTAAACTTCTTTTGTAAAATAATACCTATTTACAGTTTTTAAGGTTTTCCCTAGTACTTTCATAATTTGAAATTATAGCCTCATTATAGCCAATTAGAAGTTTTAAATGCTCAATTAGTTTCTCATTGGTATCAAACTCCTGGGCCCCTGAAAAGTGGTCCAGCAAAATCCTTTCATGCACTAACATTTCTTTCCTGCTATTATCCATCATTTCTAAAAGCAGAAGACAGTCAAAACCAAAAGTGGAACTTAATCCACTATTTTTCAGAGTTTGCCAAGCCACTGAGGTTACTTCTATATTGGATACATTAAATTCGACATCCAATTCTCCCTTGTAATGGTAGTTTTGACCGCTTATCAAAACCGAATCCAAGACGGTTAGTATTCCCGGATGCTCCCTTCTAAACCTGCTCATACTATCGGAAGATACGATCAAACGTTTTTCATCATCCCTATAGGCATTGGTAAATTCATGTATAGACAGAATAGTCTTTAGCTTCTTTACCGTTTTTTTGAGTTTTTTATTGTTTTCGTTTATCTCAGATATTATATTTTCAATTGCCACGCTTTTTTGCGCATCTCTGTTTTTGGCAGATACTTTTTCGTTAAGGTACAAGGCTAAAAAAACCCCTATTAACGTTGCAGTCAGAGTAACAACCCAATTGTTATGCCATATGCTCCCCTTTAAATTCTTAAAAGCTTTTGTTAAATTTATTTTCAGTTTTTTGAACTTCATACTAGGTTTATTTTAATTTCTTATTTTCTCCACTCAAAACGGACAAGCCCATCCTCGTCGATCCGCAAAAGCTTCACCCTATGTAATGTATTCACCAAGTCGGGATTCCATGGTGCCTTTACCTTTACATAGTTCTCCGTAAACCCATGAATGTACCCTTCCTTGTTTTCCCCTTCAAAAAGCACGGTACGCGTCGTACCCAATTGTCCCTCATAAAAAGCCCTTCTTTTTTTTACGGAAAGTCCCCGTAGCATTTTACTACGCTTCCGGCGGATTTCCGGGGCTACTGGCTCGCTCATCTCTGCGGCAACGGTATTGTCGCGTTCGGAATATGTAAATACGTGGAGGTAGGAAATCTCCAGGTCATTGAGAAAATGATAGGTTTCCAAAAACTGTTCGTCCGTTTCGCCGGGAAAACCAACGATTACATCCACGCCGATACAGGCATGGGGCATAACGTCCTTGATCCGATGTACCCTATCGACATACAGCTCGGTAAGGTATCTTCTCCGCATCTGTTTTAAAATAGCATCGTTACCGCTCTGTAAAGGAATATGAAAATGGGGTACAAATGCCTCGCTCTTGGCTACAAAATCGATGGTTTCGTTGCGGAGCAGGTTTGGCTCGATGGAAGAAATGCGCAAACGCTTTATGCCCGCTACCCGATCTAAGGCCTTGACCAAATCTAAAAACGTATGTTCGTGCTTTTTGTTCCCGAACTCTCCCTTGCCATAATCCCCTATGTTTACACCGGTCAATACAATTTCCTTAATTCCCTGGCTTGAAATCTCGGCTGCATTCTGCAGCACATTCTGTAAGGTATCGCTACGCGATATTCCCCTGGCCAAGGGTATGGTGCAATAGGTACATTTATAGTCGCAACCGTCCTGCACCTTCAAAAACGCGCGCGTACGATCGCCGATGGCATAACTGCCCACGTAAAAATCCGCTTCCTGAATTTCGCAGGAATGCACTTCACCAAAGTCATTTTTACTAAGGTCGTTGATATAATCGGTGATTTTAAATTTTTCGGTAGCGCCCAATACCAGGTCTACACCGTCCACTGCCGCCAATTCGTTCGGTTTTAACTGGGCATAGCACCCTACCGCCGCAACAAAAGCCATGGGATTAGCTTTTTGGGCCTGTTTTACGATGGTCTTAAAGCGTTTGTCCGCATTTTCCGTAACCGAACAGGTATTGATCACATACATATCGGCAGGTTGGTCAAATGCGACCCGATCAAAACCTTCCTGTTCAAAACCTCTGGCGATTGTAGCGGTTTCCGAAAAATTGAGCTTACAACCCAAGGTATAGAATGCGACTTTCTTTTTCATTATATCAACAAAAGGGTTGCAATATTACGATTCGCTAAAGTCCCGATGCTTACTACGACAGTGGATTGCCAAAAAACAAATAGATCAGTTGTCATAGTTTCTCCATTTACGGGTTTCATCAAAAACATGCTCCAAAATTCTGGCCTCAACGGCATCGAACTCCACTGCCCTTCGGGCCATCATTACCTTTGCGGTATCAAAAGCCTTGTTCGTAGGATAGGTACTAAAGCCAGAGGCACCGCCCCAACTAAAACTGGGAATAAAATTTCTTGGGAATCCGGGAACATATACATTACAGTTTACCCCTATTACCGTACCGGTATTGAACATAGTATTGATGGCTGTTTTACTATGGTCGCCCATCATCAGACCACAAAATTGTAACCCGGTGTGCTCAAATTTCTCGGTAGCGTAGTTCCATAAACGCACTTTGGCATAATTATTTTTTAGGTTGGAGTTGTTGCTATCCGCACCAATATTGCACCATTCCCCCAATACCGCATTTCCCAGGTATCCTTCGTGTCCCTTGCTCGAATAGCCGAACAATACGGAATTACTGATCTCGCCACATACTTTTCCAAACGGACCGATGGTAGTGGCACCATAAATTTTGGCCCCCATTTTTACCGTTGCGTTGTCGCAAAGCGCCAAAGCACCGCGAATAAGGCTCCCTTCCCACACTTGAGCGTCCTTTCCAATATATATAGGACCTTCCGTTGCGTTCAAAATACTATGCTCCACGCTGGCACCTTCTTCCAAAAAAATCTGGTCGGGATTGATAAGGCTATTGGTCGGGGAAATGGGCGCGCTTTTTCGGTCTTTGGTAATCATATCGAAATCGGCCTGGAGCGCATCTCCATTTTTGGAAAAAATATCCCAGGTATGTACAATTCGTAAGGGTACTTCGTTAACGGCGATACAGTTAAAGTCAGTCAAAACAAAGGAATCGTTTACCGATTCCGTTCGATAGGCCACCACCACTTCATCCCAAAGCAAAGCCTCTTTTTCCTTTAAGGCGTTTACCTGACGGATAAGATCGGGATTCGGCAAAAACGACGCATTGATCATCGTATTGGTACGCCCCGCCTTTAAGGGATATTTCTCGGAGAGATAGTCCTCCGTTTTTGTACTGATCGTTTGCCCAAGATAACGCTCCCATTTTTCGCGTATGGTCAATATTCCAACACGAATATCGGCAACGGGCCGGGTAAAGGTAAACGGTAATAGGTTGTTTCGCACTTCCCCATCAAAAAGGACGTAATTCATAAGTATCAAATGTTTGCGACAAAAATAGTAAAGCTACTCTGGAAAATGGCAACATCAAGCCCTTACCGAGCATAAGTGCGTTTCGCTAAATGGCGTATTATACAATTTTAAATGAAAAATGGTATAACCTACGAAACCGTGACCGGAACAATCTTTCTTAAACATACAAAAAACGCCTTCGAAATTCGAAGGCGTTTTACTATAGACGTGTCAAAAAGATTATTTACCCTCTTCCTTTGGAGCTTCCTCCTCCACTTTGGCAGGTTTCTTTTTAAACTTTTCGTATTTGCTTTTGAACTTGTCGATCCGTCCGGCAGTATCCAAGAATTTCGCTTTTCCAGTATAAAATGGATGCGATGTTCGTGAAATTTCGAGTTTTATCAACGGATAATCAACGCCGTCCACCGTTAGGGTTTCCTTCGTTTCGGCTGTTGATTTTGTAATGAACACATCATCGTTGGACATGTCTTTGAAAGCGACCAAACGATAGCTTTCCGGGTGTATCCCTTTTTTCATTGTAGTAACATTTATCGCGCCCATTCCGACAGGCACTATTTTTGGATTGCAAATTTAGTTAATTTTCAGAAACCCGCAATACAATAGCCAAAAAGAAAAATCAAAATTTAAGCCGTTATTTGTAACCGAAGATCCTTTTTTGATACTAATGCCTTGAAACAACAACTATAAAAATGGAAACAACACCACCAAAAACCGGGAAATTCGGACTTGTATACGGGCTTATATTGTCGGCAATAAGCGTCGCCCTAGGCCTTATCCTCTATTCTCAAAACCTTCACTATGAGCGTGGATGGGCCGTAAATTTAGTAAGCGTTATCATCATGATCAGTGTGATATCCATAGGAATCTATCAATTTAAAAAAGCAAATGCCGGTTTTCTTAGTTTGGGACAGGCCATGAAAGTAGGATTGGGCATCGCCGTCATTGCCGGTATTGTAGGGGTGTTGTGGCAAATGGTTTTCATGAACGTAATCGAACCGGACTTTATGGAGAACGTTGTAGAAAGGAGCAAAGTAGAAATGATACAACAAAACCCCACCTTGACCGATGAGCAAATCGCCCAAGGTGAAAAAACGATACGCATGTTCACAAAACCCTCTGTAATGGCCGTTATGGGGCTGGTGGCCAGCTTGTTTTTTGGCTCCATCATATCTTTAATTGCGGGGCTTATCATGAAAAAACAAAACGTACAAGATTAAGTTCAAAATCGTATTTTTGAAGCGATATTTGAAAATACGGTATACTGCAGGTGTACATTATTGCTATTTTGTTTACGCAGACCGTTGTAGTCATTATACCCGTCAGTTATACTGAATGAACCTATCCGTTGTAATTCCCTTATTGAACGAGGACGAGTCCCTTACCGAACTTCACAAATGGATCGTGAACGTCATGCAGGAGCATCGCTTCTCTTATGAAATTCTTTTTATAGACGACGGGAGCTCCGACAATTCCTGGAATATCATATCCGAGCTTTCCCGGAAAGATCCTTCGGTCAGGGGAATACGATTTCTAAGGAATTTTGGAAAATCACAGGCATTACATGCAGGCTTTAAAGCGGCCATGGGCGATGTTGTTATTACCATGGATGCGGACCTCCAGGACAATCCCGAAGAAATTCCGGAATTGTACGACATGATCGTAACGGAAAAATACGATTTGGTTTCGGGCTGGAAAAAAAAACGTTTCGACTCCATTCTTTTCAAAAACCTCCCTTCCAAACTGTTCAATTGGGCGGCCCGAAAAACCTCCGGAGTACAACTGAACGATTTTAATTGTGGACTAAAGGCCTATCGAAAAGAAGTTATAAAAACCATTGAAGTATCGGGGGAAATGCACCGTTATATCCCTGTACTTGCCAAAAATGCCGGTTTTGGGGTAATCGGCGAAAAAGTGGTACAACACCAGGCCCGTAAATATGGGAAAACCAAATTTGGCATGGAACGGTTCATTAACGGTTTTCTAGATTTGATCACCATTTGGTTCGTTTCCAAATTTGGTAAACGGCCCATGCACCTGTTCGGGGCTTGGGGGGTGGTCATGTTCATTATCGGATTCGGATTTTCGGTGTATTTGGGAATAGACAAACTCTTCATCAATAAAACCGGAAGATTGATTACCGATAGGCCCCAGTTTTTTATTGCGCTTACGGCCATGCTCCTCGGTACACAGCTTTTTTTGGCAGGATTTTTAGGGGAAATCGTTATCCGTTCCAAAACCAACGGTAACCGCTATAGTATCGCCGAAGAAATTGAACCGCTCCAAACCGCGCGCTAAAATTCTTTGTATTTTTGAAGAATAACCTTGTTGCAAAACGATTATGAATACAATTATAGATACTGCCAAAAGCTGGCTTACCGACTTTTTTGACGCCGACACCAAAAAGGAAATCTCCGCACTGATCGAAAATGACACCGAAGAATTACAGGATCGTTTTTATAAAAACATGGAATTTGGTACCGGTGGTATGCGCGGTATCATGGGAGTTGGCACTAACCGTATTAACAAATACACGCTAGGAAAAAGTACACAAGGCCTGAGCAACTATTTAAAAAAAACATACACGGATACCGACATACAAGTTGTTATAGCCTACGATTGTCGTCACAACAGCGATACGTTGGCCCGGACCGTGGCCGAAGTGTTCTCCGCCAATGGAATCAAGGTCTTTCTGTTCTCGGAATTGCGCACCACCCCGGAACTATCTTTTGCGGTCAGGCATTTAAAATGCCAAGCCGGTATTGTATTGACGGCCTCGCACAATCCTCCGGAATACAATGGTTATAAAGTGTATTGGACCGATGGCGGACAAATTGTACCACCACAGGATGGGGCCATTATCGAAGAAATTAATGCGCTATCCTATGAGGATGTGAACTTCAAGGCCAACGAACAACTTATTTCCTTGATCGACAAGGAAGTGGACGAAGCCTTTATTACCGCCTCGGTCGCCAATGGCAGCTTTAATGCGGACGGAAAAGATAATTTTAAAATAGTGTTCACCTCTTTGCATGGTACCTCCATAACCGCAATACCTGAAGTTTTAAAAAGGGCGGGGTATAAGAACGTTACCATTATCGAGGAGCAGGCCGAACCCGACGGAAACTTCCCTACCGTTGACTCTCCCAACCCGGAGGAAACGGAGGCCCTTTCCATGGCCATAGCAAAGGCTGAAGCGATAGGTGCCGATATGGTAGTGGGTACCGACCCTGACAGCGACCGCCTAGGAATTGCGGTACGCAACCTGGACGGTAAAATGGAAATTTTAAATGGAAATCAGACCATGGTGCTGATGACCGACTTCCTGCTGAAAAAAAGAAAAAACAAAGGGTTCAAGGGCAATGAATTTATAGCGACCACCATTGTATCCACCCCAATGATGGAGGCCATGGCAAAATCGTACGGCGTTGAATTCAAAACCGCGTTGACCGGTTTCAAATGGATCGGTAAAATGATCAAGGATTTTCCCGAGTCGGAATTTTTAGGAGGTGGAGAAGAGAGTTTCGGGTATATGGTCGGTGATTTTGTACGTGACAAGGATGCTGTGACCGCTACCCTACTGGCATGTGAAATCGCAACACAGGCAAAAGCCAACGGCAGCTCTTTTTTCGAAGACCTGATATCCTGTTATGTTGCTTATGGTTTTTACAAGGAAAAATTGATATCGTTGACAAAAAAAGGAATCAGTGGCGCCGAAGAAATAAAGCAAATGCTTATCGATTTCAAGGAAAACCCCGTGGTATCGGTCGCCGGTTCAAAAGTTAAGTGGATCGAAGACTACAATACGGGCATTGCCAAAAATGTGCTTAGCGGTGAAGAAAAAACCATGGATATCCCCAATAGCAATGTATTGATATACGAAACGGAAGATGGTACCCGAATCGCGGCAAGGCCGAGCGGTACGGAACCAAAAGTGAAGTTCTACATCAGTACCAACACGGTTATGGAAAATGCTTCGGAATTTAAGGCAACGGACGGCGAGCTCAACGATAAAATAGCACGCATCGTTGCCGAACTCAATTTGGGTTAATGAACTATTTTAAAAAGATCCTTCGCTTTGCGAAGCCTTATCGGATTTTTGCTGTTCTAAATATTATTTCCAATATTTTTTATGCCCTTTTCGCAACCTTGGCAATGGTATCGCTTTTTCCAATGCTGGCCGTATTGTTCAAACAAACGGAAAGTGTATATGTGAAACCGGTTTGGAAAGGTATTTCGAATGCGAAAGCCTACGTGCTGGATTATCTAAACTTTTTTGTAACCGCCAAAGCGGATGAAGGCGAAGGACAGGCTTTGGTCTTTATGGTTGTTTTGGTAATAACCATGTTTTTCTTGAAAAACATTTTCGGGTATCTGGCAATGTATTTCATCACTTTTTTACGAAATGGAGTGCTCAAGGATCTAAGAAATGAGCTGTACCAAAAAACAATAGACTTACCTGTTTCCTATTTTTCTGAAAAACGAAAAGGGGATACCATAGCCAGAATAACTTCGGACGTGCTTGAAATACAACATTCCTTCCTTTCAATTCTAGAACTTATTGTAAGAGAACCGTTGACATTGATTTTTACAATTATAGCAATGCTCACCATTAGCGCTAAACTGACTCTTTTTGTTTTTATTTTTCTTCCTGTTTCTGGTTTTTTGATATCCCTTATCGGAAAATCCCTGAAACGACAATCTGATAAAGTACAGAAGGAACAAGGTTACTTCTTGTCCATACTGGAGGAGACACTAAGCGGACTAAGGGTAATTAAAGCATTTAATGCCGAAGGAAGGTTTACAGATATCTTTCAAAGGTCGACCAAAAGATTTTATGCGTTTTCAAACAGTCTTCTGAACAGACAAAATTTGGCCTCTCCCACAAGCGAGTTTTTCGGTATAGCTGCCATCGGTGTTATTTTATGGTTCGGCGGTCGAATGGTACTGATCGAAAAAACCTTGGAACCTGGACTTTTCATTACCTATATGGGGCTGGCCTATCAAATCCTTACTCCCGCCAAGGCCATCAGTAAAGCCTCCTACGGGGTTAAAAAAGGGAATGCGGCCGCTGAAAGGGTACTGGAAATATTGGAGACCGAAAACCCGATTTCCGAAGTGCCCGATGCCCTTGAAAAAGAACATTTTAAGACGGGGATCACCCTTACCGATGTGTCCTTTAAATATGAAGATGAATTTGTATTGCGGCATTTCGACCTGCAGGTACCAAAAGGGCATACGGTAGCCCTGGTCGGGCAGTCGGGAAGCGGCAAAAGTACCCTAGCTAATTTAGTGACCCGCTTTTACGATGTCAATGAGGGAAGCATCGCAATAGATGGCACCGATATCAAACAGCTTACAAAAAAGTCGTTAAGAGGCCTGCTCGGGTTGGTGACCCAGGACTCTATACTGTTCAATGACACGGTGGCCAAAAACATTGGACTTGGAAAAGAAAACGCCACCCAAGAAGAAATCATGGAAGCCGCTAAAATTGCGAATGCCCATGATTTCATAAGCGAACTTCCTAAGGGATACGACACCAATATCGGAGATAGCGGCAATAAACTCAGTGGCGGACAAAAGCAGCGGCTTTCCATAGCCCGTGCGGTGTTAAAAAACCCGCCGATTATGATCTTGGACGAGGCCACATCCGCCCTGGATACCGAAAGTGAACGTTTGGTACAGGATGCCCTGGAAAAAATGATGCGCAACCGTACTTCCATCGTAATCGCGCACCGGCTATCGACCATTCAAAACGCCGACACTATCGTAGTCCTTCAAAAAGGGGAAATTGTGGAACAAGGCACCCACGAAGCATTGGTTGCGGCCAATGGCACCTATAAAAAATTGGTGACCTTGCAATCGTTAGGCGCCTAATACCACGGTGAACACCATATTATTCCGATGAATTGCCCAAAACAATCTTTTAATCAGGGCCTTATTAAACCTTTTTCTTAAATTCAAGTCTAAAAGTAGAATTCAAGCAAACAACCGTTGTTGGCCGAAAAACAATTAATAGCAGCCTTAACTGACGAACAGACCCGATCAAAGGCCTTTGGACAGTTGGTGCAGACCTATCAAAAAAGACTGTACTGGCATATCCGACGTATTGTACTCAACCATGACGATGCCGATGATGTATTGCAGAATACCTTTATTAAGATTTATAAAAATGTCGGAAGTTTTAAACAAGAAAGTAAACTCTACTCCTGGATGTATCGCATTGCCACCAACGAGGCGTTGAGTTTTATAAAAAGTAAATCAAAAAAATTAGGATTGAGCGATGGGCAGCTGCAAGAGCAAATGATAGCCAATCTTCAGGCAGATGTTTATTTTGAAGGGGAAGCCATTCAGCTTAAACTTCAAAAGGCCATTGCTACATTACCGGAAAAACAAAAATTGGTGTTCAACATGAAATACTTTCAGGAATTGAAATATGAAGAGATTTCGGAAATTCTGGAAACATCGGTCGGAGGGTTAAAGGCCTCCTATCATTTGGCGGCAAAAAAAATAGAGGCGTTTTTAAAAACCACCTCGTAACGAAACGAGTAAAAAGAAATGTTCGATAATGGACGAATTGGAAGATAAAAAGGAAGGTTTTGCGGTTCCAGAAGGTTACTTTGATAATTTTCAGGAACGTTTGATGCACCGGATCGAGGCGGTATCGGAAGAACACGACCTGCCCAAGGAAGATGGGTTCGTGGTCCCCGAGGACTATTTTGACCAGCTGCAACAACAGCTGTCTCAAAAAATAAGCGAACCGGAAAGCAAGGTAATTCCATTGCGCCCTTACCGCAAGTATTA
The DNA here is from genome assembly GCA_947500445.1 of uncultured Flavobacteriaceae bacterium. Taxonomy (GTDB): domain Bacteria; phylum Bacteroidota; class Bacteroidia; order Flavobacteriales; family Flavobacteriaceae; genus Pelagihabitans. The sequence goes on along the minus strand of CANMSB010000001.1, from coordinate 195,690 downwards.
TCTTGCCGCAGCTGCCATTGCGGCCATTATTGTGACCGTTGTCGGATTGAATTGGGAAAGCCAGGAACCATTGACCTTTCAGGATATTGCCAGCTCTGAAATCGACATCTATTTTGAAAATCACGATGTTGGCCTTAGCCCCTCTGAAATTGCGGAGGTATTGCCCTTGGAAGACGTGGATATGGACGATTTTATGAAAGCGTCCTTGGAAGAAGAGAATATCGTTGACTATATCGACGAAAACATAGATGATTTTGAAGAATTAAATTTAGAAGATGATGAAATCTATTAGAACAATACTGGCGCTGGCGCTGTTGCTGTGCTGCACCGTAGGCTTCGCACAAAATCGACCGGTAAGGGATAAGATAAAATCCCTGAAGGTCGCTTTTATCACCGAGCGGTTGAATTTGACCAGTAAGGAAGCCCAAGCCTTTTGGCCCATTTATAACGAGCATGAAAAGGTAATGGAAGACCTTAGAGTGGCCGAACGCACCCAAATTAGGGCAAAACTTAGAAATTTGGACGGAGTATCGGAAGCCGAAGCGGACAAACTCCTCGAAAAACACCTGGATCTTGAAGCGGAAAAACACGAGGAACAGGAAAAACTGATACGAAAAGTAAAAGGCCTGTTGTCCCCAAAGAAAACTTTTGCACTTTTAAAGGCCGAAGAAGACTTTAAACGGGAATTGATTAAAAGGTATCGACAGAATCGTGAAGTCGGCAATTGATTGGTAACTTCGAATAATACTGAACGCGTTTGACCCAAGGGAAATCAATATTGATTTCCCTTTTTTTGATTCCTCGCAAAATGCGTTATTCCAATACCATCGGCAACATATAATCGGCGCGAAAAATTGCCAAAAGGACCGGTGTTATACCATTTTTGCTTTTACCAACGCAAGGTTTAAGCTTTTTGGTATTTGAAGTCACCTACTACCGCTTTTGAAAAAAGAAAGAATACCTTTGCACTCTTATTTTTGGAAGATGAAACTACATAGAAACCTTGTTTTTGCGGTTATAGATGCCCTCAACCTTATTTTTAACGAAGGGGAATATGCCGACAAAGTGGTACAAAAGGTATTAAAGTACGACAAACGTTGGGGTGTTAGGGACCGAGGTTTTATTGCTGAAACTACTTATGAAATGGTCCGTTATAAAAGGTTATATACCGAAATTGCAGAGGTAAAAGCGCCTTTTGGTCGACCGGACTTGTTCCGCATGTGGGCCGTTTGGGCCGTTTTAAAAGGCATAGCACTACCCGATTGGAAACAGATCGAACCCACACCGGAAAGAAGGATAAAGGGCAGGTTCGACGAACTTTCCAAAATTAGAAAGTTCAAGGAGGCGGTACCCGATTGGATCGATGCGCTAGGCGTATCGGCCCTGGGCGAAAAAAAATGGACTGCTGAGCTTACGGCCCTCAACAAAAAAGCAGAGGTCATCCTACGCACCAATCCTTTAAAGACTACCAAAAGCGATTTGCAAAAGGCATTGCAAAACGAAAACATAACAACGGAGTCCATCAAGGGATATCCTTTGGCCCTACGGTTACCGGAACGTACGAATGTATTTTTAACAAAAGCATTTAAAGATGGGTGGTTCGAAGTACAAGATGCCAGTTCCCAGCTTGTCGCGGCTTTATTGGATGTAAAAGCCGGGCAACGTGTAGTGGACGCTTGCGCCGGAGCCGGTGGAAAGACCCTTCATTTGGCCGGTCTTATGGAAAATAAAGGACAGCTCATCGCCATGGATATCTATGGTAGCAAACTAAAGGAACTCAAGCGCCGTGCCCGAAGAAATGGTGCCCACAATATTGAACCTAGGGAAATTACATCGAGTAAGGTCATTAAAAAATTGCATGGGAAGGCCGACCGGCTCTTGTTGGATGCACCCTGTACAGGGCTTGGCGTTATCAGAAGAAATCCCGATACCAAATGGAAACTACAACCGGAATTTCTGGAAAAAATAACCAAAGTTCAGCAAGACATTCTTCAGAACTACAGTAAAATGGTAAAGCCCGAAGGAAAAATGGTTTACGCTACCTGTTCCATCTTACCTCAAGAGAATCAAGACCAGGTAAAGGCATTTTTAGCATCGGAGGCCGGAAGTGCGTTTTCCTTAACAGCAGAAAAAAAGATTTCAGCCGCTACCAGTGGTTTTGATGGCTTCTACATGGCCTTGTTGGAAAAGAAGTGACCGGCAAACCGTTCCCACATCAAAATGGTGGATAAATTGGCTATCTAAAGTACGATAACAGAATACCCTTATAAAGAAAAGGGAACATTGGTCCGCCAAGAGCGATTTCAGCGTGTTTTTGCCGCTTCGCGGTTCAAAAGGTGTTCGGCCCATCGAATCCGGCCCATGTATCTGTAGGTCGCATTCCTTTGATGCGATATCCCCTGAGCAGGGAAGTAATGAACAATTCGTTCTGAAAACTGTTGATTTCTCATCGGAATCCCTTCTGCATTTCAACATCTAATTTCTAGCAAATACCGTAAATTTGGCTTTTCTAAAACCCAACAATCCCAGCACTCAATGATTCACTTTTTCGGAGAGGTAAAAAACAAGGTTTTTGCTGTAGCCACAGCACAAGAACTTTCACAAGAAAACATCGATAAATTAGTTTGGTTGTTCGGAAACCGACCAAAAATAAATACGGCGTCACTCGACGCCTTTTTTATTGGTCCCAGAGCGGCAATGGTTACGCCTTGGAGTACCAATGCTACCGAAATCACTCAAAATATGGGTATCGAGGGTATACTGCGTATCGAAGAGTTTTATAACGTAGCCGCCGATTTTAACGATTTTGATCCCATGCTCTCTCAAAAGTTCGACGGTTTGGACCAGGATATCTTTACCATTGATATCGTTCCCGAACCGGTACTGGACATCAAGGACATCGCCGCTTTTAACGATCAGGAAGGTTTGGCATTGAGCACTGAGGAAGTAGACTATCTGGAAGCACTCGCTTCAAAACTGGGCAGACCTTTGACCGATTCGGAAGTTTTTGGGTTCAGTCAGGTAAATTCCGAACATTGCCGTCATAAAATATTCAACGGTACCTTTGTAATCGATGGAGCGGAAAAACCGGGTTCCCTATTCAAACTGATAAAACAAACTTCTAAGGAAAACCCCAACGGGATCGTTTCCGCGTACAAGGACAACGTAGCCTTTGTAAAAGGTCCGGAAGTCGTACAATTTGCTCCAAAAAGTGCGGACGTACCTGACTTTTATCAAGAATCGACTTTTGATTCCGTGATTTCCCTAAAGGCGGAGACCCATAACTTTCCGACCACCGTAGAGCCATTCAATGGGGCGGCAACGGGATCCGGAGGCGAAATTCGCGACCGGTTGGCCGGTGGAAAGGGTTCTTTGCCACTTGCCGGGACCGCGGTGTATATGACCGCCTATTCGCGATTGGAAAAAGATCGTGTTTGGGAACAGGCAATGCCCGCTAGAAAATGGCTATACCAAACCCCTATCGATATTTTGATAAAGGCGTCCAACGGGGCTTCCGACTTTGGCAACAAGTTTGGACAACCGTTGATAAGTGGTTCGGTACTGACCTTTGAACATGATGAAAGCACCTCATCCAACGAAGGACAGCCCCGTAAATTGGCTTACGATAAAGTGATTATGCAGGCAGGCGGTATCGGCTATGGTAAGGCCGAACAAGCCTTAAAGGCAACCCCTGAAAATGGTGACGAAATCATCATTTTGGGCGGTGACAACTACCGTATCGGTATGGGAGGTGCCGCCGTTTCCAGTGCGGACACCGGTGCATTCAGCTCCTCCATCGAGTTGAACGCTATACAGCGGTCGAATCCCGAAATGCAAAAACGGGCCGCCAACGCCATCAGGGGAATGGTCGAGAGCGATCACAATACCATTGTATCCATACATGACCATGGGGCTGGGGGACATTTGAACTGTCTTTCCGAATTGGTGGAAGAGACCGGTGGTGCCATAGACTTAGATCGACTACCGGTAGGGGATCCCACCCTTTCGGCCAAAGAAATTATCGGCAACGAATCGCAAGAGCGTATGGGTCTGGTCATCGGAAAAAACGATGCCGCCCTTTTGGAACGTATTGCCGAACGGGAACGTTCCCCGCTCTATAAAGTGGGAACGGTTACGGGCGATGACAGGTTTACCTTTGCATCGGCGACCAGTGGTGAAAAACCAATGGATATGGACTTGGAGGACATGTTCGGCAGTTCGCCCAAAACCGTCATGAACGATGTTACGGTGCAGCGGAACTATGCAGATGCGGAATATTCCCTAGAATTTTTTCACGATTATCTCGATCAGGTGTTGCAATTGGAAGCCGTGGGTTGTAAAGATTGGCTCACCAATAAGGTAGACCGTTGCGTGGGTGGCAAGGTGGCCAAACAACAATGTGCTGGACCCTTACAGCTACCGCTAAACAATTTGGGCGTGATGGCATTGGATTTCAAGGGAAAGGAAGGAATCGCCACAAGTATTGGCCATTCCCCAATTTCAGGATTGATCGATCCATCGGCCGGAAGCAAAAACAGTATCGGCGAGGCATTGACCAACATCGTTTGGGCTCCGCTTAAAAATGGACTAAGCTCCGTCTCCCTCTCCGCAAATTGGATGTGGCCCTGTAAAAACGAAGGCGAAGACGCCCGTTTGTACCAAGCGGTGAAAGCTGTTTCCGATTTTTCGATCGAACTCGGCATCAATGTACCCACCGGCAAGGACTCGCTGTCCATGAAACAACGCTACCCGGAAGAAGATGTTATTTCCCCAGGTACCGTAATCATCTCCGCCGCCGCACATTGCGAAAACATTACACAGGTGGTGGAACCCGTACTGCAAAAAGATGCGGGAAGTATTTACCATATCAACCTAAGCCGGGACGCATATCGTTTGGGCGGTTCCTCTTTTGGGCAGGTACGCAATGCTATCGGGCAAGAGGCACCGACCATCACGGATGCGGATTACTTCAAAAAAGCCTTTGATACCATGCAGTACTGTATTAAGGAAGGCCGTATTGCCGCAGGCCACGATATTGCATCGGGAGGGCTGATCGTTACTTTATTGGAGCTCTGCTTTGCGGATACCGATTTGGGTGCCGAATTGGACCTATCGGCCTTAGGGGAAGCCGATACCATTAAACTACTGTTCTCGGAAAACATTGGTATTGTTTTTCAGGCCAAGGACGACGCCGTTGAAAGCCTGTTCCTTGAAGCGGGAATAGAAGTGAACAAGATAGGTAAGGTCACCGAAACACCTACCCTACTGATCAGAAACGGCGGTATGGAAATGGGGCTTAACATCGAGACCATAAGGGATACTTGGTACAAAACCTCTTTCCTTTTAGATCAAAAACAAACCGCTAATGGATTGGCGGCAGCACGTTTTGAAAATTATAAGCATCAGAAATTGACCTTTCGTTTCCCCGATTCGTGGACGCAGGCCATACCGCAACACGGGCCGGCCCAAAGACCAAAAGCGGCGATTTTGCGGGAAAAGGGAAGCAATAGTGAACGGGAAATGGCAAACGCCATGTACCTGGCAGGTTTTGATGTTAAGGACGTTCATATGACCGATCTGATCAGTGGCCGGGAAACGTTAGAGGAAATTCAATTTATAGGGGCCGTCGGAGGTTTTTCCAATTCCGATGTGTTGGGCAGCGCCAAAGGATGGGCCGGAGCGTTCAAATACAATGAGAAAGCAAATAGGGCCTTAAAAAACTTTTTTGCCCGACCGGATACCTTGTCTATCGGCATCTGTAATGGATGTCAACTTTTTATGGAACTCGACCTGATCAATCCGGAACATGCCGTTCACGGTAAGATGACCTATAACGATTCCCAAAAACACGAAAGTAGTTTTACATCGGTCACCATTGAGGAAAATAATTCGGTAATGCTATCTTCTTTGGCCGGCACCACTTTAGGTGTTTGGATATCGCACGGAGAAGGAAAGTTCAGCCTTACGGAAGCGGAACAACACTATCAAATAGTGGCCAAGTATGGGTATGACGGGTATCCGGCAAACCCGAATGGAAGTGATTTCAATACGGCAATGCTCTGCGATAAAACCGGTAGGCACTTGGTGACCATGCCCCATATCGAACGTTCCATTTTTCCTTGGAATTGGGCCTACTACCCCGCTTCGAGAAAGGAAGATACCGTATCGCCATGGCTAGAGGCCTTCTTAAACGCCAAGAAATGGCTGAACGATATGGCCAAAAAATGACATGTTTATGAAATTCTGGCGGTTCGATAATTTAAAAATAATTAAAACCGATTGACGCACATGACGATACGACCTGCCGAATTAAACGACCTGCCCTATATCGTCCAACTATTGGCCAACGATGCCTTGGGCGCCCAACGTGAACGTTATGAACAACCGCTTCCCAATAGCTACCATGAGGCATTTGTCCGTATCCAAAAAGACACGAACCAAGAGTTGACCGTATTGGAAAACAAGGACCAAAAAATCATCGGCACCTTACAACTCAGTTTTATCCCATACCTCACCTACCGGGGAGGAACGCGTGCCCAAATAGAAGCGGTCCGAATTCATGAAGACCATCGGGGTACGGGTATCGGACAACTACTTTTTGAATGGGCGATCGCTCGTGCAAAAACGAAAGGAGCGCATGTAGTACAGCTCACAACGGACAAAAAGCGCCCGAAAGCGCTTTTATTTTATCAAAAATTAGGTTTTGCTGCAAGCCACGAAGGCATGAAGTTACATCTATGATCTGCTACGAAAATACCGTAACATTATGTATCGTTACCTTACCATAAGTTTACCGCTCCACGTTTTTTCGTTGCTACTTTGCAATTTGTAGAGGTAGATCCCCGAAGGAAGTCCTCCCCTTTCCAAGGTAAATTGATTTTGACCGGGCCGGCTCTCCCCGGCATAACGATGCGAGGGTACTATTTTCCCGTTCATCGTATACAGCTCAAAAGTATAGGTAGCGGCCGTATCCTCATAAAAATAAAGGATACTGGACCGGCTCATCGGATTTGGCATCAAAATCGACTTTTTGGTATCGGCCAAAATAAAGTCATTGGTAGTATCAAAGTTGGCAAATTCCACATCTTCAAGCATTATTTTCTTTTCCTCATCCGTACCGTTTTTGGCGTGAAGTTCGAACGATATTACTTTCAAGTCCTTAAAATCCGCTATCTCATTGGCGTCCGACTTGAACAATTCCGCCGAAAGGGTATATACCTTTTTCGCATCGGATAGTTGGACCGTGGTACGGTAGGCCATTCCGTTACCCTTAAGCAGTTTTACCTGTAGTTGTCCCGTTCCGGAAGCTTCAAAAACCAAATGTTGAAAAGCGGATAGGTCTACTGGAGCAAAACGTGGACTCAAGGCGCGGTATACCCCCAAGTAATCGTTGGTGGTCCCTTCTAAATGAACGTTCCGTTCTACACGATACCCATCGCCCCGATACGCCTCTTCGTTTGGCAGTATCTCAAAAATCTTTGCGGTGCTGGTATTATAGGATGCGTCCAGTCCCCAAGGGGCATCGGCCACAAAAAGGTCGTCCGGGGTGTCCCCTTTTTCATTTTGGATGCGAAAGCCAAAATCGAACAATGCACCGGTATCAACGCGTACCGAATCCAGATAGCCCGCTAACGACTTTTCAAAACGGATGGTCTCCGAAGTACTGGTTTCCGTCAGTTTCATACCGCCCTCCATGCGAATCGCATTACTCTTATTGGTATTGACCAACTCCATTTCAAGACTACCGTTACGATACCGTGCCGACTTTACGAACACCGGTGGCGGTGTGGAGGCCTTGTAATCGGTTATCGGGGCATTTACGGCCAAAAGGGCCAAAATTTCTTCGCCCAGCGTCACTAGGTCATCCACGGAATTGGCCCATACCTGAAAATTGTAAAAAGCCGCGCCTTTCTCATAGGCATCGATGTTCCAGTGCGATTCCACCACAAACTGATTGTCCCCGTTCAAACGGGCGGAGAGCATCAGTACGTACTCTATACTGCCATCGGCTTGTTTGATAATGGATTTGATAAAAGAATGCTCTTGAATGTTGATCGTGGAGACCGATAAAAGTTCCGCTCCCAGAAAACGATCACAGATGAACTTACTATGCTCGTATACCCCATTTTCGGTCTTGATCACCATAAGAGCACCCTTTGTTTCTTTATTTTTCAAATAATCGACAGTATAAATTTCCGATGCATTGGTAAGGTTCAATAAATCGGTCGGTGTGGATTCCACCGTTTCCGTTTCACCAATTACGCCAAGCGGCACCAGTGTAGCTAGCGGTATATTGTTTTTTGAATATTTCCCCGCTTTTTTGTACGATTTGCTTTTCCTGACCTGTTTTGCCGTCAGGTTATCAAAACGATATCCTCTTTTGGCCCGTTGATAATTTCTTCTTCCGATGACTCCGGCCAAACGATCGTTGCTTTCCAAACCTCCGTTATTACCACTGGAAGTAGGGGTAATTACCGGGCAACTACTTACACCGGAACAGGAAGGGTCGTCACAGTCGACCAATCCGTCACCATCATCGTCCAAACCGTTGATACAATCTTCTTGGGGAACGGGTGCGGTAGGGCAGCGCGCACCATCGTTCAACGAACTAGAAGGACCAAAAGCAAAAATGTTCGAACTGATACCGTTCACCACCGCGTTTTGTACGTTGGAAATGATATAGACCGAACCAGTCTGGTTCGCGGATACATAAAAGTTACCGTCCGCGTCGAAATAGACTGCCCCATAGGTATAGTTAAGTCCCGACAAAATGGGAACTTCTCCCAAATCCTCCACATCACCGGTATCCGCAGTAATCCGGTACAAGTGGTTGGTATTTTTTTCAACAGTGTAAAGTTTACCGTCCACAGCATTAAAGGCCCAATCGTGAACACTGATACTCTTATTGAGCACATGACTGTTCAAAAACTCCAGGTAGGTATTGGATTCTGGATTTAAATCAATGGAATAATAGGTGGAAGAGCCCGATCTTAGGTAATATATACCGTCGATACTGACATCGCCTACATATTTGTTGTTGGAATCGGGAAGTTCCGGAATATTGTACGATTCGGTCTGAAAGTTTTTCCCGATGCGTACAATGGTCTTTGCAGGGGTGGAAAGATATCCCCAGATGTAACCGTCCGCGCTATTATAAGCCGCTGCATTTACGTTTCCGCTCGTGATATCCTCGGCCACCAAGTAGGCGCTGCCCGAAGCAAGATCTAGAGCATAAATGTCGTTGTACTGGAAGAGGTATGCATTGTAATCGCACTGAAAAGGTTCCGATTGGGCATACGCGCCCAAACCGATACCGCAGCACAACAATGTGAAAAGTTTCGACTGTCGAAACCAAAGTAATAATGGAGTATAGGTCTGATTCATAAAGTAAGATTTAGGGTTATTTGTGCTAACATAGGAAATATTTTATAGGTTTTTTCCTACATTAAGTCAAACAGCATTTAGAACACGATAAATGACGTTTTATTGTGGACGAGCTGAAAAAACCCGAAATGTAACGTGGTTTTCTATCAAAAAAAGCTTGGTCTATTCACAATTTGACGATTTGAGATATAAATTTTTCATAGATCCGTAACAAATCCAACCTTCTTTTCCTATTTTGCAATAACCTATCAGAAACTAAGTATGCAAAATATCACCAGACTTTTCGATTTTCCCTATTACGCCTTGGAGCAATACAACCTCAAGGAAGCATTGGTTACGAAGTATAACGGCGAATGGGTAGCGACCTCTAACCAGGAGTATCTAAACAAGGCCAATACCATTAGTAGGGCACTACTTCGTATGGGCGTGAAAGCGAACGACAAAATCGCACTGATTTCCATGACCAACCGAACCGAATGGAACATTATGGACATCGGTATTTTGCAAATCGGTGCCCAGAACGTTCCCATATACCCGACCATTTCGGAAGACGACTATGCCTACGTGCTGAACCATTCGGAGTCGACACATTGTTTTGTCTCTTGCCAAGAAGTATATCGGAAGGTAAAAGCGGTACAGGACAAGGTTCCATCATTGAAAGCGGTCTATTCTTTTGACCAACTTCCTGATTGCCCAAACTGGGAGGAAGTATTGGCTTTGGGCGAAGACCAGTCGAACCAGGAGGAAGTGGAACAACGAAAGGCGGCCGTAAAACCGGAAGATTTGGCCACGTTGATCTACACCTCGGGAACCACAGGGCGGCCCAAGGGCGTTATGCTTTCGCATAACAATGTGGTCTCCAACGCCATTGAAAGTGCCAAACGTTTGGCCATAAACTACGGAAAAACAAAATGTTTGAGTTTTCTACCGGTATGCCATATCTATGAACGGATGATGGTCTATCTCTATCAATATGCCGGGGTAACCATTTATTATGCCGAGTCGATGGACAAGATCAGCGACAATCTAAAGGAGACCGAACCCCATGTAATGACGGCAGTTCCAAGGCTTCTGGAAAAAGTATATGACAAAATAATAGCAAAGGGTACGGCCTTGACCGGTATCAAAAAGAAACTGTTCTTCTGGGCGGTCGACCTCGGATTAAAATATGAACCGTATGGAAAAAACGGATGGTGGTACGAACGAAAATTGGGACTTGCCAGGAAACTGATCTTCAGTAAATGGAAAGAAGGATTGGGTGGCAACTTGTCACTGATATCCTCGGGAAGTGCCGCCTTGCAACCGCGTTTGGCCCGTATTTTTAATGCAGCGGAGTTTGGGGTCATGGAAGGCTATGGGCTTACCGAGACTTCCCCGGTATTGTCCGTAAACGATATCCGTAACAACGGAATGCGTATCGGAACCGTTGGAAAGTTGTTGGACCGAACGGAAATAAAAATTGCGGATGACGGGGAAATCTGTGCAAAAGGGCCACAGGTGATGATGGGCTACTACAAAGACCCTGAAAAAACGGCAGAGGTCATGATCGACGGGTATTTCCATACGGGAGACATTGGAGAAATCGATTCGGACGGCTTCCTTAAAATTACGGACCGTAAAAAAGAAATGTTCAAGACTTCCGGAGGAAAGTACGTGGCGCCCCAATTATTGGAAAACAGGTTCAAGCAGTCCCGTTTTATCGAACAACTTATGGTTGTCGGTGAAGGGGAAAAAATGCCTGCAGCGCTCATACAGCCCGATTTTGAATATCTTTTTGAATGGGCAAAAGACAATAATATTACCATCAGTGAAAACTCCGATATCATCCTGAACGAAAATGTACTCAACAAATTTCAGGAGGAGGTAGATCTGGCAAATGCAGATTTTGCCAAATGGGAAAAAGTAAAACAATTCCGATTGACCCCGGACGTATGGAGCATCGCCGAAGGCCATTTGACCCCTACTATGAAGCTTCGCAGAAAAATAATCAAGGAAAAATACATGTCGCTCTATAACGATATCTACGGACATTGATTTACAACAAGCTATCGGTTGCGGCACCCATTTGGGACCACCGACAGCAAAAGATGTTCGGTAACCTTTAAAAACTGCAGACCGCCAAGTGCGACTGCCGACTTATTAAAGAATTGTAGCTCCGAGTACCCTCAAGAAAGGCTTGCACTAAAGCGGGTCTTTTCCGTTAACGATGGTGACCAATGAGAATTACATTCAAGTACCGTACAACGGAACAGCATAAAAAAGGAACTACCCTACTATTGGTGATGAGCTTATTTGCTCTAGTTTTAATGTTGGGTATTTTAGGCTTTTGCTTTTATGGTTTGGAAACCGACGACCAAAACACACCCTTAATTTTTATGGTTCCCACGGTGCTAGGGCCCTTGAGTATTTTTCCTGCATTGATCGCAGCGCTATTTCAAGCCGAGATCAAACGCCGTAGGGAGTAGCACAAGACTTTTAGCCATCAAAACGATTTCTTCACCTCAAGGGAATCGGTTCTCCCCTTCTTACAAGAATATTTCGTTTTCATTTTATCGGATTTTCAAAAATTTATTATGCATGCATAATAAATTTTTGCTATATTTGGACTTCCACAACGAATATGATGAAAGATATAACGATTGATTATGCCCTTAGGGCTACGTGGCAAGCAGTGGCCAGAATGTACAATGAAGAGGCCAAAGGATTCGGTTCTACAATGGCGGTAGGATTTACCTTATTGAGTATCGATCCCAAAACAGGGACCCCTTCAACGGCCTTGGGGCCTAAAATGGGAATGGAAGCGACCAGCCTTTCCCGTATATTGAAAAGTATGGAGGAGAAAGGCCTTATACAGCGCAAACCGAATCCAAAAGATGGTCGGGGCGTACTGATCCACCTTACCGAGTTTGGTTTGGAGAAAAGAAAGGACTCAAAAGATGTTGTACTTCGGTTTAATGAAGTCGTAAGAAATAATATCACCGAGGAACAGCTACATTGCTTTTTTGAAGTAATGGAAACGATCAACACTTTGGTAATAGAAAAAAAGATACATATCACGGAAACAACTAATTAATCTTAACACATTAGATGAACAAGCATATCAAAAAAGTAGCGATCATTGGTTCCGGAATTATGGGAAGCGGTATCGCTTGCCATTTTGCCAATATCGGCGTAGAAGTTTTACTGTTGGATATCGTTCCAAGAGCGTTAAGTGACAAGGAAAAGGCAAAAGGGTTGACCTTGGAGGATAAAGTGGTACGCAACCGTCTGGTAAACGATGCGTTGACGGCGGCCTTAAAATCGAAACCCTCCCCTATTTACCATAAGAACTTTGCCCACAGGATCACTACCGGAAATTTAGAGGATGATATTGCCAAGGTAGCCAAGGTAGACTGGATCATAGAAGTGGTGGTTGAACGGTTGGATATCAAAAAGACCGTTTTTGAAAATCTTGAAAAACACCGTACTCCGGGAACCCTAATTACATCCAACACCTCTGGTATTCCGATCAAATTTATGAGCGAGGGCCGTAGTGATGATTTTCAGAAACATTTCTGCGGAACGCACTTCTTCAACCCTGCCCGATACTTAAAACTATTCGAAATAATACCTGGACCACAAACGGCACCGGAAGTACTTGATTTTCTGAATGGCTATGGAGAACAATTCTTGGGAAAAACATCGGTCGTTGCCAAGGACACTCCGGCATTTATCGGAAATCGCATCGGTATTTTCAGTATCCAAAGCCTTTTTCACATGATCAAGGATATGGGCATGACCGTAGAAGAGGTCGATAAATTGACCGGACCGGTAATCGGCCGTCCCAAATCGGCCACCTTTAGGACCGTGGACGTGGTCGGTTTGGATACTTTGGTGCACGTTGCCAATGGTATAGCCGAAAATTGTAAGGATGACGAGCAACACGCGCTGTTCCAACTGCCCGATTTCATCAACACCTTAATAGAAAACAAATGGTTGGGCAGTAAGTCGGGCCAAGGCTTTTATAAAAAGTCAAAAGGAGCCAATGGGAAAACCGAAATCCTTACACTCGATTTGGACACCATGGACTATCGCTCCAAGAAAAGTGCGAAGTTTGCGACCCTCGAACTGACCAAGACCATTGATAACGTGGTGGACCGGTTCAAGGTACTTGTCGGAGGAAAGGACAAAGCGGGAGCATTTTACAGAAAAAGTTTTGCGGCGCTGTTTGCCTATGTTTCGCACAGGATTCCCGAAATCACCGATGAGCTCTACAAAATTGACGACGCCATGAAGGCCGGCTTTGGTTGGGAACATGGTCCGTTTCAAATTTGGGACGCTATCGGCGTAGAAGAAGGTTTGGCGATAATGAAAGCCGAAAATGCGGAAGCCGCTCCTTGGGTGGCCGAAATGTTGGCTTCGGGCCAAAAGTCGTTTTATGCAGTAAAAGAAGGCGCTACCTACTACTACGACATACCCAAGAAAGCAGTTGAGAAAATCCCTGGACAGGATGCGTTCATCATTCTTGACAATATTCGAAAGTCGAACGAAGTCTTTAAAAACAGCGGAGTGGTCATCGAAGATATCGGTGATGGCATTTTGAACGTTGAATTCCAATCCAAAATGAATACCATCGGCGGGGATGTACTTGCCGGTTTGAACAAGGCCATCGACCTGGCCGAGAAAGACCATCAAGGATTGGTGGTAGGGAACCAAGCCGCTAATTTTTCGGTTGGCGCCAACATCGGAATGATCTTTATGATGGCCGTTGAGCAGGAGTATGACGAGTTGAATATGGCCATTAAAATGTTCCAGGATACCATGATGCGCATGCGCTACTCTTCAATTCCCACCGTATCGGCACCCCATGGGATGACCCTTGGCGGTGGTTGTGAACTATCCTTGCATGCGGATAAAGTAGTAGCAGCAGCGGAGACCTACATTGGTTTGGTCGAATTTGGTGTGGGAGTTATCCCCGGCGGTGGTGGATCTAAAGAATTCGCAGTTCGCGCTCAGGACACCTTTAAGAAAAACGATGTTGAGCTAAACGTATTGCAAGAGTATTTCTTGACCATCGGTATGGCCAAGGTATCCACATCCGCTTACGAAGCATTTGATCTTGGAATCTTACAGCCCGGCAAGGATATCGTGGTAGTGAACAAGGACCGTCAAATTGCTACGGCCAAAGCACATGCCAAGTTGATGGCGGAAGCGGGCTACACCCAACCACCAAAACGAAAGGATATCAAAGTACTGGGAAAACAGGCTTTGGGCATGTTCTTGGTAGGGACCGATTCCATGGAAGCGAGCCATTACATCAGCGAGCACGATAAGAAAATTGCCAACAAATTGGCCTATGTAATGGCCGGGGGCGATTTATCGGAGCCTACTCGTGTAAACGAGCAATATTTGCTAGATCTGGAACGGGAAGCCTTTTTATCGCTTTGTAGCGAAAAGAAAACACTGGAACGTATTCAGCATATGTTGAAGACGGGGAAACCGTTAAGAAACTAGTACTTAGTATTAAGTAGTTAGTATCTAGTATTAAGAACGAACTAAGACCATGCATCAATTTGAAGACTTAAAAATTTGGGAGAAAGCTATGCAAATAGCCCAAATGGTCTATGAATTATCGGCACTGTTCCCCAAAGAAGAGAAGTATGGACTCACCAGCCAAATACGGCGGAGTGCGATTTCTGTTCCATCGAATATTGTAGAAGGTGCGGGAAGAAATACAAATGGGGAGTTCAAAAATTTCCTAGGAATGGCAAACGGTTCATCAAACGAACTTCTAACGCAATTGGTTTTATCACATCGATTGAACTTTGTTGAAGAAAGCAAAGTGTCACCAATAATAGAGCGTGTAAAAGAAGTGCAAAAAATGAACTACAGCTTAATAAAAACATTATTAAAAACGAATCAGTACTAACTACTTTGTACTGACTACTAAGTACCAAATATGAAAACAGCCTATATAGTAAAAGCATACAGAACAGCGGTGGGAAAAGCGCCCAAGGGAGTATTTCGTTTCAAGAGAACCGATGAGCTCGCAGCGGAAACCATTGAATACATGATGAAAGAACTGCCCAATTTCGACAAAAAGCGAATCGACGATGTCATTGTCGGCAATGCCATGCCGGAAGGATCCCAAGGGTTGAACATGGCCCGTTTAATTTCATTGATGGGACTCGATATTGTCGATGTTCCCGGAGTTACCGTCAACCGTTTTTGTTCGTCGGGAATAGAAACGATCGGCATTGCCACAGCCAAAATTCAGGCCGGTATGGCCGATTGTATCATCGCCGGGGGAGCCGAAAGTATGAGTTCCGTTCCCATGACGGGCTACAAGACCGAATTAAACTATGATTTGGTCAGTGAAGGGCATGAAGATTATTATTGGGGTATGGGAAATACTGCTGAAGCGGTCGCCAATGAGTATAAGGTTTCCCGTGAGGACCAGGACCAATTTGCCTACGATTCCCATATGAAGGCGTTAAAGGCACAGGCCGAAGACCGTTTTCAAAAACAGATCGTACCGATTGAAGTGGAGCAAACCTACATTGATGGTAATGGAAAAAGGGCTACCAAAACTTACACTGTAACCAAGGATGAAGGTCCTAGAAAAGGAACTTCAGTAGAAGTATTGAACAAGCTGCGCCCTGTTTTTGCCGCAGGAGGCAGCGTTACCGCCGGTAATTCTTCCCAGATGAGCGATGGTGCCGCGTTTGTAATGGTTATGAGCGAAGAGATGGTAAAAGAATTGAATTTGGAGCCCATTGCACGCTTGGTCAATTATGCCGCTGCAGGGGTACCGCCAAGAATAATGGGTATCGGCCCCGTAGCTGCCATTCCCAAAGCGTTAAAACAAGCCGGACTCAAGCAAGATGCAATAGAATTGATCGAGCTGAACGAAGCCTTTGCCTCCCAATCCCTTGCCGTAATTCGAGAACTGGATTTGAACCAAGATATCGTTAACGTGAACGGAGGGGCCATTGCATTGGGACACCCCCTAGGATGTACCGGGGCCAAACTCTCCGTACAACTTTTTGACGAAATGCGACAACGGAACATGCAGGGCAAATACGGAATGGTGACCATGTGCGTAGGAACCGGACAAGGTGCGGCAGGGATATTTGAATTTTTGAATTAATAGCTATCAGATGTTAGTATTGGGTACAAAGAATTTAATCAGATTCTCTCAATACTTTCTACTAAATACTTAATACTAGTTTATTATGAGCACAGAAACGATGCAAAAAGACATTCTTAGAGGTGGACAATTCCTCGTAAAAGAAACACAATGCGAAGATGTATTCACTTTGGAAGACCTTTCCGAAGAACAACAAATGATGCGGGAAAGTACCAAAGAGTTTGTAGACCGCGAACTTTGGTCGGAATGGGAACGTTTTGAAAACAAAGACTACGCCTTTACCGAAGAAACCATGCGAAAAGCTGGTGAATTGGGACTCTTGGGCATCGCCGTTCCGGAGGCTTACGGTGGTTTGGGAATGGGATTTGTGTCTACGATGCTCGTATGCGACTATATTTCCGGTGCTACGGGATCTTTTAGCACGGCGTTCGGCGCCCATACGGGAATCGGTACCATGCCCATCACCCTGTACGGAAACGAAGCGCAAAAACAAAAGTACGTGCCAAAATTGGCGACCGGAGAGTGGTTCGGAGCCTACTGTTTGACGGAACCCGGAGCGGGTTCGGACGCAAACTCGGGTAAAACAAAGGCTGTCCTTTCAGAAGATGGTAAGCACTACTCCATTTCGGGACAAAAAATGTGGATATCCAATGCCGGTTTTTGTAACCTGTTCATTGTATTCGCACGGATTGGAGATGATAAGAATATTACCGGGTTTATAGTCGAAAACGACCCTAGTAACGGTATTTCCTTAGGAGATGAGGAAAAAAAATTGGGAATCCACTCCTCCTCTACCCGACAGGTGTTTTTTAGTGACACCAAGGTACCGGTAGAAAACATGCTTTCCGAACGCGGAAATGGATTTAAAATAGCAATGAACGCCCTTAACGTAGGACGTATCAAACTGGCCGCGGCCTGTTTGGACGCGCAACGCCGTGTAATCACGGAAGCGGTAAAGTATGCCAACGAACGCGTGCAGTTCAAAACCCCGATCATTAATTTTGGGGCCATTAAGGCCAAAATTGCCACTATGGCGACCAACGCCTATGTTGGGGAATCGGCCAGTTACCGTGCCGCGAAAAATATCGAAGACCGTATCGCGATTCGAGAAGCGGAAGGAAATTCACATCAAGAAGCAGAACTGAAAGGCGTTGAGGAATATGCTATCGAGTGTTCCATTTTAAAAGTGGCGGTTTCCGAAGACTGCCAGACGACCACGGACGAGGGAATTCAGGTTTTCGGCGGAATGGGCTTCAGTGCCGATACTCCCATGGAATCGGCGTGGAGGGACTCGCGCATCGCCCGTATTTACGAAGGAACCAACGAAATCAATAGGATGTTGGCCGTAGGAATGTTGGTCAAAAAAGCGATGAAGGGCCATGTAGACCTATTGGGTCCGGCTACCGCGGTAGGAGAAGAATTGATGGGAATCCCATCATTCGATGCTCCGGATTTTTCCGAGCTTTTTGCAGAAGAAAAAGATTTGGTAACACGTTTGAAAAAAGTGTTCCTGATGGTAGCAGGTAGCGCCGTTCAAAAGTTTGGTCCGGAACTTGAAAAGAATCAGCAGCTGATGATGGCCGCCTCCGATATTTTAATTGAAGTCTATATGGCCGAATCCGCCATTCTTAGAACCGAGAAAAACGCCAAGCGCTTTGGGGAAGCTTCCCAAGCCACACAAATTGCAATGGCAAAACTGTACCTTTACGAAGCTACAGACATTGTAATTCGCAAGGGAAAAGAAGCCATAGTTTCCTTTTCCGAAGGCGATGAACAACGCATGATGCTCATGGGCCTCAAGCGTTTCACAAAATATACCAATAACCCGAACGTAGTAGCCTTGCGCACTCAAATTGCCGACAAGGTAGCTGCGGACAACGGGTATACCTTTGACTAATTCGGATTGAATTCTGTTTGAATCGGAAGGAAAGGCCGCTCCAACATTGGGGCGGTTTTTTTTATCCCTATCCCTATTTTAAGGGAGGACTTTTTAACCACAAACAGTAGTCCCATATACGGCACAGGATGTACCTTTGGAGCAAAAAATAAACCAATATAGCAACACTTATGAAAATCATCCGTTTTGGTATCGTGGCTACAGTTTTAATGGGCACGATATCCTGTAAAGAAACACCAAAATCATCTGCGACATCCACCGATGAAATCCTAAGCGAAACAGGTGTCGATTCCAGACAGGCCTATATCAATAAATACAACGAATATATCGCCGTTTGGAACAACGTTAGCCCAAGGGTGGAAGAAGCGTACACCCGGGTTACCGACTTGCACGACCCTGCAACGGGAAAACCCCAAAAAAAACAAGACCGTTATTATGTGCCCTCAGTAAACGGCGACTCCTATATCGACCGTTTGGAGTCGATGCTAAAGAAAGAGCCCGTCATTTCCGAATTGGATGGGTTGGGAAAAAAATTGGTCGCTTCGTACAATGCCCTAAAAGGACCTTTGGAAAAACTATCGGATTACTATAAGCTGCAGTCCTATCTTGAGGACGATTTTGAAACATCTTCAAAATTGTACCCCCAGGTAAACGAGCACCTAAAAGAATATTTGGACGCTAGCGACCAATTGGGTAAAGCACTCCAAAAAATAGATGCAAAGCTATTCAGCGAGGAAATGGCTTCCTATAAGGAAGAAGGACTTGATCTTTTATATGCCCGTGGGATGTTGTTGTCGAGCATAAAACAACATACCACACCATTATATGAACTGCCCTATGACGGATATGAAAATATCGACTTCGAGGCGTATGACAAATCATTAGCCGCGGTTATCGAACACTATAACGCTTTTAAAGAACTATCAAAAGACCCAAAAAGGTTAAAAGCTGAAATGAACATCAGCAGGCCCGCTCCCTTTGTCATTTTTTATTCCAACTTGGATACCTATATCCGAGAAAGTAGAAATCTAAAGGAAATGGTGAAAACACCAAAGGATTACAACCAAATGAAGTCGACGGTGAGCAGCATGGGCATTCAATTTGCAAGCTCCAGCCATGCCAAAGTAATCAATGCCGCAGAAAGTGTGATTACCACTTCGAACAGTTTGAACTAAGCAACGTATCCGCTATTATTCGAATAGTACTACCATTTTCCATACAAGTACCAAAAAACCACTCTTTCCAGGGTGGTTTTTTTACGGAAATCCGGGGTGTTTTTAGTTGTGGAAATCTACTATATTACCACCTATGACCACACAACGAAAAGATCCGACCATTAGAGTACTCACCATTGGAACCATACTGATCTGTATCGGCAGTTTGGTATATTATCTTTACAATTTGCATGTATCCCGACCAAAAGTTACTTTAACCGAAAACACTGTTCCGGTTTATATGGATTACGGTACTGTGGAGGGTATGGAATACTGTAACGATTTTTTTGCGTTCCGCTTATCGGTTCCAAAAGGGCATAACGCTATCTACAAAAGGTACGATTACCTAAAAACCGGCTTTCAAATAACGGATTCCGTCAATGCGGTTCCACAAAAAGCGAGTATGATCGAAGACCTCACTTTAGTGATTATTGAACCTGAACTGGAAAAAATTGATTTTATGAAGTCGTTCAAGGAAACCAATTCCATAGCGGAGTGGAACGCATATCATAGTGAAAGATCAAAAAGGGAGCGCTTCGGCGCGGACTACCAACTAAGTATTCGTGTGCATAATTTAGCGGGAGCTTCGGCCGCTGCCTATGAAGAACAATTCCAAAACCTCCACCATCCCGGGTACCGTTCCCCAACAACTAAGGAAATATCCGGTGTTTCTTTTCGGGAGTACCATGGTATGGAAAGCTTTGGCGGGCCAGAACAGCAAACGATGTTCACATTAATGGGCGGAAAGAACAAACACATTATTACGTATTTTACCGAAATCAATGGGTTTTCCTTAAGTATCGACATGTTTTACTATACCGAAGCCCAAAAAGCGTTATTACAGGACATGTTCGATGAACTCCATTTTTTTTCACTTCCTTAACTAACGGATTACCTTTGTAATAGTAGAAATCATAAATTTCACAGAACCTATTTTGTGGGCTTCAAGTCGTTGTCATGAACGACTTTCAAAGATAATTTTCCCAGCCGACCCTTTGGGGTTATCTTAACTTTTTTTCCCTTGGGCGCGTTATAGCGCAAATGCAATTCATCGTTTACAACTTTCCATGATACCGTAACGGGTCCTGTCGGATGCATCACCGTACCTTTGGCCCATTCCAAGTGTGAGGATTGTGGTGAGATTTGGATAATCTCCCGATCTAGGTTTTGGTACCAGCCCAATTGCACTCCCAATGCGGCTGTCGCCAAAAAATAGGTCGGATGGCCGCTCCAGGCGTGGCTAGAAGTACCTTGATTTCCTTGGATGTCAAAATTTTCCCAGGTAGTCGGTCTGGCGGAATGCTCTGCCATAGGGGCCCAATGGCGTTTTAAAAAAGCATCGGCCGTAGCGATTTCCTCATGCCGATACAGCAAGGCGAACAAGTAAAAAGAGCTGTACGGAGTAATCTTTCTTTTTCGGGATACTGTTCCGATCGTGCCCAACTCTTTCTTGAGGTTGCTTAAAATAGCCGTTATCTGTGCGGTATCGGCGACCTCAAAAAACGCAGGCCAGATACTACTGGTCAAATGATGATCCACAATCTTGTTGTTATCTTTCACCCCATCGATATACATCCCTCTGTCCGCATCCCATAAATGAGTGTTGATTGCCGTTGTCAACATATCGGCTTCCTTATTAAAAAAGCGCGCGTCCGAAACTTTACCGAGTTCACTCGCCCAGTTCGCAATCGTTCTTAAGCTCTTTACCAAAAGTGCCTGGAATGCCGTCATATAGGCATCTTCTTTATTCAAATCGGTCCACTCGATAAAAACCCGATCGGCATGTACGAGTCCCCAAGTACCTTTTCGAGCCAAATGCTGCTTTAAAAGCGAAGCGTAGTTTTCATAGTAATCTTTGGCCAAGGTACTATCCCCGGTGTATTGCTTCAGGTAGTCTGCCGTCAACAGGGTTATCAAGGGAAAGTCGTTATGCCGGTTCTGTTTGCCGTCGCGCATCTCTTCTTTGTACATGTCCTGAAAGACGGCCAAGGAATGTTTGGCAAGGCGCATATCACCGCTCATGGCCATAGTTATTGCCAGTTCGGGAAGCATATCGCCGGCATAGAGCCCACGTTCGCGAAAAGGGGTGTCGGTATAGGAATCTTCGGCACAAAGCTGTAACGTTCTCCAACCTGCGCCATAAATTTTATTGACTACAGAATCGTTACATTCAAAACGCCCTATCGTTTGAAAAGGATATACCTGCCGTACCATTCCTACCTTCTCGACCGTTACCGCATTTTCCGGGCCATAGAGATTCAGTTGAAGGTACTTGGCACCATAGGGTTTAAACGATTCGTATCGTCGGGCGACGCCATCGGCTATGATACGTAACCCCGCCGCTACTTGAAAACGTTTGTATAACCATGGGCCGCCATTCGCATGCTTTTCTTCGCTAAAACCAATATCGATCACCGTTCCCTCGGGAAAATCGCCTTCAACGAAAAAACGGCCCAACTGGGTCTCTTCCATCTCATATTGGAGTCCCGTTCCCTGGGCCGCAAGTTTAAAACTCCGTGCTTGGTCTTTTTCGACAATTGAATCCCTACTTTTCACCTTCCCAGGTGTTTTCCATACCATGTCCCGCACCGGATGGTTTGCGGTAATGCTTTTGGGGTGGTCGATAAACTCCGTATTGAAGACTTCCTCTAGGGATAGCTCCGTTTTAGCAAGGTCCATCGCATCATAAACACGTTGATTTTTACTATTTTGTGGTAAAAAGGTCTTGAACCAATTCGTCCCCGCTTTCTTTCTTTCCGCTGATACCGTTATCCGTTCCTTTTTTGGGACGGCCAAATAAAAATCCCAAGACCCCCAAATGATGCTATATTTTACGACCAACAGGTTCCATCCCTTATGAAGTTGCCCAGTATGGTTTCGCCTGTAGGTAGCCTCCTCGGCGAGATTATTTGGGGGTAACGGTTTTCCGTTCAAATAGTAGTCGCCCCACCACAGCCCTAAATTCACCTTTTTTTCCGTTTCGCTGAACAAATAAGTGTATCCGATAGCTTTTTGTGATGTATTGTATTCCAACCCATTCCTGTCAGGAGTAGGAATTCTGAAGGAATAAAGGTCTTCGGTATCCAATAACGGAAAAGGTCCGCGGACGGCCTCCGCTACAATTTCGGTCTGGGTGAGTTTTGGTATGGGCCGGGCCTGAAAAACACCCCATTTTTTTGGTCCGACCACAACCGGCGTTTGCCAATTACCATCTTTAGAGTTGCAATGGTCCCAACCCATATCCTTGGAGGTGTCCCAGTTCTCTATGGCCCCGGTGGCAAAAGAAAAACGGGGCATATCTTTTTGAAATCCCTCGGAAGTACGACAGCGCCATTCTAAAGAACTCAGGTCTATTTTTCGATTTTGCCGCGTCTTTATTTCCCCCCATGCAGCAAACCCACCATGATAATCAAATAGTTGGTAGGTTTCCAATCCATTGTTCAGCGCTTTTACCACCAAACAATTTTCCCCTTTGCGCAACAATGGAGCTAAATCATAGCTGTCATAATAGGGATGTTCATGAAAAGATCGTACCGGGCCAAAGTTGACATAGGTGCCATTGACATACAGTGCATATCGAGAGTCGGTATAAAGATACAGGTTCGCTGTTATAGGTGTTTCTTCCAGCATAACCGATTTCTGAAAAAACACCAATTCGTTGCGATCGCCACCATCTTTCCGGGTCCATACCACAGTAGGACTTTGCCCTAGAACCTGATAGCAAAAAAAAATAAAAAAAAGGAAACACCTAAACTTCAAAACTTCGTTCGTTTCGTTGAATTGAATTGAATTACAATTCGCCCCATAAGATAGCTAGAAGTTCTGTAGTGTATGTTACCCAAAACGTCAAAAACCCAACCGTTTTGATCAGGCTGCGATCAAACTTGTGTTACAAGATACAAGCAACTATTTTTAACACATGAAAGAGCAAGGTTTGAAAAACGTATATGATTCGGAAAAATTTCGAGAAAGGGGACACCGCTTGATCGACCAATTGGCCGATCATTTGGAAGATAAGACAACGGAAAAGTCGCACCGTGCCATCCATTGGAATACCCCGGACGAAGAACTCCGTTTTTGGAAGGATTTTCTGAAAAACGGCGAAGTGGATAGTATGTTCTCGAATATGATAGCGCGCACGACATATGTTCACCATCCCCACTATATTGGGCATCAGGTCAGTCCTACGGCCCCGCTTACCGCTCTGAGCGGTATGATCAGTTCGCTTTTGAACAATGGAATGGCCATTTATGAAATGGGAATGGCACCATCGGCCATAGAACGGGTGGTAACCGATATTCTATGTAAAAAAATAGGTTTTGATACAAATGCGAGGGGATTTTTAACCTCTGGAGGCACCTTGGCCAACCTCACCGCCCTTTTGTCCGCACGAAAGGCAAAAATATCCCATGATGTATGGAACGAAGGAAACTCCCAACAACTGGGTATTCTCGTAAGCGAAGAAGCACACTACTGTGTCGATAGGGCCGCAAAAATAATGGGACTGGGAGAACAAGGGATTATAAAGATCCCAGCTACGGACGGCTATGAAATGGACGTTTCGCAGTTGGAAAGCTCCTACCGAAACGCCTTAAAAAAAGGGATTCATGTTTTTGCTATTGTTGGAAGCGCCCCTTCCACCGCTACCGGGGTCTATGACGATTTAGACGCCATTGCCGCCTTTTCGGAAAAATATGATCTATGGTTCCATGTTGACGGTGCCCATGGCGGAGCGGCCATTTTTTCCGAAAAATACGCGCATACGGTTTCGGGAATCGACCAGGCCGATTCCGTAGTGATCGATGGCCATAAAATGATGATGATGCCAACGATTACCACCGCCCTTCTCATGAGGGACGGTAAAAACGCAAATGCCACCTTTAGTCAAAAGGCCGATTACCTCTTGACGCATGAAGATCATGAAGATTGGTATAACTCCGGAAAGCGTACGTTCGAGTGTACCAAAAACATGATGAGCATTCACTGGTACAGTATGCTAAAGCTATATGGGGAATCCATTTTCGACGATTATCTTACCCGTTTGTATGATATGGGAAGGTTATTTGGAGAAATGATCGAAAAGGAAACGGATTTTGAATTGGCGGTCACGCCCGTTTCGAACATTGTCTGTTTTCGGTATATCGACCCTGTAATGGAAATGCAAGACCTGAATGCACTAAACGAGAAAATACGTCAAAAACTACTGGAAGATGGTACATTTTATATTGTTCAGACCAAACTTAGAACAGTGCACTATTTAAGGACTACTATCATGAATCCCCTTACTACGTATGCCCACCTGTCCCTGCTATTGGAAACCATCCGTAAGTTGGCGACCACGATTTTAAAGGAATGATGGGGATTCGGCCACGATATACGACCGGAATCCCCATCAAATAGCTAATCAATACTATTCCTTTATCACTTTAAAACGTTTCTTTCCCGTTTGAACGATATAAATACCTTGGCTCAGCTTACTAAGATCGATACGCGTTACATTGCCCTCTGCAAAGGTACCTGTTACCATAAGTTTCCCGTTCAAATCATAGATTCCGTAAACTTTACCCACTGCATTTCCAGTGAGGTATAGCGTAGATCGTACCGGATTCGGAAAATAGGATATTTCCGGTTCTTCCGTTCCATTTGCTTGTTCAGATACATCTTCTACATTTGCCACGGCATTGATGGTATCGGGCCTAGCGTTTGCCGGTTCAAAAAGCCATCTGGTATGGTCGCCTCTCCACGTATCCGGCTTAAGTACCAAATCCCTATTGGTATTGGTCCGGGCCCGAACATGAAAACCGGTGGCCTGTCTATTGACCAGATATCCATAGGTATCATTTGGAATATCCACTAATGCCCATTGCACGGCCGTACCTTCCAAGAAACTTTGTTTTGCCTCCATTGCGGCGTTTACACTATAGCGTATGGCAGTGCCTTCGCCCCGATTATCCGCTACCGGACGAAACCGATGACCGGTTCCCTTATTCTCTAAAAAAAAGTATTCGGAGCTTCCCGGAACCGCTACCTTACGCCATAAAAAGAAATCACTGTCCGTTTTCGGCAATACGCGCATTTTAGCACCTACAAACCGACTTGCGGGCCGCAAATACTCCCCCGAAACTTTTTGTTGTATATAAAAATATTCCGACTCATTAGGAGGTACATCGCCGTCTCCCGTCAAACGTGCTATGCCAAAGCTGGAAGGATCCCGAAATGAGACATCGGTTATTGCGTTGAAGGAAACTTTGGTATCGCGGTCGCCACCATCATCATCGTCCTGGGCGTGTACATCAAAACCTAACAATGTTCCCTCTGCCACCGTAGCATTAAGGGAATTCCATGGTATGGAAAACTCGATTCGATAGCCATTGGCCGTTCGTACTTGAGATTTTTGAATGTTGGCAATGGGCAGCCCTTTCCCTATAACGACCTCATCGTCGTCATACCCAAATTGTATCTGGTAATCGTCCGGGCCATAAACCGCCAATTTATCATTTCCGATATCCAAATAGAGCTCGGCCCCATCGTCCTGAAACACTTGTTCGGAATCATTGATCAACGACTCGTCCGTAACCTCTATCAAATAATAAAGCGCCGTAGTATCCCAGGCGCTTTTGAAGCGTACCGCAAAGTCCGAACTTGACGTACTTCCACCTACCAGTACGTTGTTGAGGGCATATTCCGGCCTGGAGTTCCAAAGATCATCGATTTCACCATCGATAACCGGGGCCGTAGGAACCCTGGCAATATCGATCACCTCACCGATCTGTAAAGTAAACGCTTTTGAGACCCTGTCCCCCGTAGCATCCTGGACTTGAATCGTAAACGTAAAACTTCCCGTTTGGGTCGGTGTTCCCGAAATCGCTCCGGCGGAAATGGAAAGGCCATTGGGCAAACGCCCTGCTACGCGTTGTAGCGTAATCGGCAAATCTCCTCCCGAGACGCGAATGGCAGCATTGTATTCCTCCCCTATCAGGCCCACGGGCAGCGAACTTGTTGCGATTATCGGTTTACGGTCAAATGGGGTTCCATCGATAATATCGATCAATGCTTTATATTTGAATCCCCTGTTTAGGTCGGTAATGATATCGGTAGTTCCCCAAAAACCCGATTGGGTGTAAAACTTATGGGAGGCAAAATACATGAAGGTACCACCATTGTTGGCCTTGAAGCCATCATAGAAGTTTTTCTTGATGAGTTCCCCCATTTCCGCCGTTCGTTCCGCACGTACCCTGTTCAATAAATTTTTGGTAGCGTTCACGCGGTGGCCGGGAGCGCCCTCATAAACCGAAAATTCCAAGCCTTTTTCCAAGGCAAAGTCTCCAAAATCCTGATAATCCGAAGGAATGCCGGCTTCCGCCGCTTCAAGAATTTCGGCCACGCTCGACCCTTCGGGCAATGCATCGATAGTTGCAGCTCCAAAATAGCCCGTACGTGAAATCGATGAAATGTACTGATTTACGGGACCGTAGTTGTCCTCAATAAACGCCACCATTGCCACCGTGGCCAAAAAAGGGCTTCCAGCTGCGGCACTTCCGGGTGCGGAGGCAAAATATTGTAATACCGGTCTGAGGTTACCCCCTATCGTTCCCACTCCTTCATTCTGAAAGATCTGCCCTATCTCCACAGTTCGTTTGGCCATTCTTCGCGCGGCCCACAGGTTATCGTTACCATTGGCACCTTGTGCGATGATGCTTCCGCTATTGGCTTCTTGTACCGCCTTTTGAAAATTCCAATCGGTCTGTGAAAAAGCCCCCGCAAAATTCCAAGCTTCGTTACTGTACTCCACATATAGGGTGATATCGGCGGTCAACCTGTTTTTAAACAGACGTGCCAAATTACGGACATAGTTATCGTTGGCATGGATCGGTACATTGATCCAGGCATCCTTTCCGGTAATATTAATATGATCGATAATGGTCTCCCATGCAAGTCCCCTATTGTCAAAGGACCCGGCCCGTATTGTTGTAGCATCGTTTTCACGAGCTACCCTACGCTGATTCCAGCTGATTTCCAAAGGTCCCAATTCCTGATCCGGATTGGAAAATGTAGCATTTCCGTTAGTTTGGGACCAATCCATATACCTGTAAATACTAAAAGGTGCAATGGCGTTCAGCCATAAATCGGTAAACACCTGATCGGTATCCAGTTCATAACCGGGCCTTACGATTTTCAAATCCGTGATGCCCGTATTTTGAGCCGATGAAGGATTGCGTTTTGTTCCTATCAGTTCTATTTGAAAAAACGGGCGTCCGGGAAGGTTTGTTCTAAAATCGATATCAAAGGTCGTGGTATTTGTAGCCGCATTATAACTTTCGTTAAGGATTTCGCCATCGAATTTCACCCGTACGCGTTCGGCAGTACCTTTAAACGATGCCTTATAAATACCATCGACGTTCAATCGTGGTGGATTTGGATCCTGTGCGGGGCTGTTTTCACTACCATACCCTCTACCGTTACGTAGGTCAAAACAGGTTAAAACAAAATCTTCCGTCGGCCAACCTCCGGAGTCCGTTGCGGAAGCCACAAACTTTCCATCGACTTTATCGGGTTTCTGAAAGCCGCGCGTATCTTTTACGATATCGACAAAGACCAGACCACTTCTGGGATCTCCGAGATTCATACCTACATCGTCCTGTGCACTTCCCATAAAGTGTACAATACAGTAGAGCGTAAAAAAGAGTACTATTTTTAACGTAGTTTTTTTCATGATTTTAAGGTTTTTGATAATACATTTAAGGCAGTAGGTGTTTCGAGCCTAGTCTCCGAAGCCAAACAATCCTATGATTAGGATTACACGACACTAAGAATAGTTCGACAAAAACATCTATTTTTTGAATTTTTCTTAAACTTATCTACTTAAATTGATAAAATCACAGTTAAAAACCGTTTATTAACCGTTAATTGAACCAGAAATACAATTTGATCCTATGGGAGAAAACGCACTTTTAGAGGAGGCCCAACGCATAGCCACCTCATCGGTCATGAAAGGCTCTTCTACCTATTCGAGCCTGTTACTTTATCTTGCCAAGGCATCTATTTCCGGAAATATTCCAAAAGAGAGTACCATAGCTTTCGATATTTTTGGCAGAAAAAACTTTGACCCTTCCCAGAGCACGTTAATACGGGTATACATTTATCATCTTCGAAAGAAAATCGACACCTATTATAATTCCATAGGGTCCAATAACGCGCAACGTTTGCTCTTACCTAAGGGGAACTACAAATTGTTCATTGAAAAAAAGGCACCTAGCCAAGGTTGGACAAAACAAATAAGACCAAAACATCTTGTAATACCGGCGGTAACGGTTTTCGTGCTATCGGCTTTGGTCTGGGCAATTCCGGCACTGACGCGACTCGCTACGGGCCAGAAGGACACGGGACTTTGGTCGGACCTCATTTCGACCGACGTACCGTTGACCGTAGTCATCGGCGATTTTTACATTTTCAACGAATATCATGCGAATACCAATAATCGCCGTTTGGTACGGGATCCGGAAATCAATTCTAAAGAGGACTACGAACGCTACATGAACACTGCCGGTATGGGCAGTAAGACCAATACCCTTAATTTTACCATGCTGCCTTTTTATAGCAGTTTTTGGATAAAGGATATTTCGCAGACCTTTATCCCACACGACCGCAGTTTTTCGCTGAGGACGGCTTCCCGATTCAATCCCGTGGAACTACAAGACCATAATATCGTGGTGGTCGGAATGATCAAGACCATAGGCATGTTCCAAAGCTATTTCGATAATTCCGACTACAGTTTCGTCGATAACTACTGCTTGGTATATACCGATCCCAAAAGTGGAAAAGAGACTACCTATACCCCTACCGGAAACCCGAGCGAGGGCCACAAGGATTACACGTTTATCTCAAAAATCCCTGGCCCCGGCACCAATAAAATTTACCTTTTTGGTGGGCTATGGGATATTGGTGCCGATGAGGGACTAAAGAATTTCACCAATCCCGAACTGCGAAAAACATTGGAAAAAACCATGGTAAAAACGTTCGGGTACGTACCGGAATATTATGAAATTTTAATGGAGGCCAACGGGTATGACCGTATGGGAATAGACTCCAAGATCATACGCATCAATGAAATACAAAAAGAAAAGGTTGTTTGGGATTTTAAGGTTGTACAACGATCGCCCTAATTGACACAACGTATTGCCATTGCAGACCTTCTCAGGTAGTCCAATAAATTTGTCTATACCCGCATGGCATCCAGCACCTGTTCCTCGGAGTCTTTTCGGGAAAAGTTAATGGCACATTCGATCAGGGCCAAATGCGAGTACGCCTGAGGGAAATTGCCCAACAACCGTTTCGTCCTAAAATCGATATCCTCGCTAAAAAGTCCCAAATGGTTGCTGTATCCCAACAACCGGTCAAAATATTCCTTGGATTTTTCCTCCTCCCCTATTTTGTAAAGGCTGTTAATAAACCAAAACGTACAGATGGTAAAGGAAGACGAGGGCAGACCGAAGTCGTCTTCGTTTTTATACCGGTACAGCAGTCCGTCGTTGCTCAGTTCTTTTTCGATGGCCCTCACGGTACTTACAAATTTTGGCTCCTTGGCATGAATAAAGCCGTACGATTCCATGAGCAGTACCGAAGCATCCAAATCCTTTGATCCGTAAGATTGGGTAAAGGCATTTACCTCTTCGTTCCAGGCATTGTCATGGATATCCCTTTTGATTTCCTGTTCCAAGGCCGTCCATTTTTCCATTTTGGTCGTTTTTCGGAGGATACGCGCCACTTTAATGGCCCGGTCCACGGCCACCCAGCAAAGTACCTTAGAAAAGGTGAAGTGCCGGTCTTCCGTTCGAAATTCCCAAATGCCCTTATCGGCCTCTTTCCAGTGGTTCGACACGATCCATACGATGCCCTTGGTAATACCCCAAAGCTCCTCCCCGTTTTCAATATCGTTCGAATATTTTGCTAGCTGTTCGTAAATGACATCCATTAAAATACCGTAGATATCGTTCTGCTTTTGTTTGTAGGCCGCATTTCCGATGCGTACCGGTTTGGAACCCTTGTACCCTTCCAAGTGGTCCAACGTTTGTTCGGTCAGTTTCTTTTCCCTATTGATACCGTACATGATCTGCAGTTTCTCGTCCTTATCGGGCATAAGGTCTACAATAAACTGCAGGTAGCGCCGCGCTACATTTTTATGGCCCAAATCCCCGATTACCTTTATCACCATGGACGCGTCCCGTATCCAACAGAAGCGATAGTCCCAGTTACGGACCTCACCGATGGTTTCGGGAAGTGATGTGGTTGCGGCGGCGAGCACGGCACCCGTACGATCATAGCTCAATAGCTTTAAGGTAATAGCACTACGGCTGATCTGGGCATTATATTTTTTATAGGTGGGTGTTTTGCTGCTCCAGTTCAACCAGTATACCTTGGTACGTTCCAATTCGGTATAAATTTTCCGCACCGTCGGCACAAAAATCTTTTCATTATAACCGATGAGTACATAACCGTCCTGGCGCAGTTCGATCTCCCTTCCTTCCACTAGGGCATTTTTATTAAAAGAGGTATATAAAAAGATGGTGTCGTACTTTTCACCATGGGTAAGGCTGGCGACAAAGTTCTTTTTTACATAGGTCTCGGTCTTTCCCATGGCGTACTCCAGACGCGGATCATATTTGATTCGAAAACTCGGTTTCCCGGAAACATGTTTAAAATACCGCACTACCTCGGGCGGGGAATTATACCCTCCCCCTTCCTTCCGGTACCTGGGCATAAAATCCCGAATCTCAAAAACATCCTTTCCCTTTGAAAAATGGGTAATCAGCACTGCCGTATGTTTTTTATACCGTTGCTTTATGGTATAGCCCTCATCCACTAGAATCTCAAAGCTCCCTCCCTTAGAGTCGTCCAACAGTTTGGCGAACACTGAAGAAGAATCGAATTCCGGCAAACAACACCAATCCAAACTACCCGTTTTTGAAATTAAGGCCGCACTCCGGCAATTTCCTATAATACCATAGTCTAAATTATCCATTCCGTAAAAATCTTGATTCAATCGGGCAATCCATTGGTTTTACCCCCGTTTTTGTCGAAATTTAGAGAAATTATTGGCAACCACTAGCAAAAAGATCCGTTTTATGGGTAAAACTATCATAATCTCAAATAGACTCCCCGTTCAATTGCAAATTAGCAATGGGACCATTGCCGCCATCCCCAGCGTAGGCGGTTTGGCAACGGGAATGAAATCGGTACACTCGGGAGGCGATAGCCTGTGGATCGGATGGAGCGGACTTACGGACGAAGAAATACCGGAATCGTTGGAGCGCGATATCGACACGGCCCTAGCAAAGCACGGCTCCTCCAAGGTAAGGTTGACCGAAGCGGAAGTGGAAGGCTTTTATTTTGGATTTAGCAACCGTACTATTTGGCCCTTGTTCCATTACTTTCTGGAATACTCCGAATTCGAACTGGATAGCTGGAACACCTATAAAACAGTAAACCAAAAATTTGCCGATGCCATTTTGGAAAAGGCGGAGGCCGACGATGTGATTTGGATCCATGATTACCAGTTGATGTTGGTACCGCAAATGGTCAGGGAGAAAAGACCGGAGGTTTCCATAGGGTTCTTTTTACATATTCCCTTTCCGTCCTTTGAAATATTTCGGACCCTACCATGGCGTCGTGAAATATTGGAAGGGCTTTTGGGCTCCGATCAGATCGGTTTCCATATTTACGATTATGAACGGCATTTTTTGAGCTCGGTACGCCGCCTTTTGGGGCTTGAAGTTAGTTTTAACGATATTTATCAGGACAACCGTATTATTAAGGTCGATTCTTTCCCTATGGGAATCGATTACAAAAAATTCAGCACGGCCGCCGAAGAGCACGGACAACGAACGGTAACGGAGCAGTCGGAACTACAACAAAGGCTGAACAAACATAAGACCAATGATCCGGAGGCAAAATTCTTACTGTCCATAGATCGTTTGGATTATAGCAAAGGCATTGCAAAACGCTTGTATGCCTTTGAGTATTTTTTGAACAAATACCCGCAATATAAAGAGAAGGTCCGTTTGATCGTACTCGCGGTACCTTCCCGGTCCAATGTACCACAATATCAATTGTTAAAAAGGGAAATAGATGAATTGGTGGGCCGTATCAACGGAGAATTTTCGACCGTGAGCTGGACCCCCATATGGTATTTTTATCGTTCCATGCCCTTTGATAACCTGATCGATCTGTATACTTCTAGCGATATTGCCTGGTTGACCCCTTTACGGGACGGCATGAACCTGGTCGCCAAGGAGTACATTGCCACACGGACCGACGGAACGGGCGTATTGATCTTGAGCGAAATGGCTGGATCCGCAAACGAAATGAACGAGGCACTATTGATCAACCCGAACAATTTTGAGCAGATCGCCGACACCATCGATGAGGCCATCAACATGCCAAAAGAAGAACAGCGACAACGAAATGGGCAATTGCAACAACGCTTAAAACGGTACAATGTGGAAAAATGGGCCCAAAGTTTTATGAGCTCCCTACTTGCACAAAAAGAACGCGATGCCGCCCATGTATCCCGAAAACTGAACGATACGCGTTTGCAAACCATATTGAACGCCTATACCTCCGCGGACAGGCGATTGCTTTTCCTGGATTATGACGGCACCTTGGCAGGGTTTCACAACGATCCCCAAAAAGCGGTACCGGACGAGGAGCTTTATGCACTTTTAGACGCCCTTCACCAACAAAAGGGAACCGACCTTTACCTGATCAGTGGTCGCGACAAGGATACTTTTTCCCGATGGTTTCAGGCGAAGAAATACAATATGATCGTAGAGCACGGGGTTTGGATCTCTCAAAATGGTGAGGATTTTAGAATGTTGGAAAATGTAAAAAACGATTGGATGGAAAAGATACGTCCCGTATTGGAATCCTTTGTGGATCGAACACCGGGAAGTTTTATCGAGGAGAAAAATTATTCCCTGGCATGGCATTATCGCAAGACCGACCCCGATTTTGGTAATTTAAGGGCTTCCGAACTGACCACCGTGTTGACCAGCCTTATCGGAACCGACGATTTAAGTGTTCTGAACGGTAATAAGGTGATGGAGGTAAAAAGCAGTAACGTAAATAAGGGGCGGGCGTCCGTACGGGTATTTGGTGAAAAGGACTATGATTTTGTATTCGCTATCGGTGACGATTGGACCGATGAATTTATGTTTCAGGAACTGCCCGATACCGCTGTTACCGTAAAGGTGGGGCTACAAAAGACACATGCAAAATACTTCCTTGAAAACACCAAACAGGTGCGGGAATTATTACATGCCTTCCTGAAAGAGACTTAAAACGAATCCAAATACTTCGGCAGCTCCCGCAATGGAGCTATTTCGGCTACCGATGTAAACTGTACCATATGCTTTATCGACCCTAATACCATTCTAACTTTGAACATCTGGTATTCAAGGACCACAAAAGATGGCGGTTTTTTATTTGGGTAGTTTCAAAGCAAAAATGGTATAGGGTGTATTTTTAAGATATATTGGTATAACTTATCTTGTCGGCCAAATACGGATAGTACTATCCAACATGAATAGCAGCTTATATGGAACCAAAAAAAACAGTGATTGCCGCGGTTTTCGTTTTTTTATTGCTTTTTCCGTTCCTTATCGGAAACGCACAGGCCAATACCGAAGTATATCTGTTTCGACTTCAGATGAACGGGGATAGCGTACGGTTATCCGATCCGAGAAATATTTCAAATAATGAAGGTTACGACAATCAACCTTCTTTTTATGATGAAAACAGCGTATTGTTCGCCGCTACCAGGGACGGGCAAACCGATATTTTAAAATTCAACATTAAAGAGGGCAGCACTTCCTCATGGGTCAGCGACACGCCGACCGGTAGCGAATACTCTCCGTTACGGATACCGGCAACGGATGAAGTTTCTGCCATTCGCTTGGATATCGATGGGCTACAACGCCTATATCGCTATAATACCGACAACGGTACCTCAGAACTTTTGGTCCCAAAAATGAAAATAGGCTATCAGCTATGGTATACTCCCGACATTTTGGTGTTCACCGTACTTTCCCAGGATAAAATGGACCTTTGGATGACGGACTTTACAAAGGGTACCTCAAAAATGCTCCAAAAAAATGTTGGCCGATCTTTACAAAAAATACCGAATACCAATTTGATCAGTTATACGAGCGCTACCGATCCGGTGCTGGAGTTAAGATCGATAGATCCCATTTCGGGCAAAACGAGTACGATTACGGATTTAAAGGATATTCAAGATGTTTGTTGGCTTCCTGACGGCTCTTTGGTCGCCGGAAAGGGAAAGCGCATCTACCGTATGATCATATCGGAAAATGCGGAATGGGAACCCTTACAGACGTTTACCGATACCAATATCAACGCCATTTCGAGAATAGCGGTAAATACCAGCGGAACACGGCTGGCCTTTGTAGCGGAAACCTCCCCGGAAACCATCGTGCAAAAGCAACTGGATGCCTATAACCGTCGTGATATCGATGCTTTTGTGGCGACCTTTTCAGATGATGTTGCAGTGTACGAGTTCCCGAACGAGCTTCGTTACACAGGAGTGGCGGAGCTTCGCAATAGGTATTCCGCCTTTTTTGAAAAAACGGGGAACCTACATTCCAAGATCGTCAAAAGAATTGTTATCGGAAACAAGGTAATAGACGAAGAAGAAGTAACCGCTAACGACGCTATTTTTAAGGTGGTTGCCGTGTACGAAGTGGCTGAAGGAAGAATACATAAAATGACATTTATCCGATAAGCACATTTGAGACCTCCCGGACATATCCTTTCGACCTTGATCATTGCACAATTTGCATGTACCGCTACTTGGTTTTCCGGTAACGTAATCGTGAACGAACTTGCCGAAAAAACAGGTTTTGGACCGGAAGCTTCGGGTTACCTGCTTTCATCAGTGCAATTGGGTTTCATTATCGGCACATTGGTTTTCGCCCTTTTTACGATTGCCGACCGCTTTAGCCCTTCCAAGGTTTTTTTTGGCTGTGCACTGCTAACCGCGCTATGTAACCTATCCTTACTTTTTATCGATAGTTCTAAAATAGCCTTGTTACTGGCCCGCTTCGGAACCGGTTTTTTCCTTGCGGGAATTTACCCCGTGGGAATGAAAATTGCCGCGGATTACTATGGGAAAAAACTGGGGAAAGCCTTGGGTCTTTTAGTGGGCGCCTTAGTGCTCGGGTCGGCACTCCCTTATTTGATACGTGCCCTAGCTTGGGATACCGATCATACACTGATCATAAAGGCGACCAGCGCCATTACCGTTATCGGTGGTTTACTGTTATGGCTATTGGTTCCGGACGGGCCGCACCGCAAACCAAGTATCGGATTACAGTTGGGAGCAGGTATACAGCTCTTTAAAACGGCCCCTTTTCGTAAAGCGGCTTTTGGGTATTTTGGCCACATGTGGGAACTTTACGCCTTTTGGGCCTTTACCCCCTTGGCAATAACCGCGGTAAATGGCGGCAACGGCACTACGATTTCGGTTCCTTTGATGACTTTTTTGGTTTTTCTGGGCGGCGCGCTATCATGCGCCATTGGCGGTTTTTGGTCCCTTAAGATCGGAAGTAAAAAAGTGGCGTTGCGCGCACTAATGGTTTCCGGCTGTTGTTGCCTGCTGTCCCCATTATTTTTTGGTTTTACCACCATGGGCTTTGTTACCATCTGGTGTTTATGGGGCATGGCGGTCACCGCAGATTCTCCACAGTTCTCCAGTTTGGTGGCACAAACCGTAGCGGCCGATCTAAGAGGAACGGGGTTAACACTTGTCAATTGTATCGGCTTCGCCATCAGTATCGTCAGCATTCAGTTGCTATCCCTGATGTCCGAAAACATAGCGATAGAATACCTATTTGTTCTCTTGGCAATAGGGCCGCTCATCGGTATTTTACAGCTTAAAAAAGGGAAAACCGGTTCTGGGTATTAATGCCCAAGTTCGATGCAATTGGGATGTGACATTCTTAAAAAGACATCGATGTCGCAGACATACCGGAAATGTCCGTCGCATAGCATTTTCGACCGAACGGAACGAACCCCGACACAACCACTTCAACCATCCGCTAAAATCGTTGGCAGGGCAACTGCTTTTTTTATCTTAATAATCCAGTTAATTTTAATACATTGTTCCTGCAACCAAACGCATATGTCATGTAACCGCCATGCACCGAACACTGATATTGGATGTCGCTATATTTCCGTTCGTCATCCACCAGAAACCAAATGGTATGGCCCTAGGAAACAACAATGTGGTGCAATGAACTCGTTTAAACTTTTTTCATTTGCACAGTAGGTAACACTAAAAAAATTAACTATGCGAAAATTACAGTTCTTTCTATGTTTGTGCTACGGTTTCCTCCTTATGGGACAGGATGTACCTAATTTTGATAAACCGACAATATCCATAGGCCTTGTAGCTTCCGATATGGAGGCATCTTACGCCTTTTATACCGAAGTGATCGGATTGCAGGAAGTGGGTGCCTTTACCGTAGATTCGACATTTAGCAAAAGATCCGGACTATCGGGAGGTGTGGCCTTTGACGTAAAAATTCTTAAGGTTGAAAATAGCGAAACCGCCTCTGAGCTCAAACTCGTTTCCTTTCAAAAAGAAGGCTCGGGAAAAGACCGATACATTCAAGAACAGAACGGAATGCGTTACATGACCTTGTTCGTGAATACCATGGACGCAATATCGGAACGCATCAAAGAAAGTGGTATTCCCTTGTTGAGCGAACCCGGCCTTACCATTGGGGATGGTCGCAAATTTGTGCTCATACAAGATCCCGATGGTGTCTTTGTAGAGTTAATCGGTAATTGAACACCATAAAACGGTTCAAACTTTTTCAATTTACAAATAGATGAAAAGCAGATTTTTATTTTTAGCATTTTTCGTTTGTCTTATGGCAAACGCACAGACCGATCAACGCCTGTACTCCATAATTGATTCCATTTCCGCCGAACGAATCGCTTCCGATGTTGCCACATTGGCAAATTTTGGCACGCGACACACCTTAAGCGATACCCTTTCCAAAACGCGGGGCATCGGGGCCGCAAGAAGATGGATCAAATCGGAGTTCGAGAAAACGGCAAAGGCCTGTGCAG
Organism: uncultured Flavobacteriaceae bacterium; assembly: GCA_947500445.1. Taxonomy (GTDB): domain Bacteria; phylum Bacteroidota; class Bacteroidia; order Flavobacteriales; family Flavobacteriaceae; genus Pelagihabitans. The sequence continues at coordinate 157,916 of CANMSB010000001.1, read as the reverse complement.
GTTGCCTAGAAGTTTCCTATCAAAAAAATCTTGTCCCGAAAGGAGATAACGACCGTATTACCGAGGATGTTTGGGTGGTAAACGTGCTGGCCGTCAAACGGGGTACAAAATACCCTAACCGATACATCATTATGAGTGGCGATATCGATTCAAGGGTAAGCGACCCGAACGATCATACCTCCGATGCTCCCGGCGCCAATGACAATGCCAGCGGCATGGCCGGCACTTTGGAAGCCGCTAGGGTACTTTCGCAATACGAATTTGAAAACAGCATCCTTTTTTTGGGACTATCGGGAGAGGAACAAGGGCTGTATGGCGGGAAAGGCCTTGCCGCCCACGCCAAGGAACAAGGATGGGAGATCATAGGCATTTTCAACAATGACATGATAGGCAATATTACCGGTGTAGATGGCATTACCAGCAACACCGATTTTAGGATATTTTCGGAACCCGTGCCGCCGACCGAAACGGAGAAAAAGCGTAAGGCCCGTCGTTTTTATGGCGGTGAGGTCGATGGTATTTCAAGACAATTGGCCCGTTACGTCTATAAAAATGTAAGGACCTATATGCCGGAGATGCATCCAATGCTGGTATACCGCCTAGATCGTTTTGGACGTGGTGGACACCATAGGCCTTTCAATGACGCAGGTTATGCGGGAATTCGAATCATGGAGGCCCATGAAAACTATACCCAACAACACCAAGACATCCGAACGGAAGGAGGCATTGCCTACGGTGATGTTCTGGAACATGTAAATTTTGAATATGCCCGCAAGTTGACCGCCGTAAATGCCATCAACCTCGCCTCCCTGGCATGGGCACCCCCGGCACCGACCTCGGTAAGTATCGGCGGAATCGTAGAACCGTCCGCAAAGTTTCAATGGAGTCCGGTGGACGGGGCCGTTGGCTATAAAATCTATTGGCGCGATACTACATCCCCTACTTGGGACAACAGCCGGTTTGTTGGAAACCTAACGGAGTATACCCTGGATGGCATCGTTATTGATAATTATTTTTTCGGAATTTCGGCAGTGGGAAAAGATGGCTTTGAAAGTCCGGTCGTTTTCCCGAACGCTATTTTTCGATAAGCCAGTTCAAACCATTGTTATGGCCTTATAGTTTTGATTCACCCTAGCCCCAAGCCCAAAATGAGCAAGCCAATACATTATTTCCTATTTTGCTTTATGCTGACCGCCACTGCGTTCGGACAGGAATTTACGATGCAAGATACCCTTAGGGGCAGTATAACACCGGAACGGGCCTGGTGGGACCTCAATTATTATCATCTTAATATTGAGGTACTACCCGATAAAAAAAGCATTGCGGGACATAATACCATACGTTATCAGGTTTTGGAAGAACAACAAGTGTTACAGATAGACCTGCAACCACCCCTAAAAATCGAAAAGATAATTCAAGATGGGCAGGCATTGGAGGTTTCCTCCAAGGGAAATGCCCATTTTGTAAAACTCGTAAAAAAGCAAAAAAAAGGAGCGTTCAACGAAATACGGGTATCCTATTCCGGAAGTCCACGAGAGGCGATAAACGCTCCTTGGGACGGAGGGTTCTCCTGGAAAAAGGACACTAATGGAAAGCATTTTGTGGCCACTTCTTGCCAAGGGTTGGGTGCTAGCGTTTGGTGGCCCAACAAAGACCATATGTACGATGAAGTGGATAGCATGGCCATCAGCGTAAAAGTCCCTAAAGGACTAATGAACATCTCCAACGGGCGTTTGCGCAAGGTAGATACGGAAACCAATACCTACCATTGGTTCGTTTCGAACCCGATCAATAACTATGGGGTCAACGTAAACATTGGCGACTATGTACATTTTGGTGAAAGATACAAGGGCGAAAAGGGTATTTTGGATATGGACTACTATGTTCTTCGTGCCGATCTCGAAAAAGCAAAGCCCCATTTCAAGGATGCCCCCAAAATGATGAAGGCCTTTGAGCATTGGTTCGGCCCCTACCCTTTTTATGAGGACGGCTTTAAACTGGTACAGGTGCCCTACTTGGGCATGGAGCACCAAAGCTCGGTGACTTACGGAAATCAATTTAAAAAAGGATATTTGGGCACCGACCTTTCCGGTACCGGTTGGGGACTCAAATTCGATTTTATCATCATACACGAGGCCGGCCATGAATGGTTCGCCAACAACATTACGTATAAGGATGCCGCGGATATGTGGGTACACGAAGGGTTCACCGCCTACTCCGAAAGTTTGTTCTTGGATTATTACTACGGTACCAAAGCAGCCGCGGACTATGTGGTAGGCACGCGGCGTGGCATTCGCAATGATCGTACGGTCATCGGAACCTATAACGTAAACCATGAAGGTAGTGGGGACATGTATTACAAAGGGGCAAACCTCTTGCATATGATCCGAACACTTCTCGACGACGACGCGAAATGGCGAAAAATATTAAGGGGGCTGAATACCGAATTTTATCATCAAACGGTGACAACCCAACAAATAGAGACGTATATCATTGAGAAGTCGGGCCTGAATCTGGTACCGATATTCGAACAATACCTTAGAACCACCGATATTCCCGTATTGGAATACCGGTTTAACAGCGACGGAACCGTTAGCCATCGGTACACCCATGTGGTGGAAGGTTTTGAAATGCCCATTTTGGTGCATACCGGTAAATCGTCGCATGTGATTTCGCCTACTAGCGAATGGCAGACCGAACGCTTGCGGTATAGCGAAAAGCAGCTGGTAACGGCCCGTGACTACTACGTAACGACCCAATTGGTAAACTAAAGGCGGCATTATGAAGGTAAAGGTTGGTCTTGTACAGGATAGCCCCGTTTTTTTTGACAAGGAAAAAACCTTGGACAAAGTCGTTTCCCTGACCCAAAAATATGCAGCGGAAGGCTGTCAGTTACTCGTTTTTCCGGAGTCTTTTGTCCCCGGATACCCCCGAGGTTTCGATTTTGGGGCGACCATTGGAAGCAGAACAAAAGAAGGCAGGGAACTATATGCGGAATACCATAAAAACAGTATTTCGCTGCAGGGTGAAGACCTTAATAGGTTGGAGAAACTGTCGGCCGAGGAAAACGTATACCTCAACATCGGATGTACCGAAAAAATGGAACATAACGGTAGCTTGTACTGTTCCATGCTGTACATTTCACCCGAAAAAGGGCTGCTTGGGGTGCATCGAAAAATAAAGCCTACGGGCACCGAACGTATTGTTTGGGCGGAAGCGGGCGCCGAATCACTAGTCAGTTTACAAACTAAAATTGGTCGCATGGGCGGTTTGATCTGCTGGGAAAACTATATGCCCCTGGCCCGTATGGCCATGTATCAAAAAGGACTGGACCTTTATATTGCCCCAACTGCGGACGCCCGCCCGGAATGGACGGCCACTATGCAACATATAGCCCTAGAAGGACGCTGTTTCGTTCTGGGTTGCAATCAATACCATACCAAATCGATGTATCCGAAAACGTATCAAAAACTAGTGAAGAAGTCTCCCGAAGTCCTATGCCCAGGTGGGAGCCTTATCGTATCGCCTTTGGGCAAAATTTTGTCCGGCCCCCTTTTCGGCTCTTCGGGATTGGTCAGTGCTACCTTGGACTTGGAAGAGGTTATCCAGAGCAGGCTTGATTTTGACGCGAACGGGCACTACAGCCGACCCGATCTCTTCCATTTTGAAGTGGAAGGACAGCCAAACACCGTCAACGAGTGAAAAACCACTACAAAATTTTCAAACACCTCAAACATTATGACTTTTTTAAGTCCGGATTATATGTAAATCCTTTTTTGTGCGTTAGTTTTGCACGTTAAAAGAAAACGCTTTTGATTCAAGACTTCTTTATAGCATTTTTATGGAGCATCTCTCCTTTTGGGGAGGCGAAAGTCGGTATTCCGTTCGGAATGATTAAAGGGCTGAATATCTATGCCGTTTTCGCCATATGTTTTACGGCCAATGTGCTCGTTTTTCCAATGATGTCCTTTTTTCTTGATCGTGTGAACAAGTATTTACTACGTTGGAGGTTTTACAAGAAAAATGCCATTTTTGTAGCAAAAAGGGCCAAAACAGGTTCCGGGAAAAATATCAGAAAATATGGTTTTTGGGGGCTTATCTTCTTCGTTATGCTACCGATACCCGGTACGGGCGTATACGCAGGCAGTATTGCCAGCTATCTTTTTAAAATAGAACGCCAAAAAGCCTTTTTGGCCAATACCATAGGTATCTTTTTTTCTTCATTGATCGTATGGACCATGACCCTCGTTGGCATGCGACAACTCTGGTAAACCTACTTTGTTGATAATTCGGGACAAACTTGTTTTTGGGAAACCAAAATCACTTCTATTTTTGCCAACTTTGAGTCCCAATGGAAAAATTAAAAGTAGGCGATAAAGTGTATAATGTGCGGCAGGACGGATTTTCCGATTTTGCGCGATATTCTTTTTCCGAAGTAGTGAAACTTACCAAAACCCTTGCCATACTTAAAAATGGAGTGCGATTGGTAAACCAACCGAAAATATCCTATATCGTGGCCGATATCGGTTATTCCGTTTCCCGGAACAAGGGAGCACATTGGCACATCGTTTCCTTAAATGCCATTCGAAAGGCCCAAGTGGAAAACGAAAAAATTGCGGCACACGAATGGTTTGAAAACAAAACATTTACGCTTCCCGAAAAACAAGAGATTTACAAGGCTTTCCTGAAAATGGAAGCGGCCGATATGGCTGCGTCCCAGTTGGACGTAAAACGATAGACACATTTTTTATCACAATACATTTCCCTTCAAAATAATCGATTATCGGTACAGTGGTAATGTATCCTACGGATTATCCCGTCACACAAAAGGCCAGTTCCTAAGAACCGGCCTCTTCTATCGTAAAATTTAGTACCGACCAATACCATTTTAACTTGGAAATGGTATGCGTCTATTGGTGACTATCCATTAAAACGAACGTTCATTAAGGCCACTTGGCCTAAAACCGCTCCCGCTTTGGGCTTGTACACAAAATAAACTTCCTTGGCCTTCTCGTTTATGGATTTCGCCAGGGGAATGACCACCATCCCTCCAGGTTGTCCTGCGACCGGCACCGGCATGCTGCCCGTACCCAAAAGTGGCCCGTCAGGGGCGTTCAAACGCATTTCTATCTGCATACCCGCCTTTGGAGCCTCTTGCCAACCGGCCGTAATACCTACCGAGGTTACGCCAGTAAGATCGATCTCCTCGAGCGCGAACCATCCTTCTTCGGCAGGTACGATCAATAGTTTCATTCCGCTGAACTCTATAGGGGCAAAACCGGATATCTTGTCCTTTCCGGTAAAGGGTACGGTACTGCCACGGAGGGTAACCGAATTCACTCCGGTCAAGGGGCCGGCCACGGCACCGCCCTTATCCGTATAACTGGCCGTCAGCACCATTACATTATCGGCAGGCGAAGGTTTGGGTACAATACTGCCCGCTAAGGGGAGCGACTTTTCCTCATTCCCGGTAGCGACCAAAGATTGGATATAGCGTGCAATCTGCTCCGATTCGCTACTGGTTACATTTGGGTGCGCCGGCATCATAACCTCGCCCCAAACACCCGCACCACCCGCAATGATCTTCTTTTGCAAATAGCTCAAGGCATTGGCATCGCCCTGATATTTTTCCGCTACGGCCAAGTAGGTAGGTCCGATCGAGGCTTCCGCTTCTTTATGGCAGGTTTTACAATCCATCGACTGGGTTAGCGCTTTTCCGGTAACCGCTGCGGAAACTTGATGGTGTCCAAGGGACTTGTTTACTTCATCCATCCCTTCCATATAATCGACCGATACAAAAACGTTGTTCAGGTCAATGGTATCCTCACCATCGGGGTCGTTAACGGTCACCTTATAATTGACCGGGGTTCCGGCAATAAAAAAGGAAGCGTTACCACCGCTAAGATCTATAGAAATCTCTGGTCTTGAGTTACCAGCGGTCACCAAAACCGGTTTTGCGCTGGCAGCCGCACCTTTGTCGTCTTTTACGGTAACGGAAACCCTGTAATCCCCTGCATCTTTATAAGTATGCTCGATTTCGGGTTCCGTGGTTTCCCGGGTTTCCCCGTTTCCTAAATCCCACTCATAGCTTACGACGTCTTTTTCCCGGTCCCTAGCGGTTACGGTAGCCTTGATCGACAGGGGAAGCTTCCCAGAAGTTTTGTCGACGATCATATTATCGATCAACGGTGCCCGATTGCCACCATTGAAAGAGACATAGCCCAGACCGGAATCATCGTTTTTGGTAAACCAACCACTGCCATACTCCAAAAGGTACATACGGCCGTCGGGGCCCAGCTCCATATCGATGAGATTGTTCACCTCAATATCCGAAGCAAAAGGTTCCATTTTATTAAAAGTACCATCTTCAAAAAGGGAAACGGCCATCATCCAACCCCGCATCCAATCGTAAACGATCACCTTTCCGTCATAATATGATGGAAGTCCACCCCCATCCGGGAAAAGATCGGAATAATAAGTGGGCCCCGCCATCGCGTTTCTTCCACCCGAGCCGGCCTGGGGATAATCGGGCGAATCCGTGTAGGGATAAAACATAAATGCCGGTTGGGCAGGGGGCAATTCTTTAAGCCCCGTATTGTTTCGGGAATTGTTTACCGGAAGTAAAGGATCAAAAGCCGTACCTGTTTCGCCCGTGGCATAATCGTATTCCATATAGGGTTTATTGTCCCCAATGAACAAGGGCCATCCAAAGTTACCGGCGCTCCTGGCCTGGTTCATTTCATCGTACCCCATGGGCCCTCTCGTCGTTAAACTGTCCGCTCTGGAATCGGGACCGATATCGCCCCAATATACGTAGCCCTTTTTGGGGTCAACGGAAATCCGGTAAGGATTCCGATGCCCCATGGTATAAATTTCAGGGCGTGTTTTTTCGGTGCCCTCGGGAAATAGGTTTCCCTTGGGAATCGCATAGCTGCCATCTTCCTTTACCTTGATACGGAGTATTTTCCCCCTCAGATCATTGGTGTTTGCCGACGAACGCCGTGCATCGTACTGTTCCTTACCGGGCAAATCGTTCAAGGGTGCAAAACCATTATTGGTGTAGGGAACATCTTTTTCATTGAACGGTGTGGAATTGTCGCCCGTACTCAAATACAAAAGCTTGTCGGGACCAAAGGCTATGGAACCTCCGGTATGACAGCAAATTTCCCGCTGGGTATCGACCTCCAATACAATCTGTTCCGAATCCATATCAAAAACAGCGTCTTTATATTGGAAACGCGAAAGTCGGTTTACCCACGTATCCCCTGCCGGTGCGTAGTACACATATACCCAGTGATTGGTATCATAGTCGGGATCTTTTTGAATGCCCATAAGCCCCTCTTCCGCATTTGCATCAGGAGTTTCCAGTGTTTTGTGGTACACCTCTAAAAAGGCCACTTGTTTGAGTTCTTTTTTGCTTTCGTCGAACCGTAGGATTTCGCCCCTTCGTTGGGCTATCAAAATATCGTTAGCGGTGACAACGGTCATTTCCGTTGGTTCATAAAGCCCTCCGCTCAATAGTTCTACCTTGGAAAAACGGTCGATATCCGGTGGTATCTGTGTGGTCGCCTTGGCATAGTCCAGCACCTTGTTCCCTCCTATCGCATATTGGATACCGCCCAAAAGGTGCTTTAAGAACAGTTCTTCGGAGTACGTTTCATCGGTATGTCCCGCACCGGTATAAAAGGCCCGCCCACCATCGTATTCATGATACCATGCAAAAGGGTGGTCCTCGCCATTTTTTCCGCCCTCATAGGTACTTTCGTCCACCGTCATAACCACATTTACCTCCGGATTTATCTTTTTATAATTATAGATTTCGTCCTTTCGCCGCCATATGCTATCGGTGAAATGTGCGGTCGCTTCAAATTTGGTGTCTACGATATGAAAGTCCGCCTCCGGTGTTCCGGCGGGATGACTCAAAAACTGTGCGCCGGCCAGTTTGGAATACCAGCCCCAATCGTATTCGGTATCGGCTGCCGCATGAATACCGACATAACCGCCACCAGCTTGTATATACCGCTCAAAAGCAGCTTCTTGAACGTGGTCCAATACATTTCCGGTCGTACTCAAAAACACTACCGCCGAATATGGTTGTAAGCTTTCGTCGTTAAAGGTCTCTGCCGCTTTTGTAGTGTCCACTTCAAAACCATGGGCATCGCCCAATTTTTGAATGGCCGCCATACCCGCTGGAATAGAGCTATGTTTAAACCCCATGGTTTTGGAAAACACCAAAATTTTGGGTTTTCCCGTCCGCTGCTCCGTATCGCTGCACCCCATAAACAATATCCCAATGGACAACACCAAAAAGTAGAATACCTTTTTCATTTCAAATAGTTTTATCATTTCCCCCTAAAAATAGGCAATACCCTTCGCATTTGTCCAATCAAAACGCTATAAAGTCTTATTTTTGATTCTAAGGAAAAGTTTCTTCCCTTATGGAAAACATCAAAACATATTACTTTAAAAACGATTCGGAATGGCGCAATTGGTTAAAAATCAATTTCGCCCAAAAGGAGGGTATTTTTCTGATTTTCTATAAAATCGCCCATGAAAAACCGAGTATGCGCTGGGAAGAGGCGGTAAAAGTGGCCTTGTGTTACGGCTGGATCGATAGCACCGTAAAAAGTTTGGGGGATGGAAAAAGAAGACAGTACTTTTGTCCCCGAAAACCAAAAAGCGTTTGGAGCAAATTGAACAAGGGTTATATTGAAACCTTGACCGAACAAGGCTTAATGCACGAAAGTGGATATGCCAAAATAGCGTTGGCGAAAGAAGACGGGTCATGGACCGCTCTAGACGATGTCGAAAACGGGATTGTACCCCAAGACCTGCAAAAAGCGTTCGAGGCCAATTCAAAGGCCTTAGAGCATTTTGACGGTTTTACCCGAGGCCAACGAAAAAACTATCTTTATTGGCTCAACCAGGCCAAACGACCGGAAACCCGTCAGAAACGGATCGCTGAAATCATCAGGCTTTCGGAGAAAGGCATTACATCACGTACGGGCGGTACCCGATAAAAACCTAGAAAAAGGTAATGCAAAACACTTTGCGCGCCACAAAGGGCTTTGAGTGCCTATGGTGCCCCTTGAGCTTTTCTCCAAGTAGTATGAAAAGTATCTTCAAATGGGTGAAGAACTTGAATCAAATTCCAAGTTCAATATTCTTACCTACAAACCGCGATACGGCTTTTCGTTGCCCGCATATCGTGCACTGCCCTTTTACCAAATCGTAAAATTAACCTTATCTTTGCGTAAGGAGCAAACAGTGTTTTGGGCCAGCGTGTTTTCGTTTCCCTGTTTTCTGTTTTTCCCCAGTTTCAAATGTCAAAACTACCCAAGGAGAATCAATTTTTTGATTTATCGGACTATGGCAGACCAATTGCCAGAATTATTGCACAACGCCTAAAGCACACCGCTTTCACCCCCGTTCATGTCACCCTAGGTTTTGTACTATGTGGTCTAATGGCAATCGTATGCGTATTGCAACAGTACTATTGGGCAGCCGCATTTTTTCTGGTGCTGAAATCCATTTTGGACGCTGCAGACGGGGAATTGGCAAGAATAAAACAAACCCCCAGTTATACCGGCCGCTACTTGGATTCGGTTTCCGATATTCTTTTAAACCTTATGATCTTGATTACGGTCTGGTATGTTACCGATGCCTCCCTAACATATACCTTGTTCGCCTTTTTTGGCATTCAACTACAAGGCACCCTATACAATTATTACTACGTAATCCTAAGGAACAAGCATGATGGGGACAAAACCAGCAGGGTTTTTGAAAACAGCACCCCGACCGCCATGAAAGGGGAGAAACAACGTACCGTCAATATTCTTTTTATGGCCTATACCCTACTTTATGGGGTTTTCGACAGAATCATTTATCGTTTGGACCGCAAGGCGGTAGAAAGTCAACATTTGCCCAACTGGTTCATGACCATCGTGTCCACCTTTGGTCTTGGTTTTCAACTTCTTATCATTGGTGTGATGCTCGTTCTCGAAATGAAACACCTTATCGTTCCCTTTTTTATAGGGTATTCTTTTTTCATTTTTGTTTTTATCGCGGTCCGAAAGTTGATGAACCCAAAACGAACGGTACCGCATAGTAATCCCCAATAGCACTACTCTACTGCATTCATCAATTCCATTATGGCACGTTCCAATTGTTGGTCCCGACCTTTGTCAATAATCCCCGGCATATTTTTCACTTGAATATCCGGTTCGGTCTGGTTGTTTTCCATCCATTCCCCGGCTTTGTTTTTCGCACTGACCGGTACCACGCCCCAGCTGCTTCCATTGGGTAGGCGTTCCCATCCTGCAAAGCTACAGGTACCGGGAACGGGCATGCCCACCGTTTTGCCGATCTTAAGGTCTTTATACCCACTGGCAAAGCATGAGCCATCGCTATACATTGATTCGTTGAACAGCGCCAAGGTAGGTTTTGTCCACCTTGCCGTGGGTTCCCCTCCTACTTTTCGGGCTTCGGTCTCATAGGAGAGAAACGGTTCCCCCGTAAAAAACATGGCCAAATCGGCCACCAGATCGCCACCACCATTAAAACGGGTATCCACGATAACGCCCTTCGTCCCGTTAAATTTTCCCATCATACGGTCGTAAATGGTACGATAGGGGCCGTCGCCCATACCGGGAATATGTACATAGCCCAATTGTCCCTTACTTTTAAGGGTGACCTCTTCTTCGTTCTTTTTCACCCATCGTTTGTATAACAATCGGTTTTCTTCCCGCAAGGATATCGGTTTAACAGTATATTGGGCACGTTTTCCTTTAGCATCCAACACCTCGATAAGCGTAAACCTACCCGCCTTTCTATTCAAATACGCGGCAACATCCCTAGAAGGAAGCAGTACTTCCCCATCTATTTTTTCGATAATGTTGCCCGGGGTAATGGAAACGCCGCTCTTGTCCAAAGGGCCTCCCTTGATGATCTCTACTACTTTTATACCGTTACCACTATAATCGTAGTCCCTAAAAATGCCCAAGGAAGCGGTTTCATCCTCGTTCGGTATGGTACTGCTGTAACGGGAACCGGCATGGGAAACGTTCAGTTCGCCCAACATTTCGGAAACCAACTCCGCAAATTCAACGGAATTCCCGACATGAGCTACACGGTCCTCATAAGCCGTGCGCATTTTCGGCCAATCGATACCATGAAAATTGGAATGGTAAAAAATTCCGTTGGTGCGCGACCATATGTGCTCGAACATGTACTTTCGCTCGGCGGTACTGCTCAATTGCATTTCCGCTTTTATTTTTACAGGTTCCGTTTTTTTAGCTTTCGTATCTACTTTCGCTATTTTTCCATCGGAGAGTATGTATAAGTTTTCTTGATCGGAATCCCACTGCAAACTTGCCGATTTTGCCCCAAGGGGCACCAGCATTTTTGTTTCTTTGGTGCGTAATTCCGTTTCCCATAAATTTAGGTCCTTTTCAAAACGCGCCAAATAGTACAGGTGTTCACCATCTTTTGAAAGTACGGCATCGCTCAAAAACGCGGAATGTATGGTGAGTCGCTTCCTCCGTTCCTTCATATCCTCCCAATCGAAAGTAATCGGTGTTACTTTTGCTTTTGTCTCCTTCTTCCCCTTTTTCTCGTCTTTTTTCTTCTCATCGGACGCCTCTTCCTTCTTTTTGTCCTTTTCGATCAATTTTTTAAGATCATACTCCTCCTTATCCATATTGAACTCGTCCCAGGCATCCTTTGAAAAAAACATGCTGTATACATCAAACTGAAGACGGCCGTTGGTCGCGTAACTTTTAAGCCCGTTGCGGTTTCCGAACCATATCATTTGCTTTCCCCCGTTCACCCATTTCGGGGCCAGATCATAATAACCGCTATCGGTAAGGTTCACGCGTTTTTTTCCGTCAGCGGACAATAATACTATTTCGTAATTGCTCAGGGTGGCACCCCATTCCACCAATAGCCATTTGCTATCCGGGCTCCATCTGAAATATTGGTCCCCATCGGAAAAATGATAGAGATCGTTTGGCGTCAAAAGGGTTTTGGTCTCTTTTGTGGTAAGGTCCATCACTTTTAGGGTCCTCCTGTCCTCGATATAGGCCATTGACGTTCCGTCGGGTGAAAATTCCGCCAAATAGTTGGCCTTATCGTTCTTGAGTATCGGCACTTCATTGAGCAAGGTAGCGGCAAATAAATAGGGCTCTTCCTTTCGTACGATTTCGGTTTTGTAAATTCCCCATCTTCCATTTCGTTCGCTAGAATAGGTAACGGATTTACCATCGGGAGTAAATTTGACAAAACGTTCCTGTTCGGGTGTATCGGTAAGGCGTTTGGTAAGGGCACCGTCTACCGCGGTAACAAATACCTCGCCCCGCGAGATAAAAGCGATCTGTTTTCCATCGGGCGCAATATCCATCTCCTGAACATTACCATTGACCGACAAAAAGGCATCCGTATTGCCAACATCCTGGGTGCGTATTTCGATGATCACTTTTTTAGGCGCTCCAGCTTCTTCCATCACATATAGCTCTCCATGATAAGAAAAGGCCAACCGACCGTTTCCGGAACTTAAAAAACGTATCGGATGTGTTTTAAAAGCGGTAAGCTGTTCCGACGTTTCGGGTTTGGCCAAATCCATTTGGTGTACATTAAACGTACCCGAGGCTTCACTCAAATAAAAAATGGTTTTTCCATCCTTTCCGTAAACCGGGTTTCGGTCCTCCCCTTTGAACTTGGAAATCATGGTATGGGTATCCGTGGCCAAATCGTACTTCCAAAGATCCCTTGTTATGGCAGAAACATGGTGTTTTCGAAATTCGTTCTCGTACCCTTTTAAATCGTGATATACCATTTGGGTACCGTCGGGCGCAATTTGTACGTCTTCTGCCGGAATGGACCACACCTGTGTCACACGCCCACCGGACACTGGCACTTGATAGAGTTCGGGCTGTTCCGCTACCGGAAATTGGCGATGCAATACATGGTCCTGACGGACAGCACCAAAAAGAACGGCGCCGCCATCCGCGGAAAACGTATAGGGACTTTCATCCGCACTATGAAAGGTGAGCCGTGTTGCGGGACCACCCTTGGCATCCATTACAAAAACATCAAAATTACCATAGCGGTCCGAGGCAAAAGCCAACGAATTTCCATCCTTGCTCCATATGGCCCTATTATCGTGCGCTTCATGAAACGTAAGTTGGGTTGCGGTACCGCCTTCCGAAGATACGCGATAGATGTTTCCCTTATAAGTGAACGCGATTACGGTTCCGTCCGGGGATAGCGATGGGTATCGTGCCCATTTGGGCCGTACCTGTCCGAAAGCAACAAAAGTGAGCAGAAAAAGAGTGGCGAAAAACGTTCCTTTAGTCATAGGTGGTCGGTGCTAAAATGAAAAAGCGCCAAGATAAGAAAAGCCCCACGATCGTCTTTTGTATTTTTGATATATTTAAGAACGCTTTACAAACATAATATCCATGCAACAGGATACCGAGGCCCATTACTGGACGCAACGCTATAAAGAGGAACGAACAGGATGGGATATTGGCAGCCCCTCTACCCCTTTAAAAACGTATATTGACCAATTGCGGGACACCGAATGCAAGATCTTGATACCGGGAGCGGGAAACGCATACGAGGCGGAATACCTTTGGAAAAAAGGTTTTAAGAACGTATTTGTATTAGACGTATCCCAAACGCCCTTGCAGGCGTTTTCGAAACGCAATCCCGATTTTCCAAAAGACCAGCTTTTACAAGAAAACTTTTTCGACCATCAGGGCACCTATGCGCTTGTTTTGGAGCAAACTTTTTTCTGTTCCTTCGTGCCTACCAAAACCAATAGGGATGCCTACGCAAAAAAGATGCACGAGCTGCTCGTCGAAAACGGAAAATTGGTCGGACTCTGGTTCGACTTTCCATTGACCGGAGACATGGAAAAACGACCCTTTGGAGGCACGAAAACAGCATATTTAACCCATTTGGAGCCTTTTTTTCATCCCATCGTATTCGAACGATGCTACAACTCTATAGCACCACGGCAGGGAAATGAATTGTTCGGCATATTCCAAAGACGTTCAACGGACCGTTCAAAATGATTTTCGAGCTGAACTTCCGTTTCGGTCGCATATCCCTTTTTAAGAGATTGTTCGGCACACGATTTTAGCAAAAAAAGCAGTGCGTAAAAAGCAGCTTCCCTTAACAACTCCTTAAGAAATACCGTTAAAGTTTTTGGTATATTTAGACAGACTAATAATTACGGTAACGATGATAAAAATACATGTGGGCGGCACCTATTCTGGCCCACTTTTTTATTGTTTTTCCGTTGACCCAAAAACAAAAACTTGAAAAATACTCAGCTTCTTGCCGTGATGCTCTTGGCATCGTTCTCCCTATTTTCCCAAAAATTTGACATGGACCTCCTTCAGGACATGACGCCCCGTAACATTGGTCCCGGCGGTATGAGCGGTCGTGTCACCGCTATCGATGTCGTTCATGACGATCCGAACGAAATTTATGTGGGCACTGCCTCGGGCGGCTTATGGAAGTCGACTTCTGGGGGAATTCAATGGAAACCTATTTTTGATGAGGAAGTTACCGCCTCTGTTGGGGCGATCGCCATTCAGCAAAGCAACCCTTCGGTATTGTGGGTCGGTACCGGAGAGGGCAACCCAAGAAACAGTTTGAACGGTGGTTATGGTATTTATAAATCCCTGGACGGTGGGAAATCATGGCAGGCCATGGGCCTTGAAAAGACCCGTCATATCCATAGGATAAAAATCGACCCTACCGATCCGAATACGGTTTATGTAGGCGCGATCGGATCGCCTTGGGGCGAGCACCCGGAAAGAGGGGTCTTTAAAACGACCGATGGTGGTAACACCTGGAAAAAAATACTTTTCGCAAACAACAGCACCGGTGTTGCCGATCTGGTAATGGATCCGAACAATCCCAACAAATTGATCGCGGCCCTATGGGAACACAAAAGGGACCCCTGGTTCTTTAAATCCGGAGGAGAAGGGAGCGGCCTTTATATGACCCATGACGGTGGTGAGAACTGGAAAAAACTGACGGATGAAGACGGGCTTCCGAAAGGCGAATTGGGCCGCATCGGTATCGCCATCGCTCCAGGTAAGACCAATGTGGTGTATGCGTTGATCGAAGCCAAAAAAAATGCACTCTACAAATCGGTGGACGGTGGTTTTAAATGGAAAAAAATCAACGATAAAAGCGATATCGGCAATCGCCCGTTCTACTATTCCGAAATTTATGTCGACCCTGGAAATGAGAACAGGGTATATTCCGTATTCACCTATGTGAACGTTTCGGAGGACGGTGGTAAAAATTTCACGCAGTTAATGCCGGCTTACGGAGTGGACAATGGTGTTCATCCCGATCACCATGCGTGGTGGATACACCCAAAAAACGGTCAGTTTATGATGGACGGGAACGATGGCGGCGTAAACATCACTAAAGATGGGGGCAAATCGTGGCGGTTCATCGGAAACATTCCGGTAGCACAATTTTACCATATCAATGTAGACAACGAGTTTCCGTACAATGTGTATGGCGGAATGCAGGATAATGGCTCGTGGCGAGGCCCGGCCTACGTTTGGCGCGCCCAGGGTATCCGCAACAGTTATTGGCAGGAAATTGCCTTTGGGGATGGTTTTGACGTGGTACCCGACCTTGATAACAACCAGTTTGGCTATGCGATGAGCCAACAGGGGTTCGTGTCCCGGTACGATTGGAAAACGGGGAACAATTATTTGGTACGGCCCACACCACCAGATGCCGAAACCAAGCTCCGTTTTAATTGGAACGCCGCAATAGGCCAAGACCCTTTTGACAACGGTACGGTTTATTTTGGGAGCCAATTCGTACATAAAAGCACCGATAAAGGGCTCACCTGGCAGGTAATTTCACCGGACCTGACCACGAACGATGCCAACAAACAAAAACAAAGTGAAAGTGGTGGACTTACCATGGATGCCACCGGTGCGGAAAACCATTGCACCCTATTGGTAATAGAACCCTCTCCCCTGGAAAAAGACATGCTTTGGACCGCCTCCGATGATGGCAGGGTACATTATACCACCACAGGGGGCAATGACTGGGTAGAGGTTACCAAAAATATTAAGGGGTTGCCCGCCGGTAGTTGGATCACTCAAATAAAGGCCTCCAATAAAAAGAAAGGGGAAGCACTTTTGGTCGCGAACGACTACCGCCGCTTCAATTATACCCCATATGCCTACCGGACCACGAACTATGGACAGACCTGGGAACGTATCGTTGACGAAGGGGACGTAAGCAGTTATACGTTATCCATAGTGGAGGATATCGAAAACGCTAACCTTCTCTTTTTAGGAACCGACGATGGTCTTTATATTTCTTTCGATGCGGCAAACTCTTGGCAAAAGTGGACAGAAGGTTTCCCGACGGTTTCCACCAAGGATCTGGTGATCCAACCCAGGGAACACGATCTGGTTATCGGAACATTCGGGCGTGCCGCCTGGGTATTGGACGATATTCGTCCACTGCGCAAGTTGGCTTCCAATATGGAAACCCTACAGGAAGAAATTAGGCTATTCACACCTCCCATCGCTTATCAGGCGGCTTACCAACAGCCTACCGGAAGCCGTTTTGGCGGCGACGCCCTGTACAACGGCACCAATAGGAAAGAAGGGGCCATGATTACCTACTACATAAAAGAAGGAAAGAAAAAAGAAGCCCAAGACGATAAAGAAGGTGATGCCGCCGAAAAAACAGCGAAAGATAGCACAACGACAGATACCGACGCTGCCGACAAAAAAGAAGATTCCAGAACCGGGGTACAGAAAAAGGACTCCATACAGTTCAATTTTTATGACGGTGACCGTTTGATCCGGACCTTAAAGTACAAGACCCCTGAAAAAGCCGGTTTTCATCGTATTTATTGGGAAATGGATGAAAAAGGCCCGGATCGTCTGGCGCGCAAACCAAGTACCGACAAAAGCGAACGCGGTGGTAAAACCGTAAAACCAGGGATGTACACCATTGAGGCCTTGTTCGGAGAAAAGAAGTCCGAAACCACTATCGAAGTGAAGACCGACCCCAGACTCCGGGTCTCCGAAACGGCTATAAGCGAGGCCTACGATTACTCGGAAAAAGTACACCAAATGACGCAGACCGCGGCCGATGCCCTAAAGCAACTTGTCGACAGTAAGGAAATCGCGGCCGACTACGAGAAAACGTTGAAGAAACGGGACAAAAAGCAATATGCGGACCAGATAAAAGCGTCAAAAACGATTACCAAAGAAATCGATAGCATCATCGCCTTGTACATTGGCAAGGAGGACAAACGGCAGGGCATTACCCGAAATCCGGAGATGACCGTTACCCAACGCTTGCAAAACGCCGGTTATTATGGCGCTACGCGACCGAACGGAATCACCGCTACCGAAAAGAAACTGTTACAATATGCGCAGGAGGATCTAAAAAAAGCCTTGACCAAAACCAACGCTTTTTTTGAAGAAAAATGGAAGACCTACCGAGAACAAATAGAGGCATCCGCGGTTTCCCCGTTCAAAGAAGTAAAAATCTTTCGTTTAGAATAGCGTGATTTATCCCTTTAGACGTCCCAAAAAACGAAACGTACGCTTTAGCCGTAGAAGAAGTTTAAGTCCATTCAAAAATGTTCCCTCGGAAAAACAGAACATCAATTAAATAAATCATCATGAAAAAACGTATTGTAGTTTGCCTTTTGGCAGTAGTTGTTTGGGGTTGTAAGGAGAAAGAGACAGCGGTAGAACCTACCGTTGCCGAAACCATGAAAACCTATACCATTGAACAAATGATGGATAACGAAGCCATCCGTGGTGGCAGTTTTTCGCCCGATAAATCACGGTTGCTGGTTTCGAGCAACCGTTCAGGAATTTAGAATATGTATACGATTGCGGCCCAGGGCGGGGAAATGAAACCCGTTACCGCTTCGGACAGTTCCTCCGTTTTTGGGATTTCATATTTTCCCGAAGACGAGCGCATGCTTTTCCGTATGGATGGCAATGGCGATGAAATTTATCATATTTATTTAAGGGACCTCGACGGTTCCCATCGGGACTTGACGCCCTATGAGGGAAAAAGGGCCAATTTTTATGGATGGACAAAAAATAAAAGTAGTTTTCTATTTTCCTCTAACAAACGGGACGATCGTTATTCCGACCTGTATGAAATAGATATTAGGGATTTTTCGGAAAAACTGGTCTATACCAACGAAGAAGGATATTTTCTAGGTGGGCTCTCGAACGACAAAAAATACCTTACGTTGATCAAACCCATAAATACAAACGATTCCGATTTGTTTCTTTATGATATTGAGGACAAGTCCCTTACCAAAATTAATCAGAACCAAAGCGCAAACAGCCCTGAGGACTTTTCCCCGGACGGTAAATATGTTTACTTTACCACGGACGAGGGTGGGGAGTTCAGTAGGCTTATGCGCTATGGTATCGCAGATAAAACGGTCGAAGAAGTGATGCAGCGGGACTGGGACATTCTAGGAAGTTATTTTACCGAAAACGGCACCTATCAGGTTACCTATATTAACGAAGATGCAAAAAATGTAATCGAGGTGATGGATGTCGCCAATGGGAAGAACATCGAACTACCCGCTTTGGACGGAATGGATATTACCAACGTGGGATTCTCAAGGGACGAAAAGTCGATGCGGTTTTATGCGGGCGGCTCCCATACTCCGTCGAACCTTTATGTCTATGATCTAGAAACAAAGGAACAAACAAAACTCACAGAAGTACTGAACAATGAGATTCAGGGACAAGATTTGGTGCATGCCGAAGTAATTCGATACAAATCGTTCGATGGCCTGGAAATCCCCGCTATTTATTATAAGCCACACCAAGCCACCGCGGACAACAAGGTACCGGCCTTGGTATGGGTACATGGCGGCCCTGGAGGACAATCACGACAGAATTTCAATTCCCTGCTCCAATATGTCGTAAACCACGGTTATGCGGTACTGGCCGTCAACAATAGGGGAAGTAGTGGATATGGAAAGAGCTTTTTTAAAATGGACGACTTGAACCATGGCGACAAAGATCTTAAGGATTGTATTGAAGGAAAAAATTGGTTGGCGGAACAGAAAGAGATAGATCCCGATAAAATTGGAATCATAGGAGGTTCCTACGGTGGTTATATGACCATGGCCGCCTTGACCTACGCCCCTGAGGAATTTGATGTAGGTGTCAACCTTTTCGGGGTTACCAATTGGATCCGTACCCTTCGGAGCATTCCACCATGGTGGGCGGCCCAAAAAGAAGCGCTCTATTTAGAGTTGGGCGACCCCAATAGTGCCGATTCAGTACGTTTGCGTGCCATTTCCCCATTGTTCCATACCGACAAGGTGACCAAGCCGTTGATCGTACTTCAAGGAGCCAAAGATCCAAGGGTACTCCAAGTGGAATCCGATGAAATTGTAGCCGGGGTCAAAGCGAACGGGGTGCCAGTGGAGTATGTACTATTTGAGGATGAGGGACATGGTTTTGTCAAGAAAGAGAACCAAATCAAGGCCAACAGTAAAATTTTGGAATTTTTAGACCAGTATTTGAAAAAAGAGAAGGAAAAACCGGTACAAGATGGACAATCCATGACGGCCGATCCGGAAACCAAACCATAAAAAGTAACGACAATTCATGAAAAAAATAGTAATCTGCGTAGCTTCATTGCTATGTATTACAGGGCTAGTCGCCCAAGATTCAGGCGAGAACGCCTTGGGTTCTTGGCATATGTATTTTGGTACAAATCGTGTTTCCGATAAACTGAGCATCCATACCGAGGGCCAGTTGCGGTATTATGAAACAGGCGAGAACTTCAACCAATTGTTGCTCCGCACCGGGCTCAACTATCACATCGACCCGAATGCTATCGTTACCGGGGGGTATGCCTTTATCGATACCGACCCCACTTTTGAAGAACTTGCCGGTGACCGAGATATAACCGAACATCGTATTTTTGAACAGCTGATCTTAAAAAACAAGGTTTGGGAGCTTCTTTTTGAGCATCGTTACCGGCTAGAGCAACGTTTTTTGAACTTTGGCCAAAACAATACCGATGTGCAACACCGTGCCCGGTATCGCGTACAGGTTACCTTGCCGCTAACCGACACTTTTTTCCTTAACTTTTATGATGAAGTGTTCTTGAATTTACAGGATCAGGTATTTGGACAAAATCGGATGTACGCCGCGGTCGGGATTCATGTCACCAACAATTTGAGTGTACAGTCGGGCTATTTAAAAAATCATTTTAACAATACCAACTTTGATCGCTTACAGGTCGCCGTTTTTTACAATCCCGATTTTCGAAAACAAAAATGATATGGACCAGCAACGGACCAATACGTAAAACCGGTTTTTATTTTATATTTTAAACATCGCATATGGGCATACAAAAAGTTACTTTTTCAAATAAGGAAGGACAGAACCTCGTGGGTAGAATAGAAATGCCGGTCAATGGCCATCCGCACAATTTTGCCATTTTCGCGCATTGTTTTACCTGTAACAAAAACCTGCTGGCGATCAAGAACATATCAAAAGCACTGACCGCAAGCGGTTTTGGATTGCTACGGTTCGATTTTACCGGTCTTGGCGAAAGCGATGGAGATTTTGCCGATACCAACTTCTCGGGCAATGTTACGGATCTTGTTGCCGCTGCCGACTTTCTTAAAGCGCACTACCAAGCCCCTAGCCTTTTGGTAGGGCATTCGTTGGGTGGTGCCGCCGTACTTTTTGCCGCGGAACAAATTGCTTCCGTAAAGGCCATGGCCACTATTGGTGCCCCATCGGACCCGACCCACGTACAACATCTTTTAAAAAGTGGTTTGGAAGAAATCGAGAAAAAAGGGAAGGCGGTCATCAATTTGAGCGGACGCGATTTTACCATTAAAAAACAGTTTCTCGATGACCTTAAAACCAAATCGCTGCCAGAGACGGTTAAAAAGCTTAGAAAACCGTTACTGATCCTCCATTCCCCTCAGGACAATACCGTTGGCATTAAGAACGCCGAAGAAATTTATGTGGCAGCGCACCACCCCAAAAGCTTTGTTTCCTTGGACGGTGCCGACCACTTGCTGATGAAAAAGGCCGATTCGCTCTATGCGGGCCAGGTTATCGCGGGCTGGGCACAGCGTTATATTAGCGCTCCGGAAAAAGCGGTACTTAAATCGAAACATAATGTAGTGGCAAGTTTGGATGCCGAAGATGGTTTTACCACCAATATGAAGGTCGGCAACCATTATGTAACCGCCGATGAGCCTTTGGATGTCGGGGGAAACGACTACGGACCCTCCCCCTACGAATTCGTATCGGCCGGACTTTCGGCCTGTACCGCAATGACCATACAAATGTATGCGAAACGCAAAGGTTGGCCGGTAGAAAACGTTGAAGTACATACGTCTTACGTAAAGTCGCATGCTGCCGATTGTGAGGCATGCGAATCGGAAAGTTCAAAAATAGATACCTTCCAACGCGCCATCAAACTGGTAGGTAATCTGGATGATGCGCAAAAAGCGCGCATATTGGAAATTGCCGACAAATGCCCGGTCCATAGAACGTTGCATAGTCCTACACAGGTAATAACTGAATTACTGGACGCGTGAAAAGTACCGTTTTTGAAGTAACGCTCATGGGGAAATCCGGAATATTGCTTCCAGAAAAAATAGTCCTACCGTTTTTGGAAAAAGGTTTGAAACGCGTACAGGTCGAGGCCAAGTTTGAAGGGAACACCATTAGCTTTCATGGCGCCATACAGCGACGGGGTGACGGTTATTTTATGATGTTCGGCAAAAAGAACCAAAAAACCCTGGGCATTTTTCCCAATGATTATTTTACGATACAATTTTTTGAGGACCGTACCAAGTACGGCGTTTTCATGTCCGAAGAGCTCGATGCCGTTTTGATGAGCGACGTAGCGGCATCCCAGATTTTTGAAGGGCTTACAGATGGCAAAAAAAGGGGCATTATTTATATGATCTCAAGATACAAAGGAGCACAAACTCGTATCGATAAATCCCTATTGCTTTGTGAAAACTTAAAGAAAGGGATACGGGACAATCGACATCTCCTAAAAACCTGACTCCGCTTCCCAATGTGGATTTGGACTTTAATACCGCTTCGGCGTTTCTGGCACTACACAAAACTACATTCTTAAGAAGGTCTATGGCCAAAAGTCAATTTGATACCATACTCACACCGCCTATCTGAAACAGGAGCTTAGAAAAAAATACCCCGATACTTTTGCATCGGGGTATTGTTCACATCAGACCAGTTCAAGTAACGCCTTGTCGATGGGAACATCATTTGAACTGATCGTATGATAAATGATCTGTCCTTTGAGATTGACTTCCCAAAATTCGTTCCCGTAGGTCCTGAAATACTCAAAATTTGCAGTTCTCCATTCGTACATAAACTGCACGGCTATTTTATTTTCCGAAAAAAGGGTTACGTTTTTCTCGATAACGTAATCCAGTTCTCTTTGCCATTTGATCTCTAAATTCGATTCCAGCTCCCTTCTATTGGTAATAATCTTACCTCTATAGCGAAAGTAGAATCCATCGATGGCAAAACAGGATAAAATGCTCCGAATATCCTTGTTATTCCAAAGATTTTCGGCAATCTGAACGGAATGGAGTACGGTCTCTTCCGTAAACGGTGGTTTCACTAATTCCATACGGCTACCTTATACCATTTCCACAGTTTCGTTTATCTTGCGCTCATTGACTACCGTAAAAGGATTCAGATACAGGTTTTCCTGTAAATGATCGCCTATCACTTCCTTGATCCTATGGATCATACGATTGTAATCATCCGCCGACTGTTCCTCAATCTTCTTTTCGGAACCTACGATAAATTCTTCTTCGTGCATAATTCTTAAAACCTGCTTCTGCATCCTAAAATGTTCCGTATACAGATGGCCCCAAACGTTGGTGTCCTGAAATTTATAATCGTCTTGATGTTTGAACTCGTTATAATGACCCCTGGAAGACACTTCGCCAAACCGACGTATCAACGAAATTGCCTCAGGGTGGTTGTGCGACATGTAGGCCATTTGATTTTGATCTTCGAGCATTTCGTGCAGTTCTTCAATACGTTTCACATAACCCACGAAAGTACTTTTAGAAAAGTTATTTTCGGACAACGCCTTCAAAATGGCCGTTTTGGCATGATACCCCATTGCCACACCACCTGTTAGGCCAGGGGAGCGCAACGGATCGATAAAAAAGGCGGCATCGCCCACCGTCAACCAGCCATCACCCGCGATTTGCTTGGCACGTCTTCTAAAATTCAACCGTTTTGCAAAAGGTTTGTGATTCGGATAATACCCATCTAAAAGTTCCGCTCCATCCAAGAGTTGCTTTAGGGTCGGTATTTTTTCGATATACTTTTCAAATGTTGCAAGGGAACCTTCCTCATTTATAATGTTGTCCCTATCGTTTCTTAGCGAAATCCCGATGCTCCAAATCTGTTCGTATACACAGTTAAACGTACTTGCCAGCACGTCCCTATCCAAAACGGGATTCTCCGGATCGCTTAAATAAGTCAACATTGCGGAGAGATTTTCCGGCTCCGATTTTTGCCATGACACCAAGGGAATGTACCAAACCCAACCTTCTTTAAAACAAAGATGCTGCGTATATTCGTCTCTCGGATTCTCCGCGTCCAACGCCCAATTCTCATAATCCTTCAACCATTTCACATTTTTGTAATATGCCCAAACAGCTGACGTTTGAAAGGGAACGTCGGACTCCATATAATCTCCATCGGAACAATAATGATTGTTAATGATACTTGCGGGGCCTGTAGCGTCGACCACAATTTTACAATCCAAAAACATTTCCTTTCCATCTTGGATGTATTTGATCTTGTTCCCGTTGGATGAAAGGTTACAGCCCGAAGCATTGACACGTGCCCCCCTGGTAATCGTTATCCCTTGCTTTTGACAATTTTTTTCAAGCAATTCGTCGAAAGTCCTTCTTTCGATCTGAAAGGTTTCGTCAAAAGTTTCTATAATATACTCGGGCAATGTCGTGAGGTCCTTGTTCTTTTCATTACAGTGCCAAAACCCCAAACCTTTTTTTGTGTAAAAAAGACGTTGAAAGACCTCGTGCCTTACGTCGTTCGATCGTATCGCTTTACAAAATCCCGAAAGCGTGCTTTCCCCGATTTTGTGTGGGTATTTTTTTTGGCCTTCCAATACAATGATATTGGAATTTGGGCGCTCTTTTTTGATCCAAGAAGCCAGATTCAGCCCTTGTGGGCCCGCTCCTAAAATTGCGACGTCATAATTCAGATTTTTTGTTTCCATTTTCCCTTTTTTAAGAATTAAATATTAATTAAAAATTGATACTCACTAATTCTGGTTTCGATGCTCCTATAATTGGTGCTTAACCCTGTTCAAAAGGGTTTCGATAGTGGGTAGGGGTTAAACCCGTTCCCCCTCGACTGTCCTCGAATGCTCAGTAACCATTGGCCGTCCATACGGCGTATTAAGGTATAGCCGACCCCTGCCCCGGCAGCTAAACTTCCTATACCGAAGTAAAAGAGCATCCTGCGACCAAGAAACTTAAACGATTAATCAACATGCGCATTACTCGTCCATTCCAATAGTGCCCATCGAAAGGGACAACGCACTATTGGCATTGAAACATGCTTAAACTAATGGTGGTGAGTTATATTAGAATTGTATCGCTGTTGGGCATACGGACATCGTTGCGATCAAATCATCAATGTCGGTCGGTACCGTAATGTCAGCGAAAAGTTGGTGGTCAGATAATATGGCCGTAACCCAATTACTCCTAAATGAGTGGAAGCAACACATTACGTATCTGTGATTCTATATTATACTTGTAGGTTTAAACT
Organism: uncultured Flavobacteriaceae bacterium; assembly: GCA_947500445.1. Taxonomy (GTDB): domain Bacteria; phylum Bacteroidota; class Bacteroidia; order Flavobacteriales; family Flavobacteriaceae; genus Pelagihabitans. The sequence continues at coordinate 133,032 of CANMSB010000001.1, read as the reverse complement.
TACTCTAATATATGATTTTACTTTTTAAATACACAATAAAATTTTAAGATGTCCGAGGATAAAAACATAACGACTTGGTTTTTATCCCTTTAAATATTAAAATATTTTTTGAAGTACCTACCATTAGTCCCGCTCCCATCAAAAACCGAATCTTGACAGGTTTCCAGTTCCCCGACACACCTGATTGTCCGTTCCATACTATTGCCTTCCTTGCTTGAACTTTTCTAAGTAGTAGGTTACAATAGCGTCCAAAGTAGGGCACCGTAAATTTATACGCATCAATGTACTGCCCCTTATATAGATAGCGCCCACTTATAAAAACCTATGGGCAATTATTGCCATCGGCCATAATTTTGTTTAATTTTAAAAACAACTTAAAAACAGATACATAGATGAAGCGTTTACAAATTTTGACCCTTGTCCTATTAGCAGGTTTTTCATATCAGTGCAAGGATGCGAAAAAGGGAATGGAGGATGCCAAGGAAGAAACCGAAGCGGCAGTCGATGAGATGAAAAAAGAAACGGAAGAGGCGATGGCCCCAAAGACCATCACATTTGCCATGAGCCCTAAAAGCGATAGTTCGGTCGAGGGCGAGGTAACGTTCACGGAAGAGGATGGATCGGTGAAAATGGTAGCAATGCTTTCCGGACTTTCCGAGGGGGAACATGCCATACACATACACGAAAAAGCCGATTGCTCCTCAGCGGACGGCAAATCTACGGGAGGCCACTGGAACCCTACCAAAGAACCTCATGGAAAATGGGGCGCGGCCGAGGGATACCATAAGGGCGACATTGGAAATTTTGCCGCCGATGCCGAAGGAAAGGCAACAAAAACGTTTGTAACCGACCAATGGTGCATCGGTTGTGACGATGCCACCAAAAACATTGTAGGTAAAGCGGTAATCGTTCATCAAGGGGTAGACGATTATGAGAGCCAACCCAGCGGTGCTGCCGGAAAAAGGGTAAGTTGTACCGGAATTATCCAATAAGCGAAAAGGGACAACACCAAGAATGAGGAATTCGTTTGCACTTATATTTTACGCGTCAAAAGCAAATGGTGTGCCTTTATTTGGTCATTTTAGCCGCTATAGCTAAGCCATACATATTTAGAATGACTTCATAATTGGTTTAAAGCGGATTCTATCGCTTTAAAACGTTTGACATAAAAAAAAGGCTGCCGATATCATCGGCAGCCTTTTTTTGTTTTCAAGTGAACCTGGTCCACTTTTTCTCAATTGCTTAAGAAAATTCCGTTTTCTTTTTTGTGTTCAATGTCTTGTTCAACGCTTTTTTAGCGGCGAACAGACGGTACGCCATAAAAAACATAAATGAAAACCAAGTAACGAGCAATGTATATTCCATAATTTTCGGGGGATTAGTGGAACAATGTTCAATTAAAAAATGTAATCAATTCCGTAACACTTGGGGCATTGCAGAATTTTAATAAAACTTTAATATACTTAAATGTAATGTTTCTTTTTCAATTTTCCTACATTTTAATGCAATATTACGGTGATTTTATTTCAGTGCGTTCCAAAAAAGATAGGAAAATACTAAGAGTGCCGTTTCTTAGTGTTTTCGTTTAAACCAAGAAGGCTCCGTTATTTTCGGAAGAAGAAGATCAACCGCGACATCCGCGAATAACACCGAACACATAATCGTCCAACGCTTCGTCAAACTCGTCTCCACAGTTCGCATCGCTACTTCCGCCACTTGAATTGTTTACATTGCTGCATTGATCATGATCCAAGCAATCCTTGGTCCATGCGCTCGGAATCCACCAACGACCACAATCCGCACCGCAGCGTCCCATGCATCCATAGTTTTCCCTTGCCTTACTACCTACGGCCACATTATCGACATGGTTGCCCCTACTATCGTCGTACTCCGCGTTCACAAAGGTGTTTTTACGTATACAGGTAATACCTTCATTTCTACTTTTAAGCACAGCTTGGGGGTCCTTTGAATAGACCTCTCTTTTACCATAGGTATAGTTTTCGGGAGATTTTCCCCAATATTCGATCAAACTGAGCAGGGAATATTCCACCAGCTCGATATCACCGTCCTTGGTGACCAACAGGTATTCGGCAATGTGTTTGCCAACTTCCAAGAGGTACTCCTTTTCCACCTCGGAAACCACATAATCGTGGCCATCTACCGAAATAGACTCGCTCCGATAATCTACTTTACCGTTGATTTCTTTTTCATTCAGCAAAATATCGATATCGAAAGTAAGTTCTCCAGTGGCTGTGGCGGAGTAGGCAATGTCGGTATCCTGAATGGCCATTTTTCCGGCAAAGACATCTTCATTTTGTCGATGGAGGCCAATAGTGCTTCCTTGGGGGTCGGTGCCATCGTCAGCACAGTTATTGAACAAAAGCATACCACATAGCAAGATTGCTACTTTTAAATAATTTTTCATGATTTTTGGGGTTTAAAATGTATTGAAAATTAAAGATTTTTAATAGATTAACAAGAAAAAAGCCGTTAAATAGTTTTCCAAAACCGTATTTCGCCTGCCGACCAAAAACGAGTCCGACTGCTGTTTCGCATTGGGAATTCTGCGATTTATTTATGAGAACGGATAGCTAAACAGTACCCGGTTGTCCGGGTTACCGCCATTGGTAAATCTGGTATTTTGCTAGGTAAGCTCAACATATTTGTCTTACTTTGATTACAAATAGTAGCATTACATGAACCCTTCGGCCCCAGGATGGATCACCAAGTTTGGATCTGAGGTACAAGACCGACCAAACCACTATAAGGACGTTACCGACCTTTATCAAGGACTCAAAAAAACGGGTTTTGTGTACGGTATCAATACCGATATCCCCAAATTTATTGAAACGGCACATTCCCTTTCCGAAGATGAAAAGGCAAAACTCAATCTGCTCACGGCGCTTTACTATACGTATCGCTTAGAAAAAGGGGAAAATGATTTTACCATTTTTTTAGAGGTCATATTCGCCTTCTATCAGGAGCTCAGAGTAAACCAAATCTCTTTTCTGGCCAGTCTTTTTGTTGAAAAAAAGACTTCTACGCAACTGGAAAAACTAATAGAATCCAGAGTGTATTTGGATGACAACGTTATCAGCAAAACGTTCAATAGCATCATTACCAACTCGCTGTTGTTTATTGATGTGTTGTTGTTCAAGCGCTATTTAAAGCATTCTGAAGGCATATATCAATATGCCCAGACCTTGGAATATTTGGCAATCAACGTTACCTATCATGCATTGCATTCAAAGGAAAAAAATAAAAACGATAAGAAATTGGCCCAGCTGTTCGAGGCATCCCTCACCTTTATCGACGGTAGTGCGCAACATTTTGACGGTTCGTACCGGGAACGATTGCTAAAGAACAAAACGCCCCTTGAAAATCAGTATTTTTTGGATATCGCTTGCCTATCGGTATGGGAAGACCATTCTTTGGAATATCAAGAATCGGACTTTATTTTCGGCATCGGTAACGATCTGGGGTTCCAAAACAAGCAGATTGCCTTGGCGCTTGAAGAGGTCACCTACTTTTTCCATAAAAATGCCGATACGATACCATTTTTAAAAGATCAAAACCTAGCATTACAGTTTTACGATAGCATGTCGAAAATTGTAAATAAGTTGATTTTAAGAAATAGCAAAAGACTGCAAAAAGAACTTTCGGAAAGTAAAGAGTTGGTTTCCTTGATATCAAAATCCACAATCAAGGAATTAACCCCCGACGAACGCAAAAAAATGCAGCATCAACTGCTGGATATTTTCAAGAGTATTCCGTCTTTGGCCATTTTCATATTACCGGGCGGGGCCGTGCTACTTCCCATTTTCATCAAACTCATTCCTAAATTATTACCATCGTCTTTCGATGACAATCGCATCGAAAAATAATCCGATTTCTGATAAAACAGGCGCTATAAGGAAAATCTATTGCTTATCTCAATACGTTAACATTCAGATTTTTAATATTCATTACTCCAACCACAACTTAAAGTCTTTTACACGCTCCCTACTCACGATGATTTCTTGGTCGGAAAACCGGTTAAGCTTTATTTGAAGTCTTGAATTGGTATATGAAACGATGTCTTTGATGTGCTCGATGTTGATGTAAAATTTACGGCTTACCCGAAAAAACGTTTTGGGCTCCAACTCTGTTTCCAATCCTTCCAAGGTCGTTTCCAAAAGATAGTTCCTGCCATCTGAGGTGGCGGCATAGGTACCTTTGTTCTCGCTATAAAAACACTCGACCTCATCTGCATTAATGATTTTTAAGTGCTGCCCTACCCTAGCCGTAAATCGTTTTTTATACTCTCGCTCCAATGGGTTTACCAGCAGTTTTTTAATGTCATCAAAATCCAGGGCCATTTTTTGGGTTTCCGGTTTAAAGTCCCGATATTTTTTTACGGCCATCTCCAACTCCTCGTCATCGATAGGTTTTAGAAGGTAGTCGATACTGTTCAACTTAAAGGCCTGTAACGCGTACTCGTCATAGGCCGTGGTAAAGATGATGGCACTCCGCACATCTACTTGCTCAAAAATTTCAAAGGAAAGCCCATCAGAAAGTTGAATGTCCAAAAAAATCAGGTCTGGGTGCGCATTATCGCCAAACCAGGCAATCGCTTCTTCTATGGAGTGCAGCATGGCCGATACGGGCACGTTCAATTCCTCCAACAGTCTTCCCAGTCGTCTTGCGGACGGCTTTTCATCTTCTATTATTATTGTTTTCATTTGTTATTTTTTAGGTCGGGACACGTATATAATAGCGCGGGCAACCTATATATCGCCCCCCTCTTTCTCCATATATTTCCTTATCTGTCGTTCTTCCCACTTTTTGCCGAATGCGGGAACGCCGATGTACACTTTAAGCGCGTGCAAAAGCAGCACCGCACCCCATACGATCGGAGTGCCAAAAAGGTCCCAATCGACGGGTTTTAGTATGTCCGGATTACCCAAGGCCTCTTTGCTGACCAATATTACCGTAATACGGCTCTGAAACACGAACAACATTAGGTTGACCAGTACATAGAGCAAGACATGCCTGTAAAAACGGCGAAGTTGCTTTACGCGTTTCTTGGCCCGCTCCAATTTGGTCAGTTTTTTAGTCTTTGCCATCGCCTATCCGAAATGTATAGTTAGGGCTTTCCTGCACCCGATCTTCTTTTTCCATAAACTTCCTCATCTGCCTATCTTCCCAATTTTTACCAAAAATCATATAATCGAATGTATTTGCGGCATGAAATGCCAAACCGACCCCCCAAGCGAGCCAAACGAAAAATGTTCCCATGTCCCAAAAGGCATCCGTAAGGGATTCCCCATTCCTCAAATGAGTGAATATTTTGGTTACCGTAATAAACGAATTTACGATAACATAGGCGGTAAAATGGGTATAAAATCGTTTTAGCGCCCTTACTTTTTCCCGTGCTTTAGCTTCCTTAGTCTCCATGCTTTTTCTTTTTAGTCGTTATTGTTGTTTCCATCGATCGGATGAGCGATCGTCCTCCATGAATTCTTTCATTTTACGTTCCTCCCATTGCTTTCCAAAAAACGGATTCCAACCGAAAGCTTTTGCACCTTGGAACAACAGGCCGATACCCCAACCTAGGGCCGGCCAAAGAAACCAGGCATAACCCCACTTGTTGCCCTCGTAATTCAAATAGGCCAAAAATGAAATGACCACGATGTACGACAATACACTGGTGTAGAACTTTTTGATCAAAGCAACACGTTCCTTTGCCCGCATGTATTTAGCATCATCGTTTTCCAAAAAGTTCATACTTCTATGATTTTATTATTTGGTACAAATATCGGAACGCTTTAAACGGTTTTAAAGAAAGGTGTTCCGAACTGTATTTTTTTGGGGACGAACCGTAATATGGATACGATCCTACTTTAAAATTGCTCAGAAGTGTTCGTCCTCCATAAGTTCCCGCAATTTGCGCTCTTCCCATTTTTTCCCCCAGAGCGGATGAATTCCGTACGCTTCCAAACCATGCACGGCCAAACCATAGCCCCATCCCAAAATCGGGAAAATGACCCAAGGAAAACTGGTGGTCTTATAGTTTAAAAAGGCTAAAAACGGGATGACGATACAAAAACTGAACAGGTTCCCATAAAAACTTTTTACCGCCGCTACCCGCTCTTTGGCCTTATGGTATCGCTTGTCCTCGATGTAGTTTTTTTGACCCTCCACCGCGGATACTTGCTTTTTCAACATGGGGATCCGTACCTGAAAGTCCGATGCCGTTTTATCAATGATTACTTTTTGGTCGGTCAACAGTTCGTATCGTTGCCGTATGTTTTGAAGGCCTACGCCACTGCTCTTTTTAACCACTTGTTTTTCCTGAAGATTGTTCGACACCACCAAATAGCCCTCTTCGGCGAACACCTTTAGATGCAACGGTTTTGTTTTCATAACGATGTTATGTTTCACGGCATTTTCCAGCAACAGTTGCAAGGACAATGGTATAATATGCGCCTCCGGTATGTTTTCCATTTCGGGAATATCGAACACGATACTATCCTCAAAACGCATTTTTAATAAGCGAACGTAGGTTTTTGCAAAGCGCAATTCCTCATCTACCGAAACCAGTTCCTTGTTTTTTTGCTCCAGCACGTAACGGTATACCTTACTCAGGGAAGTGGTGAACTTTTGTGCCTGATAGGGATCTTCCTCGATTAAACTGGTAAGCACGTTCAAACTGTTGAACAAGAAATGGGGATCTAGTTGGTTTTTTAGGGCATCGAATTTTGCAGAGGCCGCACCGGCAATGATCTTCTGTTCTTTTACGCGCCGGTCCTGTCGGTTTTTGTAGTACCAAATCACGTAAAAAATAGTGACTACCACAATGGATGTCGTCAGCGAAATCAGATAATCGGCGGCACTGCCACCCTTAAGGACCGTTGCAAAATCCTTTTCGTGAATACCCACATAGATGATGATATGAGCGGTAAAGATTCCCAACATGGAAACCACCACATGCCCGAAAAAAGCAGTGGTCAACGGTTTCGGCCGAAACAACGTTTTCTTGTATTTCCGTGTCACATATTCGAACCAAATGGTATTGGTGACGAAAAGCAGCATGGAGAAAACAAAATTTTCCCAAAAACTGGTCCATAAATAATAGGCCGTTATCCCGTCGTCGAACCTGCCTAGGAAAAAGTTGACCATCAAAAAAACCAAATACAGGGAAAAAGCCACTATAATCCCATTTTTCAAATGCTTTTTGTAATCGATCATCCTAAATTTTCCGTTCTGTTATAAATTCGACGCTATTTGCTATGCAGGGCCATACCCTTTTAACACCAAGGATAAAGGTAGGAAAATCCCCGAACAGCAGCTCGACCAGAAACTACCGCTGCGCCCCGTCATTTTATTGTTCAACCACAAAAATGGGGTTTGATGGATATGCAACGGAAAAAAAACTACCCAATTGTCGTTTTCGGATACTGAACCGTAATCCGGGCGGGCACCATGGGAAAAGAACACCGGATAACACGCCCAAGGAAAGGCCATCGTTTTTAAATCACGGTCCGCAAAGCCCCCAAACAAGAAATGCAGCTTACCGTCAAAGGATAAACCTTCACCTAAAATGAGTATCTTTAATAAAATCAATAACAGCCTTATATGCCCAATTTCAACACTCCATTGGAAGCCTTTTTTTACTGGGAACAGAATGATGCGGACCGTATTTTTCTGCGCCAACCGGTCAACGGAACGTACACCGAACATACGTATGGCGAAGCGGGACTAGAGGCGAGAAAAATAGCATCGGCGATCATTGCGCTCGACCTACCACCAAGTAGCCAGATCGCCCTACTCTCCAAAAACTGCTCGCATTGGTTTATGGCGGACCTGGCCATTATGATGGCAGGGCATGTTTCCGTACCCATATATCCTACGTTGAACGCGGATTCCATTGCGCAAATTCTACAATTAAGCCATGCCAAGGCCATTTTTATCGGGAAGTTGGATGATTTTGAGTCGCAAGAAGCCGGTATATCGGGCATAACCAAAATCGGGGTAGCTGCTTACGGCCATACTACCGCACTTTTATGGGAAGGGCTTTTGGAGCAACATCCACCCCTAACGAATCACCATCAACAAAAACCAGAGGAACTGACCACCTTGATCTATACCTCAGGGACTACCGGAAAGCCAAAAGGCGTTATGCACAGTGCAGGTAATTTTATGACGAGCGCCGCTGCGCTTGTAGATTTGGTAGCACTTCCCGAACATCCGAAACTATTTTCGTATTTGCCGTTGTCCCATATTGCGGAACGCGCAGGGGTAGAAATGCGGGGAATGTTTATGGGCGCACAAATATTTTTTGCGGAATCGTTGGATACGTTTGCACGAGACCTAGAGGCGGCCCAACCCCATTCCTTTGGGGCCGTACCCCGGATCATGACCAAATTCCAAGAAAAGATACTGGAGCAACTTCCACAAAAAAATTGAATGTATTGCTTAAAATACCTCTACTTAAAAATCTAATTAAAAATAAGTTACGAAAAAAATTGGGGTTAAGGGATGCCCGTATTATCGTTTCCGGGGCGGCACCAATGGCAAAATCGCTTTTGCATTGGTACGCAAAACTCGGCATTGCCGTAAACCAAATGTACGGGATGACGGAGGATTGTATCGTTTCCCATACCAATGTGCCCGGGGCCAACAAAATCGGCAGTGTGGGCAAACCGCTAAAAGGAGTGCTTACGAAGCTGTCGCCAGAAGGAGAAATATGTATAAAAAACGACTGTTTGCTGCTCGGGTATTTTGAAGCTCCCGAAGCTACCAAGGCCACCTTTACGAGCGATGGTTTTTTAAAGACCGGGGATGTGGGAGAATACGACCACGACGGTTACCTTACCATTACGGGACGATTGAAGGACCAGTTTAAGACCGATAAGGGCAAATACATTGCGCCCGCTCCCATAGAACTTGCACTATCGAAAAACACCGACATCGACCAAATATGTATCGTAGGAACCGGAATCCCGCAACCCATTGCCCTGATCACCCCTTCCCTGGCCGGCAAGGAAAAACCTAGGTTGGAGTTGAGCAGTAGCTTGGAAACGACCCGTTCCGAACTGAACCAAACGCTCGAAAAACATGAAAAAATAGAAAAAGTAGTGGTCATGAAAGAAGAGTGGACCGTTGACAATGGCTGTATTACCCCTACTTTAAAAGTAAAACGAAACACTATCGAGCAAATGCACCGTGCCTACTACAAATCGTGGTTCGACCTTTCGGAAACGGTTCTTTTCGAGTAAGCACATTTCCGGTTTTTGAACCGGCACGACACACGACCAATAAAAAGCTACGATATCCGTCCGGTTACCCTACCTTTGCCGATTATTAACAACTGTATATGACGTTTAAAGCGCTCGGCATTGCCGAACCGATACTCAGGGCTATCGATGCCGAGGGATACACCAGCCCTACCCCTATTCAACAAAAGGCCATTCCCATACTTCTAAAGGGCAAGGACCTGCTAGGGGTCGCCCAAACGGGAACTGGAAAAACCGCTGCCTTTGGAATACCGATCTTGGACCATTTGTACCGAAACGGCCAAACCAACGAAAACCGGGGAAAAAGGAAAATAAAGGCCTTGATCGTAACCCCTACCCGGGAATTGGCCATACAGATCGGTGAAAGTATTACCACTTATGGCAAACATACCGGTTTAAGAAATACCGTCATTTTTGGGGGTGTAAAACAGGGCAAGCAGGTAAATGCGCTGCGAAACGGTATCGACATTTTGATCGCCACTCCCGGAAGACTGCTGGATCTTATGAACCAAGGATTTATCTCTTTCCAACATTTGGACTATGTGGTACTGGACGAAGCGGACCAGATGCTGGATATGGGCTTTATTCACGACGTACGGAAGATCATCTCCAAACTCCCAAAACAAAGACAGTCCCTTTTCTTTTCGGCAACCATGCCCAAAGCCATTGTGGAACTTTCGGGACAATTACTCGGCGATTTTGACCGGGTGACCATTAAACCGGAACAGGCGACGGCCGAAAAAGTAACCCAGGGCGTTTATTTTGTAAGCAAAAAAAACAAGCCCAAACTACTCATCCATTTGTTACATGAAAAAGCCAACGATTCGGTATTGGTTTTCTCTAGAACAAAACACGGGGCGAACAAGATTGTAAAAAAACTGGCCCAGGCCGATATCCGGTCCGCGGCCATTCATGGAAACAAATCGCAAACGGCCCGCCAGAAGGCCTTAGGGGCTTTTAAGGACGGCAAACTAAAGGTATTGGTCGCCACCGATATTGCTGCAAGGGGCATTGATGTAGAAGAGCTTTCCCTGGTAATCAATTTCGACCTTCCCAATGTGCCCGAAACGTACGTGCACCGTATTGGCCGGACCGGAAGGGCCAGTGCCAGTGGTATAGCACTTTCTTTTTGCGACAAGGAAGAACGCCCGTATCTCCGTGATATCGAAAAATTGATCAAACAACAGGTACCGCGAATGCCCGAGCACCAGTTCGTCGACGAGGGGGAAAACCATGCTGAGGACGAAAACCAGGACCGTTCCCCTGCTAAAAAAGCGCCTGCTTCCCCGAACAGGAACAGAAATCGGAACAGGAACCGCAATCGCAATCGGAACAGAAATAGGAACAGGAACAATACCAACGGCGGAAAAAATACCGGAAACAGAAATCGAGGGCAAAGTAAGAAGGACGGCAATTCCTAATTAACATATCCTCCCAAAAGCACAAACGACTCCAACGCCTACGGCAATATGTTCCCTAGACAGCCTTTTCAAATTTGTTTCGCAGTTTGCGCAGGTTTCTTCCAATTCTGTTGTATGATGATTACCTTTATATAGAAGAGGAAAACACTTTTGTGTAGGCCATTGTCGGGAACAATATGGAAATCACATGCAATAGGATTTCCATCTATCGTTCCCCGACGGTTCGGTAAAACGGTTCAGAATGAAAAAACAACTCCTTGCGTATGGCAGTGGGAAGCATACCCGCCCTTTGTTGCGCTACCTTGCGGAAATGACCGGAAAGGAACATCCCAATATTTGCTTTGTACCTACGGCAAGTGGTGATGATCCGGGATATATCGATCGCTTTTACGAAGTATGTAAAACGCTGCCGGTAGTGCCGCATGTTTTAAACGTATGGATCAGTTCGTATTCCCAACAGGAAACCTATGCGGAAATCATTCAAAAGATGGACGCTATAGTGGTCGGTGGGGGAAACACCCTGAACATGTTGGCCATTTGGAAGGCACAGGGCATCGATGTCCTCTTACAAGCGGCCTACGACAATGGCGTGGTCATGGCCGGCGGTAGTGCAGGATCCCTATGTTGGTTCAATAGAGGTACTACGGACTCCCGACCAAAGGAGCTCAGCATCGTTCACGGTATGGGGTTTATAGACAAAAGCCATTGCCCACATTACAACTCGGAAGCGTCCCGACGCCCTTTATACCATAACAACATTTTAAACGGGCACTTGTCCGATGGGTATGCTTGTGACGATGGAGCGGCAATCCATTTTATTGATGGAGCGGTCCACAAAGCCCTCGCGCTCGATGTTTCGCAACGGGCATATTACGTAAGTGCTGCAAACAATACCATAACAGAGGAACTGTTACCCGCTACGGTTCTCCAAAATTAAGGACACTAATGATACGCGAACTTGGGGAGCAGGTGACCAAATGGTTTCAAAAATACATGCCGGACGCCTTTGTGTTCGCCATTTTATTGACCTTGATCGTTGTCATCGCCGCGTTCTTATGTACGGACACCTCCCCTATGGGTATCATCATTGCATGGTACGATGGTTTTTTTGACCTCTTGGCATTCGGTATGCAAATCGTACTGATCATTATTACCGGTTTTGCCATTGCCTTGTCCCCCAGCGTGAACAAGGGTATTGATTTGATGACACGCTTCATCAAAACCCCTTTTCAAACCTACCTGTTTGTGGTCATGATCGGGATGCTGCTATCCCTGGTCAGTTTTGGTTGGCTGGTCATTACCGCCGTGTTGGCCCGGGAACTGGCGCTTCGCATAAAAGGGATCCACTATCCCTTTCTGATCGCCTGCGTATACCTTTCAATGAACAGTTGGGTAATGGGCCTATCGAGCTCCATACCGTTATTATTGAATACCGAAAATAACTTTCTCATCAAGGCAGGTATCCTTTCCGATGTCGTTCCTTCTTCCGCTGCCCTAGGTTCCCCATTAAATCTGATCATGATCGGGCTTATGGTTTTCGGTGCTCCCTTGTTAATGGTGCTTTTGGCGCCAAAGAAACCGCAATCGAAAGCATTGGAAGATCTTCACCCAGCGTCCTCGGAAATGAAGGAACCAAGTATCGAACGGGAAGCGAAAAGCAATGTTTCCGAAAAAAGGAACGTTTCCGACCGACTTAACCACAGCATACCGTTACAGGCCTTAATTACCATAATGGGCGTCATTTATATCGTATATCACTTTGCCACAAAAGGATTGGACCTGAATTTCAATATTATGATCTTTATCTTCCTGATACTTGGAATGGCATTGCATAAAACCCCGATCCGTTTTGTTATCGCCATGAAAAGGGCCAGTAGTAATGTTTCGGGCGTGCTTTTTCAATATCCCTTTTATGCCGGTATCATGGGAATTATGGGATATACCGGTTTGGGCACCCAACTGGCCGAGGGCCTTGCAACTGTGGCTACTGTAGATACCTTTCCTTTCTTCGCTTATTTGACCGGTGGTGTGGTCAATTTCGCCATTCCCTCGGCAGGTGGGGAATTTGCCGTTGTGGGGCCGGGCATGCTGGCCGCCGTACAAGAACTGGGGCATGGGCTGCCCGAGCAGCAGATTACGGCAATGGTATCGAGAGCTTCCTTATCCATAGCCTATGGCGAAAGCCTGAGCAATATGCTTCAACCATTCTATCTTTTATTGGTACTACCGATAATGGCAAAAGGTGTTCGGTTACAGGCACGTGATGTTATGGGCCATTTGCTAATTCCCTTTTTACTCTTCTTCATCATTCAGGTAATCGTGGTAACTATCGTACCATTGTAAAAATAAGAATCCGGGCAATCGCCATGCCCCCCACTTTAAACATAGGATAAGCGATTTGGCATCGTTAGGAACGTTGAAACCTTGGTTTTAGAATCGTTCTTATAGTAGTAATTACAGTATTGCTTTAAGCAGATTTAAAAGAGAAATTCGTTTTTTCACGCTCTTCGGAATTTCCTAAAAAAACACAAAATCCTAATAATCAACAATTTATATATTTTTAAATGTTAATAAAATATTAAAATAGTACCTTTTTATACATAGTACTGTAACAAAACAATTCTTGCGTCGTCTTTTAGTACAAGTCAATCATACAACAACGAACGATCTTTATAAAAAACGACAATATGAACACGATCAATAGCAATACGGCCATTACAAATAAAGCGTTAGCGCACTTTACCGTTCCCGGCAACAACCGGTCTTTCGCTTGGGCCAAGTATAAAAATCCCGAGTATTAAAATTGTTTGGACGGTCGCATTTACAATTCAGTCATTAAAAATTACAACTGGGTGATCCGAATTTCAACCGCCGATACAAAGCAACTAGTTTTACATCATCAATTAAAAACAACATTAAAAAACATATTATGAAAGCAGCAAGTAACAAAACAGCAACAGAATCGAAAACCGGACAGTACTTCTCCATCTTGGGAAATAGCAAAAGAGCACAATGGGCACAGTACCGAAAGTTCAACCGCTAAACAGCATCCACTAAAAACAACAAAAAACAACGATCATGAAAGCAGCAAGCAACAAAACCGCAACAGAATCGAAAACCGGACAGTACTTCTCCATCTTGGGAAACAGTAAAAGAGCGCAATGGGCACAGTACCGAAAGTTCAACCGTTAAACAACATCCACTAAAAACAACAAAAAACAACAATCATGAAAGCAGCAAGCAACAAAACCGCAACAGAATCGAAAACAGGACAGTACTTTTCCATATTGGGAAACAGCAAAAGAGCACAATGGGCACAGTACCGAAAGTTCAACCGCTAAAAAACATTCACTAGAAACATCAAAAAACAACGATCATGAAAGCAGCAAGCAACAAAACCGCAACAGAATCGAAAACCGGACAGTACTTTTCCATATTGGGAAACAGCAAAAGAGCGCAATGGGCACAGTACCGAAAGTTCAACCGCTAACGGTATTTACGAAAAACATCAAAAAACAACAATCATGAAAGCACTCATCAATCTTTCCCATACCGGACGCTTCGAAAGAACGTTCGAATCTAAAAGGTTCAGGTCAATTAAGAAATTGATCGACGGCAAACGCTTTCGAAATCCTGAACGCTCCTTACGCCTATAACAAACCGTAGGATTTCTTTAAAGTTAAAAGATGCCCCTCATCAAGGCATCTTTTTTAATGTCCGTTCGGGTCGTTTCACTACAACAGAAAACGACGCTCAAAGTACCCTCTCCTTTACTACCGAGCATTAAGAAATTCAATACGATTGATCTTACCCCGAACCATTAACCCTGTCGAGAACGTAGAGATCATGCCATTCGTAGCGATGTCGTACCGTTGTACCTTAGTGCCGACCGCGCTTTGACAACACTGATGAAAGCGGCCCTACCCCAACCGTCAAAACAAATATCATGTGAAACCTATAAGGGCGCACTTTCAAACGCAACTATAACGTTCAAATTCGAACACAACATAACTTGGCATTACCGAGCGCCGGTCGTTAAAAAAGAAACAATACTATAAGTTAAATCGATGCTTTTTTATATTTTTATCTTGTAAACCTATAGTAAATGACCATAACGCAATTGCAATACGTGCTCGCGGTAGCGGAACACCAAAACTTCACCCTTGCCGCGCAAAAAAGTTTTGTTACCCAACCTACTTTGAGCATGCAGGTACAAAAGCTGGAAGATGAACTGGACGTTCGTATTTTTGACCGGGGCAAAAAACCGATCGGCATTACGCAAGTAGGTGAAAAAATTATCGCACAGGCCAAGAATATCGTCAACGAAGCGGAGCGCATTAAAGATATCGTAGATCAGGACAAAGGTTTTATCGGCGGCGATTTTACTTTGGGCATCATTCCTACCATTATGCCGACGCTACTGCCCATGTTCTTGAAAACCTTTATTAAAAGGTATCCAAAGGTAAACCTGATCATAAAGGAGCAAGGTACCGAAACCATGATACAGAACATACAGGAGGGCCATTTGGATGCCGCCATTGCGGCAACCCCTTTGGAAACGGCTTTTATTAAGGAGCGCCCCCTGTATTACGAGCCTTTTGTAGGTTATGTACCGCCGAGCCACCGTTTGAACGACCGAAAAAAAATAGATCCCGCCGATTTGGAAATCAACGATATTCTATTGTTACAGGACGGGCATTGCTTTAGGGACGGCGTCATCAATCTCTGTAAGGTTCCTAAAAACATTAAGGACGACCATTTTCAGTTGCAAAGCGGCAGTTTCGAAACCTTGGTGAACCTATCGGACGAGGGAATGGGCATGACGCTCCTTCCCTTTTTGAACACTTTAGGGCTCGACGGCGACAAAAACAAGAACCTGCGACATTTTAATGACCCCAGTCCCGCTCGGGAGGTCAGCCTGATCTATCATAAAAATGAACTGAAAATACAAATTATCGAGGCCATGCACGAGGTGATTTCGGGAGTGGTCAGAGGGGCCATTGCCTTTCAGGACGTGAAGATTATCAGCCCCTTGAACCGTTCTTAGTGTCATGGTCAACTATCCCTGACGCCCCTGTTCGATGTTTGTAAACGTGCTACCGACTTTTTGATTATTGGTGGTAGCGACCGAAACGAGCCGGTTACGGGACGACTATAATCCTTTTTGAGGAATTTCCCTGAAAGGTAGTGTTACCAACATGGCCAAAAAAAAGCCCCAACGGATGTCGGGGCTTTTCTTATGCTTTTAAAAAAATTAAACTTTCGTGTAGTTCCGGCTTGTCGGTTAAAAATTGACGCAACCAGTGTTTTAGTTCTTCGACTTCGTTAGGAAGTAATCTTTGAATCGCTTTTTCTACCTCCTTACAAAACAATTTCGTGTCAAAACTAACTTTTTGGAGAACTGTTTTAGTGTACTCCAGCATAGCTCTAGGCATATATCAAAATGTTTAAGTGAGTTGTTACACCCAAGTTAACAAAAAAACCAGCTTTTTATTGCGGCCACCTAGTTAAAAAATAACTAATTTAGTGTTAAACGCCCTAGATATCGATATTCAAGCCCTTTCTTATTTTATGAAATTCTTAAAAAAACCGCCGTTCGTAATACTATTTTTGTTGATGACGGTATCGGGCTGTGGTTCAACAAAATCGCGCAAAGTGCACCGGAAGATACACCCTTTGCTGATGTCGGAGCGGTACCAAAATCAGTTTACGGGGCTTTTTGTAATCGATGCCGATACCCGCGATACCCTGTATAATTTTAACGGTGACCGCTACTTCACCCCGGCAAGCAATACCAAAATAGCGACCCTTTATTCCAGCTTGAGGCTTTTGCCAGATCAGCTGCCGGCAATGCGTTACAGCGCCAAATCGGACACTCTTTTTATTCAAGGTACGGGAGACCCTACATTGTTACACCCTTACTTTATGGACAGTACGGCACTACGGTTTCTTCAAAGCGCGGAACAGCCCTACGTTTCATTATCCCTGGACAATTTTTATGACGATCGTTTCGGTCCCGGTTGGGCCTGGGACGATTACGATTATTACTACCATCCCGAAAAAAGTGGCTTTCCGCTCTACGGAAATGTCCTTACCCTGTATCAACGGGATTCCCTTTTCGCCATTCCTACCTATTTTCAGGATTCGGTAGTACCATCCAAAAGAAACCGCTACCGTGACGAACATCGAAATACCTTTTATGCTTACGGTACCCATGGAGATACCCTTGTTGTTCCCTTTAGGGCGGATAACAGTAGTATTCGAGGTTTATTGGAGCAAGCAACGGAAAAACCAGTTTTTATGGGCACCGCTCCTCCTGAACGAGTGTATACCATACTGTATGGTACCCCTTCCGATTCGGTATACCGTAGGATGATGCTAAAAAGCGATAATTTTTTAGCGGAACAATTGCTGATTATGGCATCCACTACCCTATCCGATAGTTTAAGCGGTAGCATCGCCCGAAAGCACATCCTCGCGAACGGCCTTTCCGATCTGGAACAAATGCCCCGATGGGTAGATGGTTCCGGACTTTCCCGTTACAACCTTTTTAGTCCAAAGTCATTGGTCCATATTTTATATAAATTGCACAAGGAGGTTCCCCAAAACAGATTGTTTCAATTTTTTCCGGCAGGAGGAAGTTCCGAGGGGACTTTAAAAAATCAGTTTAAAGATACCGACACGCCCTACATTTATGCGAAATCCGGAAGCTTGGGGAATAACTACTGTCTTAGCGGTTATTTGCTGACCGCTTCAAAAAAAACCCTAATCTTTAGTTTTATGAACAATCATTTTCGGCGTCCGGTAAAAGAGACCAAAGCGCAAATGGAAGTTGTTTTGTCTGCATTAAGGGATACCTATTGACGCATCCCATCGTCATATTTGTTCGGAAACGGCCCTAAAACAACTTATGCAACGCGGCATACTGAAGCAACATGATGGTCTTTGCATCTTGGATCGCTCCCGTCTCCACCATTTTTAGGGCATCGGTAAAAGACAGCTCCAACACCTCTATGTTTTCTGTTTCATCATCGGCTCCGCCCCCTTCGCTTACCTTCATGGTATCTTCATAGGTGCCCACGAACAAAAAAACGATTTCGGTTACCGAGCCTGGTGACATGTAGGCCTCATATACCCTTTTTACACTATGAATACGATACCCGGTTTCCTCTTCAACTTCCTTGCGTATACAATCTTCAGGATGATCTCCATCCAAAAGCCCCGCGCATACCTCTATGAGCATACCGCTTTCATTTCCGTTTACATAGGTCGGCATTCGAAATTGTCTGGTCAGTACAACGGTTTCCTTTTCCTTATTGTATAATAAGATCGCTGCCCCATTTCCCCGGTCATACGCCTCCCGTTCTTGCGTTTCCCATGTGCCATCGTCTTTTTGATACTCAAAACGGTATTTATGCAACAAATACCAATTGTCGGACAACAATTCTTTTTCAATATTTCTAACCCGTTTGTTTGCCATAGTGCTAATATACGGTCTCTTTGTACACCTACGGCGCAATGGAATCGATCTCCTGAACAAATATGGGCTTTGGGTTTGATTCTGTCTTTCATTAATCGTAATTTTCCCGGCAACGAACGTTTTAAAATCATCACCCTATGCAACTGCGCCCTACTCTTTTTTATTTGCTTTCAACAGTCTTGCTCTTTTTAAGTTCATGCTCTGCCCCACAAAAGGAATCGGCTACGGTATTGATTTTTGGAGGGCCCATTTATACCGTTGATACTACGCAGACTACCGTGGCCGCGGTAGCGACCAAAGACAGTATTGTTCTTTTCGCGGGAAGTTTGGATGAAGCGGAAAAATACACCACGGAAGAAACGGTGCGGATCGACCTAAAAGGAAGAACCATGACCCCTGGCCTCATAGAAGGCCACGGTCATTTTATGGGTTTGGGATACAATGAGCTCAATTTGGATCTATTGCAGACCACCAGCTATCAAGAAATTATCGATGCGGTCGCCGCAGCGGTGGAAAAGGTGGCGCCCGGCGAGTGGATAACCGGCCGGGGATGGCACCATAGCAAGTGGTCGGAAATGCCCGAAGATACCGTTCATGGCTTTCAGACGCACGATCTTCTGAGCGCGGTATCGCCCGATAATCCCGTTTATCTGCGGCACGCCAGCGGCCACGCCGGTTTTGCCAACGCGAAGGCCATGGAAATTGCAGGGGTCGGCCTGTTACCAAAGGACGGAGTGGACAAATTGGCCATAGAAGGTGGAGAGGTCATGCGCGATGGGCTTGGAAGGCCCACCGGTATTTTTAACGAGCGGGCCATGACCCTCATTACAAAACACATTCCCGAGAGCACTCCGGAAAAAGATACAAAAGCCTTTAACTTGGCCGTTGCCGCTTGCCATAAAAACGGTATCACAAGTTTTCACGACGCAGGAATCGGTAGGGAGACCATAGCCCTGTACCGGAAACAAAAAAAAGCGGGCGCTATGAACGTTAGGCTATACGCCATGCTCACCGGTTGGGAAAAGGACCTTTTGGAAGAATGGTACGGCAAAGGCCCGGAAATAGACCCGGACAACCGGCTTACCATTCGATCCATAAAACTCAACTGCGATGGCGCTTTGGGATCGAGAGGTGCTTGGTTATTGGAATCCTATAGTGACCGACCGGGACATTTTGGACATGAGACGCTTCCGATGGAGTTCGTGAGGTCCACCGCCATAAAAGGGCTGCAAAATGGATTTCAGGTTTGCGCACATGCCATCGGAGATCGGGCCAATCGGGAAATATTGGATCGTTATGAAGTTGCGCTCAAAGAAATATCCCTTGCGAATGCGGACCATCGTTTTCGTATTGAACATGCCCAACACCTCCATCCTGACGATATTCCTCGTTTTGCGGCCTTGAACGTTATCCCGGCGATGCAAGCGGTACATATGTCGTCCGATAGGCCTTGGGCAATTGATCGGTTAGGGGAAAAACGGATCAAAGAGGGCGCCTATATGTGGCAGACCCTTTTGAAAAGCGGTGTTCCTATCGTAAATGGGACCGATGTACCGGTGGAACCAATAAACCCTATTGCCAGTTTTTATGCCAGTGTTAGCCGTAAAACCTTAAAGGGAACACCGGAAAATGGTTATGAACCCGACCAAAAAATGACCAGGGAGCAAGCCTTACGCTCGTATACGCTAGACGCCGCGTACGGTGCTTTTGAGGAGAACATCAAAGGGTCCATCACCAAAGGAAAATTGGCCGACTTTACCATTTTTGATCAAGATTTGATGACAGTTGCCGAAAACGAATTGCTGGACACCAAGGTGGTCATGACCATTTTTAACGGAAAAGTTGTTTTCGAAAAAAAGTAAGCACGACTATAGGCACGCTCCCTACTCCTAAACAATTGTTGGTGCGAAAATTTTAGGTGTTGGCCGGGCGACACAATACTTGTGAGGGCAATACCATTTTAACTTTGAAATAGCGTTAACAAATAGTTTCCCTTTAAGGTATATCAAAAGGAAATTTAGGACCTTATTACACGGTGACCGCCCTGTTCAAATACCGTCGGAAAGGAAGCATTTCTTTGTAGACAGCAATGACCTTTGTCTCAAAATCATCTTGAAATACCCATTCTATCGGAAATTCCTTGGCCACGGCAAAGGTTTTGTTACGAAGTAGATCGATGTGCGGATGGTCATTTGCAAATCCCTTTGGGGCATTGGTCAGTTTGGTATCCTCATACAACCCACCGAAGGTTTTTTTAAAGGAAGGCTTTTTCAGAATTTTTTTAAGCTGCTCTCCGTCATAATCGATGGCGTCGCGTATGCTACGTAATTTTTTTGGTTCGGGCCGCCACAGCCCTCCTGCGAACATGCCCCTTGTGATACCGATTTCAATATAAAAATCCCCTGTACCGGGACGTTTATCGAGTCCCGCTCCAAAATGATCCTTATAAATAGGCTTATTCGGATGGAACATTAGGTTGTTGTTGATCCTATTGATTCCTTTTCGACCAGGGGTGTCGTAGTACCCATCGTCCATGGTCGCCAATTGAGCATTCAAGCTATCGAGCCAATGGATGAAGGCATCCCGTACACTGTGGTACTCCTTTCTGTTGGCGTCCATCCATTCCTTGTTATTATTGCGCTGTAAGTCCTTTAAGAACTGTGTTAATCGAACAAAATCCATGCTGATGTATGTGAATTGTTTGTTTTACAATATAGCGTAAAACAGCTTAAATTAAAGTGTAGTCCAATGAATGACAATGGCAGGCCCGTTGGGCACTTTATCAGTATTTAGTAGTTAGTATTAAGTACTTGGTATTCAGTACTCACTACTCGGTAATAACTACTCACTACTAACTACTCGGTAATAACTACTAAATACTCACTACTCAGTACTAGGTACTCGGTACTCACAACTCGGTCATAACTACTAAATACTCGGAACTAACTACTTGATAATCAATACTTAATACTAACAACTCAATTAATCGTCCTGTTTCCAAAGAATCAAAACCTATTGTCTCCATCCAAAATATCTCCCAATCCTCCTAAAATACTTCCTTCGCCTTTACTGTTCCCTCCTCGCGGAAGCGCCGCCAAAACCCTTCCGGCCAATCGGCTAAAGGGCAGCGACTGTATGTAAACCGTACCTGGACCTCTTAAGGTGGCAAAAAACAGCCCTTCCCCTCCGAATATGGTATTTTTAATACCGCCGATAAATTCGATATCGTAGTCTACGTTCTGGGTAAAACCGACAATACACCCGGTATCCACTTTAAGGGTTTCCCCCATGGCCAGATCTTTACGTGCCAAGGTACCTCCCGCGTGGACGAATGCCATTCCGTCCCCTTCCAATTTTTGCATGATAAAGCCTTCGCCACCAAAGAGTCCCCTTCCCAACTTTTTAGAAAATTCTACTCCCACGGCAACCCCTTTTGCAGCACATAAAAAGGCATCCTTTTGGCAAACGAACTTGCCTTGGTTTTCAGAAAGGTCAATAGGGACAATTTTTCCGGGATATGGCGAAGCAAAACTTACCTTTCTTTTGTTTTGCCCAACATTCAAAAAGGCCGTCATAAAAAGACTCTCCCCGGTGAGAATACGTTTTCCAGCGGAAAAAATTTTTCCCAAAACCCCTTTTTCCTGATTGGAACCATCGCCAAATATGGTATCCATTTTAATATCGTTGTCCATCATCATAAAACTACCGGCCTCGGCGACCACCGCTTCCTGAGGGTCCAGTTCAATTTCGACATACTGCATTTCTTCCCCGTATATCTCGTAGTCTATTTCGTGCGAGTTCATAATAAGTTCGTTTTATATTTTTATTAAGGTAACAGCTGTTGGTAAGCAAATGCGCTCTTTTGTTACAAAAAATTTTGGAGGCACCTTCACCGTTCGCCCTTCAACCGTACCGTCCATTCAAAGTTAAAGGTGGAAACCGTTATCCCGGCCTCGTTTACGCCAACGGATTTCATCCAAAAGGTTTGCCCCTCCCCTGTTGCAATGGTGGCGTCCAATGCTTCCTTGATCAGGTGGCCGTCCTCGCAGGTAAACGTTATTTTTCCGGTAGCCTTTTTGGAAAAGTTTGCATTGTTGTTGGCCACCAACATCGATATCCGTTTTCCGGAGGCCCGTATTTGAACGGTGACCATGGCTCCGGTGGCATACTCCGCTGCCATACCCTGTACCGCCCAAAACATGGACTTAAAGGGGTTTTGATTGATCCATCGGTGCCTTACGGTTACGATAGCTTTCTTGTTATCGATGTATTTTAAACGTACACCGCACCACCACGCAGCCGGTAATTTAAAAAAAGAAAAGGTGTTGAATTTCCGCGGAGATACCGTCATTTATTGCTTGTTTGGGTTAAACCCGTTTTATGCATTAGAAAATCTACTACGGCGCGAAACTGCTTCAAAACCGGGCGTTTTACTATGTTTCCGGGTTTAACCGTAGCGATGCTATGCCCAAACCCGGGAACATCCGGTTTTATTGCATTTTCGACCCTCATAACGAAGTTCTAACGCATAAATCGGGTTAAAAGTATCAAAAATAACAGACACCAACAATGTTAATTAAATGTTAATTCTTAGTACTATGTGTTGCATAGTACCTTTGTTTAGATATATATTTGTATAAGAAAATAACATGTCATGACCAATACCTTATCAAAACACGAGCGAAATTTATCGGCCTTGATCCATGCGTCAACCTTCTCAAAATTCTTTATTCCGTTCGGGAATTTTATTATTCCCTTGGTACTATGGACCGCAAATAAAAAGGAATACGAGTTTGTGGATTACAACGGGAAGCAGGCATTGAACTTTCAATTGAGCCTACTGCTTTATTCCATCATCATCGGTCTTGCCAGCATTCCCTTTTTTATAGGGGTCCTCCCAGAGCTTTTTGATTTTGGGCATCTCGGTTTTGACCGGCTACAAAACTTCAACAGTTTCAACATCCGATTCGATAGCGACGACTTTCGTTTTGGCAGGTGGTGGCTTCCATTTGGGATCAGCGGTCTGTTACAAGCCGCACTTATGGTCGTCAATATCGTATACACCATTTTAGCCGTTATCCGAACCAACGAGGGGCAGGCCTTTGCCTATCCCATAACCGTAAAATTCATCAAATAATGAAACCCATCATTTCTTTTTTGTCCGGTATAATTTTAATGGCCATTGGTAATGTCGACGCCCAAGTGGCAAGGGATTCTGAATTGTACCAAACCCTAATGCAGCAAGACAGCATTTTGTTCGAGGCCGCCTTCGATACCTGCGACGTAGCGACTTTGGAAGGCATTTTCACGGAAGATTTTGAATTTTATCACGACAAGGGCGGTCTTTCAGAAGGTAGGGACGTGTTTCTGGGTCCCATGCGTGAAAACTGCGAAAAACGGGATGCCTCAAAACCGCAAGCGTCCAAAAGAATCCTGATTCCGAACAGCTTGGAAGTGTACCCCTTATATAAGAAAGATGTGCTCTATGGGGCCATACAACATGGTGTACACCGCTTTGAATCGCTGGACGAAAACAATATCTATGTAAAGGGCGATATCGCCAAGTTTACCCATGTGTGGATAAAGGAAGACAATATATGGAAGGTAAAACGGGAACTCAGTTATGACCATCAATACCGACCGGAACAATAAAGGGTACTCATCACACCCGTTACCTAGGAGTTTATTCATCAATCATCAGTATCAGGGTCGCTAAGCGGCCCGCTCGAACAGCGCCGTTAAAGCGATGCACGGGCACATCAAAAAACGAACCGTTAACCATGCAGACATCATTCTCGAAAGAAAAGCAAGAGCGACCGAAGAGATCGGAACTGCGTCAAAAGCAAAAAGAAATTATGAATGTAGAAAACACAAAGGCACAAATGCGCAAAGGAGTGCTGGAGTATTGTATCCTTTCCATTCTGAACGGAAAGGATAAGTATGCCTCGGAAATCCTGAGCACGCTAAAAGATGCCAAAATGCTGGTCGTTGAGGGAACCATTTACCCTTTGCTTACCAGATTAAAAAATGCCGGCCTGCTCAATTATCGTTGGGAAGAGTCCACTTCGGGCCCTCCTCGGAAATATTACACCCTTACCGAAACGGGAAAAATGTTTCTAAAAGAGCTGGATACCACATGGGACGAACTGCGGAACGCGACCAATTTGGTAACGCAAAACAAATAACCATCAACAAAAAACGCCGATCGCTATCCCGTAACGATACGGTGCATAAAACAATCAGAAAATGAACAAGACAGTAAATATTAATCTAGCCAACATCCTCTTTCATATCGATGAGGATGCCTACAACAAAATGAGGCGCTATTTGGAATCCGTACGGCGTTCGTTCGCCAATACGCCCGGTAGCGACGAAATCTTGGCCGATATTGAAGCACGGATCGCCGAACTTTTTCATGAAAAATTGGAAAACGAACGACAGGTAATCACGCAAAAAGAAGTAGACGAGGTCATTACCATCATGGGACAGCCCGAAGATTACATGGTCGATGAAGATATTTTTGACGACAATCCCAAACAATCCGCCCAAAGCGCGCCCAATAGGGTAAAAAAACTGTATCGGGACACCGAACAAAAATATGTTGCGGGGGTTTCCTCCGGACTGGCCCACTACCTCGGTATCGACCCCTTATGGGTACGCCTATTGTGGATATTGCTTACGGTAGGATCGGGAGGCGGTTTCATATTATTGTACGGCCTATTGTGGATCCTGATTCCGGAAGCCGCTACCACGGCCCAAAAATTGGACATGCGGGGCGAAGCCGTTAACATCAGTAATATCGAGCGAAAAGTAAAGGAAGGTTTTGATGATGTTACCGAAAAAATTAAAAGTGTCGACTATGACAAGGTCGGCAACAGGGTAAAAAATAGTGGAAAAACGTTTTTTGATACCCTGGGCGACATCATCATGTTCTTGTTCAAAATATTCGGTAAGTTCATCGGCATCATACTTATCGTAACGGGAGCTTCCGTGATCATCGGTATGTTCATCGGTATGCTGACCGTGGGTACCCTGGATTGGATCCATTTGCCCGGTGTCGATAGCATAATGGCCGACGTAACCCAATCGCCAGTATGGCTATTGTCCCTGTTGTTATTTTTTGCAGTGGGCATCCCGTTTTTCTTTCTGTTATATCTAGGGCTAAAAATTCTGGTGACCAATCTTAAATCGATCGGGAACATCGCCAAATTTTCCCTATTGGGCCTATGGTTGCTATCGGTAATCTCTTTAGTGGTCATGGGTGTTCGCGAGGCGGCCTCCCATGCCTTCGAGGGTACCGTTAAAACCGAAAACAGCTATACCTTGACCGCTTCGGACACGCTACGCTTGAGTTTAACCTCAACTGACCTGTGGGACAAAAGGGAACAGATACGAATGGACGACCTTGTAAAAACCTACACTGACGAGGGAGACGCCATACTGCTATCGGACGACCTTCGTTTCAGGATACGGAAATCACGGGACAGCATGGTGCATATCCAAATACGGAAAGAGGCCAATGGCGCATCCGTATCCGAGGCACGGGAAACGGCCAGCACCATTAACTATGATTACGAGGTAATCGGAAATGAGCTGCGCTTCGACAGTTTTTTGACCGCAACGGAGCAATTTAAGTTCAAAGGCCAGCAAGTACGGGTCGATCTTTATATACCCCAAGGGCGATTTCTAAAATTGGAAGCCCCTATGGGAAGGGCTAACTGGAGGGTAAGGGCCAATACGGATACCAACCGGCGTATTGAGGACAACCTATGGATGATGGGCTACGATGGTAGGCTCAAATGTCAGGAATGCCCCGAAGATGACGATGATGACAACGAAATGGAAGATGGCCGTATCATCATCAACGAAGATGGTATCGATATCAATTTTCAGGATGAGGATGGGGAATCCTTTAAAATGAAAATCGATGAAGATGGCGTGAATATTCGGGCGAAGGACAAGAACGGCAACAACATCGACAAAGTAATTATTAATGAAGAAGGTATGGATATCGATGTCAATAATGACAACGACTCCCAATAGCCACTTTTAAAGAAACTGTAGTAGCAAATATAGATTTTAACGTGGCGACTTACAGTTCATCCCCTTTATTTAACAATTCGGTATCATATATTAAAAAACATGTTGCCTAACTTGCATCTTTACATCAGTTAAAAAACAATCATCAACCGTCGCATTCCCGGCAAGTGGGAATGTTGCTAAAAACAAACATCATGACAACACTAATCAAATTAACGATCGCCCTTTTATTGTCCCTTTTTCTTTCTTCTTGTGGTTTTGACATTAAAATCAATGGGGAGAGCTGGGGAAGCGGCACCAAAGGAAACGGTTCGGTAACTACGGAATCGCGATCGGTCTCCGAGGATTTTACGGAGATAACCGCTCAAGAAGGTCTTATGGTATATGTTACCCAAGCCGATGAATTTAAAATTGAAGTGGAGGCCGACGAGAATATTTTGGAGTTGATCGGAACCGATATCAGCAATGGGAGACTAAAAGTACATGCCCGTAAAAATATAGGCCGCGCCACGAAAAACGTTTACGTATCGTTACCGGATGTCAGTGCCTTAAAAAGTTCGAGCGGTGCACATTTAAAAACCAAGAATACCATTGTGGGCGACCGTATCGAAATAGATGCCAGTAGCGGTGCCAACCTATTTATC
Source organism: uncultured Flavobacteriaceae bacterium (assembly GCA_947500445.1). GTDB lineage: Bacteria > Bacteroidota > Bacteroidia > Flavobacteriales > Flavobacteriaceae > Pelagihabitans. The sequence goes on along the minus strand of CANMSB010000001.1, from coordinate 106,169 downwards.
GATTTGGATGCCGACGATGTGGAGGTAGATGCCAGTAGCGGCGCCAACCTTGAAATCGTAGGAACTACCGATCAGGCCGATTTTGATATCAGTAGCGGAAGTAACGTCAATGCAAAAGATTTTGAATCGAACACCTGCGAGGCCGAGGCCAGCAGCGGGGCAAACCTTAAGATCTATGTTACGGAAGCGCTCGTTGCCAATGCCAGTAGCGGCGGCAACATTTCCTACTACGGAAACGCTTCTTTTGAAGGGCAAAAAAATATTTCGGGAAGTATCGTACATCGCGATTAAAAAAAACTCGCAGCCTCCTTCCGCAATTTCACCAAGCAGTTGGAAATGAATACTAAAAAAGGGCTTTCGGAAATACCGAAAGCCCTTTTTATAAACAGGAAGTAACACTACTCAACAACAAACTTTTTTAAGGATTCCGTACCCCCTTGAAGAATACGCACAAAGTACATACCACTGGGATATTTGGCCACGTTTAAATCGTAACTTCCATTCACTCCCTTGGCTCGATGCAATTCTTGACCGATCATGTTGTACACCTTAATTTCCGTGAACAAGGAGCTACTGCCCCCATCCAACTGTATTCGTACCATTTCCTTGACTGGATTGGGATACAGTGTAATACCGGTCCGGGAAAGGCCATTTTTTTGTTCAACGGCCGTTGGTCCGCTGCTTTTACCGGATAACTCGCCAACAGAAAGTAAGCGTGCATATAGTTTCACCTCATCGATACGGCCACTCCACGTATTCCAACTATTCCCGTTGCCCATGGCACCCAGAAACAATGTCCTATCAAATCGGGTACCTGCGGATACTGTACCAGTGTGGACGGAAACGCCATTTACGTATATTACATATTTCCCATTGGAAACGGTAAGGGCCACTAAATTCCATTGATCGAACGGAAAAGCCCCTGCCGCGGATTTGGTAAAATCACTATTGTTCTCGCCTTGGGTCTGAAATGCAATAGTGCCGTCGGTAGTATCCCAAGAATTTACAAAAAAGTTAAATCCGGTTTCCGCTCCTGAATCATTGTTGCCCAACAACCAATTCTGATGCTCTTGCTCCCCGTTATTAAAGGCCCACATGGTTATGGTAAACGTATCGGGAAGCACAATGGTTCCAAGCTCGGCCATCGCACGGTCCGAAACTGATAAATCCAGTGAGGCACTACCAACAGAGGACTGATTGGCATACACCGCACCATTCACCAAACTGGCATCCTTATCCCCTACGATATCCTCGGGAGAATTGTCGAACTCCCAATGGTGTAATAATTTGGGGGTTTCGTTCCCTGCTACATAGGGAATAAGGGAACTTCCCGGGATTACTTCCGATGGTTCCGACGTCGGTTCTCCAGGTTTCGACCAGCCTACGGCAAGATTGTCCAACCCGTATCCCTCTTTCATAAGCGCTTCGATATAATATTTTTTACCGGCCTCCAATTGGATCTGCGCCGATTTTTGTGTTGTAAAAACATTCCAGTCGCGGGGTCCTGTCCAAGACGTATGGTAAGCTATTCTGTTGGCCGAATTCGGATCCTCGCCCGTTCCCAACCACAATGCCACATGATCATCGCCAGCGACCCAGAAACGATAGTTACCGGAAACCGGAGGGCAAAGATATCCTCGCATGCGCAGCCCATATTCGTCCAACACATCGGTTTCCGCCTCAAAGCTGGTCGCACTGTACGTGGTATCGGGATTATCAGGGTACTTGACCGAATTGGTCAGGTCGGAAATTGCGGTTCCTAAAATACCCTCGAAGCGTTCCACCAAAATTGTTCCGGTATTCGAACAACTCACCCCCGTTTGAGCAAAAGAAGCGGTAATGGACTTTGAGCCGTCCATGGTTATCGTAATCGGGTTTTCAGTTGTGCCGATGGCCCCTGACCATTGGTCAAATGCATATCCATCATTTGGTATTGCGGTCAACACTACCGATTCGCCAAATTCATAACTCGCTTTATCAGGATCTTTGGTAACCGATCCTTCAGTGTCATTAACGGTCACGCCGAGTACGATGGCGTTGTTACAACCCAAATCCGATATCACAACATTTTTTTCCCCCGCTGGGGTTGGGAGCGATATTCTTCCCCTGTCGTCATAAGCCACAGCGGTAATCAATACTTCGGCACCGACATCAAGAGCAGGTTGCCACGTCAAGGCAAAATTATTTTGGGCATCCCGGCTTTCCCCGATGTAATGCCATTCATAATAGTATTTGATTACCCTGGTATCGGCAGATGCAGATACCGAAAGTTCGCATCCGTTCTTTGAAAAATTCTGCCCTTCGGAAAGGTTCAATACAAGCGTTGGTCTGGGGTTTAACGTATACCGATTGCCAGAGGCATTTGAAGAAGCTTTTAAAAAGCCCATGGTATAGATCATATAATTGTTCTGTTGGTGGATGGTATATTCGCCACCTTGTATGCTGAACTTGTTATAAAATTTAGATTCGGCCTCAGGCCATACGTTTGGCGTATCATTAGCTTGTGGGAAGGAGCCTCCCCTTGCAAAGAATTCTGAAAAGACCGAATCGGTGAACCAAAAGTTCATTGCACCAAAATAGGAGGTATACCCAATGTTGGCCTCGTTATAATACACTTTACTATTGTAGTCGTTGACCAACCATCCATTGGGATTAAACACCCACTTATCGTCCCGTTCTCCCAATCCGGACAAGTAGGTAAGGTTCAATTGATTACCGCCCAATACGTAATTTGCAGCGTTTTGAACGGTGTTCAGGTATTTTTCATCTCCCGTAAGTCGGTGTGCCACCGCAACCAATGTCATACGGGGTGTTGTAAACGGTCCCAATTCAAAGGATTGATAATTTTCCATTCCATTGCGAAAAGCATTGATCTGGGAACGGTCGACCTTTAGATCGGTCGCCTTAGATCGGATTTCAGTTTTGATATCGTTTTGCAAGGCTACATCCAAATCATTAAAGGTCTGTGGTATCAATGCATAACTCGCGATAACCATGTCATACGAGTTTGGACCGGACCACTCGCCATAGGAACTATCGGGCTCCCAATCGCGATAAGTTCGAAAAGTATCCTGATATGTGCTATTACCGGTTGCGCGAAATAGATTGCCCGCAGCAAAGCCCCTCGCACGACGTTCTTCATTATTTAAATTGCCCCGTGCATTCGCCCAGGCATACGCTTCATTTGCCTCCCTTACCCATTCGTCAAACTCCGGGTGGTTGCCAGAACCGGTCAATTGGTGTAATTTATTTAAGCATACCGCGTACCACGATGCCAAACCGGCATACAGAAAGGTTTGTTCGGTGTTTTCCGCAGATACATACCAATCCCTGAAATCCGTCCAGGCCACGATACCATCGCCACCTTCTATCCCATCACGGCCGGTGTATCCTGGAACGCCCCCGGTTCCTCCATAATCCCGTTGTAGTACCGTTCTCGCCCTGCGATAATATTTGATCAACCACGATGCTTCATCCAACAGATCGGGAACCCCGTTTGTACCCTCATCGATCCATTGCGGATCGTTGGCATCCAACTTGTAGCGATTATCTACCTCCCCGTCATAAAATCGGCCCGGATACAGATCGTACAACAATAGTAGCGACATCGGTGTCTTTGCATGCGAAATGTAAGCATCCCAATCCCCAGCGTCATGGTAGTGTCCCCATATGTTTTTTACCTGTGGCGAACCGGTATTGAAAGTGGCATTTGTAGTTTCGCTACCCTCCCAATCCTTATCGTAGCGCCAAACAATATCATCCGGGTGGTGGTCCCTTGGCATTATTTTGCCGTTTTCCATTTCCTTTACAATACCTTGTCGTTGCCAAAACAGTCCTTTCATTGCGTAATAAAAGGTTTCCTTATTGATGTCATCATTTATTTCAAAGGGATACGAACATCCGATTCCCTCGACCGCCACAATATACTCCCCAACACTATTGAACGCAGTAAAATCGCATTGCCAAACATCGGCGTGCGAATAATTATTTTCTGGCCCATACGCTTGATTTTCGTTCTCCACTAGTGTTTTATCGGCGCGCTTTTCAATGGTTCCACTAAAAACCGTTTCTCCAGTACGATACTCAAGTATCCGAAATTCGTTGCCCAGCTTGTCGTCCAGATCGAGCCCTCCTTTTTGATGGGGACCGTTATCGAAATTGCCCATCCACTGCGAGAGGTATGCAAACTTTTGGCCGTTTCTTGGGAAACCGATCATGTTAACGTGTACCGTTTCGGAACGCAACCGATCAACATCATAAACAAAGGTGATCTCCTTCAGGTTGCCGACCAAATTCTCAACGTTCAACGTATACGTACTACCCTGCCGCAAAGCGGACGGAAGCTGTAGGTACAACTGGTGCCCCCATACATAAGGTACCGGATGCCATTGATTATTATATTCCGTTGCTTTTGACTTTCTACCGATGTATATCGGGTTTTGGGGGTTTTGGTAGTTGGCGTCGTCAGAACTGCTAATTTGATAGTTCGCCGTATTTCCCGCCTTAACAAGGTCTAAAGGACCAACATAGGTGATGTTGTCCTCCTGTGTTTGCCCAACCCCCCAATAATCAATTTGCCCTTCATCTATTTCCAGTGATAAAATTTTATCTGTTATGGGTACCACGGCTACCAGATCGGGGGACTCTTGTCCGGTAGCCGCCCGGGGACAAAAAAGAAACATAAAACTAAGGGTAATGGTACCCATAAACGATAAAAAAGAGGAAGATGGTTTTTTCATGGAAGTTGCTTTTAAGATTATTAAATGGGGCTATCCGTAAAATCCCGAACATTCTCAAAGGATTTGAAAGAACCCCTAAATTAGGGCCCTTGGAGGATAAAAAGTTGTCAAATATTCCCAAAATACATTCAAGTGTTCCCAATTATCCATTCTCGTGCCAACGAATATGGTAGCTATGACAAAAAGCCCCTAAAACATGCTTTTTATCTCCTTGATCTGGAATCGCTCGCCAAGGGATGCACCCCCTAAACCAGTATCCTCCGAAATCTAAAAAACCTGCTGCACACGTACATATAAAGAACCAAACCTTTTGATTTTGAAACCCTCGCACCTTATCTCTTTGTTTTTGCAGTTGTTTTTCCTGGCAATTGGGAACGCTTTGATTTACGGACAGCATATTAATTCCGATTTCAAAGTGGTTCCTGTTGAACATTCCCTAAAGCTGAAGCACCCAAATGTAAATGCAATTCATCAGGATTCTTTGGGGTTTATGTGGTTTGCCGGGGAATATGGGCTTCAACGGTTCGATGGTATCCAATTCAAAAGCTATTCCCCGAGGACCACAGATCGGCAAAAAAAAATCGTTGGTCCCATCGAACAGATCATACCCGATAAAAATGGGAACTTTTGGCTTCTCTACACTGCAAAGGGAATAGGGCATTTCAATTATGCAAGGGAACAATTTGAGCACTATGATTATCACCCTAAAAAGGTCGGTGGTCTTCTTACCAATCAAACTACCAAGGTTGTTGTTACGGAAAGTGAATCTGTTTACGTTTGTTCCGATAACGGACTGCAGTTGTTCCGAGGTCCAGAAAATGGTTTTGAAACAATTTTAGGGGGTTTTGGAAGTGACCGTTTAGCGGTACTGGACGTTTTTGAAGATAAACGGGGAACTGTATGGATCGCCACAGAAAATGGCTTATATCAACGTTCCAAAAAACTCCAAAAACTTCAACAAGTTCGCTTTTTCGTTGTTAATGGTAAAAAGCGGGAACTCGGAAAAATCAACACCTTGGTCACAGATAGTAAAGGGACCTTATGGGCTGGTGGTGAAAATGGGCTTTTCAAACTCGATACGCTGACCGACACGCTTGTATTTGTACCGTTGATCAATGGAAAAACAGTTCCAAGAACACCCAGCATCAGTACGATCAAGGTACACCCCTTTAAGGAGGAACTCTGGATTACGACCACCGAGGCAGTCCTGAGAGTCGAAAAACCATTAGATGCAAGACGAACACAAACGCACTCTTTTTTTGAAAACCACAATTTTCAATTGAAAAATGTTTCCAAAAACTTTTCTCCCGTCTCCTTCGATCATCATGGAAACCCTTGGTTTTACCCCGGGATTAACGTTCCCGGAATATTTCGATTCGATTATGAAGGTCAACGTATCGATTCGTTGCTACATAATTCCAATTCCTCCCTTAGCATTTCCAACGCATCGGATGTTATCGCCGCCTATACCGATAACGATGACGTTCTTTGGGTTTCAACTGTGGACAAAGGGCTTTTAAAAGTGAACTTGCAACGCAAAAGGTTTCGAACTTTCACCAACAAACCATCCGACCCGCACAGTATAACTTCCAAGGATGTGTACGGGGTATACCGCTTAAAAGATGGTCGCATACTGGCCGGCGGACAATCCGGATTAGATCTTTATGACCCCTTGACCCAAAAATGGGAAAATTTTAATGCGGCACCGGAAAATTCTTCAGGCATGCCATCACAATTTGCGGGCACCATTCGCTGTTTCGATCCCAATGAACAAGTCTTTTGGGTCGGCTTTTGGGAAGGCTTACTCTCCAAATTCGATATTCGGACCAAACGTTTTACCAATTATACCTTTGATCCCCAAAATCCGAAATCCGCACGATGTTGGAGTGTTCGGGAAATCTACCAAGATAAGGATGACCCGAATATTTTATGGATCGGCAGTTCTTCCGAAGGATTGACCAAGTTGGATCTGAGAACGGACGAGTTCCGTTATTTTATGCCGAAACCAAGGGAAGGAAAGGAGGCATTGCAATACAATTGGATACTTTCCATACACGACGATGAAGATGGGTATTTATGGTTAGGTACTCGAGAGGCAGGACTGGTATTGTTTTCAAAAAAAGAACAACGGTTTATCGATAATTTTCCGGGAATAGCCGCCCATGAGGTATTACACAACAGTGAAATCAATTCAATTGTAAAGAGTGACTCCGATCAGGATGTATTGTGGTTGGGCACCGGAAGAGATGGATTGTTGGAATACCATAAAAAAAACGGAACCATAACAACCTACAACGACCAGAACGGCTTGCCGTCATCAAACTTGCAATATATTTTAAAGGAAGAACATGGCAACTTGTGGATTTCGACCATAGCGGGGGTTTCCAATTTTAACGTCAAAGAACGGTCGGCGACCAATTATCATTATTCCGATGGTTTGGGCAACTATGATTTTAATGAAAAATCAGGTCATCTAAGCGATGATGGACACCTATTGTTCGGGGGTCCGAACGGGATTAGCATGTTTCATCCCGACAGTATCGGGCAAAACTACCACCGCCCTCGGCTAGCCCTGACCTCTTTTTTGGTAGACAATCATGAACTTTCGGTTACCTCAGGGGATGGGATGCAAACAACCCTGGGACTTACAAGAAAGGTTACTCTAGATTATGCGCAAAACAATATTGCAATAAGCTTTGCTTCAATGCATTACGCGCAACCTGAAAAAACCCGATTTCGCTATCGTCTCAAAGGCTATGACACCAATTGGAAATTCACCGATTACCCAAACAATACCGCACGATATACAGGTATTCCACCAGGGAACTATACTTTTCTGCTAGAACAAAAAAATGGAGCCCTTTGGGAGGGAAATGGTAACGCCCTTGAAGTAATTGTTAAACCTCCCTTTTATGGAACTTTATGGTTTTGGGGAGGCGTTTTTATACTTGCCGTTAGCGGTGTTTTCCTATACCATGGCAAACCAAAACCTTCCAGAAAGCCTATGTACGCTGAACTGACCGGGGCGGAGACCATTTTTGGGCAGTTCGGGCAAACCGATAAGGAAGAATCTTTGACCAAAATTACGGATGGCCTGCGACCGGCCGAACTTGCGTTTATAGCGAAATGTAAATCGTTGATTCTAAAAAATAGTTCGGACAAAGGCTTTAACCATGAAACTTTGGGAACGGCCCTTGGCATGTCAAAATCAAAACTCTACCGCAAATTAAAAAGCCTCACGAACTATTCCCCGGGAGAATTTATATTACGGGTACGCATGGAAAAATCAGTAGAGGACCTCCGTTCAGGAAAATCAAATATTAGCCAAACTGCGTATGGGCTCGGTTACTCCTCGCCTTCTAATTTTAGTAGGGATTTTAAAAAAATCTTTGGAAAATCTCCAAGAGCCTTTGCGCAAACCTAAATCGATGGCCCATCATACAGAACCGATCATAAAACGTGCTCCTCGCCTTTAAAGGGCTTGTACAAATTGCTAAAAAAACCTTCTTTGTTTCCATTAAATTCCGGGAAGCACTTTATCTTAGGCAAAAAATAAGTTTATGAAGGTGCATCTTAAAAAGTATGTTCTCCCCTTAAAGCATACCTTCAGTATTTCCCGAGAATCCCATGACTTCCAGGATTCGTTGATCGTTTCCCTAAGCCATAACGGACTAATGGGCTATGGGGAAGCCACGGCAAATCCTTACTACGCCATAACCGTGGAAAGCATGATGAAGGAAATCGGGGCTATACAAGCGGAGTTGGAAGCGTTCGAATGGAACGACCCCAAAGTGCTGCATGCCTTTTTAACCGATAAAGGCCTGAGCAATTTCGCTATTTGTGCATTGGACCTTGCCGCACATGACCTTTTCGGCAAACTCAAGGAAACGCCCCTACATGTCCTTTGGGGAACGGATTCCTCCCAATATCCCATTAGCAACTACACCATTGGTATAGACACTATTCCGAAAATGGTGGAAAAAATGAAAGAGACCCCTTGGCCTATTTACAAGATAAAATTGGGAACAGCTGACGATGTGGCCATTGTTAAGGAATTACGGTCCCATACCGACGCTATTTTTCGCATCGACGCCAATTGCGCCTGGTCGGCAGCGGAAACGGTCCGTAATGCCGAAGTCTTAAAAACACTGGGTGTCGAATTTTTGGAACAACCTTTAAAAGCGGACGATTGGGAAGGAATGGAGTATGTTGCCCACCATAGTGTATTGCCGGTTATTGCGGATGAAAGTTGTATCGTGGAAGCAGATGTCGCCCAATGCAGCCTTCATTTTAACGGCATCAACATCAAGCTTACCAAATGTGGCGGCCTTACCCCGGCCCTTCGCATGATCGCCCATGGAAAATCGTTAGGACTTCAAGTAATGGTCGGCTGTATGACGGAATCTACTGTGGGCATATCGGCCATAGCCCAATTGCTCCCACAGTTGGATTATGTAGATATGGATGGTGCCATGCTCTTAAAAAAGGACATTGCCAATGGTGTGCAACTACTGCCCGACGGAAACGTACGTTTTCCCGAAATCGGTGGAAGCGGTGTAACGCTGTTCCAATGACGGATTATATCGACTCCTTTCCGGGCAGGCAACTGCCGATCAACGATGTGGCGTACCGCTATTTTGGGGGTACCGCTTATTTGGGCCTACAAATGGACCGCAGCTTTCAAGATCTTTTCATTAAAAACATTAGAATCCACGGTACCAGTTACGGAGCTTCCAGAAAATCCAATATACGGCTCAACGTGTTCGATGAAGCCGAAAATTATCTGGCCGCACTCGTCGGAAGTGAGGCTTGTCTGACCATGTCCTCGGGGTATTTGGTGGGACAGTTGCTCGCACGCCAATTGAGTGCCAAGCGTTATTGTCTGTTCTATGCGCCGGGTACCCATTCGGCTTTGCTGTCCGATACGGTATCTAGAGCTACCTCCTACCCCGAACTACGTTTACGACTGGAACACCATTTGAAAACAAGCCCGGAACGCGCTCCCGTACTGTTTTTGGATGCCATCGATTTTTTCGGGGAAAACTATCCGGATTTCTTGGGATTACGGGAACTCCCCTTAAAGGAGCTCATCGTTGTCATAGACGATTCCCATGGTCTTGGAATCGTGGGCGAACACGGAAGCGGGGTATATAAAACCGTTCGGGGGTTTGGCCCCAAGGAGCTAGTGGTGTGCGGCTCTTTGGGAAAAGGTTTCGGCATTCAGGCCGGTGCGATTTTTGGGTCGAAAAAGCGAATCGCGGAAATTCAGAATTCCGCTTTTTATGGAGGGGCCAGTCCATGCGCACCGGCGGCACTCGCTACGCTGTTGGAAGCCGAAAATATCTATGCCCACAAAAGAACGGTTCTTCAAGAGCACATTGCCCTTTTCCGTTCCAAACTCGACCGCCCCGAAAGGTTTGCGAGCATGCCGCAACATCCCGCCTTTAGTTATACGGGAAAAGTACTTACCGATCATTTACGGAGTCGACGAATCATCACCACAAGTTTTAACTATCCCGAAGGTAGCGCTGCTTTAATGAACCGGATCGTACTCAGTGCGGGGCATACCAAAGCGGATATCCATGCCCTGATCGAAGGAATCAATAGTTTGTAGAAACAACGGTCCATTACAGGGGCGTTGTGGCACCCGAAAAAGACCCGCCGTTTGTTTTCGACCCTATTCAAAATAAAAGGCCGAACGCCCTAAAAGTTCGGCCTTATTTGTATACTAACTTGAAGGTTGCCTACTTTACAACCACGATAGCGGTGTACGTTAGGCCACCTCTTCCGGTGTTTCTATGGTCGCAAGGTAACGCTCGGCATCCAAAGCGGCCATACAGCCCGTTCCGGCAGCAGTAATGGCCTGTCGATACTCCTTGTCCTGAGAATCGCCACAAGCAAATACTCCCGGTCTGTTGGTTTTTGTGGATTTCCCTTTTGTAATAAGATATCCCGTATCATCCATATCCAATTGTCCTTTAAAGATACCGGTGTTCGGTGTGTGTCCGATAGCGATAAAGAGCCCGGTGATGGCGATATCCTCTTTTTCACCGGTTTGGTTGTTGACCATACGTAGCCCTTCCACAACTTGGTCTCCCAAAACCTCATCAACCTCGGTATTGTAGCGAAGGTCAACGTTTGGTAGACTGGTCACGCGATGCTGCATGGCCTTGGAGGCGCGCATATGGTCTTTACGGACCAACATGGTCACCTTATTACAAATATTGGCCAAATACGATGCTTCTTCGGCCGCGGTATCCCCTCCACCGACAATGGCTACATCCTGTCCCTTGTAGAAAAAACCGTCGCAAACGGCACATGCCGAAACACCGCCTCCCCGCAAGCGTTGCTCACTGGGAATATTCAGGTAACGTGCCGAGGCCCCTGTGCTTATGATTACCGTTTCGGCCTCTATGGTTTTATCGTTATCGACGGTTGCCACATGAATTCCGCCTACTTCATCGCTCAAGGTAATTGCAGTAATCATTCCGATACGTACTTCGGTACCGAAACGTTCGGCCTGTTGTTGTAGCTGTACCATCATGCTGGGGCCGTCGATGCCCTCCGGATAGCCCGGAAAGTTATCCACTTCAGTTGTGGTGGTAAGCTGACCGCCCGGTTCCATGCCGGTATATACCACAGGCTTCAAATCGGCCCTGGCCGCATAAATTGCAGCGGTATATCCTGCTGGACCGGATCCTATGATCAATGTTTTAATTCGTTCGATTTGCGCTGACATATCCTTAAATTATTTTGTAGAACAAAAGTAGTTTTTTTTGAAAAAACCTTACTTCCTACTTATTAAAAGTTATTATCGTTCTTTGCCAATTCTGAGTGGCACTTCAATTTCATTTGTCTCCTTTTTCCGCTAAAACTTTCAAAAAAGATTCGCGAAACTAAATTTTAAGGCAGTGACTTTATCGTAAAAATCAGAAAATTCTTATTAACCCTTAGGAATGTGTTAATTTTTAGAAGAATCTTACCTTTTTTTGATAAAATATGCTAATATCGCTCTTACCTTTGAGTGGTGGGCCCCAAATTAGACCTGCAAAGTATTGTTACGAAAAACGTAAACCGTGAACACAATTTTAAAGACCGTCATCATCGATGATTCAGGGATGCAGCTCAAAGTCATCTCTAAATTAGTAGAAAAAAATCCCCATTTGTCATTGGAATCTGCCTATGCGAACGGGGTTGCCGCACGTGAAGGAATCCAGAACAACAATATCGACCTTATTTTGTTGGATATTGAAATGCCGGTAATCAATGGTTTTGATTTCTTGGACGCCTTGGAACGCCGTCCACAGATCATCATCATATCGGGGAAGCCCGATTACGCTTTGCGGGCCTTTGAGTACGACGTTACCGACTACCTTCAAAAACCCATTACCCCGGAGCGTTTTGATACCGCAATCCATAGGGCAGTTACGAACTATCATTACCAACGCGGCGAAAACCAATCGCAAGATTATATTTTTGTAAACAGCAATCTACAAAAGAAAAAGGTAATCGTTGATCAAATCAAATGGATCGAGGCCCTTGGAGATTATGTAAAAATTGTGACCGCGGAACAAAAAATATTGGTCCTTTCCACGATGAAGGCCTTTTTAAAGAAATTGCCTTCCCAGTTTTTAAGAATCCATAAATCGTATTCGGTCAATGTAGAAAAAATTGAAAAATTCTCCAGTACTTACGTGGAAATTGGGGAGCAACGTATTCCGATGAGCCGCTTGCGAAAAGCGGAACTTGAAAAAGCGCTTACCGATTCCATTTGAAACCGACCATTTTATTTATCTCAGTAACCATCTTGCGCTTACTCCTTTAAAAAATATCGCTTTACAAGAGTCCTTCAAAGGTGGGTTGGCCATGATTGTCCCAAAACCGGGCTATTCTTGAGCGCTACGCAACATCTCCGCTGTAACCACCGTGCGAAAACCCAAATGCTCCTGTGCCGAATCGAGACTGGTACCCATTCGGGCAGAAATACGATAATTGGCGCAATACGAATCGCTACAGAGAAAAGACCCCCCTTTTATGACCCGTTCGCGGGCATAGAGATCTCTTTCATTAAAAGGTTGGGAAGCGCCATTGGGATTTAGAGGCGCCGCTTTATCCGTTTTTGCCAAATCGGAATAGTAGGAACTGTTGTACCAATCACTGGTCCACTCCCAAACATTTCCGGCCATATCGTACAAGCCAAAATCATTCGGGCGATACGACTTTACCGCTGCCCTGCCCTCAAAACCATCTTCTTTGGTATTGGCTACCGGAAATTCTCCTTCCCAGGTATTGGCCATCTTCCCGAGCATGGCAATATCATCTCCCCAGGTAAACGGCATTCCTTTTTTATCGCCACGAGCGGCACGCTCCCATTCCGCTTCGGTAGGTAGCCGCCTTCCGGCCCAATTACAATACGCTAATGCATCTTCATAGGCGATATGCACCACCGGTTCCAAATCTTTGCCCACAATGGAACTTCCAGGACCGTTAGGGTGTTTCCAGTTGGCGCCTATGGTCCAACGCCACCATTGCGAAAAGTCATATAGGTTGGGGGGTGTTGTCTTTGTTTTTTTGAAGGTCAAAGAGCCGGGTTGCATAATACTGTCATGTGGTTTTGGTGTTCCTTCTGGAAGCTGGGTCTTCATTTCTTCCCAGTCGATTTCACGTTCGGCGATAGTTATGTAATCCGTAGCCGCTACAAATTTTTCAAAATCGGCATTGGTCACCTCGGAAACATCCATAAAAAACCCATCTACCTTTACTTTCGCTGCAGGCTTCTCATGTTGCATCGCCATGCGATCTCCGGGTACCGCTCCCTGTAAAAACGTACCTCCCGGAATCCATACCATCCCCTCCGGAGCTATTACGTCCTTTGGCCTATCTACCAATAGAGGGCTATTTACCGTCTCCGGCGATAATCCCTGCTCCGTTTTTTTTGAGGTGTCCTCCGTAGCAATCGATTCTGTACTTTTTTTACTTTTTTCTTGGCAGCCCGCTATACCGCTGCCTACTGCAATCAGTAAAAACAATTTGGTAAAAACCTTCATATTATAGAATCTCTAGTATTCTCGTTAAAGTTAAGTGCTATTTTTTAGTTCCAACGAAAAGGAATGCCCCAAAACTATGTTTATTTACAAAATCAAATATCCTCTCCATCGTTTCTGATTTGTTCGTATACCATTCCTGGTGTTCCTTTGTGCAGAACATCCACATAAAAAACCGGCCCACCTTTTAAAAAGTGGGCCGGTTATCATAAAATGTATTTTAACCTTTTCTGTTAGCATCGGGGCGACCCTACACGTAAACAACCTCGGGGCAAGCCCACGGGGTATTAGAACGAAAATCAACATTGATTTCGACGCAAGCGTCGAAGCATTTTAAATCTCGATTATCGAGTCAAAATTAAAATGTGTCTAGATGTATTGGTTCACAATGTTTTCGAACAATTCTTGCTTACCGCTCTCCAAAGACGGTTCCCCTTGCTCAGCGGCAATGGCATAAAGATCGTTCAATTCCAGAGCACCATTTTCAAAGTCTTTCCCTTTACCGGAATCGAACGAGGCGTATCGCTTTTTACGCAAGGTCTCGTACGAGGAGGAAGAAATGATCTTATCGGCTGCCAGCAATGCCCGTGCAAAGGTATCGGCACCTCCGATGTGCGCATGGAAAACGTCGTCCATATCGGTAGAGTTCCTTCTTATTTTTGCGTCAAAATTGACTCCTCCGCCCTGTAATCCGCCAGCTTCCAAAAATACCAGCATCGCCTCGGTCAGCTCCAAAACGTTGTTCGGAAATTGATCGGTATCCCAACCGTTTTGGTAATCGCCCCTATTGGCATCCATACTGCCCAACATTCCCGCTTTAGCGGCAACGGCAATCTCATGTTGGAACGTATGCTGTGCAAGGGTAGCATGGTTTACCTCGATATTCATTTTAAAATCTTTTTCCAGACCGTACTCCTTCAAAAACCCGATTGCGGTGGCACAATCAAAATCGTACTGATGCTTCATGGGCTCCATCGGTTTGGGTTCGATAAAGAAGGTTCCGGTAAAACCTTGCCCCCTGGCATAGTCCCTTGCCATGGCCAAGAAACGGCCCATATGATCGAGTTCTCGTCCCAAATCGGTGTTCAAAAGTGACATATACCCTTCTCTTCCGCCCCAGAACACATAATTTTCGCCCCCTAGGGCTATGGTGGCGTCCAAGGCCAACTTTATTTGTCCCCCAGCACGGGCCAATACTTTAAAATCGGGATTGGTAGCGGCTCCGTTCATATACCTCGGATTGGAAAAACAGTTGGCGGTTCCCCACAAAAGTTTAATTCCCGATGCTTCTTTTTTATCCTTTATATAATCGGTGATCGTTGCCAAGCGCTTTTCGGATTCGGCAAAGCTATCCGCTTCCTGTACTAAATCGAAATCGTGAAAACAGAAGTAATCGAAACCCATTTTTCCGATAAATTCAAAAGCGGCATCCGCTTTGTTCTTTGCTGCCTGCACGGGGTCAGATGCTTGGTCCCAAGCAAAATTTTGCGTGCCCGGACCAAAGGGGTCGGCACCTTGCCCGCAGAACGTATGCCAATAGGCAATGGCAAACTTAAAATGTTCGCTCATGGTCTTCCCCGCTACTACCTTGTTGGCATCGTAATATTTGAACGCCAACGGATTGTCCGATTCTTTTCCTTCGTATTTTATTTCACCGATACCCTTAAAGTATTCTTTGTCTCCTGTGATGACCATAATGTATTCCTATTTATTATTTATTGATGATAGTTGTTAACTCGTTTTTCCATAGCGCATAGGCCTCCCGATACGGTTGTTGTGTTTCGGAAGGGGCGAAAGTGGTAATATAATCGTTATTCATAACATACTCCCCAAATTTATCGAAATCCCCTTGGTGGAGTCCGGCCGCTCTTGCCGCCCCTATGGCACCGGTGGTGTTGTAAAGCTCGATTTCGTATCCGATCAATGTGGCAACGGTTATGGCAAAAATTTCAGAACGAAACAGATTATCGTTCCCTACGCGCATAACGTTTACGGTAATGCCATCGGATTTCATAATTTCCATACCGTAAACAAAGGAAAAGGCGATACCTTCCAATGCCGCTCGGCACAAATGGGCCTTGTTATGGTTGTTCAGGTTCATGTGCAGTACATGGGAGCCGACCTCGCGATTGTTCAACATGCGTTCGGCTCCATTTCCGAAGGGAATCATGCAGACCCCATCGGAACCGATCGGGACCGTATCGGCCAAATCGTTCATTTCTTTATAGGACCCTACCGACAGATTGTTCAACAACCATCGGTATTGTATCCCCGCTCCGTTGATACAAAGTAATTTTCCAATCCGGGGAGCACCATTTTGGGTATAATTGACATGCGCGAAGTTGTTCACTCTTGCACTTTCTTTGGAGGACAGGCTATCCGTTACCGCGTAAACAACTCCCGAGGTACCGCCAGTGGCGGCAACTTCACCCGGTTGGAATACGTTTAATGAAAGTGCATTGTTCGGTTGATCTCCGGCCCTATAAAAAATTGCGGTTCCTTCGGAAAGACCGGATTCGGAAGCACCTGTTGCGTTTACCGTAGATTGCTTGCCGAAGGTTGGTACGATATCGGGCACCAATGTGGCATCAATGCCGTAATGATCTAACAAAAGTTGTGCTACCGATCCCTTTTCAAAATCCCATAACATACCCTCAGAAAGCCCCGAAATGGTAGTATTGATGGTTCCTGACAATTTATACGCAATATAATCCCCGGGCAACATAAACTTATGGATCTTGGCATACAGCTCCGGTTCATTATCCTTTACCCATTTGAGTTTGGAGGCCGTAAAATTTGCGGGTGAATTCAGAAGACGTGTACTGCACTGCTCCGGACCTATGGCCTCGAACGCTTCATCCCCGATGCTTACCGCCCTACTATCGCACCAGATGATAGACGGCCGTAATACCACTCCTTCCGAATCGACTACAACCAGACCGTGCATTTGATAGGAAATTCCGATGCCCGTAATTTCGTTCGCTTTTACCTGGTGTACTTTTTGAAGTCTGGCTATGGCGCGGCATACGTGTTTCCACCAGCGTTCCGGATCTTGTTCCGCCCAGCCGTTTTTAAGGGCGATCATCCCCATTTCCGTTTCAGGTTCCTGCACCACGTCGATACTTTTACCCGTTGCCACGGCTACCAATGCCACTTTTATAGAGGAACTTCCAATATCCAATCCAAGATAATACATTCGCTTTCTTTCAAATTTATTCCCGTAAATCAAAAAGTGTGACTACATCCCACAACCCAATCGATTAAGCAGCCTTAAATATATAAAAAGGGACGCTTACTTTTATAGCGGATTTATGAAGCTGACAATATTAACGCATTGTTCATTAAAATTGAGTTGGGCCAAGCGCTATTTTTACAAACGATTTGAACGATCGGTCCATAATTTTTTAATCAAAAAAAATGCAAGCTATCCGGGATTCTTGCTTCATGGGAAAAAGGGAAGAGTCATTGAATACATAGAAAAATCAATGGGTCGCGAAAGTCATTATTGTTTACGCAAGTGTATAATGATGTTTCCTATTTTCACGATCATACTGCCTGTATTGCGTTAAAATGGTAAAATAGGACCATTTTTGTTAGCGATAAAATAATTTTAAACTATCTTTTGCCCTGAAAAAGTCAGGTTTCCCTTCGGACTTTTACCATATCGAAACAACACAACAACTGATAAACAAACCTTCAAACATGGAAAATTCAGTATCACAACCTTCCGTAAACGCGAACAGGCTATTTTATGGTAGCTGTTTTGCACTTATTACCACCGCATTTTCATTTAGTATCGCCGCGGGGATTTTAGATCAATTGAAAACAGATTTGGCCCTGTCGGGCGAACAGGCGGGATTAATCGCTTCCATGTGGTTTTTTGGTTTTCCAGTTTCCATGATCATCGGTGGATTGATCTACCATAAAGTAGGCGGAAAAATCATCATGCAGTTTGCTTTTTTTGCCCATGCAATAGGCATTTTAATGGTTATTTTTTCTGGAAGCTATATGGGGTTGCTCATTGCCAATTTGCTCATCGGTTTGGGCAATGGATGTACCGAAGCTGCCTGTAATCCAATGATCGCGGATGCTTACCAGGGCACTAAAATGAGTAAGATGCTCAACCGTTTTCATATGTGGTTCCCCGGGGGTATCGTTATCGGGAGTTTAATTTCCAATTTCCTGACCAACATGGAAATCGGATGGCAAACGCAACTGGGCATCATTATCATTCCCACCCTTATTTACGCCTTTTTGTTTTTTGGCCAAAAATGGCCAAAGGCAAAGGTTCAGGAGGCCGCAACGATAACAGGGAATTTAAAGGCCATGGTCACGCCCTTGTTCCTTTTTATTGCCATGTGTATGACCTTGACCGCAATTTCCGAATTCGGTCCCAACCAGTGGGTAGGCCTTATTCTATCGAAAAGTGGCGCACAACCCATGTTGATTTTGGCTTTGACCGCCGGTCTAATGGCTATTGCACGTTACTTCGGAGGCGATATGGTGAAAAAATTCGATCAAGTAGGGGTCCTGTTGGGGTCCGCCGTTTTGGCCACTTTGGGGATTTATCTTTTTAGTACACAAACCGGTGCCATGTCCTACGTTGCAGCGATATTTTTTGCACTGGGCATCGCTTATTTTTGGCCCAATATGATCGGTTTTGTTGCAGATAAAATACCAAAGAGTGGCGCCTTGGGCATGTCCATCATCGGAGCCATCGGTATGTTTATGAACGGACTCATACAACCCATCATCGGGGGGTGGGTCGATAGCGACCGGGAGGCCGCAGCGGCTACGGGACTTACAGGCGACGAACTTATTTTGGTTTCGGGCCAGAATACCTTGGAAAAATTGACCTTGTTTCCGGGAATACTCATTATTCTGTTCACCATACTATGGTTTTGGATGAAAAACAGAAAGAAAACCGCAGTGGCCACCGCCTAGAACGCATTATCGGGAATCGTTTCCAAAATAAGAAAACGATAAAGCCCGACTTTACATAACGGTGTTCAGGCCCTTAAGGACATTGCAAAATATACCATAGCCTCTATCAAGTTGATCGAGGCTTTTTTTATGCGATTAGGAACGCTAACGCTATGATGCAAGGCACTCGAAATTCCACTCAAAACGCCAATTGCAGTTCACAGACGGCTTATACTATTTTAACTTCGGCATCTGACATATCACGAGCACCATTGGATAAAAGCAGTGTCTTGTTCCTAAGAAACGACAGTCTGATCATTTTATAAATTTTCATCCAAGCGTTTACGTCAAAGTTTTGATGGATGCCGTTAATACTATTGCAAAAACAAAGGGAATTTTGACGTAGCAAAGAGAGAAGAAATCCTCCTTCTTAAATGTAGCGAAAACAACAGTCGAATACTTTAAAAACGATACGGAAATGACAGAATTGGACACTTTACAGTTAACAAAAAAAGCAAACACCGATCACGAAATTTTT
Organism: uncultured Flavobacteriaceae bacterium; assembly: GCA_947500445.1. Taxonomy (GTDB): domain Bacteria; phylum Bacteroidota; class Bacteroidia; order Flavobacteriales; family Flavobacteriaceae; genus Pelagihabitans. The sequence continues at coordinate 86,925 of CANMSB010000001.1, read as the reverse complement.
CCATTGTTGCAGATGCGATGGAGCCCAAGAACGTTTAGCGATACACCAATACCCGAGGAAGAACTGTTGCGGCTCTTCGAAGCTGCCCGTTGGTCCGCCAGCTCCTTTAACCGACAACCATGGCGGTTTATCTATGCGATAAAGGGTACGGAGGCCTATCGATCCATTTTGGATTGTTTGAGTGAATACAATAGGCAATGGGCCAGTTCGGCCCCTGTGTTATTGCTCACCGCATACAAGGAACATACGGAAGAAGGTGATAAAAACTTTCACGCGTTGCACGATTTAGGGCTAAGCCTGGGGAACATGGGGGTACAGGCGGAACATATGGGAATCGCCATGCACCACATGGCCGGTTTGGATTGGGAAAAGGCCCAAGAGGTATTTTCGGTTCCGGAAGGTTTCCATATTACCACTGCCATTGCCGTCGGATACTATGGTGGCGACGTGGATTCGCTCTCCGAGGACTTAAGGGAACAGGAACGGCAAGAGCGGCAACGCAAACCCATTGCTTCCTTTGCGTTCAAAGGGGAATGGAAAGGATAAGTGTTACGGAATTAAAAATGAATAAGACAAGATATTATGCAAGTAATTTTTGAATATCATGATGTAAGTGCAAGTGAACGATTGGAAGCTTTGGCAACCGAAAAATTGGAACATTTGAAATTGAAATTCGATTTTGTGCATCGGGCCGATGTTTTTTTTAAGACGGAAAATAGAAGCGATAGCGAGGAGCAAATATGTGACATTCGCTTAAGCCTTCCCGGGCCGAGGATTTTTGCCTCTACGAACGCTAACAGCTTTTCTGCCGCAATTACCGAAACTATAAGCGATTTGGAAGACCAATTGCGAAAGAAAAAAGAAAAAATGAAGTCGCATTGAACAGAAAAAGAGGTTTACCTTTAGCTAAAATAAGATGGTTTAAGCACTACTCAACTATTTATAAAAAAAGCGGTCAGCAAAATCAATAACAAGGCGATAACTATCCAGAAGTTGTAAAGGCGTTTTCTTCTTTTTTTCGATTTTCGTAACGATAGTTTCATAGGTTTTAAGATTGCAGTGAAATAACGTTTGGTAAAGAAAGAAATAGTACACCGGAAAGTTTACCTCTTATGAAAGAAAATGGTGCCGAAATACCTCAGCTCCCTTGACGCGCATTAGGTTACCAAGCGTCCTAACGAAATTTCGTTACCGACATGACAGCAGGAAAAAAAACATATTTCACCAGAAAACGCATTGCAAAATTTATTGCAATGCTTTTCCTTTTATTGGGGGCGCTGTTACTTTTCATCAGGAGTGAATGGGGACAACAGTTACTGGTACAAAAACTAGTGGACTATGTGGAAGCGCAAACCGGAGCTTCGGTGGATATTGAGCGACTGTACATCACTTTCTCGGGGGACATCGCCTTAGAGGGATTTTTATTACGGGATTTACAGGGCGATACCCTCCTCCACTCCCAACGCTTGGAGGCCGATCTCGGGCTTTATGGAATCTTATTTCAAAATAAAGTGGCCTTGGAATCATTGGAATGGGAAGGCGTCCGTGCCAACATAAAGAGGTCGGAAAACCGAACGGACTACAATTTCGATTTTCTTATACAGGCGTTCGCAGATTCGACAGCTACGACAACGGAAACAACTGAAGATCCCTATACCTTTGTATTGGGCACGATTTCGTTAGAAGACATCCGTTTGGTTTTCAAAGATGAACCTATGGGTGTTTTTAGTACGAATACCATTGGAACCCTGAAAACCGATTTTGATCGGATCGATGTAGCACAAGCCTTATTCCATGTGGACAAGATCGTACTTAAAAACTCCAATTTTTCGTTAAAACAGACCAAGCCTTTTCCTGAAACAACGGAAGATTCCGTGAACACACCCCTACCCCGTTTACGCTTTTCAGAAATGCAACTTCAAGATGTTGCGGCGACCTACCGATCACAAACGGACAGTATTGGCGCGGAGGTAAAGATCGGTGATTTCCTGACCAAAATTCCCAAAATAGACCTTAACACCAATACATTCGAAATTGCGGAATTACGGTTGGAAAAGTCGGAACTACTCCTCCTAAATTATAAAAACGATAGCCTCTCGGGAACAACGGAAAATACCGAAGAGGTTATGGCCAGGTCCTTTGAGTGGCCCGAATACCATGTTCGTTTACAAAATATAAAACTGAAGAACAATCGGTTTCGCAACACGGTCAATACCATTGATTCCGCTTTGAACAACAATGGTTTGGCCTTTTCCAATATTAACTTTTATGCCCCATTATTGCATTACCGCCCGGGGACCTTAAAGTGGGAAATATCCAACGCCCAACTGCGCACACCGGACGGTTTTGTGCTCAAGCAATTAAGGTTGGACGGTACGGTAACCGATACCGAACTGGAAGTATCCAAAATACGCTTACAAACCAATAGGAGTAGCCTTAAAGGAGCCCTTTCCGCCACCTATACTTCCGTAAATTCCTTATTGACCATGCCAGAACGGACCGCGCTCTCGCTTACCGTTCCCTCTTGGGAATTCGATCTGCGCGATATGTATCCCTTTCTACCGGATTTGGCCAAAGATGAATGGATTGCCGCTTTAACGGCCCATCCGTTCAAGGGGCGTATTTCGGCAAAGGGCACCCTGTCCGAAATAAAAGATATAAACAGCACGACCACCTGGGGAACCGTTACAAGTTTGGCGTTAGAAGGCAGCGTTCGCAATAGCACCGTTTTGGATTCCCTTAGCTATAATCTGGATAGAATAGAGGTAGTTTCGGGAAAAACGGATTTCGAAAAACTTCCGTTGGCCATGGACTCCACCCTCGTATTATCCCAAAATATACAGCTATCCGGCAGCGCACAAGGTAAAGCAACGACCATCAAAACCGATATGAAAATGGTTTCCTCGCTCGGGCGGGCCTCGTTTAAAGGAGAAGGGAAGTATACCAGCGTCCCTTCGATTAGCGGGAATATGACAATCGACAGCCTGCAATTGGGAACCCTTTTGAGCAACGGCCAACTGGGCAGCATGTCATTGACCGGTAATTTCAACCTCCGGGGAAAGGAACTGCACCAAATGTCCGGCACGCTGAATACCGTAATCGACCGATTCGATTTTAATGGCTACCCCTATAAAAATTTTAGTATTACCGGAGCCATGAACGAGGGTTCGGGAACGCTGTCAACGGCTTATCGCGATGAAAACCTCAACTTCACGTCTACCAACGCGATAACGCTTTCACCAAACGCCTATACCGTAATATCCAACATTGCCATAATCGGTGCCGACCTCAACGGTTTGGGCGTTACCGAAAACAGTATTAAAATAGGGGGCACCCTAAAGACTGGCCTGGACGCTTCCCCAGGAGCATTCCGTTTTACATCGGAGCTAAGAGAGGGCGTTGCCGTCAGGGACGATGAACAGTATCAGATGGGAAGTATCGATGCCGCAGGATTTATTGGAGAAAAAGTGACGGAAGCCTCGGTACGCAGTACTTTTTTAAATCTTAATTTTAAGGCAAATGGTGGACCGGACGATATGAACACGGCATTGACACAACAGCTACGCTCCTACTTTGAAAAACCATCGGATAGCGTTAGCAGGGATACCACAACCGTAGTCAACCTAGCCGCAAAGATTGCCCCCCGTCCGATACTCACCGAAGTCTTTTTTAAAGGGATCGAACAACTCGATACGATAACGTTGGACGCTAGATTGAATACCAAGAGCGGGACGATCGATGCACAGCTACATGCACCGACCGTAGTGTACAACGGTGCGGTATTGGACAGCCTGCACTTTAGTCTTAAAGGGGACGGCGAAAACCTAAGATTGGATTCGGGTCTGGCAAATGCGGATTATACTCCTGTAAACATCAGAAAAACACACCTGAAGGCGGAACTTATCGATGAAAAATGGGCCATAGACTTTATGGCATATGACGAGGATGAAGCGCCGTTGATGCACGTAGGTACCGAAATGCAATGGGCGAAGGACACCGTGTTGCTCCACATTGTACCCAAAACACTGCTGTTACAGGGTTCGCCATGGGACATCCCGATGTCCAACCGTGCTATTTTCACTTCGGAAAATATGCTTTTTGAGAAGTTTTCCTTTTCCAAGGGCGCGCAGCAGCTTCGGTTGAGCAATACTCTGGACGACATCAACGGTCCGCATATAGCCGTACTTGCCAATAAATTTGACCTGCAAACGTTTTTAAGCTTCTTAAATCCGGAATCAAGTCTGCTTTCGGGTGAAGCCTCGGGTAGGCTGGTGTTAAAGCGACCCACCGCTGATTCGGAGCTGGTCGCCGATATGCAGGTGCGTGATTTGGCGATAACGCAAAAACGACTTGGCAATTTGGACGTTCAGGTAAATCGCAAAAACCAAGAGACTTATGAGGGAACGGCAACCATTGGGGAAGGAAATTTAAACGTAGCCCTGTTCGGCACCTATGTTTCCAATGGAACGGAACCGTTGTACGACCTTACAATGGAACTGAAACAGTTGAAAACAGCCCTGCTTACGGATTTCTTTGATACACAATTGGACAGTCCCAAGGGGTTTCTTTCCGGAAAATTCAGCTTTCTTGGCACCGTCGATAAACCCGATTTTGGTGGACAATTGGACTTTAATGGGGTATCCCTTAAAAGCATTCCTTTAAAAACGACGTTTAGTATACCAAAAGAGTCCATTGTTTTAAAGGAAAACCAATTGGTCTTAGACGATTTTTTAATAGCTGACGACACTAAGGGTGCGCTAACTATCGGAGGAACGATCGGAATGGAAAATTTGGGAAATCCCGATTTTAATCTCAACGTTACCGCCGATCGTTTTCGTTTTATAAACTCTGAAAAGCAGGAGGGTGCGCCGTACTATGGCATCGGAAGCATTGATGCTGATGTTACCTTATCCGGCAACGCAACGGCGCCTATTGTGGAAGGCAGGTTACGGGTAAGGGAAATTACAGAGCTTACCTACATCATTCCCGAGGAGCAAATGGCGGTGGAGGAGCGCGATGGTATCGTACTGTTCGTAAACAAGGAAAATCCGGAAGCGATACTCACGCGAAAAGAGACCGGGGACCCGGAGCTCTTTTTCGGTGCAGATGTGAACTTGGTATTGGAAATCGCCAATGATGCCGTCTTCACTTTGGTACTGGACGAAAAAACCGGGGACATGCTGCAAGTGGCCGGCGACGCCGATCTGAATTTGACCGTATCGCCCAATGGAATGATGGGACTGGCCGGAAAATATGAGTTGAAAGATGGTTTTTACCGTACCAGCCTTTACAATCTGGTTAGCCGTAAATTCGATTTACAGGAAGGAAGCAACGTTAGATGGTCGGGCGACCCTTTGTCCGCAACATTGGATGTGACCGCCATTTATCGGCTGGAAACTTCCGCCGCTCCCTTAATGGCCTCCGAAACCTCCGGTGTGGCGTCGAATTTGGCTTCAAAATACCAACAGGTAATGCCCTTTCTGGTTTCTTTGAACGTAGACGGGGAGCTTATGACACCAAAAATTTCTTTCGCCCTCGGCGTACCCGACAACGCCAAGGATGATTTGGGCGGAGCGGTATATGGTAAGGTCCAGCAATTGAACGAACAGGAAACGGCGTTGAACAAACAGGTTTTTTCCTTGTTGGCGCTGAACCGCTTTTTTCCGAATACGGTAAGCGACGGCAGTAACGGGGGAGCCGCCGGCTTGGCACGCAACAACGTGAACAAGGTGCTCTCCGGAGAGTTGAATGCCTTCTCCGAAGCGATTTTTGACAACAGTAGCTTTGAGCTTGACTTCGACTTGGACAGTTTTACGGACTATTCCGGCGAAACCGCACAAGACCGAACCCAATTGAACATCAACGCCAGCAAGAAACTCTTTAATGATCGCTTGATCGTAACTGCCGGTAGTGCGGTGGATGTGGAGGGAAGTGCACAAGCGGGCCTAGAGGAGACCCCCATCATCGGTAATGTCAGCTTGGAATATATTTTAACGCCCAATGGACGCTATCGCCTAAAAGGTTTTCGAAAAAACGAATATGTGAACGTTATCGACGGGCAGCTTATAGTTACCGGTCTGGCCCTAATTTTCAATAGAGAATTCAATGAATTTAGTGAACTGTTCAAACCTTCCGCAACGCTTCCCGATCCGAAAAAAGAGAAAAACGGCACCAAAAAAAACAACGAATAGTATTACGAAATGAAAACAAGATTCCGGATCATCGTTTTTGCAATTGGCCTTATCGGTCTGGCCATAGGTGTTCAGAGCTGTAGCGTATCGCGCTTCGTTCCGGAAGGAAAGGCCTTGTACAATGGTGCATCCGTTTCGGTAGATGGTCCGGACAGCATCGGTAAAACGGTAAAAATCCAGCAAAAACTGCAAGCCTTGTTATACCCGGAGCCCAACACTTCTTTTTTGGGAAGTCGGCTACCCTTATATTTTCATTATAAGGCACAGAAAGAACGACCGGGCGTTATCATGAAATGGTTGGACAAAAAGTTTGGTGAGCCCCCGGTATACCTCGGCGATGTGAACCAAAACCGACAAAGAGAACTGTTGCTGAACAAGTTGGACAACAGCGGTTTCTTTTATAGCAATGTCCAAAAAGAGATCGATAGCAGCGATAACGGCATTTCCATTGCTTACGAAGCTACCTTAAGGGCGCCCTATCGTATGGCGACCTATGGACTGGAAAACGATAGTCTACCGGTGCATGATGCCATACAGCGGTCACTTTCGGAAACCGTTTTGGAAAAAGGGACCGTTTTTGACATTGGTAACCTCAAAGCCGAACGGGAAAGAATAGACGGTTATCTGAAACAGCGGGGCTATTATTACTTTAATCCCGATTTTTTGATTTTTGAAGCCGATACCAACCGTTACAAGAACAAACAGTTCGATCTGTTCCTTCGTTTTAAAAAAGAAAGTCCGCCCAAGGCCTTTGTCCCACAGGTAATCAATAGCATTACGGTATACCCGGAATATCAGGTGACAAAGGACACCGCAACGCTTAAACATACCACCTATGGAGGAATGGAATTCGTTCAGGACGACGATTTTTTTCGACCAAAGCGGCTTGCGCCCTACATCCTTTTCGAAAAAGGACAACGTTACGATGCCGAACGTTCCAAACGTACCAGCAATCGCTTGGCGGACATCGGTAGCTATAAGTATGCCAACATACAGTTCGAAACGGCAAAAACCACAGGACCGCAAGACTCCCTTGGACTTTTGGATGTTTCTATTTTTCTTTCACCGCTCACACGACGATCGTTGCGGGTAGCGCTGCAGGCCACCACCAAATCCAACGGATTTACCGGTCCGGGAATCACGGCCACTTTTAGCAATCGCAACCTGTTCCATGGCGGTGAAACGTTCAATATTACCGGGAGTTTCGCCTATGAATCCCAATTGACCGGAAGCACGGGCAACGGATTGACCAGTATTGTAGGAGGGCTACAGACCGAACTGGTAATCCCACGATTGGTCCCCTTCTCCCCCAGCCGTTTTAAGTATGCCGTTCCCAAGACCAGGGTAACCCTTGGGGGCGACTTTTTAAACCGTACCCAGTTGTACACGCTTACCTCTTTGACCACCAATTATGGGTACACCTGGAACGCCAACCGCTTTGTATATCACGAATTGAACCCGATCAGCATCAACTATGTCAATTTGGCCAATACTACCGAGGAATTTGATGCCATTTTAGAAGAAAACGCCTTTTTACGGGCCAGCTTTGAACAACAGTTCATTGCAGGGCTCAATTATAGTTTTACCTATAACGAACTCGCCGACGACCAAAAGAAAAAAGCTTTTTTCCTCGGCGCTAACTTGGATATTGCGGGCAACTTGCTACAAGCGTTGAGCGGTGGCCGGGAACGGGTATTGGGCCTAGAATATGCGCAATATGTGAAATTGGATGCAGACCTACGCTATTACTGGAAGCTTGGCGGAAACCAGACCCTGATCGGCCGGTTGTATTCGGGTTGGGGAATTCCGGTAGGGAATTCGAACACCTTGCCCTTTACAAAACAATTTTTTTCGGGAGGGCCCTACAGTGTAAGGGCATTTCCCATACGTGCCCTGGGGCCCGGTACGTTTCGTTCCACCGACGAAGGTAATGGGTCCTTTTTCGATCAATCGGGCAATTTGCAATTGGAAGCGAATGTGGAATACCGATTTCCCATATGGTCCTACCTAAAGGGCGCCCTATTTGCCGATGCCGGAAATGTTTGGTTGACCTATACCCCTGAAATAGACGCGGACGAAAGCCAAGAAAGTAGGGACTTTAACCAACGGCTGTCCGAAAACGGAAGGTTTGGTTCGGATTGGGCGGGGGAACTAGGTGTCGGAGTCGGCCTAGGGCTTCGGGTGGATATCCAAAGTTTTGTGATCCGTCTGGACCTGGCCTCTCCCTGGCGTGTGCCGTACTTACCAAAAAAGGAACGCTCCAGGGTTCCTTTTTTCGATGGCGGGGACGATAACCTTATACTCAATTTTGCTATCGGTTATCCCTTTTAATAAAAAACGGCCTGAGGATAGTTCCCAAAGCGGATTCCTAAATTAAAAACTATGGAAGAAAACAAAATCCCCCAGAAATTTAAGATCGTACACCTGCCTTCGTTATTGGTGGCTACCTACAAGGCCTGGATGTCGGACAACCCTTTTCGATTAAGTGCTATCGTTGCCTATTACGCGGTGCTGTCCTTACCGGCACTATTGGTTATTTTATTGAACAGCGTGGGAGCGATATGGGGAACGGAAGTGGTACAGGGCAAACTTACCGACGAGTTCTCCATGGCATTGGGCCAGGATGCATCCATAGCCATAGAGGGAATGATACGGGAGACCCAAAACCAAAAGAAGAGTACTATTGCCACATTGCTCGGTATCGCCGTGGTATTGTATGGCGCAACGGGTGTTTTTTATCAACTTAAAATCTCCCTGAACAATATTTGGCAAATTCGTGAAAGCCCTAATGCCCCATGGAAAAAAATTGTACTAGATCGGGTACAGAGCTTTGTGTTCATATTGGTCATCGCTTTTTTATTGTTGGTCAGTTTTATGCTTACCGCCGTGCTTACCCTGCTTACGGAATTCATATCGTCACACCTGCCCGATAGCGTGCTATACATCGCCTACTTCTTGGATATCGTAATCTCCATTGGTGTGATTACCCTGCTTTTCGCATTAATGTTCAAATACCTGCCGGATGCCCAGGTACAATGGAAATCGGTTTGGGCCGGGGCGTTCTTGACCGCAATACTCTTTGTGCTCGGCAAATTTCTGTTGAGCCTTTACTTCGGGCAGGCCGAACCGGGCTCTACCTACGGCGCTGCGGGTACGGTAGTACTTGTACTTCTATGGGTATCCTATTCCAGTCTGCTGTTGTTTTTTGGAGCACGATTTACCTTCGTTTTTGCCCAAAGGTTCGGTCACGAAATCGTACCGAGCGCTATTGCCGAAAAGGATACCGGTGCAAATTCTAAATAAGCGTTTTTAACGACAGCTCGGTAAGGGCCGATACACTGTTCAGTATGCGTTCGGGACCGTAATATTTGAAGGAAATGGCAAAAGCGATAACGGATAAGATCATGCCGAGCATGAAAATGGTATAGGTCCAACGCAATATCCGATACTTCCGCTCCAAAACAATTCCTAAATAATACAGGTCTTTGGTCAGGGATTTATAAATATAGTCCTTGTCCTTTAGCATGGTATCAATAGCGGCTTCATATGCGCCCAGCTCCATTTTATGGAAGTTTCCGAAAAAAAGAAGGTTTACCTTTTTCTCCGCAACATCTTGGGGCGTGAACGTTCCGCTGGTTACATTGGGCCGCGTTGCCGAAATGGACATGATCATGGAAATGATGCTGAAAATAATAAAGATGATCGTGGGAACGATCAGATAATCGTTGGAGGGGTTGTCCAGTTTTGGAATAAGATTGGAAAGTGCCAAAGAAATGATTATGGCATTTACCGAGAGTAGGATGTTGGACTTGGTATCGGCAATATCGCTCAATTTGATATGGTTTCTAAGCGTAGTGCGGTACAAGGTCTGTACCCCCCGGTCCGGGCTCTCATTTTTAAATTTGGCCTTTAGTTTCTCTTTTTTGATCAGCCGTCTTTCCTTTTTCTCGTCCTTTAACAAACGGCGTAGGTTTTTATCCTTCCCGGCCTGCCAATTTTCAATGGCGTAGTCGGTGTAGTACCGATGACCGGTCCGAAAGAGTTGAATGTTCTCCTTCCGCCATTGCGTCACCGAAAAATGCTGTGTTGCGGTACGTTCCAACTCTTCCCTTAGGGTCTCCGATATGGCCCGATAACTTTTTACGGAAAGGTGTTTGGTGTCCGCATCCTTCATAATCGCCTCCAAGGGGGTCTTGGGATGGTAGTTGCGTTCCGTTGCCATAATAAGTTGTACCACAGCGGAAATAAAATCGGGCTCCGCTCCCATTTCCGTAAGAATGTTTTTGGCAATTTTTGCACTTTCTTCCTCGTGTCCCTTTCTTTTTACGGTATAACCGGTATCGTGAAACCAAGCGGCCGTTTCGAGCAATTCCCGTTCCCGTTCGGAACACCCCTGGCCCTCGGACAAGGTATTTACCGCACGTACCACCCGCTGGGTATGCCTTAAATTGTGGAACAGGTACTCCGGACCGAGTTGATCGGTAAGGATATCGGTTACTTTTGCTGCTACTTCTTCTCGTATGGAATCGCTCATTCGTATCTCTTTTTGTGTGCCATAGCGTAATGACCGCTATCTTTAAAAACCAAAACCGAATCCGGCCTGAACCATGGTCGCCTCGTTCGATCGGAACACTCCGGCATTAAAACCTAAGTAATTCCCAAGACCTAGCCAAACCCCAAGTCCATGGGAGGTATGCCATTGGTCGGAGTCCTCGTTGGGTTGCCATACACGGCCATAATCGAATCCGCCGTATGCGCCGACGGTCAGGGGGGCCACAGCCGTAACATATCGTTTTATGCGCCAACGCAGATCTGTCGATTGATAAAAATAAGACTTCCCTGTAAAACGCTCGTCCCTAAAACCTCTTAACCCATTACTACCGCCCAAGGCCGGGGCGTGATAAAAAAAGTATTCCCCGCCGAAATTGGTTTTGTATTCCCCCGTGGTACCGACTACCAGATTACCGGAAGGAATCAGTTTTTGAATCACTTCGGCACGAAAGGAAAAATAACCGAACCGATTTTCCCTTAGGGAAGTGTTCGCCTTATACCCTAATGTCATGCCTAGGTACAATCCTTTGGTCGGAAAATCGTTGGCATCATCGTTGTAGTAGTAAAGCGAGGTTTCCCCACCGGTATAGAACTGACGGTCAAACACGGCGTTCCCGAGGTTATCGGAGGTGAACAATCGATCGCCGACCTCGCTCAATTGATACGATTCAAAAATGGGTTTGATCTTAAGCGTTCGGTAGGCCAATCCCGCACTTAACTTAAACTGTTCCAAACGCGCACGGTAATAATCCCTTCCCAGCTGTTCTTCATTGTTTTCGGAATCGTTTCCAAACCCGAAAAAATTATTGGCGTAGCGATCGGAGGTGGCATATGCATCTACCTCAAAGTTCCAGGTCGGAAAAACGTTGGCAAAAATACCCGAATAGGAAAGCTCCGTAGCCTGGAAATTGAAATGATACTTTGCGTGGAGTAGGTGTTTTTGACGGAACGGATTGCCGTTGAACCCATTTTTGATATAGGTGTTCTTTAACCCTAGGAAGAGACCGTCGTCGGTTCTAAAACCGGCCGTTGGTACCAGAATGTTCCTGCTTGGCTTAAAGTAACGCCAATGATAGGTGTTGGTCCGGTATTGGTTGGAAAGTTGTTTTGCGGGTGATGGCCCCTTAAAATCGGTTTCTTCGTGCCGCCACTCGTATACCTTTACGCTCTTTTTGTTCTTTACATCGAAGGTGTCCGCTCCGTAACCTCCTATCAATCGTACAAAAATGGTCGGCTTTCCATTTCCCGTAACGGTAAACACATCATCGTCCCCGAGCCCATAGATCCAAATTTCATTGGTCGCTTCGGGGATGAAGGTCCGTTCATAAAAGGTTTCGTCCGGCGTGTCGCTCAATTTTCGTTGTAAGATCACCTTTGTGGTACCATTATCGTTTCGATGTACTCGAACCACATCGTCTTTTTCGGTGGCATGCACCGCCACCGTACGGTCCAAATACGCTCCATAGGCCTGTGCATAGTTCGGCAGGGCCTTTAAACGCTGCTTTAAGCTTTCTTTTATGTATTCGGCGGTATCGTCACGAACGGATTTTGGCAATCTTAAAAACGCCTCATCGATAATGCTATCGGTCAGTTGTGCTTGAATAAATTCGGCCTCTATTCTCCAGTCTTTGGCGCTGTATTCGGTAATGAGGGCCTGGTCCAATCGACCACCGTTAAAATTTAGCCATTTCACATTCTTAATAGTAGGCCCGTACGACTGCCATTGTCTGGTAATCGGAATGAACCATTGTATGACCTTAACGGCGTTCCCGTCAAATTTGGGGAAAGCGTTGTCCCTATCCCTGGGAATGGGCATAAACTCCCTGTCCCCGTTCGGTTTTTCATACTCCGCCCATCGCCACTGGTCCTGATGCCGGTCCCAATCGCCCAGCAACATATCGAATATTCGAGCGCGTACGTACGCTTGCTGATCGATATGGTAGGATTCGTCGCTCTTTATTTTTTCCAGCATGTCGGTGGTACTTTCAAAATCCACCACTTTACCCTTTTCGTCGAGGGTCCTCCGGTACCCCTTATATTGCGCCTGTTCATCCGATGGCCGTTCCTCTATAAAATACAGCTCGTCCCCAAACTCCCTGTTCAGCGGACCTAGGGCGTTTTGTTTCGGAACAAAATAGAGTTTCGCCCTTGAATGGTTGACATCTACGGCTTTTGCCATGGGGTCGATAACCATTTGCATATAGGGATGTGCGGTGGTAAAAAAATCGGAAATCAGTTTTTCCGGAACCGTACCCAAGTAATCGTCTTCCGTATACGCGACCCCTTGAACACTGAACTTGAGAAACTTTAAGGGATCCTTTCGAAGGGATCGCATAGAAAATTCACGTTGGTCGTCGTCTTCCAAGCGGATGGAATACGATTGGTGCCCGCCCCCTTTTTTGGTTACTTGGACCCCTCCATAAAGCGTATCCAACATCACTATCGGTGCCGCCACCGGTATGCTGTAATAGCTACGGTACCGTTTTCCCCACAGGTATTCGAAGAAAGCGGTTTTTTTGGTCGACCGATCGGCATCGTACACCGCTTTGGACCTGCTGCCCGGTTCGGGAAGCTTATATTTTTCGGCGGTACTGTCCTTGGAAAAAGGGGGTAACACCGAAAAGGTATAGTCTTTTTCTGCAGTGGTAAAGGTGACTTTTGACGACCCGTCATCAAAATAACGGAGCCTTGCAAAACCCGGGGCACCATAGGTAAAGACTCCCTTATACGGCAATGTTCCCCCTACGGCAGTAATGTAACCGTCCGTTAAATGCGTTGGTGTTACTTGGCCCAGGCCCCCACTTATAATTTGGTGGATGTCCCCTCCCTTTAGGTATTGTAAATTTTTCTCGTGTCCGGAAACGACGGTCACCCGATCGGATTTTTTGGCCAATGCGCTGACCAATATTCGAAGATAGTTGTAGCGTCTTGAAAGTAGTTCGTCAGGTGAAAATGCGGCCAACGTTCCGAAACCCTTTACCAGCGTTCCGATGATCGGCACAGGGGTAAGGTGGTCTTTAAGCGAATATTGCCCGGCGTATTCCCCATTACTGAAGATGGGATGGTGCATGGCGATAATCAAGTTTTTCCCTTGCGCATCATTGATATAGCCCTCCACTTCCTCGGCAAATCGCATTCGGGTGACGACATTGGTACATTTGCTGTTGATGCCCTTGATACGGGACCAATTGTTTATAAACCACTTGGAGTCGATCAACAACAGGTCCAAGTCATCATTTATTACCCGATATTCCAACGGGCAACCGTTTTTTGGATAAACATACTCGTCTTGCTCGGGATAGTCGTCCAAAAACTCCTCTGTACGCTCCAGACCGCTCGTCCGGTCCGACTTCCATTCATTGGCACCTGGTAGAAATACCGTAGTGCCCTTAAATTCATCGATGATACCCAACTGTTCCCGAATCAACTGTTTGTCCCGCTTCCAAGATTTTGGCCTATCAGAAATCTGATTGCCCAAAAGCAACAAGGTCGCTGCAGTATCCGATTTTTTGAGCACCTGCCGCAAACGTTTGATCATTGTGGTATCGCGCTTTTCGATCTGGGTGCCGTAGCCCCCTGCCAAGATAAGCTCGTAAACCGGTTCTTTTACGTTGTCCACGATATCGGTATTTTGATATTGCGGTCTATATGTAGCACATGAGGTCGCTACCATTGCCAATACCATTATAGCGAGCCATTTGTGCCAAGATCTTATTCCGTGCCGTTTCAACAATAGTATCATTTTGCCTTTTATGTGGATCTACCAAAAAAGGGAAGGACCGGTCCCCACCAAATCCTTCCCATGTTTTTAATGCGACATTGCCGCATTTACCAAACCATTTTTGTTACCAGGAGGTTTTGTTTCTCCCTCTCGTTATAAGACCAAATTTCGATAGTTACCGAACTACGATTTGGCCACCCAAGGTTTTATCTTCTTTTACTGTTTCCGGGTTACCATAAATCTCTATAGTACCCCCTGCAGTAACGTTTGCATCTACAAATTCGCTACTTTTCACAATGGCATTTCCTCCTGCAAAAACGGTAACTTCGGACTGTTCGGAGGCAAGATCTTGTCCATTGTAATCCCCTCCGCTCCTAATGTTGATTTCTTGATTTTTGGCCGAGCCGGTCACTTCCACTTCTCCTCCGGTCACAGCTTTGGCGTTCAGGTTTCTAGTGGCCACCGCTACATTTATTTTAGCGCCTTCCTGAGATCGTAAGGTCAAAAATACAGCGTCCAAAGGCTTTTCGGATGAAATTGTGGCACCTTCGTTTGCGTCCACCAAACGGAGGTCCTCCTTATGGTATAGCGTTACATAGGTCTTGTTTCCATCCAAAAAATTATCCGTCTCCATGGCCACCTTCAACAAACCGTCCTTGTTGTTCAAGGATACTTTTTCCTGGTCGTCCCCGGATACCACGGCGTAGTTTTTGTCTCCCTGTACCAGGGTTACATTAATTTGATCGTACGCTTTTATCTCGGTAAAGCCGTCCAGCGTTACAGTTGTAGTGTTTTCTTGTGCTTGCATGGCAGAAATAAAAATAATGCCTGCAAAAAAGGTTTTCATTGCTTTTTTCATCTGTTCTAATTTTATAATTCTCGTTCTACTTTTTAACAAAATTACCTACCGGAAACGCCAAGTGTTTGTCGTATCGATAGTATACTTGACCCAAATCCTATGACACGGTCATGGGACTACCAAATACGAATATGGAAACCAGCAACGCCGCGATCAATACCACTAAAAACCCGACAACGATAAAGGTTGCCGTTTTGGTTATCCCATTTTTTTGAAATATGTAGTCTCTGGTCGGTTCTTCCGGTTCTTTAACAAATTGTGTACTTTCTTCTCCTTGTTTCATGTTTTTAGTTTTTCGTTATATAAATTGTTTTTTTATTCACAAATTCCATAATCCCTTCTTTGGATAGCTCTCTTCCATAGCCGGAGTTTTTTGTTCCGCCGAAAGGTAGTCTTACATCGGATTTAACCATTTCATTGATAAAAAAAGCGCCATCGGGTATTTGGGAGATTACTTTTTTGGCCGCTTCAATATCCTCGGTAAATAGCATGGTACCCAGCCCAAATGTAGAATCAGCGGCCAAATCCAATGCTTCCTGCCGGTTGGCGACCTTTATTACCGTTGCCACGGGGCCGAAGGTCTCCTCCCTAAAAACAGGCATTTTGTTGGTTACGTTTGTCAGCATCGTAGGGGCATAATGTGTTCCTTCTCCGGTATGGCCCATCACTATTTTGGCCCCCATTTCAACAGATTCCGACACTTGGCCCCTAAGGGTGTCGGCCAGATCGGTCCGTGCCAAAACACTGATAACCGTATCTTCCTCATTTGGGTCCCCGATCCGTAACGCTTCCAACCGTTTTTTCAGTTGTGTTACGAAGGCATCATAGATGGGTGCAACCACAATAAAGCGCTTTGCGGCAATACAACTTTGACCATTGTTCTGCATTCGTGCCTTTACCATTACATCCATATACTTTTCCAAATCGGCATCTTCCCAAACAACACAACTGTTATTGCCGCCGAGTTCAAGAACCGCTTTCTTTAACTGTTTACCCGCAGTTTCTGCAACTGCCCTTCCCGCTTTTCCACTTCCGGTAAGGGATACTGCCTTGATTACATCGTGTGCAATCAGTTCCGAAACGGAATCATGGTCGGTCAAAATCACCTGAAAGCAGCCTTTGGGATATCCAGCGTCCATAAAAAGGGATGCGATGGCCTGGGCGCAGCCGCTTACGTTTTCCGCATGCTTTAAAATAATGGTATTCCCCGCGGTCAGCGTAGGTGCGGCGAAACGCATTACTTGCCAGAAAGGGTAGTTCCATGGCATGATGCCCAAAATAGTCCCTAGCGGATCATAACTTATAAAAGACTCCGCTGCTTCGGTTTCAATAACCGCATCCGTTAAAAAGGATCCCGCATTCTTGGCGTAAAATTTACATACCCAGATGCACTTGTCCAACTCGGCCCTGCTCTGACCGATAGGTTTCCCCATTTCATCGGTAATCAATTGTGCCAATGTTTCAGACCGTTCTTCCATCAACTGGGCCACCCTTTTCAATAACGAGGTCCGTTCGGAAATGGAAGTAATACCCCACACCGGATTGGCACCGGCAGCAGCACCCAAACATTGCTCCAATCGTTCTTTACTAAAATAACTGTACTCCTTTATTTTTTGCTGCGTGTAAGGGTTCTTAGTATGAAAGTCGTGCATGATATCTTAGTTTCTGCAAACTTAAACCGTCAACCTAATCTTACTTAGTGCATTCGATAGCATTATTGATTCTTTTGACATCGGTAAAAAAGTCAAGCTTTCTCGTGTTTGAGCTAAGGAGTCTTTCTAAATAACACGAGCTTTGCCTCAGTTATTAATCTTAAAATCAATTATATGAGTTCAAATTCAAATACGGCATTAGGAGTTTTGGCAGGTGCCGCCATAGGTGCACTGGCCGGAATCTTATTTGCCCCTGACAAAGGAAGTAATACGAGAAAAAAAATAGCGGAACAATCGGCCGCTGCCCAAGCCAACATTAAGGAAAGTGCTTTGGACCTTCAGGAGCGTGTAAGCGAGACTGTAGCGGTGCAGAAACAAAACTTGGGTGCGAGGGTAGAGAACATCGTATCCGATGTGAGCTACAAAACGGAAGACGTCATCACCACTTTGGAAGCAAAGCTGAAAGAGCTAAAAGAAAAGAACAAACAACTTCAAAAGGGATAAATGGGAGCGTTCGACGAAATAAAGGCAAGCTCCAAAATGGCCATCGATGCCGGCGAAAGCTATGTTGAACATACTAAAGCGTATTATGAGCTTAAGGTGTTCAGGCATACCGCTACGGGAGTAATAACCGCATTAAAAATTTTGGTCATTGGCAGTACCCTACTCTTGGGAATAGCCTTTTTGGTCCTTGCCAGCGCACTCGCCCTAGGAGCCCTTTTAGGGAACTTGGTGTACGGTTTTTTAATCACCGGGGTAGGTGCTTTGCTACTTGCTGTAGTCTTGTACTTGTTTCGTAAAAAAATAGAAAAATGGGTACTATCGCGTTTAAGTGCGCTATTTTTTAAATCAGTATGAAAACATATACCTCTTTTGATGAAATAGATGCCGACTTAAAGCGGTTGAAATTGCGAAAACAGATTGCATTGGAAACGCTAAAAGGTAGTGGGCATCATATAAAAAATGAACTACAACCGGACTTTTGGTGGTCGACCATTTGGAATGCCATCAAAAAATA
Source organism: uncultured Flavobacteriaceae bacterium (assembly GCA_947500445.1). GTDB lineage: Bacteria > Bacteroidota > Bacteroidia > Flavobacteriales > Flavobacteriaceae > Pelagihabitans. Next base: position 68,933 of record CANMSB010000001.1, on the reverse strand, counting down.
TGGTATCCTATATTTAATCAGAAGGCTGTTTAAATAACCCATCACATAAAACTCCTAACAAGCGAACTTCGGTATGTACCGCAGTTCGTTTTTTTTTACCTAAATTCTTCTCCTGCAGAAAACAATGTGGCTGAACCATCAATACCAAGTAACGAGGTCTTGAAACCGAGTGTCCCTGGAGTAGAACGGCGATGGTATCCTTGATTTCGCGTTGCGAAAAAATCAAAAAAATAATCTGATTTAAATAACCACGATACCTAAGCAGTAATTCGGCCCATGGAATGGGTGATTTTAAAGTAGAAAGGTATTATTTATTGTTTCTGATGGACTGTCCAGAAGCGGTGAAGGAGAATCCCTTATTACCATTTTCACCTACCATAATGGCCTGCACAATAGGCGTTACTTGGTCACTTTTTGCACTCAAACAAACGATAAAGTTTGCCCCGGGGCCACCGAGATCGTTCTCCTTTTCAATCACATAATTTACCGTAGCCATCGGCGTTAGGCTTATGGTGTTCTCGATAAAGCTTTTCACCAATGTACCGTTCGTATCAAAATAGTCGATTTTGGAAACGTATAGGGAATCTGTATAGCTCGTATTCCGGATACTCAAGGTTGCGGCCAACATACTGTTCTGATTGTTGGCGTCGACATAGATATCGCTATAAATGGGAACGTACAGCGTATCACGATAGGCGATACTACTTTTGTCGATGGGGTTTTCCAATTCCAGCGAACGTAATTCGTCCTGACCTGAGGCGTTCTGGTTCGGTTTGTTGTCGATACATGCGCTCAAAACGATCCATAGGGTGCACAGCAAGCAAACGGATACCTTCATCATAACTAAGGGGTATTTATTAAATGGTTAACAATAAGGTTAGGGCGATTTAAACATTCATTTTCCCTTGACCACCATCGTTGCCCATCAGTATACTATCAATGCCACTATACAAACGGCTTTGTCTTGTTTACTACATCCAAATATAACGACTATTGTCCAATAACCACGTGCTTATCATTGGTGGAAAGGCCCAAATTGACTTATGGACCGTTCGTTTCTTCCTGTGGTAATACCCTGTGCTCCCGGCGCGCAAATGACCAAAAAAGATTTCGATTTGCCGCTTAAGGCGTAATCACGCAAGAAAACCGATCGGTTAGACCGCTTCCGGCAGCCGTACATTCTCCTGATACTCGCTTGGACTGATACCAAACTTTCTTTTAAAAATTTTTGAAAAGTAGCTTCTACTGCTGAACCCGATAGAATATACAATTTCCGAAATGTTCATATCGGTGGTATTCATATAATCCCTAGCCTGTTCCAAACGTACGTGTCTGATATACTCGGTTACCGTTCTTGCGTACAATGCCTTAAACCCTTCTTGTAGTTTGGCTTGGGAAAGGCCCGAGGCAACCGAAAGGGCGTCCAAGGAATACTCTTGGGATACGTCTTTTACAATTTTCTTTGCGACCTGCCGTACCATTTGAAGTTCCCTGTTCAAGAGACTGGTTTTCGGTTTTTTGTTGGATACCACTTTATCGTGATCCAGGATGTGCATCGCCAGAATTTCATACACCAACCCTTCTATCTGCATTACACGGATCATCCCTTTTGCCCGTACTTTTCGCAAAGCGCCTATTTTGTCGGCCAATTTTAGGTCGTAGGTCCCATAAAAAGAATACGCTTTTTCGTGATCGGTATCCAAAAATACCTCGTAAAGTTTACGGTTCAATTCATCGACATTGTTGAGCCGCTTGTTCAAAAATTTCTTTCGCCCTATCTGTATGACGTTAATGGCCAATTTTTCCAATTTTGGAAAGTATCCAAAATTATAGCCGCCATCCCTACTGGTGATGATTACGGACTGAAACTGTTCCAATGTTCTTGCCGCTGATTCCGGTTGGTTTCCAAAACGGTGTTTACAATATCCTTCAAGGCAATAGGCAAAATGAATGGGGTTATATTCGGAGGCATCCATTTGCAACACCACATCGTCCATAAATGTAATGTCGTAATCCAATAAGTTAACGCCCCAATCAAAAGTGATAAAACGTATGGTACCTTTTGCGTTACCATTGTCTACCGTTAAAATATGCTCCCCCCACCGTTCGATTATGGTTCCACCGATTACTCCCTGTATCTGCTTTACCGTGCCCGCGGTACTGTCCGCATCAACAACAATTTTTATCATCCTACTTTATTTTAAACGTATTGTCATAATGTTCAAAGATAAGTGTTAGAAAGTTAAACAAAACTGTTAGATAATCGCTGATTTTTGCTCGTTCAAAAAAAAAAGAACCTAAAAAAGACGTTTCCGTGTTGGAAACGTCTTTTTTAGGTTCTTTTTACCTTGGCTTACTTTTTATTTGCTGTCGGTAACAAATTCATTTACAAAGAAGAAGTTACTGTCTTCCATCTTTTCAAATGCTATTCCTTTTCCAATTTTATAATGTACCGTATGGTCCTCTACATTTATTTGGAAGCCATCATTGGTAGCGGTCAGCTCAAAAGTATCCGCCAATTGCTTTTCATAGCGTACCACCAAGGTTCGATTTGAGCTTTTGTCCACATCACTGGTAACGGTGATTAGCTTTGCTACTTCCGCCGGCTCGTTTTTGCGTTCCCAATTCTCCATGTTTTTCTGGTTCTGCTCAAAAGAGGAACGGTAATACCGTTGTTCCTGTATTGTTACCTTATAGGGTATTTTTGATCCATTTTTTTCATAGTTCATGGTTTGTACCGTAGTCGTATTCATACTACCGGTTACGTTCGTGTCCTGGGCATTCACCATTCCAATGGACATAGCGAACACACCTAATGTTAGTATTACTGCTTTTTTCATTTTGTTCTTTTAATTTTATAAATTATTGCTTCGTTTTATCTTCATAAGGACAATTTTGTCCGGTCTATCTGCATTATAGTAGTAGGGCGTGCGTTATGAAGCCATTTCTTTATCGGAAATTTTTAGCTGGTCTTGTGTATCCTTCCTAAAGGCATCCAACATCCAGCTCATTTTTTCCAATTGTCCGATATAGGCACCGACCATATCCAAGGTTCCTTCATCATTGGCTTCTTCGGCGGCATGCATGACCCTACCCATTTGCTTCAGTAAATCGCCATGGTCCTTGAGGATGGCATCCACCATTTCAACATCCGATTTTAATTTAGAGGTTTCCTTAATTGTGGATAATTGTAAGTACTCTGCGTAGTTGCTTATCGGGTGGTAGCGTAATGTTAGGATTCGTTCCGCCAGCTCATCGATTTTCACTTTGGCGTCATTGTATAATTCTTCGAACTTGTTGTGTAGGTCAAAAAAGTTCTTTCCTAGGATGTTCCAATGGAATCCTCTTAATTTTTGATAATACACATGATAGTCTGCCAACAACAGATTCAATTCGTTTACGATAGGTTCAATTTTCTTTTCACTTATATTTAAATAACTCATAGTTATAAATTAATTTTAATGTAGTTGTCCATGGCTTTCATGACTTAACTTGTTGATACAAAGATACCCGCAATGACCACCAGGTATTGGCTCATTTCATAGGGATGTTGACGGAAACCCTTTAAAGAGAGTGTTTTTGAAGGGAAGTATTGTTTTATGCCTGTGGTGGTACCAATTGCATATAGTAGTAGGCGACCTCTCCAACGTGGTCATAACTTTCGGCCTCTTTTAAAAATGACGTTCTGGATAAGGTTTTCTCCAATTCTTCCTCACTATAAGTAGAAACAAAATCATCGGACAACAATATGTACTCGTCGAAGGGCACCTTATTCTTTAACAATCGATGCGCTACTATAAGGTCTTCTCCCAACAGTTTAATTCTACTGCCCACCTTCACCGGTGCTATTTGGGTACCGTAATGCAATATAATTTTAAGACCTAAAATAGCCGGTATGCTATTGGCGTTATCGTTTTTCACATTCTGTTCGCGCAGCTCGTGTAATTTCCGGTAAAACTCCGTATAAAAATTATGACATTGGTCCAAGACCGATTGCAGGGATGGTAATCGCCCCTGTCTGTAAAACAAAACGGCGTCCCCTTCGATTTCTGAAATTTTAAGCCCGATCTCGTTGGAATAGATAATATTGTTCAATAGGCTTGGGATAACCTTTGAACTCAGCTCAAAATCGGCTTCGCTCATAAATTCGGTAAAACCGCTGATATCCGGAATGCAAATAAGTGTTCGTGTTTCTTTCATGGTCCCATTTTAAGAAGAAAGCGGCATCAGCAACTCCCTTCTATCCTTTTCGTGCTCAAAATTTTCCAGAACCTCTCTTTCGATACAGTCGAGTTCCTCCGTTAGGACATTCATTGCCTCAAGATTTTCGGGCAGCCCTTTTCGAACATGGCATAAAGCTACGATAAGTTCGGCCAACACCAACTTATCCGATTTCGAATATTGACGTATGGGAACAATGATCTTGTTCAAAAGGGTTTTAACGGTCATATACCTTTCGGCAATACTACCGAACTTTAAATGGTTACGCACTCCCATGGGGGGAATATGTGATGCCCTAGCGAACAATTGACCTAGTTTACGAATAGCGGCTATTGCGGTTCCAGGATCGTTTATGCCCGGTGACATGGCTTTTACGGAAATTTCCATTAGTTGCACCATAGCATCGTAATACCCGTCAGGTGCCTCCCTATTACTGGTAAGGCGCAGGGCGAGCAAGAGATTTGTACGTTCTTCATCGGTTGTTGGTACCGGTACTTTTAAAACGACATCGCCTTCCCATACAAAAGTATCCGGACAGCAAACCACGGAAATCTCTTTAATTTTCTCCCATAAGTCGGCAGAAATCAGGCTAGCGTCAAAACCCTTATAATTTCCGGTTTTTAAAGATTTGATTGGATACCAATGCCGGATATCGGAAAAACGCATGCTACTCCCTTTTGCAATTTTTTCCTTTGTTTCGGTAAGCTGACGGCAACCCGAGTCAAAAACGTTTTCTATAATTCGGTGTATTTGTATGGAAGCGGAAATATTGTGTATGAAACTTACAAATAGTGCCAAACACAGTACGCCAAAAATAGCGGCGATCATTATTGCGAATCCAAAATGTGTTTCGTCGGAAGCCTCCGATCCCAAAAAAATCAAATTCAGGAGACAATATAACAAGGTGCCCAAATAGCTGCCCAAAATGAGTTGGTGGCGTTTGTCGGAAACCAATCCCGGTAGAAGCCTTGGTGAAAAATTGGAAGATGCCTGCCCCAACACCCCCATTACCATGGTAAAACTAAAAACAGTCAAGGAAATGATACCGCCGATGAGCACGGAAAGCAGTGTTATAGCGACCTTGGCATCACGTATAATAAGACTTGGAAGCGTATTCTCGATGGCATCTATGGCCGGAGTGTACTCCAACCACAACATGAAAAATCCAAACGCCAAAAACCCGATACTCAGCAGTATGGGATAAAAAGCGATACTGTTGTATAACTGGTACGCTTTCTTCTTAAAAAATTTCGGAATCCTTTTTAACATATTCCCTTGGTTAACGATACTCCGGATTTTCAAAATTCCAACGGGTTCCGTCGTCCCAATCCTCTCTGGAGTTGCCATAAGCGGGATAACCACCGACGGCCTTTAGCATTTTTGCCATGTGCAGCAAGTTATAGGTCATGAACGTGGTATTTCTATTGGTGAAGGCATTGCGCTTTGCTCCGGACTCCTTGTCCAAATAACTGGGACCGGGGCCGGCTTCACCAATCCAGCCACAATCGGCTTGGGGGGGTATGGAAAAACCGAGATGTTGTAGCCCGTAAAGGATACCCATGGCACAATGCTTGACGCCGTCCTCGTTACCGGTAATGACGCAGCCCCCGGTCTTCCCGTAATAGATGTACTGTCCTTTGTCGTTCGTTCGGGCGCTCATACCATACATCCGTTCTATAAGTTTTGTGGCTATAGAAGACTTTTCGCCTAACCAAATGGGCGTGCCGATCACTACGATATCGGCTTGAAGGATTTTATCGAAAACCTCGGGCCAATCGTCTTTTGATGCCCCTTGATCCCGCATGTCCGGCGCCAAGCCAACAGGAATATCGAAATCTGCCAAACGGATGTACGTTACCCCCGCTCCTTCTGCGCGCATGATGTCCATTGCTACGTTCATCAACCCTTCGGTATGGCTCTGCTCCGGTGATTTTTTAAGCGTACAATTGATGAATAGTGCATTAATATCGGAAAAATCAGGGGGTGTTTTCATGTAAAAAAAGATTTTATCAAATATCCTAAACCCTGGTCGATCCTGCGACCTCAAACACCGTAGATGTTGTCCCTATTCGGAAATCGCTCCAATTCCAACATCGGCCGTTTCCAACCTACCCCAAAGATTTGTAAAACGCCATCGTTTTGTAGTGGAGGAGACCGGCATGACGTTAACCCTTATGGAAATAGGGCGTTAGGGAAGCTATCCTGAAAGATTTCGGCACAAAACCAAAAAGGCTTTTTTAAAACAGTCAATCAAACTTTTTTTACAGCACATTTTTGCAGATGCTACACGATATCTTTGAGAAACACTTAAGGATTTATGGCAATAAATCCAGGCATATAAGTGATTTTAGTTGGTTGGTTGTTAAAATGGTTCTGCCCCATCAGGTCAGAACCATTTTCAATAGTGTCGGGTTTATGGCGCTGCACAACGGAAAACGGCTTTAGAAGCAACTGTATAATACTCAAAAAGGTATTGTCATAAACGGAGACTTGTACCAATTTTGCCTTCTTTTGTCGTACCTTACTCTTGATAGTTTTGGACCGAAACGGAGGGTTAAGGCTGGGAAAAACAGCCAACGCCCACCACAACTTCGCAACGAGAAAACGAATGCCATAAGCGCCATAGTTACACTAGCATGGAATTAATGAAAAAAACGGGCAAAGACCATTCTTTTTTAAAAGCGATGCTACAAACGCCGGAAACCGCTATTGAAAAATTGGACCTGATCTATGTAAATAGCGATCAACTTACTATTGAACGCATCAAACAGAACGAGCAATTTCAATACCTTCTTAATGGACAGCAAATCCAAGAAGGAAATCGTTTGCAGCGCATAGAACAATTGGTAATACCTCCCGCATGGGAAGAGGTAAAAATAGCCTCTCTCGAAAATGCTCATCTACAGGCAACGGGCAAAGATTTGCGAAGGCGTAAGCAATATCGATACCATCCCTTATGGAAACAGGTACGGAACCAAACAAAGTTTTACAAAATGTCGGTATTTGGACAACAATTGCCAAAAATCAGACGAAGGGTCGCGAAGGATCTGGAACAGAAAGGATGGCCGAAAACCAAAGTATTGGCTCTGGTAATACGGTTGATGGAGGACACCCATATCCGTGTCGGCAATGAACAGTACGCCAAACGCAACAAAACATATGGTCTTTCGACCCTCCGTTCGAAACATGTTACTGCACTTCAGGATAAAATACGGTTCGAATTTGTAGGGAAACGGGGCAAAAAACACCGTATTACGGTAAAAAACAAACAATTGGTACGGCTCATAAACCGATGCGAAGAACTGCCCGGTTGGGAACTGTTCAAGTTCTATGATACGGACGGTAAAAAAAAGACCATCGACAGTGGGATGGTAAACAAATACATACATCGGATAAGTGGTATTCTTTTTACCGCAAAGGACTTTAGGACCTGGGCTGCGACCGTCATCTTTTTCGAGCGTCTTATGGACATGAAATCCGTAAAAGATAAAAACAAGAACATGCTTATGGCCTACGACGAAACGGCAAAGGCGCTCGGCAACACCAGAAACGTATGTAGAAAATATTATGTGCATCCGCTGGCTCCCAGTTTTTATGAATCCGGCGAATTGGAGGCCTATTTTAAAAAGGTCGCTTCCGATCCGGAACCCGCTCCGGAATTATCGCAAACAGAAACAGTTGTACTGGATATGTTGGAACAGTATAGCCCCTCTTTTATGGGAAAGCTATAGCCAAAACGGGGCCTTAAGAAGTATGGCTAATACAATGGACAACATGCGATCCGGCCAGCTTCTGAATTACTTGAGGGTGGAAACGGTTGTGCAACAAACGGTTTTGATGTTGGGGAATTTTAAAATACCACAGCAACTTATGTGGTGGTGACCATGGAAAACCCAAAATCGACAGCTAACAAATAGCGTATAATATAATATTAAGAACAACTTATGGAAACACAATTTTCGGATGCTTGGAACAAAATGATGGGCAAGCTGCAATCGTGGTTAGACGCCTTGATCTTGAACATACCCAATTTGATCATTGCCACCTTGGTTTTTACCGTAACACTTATTCTCTCCCGTTACATCAGCCGTTTGGCATTACGGTTGATGGATAGGAGCAGTTTGCAGGAGTCCATGAAAAATCTGATTTCCAAGGTCGTGGCCATCATTACGGTGTTATTGGGGCTTTTTATGGTACTGGGAATTTTAAATCTTGGAAAAGCATTGAACACCATTTTGGCGGGTGCCGGGGTCGTAGGTCTGGCCGTAGGTCTGGCTTTACAAGGTGCCCTGGCGAACACCTATTCCGGAATCGTACTGGCCTATATCAAACACCTAAAATTTGGCGATTGGATAGAAACCAACGGTTTTGAGGGAGAGGTGGTAGATCTTGATCTACGATCGGTCACCCTAAAGCAACCGGATAACAATTTGGTCTATATTCCCAACAAGCTCGTGGTGGAAAATCCGATCAAGAACTATTCTACTACGGCGCAATCCCGTGTTATTTTAGAATGCGGGGTAGCCTACGATTCCGATTTAAAGGCAGTTCGCGATTTGGTGGTAACCACCATCTCCAAAGCCTTTCAGGCCGTAGCGGATAAAGAGGACGTTATATTCCTTTATAAGGAATTCGGGGACAGTTCCATAAACTTTGAAACCCGTTTTTGGATCGATTCCACTTCTGCATTGGAGGTAGCAAAGGCGAAAACGAAGGCCATGATTACCATTAAGGCCGCCTTTGATCAAAATAACATTAATATTCCTTTCCCGATACGCACTTTGGACCTTCCCAAGGAATTGACAAACATGCTACCAACAAAAACGAAGAAGTGACCGCATCTGTGAAACAACCGAATTCGCGTTGCCGGCGTTTTAAAATTGGGATGAACCCACAACGGAACCTGTTGTTCGACTTTTTCGGATATTCCCTTTTTGGTTTTTTTCTTCTTTCTTGTAGCAATGCCCTTAGCCCGGAGGCGCCTCTTTTTGAAGTAGCATCGGCGTTGGGAACGGTAGGCCTTAGTACGGGAATTACCGACGCCCTGTCCATTACGGGAAAAGCGACACTCATCTGCCTGATGTTCATAGGAAGGTTGGGAGTGCTCACTTTTGGTATCGCTATATGGTCCAAGACGACCAACAACAAGGAAGAAGTTTCTGTAATGGACGACTTGGCGGTATAATTAATCGTCGACCCGTTCGACCTCGTTCTCACTTTTAAGTACATGGTCGCCGTCCTCCTGTTCTATATAAAGCGCTTTGTTGCCCTCTTCCCCATCGCGGGTGACTTCGGTACCCTTGATCGTTTTTGTGGTTTTGGTCGTATACGTTTCCACTACCTTTCCCTTGGCAGTACCACTGCCCCAGTTCCATTGTACCTGTGTTCCTTTTTTTATCATTTTGTTGTTTTTAAAATTCGTTGTGTCGGACCTCTTGCTTCCGACATTTTCAAAAGTCTTCAATGCCATGGAGTTACCCGAACTCGTTTCCGCTAAAAATTAGCGCATATCCCATTTGTAGGGCAACACTTAGGGAATCGAGTCAATGATAATCGCAATTGCACTAAACCTAAGCAGTGACGAAAAGTATTTTTGTAAGGCAAAACAGGCATACCATGGATATTATAATCGGAATGATTTCGGGTGTACTCATCACTATCGGCATCTCTTTCGCTTACAGCAACAGCTTGCGAAAATCGGATACGGGCAACGAGCCCGTTCAGGCCAACCCGGCACAACCTAATGTGGAAGAGAAGATTTCCCCTTTTGTTGAAATACACATGGAACACATGAACCAAGTCGTACACACCGGCACGGAGGAGTCGATCAACCGATTGAAACAAAAAATCGAACGTTTTAAACAGCGGAACCGATTTTATGGTGAGCCGAAAAGCGAACAGTAATCTTTTAACGATGTAAAGCGATACGCATCACAGAACAAAGTATCGTTAATTTAAAAAAATAAGAATATGAGCACGGATACGAATAGTATTTCAAGTAAATTAAACGACCTATTGGAGAAAACCTATGACGCGGAAAAGGGTTTTAAACAAGCTTCCGAAAAGGTAGAGAATACGAAATTAAAGACTTTTTTTGAAAGCAAATCGGCCGAACGCTATAATTTTGGCCACCAGTTAAAAGCAGAGATCAAAGGCTATGGGGAAGATGTGGAAAAGGGTGACAGCCTTACCGCAAAAGCACATCGTACCTGGATCGATATGAAAGCGTTTTTTGCATCCGATACGGACGAGGCTATGTTGGAAGAGGTTATTCGAGGCGAAAAAGCGGCAATACAAGAATATAATGAGGTATTATCCGAAACAGCTTTGCCCCCGACCACTTTGGAGGTACTGACCAGACATAGGGATACCATACAAAAGGAATTGGCCGTACTGAACAATCTGGAGACCATAAGTTAATGTAATTTTTTGGACCTTAGGAGTAACTACCCTTTCCCAAGGAAGGCAAATAGAAAAACCCTCTCGGAAATACGAGGGGGTTTTTTATTGAAACTGTTTGCATTTTTTGTTTCAAATGAAAAAACAGCCTTTTGAGGTGCTTAAGAAGTTTTTTTAAGGTACACCATTTTAACTTTGAAATGGTATTAGTATAGCGGCGGTAAGATGACTTAAACCGGTTAATATAAGTATAACATCCTTCTATCCTTAAATGTAATTTTCGGAAGTAACGGATAAGTGCGAAGGCATTCGTTATGCAGCCAAAAAAAGATTACCGGTCCTAAAGTCTATCGGTATTGATAGCGGTATGGTACTTGTCCAACTCCATCAAATACTTTACCGTCTCTTCACGTTCCTTGCGGTCAAGATCGCCCAAAACATCTTCCATGGTCTGAAACTCCTCTAGTATCGTAAACAGGGTTTTTCTACCTGACTCGCTAAGGGATACCAATTTCTCGCGTTTGTCGGAAGGGTTTTTACGCTCCTGTATCAAATTTGCCTTCAACATCCTTTTGAGCATATCCATACCGGTCGTCAATTCCACCAAATTCTCGAAAATCAAGTCTTTTTTGGTCAATTCCTCGGTATGTAAAAGCGTCGCTAAAATCGAGAACTCATCAAAAGAGGTCAGGCCCGCTTTTTTCATTATAGGCCTTGAATATATCTTGGAAAATTTATACAACCTGAAAATAGCGCGCCCGGCTTCCGCGGTCAGATACGGATATTCATGAACGGTATCCCCATGCTCCAAAACAGCTTTTTCAGCAGCTTCCTCCTCCTGCAATAAATAGCGTGCGAAATCTTTTAAATCGGTACTATTACACTGCGCTAAAAAATCTTCCCACCTGTTTATCAGCGGTTTATAAGAAATAGAATGCTGCATATCTCCTTATTTTACATCACAAATATACTAAAAATAACGAAAACATTTTTTATTATAACGAAAACATTATATATTTGCTACGAAAACGTAACAAAATATGACGGATTCCTACATAGCTAAAGTTTCGAACGTATCAAAGGAATATGTTTCTGGCGACACTACCATTACGGCACTTCATCCGACATCTCTCAGAATAAGCAAAGGGGAATTGGTATTGTTGCTGGGACCTTCCGGGAGCGGTAAAACCACATTGCTCTCTCTTTTGGGCTGTGTAATCTATCCCACTGAAGGAGGCGTTTTTGTAAGTGGCCGATCGATAACCAAACTAAAAGACCGAGAGCTTTCCAATCTGCGACTGCAAGAAATCGGTTTTGTATTTCAAAGCTATAACCTGATTGCCCCCCTCACGGCATTGGAAAACGTAATGATGCCGTTACAGCTTCTTAAGATTTCAAAAAAGGAAATAAAGGAAAGGGCGATTGCCGCGCTAACATCATTGGGCATGGCCGACCGTATGAACAATATTCCCAAAAAACTAAGCGGTGGACAACAGCAACGTGTCGCCATTGCCAGGGCACTGGTCACCGACCCATCATTGATCCTGTGTGACGAACCCACGGCATCCTTAGATCCAAAAAGCGTGACCTATACCATGGAGCGCTTAAAAGCGTTGACCAAAGAAAACCGGGCCGTAGTGATCGTAACCCACGACTTACGTTTGATTCCCTATGCAGATCGTATTTATGAAGTCGATAATGGCCATGTAACCGAAACCACAAAAGAAAATGCAACACATTAAAAACAATACCATGTTCAATCTTACCAGAATAATCTTGATATCGCTTTTTTTGGCCGCCTGCTCGGGAACGGAAGAAAAAGCGGCTACGGACAAAACCGATACCGCTAGCACGAGTACCGCGGTACTATCCCAAGCTTATGGAAACGGAAGAATTACATCGGCCTCCAAATTGGCGCAATTGGCCAGTCCGGCTTCGGGAGTAGTAATGGAAATCATTAAAAAAGAAAACGAAACGGTACGGGAGGGAGACATTTTGGCGACCCTGAATACCGCAGCCGAGGAAGCCGAAATTTCACGTATCATCGCAACCATTAACAAACAACGGGCGTCCAACAAAATCGCTTCGGAAGAGGTACTGGAGAGCGAAAAGAAACTATTGAAACGAAAACGGGATTATGAAAGGTCGCTTGCCCTATCCAAGGTAAATGCAGAAACACAGGACGCTTTGGAAAGCGCCTCCTTGGAATATGAATTGGAAAAGTCGAACCTCAACAACGAGCTTAACGAAAAAAAAGTAACGAACACCGAATTGCAGGCGCTGAACGCGCAGCTTAAAATTGCAAAGGCCAAAAGGGACGAAAAGCGGATCTTAGCCCCTTCGGATGGAAAGGTACTCGAATGGTTGGTTACCAAAGGCGAAGGGACACAGGCCAATAGCAGTGTTGCCCAATTTGCCCCCAAGGGAGCATTGATCGCTACCTGCGAGATCGATGAACTTCTAGCAGATGAATTACGTTTGGGCCAGTCCGTAAACGTTCGCTCCCAAGACGGTCGCAAGCTGATCAGTACCGGAAAAGTTATTTATCTATCCGATTTTTTGAAACGGAAATCCATTTTTGGCGATGCCGCCTCCGAAGCGGAGGATCGAAGGGTAAGGACGGTAGAAATAAGTTTGGACCAACAACAAAACCTTCTGATCAATAGCCGCGTACAATGTGAAATCGATTTGACCCAACCCACAACAAAATAGCCCCATGTCCGTATTAAAAACAGCATTTCGATTCATACGCTTCGATAAGGCCAAAAGCATCGGGGTCACCGTAGGTATCATTATCAGCACCTTCCTAATCGGGCAACAGCTGGGCATCCTAAACTTTCTTACCGGATTAATGGTGACCACCGCCAACAATTCCGATGCGCAGGTATGGGTGGTCGACGATAAGAGCAAGGACCTCAACCAACTCGGCCGATTGGATATTAGAAAAGTAAACGAAGTTTTGAGTATACCCGGGGTTTCCGAAGCGTATCCTCTGGTATTGGCCGGTGGAAGCGCAACCTACCAGAACGGGGCTACCGCTAGTTTACTGCTTATCGGTAGTAAAGGACCCATTTTTCCCGCCGGACCAAAACCGGCGAACATAAATGACGGAAACGTACTGGCATTACAGAACGATATGGCGATCAGCTCCGATGTTTTCGATACGGAAACCTTGGGCGGTACCACCGATCCCGGTACCACACTTGAAATTAACGGAAAACGGGCAATGATTACGGTACAGACCAAAGGGGTCCGCGGTTTTGGAGCACCAATAGCCTATACCACCATAGAAAGGGCCCGCTATTATGGGAACATACCATCCACACAGATCAATGCCGTATTGGTCAATTGCGATTCCGGCACATCGGTCGCACAGGTGGTACAAAACATCAACGGTACCCTCTCCGGGGTAAGGGCATGGCCGTCCCAAGAATTGAAGGACAGTACCATAAATGCTGTTTTGGCCTCTAGTGGTATCGCCGTCAGTACGGGTTCCCTAATCATATTTGCGCTCATTTCCGGCTTCTTTATCATCGGGCTTACCTTATACTCCAGTGCCTTGGACAGACTAAGGGACTATGGAACCCTAAAAGCGATCGGTGCCAGCAACGGGTACATTCGAAAACTGATTCTCGCACAGGCATTTTTATTTGCCCTGGTCGGTTTTGCTTTGGCATATATCCTTTTGGAACTTTTTAGGAACGGTGTGGCCAGCACCGGACTGGTATTCGAACTTTCCCCTGCGGTGCTTGCCGTAATGTTCGGCGTTATCGTCCTTATTTCGACAGGGAGTTCGGCCTTCGCGCTCAAAAGAATAAAAAATGTGGAACCCGCTTCCGTATTCAGATAAAATAATAATCATGAAGAACATCGCACTCTTAGTATTGTTTTTGGGTTTTGCACAAGCGCAGGCGCAGCAAAAACGGTCCTTAAAAGACTGTATTGCCCTAGCCTTGAACGAGAAACCCAGTTTTTTAGCGGACCAGATCCGCGTCGAAAATAGTGCCTTGGCGGTAAAAGGGGCGCAATCTGCCCTGGGGCCGCAAATTTCACTGTCCTATGCCTATAAATACAACGCCATTATACCGACTTCGCTTGTTCCGAACGCGCTTACCGGTGGAAACGACACGTCCAGTAATTTGGATGGTTTTACCGAGTTACAGTTCGGGACCACCTGGCAACAAGATTTGGGCATTACCCTATTACAACCCCTATTCGATGCCAAAACCAGAGCTGAAGCAAAAGAGCGAAGGGCGGCCGAGCGATTGGAACTCCTGAAAAGGGACCGGGAAAAGGAACAACTCGTATATGATGTGATGAAGGCCTACATCGGGTTATCCCAAAAACAGGCGAAGGTAAACGCCTCCCTAGTAGACACGGTAGGTACCTATGGTACCATGTCGCTAATGAAGGCCATGTACCAAGAGGGCAAATTGTTGAAAAGTGAATTGAACACGGCCATAATCAACCATAATAACGCCAAGTCTACCTTGGCCATTGCAACCGAGGAAAAGCGATTGGAACAGTTCAATCTGGGCTTTTTGATCGGTAGCGCGACGCCAATGGAAGTGTATGAACTGAACGCCGAACCCATAGAAATGATCTACCCCAAAATGCGGGAGGGTTCAGATTTGGTCAAAGAATCGGTCACTGCCCGTATCATTAAAGAAGAAGATGCGTTGTTGGTCCGCCAAATTATAGGTAATCGGGCCAAAAGGCTACCTACCCTAGCGATCGACGGCTTTTATGGCGCCAACCAATTCAATGAAAATTTACGCCCTTTCGAAAACGATACCTGGTTCGGAAACAGTTATATCGGGGTGTCGCTAAAGGTTCCGATCATCGGATCTGACGGCACCCGGAGCAAGGTGGCGCAACTCAAGGGCGAACGCAAGATCCAGGAACAGGAGCTCCGGGAAGAGACCAACAGAACACAACTCGAACAAAGGGAATTGGAAACAAAAATTGTTTCTTTGGCAGGCGAAATAGCGCTGTTAAAGGAAAATTTAGAACTTAGAACGGAGAGTGTCGCCATTTACCAGGCCCGTTTTTCACAAGGGAAAGCGGATGCGTATGAATTGAACGAACAAGAGTTGGTACTTCAAAAAAGTGCCGTAACCCTTCTTGAAAAAGAAGCGCAATTTTGGGCTACCTTGTTGGACAAATACAAGGCGAATGGTACGATCGGCACCTTTTTAAATTGAAAAAATGAAAAAAACAAAACGTTTTTTAAAGTATGTAGGGTGGTTTTTGCTCGCGGTTCTGGTTATCGGTGCTATAGCGTTAGGTATCTATTATATCAAATGGAACAATACCTCGAAAGAAAATCTTGCCCTTTTGGGGAGCAAGGCACCGCTCATTGAAAATGAGGGGCTTACTTTTCGGGACCTCAACAAGAACGGACGTTTGGATGTTTATGAGGACCGACGCCGACCCGTTGCACAACGTGTGGAAAATTTGCTGGGACAAATGAACTTGGAGGAAAAGGCCGGACTCTTGTTCATCGACATTATAGCTATGGGACCGGAGGGCGAACTGAATGAAGTACCCAGCTTTAAAGATCCGATCACCTTTGCGTTCGATGCAAATTCCACCTTTGTCGTCCAAAATAAAATGAGCCATTTTAATATTGTTCAAGCACCCGAGGATCCCAAGGTGATGGTGCGTTGGAACAATAATATACAAGAAATGGGCGAGCGTACCCGTTTGGGGATACCCATTACCATTGCCTCGGACCCCCGGCACGGTGTTCGGGACAATCCCGGTGCCGGAATCGAGTCCGGTATATTTTCGGAATGGCCCTCCCCGTTGGGATTGGCCGCCACCAGAGATAGCGTTTTGGTACAAGAATTCGGTAGTATTGCCAATAAGGAGTACCGGGCCGTAGGCATCCGCTTGGCCCTTCACCCGACCGCAGATTTGGCCACGGAACCCCGATGGTCCCGAATCAGTGACACGTTTGGGGAGGACGCGGAACTGAGCGCACGGTTGACCGCTGCGTATTTAAATGGATTTCAAGGGGACCCCACAGGAATCAGTACGGAAAGTGTGGCCTGTATGACCAAACACTTCACTGGTGGCGGACCCCAAAAAGACGGTATGGACGCCCATTTCGCCAGCGGAAAAGAACAAGTATACCCCGGGGACAATTTTGCCTACCATTTGATTCCCTTTGAAGCGGCCATTGCCCAAAAAACGGCTTTTATGATGCCCTATTACGGAATTCCGGTTAATCAGACCAAGGAAAAAGTGGCCTTTGGTTTTAACAAGGAGATCATTACCGGACTGCTACGCAACACCTATGCCTATGATGGCATCATCTGCACCGACTGGGCCATTATCAGCGATACATTTGCCAAACCGGCCTCGGATTGGGGAATGGAAGACAGTACCCCTTTGGAAAAAGTACAGAAAGTGATCGATGCCGGTTGTGACATGTTCGGCGGTGAAGCGTTGCCCGAACTTGTGGTACAATTGGTACAGGAAAAAAAGATTTCGGAAGAACGACTGAACGCCTCCGTACGTCGTGTATTGAAAAACAAATTCGACCTGGGTCTTTTTGACGATCCCTACGTGAACGAAAAGGATGTGAACAGCTTACGAAGTACAGCATTCATGGCAAAGGGAAAACAGGCGCAGCGCCGTTCGCTCACCTTGCTCAAAAACGAAAAAGAACTGCTTCCCCTATCTAAAAAAAGCAAGGTCTACCTCCAAGGTTTCAACGATGGATTTTCCTATCCCGATCTTTCCCTTACCGATGATCCCGAAGATGCGGATTATATCATTTTAAAATTGAATACCCCGTACGAGCCCGGAAACGGTTCTTTTTTGGAACGTTTTTTCAAACAGGGCCGTTTGGATTTTCCCGAAAAAGAAAGGGATGCCCTCCTTGATTTGATTTCAAAAAAACCCACCATTACGGTACTTTCCATAGACCGACCACCGGTTATACCCGAGATCGACTTTGCCAGTACAGCGGTCATAGCCGATTTTTTTGCCTCGGAAAACATAATTTTAGATCTGATTACGGGAAAATTCGGTCCAACGGGAAAATTGCCCTTGGAAATTCCCTCTTCCATGGAAGCGGTGAAGGCCCAAAAAGAGGACCTACCCTACGATTCGGCTTCCCCGCTCTACTCCTACGGTCATGGGTTGGGCTATCAATAGACCGTTTGTAGCGGCAACGACAAGACAACAACAGGAAGGCGAAGGGTTTTCAAAACTAGTTCGATTCCAATAGATCCCGTACTCTTTTGAAGAAAAGGAGACCGGTTTTGCTGGATTGACTAAAAAGGTTTGAATTTTCAAAAAACTGGTTGAACTGGTGTTTTCTAAAAAGTTGCCGTTCCTCTTTGGAAATAAACTCGTAGAACCCCATATTCCAATTATCGAAAAGTCGCTGATCGGTATTGTCCTCCATTAGCAAGGACACTTCGGCATGGCGCTGATCATGACGTATTTTTTGGAACAGCCCGTCCACCACTTGGTAATCGCCCTCCAGTATTTGAACGAACTGCCTTTCATGGTACAACAAACATCCGGTAATCCCATGTTCCGCATTGTAACTCCTTGACCCCTCCAACATCTGATACACCTGAATCGAATCGAAAGAATCCAATGCTCGGGACGTATAAATAATAGAATGCATAAAACGCTTTATAATTATCAAAAACTCATACCGGAACTATAGACCGGCCAGGGTCGCCATTTTCGGTCCGGACCATAAACCATATATCCGTTCGATTTTGAAGCTTTGGTATCCCTAGTACGCACAGCTTTCGTTTTTGATAAAAAGCCATACGCCGGAGCGATAAAAAACGATCGCTTGTTAACCTCCTTGAGCTCTTACAAAAAAAGAATAACACGCTTCATAAATAGGCAAAACCCTTATATGTTTCGAAAGATATTAATTTGATATGAAATGAGCAGAAATTTTTAGTTTCTTTATTTTCTGTAGACTACAAAATTTTAAACAGACAAAATTTATGCTTTTACGGAATATCTTTCGTTAAAAACCATGTTCTTGTATGCTTTAGGACTGCAACGGTACTTCGCCTTAAAAATTTTACAGAAGTAACTCCTGCTGGTAAATCCGATTGCATATACCACTTCGGATACGTTCATGTCCGTGGTACGGATCAAATGCTCTCCCTTGACCAACCTACAGTCGCGAATAAATTCGCCAACGGTCATATGATAGATGTATTTGAACCCCTTTTGCATTTTGGCGGCGGACAGTCCGGACTTTCTGCACAGGCTATCTACCGAATGTTGTATTTCCGGATAGTTCTTTACGAAATCTCCGATTTCCGTTATCATTTTTAAGGAGTTTTTTGATAGACCACTGGTCGGTTCGCTCCCATACAATAAATCGATATTGAACTGTTCGATCTGTTTCGCTAAAATCAAATGGCAAATGCCCTCGAACTGCATCAATGTCGATAGTTCATTGACATATTTTGCATTTTCCAAAAGTTTGATCAGCTCCGCTATTTCTAAATTGATACGCCCTAATTGAAAGAAACCGGGGTTTTCGTCGAAGGTGTCCAGCATGGCAATCGTTTTTCCATAGGAACGATCATCCTTGGAATCAAAATTTTGTTGGTACATGTCCTTGTTCAGTTGAATCAAATTCAAAACCAGTCGTTCTCCCTTAACGATCCGCAAGGTACTTGCGGTCTCCTGCATATTGGAGACCACCGCCGTTTGCAATTCTTCTAACTTGGAAAGCCGTTCGATTCCCTCGAATTTGTGAAAGCAGTTCCCTGTAAAACAATATAAAAAATAAATTAGGCCGCCTACCGATCGATCCATTTTAATGTCGCGGTTCTCATTTAACACGATATCGAATTCCATGGCCATCAAACCCTCATCAAAACAAACACAACGTACTTCTCCTTCACCCAAATTTTCTTTCACCCGTAGTACCTGAATACCGTTTTGATAGGTGATATCACCCGGCAGCCACTGTTGCAACCATTGTAGTTCTTCTAATGTTCTTTGTTTTCTTGTGTTCATGATGGTGACACCTCCGGTCGGTCTAAACTGAATATGGATACTATTACCCTAAACAAAATTACCGCAACCCACCATAGCAAATTACCGATATAGGAGATTTGTTTAACGATATCGGGATTAAGACTCCCAATATAATGTTAAGGTTAAACAATTAATTTTTAAAGAGTTACATTTTATCTCAAACGAAACAATGACCCCTATCGGTTTTTCGTTACTTGCACCGTATATGTATTATAAACTTTCAAATACCGCAAAACGGGAACGGATAGAGAAACAATTTGAGGTATCCTTTAAATATCCTAATCTTTATCGCCCCGAAATTGTGATCAACGGGCTTCACGAAGCAACGCTACCGATACTTACGAACCGGCGTCCCGATATCGTTTCGTTGGCCATTTGGGGCATACTTCCAGATAATTTTGAAGACGATTGGCTATCCTTTCAAGAGGTAACGAACACCCTGAACATCGATGAAAAATTTTTGGAGGACGAATCGTGGTACAGTACTGCTTTTAAGCAACGTAGGTGTCTGATCATTGTTACCGGTTTTTTTACCAATTATCTGCAAAATGGGGTCGTTTTTCCCTATTATGTAGGGTTTTCCGATAGCAGACCTTTTCACATCGCAGGAATATACAATACCCTTAACGATGGGTTTCTATCCTGCTCATTACTAACCGGTTCTGTAAATACCTATGTAAAGCAGTTTCAAAACCTTGGAAACACTATGCCCATTGTTATCCCGGACAATTACAAACAATTGTGGCTTGAAAATGATATTGACCTTGAGGGTTTACGAAAAATTAACGGTTCCTCCGAATCCATTGGGTTAAAGGCCAACCCCGTAGCCCGGGATTTTTTCAAAAACAACATTTCTTATGATAGTATGTTGAACCCCGTTGACTATCCGGATATTCCGAAGGACATTTAAACCTTTCCCCCGGGCAGATGCAACCGTTTTCGATATTCGGTAGGGAGCACTCCATATTCCTCATAAAATATTTTGGAAAAGTAACTGCGACTGCGGATACCGATATGGTATACAATTTCCGATACCGATTGCTCCGAGTTTTTCAGTAGGTCGCGGGCAATCTCCAATTTGAGCTGCCGTACATATTCATTGACCGACTTGGAATACAACAACCGAAAGCCCAATTGTAGTTTTTTGGCGCTCAGAGTAGATTCCTTGGATAGCAATTTTATGGTCAAAGGTTCCGAAATGTGGTCCAATATATAGGTGATGAGCTTGTGTATCTTTTGAATATCGGATTTGGACAGCGAATCGGGCAGCGCCTCCTTATCTTCATATTCGTGATGCTCCAGTAGTTGTAGCGCCAAAATCAAATAAAGCCGACCTTCCAAACTTAAGGTACGGATCATACCACTATCATAGGCTTTGTCAAGTGATTTCACCTGATCGGCAATCCTTAAACTATAACTTCCGCTATGTGCATAGGGCAAGTCGGAATTCTCATCGTTGAATACGGAGAAAAGCAGATCGTTCAAATACGTTACATTGTTATTTTTCTTTTTTAAGAATTCCTTTTTCTTGATCCGGATTACGTTTACCTTAAGACGGGTAGCGGGCGGAAAGACAAAAGTTTGTCTCGCCGCTCGCTTGGGGGAAATAATAATATTCTGAAAACACTCCAAATCCATAGAATCTTTACCGCTTTCCTGATATTTTAAGGAACCTTCCGATATAAAAATAAATTCGACCGGGGATACCTGTGAGGTACGAAAGATGATTTCGGTAGCATGGGTCAGCTCCAAATCACAATCCAACAAGGAAACTCCCCAGTCGAAATCCATACTTCTAATGGTTCCTAGCCCTTTGGTATTATCGAAGGTCAAGGTATGTTCGCCCCACTGCTTTGCGATCGTTCCCTCCAAACAGTCGTTCAACTGTTCTAAAATAACTTCATTCTTTATACTTCTTATAACGATTTGTTGTCGTTCCTCCGTCTTTGATTTCATAGTACAAAGAACTTGGATAAGCCTTTTTCAGATTAACAAAATCGAAACCGTTATTAACACATATGCCCTAATTTGGTAACTAAAAAAAATGTTAATCGATAATAGGTCCCCTATGGAACAAAGGAAAGTTTAGCCCGTTTGGGTACCGGAAGACGTGCCACCGCGAACCTTGGCCATATATTCTCTCGGGCTCATGAAATAGCGTTCCTTAAACAATTTGGAGAAGTAACTTCGGGAATTGATACCGATTTTATAGGTAATCTCGGTAACATTAAGATCGGTAGTTTCGATCAGCTCCCGCGCTTTTTCAATTTTGGCCTGTCGGATGTATTTGTTTACCGACATGCCGTACAAATGCTTGAAACCGCTTTGCAAGGTATTTTGGTTGAGGCCTACCCGATTGGCCAGCGAAATGATGTTCTCCAGATTTTCGAGTTCCGACTTTATAATTCCGGCTGCCGACTCGATAAGTTCTACGGTCGACTGGCGTAAAATCTTTCTTTTTTCGGGACCCGAAAGATCATCAAGATACAAACGCAACTGATGTGCCAGTATTTCATAGGCCTTACCCTCCATAAAAACGGAACGGGTGAAACCTAACAGTTCGCACTCCAGGGATTCTTCAATGGCCTTTGCAATATCCAAACTGTAGTGTCCCTTATAAAAAAACGAGTTGATTCCGTTCACATCGCGGAACAATTGCTCCAACTCTACGTTCATTGCCGTTAAAAAATCGTCGATTTTGACCTCGAATAACTTTCTATTGATTTCCAGACTAAAAAAACAGATCGGTAATTCGGCAGGCAACTCCAAAATTACATGTTGCCGCGAGTTTCCCGATACAAAGGCACTTTCCAACCGTCGCACTTCATATGCGTCCTCCTTATCCATGAACCGGATTCCCAAGGTAGCCTCCCTGTTGAAAAGAATACGTAGGGGCTGTATCGTGGACAGACTCATTTTTAACGAAAGAGGTTCCTTTAATTGTAAATCTATATCCAAAGTGCTCATTCCATTCGAAAAACGGACGCCTTTCACATATCCTTTGCCCTTTTCCGGTAATATGTTAAAACAGATCTCATTATTATCCTCATCACAAGAGGATCCCAGCACGTCGGCCAGGCCCCTAACCAAATCGTGAACATCCAAATCCTTAACCGATATCAAATTGGCCATTATCTTTTTTTTAAAGAACTATCAAATGTACTCTTTTAAAAAAATCCAAGATACAAGATTGCGGTATTCGGACCGCCATCATACAAATAACGGAAACATAAGGCCCAGGTGGGCACTTTTATGGCAAATGGGTCAACATTAAGCACATACGAACTAAACTAAGCCATTGAAATAGAACATCTTTGTATCAGAAATTAATGTATAACCTAAAAACAAAACATATGTTACGTTGGACAATTACCTTTATAATTTTAGCTATAATCGCCGGAATTTTCGGTTTTGGTGGTATTGCCGCTGGAGCGGCCAGTATTGCAAAAGTGCTCTTCTTTATTTTTATAGTGCTTTTTGTGATTTCACTGTTCAGGGGAAAACGAGTCGTATAATATAAACGTTATGATAATGAAAAATATGAAACAGTTAGGAACCGCGCTATTGTTGTCTTTCTTTTTACTGGGAACAACAAGTTGCAGAGAAAAAACCACCGCGGAAAAAGTGGAAGACGGAATTGAAGAAGTTGGTGAAGAACTTGAAGATGCCGGTGAGGCAATAGAGGAAGAAGTAGAAGATGCTACCGACGGAAACTAAATAACAAAAAAGGAAAGAGGGCAAGCCGAAAAGCTTGCCCATTTTTTATGGACAAACTCATTACACTTTTTAAAGTAAAAAAAACCAAGATTGCGAGGGTGCGGGCCGCAACGGCAGTCGGTGGCATTTTTTTTGTAGCCGCACTGCTTTTCTTGATTTTTATCGTTTGTAAATTTCTATGGCTTTAGGGATACCGTAAGTGCCATTCGGAATAGCGTACACGTGTTGTGAAAATGTTTTCCCCCGATAAAATAAAACTAGGCGTTGGTACCGGAATTGTCTCCTTCCGCCCAAAAGAGTATCTTGACCACCAACGCGTTTACTGTTTTATTTCTGAACCGAGAAAAACCGTTTTAGCGTCGCTGTAGTGTCATTTTACAAGGCTTATCTCGGCCACGGTCGTTAAAAATCATAGCACAGGGGCCAAGATTTGATCATCACAGTGAAAAGCAAACGGTCGAACGGGTGCCATAAAAAAATTACCGTGCAAAAACTGCTGCTTATCTTTTATAGTGTTGTTACCGTTTGGGCATTGATCAGTGTGCTCTTCCATGGGTCGCGGCCCAGCCGTTCGCTCAGTTGGATCTTAAGTATATTGTTTCTTCCCCTTCTCGGACCGCTTTTGTATTATCTTTTTGGGGTAAACCGGAGAAAATTCAAGTTTTACAAACTAAAAGCCAACCTAAAACGCAGACGTTTTTACGAAACCTATTCCGCTACCCTGCAAGGCAGTTCAAAACGGAAGATTGCCGATGCTATGGGGGAACCGTTGGCAAAAATGCTACGCAACAGTGCCGGAAGCACGCTGTATACGGACAATCAGGTAAACGTAATGCACGGTGGAAAAGAGACGTTTCAAGCGATATTCGATGCTATTGAAAAAGCCGAAAAATTTGTGCATGTTCAATACTATATTTTTGAACAGGGAGACCTACAGGATGAATTTTACCAACTTTTTAAACGGAAGGTAGCGGAAGGTGTGGAAGTTCGTTTGATGTACGATTCCTTGGGAAGTATGTCCTTTAAGGGAAAGCTGAAAGAGCGTTTTCGAAACATCGGCGTGCACACCTACCCTATGATGCCTTTGAGGATCGGTAGTTTTATGTACACCCTAAATTATAGGAACCATCGTAAAATTGTAGTGGTCGACGGTAAGGTCGGTTTTGTGGGGGGAATGAACGTTTCCGATAAATATTTGGAAGCATCCTCGGAACTGGGCATTTGGCAGGACATCCATTTGAGGATAGCCGGACCCGCGGTCGAAAGCCTGCACCATATTTTTATCAAGGACTACCATTTTGCCAGTAGGGAGGCGCCGCTATTGCAAGAAAAATATCTTCCAAAAATCCCAAAAATGGGAACGACCACCATGCAGCTTATCGCCAGCGGTCCCGATTCCGAACAACCGTCGATACTGCACCAATATATCGGCATGATCCAATCGGCCAAATCCTGCATACGTATCGCCAATCCTTATTTTATTCCCGGCCCCACCTTGTTGACCGTTCTTAAAATTGCCGCCATGAGCGGGGTACACGTAAAACTGTTGATCCCCAGAAAATCGGACTCCTTTTTGGCGAAATACAGCATGCAGTCCAATTTTGAGGCATTGCTGGGTGTGAACGTATCGATTTACTTAAGGGACAATTTTTCCCACAGCAAGCTCATTATCCGTGATACTGACTTGGCTTCGGTAGGAACCGGAAATTTTGATTATCGAAGTTTTGAACACAATTTTGAAGTAAATGCCTTGGTATATAACGAACAGATTACCTCACAGATCATCACCGAATTCGATAAGGAGTGTAATGCCGCAACATTATTGGACTACTCCACCTTTAAAAACCGCTCTTGGACGCAACGGCTGAAAGAAGGTTTTGCCAAATTTTTTAGTCCATTATTATGATACCCCTGTGTAAGAACCTACTTTATATAACCTTGACCATGCAACTATTGAACGCCCAACATACGATTCCCAAATCTATCGAAAAAGAGGCGCTTTTGGCCTTGTCCCATTATCCTGAACTAACATCGACAACGATTGCTTTTCAGTTTAAAAAAAAGCTGCGCACTTCCATCATGAAAGCACAACCCGTTTTTAAGGATTTGCTGAGATCCAAAAGGAAGCGAAGGTATCGGATATTGATTTCGGAACGTTTTCAGCTAGGAGATAGCTTGTACGAAACCAAAAACTTAAGTTCTGAAATATTGGTCGGCTGGCTAGGGCATGAACTGGGGCATGTTCTGGATTATAAAAACCGGAGTTCCCTAAATTTGTTGGGGTTTGGACTGGGATACACCTTTTCCGGCAGTTTTATAAAAAAGGCAGAGCGCACCGCGGATAGTTTTGCCGTCTCCCATGGACTTTCAAAACAAATACTGGCAGCCAAGAATTTTATTCTTACCGAAGCGGGCATAGCGGAAAAGTATCGAAATCGAATAAAGAGATTGTACCTGTCCCCCGATGAAATTATGATAATGGCGCAAGAGTTTGCCGATAAAGCAAAAGACTAAAGGAAGCCTTTCCTTTCGCTCCCCTAAGATTTTTGGTGTACCGTATTCTGCTTGCACCTACGCCAACTACCATCATACCAATAGTAGGCATAACCGTTACGTTCGAAGTTATGGTACTTGTTTACCAACTGCCTAAAAATTTCCAGTATCCGTTCCCGCTCGGTATATCGCATTTCCGTATGGCCATTTTTGGTAACGGTATAGATTCCTTTTTCCATTAAGGCATTACACCCTCCGGAATTGCAGATCTTAAAATAACCGACTCCGGTCAAAATAGCCTGTTTTAGCCAGGCTTCCAGTAATTCGGTAGTGATTGGATATTTTTCGGACATATTCCAAATTTCGGTAATATTTCCAATATTTAAAACGAAATGTTGGTAAGTTTTTAGACAAAAGCGCGTACGACCATACGAAGCATACCGTCGTAATTTGATTATATCCTTAAAAAACGAATCTGATGAATATCCAACCGGTAACACCGACATTTGTGTAATACCATTGTATCGGTATCGTGAAGTTGCACTGTCCTTTACGAATGCTTAGGCCCTTTTATGATACGTACAGGCTAAAATCACGACCTTTCCAAACCAGCTCGGAAAACGAAAATAAGGATACGTCTTATTGTGCTATCGTATCCGTTACAAAGGTCTCCCATTCCGAAAACCGCTCCTCTCCCATTACCCGCTCCATCTTAACCTGGCCGCCCTTTTTCTTGGATGCGGCGCTCCATTCGTGAAAGATATGGGGCGGCACCATATGCACCTTTACCCCTTTCAAGGCTTTTGAACGGGCCACCTTATAATTCTTGTTGGCCTCTTTTAAGAAGTTGTCCAAAGCGGTTGCCACAGTATCGGTATCAATGTCCGAATCGCTTCCCAAGTACCAACTGTGATAAAAACCGTCCTCAAATTTTTTGGCGCAAAGGGTATATTCCGGAATACGGATATCATATTCCGTTTCCAAACCGTGCACGGCATCGTTCAGTTTGTTTACCGAAAGTTGAGATCCAACGGTATTTAAAAAAAACTTGGTGCGGCCCGTAATTTGTATCTCGGCCCTATCGACATCGGTAAAGGTAATGGTGTCACCGATCATATAGCGCCAAGCACCGGCAACCGTGCTTATGAGCAACACGTAATCCACACCTTTTTCCACCTGGTCCAAACGCAGGGCTCGGGCCGATGGGGAAAGGGATCCGTCCGCTTCGATGGCCGTTTCATCAAAAGGTACAAACTCAAAATAAATACCGTTATCGGTAATTAATTGCATGGCATCGGTGTCGGGGCGGTTTTGAAAAGCTATAAAACCTTCGGAAGCCAAATACGTATCGATTACCGTCACCGGTTTTCCCATGAGGGCGTGAAAACTTTTTTCATACGGTCCAAAGGCAACACCACCGGATGTATATACCCGAAGATTGGGCCAGATATCGTGAATGGTATCCAAACCATGGGCGTCGATTACCGCTTTTAACATGAGCTCCATCCAAGAAGGGATTCCGCTAAGGGCGCCAATGTCCCAATCGGGCGCTTCCTTTATGATCTGCGCCACACGTTCGTCCCAATCATCGATTTCCGCAATAGCCTCCCCAGGTTTGTAGTAGCCTCTAAACCATGATGGGATATTGCTAGCACTGATACCACTGATTTCCCCTTCCAAATGGTGTTTCCGTTGTGTTAGATCAGTGGAACTCCCCAACATTAAGATACCTTTTTCAAAAAAGTCGGCAGGTAAATCAAAATTCTTTAACGCCATAATTTGTTTGACCCCGGCGGTTTTAATGGCGTTGATCATGGCATCGGTTACCGGTATGCGTTTGCTTTTCTTTCCCGTCGTTCCAGAACTTAGGGCGTAATAATCCGGAGCTCCGGGCCAAGTGATATTCGACTGTGCGAGACCATGCTGCCGATACCACCATTCCTCGTTTATTTTATGATAATCAAAAAAAGGAACCGCTTCGGCAAAAGCGGTCGTCGGGGATGTTGCTTCCAAAATACGTTGAAACCCATACTTTTTGCCCAAAGCGGTGTCTACCGCCTGTGTTAGCAATTCCTTTAATACGGTACGCTGCTCGGTTACCGGATCACGATCGCCGGTAACATATTGTGAAGCGTGTACCAATCCTTTGATAAGTTGACCAATAATGGGCATATAAGTGATGTTGGTTTAAGATTTAACGGTTTAATACCATTTCAAAGTTAACATGGTATAACTCGGTCGGTTCGAAGGAAACGCCGTTACGCGTCCACAACTTGTTCCGAATGTTTGCCTTCCCAAATCTCTTCTACTAGTTTATCGATAAAAGCGGGCAAATCGTCCGGATTTCTACTGGTTACCAAACCATTGTCTACCACTACCTCTTGGTCGACCCACCTTGCACCGGCATTGACCACATCGTCCTTAATGCTATGGTAAGAAGTTACCTTGCGGTTTTCGATGACGTTGGCGCTGATCAACAACCATGGGGCATGGCAAATGGCCGCAACAGGTTTTCCGCTCTTAAAGAAATCGCGAATAAACTGCAGCGCATCGGAATGGGTGCGAAGCAGGTCCGGGTTGGCGACCCCTCCAGGCAGTACCAAGGCATCATAGTCCGATTCGCGCGATTCCCGCACCAACGCATCTACTTGAATACGTTCACCCCAATTGTTACCGTCCCAACTTTTGATCAATCCCTCCTTGACCGAAATCAATTGTACCGAAGCGCCTTCCCGGTTCAAAGCGTTTAGCGGTTCGAACAATTCTGATTTTTCAAAACCGTCCGTTGCCAAAATGGCTACTTTTTTTCCTTTTAGTTTCATGTTATTGTTGTTTAGATGATACGCAGTACCCTACTACATTTAACAACAAAATTAGGGGAAGGGCATCCGGAGGCTTTGCTGATTTGCAGTAAATCTAGGCTCATTTACCATCCCGTGCTCCGAAAATCATAAAATACCGATACCATACGATGATATCGGCAATGATAGCGTGTGAAAAACGAAATGCACCGTATGTTGTGGACAAGATAGCTAGGAACGGCCTGTATCGGAACTTTGGAAGAAATCGTACCCTATCGATAAAGGCATCAAGGACGGACGGTACACTCCAACCACACATATCCCTCAAAAAATACAATGTTTAAAGAGGATGTAATAAACTTCCGTTTTCGAAGCGATAACAGCGTTTATTTTAAGGTGTTTTTACCGGAATGGTATGGGAGCGAAAGCGTCTGAATCCGGTTTATGTCTTAGCACTTCGTCATGAAATCCGAAAATGAACCAAATCCGGATGTTCTCCGAGTTTGTGGGTAGCCACGTACGGTTAAACTCGAAAACATAGTGAAACGCCCGGTTTTGAACCAGTTTCGGGCCGTGGTAGATTTGCTAATGCATAAAACAGGTTAAATCCCTAAAATCTTTGCATCCACAAAAAATACCGACTTTACGTCAATGGTATGGTCTTCGGTCAGTACCTCATCGGTAACCGTGTTCAACCGAAGACTAAAACGATTTTTTTTAATATAGTCCTTCAAATCATCGTCGGAGGTATCGAGTTCGATGACCGTTCCGGCATCCATCGGTACTTCAACAATAGTTGCCACCTGAAGTTCCGGTAAGTCTTCCGCACTGATGAAAATTTCCACCGATTCCAAAAAACTAAAATCGGCATCTTCCGGACTTGCCAACTCCAAGCGAAGGCTCTTGAGTTTAATTTCTTCGATCAAATCTTTACGGGTATCGTTAACGGCGAACTCCGATTCGGAATTGGTTTCCACATCCGGGGTCACTACATCAAAGGGCAGATTGATGTTTGCGGCGGATGCAATAACGACACTGGTGTCGTAATCAATATCGAATTTTGTGAGTTCATCTACCTTATCACAGGAGCAAAAAGTCAATAAAAGCACTAAAACAGAAAAAAATGGTTTCATAATGGATTGGAATAGGGTAGTCTAACGAAAAAAATGGTCAAATAGTATGGCATCTTCCCATCCTATCGGCAATCAGGCTATTCAAAAGAGGCCCATACCAATGAAAAAACAATACGATTATCAAGCAAAATTATCATAAAAAACAGGTTTAAAAGTAAGTAAAATCATCAAAAATCAAAGTTCTTACCGTATTCCCATACCGTTTCATCCGATAAAAATTAGCGGTAACTAAACCTTTGTCAACCTTAACTGTTCTAATCCGATATGATAATCTGTTTTAATATGAAGCATATGTTACCACAAACGTTCACGGGCGTTCGTTCGTCCACCTTGGGCGGTTTGTCCGTTTACCCAAAAAAGTACCTTGCATGGATGGCGGTACTGTTTTTTTTGATAGGAAGTTCCATTGTTTTTGGACAATCGCGAGAAGCGATGCTGGAACAGGCCCGTACCTATCGGGCGCAACCGGAAAACTCCTCCCAGATCCGACCTGAAGACCCCAATGATCGGAATTTTGGTTCGGGAACCCCTTTTAACGATATCATATATACCATTCTGGATACTTCCTATATGGAGGGCGAAACCACGGGATACGACTATTTTTGTCCTGCCGATATCGGGGACGAATATCCGGGGGAAGATCGGCTGATGATGATCCGTTGCGTCAATAACCTGGATTTGGACAGTGGCTATAGCAGTCCTCAGGGCGACCGCATCGTTTTGGGCGTTCCCGAGAACCCCAATCCTTTTTTCCTTTCCGGAACGGATGGAATAGACAATGAGTGGGTCGTCATTTTTCATTTCAATTATCGCTTGGGCCATATTCAGTTAAGGGGAACACCGGAGGAGTACGCACTCCTCTATGCTACTACCGATGAGGGTGTGGCCACCGAGGGGTATTACCTGTTTTCCAATCGCAATGGAACCTTGGACCTGATCGCTTTTATTTTTCCCTGTGATTTTATCTACCCGCCCATAAGTGGCGCCATGCCCTCCGACCCTACTTTTTTGTGTAACGACGATGGTTCGTTATCCTTGGACAATCCGGAACAATTTCGATTTGTTACTACCAACGATACCACTCCCGCTTTGGACATTGGTTTTGATCAGTTTGGGACCCCTGATCATGAAATGGTACATGGCGTGGTAGCCGACACCGACGGGAACACCTATGTTTATGGTGCTTCCGATGGCAATTTTACAGGAAATGAAATCGGGCGAAACGAGGTGTTCGTAATAAAGCATGATCCCGAAGGAAACCGTTTATGGGTAACGGAAGTCGGGGTAAGCGATGGTGGACTGTTGTTCGATGCCATTGCCGACGGGCAGTATTTGTATGCCGCAGGCCGCACGCACGGCGCTATTGCAGGCTTTACTTCCGGAGGACAATGGGATGCCATTCTCTTAAAACTAGATCTCGAGACCGGGGCGGTCGTCGCCTCAGATCAGTGGGGCAACAGCAAATTGGATGGATATGGCAATATTACCTTGGACGATGCCGGAAATTTATATGTCTCCGGGGCGGGCAGTCCCGAAGATGCCACATCGACCGATTCCGGTCATTTAATCGCCAAACACAGTGCGGAAACCTTACAGAATATTTGGCGCGTCATCGACGAACCTGAGGACAATCCCGTTTTTGTAAGCGAAGCTTGGGGAGGTATCAGCTACATCCCCTCCGACACCCCTGGAGAAGGCGAAGTCGTGGTCGGGGGCTGGTACATGACCAATGGAGGTTCCAATGGGTTCGTATCGGTATTTGAAAACGTGCACACGACCACCCCTCGAAGGGCCCATACGTTGATCTTGGAATCGAACGGGGTTGAGGCCGATTGGGTGTTGGACAACACCTTCGATTCCGAAGGAAACATTTACGTCGCCGGATTCACTACGGGAAATTTATACGGAACCCACCAGGGAGAAGGCGATAATTTCGTAGCCAAATACGATGGAGACCTCAACCTGATCGATGCCGTACAGTTCGGAACCCCGGAATCCGACGGTCTTCGCAAACTGGAAATCGATAGCGATGACAACCTTTATGCTATTGGATATACGTATGGCGACTATGCCAAAACCAACGCCAATGCAAACAAGGACACTGGGGATGTCATCGTACAAAAACTAAATTCCGAACTCGTCTTAGCGGCACGTTTGCAATTGGGTACTTCCGGTGAAGAGCGTGGTTTTCCCTTCGTCGATCGGGGTATTCTATACCTGTCCGGTATTACCGAGGCGGTGATGAAAGGTAACAATGTTGGCGGTTTCGACGGTTTTATCGTTACCGCGGATACCGAGACCCTTACACTCGATGAACTTCCGGCCCTTTTGGCGGCAAACCCTCCGGAGGAAGTGGTCGAAGAGGATGAAAACGGAGAAGAAGGTGAAATACCGGAAACCGATATCACGGTCTACAACGTGATATCCACAAATCCGGACGGCCTGAACGATTTCTTTCGTATCGACGGTATCGAGAACTATCCGGACAACCGGCTGCAGATCTACAACCGAAACGGGATTTTGGAGTACGACACCACCAATTACGGCATTGGCGACAACTTGTTTTATGGAAAATCCCAAAAAACCGATAAAACGATGCAAGGTACCTATCTGTACCTTCTTGAATACCGCTCGGAAAACGGTTTGCGCAAAAAAACGGGATACCTACAAATTTTTTAACCACTAACATGGTGTTGCGCCCATAACACCCTTACATACTAACAACAACAGATAAAGATGAAAAAATATTTTATATGGAGTATAGCGGCATTTTCCTTGCTATTTACGGCACATGCCCAGGAAAGACCACAGTTTACCCAATACCTGTACAACCCGGCCAATGTGAATGCCGCTTATGTAGGAACCCTAGAGGGCTTCACCTTTACCGGAGGATACCGGTCCCAATGGACAGGTATCGATGAAGCCCCAAATTCCCTTTCCTTTATGGCGGAACAGCGTTTGTCCGAACAAATAGGATTGGGGCTGAGCGTTGTCAACGATGATTTTGGACCGACCTCCAACACCGATATATCGGCACATTTTGCCTATGCCGTTCCCCTTAACGACCGTATAAAAATGCGTTTTTCCTTGAGTGCCTCGGGAAACTTCTTCGCATTGGATACCGACGAACTGACCATTGCCGACCAAGAGGTGTTCTTTACTGATTTGGACAACAGTTTCTCGCCCAACGTCGGAGTAGGATTTTTGATCCATGACGATCGGTGGTTCTTCGGTCTTTCGGCACCTACCCTGTTATCGGCGACCGACGATGATATCGCTCCGGGATTCCGAACAAGAAGTAGCGTTTTTAACGTGATGGGCGGGTACCATATTCCATTGAGCGAAGACTGGGCCTTACGCCCCTCCTTTTTGCTACAACAGATTACGGATAGCCCTTTCCTATATAACCTGACCACACAAGTAACGTTCAAAGATCGGTTCCATTTCGGGGTCAATTACAGAAACGATAAGGCCATCAGTGGACTGGCCGGTATTGCCATAACACCAAATATCGGACTGGGGTACTCCTACGACTATTATACCGATGCCCTTGGCGATATCGCTAACGGAGCACATGAAATTTACATACGATTTAAACTTTCCCCTACTACTACGAACACTTTTATTGGAAGAAATTAACACTACAACATGAAAAGAACACTATTTTTTATTGGATTAATGAGCGTCATCGGCACGCTTAACGCACAAAGCAATTTTCAACTTTTAGAGGCCGCCCGAGCCTTTCCTCCCATGCCCTTGGAAGC
The DNA here is from genome assembly GCA_947500445.1 of uncultured Flavobacteriaceae bacterium. GTDB lineage: Bacteria > Bacteroidota > Bacteroidia > Flavobacteriales > Flavobacteriaceae > Pelagihabitans. Next base: position 35,366 of record CANMSB010000001.1, on the reverse strand, counting down.
GAACGGAATTGGCGAGTTGAACGGCTCCGAGGCCATTGTGGCCGCCGGAGCGCCGTATAGCGATCTGGAATGGACCGTTTTCGACACGGACTATATTGATGGTGAAACCAATGGATATGATACCTTTTGTCCCGTGGACCCTTCAAAGGAGTTTCCCGGGGCCGACCGTGTCAATCTGGTCGAATGCGCCAGTAAGGCCAATACCGATGTATCGTATCAAGGAGCTTCCGGGGATCGCATCATCTTGGGGTCGAAAAGAACGGGGCTTCCTTTTTTTAGAAAGGGACCCGATCGGGTCGATAACGACTATCTGATCATCAAACATTTCGATTACCAGCGGGGACATATCGAACTTCCCGGAAACGCAAGCGACTATCGTTTGTTATTCGCTACCGAGCAAAATCAAAATGTAGCGACCACGGGCACGTATCTTTTTTATGTAGCGAACAATGATATTGACCTGATCGCCTTTATTTTTCCCTGTACGGAGGTGCCATCGGATACCACCGGGCAAAATGCGGACTATTGGTGTAATGCCTCACAATCATTGGATTTGACGAATACAGCGCAATTTCGATTTGCAAGTGCCGTATCGAACAGTGTTTCCTATTCGAACGGCATCGCCCAGGTGCGCGCTATCGGTAAAGAAGTGATCGCGAGCACCGCGACCGACAATTCCGGAAACACCTATCTTTTTGGGCTTACCGACAGTAACCTTAACCCATCTTCAACGGGAGAGAACGAATCGTTAGTGGTAAAACTAAGACCGGACGGCACCACCGATTGGGTATTTGAATACCCGACCCTGAACGGAACCCTGTTTTTCGACGGTACGGTCGGCAGGGACTACGTATATGCGGCAGGGCGCACCTATGGTAGCTTGCCCGGTTTTCGCAATAAGGGCCGTTGGGACGGAATCATTCTAAAAATCGATAAAAATACCGGGCAGCTGGTCGACTTTACGCAATACGGACAAGCCGGAATCGATGGCTTTGGAAACATTACCGTGGACAACAATGGCAATTTATACGTTTCCGGTGCAGGTGCCCCCGCGAATTCAGGCCTTGGCGATAATGTATTTTTAGTGGCCAAGTACGATGCCGACACCTTGGAACAAATTTGGGTTTCCCTGGATTCGGCCACCAATACGGCCAATAGGGTACATGAGGCCTGGGGCGGTATTACCTTTGTTCCCGCAAAAAACGGTCAGAAATCCAGATTGGTCGTTAGTGGTTGGTTCGTGAACGAACCGAATGCCGCGGACAGTTTTGTAATGGTCTATTCAAATTTGGACCGTACCGCACCCACGGTACTCCATACCGCAATAATTACAAGTCCCGGTTTTAGCGCCGATTGGGCACTTGCCAATACCGTTGATGCCAATGGCAACGTATATGTTGCAGGGTATACCAGTGGCAATCTACAGGGCGGACACAAAGGAGAAGGGGACGCCTTTATCGTAAAATATGATTCAGAACTTAAAAATCCACGATTCCGACAGTTCGGCACCTCAAAATCAGAACGGTTCCGAAAAATAGAAGTGGACGACGCCAATGGTACCGTTTATGCCTCTGGCTATACCTACGGCGATTTTAAAGGACGTAATCCCGATCGCAGTTTTCTATCGGGTGATATTATCGTACAAAAAATGGATATGAATTTGAACGTTCTGGAAACAGCACAAATCGGTACGCCCTATGAGGAAAGGGGATATTTGACCATTAAGGACGATTACGTGTTTGTAGGCGGGATGACCGAAGGAAGCCTGGTCTCTAGAAATGGCGGCTCTTTCGATGCCTTTCTTATTGGCCTGAACAAATCGAACCTTTCGGTAGCGAACGTAGATGCCAATGCCATAACGGAAGAACAACCGCCCGTAACGATGAGCGACGATATCCCGAACGATCAAGGCATTACCGTTTACAATGTAATAAGCCCGGATGCCGATGGTCGCAACGACTTTCTCCGAATCGATGGTATTGAGCAGTATCCGGATAATGTACTTCGCATCTATAACAAGTCCGGCCGTTTAGAGCACGAGACCAAAGCCTATGGTATCAACGGAAACCTGTTCGAGGGAAATGGAAATCAACGTAATAAGCAATTAAAGGGAACCTACATCTATACTTTAGAGTATATGACCGCCAATGGGAAGACAAAAAAGTCTGGCTATCTAGTGCTGCTATGATCCATTTGTGTGTATTCCACCATTTTTACATTGTAATGGTATAACAGAACGGATAAACCGAAAAATGGAAGATGCACGAAAAAATAGCGCAGTTCGTCGAAAGTCATTAAACCATTTGGAGGCATTGCGGTCAAAAGAGCAACAGTAAAACTAAAAGACATGAAAAATATAAAGTATGTACTAGTTATTTGTTTGATCGCATTTTTCGCTTATACGCCCAGCATAGAGGCGCAAGCCGTAAGGAGACCGGCGGTAAATGCCGTTAAGGTCCGGAAAAAAGTAAAACGGAAAAAGGTGCGGCGCACCAAAAGACGTGTTGTAAGAAGAACGTTGAAGGTATTGCCGAAAGGAACGCGCGCCATCGTTTTCAGAAACGTGACCTATCATACGGTAGGTGCCATGTTTTTCATAGCCAGTAACGGGGCGTATGCCCGTGCCTTTCCGCCAAGGGGTTTTCGATTAAGAACGCTGCCCGCCAGAGCCATTAGGTTGACCGTCCGTGGTGCGCGATACGCTTACGCCGACGGACTCTTTTATCAGGAAGTACAAGACGAGTTTCAGGTAGTGGCCGCACCGGTGGGAGCTATAGTAGAGACCGTTCCAGAAGATGCCGTAGAAATGGACTATCAGGGAAACACGGCCCATGAACTGAACGGAACCATCTACGCTCCGGTCAGCGAAGGCTATCAAGTCGTTGCGCAATTGGACGACTGATATCATAGCGATACTATAGCGATTTTGAAAAAAGGTTTTCTACGGAAAACCTTTTTTTATGCCCATTGGATTAAACCTTTTGATACAAAAAGCATTCTAACCCATAAGCAGTCGGGCGGACCCTGTCCATCAGTACACCAAAAACACGAATCATATGAAAATCAAAAATCACCTTAGAAAAAATACCAAAAGGCTATTACTGCTTGTTAGCAGTTGCTATATCTGTTTTGCCTGCGGCCCATCCAAAACCGCGGTAGCAGCGGAAGAAACCACCTCGGAAAAAACGACCGTTACCAAATCGGATCGAAAAGATGCCCGGATGCAATTAATGGCCGACCTCGCGCTTAGGGAGGACCAACAATTACCGGTACGGGAAATTTTAAAGGAACGACAGGAAAGGATTCAGGAAATACGAAATTCGGGCGGTAACGATCGGCGTGCACAGTTCCAGCAAATGAGGACCGTATCGCAAGAAACGGATTCCAAACTGGCCCTGATCTTGGACGAGTCACAGCTACGGACCTATGAAGCCTTTAAACAAGAACAACGCGAACAAATGAGGGGGCAAATGCAAAATAGAAGGGGCGGCCGCGGCGGTTTTTAGCAAAACGGATAGCGCCAAAAACATGAACAATACCATCGCCTTGAACCAAGAGACCATGATCGACCATTACACAGCAAAAAACACCGTTTCCTTCGGGCTCGTCCGAACACCTTTCCGCTCCATGGGCTGGAACGATGCGGAAGCCGTGGAGTACGTATTGGAAAAGTTTACTTTCGGAGGCACGGACGACCTGCGGGAAAGGCTAAAAAAAATAGGGGTCGATATGTGGTTGACCGAACAGCTCACGGCCAAAACGGATGTCGATTTCGAGAAAAGGGCGTTACGAAAATTCACCACTACGGGCCTTTCCCTGAAACAGCTTGCTAGAACGTATCCGGGATTGATCGTTACCTTAAAATCGGTAGCGCAACATCGTAGGGCTAACGGTAAAAAAACCTTACGCGGCCAGATCAGTTTTAACGATATGTTCGGTACCATATTGCGAAACGTCCAAAAAGTCGATCGGCGTTGGTTCTATCAAATGCCAAATGCTTCCATGTTGGAGGCCCCCATGAAAAGTATGGGCCTCGGAAACTTTATGGAACTGATGTACGAACTGGCCGGCCAAAAACTGTTCCGTGCCGTGCATGCCCCAAATCAATTGGAAGAACGTTTGGTCGATTTCTGGTTCAATCATTTTAATGTTTCCATTACACGCATCAACGATGTGGCCACCAATGTGCTCTCCTATGAACGCGATGCCATAAGGCCGTTCGTATTAAAACGCTTTAACAAAATGCTGGCCGCCACGGCCCGCCACCCTGCCATGCTTACTTATTTGGACAATACCCTGTCGAATGCAAAAGAAGGGGCCGCCGTTCTGTCCAACGCACCCTTAATGCCATTTCGCCATAAAAAGCAGCAACCGGGAATCAACGAAAACTATGCACGGGAACTTTTGGAACTACATACGCTCGGTGTCGACGGAGGATATCAACAAAGGGATGTCATCGAAATCGCCCGTATTTTGACCGGATGGAAAACAAGTCCCCTACTCTATCCCATATCAAAAAAATTAGAGGGCATCGTCCTTGAAAACGAAAGGAAATCGAAAAAATCCTTTATCGATAATGGATTTTATTTTGATGCGGCCCGGCACGATGCGGAAGCCAAAACCGTTCTCGGCAGGCACTATAACGAAAAGAAAGGGTATGAAGAAGGACAACAGCTTATACAGCAACTTGCAACGCATTCCTCCACGGCAGACCATATTTCCAAAAAACTGGCAATGTATTTTGTATCCGACACGCCTTCCTTTGTATTGATCGCTAAAATGGCCGATATCTTCGGAAAAACCGAGGGTCATATCGGTGCAACGATACGTACCATGGTAGAAGCGCCCGAGTTTTGGAACCCCATTTACCGAAAGGCCAAGGCAAAATCCCCATTTGACTTTGTGGTGAGCATGTTTCGGGAAAATGGGGCCATTATCGAGGATGCCAGTGCTCCCCTAAAATGGTTGAGTTCCAACGGCCAGCCCCTGTATGCCTTTCAACCGCCGACCGGCTACCCTACCATTCAGGAATTTTGGATCAATGAAGCGGCGATCGCGCAACGTATCAAATTCGCATACGCCCTAAGCGCAGGCAATATGGAAGGAATAAGCCCGACACGGCCTTTGGCCCCGATACAGCGATATACCTCGCCACAATTTCAAAAACGATAGCCATGTGCCATGATACAATGAACGAACGGGAATGGTCCAGACGCGGTTTTCTTAAAGGCGGCAGTTTGGCGGTATTCGGTATTACCTTGGGAGGGATTCCCCCTTTTATTGCAAAGGCCGCGACAATGCCGTTACGATCGAACGCTTTAAGCCGAAAAAAAACAGTGGTCACTATTTTTCAAAGAGGCGCTATGGACGGACTTGCCGCCGTACAACCTATGGAAAATACTTTTTTGAAATCGGTACGGCCCAACCTTTTCCTTGATTCTAAAAATAAAACGGAACAGCTATTGCCTTTGGTCGACGGCTACGGCCTAAACCCCTATTTGGGGGCGTTAAAACCCTTATTCGATAAAGGCCAAATGAACATCGTTCACGGTGTGGGCCTCCCGATCGAGAATCGGTCTCATTTTGATATGCAGGATTTTATGGAAAGTGGCACTCCAGGCGTTAAAAGTACCTCGGACGGATGGATCAATAGAAGTCTAAAACGGCCCGTATCACAAAACGCCTCTCCTTTTCGAGCGGTGGCGCTCTCCCCTAGCAGGCCCCGGATCTTTTATGGCAACACCCCTACCTTGGCCGTAGAACGTTTGCAAGACCTTCGTTTCGACCAACAGCTTGTAACCGATGAAGCCCTGAACGGTATCGGTGAGCAATATAAAAAAGAACAAAACGAACGTTTTAGGAATGCGGGCAAAAATGGTTTGGAAGCCATAAAACTATTACGTAGTATCGATCTGGAAACCCCAAAACAAACAAGCTATCCCAATAGTACCCTGGGATCTGGTCTCCAACAAATAGCACAATTGATCAAGGCCCAAGTAGGCCTGGAGGTGGCATTTGCCGAGAGTACGGGATGGGATACCCATAGCAGACAGCCCACCAAAAACGGGGCCTTTGCCAGAAACGCCCAAGACCTAGCAAGTGCTATGGCGGCCTTTTGGGAGGATATAAGCACCTATCAAGACGATGTCGTGGTCATGACGATGACGGAATTCGGCCGTACAACCCGACAAAATGGGGCATTGGGAACCGATCATGGGAGTGGGTCCTGCCAATTTATACTGGGGAACAACCTCGACCAACACTACCTACATCACAATTTAAAAGAAATAAACGAAGGGACTTGCGAGAGGGAACTGCCCGTTACCACCGATGTTCGTTCGGTTTTCAGCACGGTACTGTCGGAACATTTGAACATTTCGGCATCCGGCACCTTTCCCGACTTTGTTCCACAACAGCTATCGCTTTTTAAGCCTTGAGCCCATGCAGGAAAAGGAACTTTTACAAAAATTACGGGACAAGGAATGTAAGAATGAGGCATTTCGCCATTTGGTGGGGCGCTATAAAGAACGGTTGTATCGCTTTATACGGAAAATGATCGTGGACCACCAGGATACCGATGAAGTATTACAGCTTACTTTTATTAAAGTGTTCAAATATATCGACGGGTTTAAAGGAAATAGCAAATTGTATACTTGGTTGTTCACCATTGCCAGAAACGAGGCGCTATCCTTTTTGGAAAAAAAATCGAAACGGACCCATATGCCCATCGATATGTTGCACCAGAAGGGGATGCTGCGCCTTTCGGCAAATACCGATACGTACAGCGGCAATGAAATACAGTTAAAACTGCAGACCGCGGTTAGCCGGCTTCCCGAGAAACAACGGGAAGTTTTCAACATGAAATATTTCGATAAACTGCGATACAGTGAAATTGCCGAAATAACGGGGACATCCGAAGGCGGGTTAAAGGCAAATTACCATTTGGCGGTAAAACGATTGAAACAATCCTTACAAGAAACTTAAAAATAAAACAATGCATCGAAAAGAGATCGATCCGGAAAAAGAAAAGATAGCAGATGGCTTTGGACCTCCAGAGGCTTACCTGGATGCGTTTGAAGCGGATCTTTTTGAACAATTGGACATCGAAGAGGAATTTGGGACCACCGAAGATGGTTTCGCGCCTTCCAAGGCATATCTCGACACACTCGAAAGCACCGTAATACAAGCCTATACGGAAAATGGGCGACAAAACGACGCTGGCCCCATACCCTTGGAAAAAAAGCGGAAACGCGTCGTCCCCTTATGGTGGTATGCCTCGGGTATTGCTGCAGGACTGCTGTTTTTGATGATGTTATGGAAACCGAACGATCAAAAAGACGCTACCATTGATTTTGCAAGTTTAGGACAGGCGGAAACCTCCTATTACCTGCAGCAGGAACAATACTTTTTTACCGATTCCGATCTGGAAATACTCCTCTCCGATTCCGTTTACGACATGGAAATCGAAGATGAACTGATACAAGAAGGCCTATACGACTACCTTTTGGATATAGAAGTGGACGCCACACAAAACCTTACACCATGAAAAAAACCGTTCTATTATTCTTTTTACTCGGCACATTTGCCGTTACGGGGCAAACACCCAAAGAACGTATCAAAGCGTTAAAAACATCATTCATTACCAGGGAACTGGATCTGGGCGCCAAAGAGGCTGCCGAATTTTGGCCCATATACTTCGAATATGATGAAGCGCTCGAAAATACCAGACGCAAACAATCGCGGAAAATTCTGGAAGATTATAAAAATATAGACACCATGACCGACGAAAAAGCCCGGGCCGTGGTGAAGGAATATTTAAAAGCCGAAGCCGCGCTGTTGAAAGCGCAACAAGATCTTATCGATAATTTGGCGGGCGTGCTGCCGGATGTAAAAATATTACGCTTGCTACGTGCCGAAAAAGCCTTTAATCAAAGAATGTTACAACGCTTAAAAAACAGAAATTGATATGAAATGAGCATAAACTTTTTTAAGTATACCCTACCGAGATGATTAAAATAAGTTTATGCGAATTACTGAATGTGCAGAAATTTTTAGTTTCTTCATTTTCAGTAAACTACAAAATTTTAAACAGATGAAAAATAACCTAACGCTCGTTTTTTTGTTGCTCTTGATCGGTATCATCGGTTGTTCAACGGATAACGATAGCGAGTCCCCTCAAGAACCCGTTCAAGAACCTGTTTCCGAGGAGAACACCATTGAGGTGTTAAAAACGCCTTTGGAACGCTTTCAAGGTTTGCCCGATTACCCTTGGGAACCAAAATACGTTACGGTAATGCCATACGATCTGGAAATGCATTACGTGGAGGCCGGCCCCGCTGATGGCCAAATTGTGCTGTTATTGCACGGCAATCCAAATTGGGGTTACGGCCTAAGGGAACTCATTGCGCTGTTCGCCGAAAATGGATACCATGTATATGCCCCGGACCTCATCGGTTTTGGGAAAAGTGACAAACCCGTTTGGAGAAGCGTACATACCTATGATAACCAGGAAGCATGGATTACCTCCTTTGTAAAGGCACTGGACCTGAAAGAGGTGTACCTCCACTGTCAAGATTGGGGAGGATTGATCGGCCTACGGGTCGCTATCGAAAACCCGGAACGTTTTAAAAGTGTTGCCATTTCCAATACGGACCTCCCAACGGGCGATAATGTTTCCGAGACTTTTTTAAATTGGCAGGTATTCTCCCAAACGGTACCCACCTACTCCTTTACGGTACAGTCCGCAACTTTTGCCCCGTTGTCCAATGGGGAACTGGTGGCCTTTGATGCTCCTTTTCCCGAAGAATCCTATAAGGCCGGGCCTAGGCAATTGCCCTTGGCAGTGCCCACGGACCCCAACGTGGAAGATGCTCAAAAAAATAGCGTCCTATGGGAAAAATGGGAACAATGGGAAAAACCGTTCCTGACTATTTTTTCCGTTGATGACAACATCAGCCCCGACGCGGAGAAGCGATTTCAAGAGCGTATTCCAGGTGCCCAGAACCAGCCGCACACGCTGCTGCCCGATACGGGTCATTTCATTCGCGAAGACGAACCGGAAATGATGTTCGAACTGCTCGACGCTTTTTTTGAGTCTGGGCAATAGTCTATTTTACATATGGTTTTTGTAAGCCGTTCTCAGGGAAATCGTATATGCTTACTGGGCCTTGGATAGTGGAGAAGAAGTATTTTTCCCGTAAATTCACCGGCGCAATACCACTTTTACGTGAAACTTACCAATTTCATCGACAGACTTAAGGAGGTTAATTCCCTTTCCAAACACGAGCAGCTGGTCCTGGGAATTATTGACGCCATCAACTCCGGCCATTTAAAGGTAGGGCATCAATTGCCCTCCATAAACATCATGGTGGACGAGGTGGGCTTCGCAAGAAAAACGATTGTCAAAGCCTATGAGGAACTTAAGGGCAAAGGCTTGATCGAGTCGAAAAAGACCAAAGGATATTTTGTAATTAGCGATAAAACGGAGCGCTACCTTAAAATTGCGTTGATCTTGTATTCCTTTCAACGCTTCCAACAGGAGTTCTACAACTCGCTTCGAAAGCAATTTGGTGATTCGGTACAGATCGATGTCTTTTTCCATCACAACAATGATGATGTATTTGAAACCATCTATGCCAATATCAGTGGCAAATACGGCATGTACATAGTCGCGCCGATCGAAAGTGAGCGCAGCAGGCGATTGCTTGGTACGCTAGCTCCGGAAAAACTACTGATTGTCGACCGTTTCATCGATTTGGGCAATACCTATTCTTACGTGACCCAAGAGTTTGAAAAAAGTACCTACGACAACTTAGTGCATTTAAAACATAAAATTAAAAAGTATAAACGGCTGGTCCTTTTTTTCCGGAACGACCGCGATTATCCAGCGGGAATATTACGATCCTTTCGAAACTTTTGCAGTGATCATGGACTGCCTTTCGACGTTTTAGAACAATATGAACCTGATAGTGTCGCCAAAGATCGGCTTTACCTGTTTATAAATGATTCCGATCTATGGTCCTTGTTAAAGGACTGCCGTAACAATGATTTTAGAATCGGTAAAGATTTGGGCGTACTGTCCTTTAACGACCATATTGTAAAAGAAATCATATCCGGGGGCATTACCACCATATCTACGGACTTTAAGGAAATGGCCCGTGATACCGCGACCAACATCCGTAACCTGAGCGGCCTAAAAACGATAGTTCCCACAACTTTGATAGATCGGGGATCGCTATAAATACGACACCTCCCCTAATTGAAGCTTTCCTAGTATTCTCACCTTTAATTGTTAAAATCTTATTTTTTATGCCCTAAAAATATTTTATCATCATTTTTTTTCTACATTTGACAAGTAGCATAGACTATCATAGTACACTAATTAATCTGAACTTAAAGCATCACTTATGAAAACAAACCGCTTCAAAGGGCTATTATCGGTATTGGCCCTCTTGTTCATGGTTACCGTCGTAGCACAGGAAACCACGGTCTCCGGAACCGTATCGGATGACCAAGGTCCCCTACCGGGCGTGAACATTGTAGAAAAAGGCACCACAAATGGTGTTACTACTGATTTTGATGGAAACTACAGTATCGGTGTTGGCGAAAATGCCATATTGGTATTTAGTTACATTGGGTATCAAACCCAAGAAGTACCCGTGGCCGGGCAAAGCACGATCGACCAACTCATGAATCCGGATACCCAAGCATTGGACGAAGTGGTCATCGTAGGTTATGGTACTTCTAATAAGCGTGAACTTACGGGCTCCGTAGCTACGATAAAAAAAGATGCTATCGTAAATGTAGTGGCCAGTAACCCTACAACTTCGCTGCAAGGGCAACTCGCCGGTGTTCAGGTAGAAAGTTTTGGAGGACAGCCCGGCGGTAGCGCCAATGTGTTCATTCGAGGGGTAAACTCGCTCAGCAACGCAGCACCGCTTTATGTGGTGGACGGTCTGTTCGTAGATAATATGGACTACATCAACCCCAACGACATTCAGGATATTTCGGTATTGAAGGATGCGGCGGCCTCCGCCATATATGGTGCCAGGGCGGCCAACGGGGTTATTCTCATAAAAACCAACCATGGCCGAACGGGTCAGGGCATACAAGTGGACTTCAGGTCCCGTATCGGGTTCGATACGCCAAGCAAACAGTTGGACTATGTTAACGGATCACAGTACACCGATTACCTGAACCAGCGTTTTGAAAATGATGGGGAGTCCACTCGAGTGGATTGGAACGGTGTGGATACCGATTGGCAGGACGAAAATTTAAGTTCTGGGGTCGTACAGGAAATGGGATTTGGTATTTCGGGCGGTGGTGAGGACGCCTCCTTCTACGCCTCCGGAAACTATTTTGATCAAGATGGTATTTTGGTCGGTTCCGGGTTCCGAAGGATCAACTTTAGGGTGAACAGCCAATTCAATTTTGGTAAATTCAGACTAACGGAATCCCTTGGTATTACGGAAGGGCGCCTACAAGAAAACAACTGGTTCGGTTGGGACGGGGTGTCCGTTCCTACCCTCCGTTTACGAAACGAGGCCAATGACGGCGGTTTTGAGGCTCCCTTTGCCGATATACACGGTCCTGGCGGTGTAAACCAATATGGACTTGCCACTTTGGAAGACAACCTTGTTACGACAAGAACCATTTTTGGAGGTGCAAAACTGGACTACGAAGTCACTGACGGCCTTACCGCTTCCATCAACTTTGGGATGGATTACGTAGTGACCAACGCCTTTCAGTTTACCCCCACCTTTTTCATGAGCGATGTGGACGCGGTACTGAACGTCAACCAACAAAACGATCTGACCGATTTTCGGCAAGAGGACATCAATGTGCTCGTAGAACCGACCGTAAATTATGAGAAGGAATTCGGAAACCACAAAATCGGTGCCGTACTCGGGTACACCTTTTTTAAGGAGTCGCAAAAAAGCAACGGTGTTTTTGGTCAAGGAACCCCCACCAACGACATTCGGACCATCAGCGCCTTGGCTGCCAGTGACGAGTTGGTATTGCTAGGAGCCAACAACGAGGCGGGACTGGAATCCTACTTTGGGCGTTTCAATTATAACTATGACGGTAAATACATTTTTTCGGCGACATTGCGTAGGGATGCCTCCTCGCGATTTGCAGCGGACAATCAGGTCGGTTATTTCCCTTCCTTCTCCGGTGCATGGAACATCAGTGATGAAGGCTTTTTTGATTCGGAAAAAATCAACTTTCTTAAACTACGGGCCTCTTATGGGGAACTGGGATCATATCCGGATATTTTCTATCCCACCGAAGCCGTGTTTTTGGCCAACCAATCCAATACTTCTTTCGGAGGGGCTTTGGCGACCGGCTTGGCACAGACTACCTTGGCCGACCCGAGCCTGATCTGGGAGACTACAAAAACCTTCGATATTGGTGTGGACATGTCCTTCCTGGATAACAAATTTTTCTTGACCACGGACTATTTCTCCAAAAACATTGAGGATGTGTTGGTGGCCATCAACCTGCCATCTACCAGTGGTGTAAGCTTACCGGTCACCCGAAACGCCGGTACCTTGATCAATCGCGGTCTTGAAGTGGACCTTACCTACCGAAAGTCGGAAGGGGATTTTAATTTTGCCGTAGGAACCAATTTTGCCTTCAACTTGGAGAGCAAGGCCGATGAAATTCCAAATCCGATTTTAGGGCCCGCCATCGACGAAGACCTAAGGGTCGTCAACAGAACACTTGCCGGACAACCTATCGGTGCCTATTATGGTTTTATCGTTGAGGACAGGGTAGATCCCACAACGGGAGATTTTGTTCGGGTAGATGTTGATGGGAACGGTGAAATAGATGCCGACGACCAAACGATCATCGGGGACCCCACGCCCGACTTTACCTATGGTATCAATTTGGACGGGACCTACAAACAATGGGATTTTAGACTGGCCTTTAACGGCGTTCAGGGAAATGAAATATACAACCTGGCACGATACTACAGTATCCTATGGCAGGATGGTGGAAAGCTTACCGATGTATTGAACTCGTGGACACCGAGCAATACCGATACCAATATTCCAAGGGCATCGATCTCCGACCCGGCAGGAAACAAGGCACCTTCTTCGTTCTTTGTGGAAGACGGTTCTTATTTTAGGTTAAAAAACATAGACCTTGGATATACCTTTAACGACGATTTCTTTAAGGTGGATTGGGTAAAGAACGTACGCTTGTCGTTGAACGTTCAAAATGTATTCGTACTTACCGGATACAGCGGGTACGATCCCGACGTATCTTCCACAAACGGCGGTCGTGCCAACCGAAACACCGGTGTCCCCGGTTTGCGGGCACCTGTGAACCCTCTATTGGGAAGAGGTCTCGATGCGAGGGCTTACCCTAATGCAAGAACTTTTATGCTTGGTGTACAAGCCACTTTTTAAAATAAAAAAATGATAACGATGATAAAGAATGTAAAATTTCGATTTCCCGGAGCGCTCTTCTTGTCCTTCCTGTTGACATTGGGATGTTCCGATGAACTATTGGACCAACAGAACAACAACGCCACCTCTACCGAAAACTTTGGTTCTACCGTGGCCCAAGTGGAAGCGGCGGTAAACGGTGCTTTTCACCCTATTACGGATACCTTCTTTTGGGGAAGGATTGTACATACCGGAGCCATGCTACGGTCGGACGAATTCAATATTTTTGATTTTGGCAGCAATACCGCAATGTCCACTTTTTTGGGAAATCCCGGTGATCGTTGGGCGGTAGAGCCTTGGCAACAGCTCTATAAATCCATAGCACGTTGCAACAACATTATCGCCAAGGTGAACGAAGAGGGAATACCGGACGCCGAAATTCGCAATCCCCTAGTGGGCCAAGCGTACTTTTTAAGAGCTTTCGATTATTGGTATCTGGTCAATTTATACGGGAACGTTCCCTTGATTACCGAACTTCCCGACCTGGATAATCTGTTGGTAGAACAGACCGCTCCAGCCACCGTTTGGGAACAGATCATTTCCGATCTTGAGGCAGCAGAGACCCTTTTACCGGAAACCTGGGACGGCGCCAACCTTGGTAGACCAACCTCAGGATCCGCCACGGCATTGAAAGGGAAAAGCTATTTGTACTTAGGGCAATGGCAAAATGCCCACCAAACCTTGAACACCCTTGTAGGCCGGTATAGCCTATTGCCCGCCGAACAGTATGAGGACAATTTTACGACCACCAACGAGAACAATTTGGAATCGGTGTTCGAGCTTCAATTCTTAGGACAGACCACTTTTGTTTGGGGAACCGATATTCCGGGAACAGGGACCATGGGCAACTATCATATCGATTATGCCCCACCATCCAAATCTCCGGACCGTAGCCATTTGATCAATCCATGGTTACGGGACCTTTATGAGGCAGAAGGGGACGTCGTACGCCGCAATGCTTCCATTGTTTATGATTATGCCGGTGCCACAGGATACGGCGGTAGCGACTATACCACCGACTTTGCCGAAGACATTCAAGCAGCGGATGACGCGGGATTGCCTGCCATATTCACTAGAAAGTATGCCGGGTTGGATCTTGGATCACGGGACCAAGTAGATTTTCTGGGAACCAACGTAGGAAACAATTGGCGGATCATCCGGTACGCCGATGTGCTGTTAATGCTCGCCGAGGCCCTGAACGAGGATGGGCAGACCCCAGCAGCAATTCCCTTTATCGACCAGGTAAGGGAACGTGCGGGACTCACCTTATTGGCCGATACCGACCCTACTATCGGTCAGGAAGACATGCGTACCGCCATTATCAACGAAAGGGCAATGGAACTTGCCATAGAGGGACATCGTTTCTTTGATTTGGTTCGATGGGGACTTGCCGATGATTACTTGGGCGCAACATCACTTCACGGACCACATCCGAAATCGATCAGTGGAGGTGTTTTTGAACTTGGCAAACATGAATTGGTATGGATACCGAACTCTGAAATAGATGCTAACGGCAACCTAGATCAGAATCCAGGTTATTGAGCAATAAGAGACTTTCAAATTGAGTTAGTTTAAATAGCGAGTTGTCCGAAGGGCCAAGCGATATATTGCTTGGCTCTTTTGACAAAGCCAATGTACCCAAAGCGATCCGGGAATACCAGAAAGCCACTTGTACCCCTTATCAAGGGTTTAAAAAACCCGGTTTTAGTAAAATATTCCGTGTGTATGTCGCCAAACACTTTTAAAGAGAATAGCGCAAGTATGAAATTTGTAGCTGAATGTTACAACTTAATTCTAAAAGGACAGCTTTAAAAACCAAAAGTGGAAAATGGACGTACGAACATTCGATAATACCTTCACGAAAATGGCCGAAACCATTCAAATAAAAACAAATGCAAACGATGCCGATTGTAAGCTAGCGTCTATTTTACAGGAAAAGGCGGTATCGGTATACCGTCTCACCGTATCAAAAAACGAGGCATTTGTTCCTTCCCCTATCGTTCTGGAATGGAAAGTGCCGTCGGTAAACGTAAAGGGACTATGGAAACCCACTGCTGATTTTTCCAAAAGAATCGAGGCAGACTGGGAATTGACTACCCTGGAGTCGCGCATATCCATCGACGCCCCGGTACTTTGTCTTTTTGGCAATAAGGATGAAAACATACTGTGCTTCTCCTGCTCCAATCCTGTAAATCGCGTGGAATTGAGCGCCAAATACCGGGAAGAGGACAATCTCTTTTACTGTCAGGTCATTCTTTTTACGGAATGCAACTACCCTATTAGCGACTTTAGTATCGACATTCGTTTGGACCAGCGCAACATACACTTTTCCGAAGCATTACGAAATACCGCGCTTTGGTGGGAAAATTCGGAAGACCTAAAACCGATGAACGTCCCGGCCATCGCAAAAAAACCGCTATACTCCACTTGGTACCAATTTCATCAAGATCTGGAAGAGGAGCTATTATTGGCTGAATGTACGCTTGCCCATAGTCTAGGTTTTGAGGCCATTATCATCGATGATGGTTGGCAGACCAAGGATAACAATCGAGGATATGATTATACCGGCGATTGGGAGCCTGATCGTTTTGAGGACTTTGGTAGTCTAGTGAAAAAAATACAGGCCATTGGCATGAAGGTCGGTGTTTGGTATTCCGTTCCGTTTTGTGGTAAAGAATCAAAAGCGTACACCAAATTTAAGGGCAAATTCCTGACCGAAAACCACCGTTGGGCCCCAGTATTCGATCCCAGATACCCGGAAGTCAGGCAATATTTGGTACAAACGTATGTCGATGCCGTCACCAACTGGGGTTTGGACGGTCTGAAACTGGACTTTATCGACGACTTTAAAAAATATCCCGAAACGACCTTTGATCCTTCGGGCAAAGACACGCTTTCCATCAATACTGCTGTAGACTTGCTCTTAAAAGCGATAACGAATGCGCTGTTACAAATACGACCGGATATCTTTATCGAATTTCGGCAAAAGTATACCGGACCGGCCATTCGAAAATATGGTAATATGTTGCGTGCCTTCGACTGCCCCGGCGACTATACCATGAACCGTGTTCGCATTACCGACATTAAACTATTGGCCGGTAATACCGCCGTTCATGCCGATATGGTTACCTGGCACGCCCAGGAAACTGTAGAAATTGCCGCCCTTCATTATATGAATACCCTTTTTGGGGTTCCCCAAATTTCAATAATGCTGACAAATGCCACTCCTGAGCACCTAAAAATGATCGCTTTTTACACCCGGTACTGGAACGAAAACCACGAGGTATTGCTTAGTTCAGATTTTGTACCGACATCTCCCACGGAAAATTACCCGTTGCTCATAGCGCAAAAAAACGAGCATACCATTATCGGTCTGTTCTCGGACACCTTGGTAAAACTACCGTTAAAGGGGCATAAAATCGATATCCTAAATGCAAAACCGAGTAGCTCGGTGCTGCTTTCCAATGAAAAAGAAAGCCCCGGCACGGGCGTCTCCTTTCAAGTATGGGATTGTATGGGAAATATTACCGTCCAAAGCGACCATTTTTCCGATTCCGAAATACAAAACATAGCGGTACCTCCCGGCGGAATGTTATCTTTGACCAGAGTAAGGATGACAAAACCTTAAAACGTTTACCGGTCAGAGGGCCGGTATTTTAACCTCAAAAGGAAAACAATAATCCAATTTTCGCCATGGACCGTTCCGAAATTATCGTAAAATCGCCCGGAAGAATCAATCTGATCGGGGAACATATCGATTATAACCAAGGATGGGTACTGCCCGCGGCGATAGACAAACACATGTTTTTGACCTTTCGAAAGAACGGTTCAAAAAACCATTGCTCCATCATAAGCGAAGATTTCGGGGAAACCTTATCCTTAAATCTGGAACAGTTGGAAAAAAGCGACAAAGGCTGGCACAATTATCTGATCGGAGTGCTTTGCGAAATCCACGAACGAAGTGCCGGTCTAGAGGGTTTTGAATGCCATATCCGAAGTGAGATACCCGTAGGATCGGGCGTCAGCTCATCAGCGGCCTTGGAATGTGGTTTTGCCTTTGGGCTCAATTCACTTTTCGGGCTAAAGCTGTCCAACTTGGAGCTGGTACAGATCGGCCAATCGGCAGAACATCGTTATGTCGGCACCAAATGCGGTATTATGGACCAATTTGCATCCGTCCACGGTAAAGCGGGCCATCTTATCCATTTGGACTGCCTTACCCTTGATTTTGAGTATATTCCAATGGACCTGGGGGACCATTGTATCTTGTTACTAAACACCAACGTTGCCCACGATCTGGCCACAGGGGCCTATAATGAGCGAAGACAGGAATGTGAAACTAGCCTCGATCTACTGGCAAGGACGTACGGTATCGAAAAATCGTTCCGGGAGGTCCGTCCGCATATGCTAGAAACCGTAGGAACCCATTTGGGCATTAAAGCCTATAAGCGCTGCACCTACGTGATTGCTGAAATAGCAAGGGTATCGGAAGCAGTAAAGGCGTTAAAGGAGAACGACTTGAAAAAACTGGGCGAACTGCTCTATAAAACCCATGAGGGCCTTAGCATTTTGTATGAAGTAAGTTGTCCAGAGCTGGATTTTCTAGTACGCTTGGCAAAGAGCGAACCCCTGATACTGGGTGCCCGAATGATGGGCGGCGGTTTTGGCGGATGCACCTTGAACCTTATCCATAAAAAAGCCGTTCCGGCCTTTGTCGAACGGGCCAAAGTTGCTTATGAGTCCGAATTCGGCAACTCACTTTCGCACTTTCAGACGGTTCCCGGTGACGGTACCGCGCTGTCACCAACTAGCCGACATTAATTTGTTTTATCCCAGCTTTTGTAGGTTGTTTCGGCCTTGGGGAAAATTACAACCGATATGGGCACTACCGTTTCGAAATACCGATTTTTCTCTCTTTATTTTAAGAACGGGGAATACGAATACCCCCGGTTAAGCAACCTTTTTTCACATCGATACTACTCCAATTTATACAAAGTAGGAATATCTTTGTCTTATTAGTTCGTTTTTCCTTGGACAATGGAGGTGTACCTATGATTTAACGGAAGAAATGGGCCAAATGGTGGACGGCATCGGTTTCAAGAAAAAAATCGGTAGCATTGTCCAAATTAAATGCCATAAGAGGGAAACGGAATTGATATCCATTTAAAAAGCCTAAGTTCTCGGAAAAAGAATGACTTATATTTCAACATTGCATCAACGTAACGGTACAGCTTCAGCGTTCAGCGGTTTCTTGATTTCTAAAAAATTACAGAATGCCCTGTAATACGGAAGACCCGTTAAAGGACTGTACCCCTAGGTATGCTTGGGAAGCGTATTCCGTTGAAGTACGTGCGTCACAATAATAATTGTAACCAATGAAACACCTACCGATTGTCCTACTTTGTATAGTTTTGACTTCTTGTGTGTCACGGCTCCGACGTCCGGGACTATATGGAACAATAGCCGACTTTGAAGGGAATCCCGTTACCAATTGTACGGTTGGAGAAACCAAAACGGACGAGAACGGGTATTTTCGATTGCCGGAAATTAGATACCGACAGTTTTTGTTGACCGAAATGTTTCAAATGGAGGCTCCTCCCCTTTTCATTTTTGAAGTCATCGATAAAAAGGGATATGTTCCTAAGGAAATTGTAGCATTCAGTTCGTTTGGAGGCGGTGCCCGCAAGGGAGCCGAATGGAATTTGGATACCATTCATCTCAAAAAAGAAGATCAAAAGCCAATTAATACACTAGTAAAGCAATGGCGCATACATGCATACAATACCTCGGATACCCTTTACTTTTTAAAGGACGAACACCGTGGATGTATGGATCGGAAGTGTGGGGATATCCACAACAAACGTAAGGCCTATAACGCGGTTCATCTCTCTTCCCTGGGAAACAGCGATAGCGCGGTACCCGTTATGCTCAAACATTTTGACGCCCTGGTCGCACCCGAAAACAAGTTCAAGATCTATAGGGTCACTGCTTATGAAGATAATGAGCAAGGGATAATAGCCCTTAAATTTCAGGACAGCGTACATACGGAGGGAAGCTGGCAACTGAACGATTCGCTTTTACAACTGAAAAGCGCGATTCCCGAACTTAACGGTAGCTTTAAAGCCGGGGAGTTTGATTATCACTACATGACCTGGATACGAACCGTACCAAATACAAGGTAATACCCGTGTTTCTTCGCCAAAATTTTTAAAACACGCAACTGTCCGAAGAAAAACGCTTCTGGCACCCTTGTATTATCTTTTGGGACTATAGGGAAAAGTTTTCGGTGAACTATCTGTATTTTAAAGGGCCCTTAGCAACCCCAAAGCCTTATGGACCAAAAAATGAAAAGAACACATCGAAAAAAAATCTTTTTAATGGGGGTACTTTTTGGTTTCCTCTTTTTACCGGCTATCGTAGGCGCGCAACACCCCCAACTTCCCATTCACATAAAAGAAAGCGGGTTTCCCTTTTATGAAAGGTACACTCCCGACATTTATGGCCAAGATCCTTTTAACAACGTAATTGTACAAGGAGATAATGGGCTGTTATATATTGGTAACAAGGGGTTATTGATCTATGATGGCAGTAATTGGGATTACTTATCGCTACCGAACAAAGGCCGGGTTATGTCGCTTGCCAAAGATCGGAACGGAAAGATTTATGTAGGGGGGAACGGAGAACTTGGGTATTTGGACACCGATAGTATGGGAAACCTAAAATATGTATCGCTACTGGAGCATTTAGATGCAAAACATAGGGAGAACTTGGCCGTTTGGCAGTTGCAAGCCACTCCCCAAGGGGTTTTCTTTAATGGGTTGAACGTTTTACTGCGATGGAAAGATGATGCTTTTACAGCTTGGCCCGTAGCAGCAGGGCAATCGATACGAACGAGCTATGCCGATCAAAAGCTATATGTTCAAATACTACATTCGGGCAAAGGATTGCATGTTCTTGAAAAAGATACCCTAAGACCCTTAAAAAATGGCGCCCGTTACAATGATTCCCCTATTCGCTTTATACTGCCATTTAAAGAAAATCAAGTGTTGATCGGTACCAACTCAAGAAATTTGGAATTATATGATTCCGGTACTATAACACCTTTTAAAACAGAAGCGGACGATTTTCTAACCAAAAACATTCTGGGGAGGGCTACCCGGCTCCGCGGTGGAAATTTTGCCATTGCCACCCTTAGCGATGGACTAGTGGTAATAGACACCTTTGGAAGGCAACTTTTGCGTGCCACCGACGACACCCTCTCTTCCTCAATGATCGTGGACATTTTTCAGGATCGGGAAGGCAACTTGTGGATCGCTACAAGCTTTGGGATCACTAAATTAAATTATCGCAATACGGCTTACTCGAAAATAGGACATGAAGTGAACGTCAGGGGTTGGGGCCAAAAGGCGAATCGCTTTAAGGGGCGCATGGTATTGGGTACCGAAGCCGGCCTTTTTGTTCAAGACAGTTCCGTACAAAGGACCCCTTCATTTTTTAAAATCGGAAATTCACAATTTAGAATCCATGATCTTATCGTTTTTAAGGACCAGTTGCTCGTTGCAGGCGAACGCGGTATTTACGAATTGAAGGAGCAAACCTTGCAACTCCTACAAAAATGTAATCCTTTAAGTTTAAAGCGTTCCAAATTGAACGATTCAAAAGTGCTCATCGGTACTACAAAGGGTTTGATGACAATGGAACAACGGAATGGGCAATGGCAGTTTAACATGCCGATACCCCAAATTAAAGAAGAGATCTATACGGTTATAGAAATGACAAATGGAAATTTATGGTTGGGCACTAATTTTAGCGCCGCTTACCAGGTTTCATTTCAAAATCGGCAACGAGCATTGCAATTGGAGTCTCCACAAATAGCCCGTTTCGATAGTAAAAACGGCCACCCCAATGACGTATTATACCAATATAAAATCGACAACCAGGTCTACTTTTCTGCCAAGTACTATAAAAAAATGTACCGATTCAATAAAAAAGAGCAAAAATTTTATGAAGATGGTACGTTGGCATCGAAACTGGGTTTCCCTGGGGAAACCGTTTTTGTTGAAGCGGTAGATAATTATGGTACCATTCTATTTTCCATAAAAAACGACTCCGAAAACCCGATACAATACTTGGCCTTAAAACAGAAAACAGGTACTTACATTAAAAAATCGATAGCCAAAGAATATATTGCTTCCCTATTACTTTTTTATGACCCCTTGAACAATGTAGCATGGTTTGCAGGAAAAAAAGGTACTTTTCGGTATGACCTCAATATCGTTCAACAGGAACAAAAGCAAAGTAAGACCATTATTAGAAAAGTAGGTTACCAAACGGATTCCATATTGTTTGGCGGCTACAAAGTACAGGTTTCAGAGGGAGGGCCTTCATTACCCCATGCGCAAAACAACTTTAGTTTTAACTTTAGTAATCCTAGTTTTTTTAATGAATTTTCCAATACCTACCAGTATCGCTTGGACGGGTACGATGAAAATTGGTCTTCCTTTTCTACGGCAAACCGTAAGGAGTATACCAATTTGCCTAAAGGAACATATACCTTTCGTGTAAGGAGTAAAAATTCCCAGGGAAATTTAGGGGAACCGGCTTCCTATCATTTTAAGATTCTTTCGCCTTGGTATCTAAGGTGGTGGGCATATACTCTTTATCTGGCCATGATCATGGGAACGGTTTTGATGCTATGGAAATGGAAGTCCACTCGTTTGACACGAAAAAACTACGCACTTGAAAACCTGATCAATGAACGTACGGGAGAACTGGCCGAAAAAAATAGCTTGTTGCTTTCACAAACCAATCGTTTGAAGGAACTGGATAGCATGAAAACGAGGTTGTTCGCAAACATTTCCCATGAATTTAGAACGCCTTTGACCTTAATAAAAGGGCCAATAGACGCTTTGGAATCATCAAACGACCAAATATTGACCACTTCCAATGTAAGAATGATCCGAAGAAATGCCGACCGCTTATTAAAATTAGTGAACCAGCTTTTGGACCTATCAAAATTGGATAATGGAAAGCTAAAGCTCAATCCTTCAGAAGGAGACATTTTTAAATGCATCCGTTCGGCGGCATCCTCCTTTAGCTCTCATGCGGCGCAACGGGGGATGGATTACCAAGTAAAGGTTCCTTCGACATTTTTATGGGTAGCGTTCGACAGGGATAAACTTGAAAAAATCATGTATAACCTATTGAGCAATGCCTTTAAATTTACAAACGATGGGGCGGCGGTAAAAATAGCCGCAGTGTACAAAGAAGCTTCCCTTCATATTAAGGTAACCGATTATGGCCAGGGAATTGCTCCCGAAGGACTTGGGCATATTTTTAATCGTTTTTTTCAGATGGACGATAGCTATACCAGGGAAAAGCAAGGGTCCGGTATCGGATTGGCCTTGACCAAAGAGTTGGTAGAACTGATGCAAGGGGAAATTTATGTGGAAAGTGAATTGGGAAAAGGAAGCAGTTTTAAGGTGGTGCTGCCCATGGAAGAAATAAAGTCCCATAAAGCCGTATTCGACCAATCGATTTCAAAATCGGCATCCCTTTTGGAAACACCCCCTATTACGGCAATAAGACGTAGTGTTCCGAGTGCCATACATGCAAACAAAATACTGATTGTAGAGGATAATGAAGACATGCGGTTCTTTATTGAGGAGCAGTTAAAAGAAACCTATGAAATAATCGAGGCGACAAATGGGGAGCAGGGCTTGGAAAAAGCGATCGAATTGGTCCCTGATTTGATAATAACGGACGTAATGATGCCCAAAATTGATGGGATAACGCTTTGTAAAAGACTAAAATCGGACCGTATAACCAGCCATATCCCCATAATCATGCTTACGGCAAAAGCGGGTGTCGAGAATAAAATAGTAGGCTTGGAAATGGGTGCCGATGTCTATTTGACCAAACCTTTTAACGGCAAGGAAGTAAAAGTAAGGGTGAAAAACTTAATCCTGGAACGGGCCAAACTTCGAAAGCTATTCGGGACGAAAGCCACCATAGTACCCAGCGCGATAACAGTGAATTCAATGGACGAGGCGTTTTTGAAAAGGGTATTGCGGTTGTTGGAAGAACAACATCGGAATCCCGATTTTGGGGTACCGCAAATGCAAATGGAACTGGGAATCAGTAAAACACAATTGCATCGTAAGCTAAAGTCCCTTACCGACCATGCCCCGGGCGAATTGATGCGTAATTTCCGATTAAAACGGGCGGCCCAATTATTGGAAGGGCAAAGCGACAACGTATCTCAAATTGCCTATGCAGTAGGTTTCAACAGCCTTTCGTATTTCACAAAGTGTTTTAAAGAACTTTATGGTGTTTCCCCATCCGCTTACAAGAACGCGCAAAAACCTCCGCTATAAAACCGAAACGATGCCACTTGCAGATAATTCCAGTGGCATCGGTATAGGTGCCGTATTGACGGTATGTGCCTTTAGTAATTTGGCGAACAATCTAAAAGGTTTTACAAAACCGCTTTTGAAACCAAATGAACAACTTTTGGAACTATAGTGAATCCTTTAACGTTACCAGAAATCTACTTTTGATTCAACTTTTAACCGAGCTCCTTATGAATCAAAATAACCGCATTACTTTTACACCTGCCATAAAACATTGCATCTTACCTTTATTGCTGAGTTTTACCCTAGCTTCCTGTAAAACATTAGGAACCCTTTCCGCCAATAGGGATTTGTCAAATGTTTCAAACGAACTCGTACTGGAGATAAACAAATTCACCTATACCATTGCCAACGAACACGATCAGTTTTATTCGTTTATCGGTGTGAGGGCTTTGGCCATGGTACATTTGGCCATACATGACATCTTCAATTCGAGGACTTCTCAGTACAAAACGTACCATTTTAAAGGAAGCGCCCCTAAAATTGACCCGTTAGCGGCCTCTATTACGGCAACCAAGACAATCCTTACGGAAGCGTACCCCGATAGGAAAGATACTATCGCTATGGTCTGCGAAGCGTGGTTGCAAAATATACCCCATACCAGTAACCGATCGGAGGCCACCGCTTTTGGAGAACGGCTAGCGAACAACTTGATCGTATTTCGAAAAAATGACGGGCATAGGAAACAAGGGAACTATACCCCTATGACCAAACCGGGAAACTATCGGTACACCCCAGGTTATGACTGGGTGTTGAAACCTGATTTTTCAGTGGCACGCCCCTTCACCTTGGATTCCCTTACCCAATTCCGATCTCCCGCCCCACCCTCAATTGCTTCGCAGGCTTATGCGGAAAGCTTTGAGCAAGTAAAAACGTTCGGGAAAAAAAATAGTGGCGCGAGAACAACGGATCAAACGGATTACGCCCATTGGTGGGCCGAATTCGGGGAACACAGTTGGAACAGGATCGGCCGTATTACGGCACGGAAAAAAGCCCTACCCATTGTAGCTGCCAATAGAATGTTCGCACTCTTGAACATGAACCTCTACGACCTCTACCTGGCCTCTTTGGAAAGCAAATATCACTATGATACCTGGAGGCCTTATACCGCAATCAAAAATGCGGCATTGGACGGTAATGCAAAAACAAGGGGAGACAGAAACTGGAAACCGGAAATGGTGACCCCGCCTTGGCCCGAATATCCTTCGGCCCATGCGGCGACCGGTGCCGCGGGAGCAGAAATTTTAACCCATATTTACGGTACTGCCAAAGTTTCGTTCGCTATGCAATCAACGACCGCTTTGCCAAATTCAAAAACAAGGTATTATTCTGATTTGGACGAGGCCGCAAACGAATGTGCCGATTCAAGGATCATGAACGGATATCACTTTGGTTTTGCAACGGAAGAGGGAAAAAGACAAGGGAGGGCCATTGCAAAGCATACGATAAAGCACTTTTTAAACCCGAACCGGTATACCGACATACGGTATGGACAAAAGTAACTTTTGTCCTAATAACGACATCACTCAAAACAAGGTGTATTACGGGTATCGTTCAAAAGACAACAAATTGATTGCTACCTACGCCAAAAAAGTAGATTTCCCATGACCGGCATCCAAGAATTATCGACCACGATGGCTCCTTCCCCAACAGAAAATTAGGTAAAAAATCCAATTGAGACCATTGTACAAAGTTTTGGAACTATCCTGAAAATCATTATTAAGGCTTCTCTATAGTTTCGTAATCGATAATTTCAAACAACAGTACTTTTCAACAACAATTAAACATGATTTCATGAAAAAGCAAAAAACCAGTTGGATATTACTCATTGCTTTGGTAGCGGGTACCGCCCTGTACTTTTTCCTTAAACCAAAAATGGAAGAAATGCCACCAATATTGGTGGACGACGAGCAACCAAAGGAAATCAAGGATTCCGAAATAAAGGAAACCGACGACGAAGGGAGAACAACATCCCAAAATGATTTAGACACAAAAACAAATGAGGGTACGCGAATCGTCTTCTATGAAGGAAACGGATGCGATCAAGATGTGGTACAGAGTATTGGGAACAAAAATTTTGATGGACGTGCCCAGAAGAACGATGAGGCCCGTTCGGTAAACCTGATTCAAGTACCAAAAGGAACGGTAATAAAAGTATACGATAACCCAAAAGGCAAGGAGAATGATGATTTTGCCATAATACTGGTCAAGAAAAAAATATTCAATTATTGCATTCGCACCTTTGAACAGTCGATATATAGTAGCAATATCGAAATGAACTATACCCGAAAAAATGGCCTCGACGGTAAAATTTCCAAAATAGTGGTCCATTATCCAGAATAAACGAAGCACCTAAAAATTCAAATCAAATGAGCAAAAAAAAAGATTTTAGAACAATCGAATTGACCTTATTGTTTCGCGCCGAAGATGGTCCTTTACTAGGAAGTTTTTATGTCAGTTGTGGATCTTTATATCTAAAACATTTCAACGTTGCCCGATCCGAGGATGGAGTGGTACGCTTGGGCAAGGTGGAATTAAAATGCGATACCACACCTATTTTTTCCATTCATGGCCATCCATTTATCGAGGAAATTCCAACGAGCATGGTCAAAGGCGACTACTATTTTAAACCACAGGCGATAACTTTAAATAGCGCAAAACGGGTGGTTATCGAAGTACGGCAAAAAAGAGGGGAACTGACCTACACCAGTGAACATTCCAAAAGCAGTCAGGAGGCATGGAAAGAAATTTTTGCCAGAAAATATAATATCGGTTCTGGAACCATTGCAAAGGCCTTTGCAGATGCCAGCATTAACTTCGAATTTGAAGACCATAAGGGCGGTAGCGATGCTATGACCAAAAAAGAATCGTTTACACATACCTTTCGTTTTCCATTACCGATTTTAAGAATAGCACAAGAGCGCAATAGCGCTAATGACATCAATTGACCAGAATTCAAATGAGTCCAAAACAAAGGTATAGGGCTTGATTCCCAAAACTCAATTTCCAAAATATCCCCTAACGAACAAATAGGCACCAAAATGGCTTTCGGACCGAAACTCCGGGATATCCAGATTTCGATGTACCAAATCGCTTTGAATGGCATGTCGTAACAGTCCACTATCGATCCCGGCACCGATGTCGAGGTTATAGTTTCCTTTGGACAATTGCCCTTGTAAAAAGAGATCTCCCCTCGAGATGTCGGGACGTATCACTTCTTGATATATTACATCTCCGCCTTCCAAAGCCTCGCTTCCCCTCACCGGAATTCCGGTCGCCATTCTCAAATTTAAACTCAGATTGTTCAACAACCATCCACTGCCCATATCGATGCCGTTGTTAGGGATATAGGACAGGCTGGCGCCCGCAGTATCCCCTTGATCGCCCCCGTCCCCGGTCGGCCAAAACGCATGATCGTTCCAATAGGCAAGACCCACAGGTCCTAACTGTAGTCCCAACACCCCTACCCGTTGTTCCTCTACCTGTTGCATTTGATGGAGCGAGGCATCATTGGAAACCATGGTAGAACGATATCCCACATCCAAATGAAAACGGTCGTTTCCCACCCGTAAAGCGGTATAGGAATCGCTACGGGCATTCCCCGTTGTCTGGCCAAACTGCATTCTTTGATTGGAGTTCGTGTATTGGGAAAAGGAAATAATACTTACCAAGGGAAAGTCCGTAAAAAAGTACCGTCCCGGAGCGTAAAAGAAATCTCCCGACTCCGACAAGGGTGTTGTTGGAATAAGGGGATAACCGGACAAACGACCATTATCGATCGTTAACGGCCCAAAAGTGGTCGTAGTAGTATCGGGCGCGGCCGCAGTGGTGTTCCCGCTTCCAGCATCGGTGGCGGCCACGGGGCCCGGTGATGAAACCTCGGGTACCGTTAAATCCGGATCGATGGGATCGAGCCGTAGTCGATCTGACTCGTCCAAAAGGCTAAAACGACTCGGCGACAGGCTAAAACCATCCAACCCTCCCGGATCTATTTTATTTATAGGGTTGGAATCGCAGTATTCATAAAGGTTGATCCCTCCATTGGTGCCAATGGGATCAGGTTTCGACCATCTTCCCAACCACGGCAGGTAATAACGTGCGGTATGGTAGTTCATCCCACTTTCCTCATCCCGTTCCATACCGGTATACCGATATCGTTTGGCAGCGGCCTTTACGCTTTGATCCACCGCTTGGTACGAGGTGGTGCCGTAGGGATAATACTCCTCATACGAAATAAGGGCTCCCGAAGCATCCAATTCCAAGGCCGAAGACCCCAGATGATCCGCATACTGATACCGTACCGACCGATCGGCAGTGGTGTCCGATCCAGCAGCGATCGTTTTGGTGTCCACCAAGGCTACCCGACCAGCATTGCCCGCGATATGGAACGACTCCCGTTCCAATCGCACCGAACCATCTGGGTCGAACTCGCGGTAGACCTCCAAATTTCCGAAATACACCCGTTCTTTAGTTATGCGGTTGCCATCGGTAATCGTTTTGCGGTTGCGTGTTCCTGTTATCGTGTACCAATAGTGGGCAGTGCCCTGAATAATGGATACATGCGTTAACCGATCGAAACAGTTCCATGTTAAACCGAACTGTTGCGGTGTATTTGGTTGCAATCCCTCCATATTCCCATGAGGATCATGCGTGTAACGCTGTACGTCAGCGCCTTGGGTATAGTCCAACAATTGATTGTTCTTTTTAACGGTTTGTGCTACCCCTAAACGTTGGCGATCTCCATCATTATTGTTGTAACCCAAAGTTTTGGTCCACCGATGCGTTAAACTCCCCAAACCGCCCAAATGACGGATATTGAGCAAGTTTCCCGTAGCATCGTAGGTATATTGTTGGCGGTATTTTTGAAGCGCCGTTCCATTACCGGGATGTGGCAATGCGGTTCGCAAATGGTCTATCCTTGAATCCGGTATACTGGCATGTACGCCCGCTTGTCCCATGTGTTCCCGTCCTTTGGCGGTTATCAACCGGTACAGGGCGTCATAAACAAAAGTCTGGCCAGGAACGGTCATCTGGTTGTTAAAAAAAATGGTGTCCTGTGCCAAATTTTCGATACTGGTCAGGTTTCCAACGGAATCGTAGGTATAATTAAGGTCTTGAAGCGTTTCCGAAGTATTCACGGTTCTAATTCGTACCAGTCGAAAAGAGGTTTCATCGTATCCATACCTTGTAACCGAACCGTTCCCATAAAAAATCGCTTTCCGTTGTCCTTTTTCGTCATATTGGATATCCCGTACATATACCAATGGCCCTTTTTGGGCAATGTTACCCCTTACTTCACGTAACAGCCCTGCCTGGTTATACGTGTAGTCTACAACGGAAAGGGTTCCTCCAAGCCGTCCGGTATGTTCCTGAATTGGCCTGTTTTTAGCATCGTAACTTTTTTTTTCGGTGAACACCTCAGGTTCCATATCGGAATCTGCTTCCCAATGCGGTATGTTGTAGGTATCTGCATCAAACATTATAAGCGGTTTTAAGGAGTGGAAATCTTTGTTATTGCGTGAGCAACGTGGGAAATAAAAACTCTTTTAATCCCAAGGAAATAAGACTTCCGTTGCCGTAATGGCATGCTGATTCCCGGTGACCACGACAAAAACTCCCATTAATGGAAAAGTATTCACTTTAGCGGTAGGGACCCAAAATAATTGTTTGTGTTGCTCCAAATCCTGTATGAACGGTGAACAAAACGTTCCATCATCGCTTTGGAAGGAATACTACTACCAATTTTCTTGAGGGAATAATTTCTACAATTCGGCTTAAGGTTTTTTCAAAAACTACGACAAAGAAATGAGATGGGTGCAAGGCCTCCCGTACTACTTGGTGAGAACCCCGTTTGAAATCGAGCCGCGAAAGCGCTACCCCGTAATCGACTATCGCTTATGCAAAACGTTGAAAAATTCCATCCCGAAATCAATAAGGTCTACCTGATGGAACGGCACTCGCTCTTCCATATCATTTCTGGAACGGGAAGCATCCAAGTCGATTTTAAGAATTATTTCGACTGGCAGGAAAAAGCCATTTTTTTAGAAAAAGGCCAATACATTAAATTTTTATCGGACAATTTTAGGGTCCGTAAAATTGAATTTTCGGACCAAGGAAAATTGCATGCCTCGGAATTCCGTGTATTGTTCAAGCATTTGGTTTCCTTGGGATATATCGATTTACCGGAATGCACGGAATGCAGCTCTTTTTTATCGGAGCGTTTGTCCGCCAATACGGCTACGGATATTATGACCGTCGCCTCCAAACAGTGGTATTGGCAAAATCCGTTCAATGCCAACAAGGAAGAGTATCAGGTTATCTTCGATATCAAGGAAGTTATCGATAAAGAATATGCAAACCGATTGTCCGGTAACGACCTTATGAACCAGATCAATGATCGAGGGTATAACGTTCAAGCGCTTTTCAAAAACAAAGTTGGGCTATCCCTTACCGGTCTGATCCAATCCAAAAGACTAAACGAAAGCCAAAAAGAAGTTGCATTTACCGAGAAAACGATTCAAGAAGTATCCTATGATCTGGGGTTTAAGGATGACGCCTATTTCAACCGCTTCTTTAAAAAATCGACCGGACAAAGCCCGAAACAATTTCGTGAAAACTTTGATTTTGAACATCGCGACCAATTCTCGCAAGACCTTTTGGAGCTGCTTCAAAAATACCACACCCAAGAAAGGTCCCTTGAATTTTACGCCGATAAAATGAACCTTTCCATAAAAGCGTTGTCCGTTAAAGTACGTCATAAAATGAATACCTCCCTTGGTCAACTCATACGATTCGAGCTGGTGAATACCGCCAAATCGATGCTGTGGGAAGGACAATCCGTTACATCCATCTCCAGAAAACTGGGGTTTGAAGAACCCAACCATTTTTCAAGGTTCTTCAAACACTATTCCCAAAGCACTCCTACGGAATTCAAACAAAAAAAGACAACATTTCACCACTTGTATCAAAGTAGCTAAAACAGCTTGTTGCCGTTTCGGGTACCGTCTGGAAAGAAACGTTCAGTAGAAAAGCCTATAACCGTATAACCGAAGCGCTGCTAAAAGCTTCTTAAAATTGTCCCGACAGCCCAAAAAACGATTGCCTCCAAACGTTTTTTGGGCCGGTCGCATTCATTGGTATCCGTCCAATCGTCAATACTTACGAATGGCCGTTCTTTCCTAGAGCCACTTAAAGGTGATAAACGAAAATCAGGGGCCCCTAAAGGTGGTGCCGGTAAAGTTCGGCGATGGGGCATATTTTCGTCAAAGCAAATCCATGTCTACAACACCTTGCCCTACCTATGATACCCTGCCGCGGCAATGGTTGTAGATCTCGTCCAAACCCAATCGACCATCTTTAAAAACCGACCTGGCTACAAAATTCTTGGAACATCATTCTAAACACGCATCTCCAAACCCAAACATAAAGTACAATTCTTCGTCCTTTTTTTGTAGCGTCCAAACTAGTATATAGGCCCATCTTTGCAATGTAATCATCCTTAAAAGACCGGCTACGATGTAGAAGGTTAGGATGTGATACAGGTACCAAATCCCGGGTCGAACCTAACCCGTTTCGCGTAAAATAGGAAACGTATTTTTTGTTCTTGAACACTATCGTATTGCATCCCGAACAGCTTTGGTCGGCCAAAAAAATAGAACCAAACCGACGCCTTCGGAGTAAAACAACCGGAAACAACTGTATAAAAACACTTTTAAAAACCTTTAAATCTATTCAATTATGAAATTTGTAACGAAACGGATCCATGCTTTTTTGGATTATCCTGTAGCAATAGCGTTAATGGTACTACCCTTTCTTTTGGGCTTGGGCGGTACGAACAGCATGGCCCTATATTTATCGTTGATCGTGGGTATCGCGGCGTTTGTACTGACCGTATTAACGGACCATCACTTGGGGATCGTAAGGGTGGTGCCATATAAAATGCATCTAACGGTCGACTTTTTGGTAGCGGTCCTATTTGTGATTGCGCCCTTTATTTTTTCCTTTCAAGGTATCGATGCCTATTACTATTGGGTAAATGGTATAGCGGTACTGACGGTAGTAAGCTTACACAAGCCGGAAGCCGTCGCCGCCTGACCGACTTTCCCTCAAAAGTATTCCTTTAACATATAAACAGTAAGAAAAGCTCCTGGTTGCAGGGGCTTTTTGTGTTTCCAATCTTCATTCCCTTATACCCTCGGAACGGTAAAACACTAATGGATGAATACCCTTTTCCTTTAGACTTATTCATTAAAGTGTCGTACCCTAGGCCTTTGCGTACAAAGAGCATGGAATCTGGTTCCATCACCTATTAGCACATCCTCCTATACTCAAGCAATCACGGTCTATTTGATTAAAAAAGGAAACGTCTCATTTGATAGATTATCCTAACGGCATGTATTCTCTATCAATATTAAAATTACGTTACACATCATTTTTGTAAGATTTTACAACAAAAAATGAAAGTTTAAGAAAAATTAATCTAGGTTTATCGCTCCTTTTTTAAGACCATTTTAACTTTTAGATCCATGCTACCTATCATGAAGTACGACGTTCGCCCTTTCACAAACGAATCCTTTTCTCTTACCCAACTTGGAAAAAAGGTTTCATGTTTCTTGATTTTTCTATTCCTACCTTTAACAGCTGCCGTAAGCGCGAATTCCATAGCCAACGATAATCCGCTATGTATTGCCCCTAACGAAAATGTTTTTGGGGCTCAAAAAAAGGCGACTACCGCACTATTTTTTCTCCAATTCCCGACAATGGCACCACCGGTAATTGATTTGAACGGTACCCAAGCCGGCGTAAACTCCAATGTAGTTTCCGAACCCGTTTCGGGCTCGGTAGGCCCGACCGTAGAATTTGGTGCCGCAGTTTCTACCGATGACGGAAACATCTTAAACGCGACAATATCCTTTGTTGGGGTAACGGACACGAATGACGAATTTGTTGGTATCATAGACAGTGGTACCGGAGGGATTGGCGCAGTCTATAATTTATCCACCACGGCAGGCCCATCCAATATCACGGCGGGAGGCAGTACCCTGACGGTTACGAACACCGGTCCTGGAGTATTTTCCATAACCGATAGTGGCTCCGGTCCTATTCCCGTAGCGAATTTTAACATTTTTATGGCCAACTTTCTGTATGGAAACCAACGCGGTTCCGGTGGTGCCACCGAGGGTGTACGTACCATGACGGTCGCCGTAACCGATGTTCAAGGTACTTCCAGCGCCGATGCCTTTATCAATGTTCAATACCTCCCACAAGCTTTTGATGACACCAATTCCGTATCGGCAGACGATACTTCTACCGTTTCTGGAAATTTAGCGGCCAATGATACCGATCTTTCATCGGGGGACACACTTTCCGTTTCCGAAGTAAATGGATATTCTGCCAGTGTAAACAATCCCTTCAACTCCACCTACGGAACCATAACCGTAATGGCGAATGGCGCCTATACCTATGATGTGGATGAAACGAACATCGCCGTATTGGGCTTAAAAAACGGAACGGTGCTGACCGACATTATCTCTTACGGAATACAAGATGCAAACGGTAATATCGACTATGGATATGTTTCCATTACCATTAATGGGGTGGATGAACTTCCGATTGCGACCGACAATACCAATACGGTGACTGTATGGGGTTCCGCAGCTACTGGAAATGTTATTTTTGACGATGACGGTTTTGGTACCGACAGTGGCGACCGACCACTATCCCAACTCATTTGGGAAAACCAATTCGCCAATCTGGAACCTGTTAACGGCCTTTCCCGAACGGTGGATGGTGTCACCCTCGATTTTACATCTACAGATCCTGGAGGAATCGGGATACCCGGCCAAAATCAGGTTTCCTTACAAACAGCGACCAATGGCGGGCATACCGGTTACCTCCTATTTGCAATCGATGCTTCCATCAATCCCAGTCCCAGTACAACATTGACCATTGATTTTGACCAACCCATCGTAAACTTTTCCTTTACCATTTCCGATATCGATTGGTCCCAAAACGATTCGTGGCAAGATCAAATGCAGGTTTCCGGTCTGTTATCGGGAACGAACGTATCGTTTATTCCACAAGTTTCAGGGTCGGTAATGCAGCCGAATACGAATACGTTTTATGGGACCGGGGTAGTTCCACCGGAAGATGCACATGGTAACATAAATATTTATTTTGATACGCCTGTCGATCAAGTAGTATTGAGCTATAACTACGGACCAGATGCTACAGCTTCCGACAATGCAGGGCAAATTGCCGGAATATCAGATCTTAATTGGCAAAGTACGGCCGTACCACGTATCAGCGCAGTAGATGGCAATAACGGAAATGTGGGAACTCAAATAGCCACCACCTATGGATTCATTATCGTAAACGGGGATGGAACCTACTCCTACATACCGGACACCAGCAATCCCTTGGTATCAAATCTTTTGATTGGGGATACCTTGACCGATGTAATTCCCTATACCTTAATCGACACTATCGACAATTCTGGAAATGTCGATTCCGCCAACTTGACCATTACCATTAATGGTTCCGCTATAGATTCCGACGGCGACGGCGTGACCGATGCCGTGGACCTGGACGACGATAACGACGGGATTCCCGATATCGTGGAATCGGGGGGGAGCGATCCCAATGCCGACAACGATATGGACGGCGTGCCGGCATATCTGGACGATAACGACGGGAACGATACCGTGGGCGACGACAACGGGGCGGTACAGCCCGGGTTCGACAAGGACGGGGACGGGACCCCCAACCATCTCGACAGGGACGCCGATAACGACGGGATACCCGACATCCTCGAGGCCAACGGTACCGATACCGATGGCGACGGACAGGTGGACTACCCCGTGCCGGGGGACCCCACCTCAATGGTGGACGACGATAATGACGGGCTACAGGACGCGTTGGACGATACCGGCGGGAGCGTAACGGACGGGACGCCATTGGAAACACCCAACTCCGACAGCGCCGAGGGCGCCGACTTCCTCGATATCGATGCCGACAACGACGGGATACCCGACAACGTAGAGGCACAGACAACGGCAGCATACCGACCGCCACTGGAGGCCGACGACGACAACGACGGTATCGACAACCAGTACGACCCCGACTTCTCAGGAAGCACACCCATAACACAACCTACCGATACCGATGGGGACGCCGCGGAGGACCTGCCCGACTATATCGATACCGATAGCGACAACGACGGACTTCCGGACACCCTTGAAGCAGGGTTCTCCGACAACGGGACCCTTACCGATACCGATGGCGACGGACTGCTCGACACTTTCGATGACGTGGACGATACCGGTATGCCCGTGGATGTCAACGACGACCAGAACGGAGGGGCCAGCGATCTTCCCAACCTCTACGATACCGGCACACCGGAAGTGGACTACAGGGAGGTCATGGATTCCGACGGCGACGGCGTGACCGATGCCGTGGACCTGGACGACGATAACGACGGGATTCCCGATATCGTGGAATC